>NZ_JBQSUM010000001.1:0-1482724 GCF_052384365.1 Sphingopyxis sp. Q841 | reverse complement strand
CGGCGACTATGTCGCCTCGGGCATCATGCCCGCAGATGCGGCGGATGTCCTGCGCACCGCGGTGCGCGGCCGGCTCAACATATTGGTCGCAGGCGGCACCGGCACTGGCAAGACCACGCTCACCAACGCGCTGCTTGCCGAGATTTCAGGCAGCAATGACCGGATCGTCCTGATCGAGGACACGCGCGAGCTGCAATGCAACGCGCCGAACCTCGTCGCGATGAGGACGAAGGACGGAGCCGCGTCGCTTTCCGACCTTGTCCGTTCGTCGCTGCGCCTTCGCCCTGACCGTATCCCCATCGGCGAGGTGCGCGGGGCCGAGGCGCTCGATCTCCTCAAGGCCTGGGGGACCGGACATCCCGGCGGCATCGGCACGATCCATGCCGGGAGCGCGCTCGGCGCGCTGCGCCGCATGGAGCAGCTCATCCTGGAGGCGGTGGTTACGGTGCCGCGGGTCCTGCTGTCCGAGACGATCAACCTTGTCGCCGTCCTCACGCGAGACGGCAGCGGCCGCCGCCTATCCGAGCTCGCGCGCGTCGACGGGATCGATGCCGCGTCCGGCGATTACCGCCTCATCCCGCTTGTCACTCACGAAGGAGAATCCCGATGACCCATGCCCTTCGGCATGGCGCGCGCTGCGCCATGCTTGGTTCAGCCGCGCTGTTTGTCTCGCTTGCCATGTCCGCACCGGCCTGGGCGGGCGGTTCGTCGATGCCCTGGGAAGCACCGCTGCAGTCGATCCTCGAGAGCATCGAGGGACCGGTCGCCAAGATCATCGCGGTCATCATCATCATCGTGACCGGGCTCAGCCTCGCCTTCGGCGACACCTCGGGCGGCTTCCGCCGGCTCGTCCAGATCGTGTTCGGTCTGTCGATCGCCTTCGCAGCATCGAGTTTCTTCCTCTCCTTCTTCTCCTTTGGCGGCGGGGCGCTCGTCTGATGGGCGGGGAAGGAGAGGTGCCCGGATATTTCGCGCCCGTTCACCGGGCGCTGGCCGAGCCCATCCTGCTCGGCGGCGCCCCGCGCAGCCTGGCGATCGTCAACGGTACGCTCGCGGGTGCCGTGGGCCTCGGGCTGCGGCTCTGGGTCGTCGGCCTCGCGATCTGGGCGGTCGGGCACGGCCTCGCGGTCTGGACCGCGCGCCGCGACCCCCAATTCGTCGACGTCGCCCGTCGTCATCTCAAATATCCCGTCTGGATGCGCCCATGATGAACCTTGCCGAATATCGATCGAAATCCGCCCGCCTCGCCGATTTTCTCCCTTGGGTCTGCCTGGTGGCGGAGGGCGTGGTGCTGAACAAGGACGGCGCCTTCCAGCGCACGGCGCGCTTTCGCGGGCCCGACCTCGACAGCGCCACGCCCGCCGAACTCGTCGCGGTCACTGCGCGGCTCAACGGCGCGCTGCGGCGACTGGGCTCGGGCTGGGCGGTGTTTATCGAGGCGCAGCGCGTCCCGGCCCTGTCCTATCCGGTGTCCGAGTTTCCCGATGCTGTATCCGAGCTGGTCGATGCCGAGCGCCGCGAACAATTTCGCGAGGAAGGGGCGCATTTTGAAAGCTTCTATTATCTGACCCTCTTGTGGATGCCGCCCGCCGAGGAGGCGGCGCGGGCCGAGGCCTGGCTTTACGAGGGGCGTGCCAAGTCCGGGGTCGATCCCAAGGAACTGCTCGCAAGCTTCATCGATCGCACGTCGCGCATCCTCCATCTCGCCGAGACCTTCATGCCCGCGGCCGAATGGCTCGATGACGGCGAGACGCTGACCTATCTGCACAGCTGCGTTTCGACCAAGGTCCAGCGCGTCCGCGTTCCCGAAACCCCGGCCTATCTCGATGCACTGCTTGCCGACGAAGCGCTTGTCGGCGGGCTCGAGCCACGGCTCGGCGATCATCACCTGCGCACGCTCACCATCACCGGCTTGCCGAGCGTCACCTTTCCCGGGCTGCTCGACGAACTCAACCGCCAGGCCTTCGGCTATCGCTGGTCGTCGCGCGCGATCATGCTCGACAAGAGCGATGCGACCAAATTGCTGACCAGGATCCGGCGGCAATGGTTCGCGAAGCGCAAATCGGTCGCTGCGATCCTCAAGGAGGTGATGACCAACGAGGCCTCGGTGCTGATGGACAGCGATGCCTCGAACAAGGCGGCCGACGCCGACATGGCGTTGCAGGAACTTGGCGCCGACGAAGCGGGCATCGCCTATGTCACCGCGACGATCACCGTCTGGGACCGCGATCCCGCGCTCGCTGCCGAAAAGCTGCGGCTGGTCGAGAAGATCGTCCAGAGCCGCGATTTCACCTGCACGGTCGAAGGCGTGAACGCGCTCGAGGCCTGGTTCGGGAGCCTCCCCGGCCATGTCTATGCCAATGTCCGCCAGCCCCCGATCTCCACTCTCAATCTCGCGCACCTGATCCCGCTTTCCGCCGTGTGGGCGGGGGCGGAACGGGACGAGCATTTCGGGGACGCCCCCTTGCTTTACGCCAAGACGGAAGGCTCGACGCCGTTCCGTTTTTCGCTGCACGTCGGCGACGTCGGCCACTGCCTCGTCGTCGGCCCCACGGGCGCCGGCAAGTCGGTGCTCCTCGCGCTGATGGCGCTGCAGTTCCGGCGTTATAAAGGCAGCCAGATCTTCGCCTTCGATTATGGCGGCTCGATCCGCGCCGCCGCGCTCGCAATGGGCGGTGACTGGCAGGATCTTGGCGGCGCGCTCCACGACGCCGACAGCAGCGGGGCTGTCGCGCTCCAGCCGCTGGCGCGGATCGACGAGGCAGCCGAGCGCGCCTGGGCCGCCGGGTGGCTCGCGGCGCTGCTCGTGGGCGAAGGCGTGAAAGTCGATCCTTCGGCCAAGGCGCATATCTGGTCGGCGCTGACGTCGCTCGCCACGGCGCCTGCCTGCGAACGGACCCTCACCGGCCTTGCGGTGCTGCTCCAGTCGCAGGAGCTCAAGCTTGCGCTCGCGCCCTATCTCGTCGGAGGGCCCTGGGGCCAGCTGCTCGACGCCGAGGCCGAGCATCTGGGGAATGCGCGCGTGCAGGCGCTCGAAACCGAAGGCCTGGTCGGCGCCTCTTCTGCGGCGACGGTGCTCTCCTATCTCTTTCACCGCATCGAGGGGAAACTCGACGGCTCGCCGACGCTGATCATCATCGATGAGGGCTGGCTCATTCTCGATCAAACGGCCTTCGCGGCGCAGCTGCGCGAATGGCTCAAGACGCTGCGCAAGAAGAATGCGAGCGTGATCTTCGCAACGCAGAGCCTCGCCGACATCGAAGGGTCGAGCATTGCGCCGGCGATCATCGAAAGCTGCCCCACACGCATCTTCCTGCCGAATGATCGCGCCGCCGAACCGCAGATCGCGCGGGTCTATGAGCGCTTCGGGCTCAACGACCGGCAGATCGAGATTTTGAGCCGGGCGACGCCGAAGCGCGACTATTATTGCCAGTCGCGTCGCGGCAACCGGCTGTTCGAGCTCGGCCTTGGCGAGGTCGCGCTCGCCTTCACCGCCGCCTCCTCGAAGTCCGACCAGGTCCGCATCGGCGAACTCATCGCCGCGCACGGCCGGCAGCAGTTCGCGGCGGCGTGGCTGCGCCGCCGCGGCCTCCCATGGGCCGCCGATCTTCTCGGCAACCTCGAAATCGCAGCCCCCTGAAGGAGAGATCTGATGACGATGTCTATCTATCGCAGCGCGGCATTTGCGGGCCTGCTCGCGATTGTCATCTTGCCAGCGGGGTCGGTCATTGCGCCGGCGAGCGCGCAGATCGGCGGGATCGTTCATGACCCGCGCAATTATGCCCAGAATATCCTGATCGCAGCCCGCACGCTCGAGCAGATCAACAACCAGATCAAGCAGCTCCAGAACCAGGCAACCTCGCTCGTCAACGAGGCGCGCAATCTTCAAAGCCTGCCGACATCGACGCTGCGGGAGCTGCAGGACCAGGTCGATCGCACCCGCGCGCTACTCGGCGAAGCTGAGCGCATCGCCTTCGATGTCGGCGATATCCAGAACGCTTTCGGCGCGCGCTACAAGGGCTCGGCGCTTTCAGGACCGCAGGCGGCGATGGTCGCCAATGCGGAGGCTCGCTGGGCCGACAGCGTCGCCGCCTTCCAGGATGCGATGAAAGTGCAGGCGGGCGTCGTCACCAATATGGGCGCCGCGCGCCAGTCGATCGGGACCCTGGTCACCGCGAGCCAGACGGCGACCGGTGCGCTCCAGGCGGCGCAAGCGGGCAACCAGCTGCTCGCGCTCCAGTCGCAGCAGCTCGGCGATCTCGCCGCCGCAATTGCGGCACAGGGTCGCGCCGAAATGCTGGATGCCGCGCGCGCTGCGGCCGCGGAGGCCGAAGGCCGCGAACGCTTCCGCCGCTTTCGCAAGGGCCATTGAGATGGGCCGGGCGGGCAGGCTCATCGCCGGAGCAATCGCCGGCGGCATGGCGCTGGGGCTCGCGCTTCTGGCTGCGCTCGGTCCACCCGCGCCCCGTGCGTCCGTTCCCCCGCAGATCTCCGCAGCGGACGCACGGCCGGGTCTTGGCGTGACGCTGCGCCGCTGCCGCACCGTCACGGTCGCCGACGACGCATGCGAGGCAGCATGGGAAGCCAAGCGGCGCCACTTCTTCGGCCAGGAAAGGCGTGCGCGATGAACGATACCGGGGTCATCGACCAGTTTCTGTCGGTCTTTTCCACTTACATCGACAGCGGCTTCGGCCTGCTGGGCGGCGAGGTCGGCTTCCTCTCCTCGACACTGATCGTCATCGATGTGACGATCGCCGCGCTGTTCTGGGCGTGGGGCGCCGACGAGGATGTCCTCCAGCGCCTCGTCAAGAAGACGCTCTACATCGGCGTCTTCGCCTTCATCATCGGCAACTTCCAGAGCCTGGCGACGATCATGCTCGAAAGCTTTGCAGGCCTTGGTCTCAAGGCGAGCGGCGGGGCGATGGCGATCGGCGACTTCATGCGCCCCGGCGTCGTCGCTGCCACGGGGCTCGACGCGGCCCAGCCCTTGCTCGACGCAACCGCCGATCTTCTGGGACCGGTCGGGCTCTTCACCAATTTCGTCCAGATCATGATCCTGCTCGTCGCCTGGGTGATCGTCGTTCTCGCTTTCTTCATTCTCGCGGTTCAGGTCTTCGTCACCATATTGGAATTCAAGCTCGTCACCCTCGCGGGCTTCGTGCTCATCCCCTTCGCTTTCTTCGGGCGCACCGCCTTCATGGCCGAGCGGGTGCTCGGACATATCATTTCCTCGGGGATCAAGGTGCTCGTGCTTGCTGTGATCACCGGCATCGGGACGACGCTATTCGATCGTTTCCTCAACGCAGGCATCGGGCCCGAGCCCGACATCGAGCAGGCGATGGCGCTCGCGCTCGGGGCGCTGACGCTCCTCGGGCTCGGCATTTTCGGCCCCGGCATTGCCAATGGCATCGTCGCAGGCGGACCGCAGCTCGGCGCCGGCGCAGCGGCAGCGACCACCGTCGGGGCGGGCGCGACCCTTGCCGCGGGTGCTGCCGGCGCGACGCTGGCGGGCGGCGCAGCCGCAGCGGCGGCGCGGAGTGCGGCTGCTGCGGGCGCTCGAGGTGCCGGAAGCGCCTCGGCCGCCTATGCGGCGGGAACGGAAGGAAAGCGCGGGGCGAGGGCAATCGGGTCCGGCCTTGCCAATGTTGCCGGCACCGCCGCGAGCCGCGCCAGCTCGCCGCGACCCGGCACGTCGGACAAGACCCGCGCGAGCGGCGCCGACGCACCGCCTGCATGGGCCGCCGCCATGCGCCGCCGCCAGATGGTGGCGCAGGGCGCCGCCCTCGCGGCGCACAGTCTGAAGGGCGGGGACAGCCACGGCGGCGGCGGGGTCCCAGACATCAGCGAAAAGGACTGATCGATCATGTTCAAGAGACCGCATAATCATTACGGCCGCGCCCCCGAGCCGGTCACCCCCTACCAGCGCGCGGCGCAGGTCTGGGACGAGAGGATCGGCTCGGCGCGCGTCCAGGCGAAAAATTGGCGGCTGGCCTTCTTTGGCTGTCTCGCCTTGTCGGGCGGCCTTGCCGCAGGACTTGTCTGGCAGTCGGCGCGCGGGACGGTCACCCCCTGGGTGGTCGAGGTGGACAAGTTTGGCGAAGCGAGGGCGATTGCCCCAGCCGACGCCGACTGGACGCCGGCGGACCCGCAGATCGCCTTTCACCTCGCGCGCTTCATCGAGCATGTGCGCAGCATTCCCGCCGATCCGGTGGTTCTGCGCAAACACTGGCTTTCCGCTTATGATTTCACGAGTGCGACCGGGGCGCAGGCACTCAATGATTACGCCCGCAACAATGATCCGTTCGCCGAGGTCGGCAAGCTCCAGGTCTCGGTCGATGTCTCGAGCGTGATCCGCGCGTCGAAGAACAGCTTCCGCATCGCCTGGTCCGAACGCCGCTATCAGGACGGCAGCCTCGTCGAGACCTCGCGATGGTCAGCGATCCTGACCGTGACCCTGACGCCCCCGCGCACGCCAGAGGCGCTGCGCCGCAACCCCGTCGGAGTCTTCGTGTCCGCTATTTCATGGTCCAAGGAGCTTGATCAATGATCAGAATTTCCGCCATTTCGCTGGCTCTCGCGCTGGCGATCCCGACCGCTTGGGCGAGCGAGCCCGCCGACCCCCGGCAGCAGGTCGGGCGCGCAAACGCGAACGCGCGCGTGGAGCCCGACCGGCAGGCTTTCCGAAACGCGATTCAGCAATATGCATGGACCGATGGCGCGCTCTACCAGGTCTATGCCGCGCCGGGGCAGATCACCGATATCGTGCTGCAGGAAGGCGAGCAGCTGGTCGGACCCGGGCCGGTCGCCGCGGGCGATACGGTGCGCTGGATCATCGGCGACACGGTGAGCGGCACCGGCGCGAGGCGCCGCGTTCATTTGCTCGTAAAGCCGGTGCGCTCCGACATCACGACCAACATGATCATCAACACCGACCGGCGGACCTACCATGTCGAGCTGCGCGCGACGCCGTCCGCCTATATGGCGTCGGTCTCATGGACCTATCCCGCCGACGAACTGCTGGCGGTGAAGCGCGCCGAAGCGGAGGCGGCTCGGTCTGCGCCGGTTGCTGCCGGCATCGCGCTGCCGTCGCTCAGCTTCGCCTATAAATTGTCGGGTGATCGCGTGCCGTGGCGCCCGGTACGCGTCTTCGATGACGGCCGGCAGACATTCGTCGAGTTCGGCGAGAGCATTGCGGCGGGTGACATGCCGCCGCTCTTCATCCTGGACGAAAAGGATCAGGCGGAGCTCGTCAACTACCGGGTCGAAGGCCGCTATATCGTCGTCGATCGCCTGTTCGAGCGCGCCGAGCTGCGGCTCGGCGCTGGGCGGGCCGCTAAATCCGTTCGCATCAAGCGCGGACGGAGCGCGTCATGACCGGCAGCCAGCGGCAGATCCCGGCGGCGGACTTGCCAGATCCAGACCCCGCTGCCGCCGAACCCTTTCGGCTTGCCGCCGACCCGCCGCGCGTCATGCGCCTGTCGCGAAAGGCGCTGGTGATCGCGGGCGGCGCGGCGGGCGCCGCGATCGGCGGCGCGCTTCTCTACGCGCTTAGGCCGACCGCACATGAGACGCCGGAAAATCTTTACGATGCGGCGGCCAGCAGCCGCTCCGAGACCGTAACCGGGGCGCCGAAAGATTATACTGTCATGCCGAAGCTCGGGCCTCATCTGTCCGGCGATCTCGGGCGGCCGATCATATCGGCGCAGCGCGATGGAAAGTCGCTACCCGAGCCGGCGACAGGACCGGTAGAGCCGCCTCCCGATGCAGGTCAGCAGGCGCTTCAGCGGACACAGCAAGAACGAGAGACGGCGCGGTCAAGTCGTCTTTTCGGCGCTGCGACGGGGACTTCGGCTCCCGTGCCTGGATCGACGGGGCGCGCGGAACCGGATGTTTCATCAATTGCGCCCGCGGGAAGAACCGGGTTCCTTGCGCCGCGCGCGGAACATGCCGAAAGTGCTGAGCGGATCCGCACCCCGGCTTCGCCTTATATATTGCAGGCGGGCAGCGTCATTCCGGCCGCATTGATCACCGGCATCCATTCGGATCTGCCGGGTCAGATCACCGCGCAGGTTACCCAGAACATCTTCGATAGCCCGACGGGACGCCATCTGCTCATCCCGCAGGGGGCGAGGCTAATCGGCACCTATGACACCGAGGTCGCGCCCGGCCAGAGCCGGGTCCTTCTCGCATGGGATCGGCTGATCCTTCCGGGCGGGCGCTCGATCATGCTCGATCGCCAGCCGGGCGCCGACGCGGCCGGGATGTCGGGGCTCGCCGATCGAACCGACCATCATTGGGGCAGGATGCTGCGCGCCGCCTTCGTTTCGACCTTGCTGGGGGCTGGTGCCGAACTTGGATCGGGCCGAGATGATGAACTGGTCCGGGCGGTCCGCGAGGGCGCACAGGACAGCTTCGGCCAGACCGGGCGCAGGCTCGTCGAGCGCGAGCTCGCAATCGCGCCGACCATCCGGATACGGCCGGGCTTTGGCTTCCGCGTGATCGTGACCCGCGATCTTATGTTCGAGCCAATGGAGGAGGGTCGATGAGGCGGCTGCGGCTCGGCTCCGTCGCCGCGGAAAGGCCGTTGAGGCTTTCGGATCTGCAGTCGGCCCGATCCAAAATTAATTTGAGTGTGAAAAATCGCCTGTTTCGGGCATCGACGATGCGATCGAGGCTTCGGAACGGGCGGGATGGCTGGCGAACAAAAGATTCTGATCGTTGACGATCACCAGATCACGCAGGCCGGCTTGCGGATGCTATTTCAGGCCTATCCCGAATATATCGTCGTGGGTGCCCTCGATCGCGGCGCTACGGTGGCGGCCTTCGTCCAGTCGCAGCCAGTCGATCTGGTCATCCTGGACCTCAACATACCCGATGTGAAAGGCATCAACATCCTTGCTGAGATCGTTGGTTCGCGCGACATGACGGTGATCATCCTGACGGGCGAAAATGCTTATGGCGAGGTAGAATATGCGCTGAAACTCGGCGCTCGAGCCGTGGTGAGCAAAGCGGATCCGGCCGAAGAAGTCATCGCTGCTTGCGAGGCGGCGCTCGCAGGCGAGCTCTATATTTCTCCGCACATGCGGGACGCGCTCGGTCGCTATCGCCAGCCCCCCGTCACCCTTTCTTCACGGCAAATGGCGATTCTTCATTACCTGGCCCAGGGCGAGAGCAACAAGGAAATTGCCTACCGACTGTCAATCGCGCAGCCGACTGTCTCTTTTCACATCGCCGAACTCCGGCGCAAGCTCGAGGTGGCCAACAACCGCAAGATCGTCGAACGCGCGCAGGAGCTAAACATTCTCTGATCTCGCTGCAAAAACGGGGTGGCCAAGCAACTCGCGGCAAATTGGCTTGATGATCATCAAGCCGACCTGATTTCTCAGCCGGCTGCGCGTGACCGTTGTGTCGTCATAGCTCAAGGCGATTATCTGCCGCTTCGCGACGGTCGCGGCGGCCAGCCCGGTTTCGAACGCTGCGCGCTGGTCAAAGTCGAGAACTCGCCAGTCTGGAAGGCCTGCCTGGATCGTCTCTGCGTCGCACGGCGTCACCTCCGGCCAAGCGCAGGGCAGAAGAATTCGGATAAGGGTTCCGCTCGAATCCGAAGACAGGATTTCCAGCGAACCCGACAGACGTTCGATGAGCCGCTTGGCGGACCGAAATCCCGAGCCGGTGCCGCCCACATCTGCATGCCCGCGCAGCCGCCCCGTGTCGTCGCCGTTCAGCGCGTGCAAGATCGCCGGGGACATGCCCCGGCCGCTGTCGCGGATATGGATTGCCGCGCCGCTCGCTTCCGTACCGATAGTCAGGCTGGCGCCACCGCGCTCGGTATAATGATAGCAATTGCTGAGCAGGTTTGCCAGCGCGCGCATCAGCAGAGGCTTGTCGGACACCAGGGTCACCTCTCCTTCGACTTGAACGGTCAGTGTCAGCTTTTTGCCCGCAAAGGGGGTGCGGAACATCATGGCCAGCGGCTCGACGAGCGCCTGCGCCCGAAAGCTTGACAGCGCGAGGAAGTCGGTGTCGTCCCCGACGATATTGGCACCCGAGATCGTCGTCGAGACGATCTCGTTCAGATAGTCGGCAGAGCTTTGCAGCATGGCCGTCAATTCGCCATGCGCACTCGCGCCATCGCCGCGCTTCAGCACGCCGATCGCGCTGTTGAGCGCGAGGATTACCTGGCGGCTGTCATGCCCCGAGGCGTGCAAAAGAGCGTTCTGGCTGTTGACCGTCTCAAGCGCGAAGGCTTTTTCCTTGGCCAGTCGCGCCGCTTGCTCGCTAATCGCCACGCGTTCTTCCATCGAGCGAGCATAGTTGGAGTCAGCCTCTAGCTTGTCGCCTTGAATCTTCTTGAGATTGAGCCCGAGAGCAAGTGTTACCATCAGCGATTCGAAGAGCCCCACGGGCCCCGAAAGATGCCAGTTGATCGGTAGCCACGAGAAAATCCCCATCGAAGCCACGGCGGCATAGATGATGAAAGCGGCGAGGCTGCCCCAGCCGACAAACAGCGGCCAGAGCTGACGCCCCAGTTGCTTCATGGCGGCGAAGCCGATGAAGGGCAGGAACAACGCCACCGCGACCGCGACAAACCAGCCGCCGATGTGGAGAGCACTGCGCAGGCCCGGTGGATAGAGCCAAAGCCCGGGCTGGAGCAGCATGATCGCAAGCGCCGCGCCGATCAGGGTGCGAAGCACAATATCGCGCTTCGGAAAGCGCTGCCGGGTGCCGACGAAGCTGCGGCCGAACTGAGCCATGGCGGCAGCGAAGCCGCATTTGAAGATCTCCTCGATGGCGACCCCGAGGAGCGGGGTGTCGGCGAGGAAGAAGATGGTGAAATAGCCCTCCGAATGGACGGTGTTGAGGGCGAAAAAGGCCTGCGCGATCGCGAGCCAGATGAATTCGCGGTGACCGGTGATCGAGAAGAAGAGAAAATTGAGCAGGATCAGCACGACAACCGCTATCACGACGCCCGACACCATTGCGATATTTTCGCGTCTCGCCTTGAAGAAGCTGCCGTAGGTTTCGATCCTCAGCGGCATGTAGGTCGAGTTTTCGGACAGAAAGTCGATGACGAGGATTTTCTCCTGGCCCGGATCGAGCACCAATTCGCTGCTGAACGCCTGATAGGTTCGCAGGTTGCGGCTCGCTGAAGCGGCGTCGGCACCATCGACAGTCAGATCGAAGCGTCCGTCCTGAACCTCGTAGAGCCGAAAATATTTGAGCGAACCGCGCCCGGTCGTGAATATCCATGCCGCACTCTTGTCCCCGGCATTACGCACGCGAAGAAGGGCCGTAGTCTTAGTTCCCGGCGGGCCGAAATGGGTCGCCTGTCCGCGGATCGGCACGAGCGGCGAGCCGAGCAGACGGTCAAGGCCGATTGCCGCCGGATCGCCGAGATTCCTGGCATAGCGGACATATGGGGTGAGCGATGGCGCGTCCTTTTCCGCCTGCAAATCGAGAAGCGGGAGCTCGGCTGCGCGCGCTTCGGTAAACCCGAAAGCGGCAAGCAGCGCGAGCAGGTGGAGGATGGCGCGAAATCGGTGTGGCATGATTGACGTTCGTCGCCATCTGTTAAGTCAAAGTCAAATTTCATTGAAATCAATGTGGTGGCGTGTCGCCGCGGTTTTCCGCGCCTGGCAAGACGAACGTCCCTCACGAAACCGGCGACCCTAAAAAACATTGGGTAGACGCTCGCTCCCGCGGTCCCCTAGCTGGCCTCGTAAAGGTCGAAGGCGAGGCGTCATTCGGCCATGCGGGGCGCATGAACATGGTGGAGGGTTATACACGGTGACGCTGCGCGTCCGCCGGCACCCCTTCGCGCACTATGGTGAACCAAGGGGAATTCCAGATGATATCGAATAATTCAAAATCGCGCCTGCTCGCGACGAGCGCGATCGCCGGACTTTCGATCCTGCAACTGGGCGCTGCCGCCCATGCGCAGGAACAGACCCCCGCTTTCGGCGTACATGTGGACCAACCCGGGACGGTCGAGATCAATGTCGGCGAGGACGAGGAAATCGTTGGTAACGACATCGGTATCTACGCGGATAATGGCACAGTCATCGTCGACAATGCCGGGACGATCCGCGGCAACGGCTTTTCGCCTGCGGGGCTGGACAGCCGGCCAGCCGGTGGCATCGTCATCGCGCAGCCGGGGGCGTCGATCACCAACGGCGGGACGATCAGCGGTGCGGCAAACGGGATCGCCACGTCCTATTTCTTCAGCGAGGATGAAAATGGCGACAATCTGCCGCCGGCGGCGCTCGCCGCCGACACGGTCGTCGTCAACAGCGGTCTGATTAGCGGGGAAGGCGGAGCGGGCGTGTCGCTCGTCGGCGGCGGCAGCGTCACCAACGATGGCACCATCCGCGGCGCCAATGGCGCGCCGGGCAGCGGGATCAACGGCATCGGCGTCGCGATCGCCGAATTTCCCGACCGGATCGCCGAGGGGGTTGCGGGCGTCGGATCGATCGTCAACAACAGCGACGGCGTGATCGAGGGGCAGACGTTCGGGGTGGTCCTGTCGGGCGGCGGAACGATCGAAAACAGCGGCATCATCCGCACCACGGGGCAGTTTAATCCGGCCATTCCGGGTGCCCAGACGCCGATCGCCATCGTGATGGGAGCGACGCCGGCCCAGGAAGGCCGCAGCGCGACGTTGACCAACACGGGTCTGGTGCAGGGTTTCCTTGGCATCGTCGCGACGGGGTCGCTCGAAACCGTAACGATCGAAAACAGCGGCACCATCAACGGACAGGTACTGGGTATCCTGGGCTCATCGGCCGGGGCGCTTGTCATCGACAATACCGAGGACGGCCAGATTCTGGCCGGGGGCAATGCGGTTACGGCCGGAACCAGTACGCTGACCCTCACCAACGCCGGGCTGATCCAGAGCCAGAGCCAGATCGGCGTCAACATCCAGAGCGCCGATGCCGTCATCAACAACAGCGGCACGATCAGCGGCAAGACCTTTGGAATTACGACGAACGCGCTTCAGACCGCGCCGGGCGTGTCGGTGCATGATGCCGTCAATACCGCGGTAACCAACAGCGGGCTTATCCGCGGCGAGACCGACGATGGTGTCCGCCTGATCGGTGGCGGCAGCGTCACCAACAGCGGCACGATCGAAGGCGTCGCCAGCACGCCCTCGACGCTCGCCGACGGCGTGTCGATGTTCAGTTTTGCCGGGCAGGATCTGTCGGGGGTTACGGCCATCGGTACGATCGCGAATAGCGAGGACGGCACGATCCGGGGCGATCGCTTCGGCGCGATCATTTCGGGCGGGGGCGTCGTCGAGAATGAAGGGCTGATCAACGGCAATACGGGCGGCCTCTATATTCAGACTAATACCGTGGAGGAAACGGGCAAAACCGCGTCGGTGACGAACAGCGGGACGATTTCGGGTGGCAATGCCATCACCTTCGGCGGCAACCTCGAATCGTCCGAACTCGTTAACAGCGGCAGTCTCGTGGGGACGACGGGTTATGCTGTCGCCAACGGCTCGTACGGCCGCCTCTCGATAGTCAATTCCGAAGACGGAGTGATCGAGGGTGCAACGATCGGCGTCCACGACGACGAAGGAGGCATTGATCTGGTCAACGCGGGTACGATCCGCGGCAATGGCAATTACGACGGCTTCGACGCGTCGCCCCATGCTGGCGTCACTCTCGCGGGGGCTCCATCGACGATCGACAACAGCGGCACCATCTCGGGCGCCGGCGCCGGTATCACCACGGCCTATTATTTCAACCCCGAAACCGGACAGCTTGAGGGTCGCGCGATCGATACCGAGATCGTCAACAGCGGCACGATCGCAGGCGAGAGCAACGACGGCGTCCGCCTGATCGGCGGCGGCAGCGTGACCAATTCGGGCACGATCAGCGGCGCCGGCCGCGTCGACGCCGACGGCGTCTCGATGTATGGCTATGCCGACCAGGCGAACGAGGATTATGCGGCTAGCGTGACCAATCAGGACGGCGGCTCGATCGCCGGGCAGCGCTTCGGCATCATCCTGTCGGGCGGCGGTTCGGTCGATAACGCGGGCGAGATCGTCGGCGTCGTCGGCGGCATGTTCATCCAGGGGACCGCACTCAACAGCGCGCCGGGCGAGGATCGCAGCGGGCTGACGGCCAGCGTCGTCAACAGCGGGCTGATCCACGGCACGGGAGACCTGGGCGGCAGCGGCGGCGACGGCTATGGTGTGGGCTTTGGCAGCGACATGTCGAGCGCCACGCTCGAAAACAGCGGCACGATCCTCAGCGACTTCGGTGCCGCGGTTTCGCAAGGATCGCGTGCCGACGCCATCGTTACCAATCTGGAAGGCGGAACGATCGAGGGCGCGACGTCGGGCATCTATTCCAATGCGACCGGGACGCTCGCGGTGGACAATGCCGGGACGATCCGCGGCAACGGCAGCTACGACGGCTTCGCCGCCGCGCCCGACGCCGGGATCACGATCACGACCGCAGCGTCGAGCGTGAAGAACAGCGGCACCATCTCGGGCGCGGGCGCAGGGATCACCACCGCCTATCAATTCGATGACGATATTGGCGATCTGGTCGGCATCGCGATCGGAACCACGGTCGAGAACAGCGGCACGATCAGCGGAGAATCGAACGATGGCGTCCGTCTGATCGGCGGCGGCACCGTAACCAACAGCGGCACCATTACCGGTGCGGGGGCTTCCTTTGCCGATGGCGTGTCGATGTACGCCTATGACGGACAGGATGGCGAGAGCTTTGCGGCCAATGTCGTCAACAGCGCGAGCGGAACGATCGGTGGCGACCGGTTCGGTATCATCCTGTCGGGCGGCGGCACCGTCGACAATGCGGGCACGATCACCGGCACCACCGGCGGCGTCCTCATTCAGAGCGACCTTGCCGATACGCCCGGCCTGCTCGGCAATTTCATCAACAGCGGGACGATCACCAGCACCGATGGGGCGGCGATCATTGCCCATGTCCAGTCGAACGTCACCAATGCGGGCACGCTGAGCGGCGGAAATGGCGTCGCAATCCAGCTCGATGCGTATGACGATGTGGTGACGCTGAAGACCGGGAGCGCCGTCGATGGCCTGATCGATGCCGGGGCGGGCGAAGACAATCTGGTACTCGATGGCGACATCCTTGAACTGACCGAGGCGCAGCAACTGACTGCGGTATCGGGTTTTGAAGCGCTGACGGTCGCCGCGGGCTATTGGTCGACCAGCGGCATGGTCGGCGAATTCGGCAACGTCGTGATCGATGAAGGCGCTGCGTTGCAGGTCAATGAAGTGGTTGGCGAAGACGGCGCGGAATCGCCCATCCTTACCCCGGCGGTGACGACCAACGGCTTGCTCGTGCTCAACTTCGGCGACGATGAGACCGTCTCGAACCTTGACGAACTGACGATCAGCGGCAGCGGCAAGCTGCAGTTGATCGGCGATGCGGTCTTTACCGTCGATACCGATACGGTGGCGCACACCGGCGGGACGATCGTGTCGAACGGCGGCCTTGTCCTCACCGGCCTGCTTCAGGGCGATGTGAAGACCGAGGGCGACGGCTTTTTCGAACTCGGCGCGGGCGGCACCGAAGGCAGCTTCGCCGGCGACATCGTCAACGACGGGCGTTTCGTTTTCAACCGTTCGGACGACTACGACTTCCTCGGCGCCTTTTCGGGTAGCGGCACGCTCGACAAGCTGGGTGATGGCACGCTGACCTTCATGGGTGACTATGGCTTCCAGGGCGTGACCAACATCTTCGGAGGCGCGGTGCGGATCGGCGGGACGATCGACCCCGGTACCGACTTCAATCTGGGTGAAGGCGGGTCGCTCGACATCACCGGAAAGGACCAGACGATCGGCGGCCTTGCTGGCGAGAGCGGCGCCCAAGTCGTACTCGGCGACAATCAACTGACCGTCGATCAGGACGACAACAGCGAATTTGCCGGCACCATTTCGGGAAGCGGCGGCTTCGTCAAATCGGGCGACGGCACGCTCAACCTGTCGGGCGACAGCGATTATACCGGCCCGACGACCGTCGATGGCGGCAAGCTTGCCGTCAACGGTTCGATCGTCTCCGACGTCACCGTCAATGCGGGCGGCGCGCTGGGCGGCAACGGCAGCGTCGGCACGACGACGATCAATGGCGACGGCAAGTTGACGCCGGGCAATTCGATCGGGCGCCTTACCGTCAACGGCGATCTCAATTTCGCAGCCGGTTCGGTCTATGAGGTGGAGGTCAATGCCGCGGGTGCGGGTGACCGCGTCGATGCGACGGGCCTCGTCACCATCGACAGCGATGCGAGCGTGGCCGTGCTTGCAGAGGACGGCGACTATAACGGCCGCACCGACTATGTGATCCTGACGGGTGCGGGCGGGATCGACGGCACCTTCGGTTCGGTGACCAGCGACCTGGCCTTCCTCGATCCGCTGCTGCGTTACGGCGCCAATTCGGTGACGCTGTCGCTCTATCGAAACGACGTCGATTTCGCCGACGTGGCGATCGGCTTCAACCAGGCCAGCGTTGCCGCAGCGGTCCAGTCGCGCGGCATCGACGATCCGCTGTTCGAAGCGGTGGTCAACCAGAATGCCGCCGGCGCGCAGGCCGCCTTTGGTGATCTCTCAGGCGAAATTCTTGCCAGCACGCTCAGCGGGCTGACCGACGATAGCCGGCACCTGCGCAACGCGTTGTACAGCATGTCGGGTCCGGCCGAAGCCGGCTTCTTCCTCTGGGGTTCGGCCTTCGGCGGCTGGGGCGATTTCGATGCCAAGGGTGGACGCTTTGGCATGGATACCGACCACAAGGGCTTCGTCACCGGCATCGGCTATGGCGGCAACGGCTTCGCGGCGGCAATCTCGGCAGGGATCGGCGACAGCGATTTCCGTATCGGCGGCCGCAACGACCATGCACAGGCGGACAGCAAATATCTGGCCGCGCATGTCAGCTATGGCACGGGTGAGGGCGTTCGCGCCGCCGCCGGCCTTGCCTATGGTTGGCACGATATCGACACCAGCCGTTCGGTCAGCGTCGCGACGCTGGCGCAGACGCTGACGTCGAAGCGCGATGCGGACACGATGCAGATCTTCGGCGAACTTGGCTACGATGTGCGGACGGGCAACCTTGCACTGACGCCCTTCTTCCGTCTCGCCCATGTCCGCACCAAGAGCGACGCCTTTGCCGAAGCCGGCGGCAATGCCGCGCTTTCGATCGCGGCGGCGAAGCAGGAAACGACCTTCGTCAGCCTGGGCGGCCGCGCACGGTTCAACATCGGTGAGGGCTTCCAGCCCTATGTGTCCGCCGCGTGGAACCGGGCTTCGGGCGACCGCGGTGCGCCGGTGGCCGCGGCCTTCACTACCGGGGGCGGCAGCTTCGACCTGATCGGCACGCCGATCCCGAAGAATTCGGCCGAGATCGAAGCGGGCTTCGATTACAGCGCGGGCAATTTCCGGATCGGCGCCGCCTATAGCGGTACGCTGGCGGGCGATCGCAACACCCATGGCGCACGGGTGACCGCACGGATCGCCTTCTGATCATTCTACCCCGATCAAAGGCAACATGCAGCTGGGGCCGGAGCAGGGTCAAAATGCTCCGGCCCCGATTGACAATAGATGATATTCGAAGCTCGTCGCGACCCCGAGCGGAGAATGGGTTCACGGCAGTGATTGTCGGGAATCCGAAAGGGCTCGCCCTCGGGCGAGCCCTTTCTTTGTTGAAAGGAGCTGGGTCTGGTGCCGCCTAGCGCGAAACAGCATGTCGCCGGCGAGCCGTTACGCTGGACAAATCCTACCGGCGGATCCGGTCGCCATGACGGCGAAGCGGTTTCTGTGCAGCGCTCAAAGCCGCCTGGCCGCAAATCGCCAACTCGAGCCGAATAGCAGCGGGACGGCAACGCTCCCGATTTCGGTCGTTCAGCTGCTCCATCAATGATGCCAGAACCCGCCGTTGGCTCGCTAGAACCGGGCAATATGATGACTGGAACCAGCTTGGCCATTGGTGGTCGAAACCTGCGCTAAAGGCCCGGTTTCACGCTGGTATTGCCATAACCTCATGCCTTAAGGCAAAAATATCGTGTCGCCAGGGAACCCGGCGGCGGACATCGGGGTATTCCCGGCGAGCTTCAAAACGATAAGGGTTTGAGTGCTTTCCACCGGGCCGCGCTCTCGCGCGGTCCGGACTATCTTCGGCAATTCTTGCGTTAAAGTTGGCGTCGTCCGACGTCCGCATCGACCGGCGCGAGCGGTTTTATATTCGCATCGCAGAAGGCTCCGAGATCGTCGGTGCGGCGGCTTGTGATGGTCATTCCCTGATCGACCCGGCGTAGGCGATATCCGTCCGAACAGAGGTAGCTTGTCCTGCATTTGGCTTTGCGAGACCCGCTTTTCACGAGCGGCCGCCCGGATACCGAAAGGCAGTGGTCGGCCGCCGGGATTGGTGGCTCGAATAGGACCGCGACTGTCTTATCTGGAGCGGGTTCGATTACTGCCTCGATGCCGGCGAAGGCGTCGACGATCGCCTTCGCATGCGCCAAAGCCGATCGGTGAGGCTCGACGACAAAAGAAAAGGGGCCGGTTTGCACCGGCCCCCTTCGTATTTCCGTATCGCCGCCGCGATCAACTCGGGATGATCTGGAGGTCCAGATGGTCCGAATCGAAGCCGTTCTCGCCCGGAACCGCGGCGATCGGCCGTTCGCGGATTCGCGGGCCGGTTGCGCGGCTCAGCACTGCCTGGCCTGAACCGTTGAGCAGGATTTCGTCGCTGCCGGCGATGATGCGCGTCCCGACGAGAGTGCCCGGTGCATAGCTGACGATCAGCTCATAGCCCGTGGGCGCGTTGCAATATTCGCGGAACGAGCCGAGCGACACCGCGTCGCCCTCGATCGCGCCGAAGCCGGTCAGTTGATGATTGACGGTGCAATTGACCGCCACCGTCGCAAACAGGTTAAAGCCGTACGAGGCGGCCAGCGCCGTCGTAGGTACTGCCACGAGCGCGGCGCCCGCGAGAGCAATCGAAAGTTTCCGTTTCATTCGCCACCCTTTCCGCCCGAATTGGCCGACGTGTTGGATGGTGATTAGCCGCTCACATCTAATATTCAGTTAAGTGCCCACGCGAACAGGCGCCGGGAACCGGCGCTTTCTGCGCATGAAGATCGGAAATTTAAGTGCTTAGCGCGCGGTGACGGAGATCGAGATCACGTCGCTGTAGGTCCCGGCGCGGCGATCGCTGACATCGCCAATGATGAACTGGATCGGCAGCGAATCGCGGCGGTAGCCATTGCCGGTCGGCCCCGACAGGCGGCTGGTGCCGGCCAGATTCACCGCGGTTCCGCCGACGGCGATTGTATAGGGCACCGTCCAGTCGCTAGCGCCGAGGCGCAGCTTGCCCGAATTGGCCGATGTCACCTGCAGATCATATTGACCGGTGCTGCTGACGCGCAGCTGCAGCGGCACGGGCGCGACCCCGGTACGCAGTTCGCCCAGGTCGACGACGGCGTGGCCGTCGCTCATCGAATAGGCGCCCGACAGGCCCATGCGCGCCGACGGCAGCACCTCGAGGCCGAGAACGACCTGCGTCCCGCCGAGCGACCGGAAGCTGCGGTCCTGCGCCTCGATGCTGACGTCCTGGGTGAAGGTGCCCGAATCGCGGACGTCTTCGGGATTGGCGACGAGCTTGTAGAGAAGCGTCTTCGATTCATTGGGGGCCAGCACCAGCTCGCGCTGCGAAGGCGTGCGCAGCGAGCGGCCGGCGCGCGGCGTCACATCCTGCGAATCGGTGAGGTTGACGAGCGCATAGCCGATGCGCTTGCCCGTCCCCTTCGACAGGCCGAACGGCGGCTGCGACAGGTCGAACAGCGGCGCAAAGCGGCATTCGGACCCGCCGTCATTGATATAGGTGACGCTGAACGTCCCTTCGGGCAGCGAGCCGCCATAGGGATCGTAGCCGGAGATCATCCAGCTCGTCGGCGCGGCGTTCATCCGCACCATGCAATCGGTCGGACGCGCCGAATTGGCCGACTGGGCAAAGGCGGGAGCGGCCATCAGCGTGGCGGCGAGCAAAAGCGATGCGCGAAGCATGGAAGCCTCCTATTTGAACGAGCCCGACTTCACGGTACCGAGATTGACGAGACCGGTCGTATCGGCCGGAACGGTAAATTCGAATGCCCTGTCGACCGTGCCGTTGGGGCCATAGGTTTCGACAAGATAGCGGCGGCCGGGCAGCAGGTTCGATACCGCAAAGCGCCCGACCGAGTTGGTGAAGAAGGGCGTCGGCTGCGGATTGTCGCCTTCCTTGACGTCGAGCAGCGTGACGCGCCCGCCGACCAGCGACACCGGCTTTTCGGGGGTGAGCATCAGCGTGCCGATCGCGCTCGCAAAGGCGTCGGTGCCGATGCGCGCAGCATAGCCGCTTTTGTAAGGCGGATGGACGCGGAACACGCCCGGGCCGGTGTCATATCCCGGCGGCGGGTCCTGGACGTCATACTGCACCGACTGGGTGGTGTAGGAGCCGAGGAAATTATGCACCGCCGCACCGAGCGAACCGCTCCGCGCGATATAGTCGTTCTGCGCGAGCGACTGGCCGACGACCACGTCGCGCTTGCCCAGATTTTCATGCGCCTTGAGCAGCATGAAGCTGTCGTTGATGCGGCGCCCGATGCCGAACATGCCGTCAGCATAGGCCAGCGTCGTGCCGACGCGCAGCGTCGTCACATTGACGTTGGCGAAGTTCGAAATGTTCGGGCCGAAGGCGGCGTGGCTGATCGCGGCGTCGAAGCGGTTGGCCGTATAGGTCGCATAGCCGGCGGCCTGCGCGGAATTGTCCTGGCGCGTCAGGACGCCGCCGAAGCCGACGCTATTGAGCTGGTTGAGGCCGCTCTGGTTGTAGGAAAGCTCGGCCAGATTGTCGCGGCTTTCGTAGCGCGCTTCGGCGCGGCGGCGATAATCGGGCTGGAAGACCAGGCCGGCGACGACACTGAAGCCATTGTTGCGCGAAAAGGAGGCCGGATATTTCGCATATTCAACGCCTGCGCGGAACGTCCATTCGCGATCGAATCGGTAATAGCCAGTGGTGCCGATGCGATAGCTGTCGCCCAATGTGCCGCGCCCCTTGATGTAGGATGCGGTTGAGGTCGTCAGGAATTTCTGGCTGAACTGGTGCGTATATTGCGCCGACGCGGTCACCGAAGTCGTGTTGATGCCAAGGAGGTTGCCGAGCGTTGCGAAATGCGGCGACGTGTAATCGACGCGCAGCGTCATGCTGTCGGACAAACCGCCGCGATCGAAGAAATGTTCGTAGCTGACGCCCGCGGCAAAGCCGGTGCCGACATCCTTCGAATGGCTGCCCGCCGCATCGAGCAGCAGGCGGCCACCGTTGCCGAGCACGAACTGAGTCTGGCCGGTCAGCGTCTGGACATCCTTGCTCGCCTGCAGGCCGACGCCGATGGCGGGGGCGTTGACGAACGCTTTGCGGAAAAAGCCGGTAAAGGCGACCGGACCCTTATAATCGGGGGCATAGCCGAAGTTTCTGCTCGTCGGCCCCAGGAAGGCGCCATATTCATAATCGCCCGGGTCGAGGTCGATCGGGTCGAGATACTGCTGATACGACAGATCCTGGACCGCGCCCGTATTATCGGTGACCTGGATCTGGATGTCGTTGCTGCCCGCGACGAGCGGCAGCGAGCTGAAGTCATAGCGGCCCGGCTGCAAGCGCAATTCGCGATAGAGCGAGCCGTTGCGCAGGAAGCGGACGGTCGATTCGCGCTGCAGGATCAGTTGGCGGTTGGCCTGGAGAATCGCCGAGCGAAAGGCGTTGAAGCGCCGCTGCTGACGCAGCACGCCGACGCCGCCCATCTGGACATAGGCCTGTTGCCCGCGAATTTCGGGGTCGAGATCGCCGATGAACCAGCGGCGATAATCCTCGGGCTGGTCATAGACGAGGCGCGCATAGTTGCGGTGGAATTTATAGCTGTCGCCCCCCGACAGGCTGATCTGCTGGCCGATCTGCGCATCGCCTTCGAAGACGAAGTCACCGACGCGCATCGCACCGTCGAAATTGATCGTCGGCGGATCGGTGTTGTTGCTGCCTTCCCAGAGGTAGGACTGGATGAGGTTGAGGTTGAGATAGGCCGAAAATCCCGCCGGTTGCAGCGAGATATCGTCCATATCCTCCTTGGGCGGCGCGAAGAGGTCAACCGTCGATCGCTGATCTGCCGATACCTGAACGACCACCACCGCGAGCGTGCTGGGGTCATAAGTCAGCGCGACGCCGGTTTCGGCAAGGTCGTCGGGGCCGAATTGCGTCTTGCCCGCCAGATGCGCGGCCAGCTTGGCGTGCGCCTCGTCATTGAGGATGGGTTTCAGCAGCTTGAGGAAGGTTTCAGTGTCGAGCTGGAAGCGGTCGTCTGCGGTCAGCCGCATCGGAATGTCGCCGAGGCTGCGGCTGAGAAAGGTCAGCGGCACCGTCATTTCGATGTCGCGGTCGTAGGGATTGATGTCGGGCCGGCCGTAGGGGCCCATCGGCACCTGCGGCATTCCGAGATCGGGCTCGGTCGGCGTCGGGGCAGGCGTCGGCGTGCCGGGCAGCGGGATGCTGGCCGGCGGCGGACTCTGCGCTGGTGCTGGCGCAGGCGTCGGTTGAGCTGTCCCCGGCCGCTGGGGCAAGGGAATAGAAACCTGCGCGGCGGCGGTGCTGGCCCAAAGGGCCGGCAAAGCGACCGAGCAGACGGCCGCCCGCAGCCTCATTTTGCGAAGGTCAGCTTGATCGGGCCGGGGCCGAAGCCCGGGACCGGCAGGTTGAAGGTGCGCTCGCCCTGCGCCGGGACATAGCCGGTGCCGACGACGCGTGCCAATTCTTCGGGCGACACATCGACGCGCAGGAATTTGCCGTCGCGGTCGGTGCCCTCGAGGTGCCAAGCAAAATTTGCCATCATTGCATGGCGGCGGCCGTCGTTGCGCAGCGTTACCGCGACCCCGTCCTGCAGCGGCGGTTGTTCGGTCGCGCCGGGCAGCGCGGGCGGCTGGTAATTGACCTGGTGCGCCGATGCTGCCTTGACGTCAGGCTTGGCACCCGGCGGGGCGACAACGACGAGTGCGCGCATCGTATAGAGCACCTGCACCTGCGCAGAGGCAGCGTCCTTGCTCCCGGGCTCGAACGGCACGGGAAGCTGTTCGACGGAGACATAATAAGCCTGCGACGTCGGAATTTCGGGGTCGCCCACCCATTGCAGGCGGATCACCTGGCGTCCGCCGGGGGGCAGCGCGCCCTGCGGCGGGAAGACAAGGAATTTGTCGTCGGCCGGCGTTTCGGTAATCTTGCCGTCCTTGTCGATTTCCATGCGAAAGACGCGCGTCTGGAAAGCGAGCTTGCCGGCGTTGATATTCTGGACTTCGACACGGGCGACGGTGTTGCTGCCGTTCGATTCCATTTCGACGACCATCGGCGAAACGCGCATGGCGTATGCCGCGGGGACAAGAATGAACAGCGCGGCAATCGCCGCCAGCAGCGCCTTCGACTGGCGCTTCAGCACGGACAAGATAGCCATGATTCCCCTTCCCCCCTGCATTTCCCGGAATAATTGCATTAATTCATGAAGAAAGGGGAAAGATTGCTCTTCCCCCTTTCCCTGTGGTTACGCCACGAGCTTAGAGCGCGCTGAGGACCAGCGTGGTCGAACCCGCGTAGTTGCCGGCGACCAGACCCTTGTTCGTGATCGCCGGGGCGTTGAAGTTGATCGTCATGTTCGAACGCCACGCACCCTGCTGGATGGTGTTGCCGAGCTGCGACGTCGAAACGGCGAGCGACTGGCCCGTGCCGCTGGTGACGGTGTTCACCGGAACGCCGGTCCAGGCAGCCGTGACGCTGTACGGAATGTTCGCCTGGAATTCGTCGGTGTCATAGCCGCCGGCAGCGCTGTTCACGAGACCGTTGACGTTGTTCTTCGTGATCGAAACTTCGTTGTTGAAGTTGCAACCAGCGGTCAGCGTTTCGATGTTGGCGAACGCCGGGCCGACCATTTCGAAAGCCGAGTTGACGTTTTCGTTGTTGCCGGTGCGGACACCGATCACGCCGAAGTCGATGTTCGTCGCGCTGGCGTTGTTGCCGGCATAGAACGAGCAGTCCTTGTTCACCGAACCCGTGAGGTTGAACGTCGTGGTGACGGTCGGGGTCGCGCTTTCGCTGTCGCTCGGCGCATCGGCGACGGCGGTGTAGCGGGTGCCAACGCCAAGAGCGAGGCCGACTTCGAGACCGAAGGTCGCAAACGGGCCGGGGTTCGTCGAGGTGTACGGAATGCCCGCAACGACGCCAGCATAGTGACGCTGATTGGTCTGCGCAGCGGCCGGCGAAGCGATGCCGACAAGAGCGATGGCGGCAATGGCGCCGGTAAGAATCTTTTTCATAACCTTCTTCCCTCATTTTTGAACCGCGCCCCCGTCGCGGGGAAGCGGCTGTTCATATGCACCGGCTGGTCGGAGAACCCAGGGGGTCGGTGCCACCCCAAGGGCCTGATCCGTCCGCGAAGTCGCCCCTCGCGAAGGAATTTCGTCAGATTGGAGACACGGTGATCGTGATCGTCTCCGAATATTCGCCTGCCAGCAGCATCCCGGCCTCGCCCGTAGGCTGACCCAGTTCGACCGCCAGCGTCATGCCGTCGGTGGCGATGCCGCCGTTGCTGGAAATCACGCCGCCGGCCTGAAGCTGGGCGCTGCTGAAACTTTTGCTGATCGTCTGCGACGACGGGAACCGCACCGGCATCTGCACCGCCAGATTATAAGGCAGCTTGCCGCCATAGGGGCCCTGGCCGTTCGGCATGGTGGAGTGCGTCAGTGCGCCGCTGGCGCCCTTGATTGTCATCGTAAAGGGGACGTTGCAGTCAAAGGCGACGCGCGTCTGGATGCCCAGCCCGCGGCGTTCGATATTGCCGAAGTCCATGTCACCGATGCTGCCGATGCCGCAATGTTCGCGAATCGACCCGCTGACCGCGATGTCGATCGACCGGGCGTTCTCGATTTCGCCCGCGAAGGCGGGCGAAGCGAATGCATACGCAGCAAGCGCGATAAGCAGCGGACGCATGGCTCTCCCCTCAAAAAACCTAGAACGGCTTTCGACCGGCTCGTTGGCGGTCTCGGGCACTGGATGCCCGGGGAAGTCGCGACCCGACTAACCCCCCTTTCCGTTAAGAGGGATTTAATACGATGGTTCAGTTAGATGTGAACCCTCAAAATGGCATCTTGGCAAGATTCGACATTGCCGATGCCATTGGAAGGATTGAGAATTACCGGATTTGCGGGGATTTCGAGGGTTAATCCGAAAATCGGCTCTGCGGATCACCTTTGCGGCCGTCCTGATATGAAACAGCGGCGGTTAACTTCTTAACGGAAAAGTGAACGACATTTGATGCCGTATCGGTGCTCTTCTGCGCCGCGGCGGGGCAAGCGTGCGGTGAGTCGCGGCAACAAAGCGCGGCTTTCGGCCGTTTCTGTCGGTCGCCATTCCGGTTTGCGGGGTGCAAGAACAGAAAGTCGCCATGTCCAGCCTGCCCCGGCGTGCATCCGCGCCCCGAAGTCCCGCGGGACCGTCCGCCGGCCCCTTCGCCCGCGTCTCCGGCTCGCCCCAGTTGCCGCACGAATCGGATGAGACGAGCGTGCGCATTAACCCCTCGCTTACCCTGCGCTGCGACAAGCAGCCGCCTATGGTCATTCACGGAACGATGGTTGAGCCCCCCGCGGGCGAAGGGCAGCAACGGGCGGATCGCCTGCGTCTCAATCTTGCGGTGGCGGGCGCGGTCGCGCCCGGTCAGGGCACGGAGGTTATCGTCCACAATCTGTCGGTCAGCGGCGTGCTGATCGAAACCGCCGCCGATCTTACGATGGGACAGGATATAACGATCGCCTTGCCCGAGGCCGGCGACGTCGTCGCCGCGGTCGTTTGGCAGAGCGAGCGGCTCTATGGCTGCCGCTTTCGCCAGCCGCTGCCGCGCGCGGCGCTCAGCGCGGCGCGGCTGCGCAATCCGCTCCCCTCCGATTTCGATCCCGCCGACCGGGCTGAAGCCGACGCCGCTGCCGATGCTGAGGAGACGCTCGGCGCGCGGCTGCGGCGGCTGCGGCAGGCGCGCGGGCTGAGCCTCGCGGGGCTCGCCCAGGCGGCCGGTCTCAGCAAGCCGAGTATCTGGGCGTGGGAAAATGGCACCACCGCGCCGCGCCGCACGAGCCTGCTCGCGCTGGCGCGTGCGCTCGACGTTCCCGAGCAGCAGCTGAGCGGTGTCGCCGCGATGGTCGGCCTGCGCGCCTCGGCGCGTGCCGAGGCGGATGCCGAGAGCGACATGCTGAAAATGGAAATTGCCGCGGCACGCCGCCGCATCGCGCTCGCCGCGGGTGTCGATGCCGACAGCGTGCGGATCATGATCGAACTGTAACGCTGCCGCGGGCGGCTCAGGCTTACGCATCGGGTGCCCCGCCCTCTTCCTCGCGGCGCAACCGGCGCGCCAGCCGCTCGTTGCGGATCGCCGCCTCGCGCAGCCGCCGCGCCAGAAACGGGTCGTCGCTCGCGTCGGCCTTAAGCCGCGCGACCCGGGCGAGTTGCTCGTAATAAATGGCGTCGCGAATCGGTTCCACGCCGCCTCGTTAGCATGATCGCCGCCCGCGCCAGCAGCGACCGCCCTCGTAACTGTCGCCTTTTGGGACAGGGATGGATCTAGGCTGCCGTGTCGGGGCGCCAGCCGCGATAGAAGGTTTCGACCGCGGCCTCGACGTCGGCCTGCAGCCGCTCGACATCGTCGGGGTCGGTCATGCCTAGGATCGCGAACTGATAGAGTCCCGACTGGCAGAGGCCCGAAAAATGCTGGACGGCGCGCATCGGATCGCCGGGGCGCAGTTCGCCGCGCGCCATCTTCGCCGCCACCCAGTCGGCGGCGCGCGCCTTGCCCCTGCGCGGCCCGCGATCATAGAATGTCTTAGACAGGTGCGGAAAACGCTCGGCCTCGCCGACGACCAGGCGAAACAGCGACAGTAGGGGCGTCGCGGTCAATTTGGTCATCAGCACATTGCCGAACCGGCGCAGCACGTCGGGCACCGGCTCGTCGAGCGGCAGGTCGATGGCCAGCGCGTCGCCATAGCGTTCGACAATATCGTCCACCACGGCTTCGAACAGATCCTCCTTCGACGGGAAATAGGTCCACAGCGTGGTTTTCGAGCCGCCGACCTTGCTGGCGATCGAGGACATGGTGGTGCCGGCATAGCCATTGGCAAAGAAGAGTTCGCGCGCGGCATCGACGAACGCCTTGCGGCGCGCGGTCGCGGCGTCATCCATCACAACCGTACTGCCTGGTATCATTTCCGTTGACAAGCCATCCTCCGAAGTCCAATGGCGCATGATACCAGCTAGTATCGTTGGAAGCCATGCCCCGATCATTTTTCCTCTCCACCGTGGTTTTCGGCCTGTTGGCGGGCTGTGCGAGCGTCCCCGATCTTGGGCAGAAGCCCGCGCCGGTCGCCGCCGCGGCGCTCGATTCGCAGGCGACACTTGCCGATCAGGCGGGCGCCTGGCCGGTCGAGGGCTGGTGGCAGCGCTTCGGCGACCCGCAGCTCGATGCGCTGATCGATGAAGGACTGGCGGGATCGCCCGACATTGCGGCGGCGGCAGCGCGGGTCCGCGCCGCCGAGGCGCTGGCGCAGCAGGCGGGGGCGGCGTTGCTCCCGCGCGCCGGCATCCAGGGCAGCGCAGGAGGCGTCCAGCAGAGCAAGAATATGGGAATCCCGCCGGCTTTCGTGCCCGACGGTATTCAGGATACCGGCAGCATTGCCGCGACCTTCGGCTTCGATCTCGACCTCTGGGGCAAGAACCGCGCGGCGCTGGCGGCGGCCACGTCCGAAGCCGAAGCGGCGCGCGTCGATGCTGCGCAGGCGCGGCTGATGCTGACGACCGGGATTGCCACCGCCTACGCTGATCTGGCGGGCTATTATGCCGATCTCGACGTCGCGCAGGACGCGATCCGTATCCGCGGCGCGAGCGCCGACCTGTCGGCGAAGCGCACCGCCGCCGGGCTCGACAATCAGGCGACGCAGCGGCAGGCCGAAAGCCGCGCCGCCTCGGCGCGCGGCGATGTCGCCGCGATCGAGGAGGCGATCGCGCTCACCCGCAACCGCCTTGCCGCCCTGCTCGGCGCCGGACCCGATCGCGGCCGGACCATCGCGCGTCCGGCGCTCGCCGCGCCGTCGCTCGCACTGCCGCCGCAGGCGGGGATCGACCTGGTCGGCCGCCGGCCCGACATCGTCGCGGCCCGGCTGCGGGCCGAGGCGGCGGCGAAGCGCATCGACGTCGCGCGTGCCGCCTTTTATCCGAACATCAACCTGTCGGCGCTCGTCGGGCTCCAGTCGCTCGGGCTGTCAAACCTGTTCAAGACCGGGTCCGAATATGGCAATGGCGGCGCCGCGATCAGCCTGCCGATCTTCGAGGGCGGGCGGCTGCAGGGCCAGTATCGCGGGGCGCGGGCCGATTATGACGGCGCCGTCGCCAACTACGACCGTACGCTCGTCGCCGCGCTGCGCGATGTCGCCGACATCGTCGCCAGCCGTGACGCCATAGCGCGCCAACTTGCCGACCGGCGCGACGCGCTGAAGGCCGCGGCCGACGCCGCCAACCTTGCCGGGATGCGCTACCGTGCCGGCCTTTCCAACCAGCTTGCGCAGCTCACCGCGGAGGACAGCCAGGTCGCGCTCGCGCGCGCGGTCGCCGACCTCGAAGCGCGCCGGCTTTCGCTCGACATTGCCCTGATCCGTGCCCTGGGCGGCGGATTTACGGCCGCATCGCCAACAGGAGACAAGCAATGACCGATACTCCCGCGGTCGACAGCGAAACCCCCGCCGCCGCCGAGGGGCGCCCGGCGACGCGCCGCAAGGCGCTGCGCATCCTTGCGCTCGTCGTGGTGACGATCGCGGCGCTGTGGGGCATCTGGTATTTCCTGACGCAGGCCGGGCGCGTGTCGACCGACAACGCCTATGTCGGCGCCGATTCGGCCGCGGTTACCGCGCTCGTCTCCGGCCCGGTCAAAGAGGTGCGCGTCAGCGGCACCCAGGCGGTGGAGAAGGGCGATATCCTCGTCATCCTCGACGATGCCGATCAGCGCATCGCGCTTGCCGATGCCGAAGCCGCGCTGCGGCAGGCGCGCCAGCGCTATGGCCAGGCGAGCGCCAATGCCGATGCCGCGCGAGCGCGCGTTTCGGCGCGCGGCGCCGATATCGCGCAGGCCCGCGCGCGGCTGCGCGATGCCGATGCGGCGGTGGCGAAAGCGCGTGCCGAACTCGCGCGCCGCGAAGGCCTGGCCGGAACGGGTGCGGTGTCGGGCGAAGAATTGACCGCGGCGCGCACCGCCTTTGCATCCGCCAGCGCGGCGCGTGATCTTGCTGCGGCGGCGATCGCTTCGGCCGAAGCGACGCGCGGTTCGGCGAGCGGCGATCTTGATGCCGCCGAAGCGGTGGTGCGCGGCACGACGATCGAGACCGCCCCCGATGTTGCCGCGGCGCAGGCGCGGCTCGAGAAGGCGCAACTCGATCTTGAGCGCACGATCATCCGCGCGCCCGTCGCCGGCATCGTCACCAATCGTCAGGTCCAGGTCGGCCAGCGGATCGCGGCCGGCGCACCGATCATGGTGATCGTTCCGATCGCCACCGCCTATGTCGACGCCAATTACAAGGAAAGCCAGTTCCGCAAGATCCGCATCGGCCAGCCGGTCGAGCTCACCTCTGACTATTATGGCGGCGATGTCGTCTATCACGGCAAGGTGATCGGGATTGCGGGCGGCACGGGCGCCGCCTTTTCGCTGATCCCGGCCCAGAATGCGACGGGCAATTGGGTGAAGGTGGTGCAGCGCCTGCCGGTGCGCATCGCGCTCGATCCCAAGGAATTGCAGGCCCATCCGCTTCGCGTCGGCCTGTCGATGGAAGCGACGATCGACACGCGCGGAAAGTGAGCTGAACGATGGCCAGCGCCGCCGCATCCGCTGCATCGACACCGGCCGGGCCGCAGCCGCTGAGCGGCGTCAAGCTGCTCGCCGCGGCCTTCGCGCTTGCGCTCGCCAATTTCGTCGTCGTGCTCGATTCGACGATCGCCAATGTGTCGGTTCCCCACATCGCGGGCGGCCTTGCCGTATCGCCGACGCAGGGAACCTGGGTGATCACCAGCTACGCCGTCGCCGACGCGATCAGCGTCCCGCTCACCGGCTGGCTCGCCGCGCGGTTCGGCACGGTGCGCTGGTTCATCGTGTCGATCGTCGGCTTCGGCATCTTCTCCTTCCTGTGCGGCATTTCGCGCACGCTCGACGCGCTGATCCTGTTCCGCGTCCTGCAGGGGCTCGCGGGCGGGCCGCTGATGCCGCTGTCGCAGATATTGCTGCTGCGCATCTTTCCGAAGGAAAAGGCCGGTGTCGGGCTCGCGATCTGGTCGATGACGACAACGACGGCCCCGATTCTGGGGCCGATTCTGGGCGGACTGATCAGCGACAATTGGAGCTGGCCCTGGATTTTCTTCATCAACCTGCCCGTCGTCGCGGTCTGTGCCTTCGGCGTCGGCAGCATGCTCGGCGCGTTCGAGACGAAGAAGGCGAAGATGCGGATCGACATCGTCGGCCTCATCCTGCTCGTCCTGTCGGTCGGGTCGTTCCAGGTCATGCTCGACACCGGGCGCGAGCACGACTGGTTCGGATCGGCATGGATCGTCATGCTGGCGATCGTCGCCGCGATCAGCTTCGCCGCCTTTCTGATCTGGGAGCTGACCGACGCCAATCCGGTGGTCAATGTCCGGGTCTTCCGCTTTCGCGGCTTCAGCTTCGCGACCGTTGCCATCTCGCTAGGCTTCGGGGCCTTTTTCTCGCAGGTCGTGCTGACGCCGCTATGGTTGCAGCAGGTGGCGGGTTACACCGCGACCGAAACCGGCTTCATCGTCGCGTGGATCGGCTGTTTCGCGGTGCTCTTCTCGCCATTGGCGGCGGGGCTGCTGACCAAGATCGACGTGCGGATCACCGTCTGCGCGGGCATCTTGTGGATGGCGCTGATGTCGATCCTGCGCGCGCGCTGGAATACCGACGTCGATTATTGGAGCCTCGCGTTGCCGCATCTGCTGCAGGGGATGGGCATGCCCTTCTTCTTCGTCGGGCTGACCGCGCTGGCGCTGAGCTCGGTACCGGCGAAGGATCAGACCTCGGCGGCCGGCCTGATGAGCTTCCTGCGCACGCTGAGCGGCGCGATCGGCACAGCCATCGCGACAACGGCGTGGGACGATGCAAGCCGCGTATCGCGCGCCGAACTGGTGCCCGCGCTCAACGGCGCGGCCGAGACGATGGACAAGATGCAGAATGCCGGGCTGACGACCGAACAGGCGCGCGCCGCGCTTGACCGGATCGTCGATGTCCAGGCCTCGACGCTCGGTGTGCTGCATATCTTCCTCGCGGCCGGCACGGTCTTCGTCATCGCAGCAGCGGCGGTGTGGCTGATCCCGCGGCCCAAGACGATCTCGATGGGCGCTTCGCACTAGCTCCGATCGGGCTTCGCACCGGCGGGCAGCCGTGCTAGGCGCGCGCCCATGCTGACGATCAACAATCTGACCGTGCGACTGGGCGGCCGCACCATCCTCGACCGCGCGAGCGCCAGCCTGCCGCCGAAAAGCCGCACCGGGCTGATCGGTCGCAACGGTGCGGGCAAGTCGACGCTGATGAAGGTGATGATTGGCGAACTCGAAGCCGACGACGGCGGGATCGAAATGCCGCGCAAGACGCGTCTCGGCTATATCGCGCAGGAAGCGCCGAGCGGCAGCGCGACGCCGTTCGAAACCGTGCTCGCCGCCGATGCCGAACGCGCCGACCTGCTCGAACGATCAGAGATCGAATCCGACCCCGACCGGCTCGCCGACATTCACGAGCGACTGATCGCGATCGACGCCTATACCGCGCCAGCGCGCGCCGCCCGCATCCTGATCGGTCTCGGCTTCGACGAGGATATGCAGGGGCGCCCGCTCGACAGCTTTTCGGGCGGGTGGAAAATGCGCGTCGCGCTTGCCGCGCTGCTCTTTTCGAACCCCGACCTGCTGCTGCTCGACGAACCGTCGAACCACCTCGACCTCGAAGCGACGATGTGGCTCGAAAGCTTCCTGCGCGCCTATCCGGGGCAACTTGTCGTGATCAGCCATGAACGCGACCTGCTCAACAATGTCGTCGACCATATTCTGCATCTGGAAGGCGGGAAGGTGACGCTCTACGCCGGCGGCTATGACGCGTTCGAGCGCCAGCGCGCCGAGCGCGCGGCGCAGCTTGCGGCGGCGAAGGCGGCGCAGGACGCGCAGCGCGCCAAATTGCAGGACTATATCGCCCGCAACAGCGCGCGCGCCTCGACCGCGAAGCAGGCGCAGTCGCGCGCCAAGCAGCTCGCCCGTATGCAGCCGATTGCGGCGATTGCCGACGATCCGAGCCTGGTGTTCGATTTCCCGAGCCCCGGCGACGAACTCAAGCCGCCGCTGATCACGCTCGACCTTGCCAGCGTCGGCTATACGCCCGGCGCGCCGGTGTTGCGCCGCCTGAACCTGCGTATCGATCCCGACGACCGCATCGCGCTGCTCGGCCGCAACGGCAACGGCAAGACGACGCTGGCGCGCCTGCTCGCGGCTCAGTTGAAGCCCGAAGAGGGCGGCATGGCGGTCGCCGGCAAGATGCGCGTCGGCTATTTCACCCAATATCAGGTCGAGGAACTCGACGGCGCCGATACCCCGCTCGGTCATATGACGCGCGTGATGGCGGGCAAGACCCCCGGCGCAGTGCGCGCGCAACTGGGACGCTTCGGCTTTTCGGGTAACAGGGCGACGACCGAGGTCGGCAAGCTGTCGGGCGGCGAGCGGGCGCGGCTCGCGCTCGCGCTGATCACGCGCGAGGCGCCGCACCTGTTGATCCTCGACGAACCGACCAACCACCTCGACGTCGATGCGCGCGAGGCGCTGGTGCAGGCGCTGAACGGCTTCGAGGGCGCGGTGCTGATCGTCAGCCACGACCGCCATATGCTCGAACTCTCGGCCGACCGGCTGGTCCTCGTTGATGACGGAACGGCGCGCGATTTCGACGGCAGCATGGACGATTATGTCGCGTTCATTCTCGGCAAGTCGCCGTCGGGCGACGATGCGAAGGCCGCGCCCGCGAAGCCGAAGGATGCAAAGGCGGCGCGGCAGGAAGCGGCAAAAGCCCGCGAAGCCCAGGCGGCATTACGCAAGACCGCCAAGGATCATGAGGCGCGCGCGGCCAAGCTCGCGCAGCAGGTCAGCGCGATCGACCGCGCAATGTTCGACCCCGCGAGCGCCGAGCCGGCGCTTGCCAAGCTGACGATGGGTGATCTCGCGCAGCGCCGCGGCAAGCTCGCATCCGAGCTGGAACGCGTCGAGGCGGCATGGATGACCGCGCTCGAGGCGATTGAGGAAGCGGCGTAGTCGCTGAGACGAGAAGCGTCGCCCGAGCGCAGGCGACGGTCTATCTGAAGCGCCCCGGCATTGACTCGCGGTCCGCGATCCATCATAATAGTTTCAATTGAAACCACATTAAGGGACTGACCATGGCCGACCTGTTCGACAATCCGCTGGGCCTCGACGGCTTCGAATTCGTCGAATTTTCGGCGCCCGAAAAGGGCATGCTCGAACCGGTGTTCGAGCGCATGGGTTTCACGCGTATCGCGCGGCACCGCTCGAAGGATGTGGCGCTTTGGCGGCAGGGCGACATCAACCTGATTGCCAATTACGAACCCAAATCGCCCGCGGCCTATTTCGCCGCCGAGCATGGCCCGTCGGCGTGCGGCATGGGCTGGCGTTGCCGCGACGCGGCGAAAGCCTATGCCGAGGCGATTGCGCGCGGGGCCGAGCCGGTCGAGGTCAAGACCGGCCCGATGGAACTGCGCCTGCCCGCGATCCGCGGCATCGGCGGCTCGATCATCTATCTGATCGACCGCTATGGCGACGGGCTGAACATCTATGACATCGACTTCGTCTATGAAGATGGCGTCGACCGCTATCCCGAAGGGGCGGGGCTGAAGGTGATCGATCACCTGACGCACAATGTCTATGGCGGGCGCATGGCGCATTGGGCGGCCTTTTACGAACGCATCGCGGGCTTCCGCGAAATCCGCTATTTCGACATCAAGGGCGAATATACCGGTCTGACCTCGAAGGCGATGACCGCCCCTGACGGCAAGATCCGCATTCCGCTGAACGAAGAAGGCGCGGGCGGTGGCGGCCAGATCGAGGAATATCTGCGCGCCTATAATGGCGAGGGCATCCAGCATATCGCCTTCAGCTGCGACGATCTCTACGCGTCGTGGGACAAGCTCAAGGCGCTCGGCAATCCCTTCGCGCCGTCGCCGCCCGCGACCTATTACGAGATGCTCGCCGACCGCTTGCCCGGCCATGGCGAACCGGTTGATGACCTCAAATCGCGCGGTATCCTGCTCGACGGATCGACGACCGAGGGCGATCCCCGCCTGCTGCTCCAGATTTTCGGGCAGACCGTGATCGGCCCCGTTTTCTTCGAATTCATCCAGCGCAAGAAGGATGAAGGCTTCGGCGAGGGCAATTTCACCGCGCTGTTCAAGTCGATGGAACTGGACCAGATCCGCCGCGGCGCGCTCAATGTCGAGGAGCCCGCCGAATGACGAGTCCGATCAAATTGGGCGGCGTCCACCACGCCGCCTATCGCTGCAAGGACGCGAAGGAGACGGTCGAATGGTATGAGGCCATGCTCGGCATGACCTATACCACCGCCTTTGCCGAGGATCATGTGCCCTCAACCGGCGAATATGATCCGTACATGCACGTCTTTCTCGACGCGGGGAACGGCAATATCCTTGCATTTTTTGAGCTGCCGAATCAGCCCGACATGGGCCGCGACGAAAATACGCCCAAGTGGGTCCAGCACCTCGCCTTCAAGGTCGGCAGTTATGACGAGCTGGTCGGCGCCAAGGCGCATCTCCAAGCGAATGGCGTCGATGTGCTCGGTCCGACGCATCACGGCATCTTCAAGTCGATCTATTTCTTCGACCCCAATGGCCACCGCGTCGAACTGGCGTGCGACATCGGCACCGACGAACAATATGCCGAACTCGCGCGCGTCGCGCCGCTGATGCTCGAAGAATGGAGCCGGACGAAAAAGGCCCCGCGCCACGCCGACTGGCTGCATCAGGCCGCGAACGAGTAGTCTAATCTAAAAGGGCCCGTCATTGCTTCGCTTTGCTCGCAATGACGAAGATATTTGATTACTCCCGACCCAGCCCCATGCTTTCCAGCGTCGCATGGCTGCACTTGTCGGCGGTCTTGCTGCCGCCACCCGACAGCGCGCTCGCAGCGATGAATCCCCCGACAACGAGGATGATGAAGCCGCCCGCGACCCAGGCGAGATATCTGTCGATGAACGCCTTGATCGGCGCCCCGAACAGCCGGAACAACAGGCCCACCAGCATGAAGGAAAAGGCGCGGCTCGCGAGGCTTGCCCACAGGAAGGTGACGAAGTTCATGTGGATGAAGCCGGCGGTGATCGTCAGCAGCTTGAAGGGAATCGGCGTCGCCCCCTTCACCAGGATGATCTCGGCGCCATAGTCGCGCAGATAGCAGGCAGCGGCAGGAAAGCTCTCGGTCAGATGGAGCACGCCGAGCAGCCACAGTCCGACGCTTTCGTACAGGAAGAAGCCAATCCCGTAGCCCAGCATCCCGCCCGCGACCGAGGCGAGCGTGCAGATAAGCGCATAGCGCACGGCCTTCTTGGGCTCGGCGAGGCACATCAGCCCCAGCATCGGATGCGGCGGGATAGGAAAGAAGCTCGCCTCGACGAACGACACCAACGCCAGCCAATATTCGGCGTGCGGATGCGCCGACTTCTCCATCGTCCAACCATAAAGGCGCTGGATCATCGACTTGTTGCGGGGGATGGCGGTCATGCTGGTCCTTGGTTGCGGATCAGGACGATCCCGGCTTCCCTATGCCGTTCGCGGTGCCCGAAGTCGAGACAGGAGCACGCTTCCTTCATCTCTTGTCATCCCGGCCTTTGCCGGGATGACGGTTCGAAAATCAGCGTCAGTGCCGGAAATGCCGCATCCCCGTGAACACCATCGCCAGGCCGGCTTCGTTCGCCGCGGCGATCACCTCGTCGTCGCGGATCGAGCCGCCCGGCTGGATGACGCAGGTGGCGCCTGCTTCGACCGCGGCGAGCAGCCCGTCGGCGAAGGGGAAGAAGGCGTCGCTCGCGACCGCACTGCCGACGGTGCGCGGCGTCGCCCAGCCGTGGCTCTCGGCCGCTTCGCGCGCCTTGATCGCGGCGATGCGCGCGCTGTCGCGGCGGTTCATCTGTCCCGCGCCGATGCCAGCGGTCGATCCGCCCTTGGCATAGACGATGGCGTTCGACTTCACGTGCTTGGCGACGGTCCAGGCGAAGAGCGCGTCGGCCAGCTCTTCGTCGGTCGGCGCGCGGTCGGTCACGACTTTCAGGTCATCGCGCGTGATGCGGCCATTGTCGCGCGTCTGCGCCAGCCAGCCGCCGGCGATCGCCTTCATCACCAGCCCGCCGCGCGCCGGGTCGGGCAGGTCGCCGGTGAGCAGCAGGCGGAGGTTCTTCTTCTTCGCGAACACCGCGCGCGCGTCGGCGTCGGCATCGGGCGCGCAGACAACCTCGGTGAAGATGCTGCTGATCGCCTCGGCCGTCGCGCCGTCGAGCTTGCGGTTGACCGCGATGATGCCGCCAAAGGCCGAGACGTCGTCGCATTTCAGCGCGGCGTCATAAGCCTCGGTCAGCGTGGCTGCGGTGGCCACCCCACAGGGATTGGCGTGCTTGACGATGACGCAGGTCGGGTCGGTGTCGCGGAATTCGGCGACAAGTTCGAGCGCTGCGTCGGCGTCGTTGAGATTATTGTAGCTAAGCTCCTTGCCCTGCACCTGCTCGGCCTGCGCGACGCCGCGCGCCGACGGGCCGACGGGAAGGTAGAGCGCCGCCTTCTGGTGCGGATTTTCGCCATAGCGCAGTTCGCCCGACAGCCTGGTCGTGAGCGGCAGCGTGTCGGGGAAGAGCTTGCCCTGATCAGCGAAGGCGAACCATTGCGCGATCATGCTGTCATAGGTGGCGGTGTGTGCAAAGGCGGTCGCGGCGAGCCGCTTGCGCAAGCCGAGCGTGGTCGCGCCGCCATTGGCATCCATCTCGGCGATTACCGCCGCATAATCCTCGGGCTCGGTGACGATGCCGACAAAGGCGTGGTTCTTCGCTGACGAGCGCACCATCGCGGGGCCGCCGATGTCGATATTCTCGATGATCGTATCGCGGTCGGCGCCGCTCATCACCGTCTGGAGGAAGGGGTATAGGTTGACGACGACAAGGTCGATGCCGCCGATGCCATGCGCCTTCATCGATGCGACGTGCGCGGCATCGTCGCGCACCGCCAGGATGCCGCCGTGAACCGTCGGATGCAGCGTCTTGACGCGGCCGTCCATCATCTCGGGAAAGCCGGTGAGGTCAGAGACGTCGAGCACGTCATGCCCCGCATCGCGCAGCGCCTTGGCGGTGCCGCCGGTCGAAACCAGCTCGACGCCGTGGCGGACGAGCGCCGCGGCAAGATCGGCGAGGCCCGCCTTGTCGCTGACGGAAAGGAGCGCGCGGCGGACGGGAACGAGATCGGTCATGGAGGGCGGCCTTTGCAAGACGGGAAAGACGCGGCCCCCCTAGGCGGGTGCGGGCATTTGGGCAAGGGCCGTCGCCCCCGCTTTCGCGGGGGCGACGTTTCCGATTACAGTCCCAGCGCCGCCGCGATCCGGTCCCAGCGCACCAGCTTGAAATTCTGCGCCGCGGGTGCATTGTCGCCGTCCTGCGCCAGGAACAGGCCGCCCGGATAGGCCGCGCCGAAATTGCCCGCGACCGCTTCGATGCCGTCGGTCTCGCTGGTCGCGCCATAGCGTCCCGCCGAAATGGCGAAGCGGCCGACATAGTCCATCCCGGGCAGGCGGAAGACCGCATAGGCGTTGTCGCCCTGGCTCGATGCGATCAGATAGCGCTGCCCCTTGTGGTCGATCGTCGCTAGCCCCTCGACGTCGGCGACGAGCCGCTGGTTGTCGACGGGCGCGACGAGCTTCGCATCGACGCCGCTCGCGTTCGGCGTCAGCCGCCAGATGCCAGCGTCCTCTTCACCGACATACAGCGTGTCGCCGTCGAAGACGCAGCCTTCGGACTGGGTCGGTATCTTATGCTCCCACTGCACGGCGAAGGCGGGTTCGGCCCCCTCGGCGAGCTTCAGCGTGCCGACGCGCACCGTGCCGTCCTTGATAATGAGGGCTGCCGTCACCGGCTCGCCGGGCGCGCTGCCCTTGAGGCAGAGGCCATAGGCTTCGCCGGGGCCCGCCGAGGCGCGGCCGAGGCTGGCCAGCGCGGGCTTGGCACCGTCGAGCGCGAAGACCGCGAGATGCGCGTTCACGCCGTCGTTACGGTCGCTCGCGACGACGATATTGCCGGCGACATCGACATTGTTGACGCGCCCGCCTTCCAGAAAGGCGAGGTCGCGGCCGGCAAGGTCATAAAGGTGCAGCCCCGCCTTCTTGTCGGTCGCGATGATCAGCGCGCGGCCGGGATCGGCCGGATCGACCCAGATCGCCGGATCGTCGGCGGCGTCGGCCTTCGCCGTGCCGACGGGGGCGGTTTCGCCGTCGGCGGTGACGGCGACCGGCGGCAGGCCGTGGATCGCCGGCCCCTGCTGCGCGGCGCATCCGGCGAGCAGGGCGGCAAAGCCGATCGAAGCGGCGAGCTGCCGCGGGCGCAAAGACATCATCGAAATTCCCCTGTCATGCCGAACAAGCGGCCCGGTCATTTGCCGCGCGCGACGCAGGCGCCGCCGTCGGGCCCGACAGGGCCGCTGCACCGCCGCGCCGCGATCGTCGGTTCATCGATTTCGCGCAGGATATTGGCGCCATCGGCGCGGCGTTCGAGCGTGAAACCGTCATACAGGCGGCCCGAAGCGGTGAAGGTCCGGAAGGTAAGCCGCCGCGGTTCGACATCGACGATCTGATAGAGTTCGGTCGCCTCGGCGACCTTGTCGGGTTGCCATGGGGTGCGGTCGTTGAGCGCGTACATCTTCGATCCGGTGACCGAGACCAGATAGACCGGCCCCTGCACGCTGCCGTCGGCGCGCGCCCTGGCGCTGGCCTCGCGACCGGCTTCGGACGTCAGGCGGCTGTAGCAATGGTCGTGTCCCTGCAGGACGAGATCGACCTTGCGCGCGTCGAACACCGGCTTCCAGGCCGCCTTGATTTCCTTGGTGTCGTTGGGCCGGGCACAGGTGAAGACGGGCTGGTGGAACAGCACGACATTCCAGTTGGCCCTGCTCGATGCCAGCGCGGCATCGAGCCAGCGCGTCTGCGCCGCCACCGTGCCGAGGTCGAGGGCGGAGGTGCCGTCGAGGACGATGAAGCGCACGCCCTGATAATCGACAAAATAGGTCGTCGCCTTGACCGGATCGGCGCCGTTCGACGGCAACGCGAACTGGGCGGGCCAATAGGGACCGAGCCGGCGGCTTTCGCTGCCGTCAGGCGCGAGATCGTCGACATATTCATGATTGCCGGTCGCGGGCAGCTGCGGGACAATCGCGTAATTATAGCCGCCCGCCTGGTTCCATTCGCCCCATTCGTCGTCATGGTCGAGGTCGTCGCGCTGGCCGACGAGATCGCCGGCGTGGAGGACGAGGCGAATGTCGCCATTGGCGTGGAACGCCTGCCGGATGACGCGGCTGGCATAGGTCAGGATGCCGTTCTGGACATCGCCCAGATACAGAAAGCGGAAGGGTTTGGCTTCGGCCGCCGCGGTACGGAACTGGTACCATTCGCTCCATCCCGCCGCGCCCTTCACGCGGTAGGCATAGACGGTGTTGGGCGTGAGCCCGGTAAAGCGCAGCTGATGATAGAGCGCCGGCCCGTAGCTGCTGTCGACCCGCACCGCGGTGCCGGTCACGAGCCGGGCCTTTTCCTCGAGCGTCGGCCCGTCGACCGACACCGCGATCTGGGCCTGGGACTCGGCCTGTGCGGTGTCGGTGCGATAGGCGACCGCCATCTCGCGCGCCGGATCGGAGCCGGGCGTGAGGACGATGCGGTCGGGCAGGTTGCGCGGCGCATAGGGCAGGCCGGGGGAACGGGGCAGGGTGCCGCCGGCGGCGGACGCCCCCGCCACGGCGGGGCCGGCGCCGATCGCGGCGAGCGCGATCGGCAGGATCCAGCGATTGCGGCGGCGCCGCGCTCCCGTCGTCATGGCCTCGCCCTCCTCAGAAACTGGCCTTGACGCCGAATTTGAACGTCGAGCCATATTCTTCATATTGGAGCAGCCGCTGGCTGCTCGCATAATTCTGATAGGCGAAATATTTGGCGTTGTTGATGTTCACCCATTCGCCATAGAGGCGGACATTGTCGGTGAGCTTGAACTTGACCGACAGGTCGAGCTGGAAGTGGTTGTCGACATAGCGGTCGGTTTCCGCATCGCCGCCGATTTCGTCGAGATATTTGTCGCGGTAGGTGCCCGCCAGCCGGATGTCGATCGGCCCCTTTTCATAGCCGAGCACGAGGTTGAAGGTGTTGCGCGAATTCGACGGCAGCGCGATGCTGCGGCCGTCGAACAGCTTCGCCTTCGACCAGGTGTAAGTGTAATTGGCCTGAGCCAACAGCCCGTCGAAGGGTGCAGGCAGCATGTCGAACACCTGGCTGTAGCTTGCTTCGAGCCCGGCGACCTCGGCCTTGTCGCCGTTCACCGGGATGATCGCCTCGCTGAAGGCGGTGCCGCGATACACGCCGTTATAGGGCGCGTCGCTGTCCTCGAAGAAGCCGTCGACAATGAAATTGTCGATCGACTTGTAGAAGCCGCCGATGCTCAGCGCGGCGTTGCGGCCGAAATAATATTCGGCGCCCGCGTCGAGATTCCACGCCTTGTAGGGCAGCAGGTCGGGGTTGCCGAATTCGGCCTCGTCATCCTCGTTGATCGTGAAGCGCGGCGCGAGCTTCGACAGCTTCGGACGCACGATGCTGCGCGAGCCCGCCAGGCGCAGCACGAGATCCTGCTGCGGCTGGAAGCGGATCGTCATGCTGGGCAGCCAGTCGGTATAGTTGCGGCGGTAGGACACCGGCGTGACGAACACGTCGGACCCGTCGTCGGCGACGAGGTTGCCGTTGAGCACATTCTTGGTTCGTTCGACGCGGACGCCGCCGATCACGCGCAGCGTGTCGCTGTCCCAGCGGCCGAGCAGATAGCCCGCCAGAATATCCTCGCTGACCGAATAGTCGCTGCTGTTCGACCCGAGGTCGGACTCATATTGGTCGACCTCGAAATTGCCGAGATTGGCATTGTAGAAGGCGGCCGGACCGGTCTTGCTCGCCACGGGGCCGATATCGGTGAGGCGATAGGTCTGCTGGCCCAGCACGTCGGCGAGGGTGAAGTCGCCGTTATAATCGCCATAATAAATGAGGTTGAAATTATAGCTCTTGTCGCGCCAGCGCGATTTGATGCCGCCCTGGATCGTGAAGTCGCCCTTGTCGCCGGCGAAGGTGCGGGCGAGGTCGGCCTTGACCGCATATTCCTCGTCCTGGCTGTCCGACAGGTCGGTGAGTTCGAGGCGGTTGAAGCCATATTCGGTGGGATCGTTGAACAGCGCGGCGCCGGCGGTGACGCTGTAGAGCGGCACGCGCGGATTGCTGTAATCCATGTTCACATCGACGCCATCGTCGTTGAAGCGGGCGCGGAAGCGCAGCGGGTCGATCGAGAAATCCTCGCGCTCGCTCGATTTGGCCCAGCTTGCCGACCAGTTGAATTTCCACACGCCGGTGTCGGTGTCGCTGCCGACGACGATGGTGCGGATGCGCTGACGCTCGAACCGGTCCTTGAGGTCGCGGCGGACTTCGATGCGGCCGTCGGCATCGGTGAAGAAGGCGCTGTTCGCGTCGCCCGAGGCGGGATCTTCGTTAAAGATAATCGTCGTGCGGCGGCGATATTCATGATCGTCGAACTGGCTGAAATTGCCGCGGATATAGGCCTTGGTGGTGTCCGACGCGCGCCAGTCGAACGACAGCGCGCCGCTGATCCGCTCGCGGGTGACGTCATAGTCGCGATATTCGATTTCGGGGGCGAAGGCGACGCCGTCGGCTTCTTTCCAGAAGTCGCCGGCTTCGACATTGTCGGTTTCGAACTTGCGCTTGTAATAGCTGATACTGCCCGCGATGCCGAAATTGTCGCCGACCCGCGTCGCGAAATCGAGGCTGCCTTTGGGGGTCAGCTTGCCCGAATAATCATTGTAGCTGCCCTCGATACGCGCCGAATAGAGGTCGCGCTGGCGGTCGAACGCGCTGGTCGTGTGAATCTCGATCGAGGCGCCGATCGTGTCGGCATCCATGTCGGCGGTCAGCGATTTCTTGATCTCGATCGATTCGATCGTGTCCGACGAAATGACGTCGAGCGCCACCGAACGGACATCGCTTTCGGGTGCCGGCAGGCGCACGCCGTTGAGCGACGAGGCGTTGAGTTCGGGATCGAGCCCGCGCACCGAGACGAAGCGGCCTTCGCCCTGGTCGTTCAGAATGTTGACGCCCGGCAGGCGGCGCAGCGATTCGGCGACATTCTGGTCGGGGAACTGACCGATCGCGTCGCGCGTCAGGACGCTTTCGACGCCGTCAGCGGCTTTCTGGCGCGACAGCGCGCTGGCCTGGTTCGCGGCCTGTCCGACGACGAGGATGTCGTTCGCGCCGCCGAGGCTGAAATTGACCGTGACGCTGCCGGTTGCGGGCACGTCGATCGTGCTGCGTACGGGCTCGGCGCCGACGTAGCGCGCCTCGAGCGTGTAGGTACCGGCGGGCACGTCGCCGAAACGGAAGCTGCCGTCGCGGCCAGCTTCGGCAACGCGGCCCAGTTCGACGATGCGAACCTCAGCGCTCTGCAGCGCGCGCGTGTCTGTGGCGTCGGTGACGATGCCGACGATGTCGGAAGCGAAGGCGCTCGCCGGAGCGAGCATGGCCGCGGCCAGGCCGGTGCCAAGAAGGATGCGCGAACGGCAACTGCGAATCAGTGTCATGGAAAGAGCCCCTGTCCAGATGGCCGCCGGCGCCCTGTGCCGGCGGATCGAGGGGGCCTGTGACAATCGCCCATGACGGCTGTGTTACGTCGATGTCACACGAGTGAAACAAGCGGGGGTGCGGCTATGCTAAACCGCTGGAAAATCCGTTTAAAATTCGGCCTAGGATTTTTTTCCCCCCGCTGCTGCGCGCGGCATGGGCGGTCAGCCGATATGCTTGAAGATCCAGCCGATGCTGGCACCGCCGGCGGGCGCGGCACCCGTTACGACGAGTTGCTCGGTCGGATGCGGCCGGCCGTCGCCGTCGACCCACAGGCTTTCCTCGATCGCGAGCTGGCCTTCGGAGGTGCGGAACTGCCACAGCGGGCCGCCCGCGATGCGCAGCAGCGCACCGAGCTTGTCGGCGGTCAGACTGGCCGAGATATTGCGGCCGAGGTGAAAACGCAGCGTGAAGGCCTTGTCGCCCTTGCGCCGGCTGCGCGGGGCGGGGAGCAGCATGTCCTCACCGCGCAGCTCGCGGCCGTTGGGCGAAAGGATCAGCAGGCGGCGGTGGATCAGACCGTGGCGGCGAACATAGCCATCATGCCCCATCTCGACCCGGCTGCCCTGCGGCGTTTCGCGCCGGTCGAGCTCGACTTCGGTCACGCCGCGGCCAAGCGTCCCGTTGGGCAGGATCGCGGTCGAATTGCTGTCGGCGATGGTCAGCGTCGAATGGGCGGCGGTGGTGCGCAGCCCGCGCGCCAGGTCGGCGGGAATCGTCGCGCCGGTCAGCGCTGCGCCGCCGCAATTGACGACGATGCGTTCGTCGCCATCCGAAAGCTCGAACGCCAGCGTCGAGGCGCAGCCCGCTTCGGTAACCCGCGCGATTGGGGGCGGCGCGGCGTCGGCCAATACGACCACCTTGTTCGCAACCAGGCGCTGATAGCCCCAGTCGCGCGCCTGTTTGAGCGGCCGGGTGCGCACACCGCTTGCCGCGACGACCGCTTCGATAACCGCTGCCGGCGTCGCGCCGCTGCCCTGCCAATTGCCCATGCCTCCGTCGCTGTGGACGAGCCCGAGCAGCGCTGGCACGGTGCGCGCAAGCACTTCCTGCAGGAAGGGCGGCACCTCCATCCGGCGCATGTCGTAAATGCGCGCGAGCATCGACAGCGCCATGATCGCGTCGAGCTGTGCCTGCGGCGAACGCGCGATATTGCCGCCGTCGGCATAGAAGCTGGTCTCGAGAACCTTGCGCAGCCCTGCTTCGCCGAACACCTGGCGCGGCTCGCCGCCCGGCATCAGCAGCGATGCAGCGACGATGCCGATCCAGGCAACAAGCTGGCCGGTGCCGGGGCGCGTCTTGTCGGCGACGCGATCGAGGTGGCGCGCCGCGCGCGCGAGATGGTTGAGTACGGCGGAACGATAGACGAGATCGCTCGACGACAGGATCAGCGGCGCGTGCGCGGCCCAGAACAGGATGCGCCAGCCGGCATTGTCGGCGCGCCATGCGGGTTCGCTTACCGTTTCGCCGTGCGCGGCGAGCCATTGGCGGACGAGCGCTTCGGCGATCGGGGCGCCGTCGGCGCGCGTCCCGGTGGCGGCAAGATCGCGCAGCCAGGCAAAACTGTGCAGATAATCGGCGAAGGCCGGGGCGACCGGGAGCGCCGCGAAATCAATCTCCCTTATCGGCAGCTTGAGTCCGCGGTGGAGGAAATGGCCGGCGCGGATCGCCATGCCGGCGCGCGTGTCGCCGGGAACCGGATCGGCCGGAACGCCCAGCAGCTTGAGCGGGAAACGCCCCTTCAGCCGCAGCGCATGGAGCGGGGTGCGCCAGGTCAGGCGGGTGAAATGATTGGCGATGCGGTCGCCCAGCGAAAGGCCCTTGTCGGCGGGCAGGCGGATCAGCCGTTTGCCGGGTTCGATGCTGTCGTCGAGCGGCGCGACGGGGTCGCCCGTTTCGGGCATCGGATCGACGGGAGCAGAGGTCAACGGTCTCCCTTCCATCGATCAGCCGCGCAGGCGCTTGATATTGTCGGCGTAGGCCGCGGGACCGCCCTTGAAGGTTGCGGTGCCGGCGACCAGGACGTCGGCCCCCGCCGCGATGGCAAGCGGGGCAGTTGCGGCGTCGATGCCGCCATCGACTTCCAGCCGGATGTCGCGGCCCGATTTGTCGATCATCTTGCGCACCGCCTCGATCTTGCGAAGCTGGCTCGAAATGAAGCTTTGCCCTCCGAAACCCGGATTGACGCTCATCACGAGGACGAGGTCGATGTCGTCGATCAGATAGTCGAGCATCTTCGCCGGGGTCGCGGGATTGAGCGACACGCCCGCCTGCTTGCCCAGCGACTTGATGTGCTGGACGCTGCGATGGATGTGCGGACCGGCTTCGGGATGGACGGTGATGATGTCGGCGCCCGCCGCGGCGAAGGCGTCGAGGAAATTATCGACCGGCGAGATCATCAGATGAACGTCGAAAGGCAAAGTCGAATGGGGACGCAGCGCTTTTACCACCATCGGTCCGATGGTAAGATTGGGCACGAAATGCCCGTCCATCACGTCGATATGGACCCAGTCGGCGCCCGCCGCCTCGATGCGGCGCACCTCTTCGCCCAGCTGCGCGAAGTCGGCGCTGAGGATCGAAGGGGCGATGCGGACGGAGGATGGATCGGCGGTCATGACGACCGCCCTTAACCATCAAGCGGTATGGGGGCAAGGCGCTGGACGTCGCCGCTAGGCGAAGACTGTCGATAATCGGTCGGGGCGGACAGCGCGGCTATTTTTTCCGTCGCTTGTCGTCGCGCTTTTCGGCGGCGCGATTGCTCCAGCGCCATTTCCAGCCGCCCTCGGTGCGGGCCTGGTAGATGGGCATGGGCGCGAGCGCTGCGAGGACAACGACGATGGTCATCGCGACCGGCTGGTTGCGCAGCGCCATCGACAGCCCGGCGATCAGCGCGATGTGGAGCGCCATGAAGACCCACCCCTGCCACGCGATCGGCAGGCCGGTGCCATAACCGCGGTTCTTGGCGCGGAACCAGGGCTTCTTGTCGAGGAAGAGGTGAAGCATGATCGGGCCTCCTTCAGTGGCTGTTCGCGCGCACGAAATGGACGATGTCGGCGACGAGCGAACGATCGATCGCCAGACTCGGATCGGTGTAGGTCGCCATATTGGCGGCGCGGTCGCTGGCGCTCGCCTGCTTCAGCACATGGGTCATCCCCTTGATCACCGACAGTGTCGCGTCGTGGCGCGCGGCCTTCAGCTTTTCGGCATCGGCGAGGGGAATTTGCAAGTCGGCGCTGCCCGCGACGATCAGCACCGGCTTGGTGGTGGCGGCCAGCATCGCGGCGGGATCGTGCCCGATCAGGTCGATGAGATAATCCTGCACCGCCGGATTGAAGAGACCGCGGGCGAGCGCCGGGTGCATTGCGCTCACATCGACATGCTCGCCCTTCGCCAGTCGGTCGAGCGCGCCGTTGGCGTCGGACAGGATCGGCGCGTTGGCCGGATTGGCAGCAAGCTGTTCGCGCAGCACCACGTCGAAGGGGCGTCCCATCGCCGATATCAGGATCAGGCCGCAGACATGCGGATCGGCTTCGGCCGCGATGGCGACCAGCCCGCCTTCGCTGTGCCCGGCCACCCAGATGCAGTGCTGGCCGGTTCGCTCGGTCAGGCTACGCGCCCATGCGCCGACGTCGGCAGCATAGGCGGCGATCGTCACCTTATTCGCATCGGTGACCGCCGCCTCGCTGCCGAACATGCCGCGCTTGTCGATGCGCGCCGCGGAGATGCCCTTTTGCGCCAGCGCCTCGGCAAGCAGGCGGTAGCTTGCCGAGGTGATGCCGAGCGGGCTGTTGCCGTCGCGGTCGGTCGGCCCCGATCCGGGGACGATCAAGACGACGGGTGCGCTCGCCTTCTCGGCGCTCAGCAATGTGCCGGCGAGCGGGCCGTCGGGGCCCGGCGCGCTGATTTCGCTGGCGACCGGGCTTGCCCCGGCAGGCGCGGCGGTGGGCAGCAGGGCAGCGGCGAGGGCCGCAGCGGCGATCCTATTTTTCATCAGGGGACTCCGTCGCGCGCGTATCGGCTACCGCCGGCGGGCGACCGCGGCGGGGCTTTTCGCTCGCCTTCACGGCAACGCCGCGGCGAGCGAGCGCTTCGCGCAGCAGCATTTCGATCTCGGCATTGGCGCTACGCAATTCGGCCGCCGCCAACCGCTCGATCGCCGCATAAAGGGCGGGATCGACGCGGAGGGCAAAGGCTTTCCTGGCAGCTGTTGACATCGTTTTTGGGCTCAGTAGAGCGACCCGGCGTTGACGACCGGCTGCGTGTCGCGCTCACCGCACAGGACGACCATCAGGTTCGATACCATCGCGGCGCGGCGTTCGTCGTCGAGGTCGACGACCTGCTTTTCGGACAATTGCTGCAACGCCATCTCGACCATCGACACCGCGCCTTCGACCAGCTTGGCGCGGGCAGCGACCACCGCCTCGGCCTGCTGGCGGCGCAGCATGGCGCCGGCGATCTCGGGGGCGTAGGCAAGGTGCGTCAGCCCGCATTCGTCGACGGTGATTCCCGCGACGTCGAGCCGCTCGATCAACGCCTTTCGCAGTTCGACGCCCACCTCGTCATGGTTGCCGCGCAGCGTGATCTCGTCATGCGTGTGATCGTCATAGGGATAGCGCGATCCGATCGCGCGCACCGCCGCTTCGATCTGCGCGAGGACGAATTCCTTGTAATCGTCGACGTCGAACAGCGCCTGCGCGGTGTCGGTAACGCGCCAGACGACCTGCGCCGCCATCTCGATCGGGTTGCCTCGCAGGTCATTGACCTTGATCTTGTCCGAAATCACATTGTTCGCGCGCACCGCGATCTTCTTGCGGGTCAGCCACGGCAACACCCAGCGCAGCCCGCTTTCGCGGTCGGTGCCCTTGTAACTGCCGAACAGCTGGATCGCCGCCGCCTCATTGGGATTGATCAGGTAAAAGCCGCACAGGATCAGGGTGCCGACGACGCCGCTTGCGACAACAACGCCCCATTTCCAGTTCCAGTCAACCGTTTCGCCATTGATGTTGGCCACCGCCGCCCAGATCGCGATGCCGACCAGCACCAGCCAGACCAGCAGCATCAGATAGCCGCTCTGTGTCGCAGCCCGCGTTTCACGGCTGCGGTTCAGTGCCGGCGCAGTTCCGTCTCCCATCTTGCCCTCCGAATCATCCGATATAAAGATGATATCATATTTATATCGGATTTGGTGGCCGTCAACAGGAATCGGCTGGAGCTGGTCTATCGGCGCTGGTGGAAGGCCTCCGATCGTCTCTGTTGTGGACAGCGGACAAAAGAAAGGGGGCACGGCGGCCCCCTTTGCTCCCCGGGTTTCGTTTGATTATTCGCCGGTCGGGAACCCGCGGCGTTCGAGCAGCGCCTTCACGTCGGGGTCGCGGCCACGGAAAGCGCGATAGGCTTCGGCGCGGTCGGTCTCGTTGCCCGTCATCAACAGGATGGTCCGGAACTTGTCGGCGACGCTGCGGTCCCACGGCCCGCCCGCTTCCATGAAGGCAGCCCAGGTGTCGGCGTCCATCGTTTCCGACCAGAGATAGCTGTAATAGCCCGCCGAATAGGCGTCGGAACTGAACAGATGACCGAACTGCGGCAAACGGTGCCGCATGACGATTTCCTTGGGCATGCCGATTTCGGCCAGCGTTTCGCGTTCGAAAGCATCGACGTCGGTCACCGGCACCTTGCGGTCGTGCAGCTTCATGTCGACGATCGCGCTCGCCAGATATTCGACCGTCTCGAACCCCTGGTTGAACTTGCTCGACGCGATGATCTTGTCGACCAGCGCCTGCGGCATCGGCTCGCCCGTCTTGTAGTGCGTGGCGAATTTCGACAGCACTTCGGGCGTCATCAGCCAGTTCTCGTTCACCTGGCTCGGATATTCGACGAAGTCGCGCGGCACCCCGGCAAGCGCCGGATAATAGACGTGCTGCAACAGATAATGGATGCCGTGCCCGAATTCGTGGAACAGCGTCGTCGCATCGTCGAGGCTGACGAGCGTCGGCTCGCCGTTTGCGCCTTCGGTGAAATTATTGTTGTTCGACGCGAGGACATTGCGTTCGCCGCCCAGCCCCTGTTCGCTGCGATAGGTGGTCATCCAAGCGCCCGAACGCTTGCCGTCGCGCGCAAAATTGTCGAGGTAGAGGACCCCGACATTCTTGCCGGTCTTGAGGTTATAGACCTCGAACGTCTTCACCTTTGGATCGAAGACCGGGATCGTGCCGGTGTTTTCGCGGAAGCCCAGATCATAGAGCTGCCCCGCCGACCAGAACATCGCATCGCGCAGCTTGTCGAGCTGGAGGTACGGTTTCACCTCGCTTTCATCGAGGTCGTATTTCGCCTTGCGGACCTTCTCCGCATAGAAGCGATAATCCCACGGCTCGATGGTGATCTTCGGCCCCTTGCCCGCCTTTGCCTCGGCATCGGCGATCGCCTGCATGTCGGCTACCTCTTCATGCACGCGCGCGACCGCGGCGGGCCACACCTTCATCATCAGCGCCATCGCGTTCGCGGGCGTCTTGGCCATCGTGTCGGCCATGCGATAATCGGCATGGGTCGGAAAGCCGAGCAGTTCGGCGCGCGCCTGGCGCAGCTTCAGTATTTCGGCGATCGTCGCATTGGTGTCGTTGGCATCGCCATTGTCGCCGCGATTGACGAAGGCGCGCCACACCTTCTCGCGAAGCGCGCGATTGGTCGCATTTTGGAGCACCGGCTGCGCCGACGAGCGGGTGTTCTTGATCGCCCACTGGCCGGGCTTGCCCTGCGCCTCGGCCGCAGCGGCCAGCGAAGCTACGAAGCCCGCGGGCAGCCCGTCGAGTTCGGCCTTGTCGGTGACGAAGGTGTAAAGCTTTTCATCGCCGAGCAGCTTCGACGAAAAGGTCGAGAACAGCCCTTCCAGCTTGGCGTTCATATCGACCAGCTTCGCCTTGTCGGCGGGGGACAGATTGGCGCCGTCGCGCACCATCTCGTCATAGCTGCGCTCGACAATGCGAATCTGCTGGGAGTTGAGCCCGCTCGTCAGCCGCGTGTCATACACCGCCTTGTAGCGCGCGAAGAGTTTGGGATCGAGGAACAGCTCGGTATAGAATTTGGTGAGCTTCGGGCTCCATTCGGCGTCTATATCTTCGACGCGGTCGTTCGACTTGTTCGACGTCTGCACGCCCCACATCGCAAAGACGCGGTCCATCGTTTCGCCGGCAAGCTGCATCGGGACATGCGTGTTTTCGAAAGTCGGCGCGGCGGGATTGTCGATGACCGCCTGCACCTCGGCCTTCACCTCGGCCATCCCTTTTTCAAAGGCGTCGGGGAACAGGTCGGGGTCCAGCTTGTCCCACGGCGGCACCCCTTCATAGGGACCGGTCCACGGGGCAAGCAGCGGGTTCGCGTCGGCCGGGGCGGAAGCGGGCGCCTTGGCGGCGGGTTCGGCGGCAATACTCATCTGGCTATAACCCATCATCAGCGCCGTCGATGCAAGCAGCATCGACAAATGACGGAGAGGGCGGGGCGCGATACGCGGCATCTGTGATCTCCCGGGGGTTTTGGTTTCGGACGAAACCATGTCGGTAGGTGCCTTAACCCGATAGGGCGGCAGCGCGCAAGCCGAGGAGGCCAGGCCCCGGCGGAGCTCCAGTTGTTGCAGGAATGTTCGGATGGGTGTGGGGCGGACTTAACGATCGAGAGGCAAGGACCGACGGTTTCGTCTGGCTAATAAGCTTTCGTATGACCCTCGCTTTGATGGTTGGGCCCAAAAATCTTCGCCAGCAGGGCGATCCTGGCGGCCTCATTGGAAGCAACGACGTGACAATCGTCTGAATCGCCGGCCACTGCTGTGTAACCAATACCGCCGAGTTTAAAATCGGAGGCTTTCGCGAACACCATATTCTTGACGCTACCCATTTCCACACCGAGGGTTTCCTTCAAATATTGGAGAAAGCGTGGATAATTACGAACGTCAAAGCGGAGAAACATGACATATCGCTTCTCGCCGCTGGCGAATGTGAATGTCTCTGCCAAAGGCTATGGCACGTCAAAATCCTTCCGGGCGGCTGGCTATATTCTGACGCTCAGTCATGCGCACCGCAACCGGTCACTTCCCGCCATACCGCGCCCGTCGAACTCACCCGCCAAAGCACGGCTGGACGATCCCTGGCACATCGACGCGGAAGGTGAAGAGGCCGCCGGCGTGCGGCTGGGCCGCGCGCGCGTCGTCGGACAGGTCTTTGCCCGCGCTGGTGACGAAGGCGGTGCACAGGTCGGCGCCGCCCAGCGCGATCATCGAGGGGCGCTGGACGGGCATCTCGACCGTCTGGAGAATCTCGCCCGCGGGCGACAGGCGCACGACGCGCCAGCCGTCCCACAGCGCCGACCAGTAACAGCCCTCGGCATCGACCGTTCCGCCGTCAGGGCGGCCCTTGCCCTGCTCGAACTGGTGGAACAGCCGGCCGTCTCCAAGCGCGCCGGTCGCGGGGTCGACCGCATAGGCGTGCAGCGCATGCGTTGGCGTGTCGGCATGATAAAAGGTGCGGCCGTCGGGGCTGAAGGCCGCGCCGTTGCTCGTCAGCAGCCCGCCGAGCATCGGAGTCAGAGTCCCGTCGGGGTCGAGGCGAAACAGCATTGCGCCCGGGTTGGACTTGTCGCGCGTCACGCTGCCGATCCAGAAGCGGCCCGCGGCATCGACGCACCCGTCGTTGAAGCGCTGTTCGGCTATGCCCGCCAGCACCGCCGGACCGAAGGGGCGCGGGGCCTCGCCCCACGCGTCGATCAGCGCGCAGCCGTCCTTGAGGCCCATGACCAGCCCGCCGCCCGCGCGCGGCGCGACGCAGCCGACGGGCTGGTCGAGCTGCATCGTTTCGGTCGCGCCAGTCGCGGGATCGGTGCGATGGATGCGATGCGCATCGATATCGACCCAGTAAAGGCGTGCTTCGGGGGCGTGCCAGCGCGGCGATTCGCCGAGCAGCGCCTGCGCATCGAGAAGGAGATCGACCATCGCAGCGGCTTAGCGCGGCGCGGCGGCGCTGCCCAGCGCCCGCAAACCTATTCGGTGCCCGATTCGATTATGGAACAGCCGCCTCGGCGCAAATTCCGTTCATCGTCACTGACTTGATGCGGGGTCGTTTCTCGCCGCGCGGGGCGCATGGGTCCGGTATCCGGTCCGGGGCGACAAGACGGTGGGCGGCTTCGCGTGCGTTTTATGCCGTAACGGCATTTCTACTTGACGTGGACGTAAACGTAAGGTCCATTAGCAAGCGAAGGACGTGCCCCGGCGCGGCCCCGTTTCGCGCACCGGCTCCCCGAAATCGTCCGGACGCGCTCAGGGAAAGGAAGAAGGATGTCGCTCGATAATCTGTCGCGCACCGCTTACACCGACGATCATGAGGCGTTCCGCGCGACGGTGCGCCAGTTCCTCGAAAAAGAAGTCGCGCCCAATCAAGCGAAATGGGCTGAGGACGGCATCGTGCCGAAGGATTTGTGGCCCAAGGCGGGCGAGCTGGGCCTGCTGTGCCCCACCGTTCCCGAAGAATATGGCGGGCTGGGCCTCGACTTCGGCTATAATGCGATCGTCGACGAGGAAAGCGCCTATTATGGCCGCGTCACCACCGGCTTTTCGCTCCAGTCCGATATCGTCACCAACTATATCGTCCGATACGGCAGCGAAGAGCAGAAGAAGCATTGGCTGCCCAAGATGGTGTCGGGCGAAGTGGTCACCGCGATCGCGATGACCGAGCCGGGTACCGGCAGCGACCTTCAGGGCATGCGCACGACCGCAAAGAAGGATGGCAATCATTATGTCATCAACGGGTCGAAAACATATATCACCAACGGCCAGAACGCCGACCTGGTCCTGGTCTGCGTCAAGACCGACACCGAGGTGCAGCCTGCGTGGAAGGGGGTGTCGATCGTGCTCGTCGAGGCCGATCGCGACGGTTTCCAGCGCGGCCGTAACCTCGACAAGATCGGGCAGGACGAAGCCGACACGTCGGAGCTTTTCTTCAACGACGTCCGCGTCCCCATCACTAACTGTCTCGGCGAAGAGGGACAGGGGTTCATCTATCTGATGAGCGAACTGCCGCAGGAACGCCTGTCGATCGCCGTGTCGGCGCAGGCCTCGGCGCAGCGCGCGTTCGACGATACTGTCGAATATACGCGCGACCGCAAGGCGTTCGGCAAGCCGATCCTCGATTTCCAGAACAGCCGCTTCGTCCTCGCCGATCTGAAGGCGAAGCTGCAGGTCGGCTGGGCGCACCTCGACTGGGCGCTCGCGCGACATCTGAAGAAGGAACTCACCCCCGAAGAGGGCGCTGCGGCGAAGCTGTGGCACACCGATCTTCAGTGGGAAGTGATGGACAAGTGTCTCCAGCTGTTCGGCGGCGCGGGTTATATGAACGAATATCCGATCGCCCGCGCCTGGCGCGCGGCGCGCGTGACGCGCATCTTTGGCGGCACGAACGAGATCATGAAGGAACTGATCGGGCGCAAGCTTTAATCCCGTCGCCCCCGCCTTCGCAGGGGCGGCGACAATCGGAAAGGAACTCTCCATGGCCACAGCCTATATCGTAGATGCCGTCCGCACCGCCGGCGGTCGCCGCGGCGGCAAGCTCGCCGGTGTTCACCCTGTCGACCTCGGCGCCGCGGTCTATGACGCGATCGCCGACCGCAACGACTTCGACACGTCGAAGATCGACGATGTCATCACCGGTTGCGTCAGCCAGGGCGGCGAGCAGACGATGGACCTCGGCCGCAATGCCGTGCTCGCCTCGAAGCTTCCCGATTCGATCCCCGCGGTGACGATCGACCGGCAGTGCGGATCGTCGCAGCAGGCGATGATGTTCGCCGCGCAGGCGGTGATGTCGGGCACGCAGGATATCGTCCTCGCCAGCGGCATCGAAAGCATGACGCGCGTACCGATGGGCAGCGTCGCGACGCTGTTCATGAAGGAAGGGCTCGGCAATTATAAGTCGCCGCGGCTTGAGGAAAAATATCCCGGCATCATGTTCAGCCAGTTCATGGGTGCCGAGATGATCGTCAAGAAGCACGGCTTCACCAAGGACGACCTCGATGCCTTCGCGCTCGAAAGCCATCGCCGCGCCCGCGTCGCGACCGAGGCGGGGCTGTTCGGCAATGAGATCGTCGGGATCGAGGTGGAGACGCCCGAAGGGCCGCAGCGCCACACGGTCGACGAGGGGATCCGCTTCGACGCGACGCTCGAAAGCATTGCCGGGGTGAAGATCCTGCAGGAAGGCGGCACCATCACCGCGGCGACCAGCTCGCAGATCTGCGACGGCGCGTCGGCCGCGCTGATCGTGTCGGAACAGGCGCTCAAGGATCATGGGCTGACCCCGCGCGCGCGCATCCATCATATTTCGGTGACCGCGGGCGACCCCATCATCATGCTCGAAGAGCCGCTGTTCGCGACCGAAAAGGCGCTCAAGAAGGCGGGTCTGCGGATCGAGGACATCGACGCCTATGAAGTGAACGAGGCGTTCGCGCCGGTACCGCTCGCCTGGCTCAAATATCTTGGCGCGGACCATGCGCGGCTCAACCAGCATGGCGGCGCGATCGCGCTCGGCCACCCGCTTGGCGCCTCGGGAACCAAGCTGATGGCGACGCTGCTCGGCGTGCTCGACGCCACCGGCGGCAAATATGGTCTTCAGACGATGTGCGAAGGCGGCGGCCAGGCCAATGTCACCATCGTCGAGCGGCTCTAACGATCTTGTGCTCCGGCGGAAGCCGGAGCCCAGGGCGGCCTGACGCGGGCGTCAGTTGTTCACGCTCTGGGTTCCGGCTTTCGCCGGAACACGCATTTTTCAGGGAAAGGACATGACATGAAACTCGATTCCACCGTATCCGCCGTCGTCACCGGCGGCGCTTCGGGCCTTGGTGCCGCCACCGCGCGCGCACTTGCCGCGAAGGGCGTCAAGGTCGCGATCTTCGATTTGCAGGCCGAAAAGGGCGAGGCGCTTGCTGCCGAACTCGGCGGCGTTTTCTGCGAATGCAATGTCACCGACGATGCGTCGGTCGACGCCGCCTTCGAAAAGGCGCGCGCCGCGATCGGTCAGGAGCGTATCCTTGTGAACTGCGCCGGCACCGGCAATGCGATCAAGACCGCCAGCCGGTCGAAAGAAGACGGCAGCATCAAGCATTTCCCGCTCGATGCCTTCAACTGGATCATCCAGATCAACCTAGTCGGCACCTTCCGCTGCATCGCCAAGTCGGCGGCGGGCATGATGACGCTCGACCCGATGGAAGATGGCGAACGCGGCGCGATCGTCAACACCGCGAGCGTCGCGGCCGAGGACGGCCAGATCGGTCAGGCAGCCTATTCGGCATCGAAGGGCGGCGTCGTCGGCATGACCCTGCCGATCGCGCGCGACCTTGCGGCGGAAAGCATCCGCGTCAACACGATCCTGCCGGGCATCTTCGACACCCCGCTGCTCGGCGCCGCGCCGCAGAATGTCCGCGATGCGCTCGCGGCCTCGGTCCTCAATCCGAAGCGCCTCGGCAACCCGGCCGAATATGCGGGTCTCGCGCTGACCATGATCGAAAACGGCTATTTCAACGGCGAGGACGTGCGCCTCGACGGCGGCATCCGCATGGGTCCGCGCTGATATGCCGAAACCGGAAAGCTGGCGACTCGATGCCGCCAGCTACCCTGTCCACCTCGATCTGCAGACGCGGTTCCAGGACATGGACATCAACGGTCACCTCAACAATGTGGCCTTCGCGGCACTGTTTGAAAGCGGCCGCGTGCTACTGAACCGCGAAATCCGTCCTTGGGAGGAGCGCCCGGCGAACGAGCGCACGATGGTCGCCGCGGTCGAGATCAACTATCTGGGTGAGGGAAATTTTCCCGACCCGGTCGAAATTGCGACCGGCATCGGCCGCCTCGGCACGTCGAGCTGGACGATCGTACAGGCGATGTTCCAGAACGGTCGCTGCATCGCGACCTGTGATACGGTCGTGGTGTGCCGCACCGACGGCGCCGCCAAGCCGCTGCGCGCCGAAATGGTAAGGGAACTGGAAGCGAAGCTGGCGCGGCCGGGTTGAGCTTTCGTCATTGCGAGGAACCAACGGCGACGTGGTAATCTCCCGGCTTTCGCCGGGGTGGCAATGACGGCGCTCTAAAGTGTCGGGTCCGCCTCGGGCACCGAGCGGATCAGATCGCGGGCGAACCCGATCAGGCCGATCTGGCGGCGGCGCTTCAGCCGCTCGGCGCGCAGGATCGCCTTCACTTCCTCGAAGCAGCCTTCGATATCGTCATTGATCAGCACATAGTCATAGCCGTCCCAGTGACTGATCTCGTTCGCCGCGCGTGCCATCCGCGCCGCGATCACTTCGTCGCTGTCGGTGTTGCGCGCGCGCAGCCGGCGTTCGAGCTCCTCCATCGTCGGCGGCAGGATGAACACCCGCACCACATCGGGGCCCGCTTCCTGATAGAGCTGCTGCGCGCCCTGCCAGTCGATATCGAACAGCACGTCCTTGCCGGCTGCGAGCAGTTCCTCGACGCGGTCGCGAGGGGTACCGTAGCGATGGCCGAAGACATGCGCCCATTCGAGAAATTCGCCATCAGCGGCCATCTGCTTGAACGTGTCGACGTCGACGAAATGATAATCGACCCCATCCTGCTCGCCGGGACGCATCGGCCGCGTGGTGGCGGAGATTGACAGCGCAATGTCGTGGTCGCCCGCGAGCATCTTTTTGGAGATGGTGGTCTTGCCTGCACCCGAGGGCGAGGAGAGGACGAACAGGACGCCGCGGCGGTTGAGGTGGACGCTTTCAGCCATGGGCGCTAATTGCCCGAGCGAGGGCGGCGGTCAAGCGGGAAGGAATACAGGGATGCGGGGAATGTCGCGCACGGGTTGGCTGGTCGCGGCGGGGCTGCTCGGCCTGCTGGCCGCGATCCTGATCGCGATGGGGCGCCGATCTGCCCCTGCGGCACGATCAGCCTTTGGCACGGCACCGTCCAATCAAACCAGAACAGCCAGCAGATTTCGGACTGGTACAGCTTCAGCCATATCATCCACGGCTTCATCTTTTACGGCCTGTCGCGCTGGCTGATGCCGCGCGCGCCGCTGTGGGCCGCGCTCGCCGTAGCGATCGGGATCGAAGGCGCATGGGAGATATTGGAAAATTCGCCGGTTATCATCGACCGCTACCGCGAGGTCACCATGGCCTATGGCTATGCGGGCGATTCGGTACTCAATTCGGTCAGCGACGCCGGTTTCATGATCTTGGGATTTCTGGCGGCCAGCCGGATGCGCTGGTGGACGACCGTCACGCTCGCGCTCGCCTTCGAACTCTTCACCCTGTGGGCGATCCGCGACAATCTGACGCTCAACATACTCATGCTGGTCTCACCGATCGAGGCGGTGAAGGAGTGGCAGGCGGGCGGATAGCGCTCGCCGCTCGGTGCACGCTGCTCAGTGGGTGGCGGGGCGCGGCGCCTTTTCGTCCACCGGAATCGCGGGCGGCAGGGCGTCGCCCAGATCCTGGCCGTCGGTGTGGACGATCCCCGCATAGGGATCGACGACGCCCTCCTGCGCGAGCGCGCTGTCGGCGCGATGCGCGGCCTCGGCGGCATGCCGCGCTTCGGCGCGGTCGGCCCATTTCTTGGTGAGATAGGCCGCCGCAGCGGTCGCGGCGAGCGCCGCGTAGCGCTGCGGGAACATCCGCCGCGCGACGAACAGCGTCCCGGCGCCGATCACGGCGCCCGCCATCGTATGATTGCCTTTCCTGCGGCCGATCGCGCTTCCGATCACGCCGCCGATGATCCGTCCCATCATCTTCATATCCTTCCTCCCCCTATCAATCCCCGGCAGGCGATTCGGGTTCCGGGCCGAGCATGTGCCGCGGGTTGACGACACGGTCGAAGGTCGCAGCGTCGACATAGCCGAGGTCGAGCGCCGCCGCGCGCAAGGTCGATCCCGTCTCATGCGCATGTTTGGCGATCTTCGCGGCCTTGTCATAGCCGATTTCGGGCGCCAGCGCCGTCACCAGCATCAGCGATCGGTCGACCAGTTCGGCAATGCGCGCGCGATTGGGCTCGATTCCCTCGACGCAGCGCACCGCAAAGCCTTCCATCCCCGTCGCGAGCAGATCGATCGAGCGCATCACATTGGCGCCGATCAGCGGCTTGAACACGTTTAGTTCAAGATGCCCCTGCATCCCGCCGACGGTTACCGCCTGATGATTGCCGATCACCTGCGCCGCCACCATCGTCAGCATTTCGCACTGGGTCGGATTGACCTTGCCCGGCATGATCGAGCTGCCGGGTTCGTTCGCTGGCAGGTCGATCTCGCCCAGGCCGGCGCGCGGCCCCGATCCCAGCAGGCGTATGTCGTTGGCGATCTTGGTCAGCGCGACTGCGAGCGTGTTGAGCCGGCCCGACAGATCAACCAGCACGTCGTGGCTCGCCAGCGCCTCGAACTTGTTGGGTGCGCTCTTGAAGCCAAGCCCGGTGATCGCCGCCAGTTCGGCCGCGATATCCTCGGCAAAACCCGCCGGGGCATTGAGCCCGGTGCCGACCGCGGTCCCGCCCTGCGCAAGCCGGGTGATGGCATGGTCGACCATCGGTTCGGTGCGCGTCCGGCACAGGCGGAGCTGCGCATAATAGCCCGAAAACTCCTGGCCCAGCGTCAGCGGGGTGGCGTCCTGCAAATGGGTGCGGCCGATCTTGACGATATCGTCCCACGCCTTCGCCTTCGCGAGCAGCGCGTCCATCAAACGGTCGAGCGCGGGCATCAGCCGGTGCCTCATCGCCAGTGTCGCGGCGACATGCATCGCGGTCGGGAAGCTGTCGTTCGACGATTGGCTGCGGTTGACGTCGTCATTGGGGTGCACGGGCGATTTGCCGCCGCGCTGGCCCGATAGCATCTCATTGGCGCGCCCGGCGATCACCTCGTTGACATTCATGTTCGACTGGGTGCCGCTGCCGGTCTGCCAGATGACGAGCGGGAACTGGTCGTCATGCTTCCCGTCGGCGACCTCGCGCGCCGCCGCTTCGATCGCGTCGGCCTTTTCGGCGGACAGGCCGTGCCGACGGTTCACCCGCGCCGCCGCCTGCTTGACCAGCGCGAGCGCATGAACGATCTCGATCGGCATCCGCTCGCGCGCGCCGAAAGGGAAATTCTCGATCGAACGCTGCGTCTGCGCGCCCCAATAGGCGTTCGCCGGGACCGCGATCTCGCCGATGCTGTCGCTCTCGATCCGCGTGCCGCTCATCCGATCAATATCCTCGTCACCGCCACCGCGCCGGCCCAGATCAGCGCGACCATGCCCAGAAACTGCCAATAGCCGCCTTCGCCGATCCGTCGCCGGAACCAGGCTGCGGCTGCCCAGACGATCAGCAGCGCCGGGGTCAGGATCAGCAGGCTGAAGCGCAGCAGCCCGTCGGCGATCGCATCGCCGACGCCGCTTTCGAACCGGGCATAGCCCTCGACACCCCACCAGAAGGCGGCGGTCAACACCAGCATCCCTGCGAGTGCCCAATATTGCCAGAAGCGGCTGGGGGGCCAGTTGGGGCCCGCCATCCTATCGTTTCTTGCCGAAATCCACCGTCACGACATTCGATCCGTCCTCGACCGCAACATCGGGGCGGTCATTATCGGCTTCGTCATGCGGCTCGGGCTGCTCCAGCTCGTCTTCGCTGACCTGGAACTGCAGGCCGAAATCGACCGACGGATCGACGAAGGCGGTGATCGCGGCATAGGGGATCACCAGCGTCGAGGGCGTCTGGTTGAACGACAGGCCGACGCTGAAAAGATCCTCTTCGACCTTCAGGTCCCAGAAGCGGTTCTGGAGGACGATCGTCATTTCGTCGGGGAATTTGGCAACCAGATGCGCGGGAATCGATACACCCGGCGCCTGCGTCTTGAAGGTGATGTAGAAATGATGCTCGCCGGGCAGATGGTCCGATCCCTCGACTTGCGAGAGCACGCGGCCGACCACGGCGCGCAGCGCGTCCTGCACGATTTCGTCATAGGGAATCAGGCTGTCGCGAACGTCATCACTCATGGCGGTGGGGGATGAACGGACGACGGGCGCGGGTCAAGGGGGGTCTGTGGGGCAGAGTCGCCTTGCAACGCGAAAATTAGGCTCTAAGGGGCATGCCATGCGAACCGCCACCGTCCAGCGCACGACCAAGGAAACGGATATCGCGATCGCCGTCAACCTCGACGGCACCGGCGACTATTCGGTGTCCACCGGAATCGGTTTCCTCGACCATATGGTCGAACAATTGTCGCGCCATTCGCTGATCGACATTTCGATGACCGTGAAGGGCGATCTGCACATCGACCAGCATCATACGGTCGAGGACTCGGCGCTCGCGCTCGGCGAAGCCGTGGCGAAGGCGCTCGGCGACAAGCGCGGTATCGCCCGCTACGGCGAAGCCCATGCGCCGATGGATGAAACGCTGACTCGCTGCATCCTCGATATTTCGGGGCGCCCGCACTGCGTTTGGAAATCGGCCTTCTCGCAGCCGCGGCTCGGCGAGATGGATACCGAGCTGTTTCCGCACTGGTTTCACAGCTTTGCCCAGACCGCCGGGATCACGCTCCACATCGAAACGCTTTATGGCGAGAACAACCACCATATCGCGGAGAGCATGTACAAGGCGCTGGCCCGCGCGCTGCGTGCAGCCGTGGAGATCGATCCGCGCAAGGGCGACGCGATTCCGTCGACCAAGGGTGTCCTTTAGGGGCCGTCCATGAGCGCCATTGCCCTGATCGACTATGGCGCGGGCAATCTTCGCTCGGTGCATAATGCGCTCGTCGCGGCGGGCGCGGACGATGTTGTCGTCACCGCCGATCCCGATGTCGTGGGACAAGCCGACCGCATCGTGCTGCCGGGTGTGGGGGCCTTTGCCGCGTGCATGAACGGATTGGCGGCAATTCCCGGGCTGATCGAGGCGCTGGAGCAGCGCGTTCGCGGCGAGGGCGCGCCCTTCCTCGGCATCTGCGTCGGGATGCAATTGCTCGCCGACGCGGGTGAGGAGCATGGGCGGCACGAAGGGCTCGGCTGGATCGGCGGAACGGTGCGCGCCTTCACGCCGGCGCCGGGACTGCGCATCCCGCACATGGGCTGGAACGATGTCGTGCCAAGTTTCGCGCATCCGGTGCTGGCTGCGGGCGAGGCCTATTATCTGCACGGCTATCATTTCGCCGACGCGGCGCATGTCGCGGCGACGAGCAGTCACGGCGGCCCTTTCACCGCCGCGGTGGCGAAGGATAATATCGTCGGCGTGCAGTTTCACCCCGAAAAGAGCCAGGCCTATGGCCTCGCGACCCTCGAAAGATTCCTCGCATGGCGCCCCTGATCATCTTCCCCGCGATCGACCTCAAGGGCGGGCAGGTGGTGCGGCTCGCCGAAGGCGATATGGCGCGCGCAACCGTCTATGGCGACGATCCGGCGGCGCAGGCGCGGCTGTTCGCGGACGCGGGCGCCAGCCATTTGCACGTCGTCGATCTCGACGGCGCCTTCGCCGGTGAAAGCGTCAACGGCGCGGCGGTCGAAAGCATCGTCGCGGCCTTTCCGGGCAGGGTGCAGGTCGGCGGCGGTATCCGCGATCGCGCGGGCGTCGATCGCTGGCTCGCGCTCGGGGTAGAGCGCGTCATCATTGGCACCGCGGCGCTCAAAGACCCCGATTTCGTCAAATCGGCCGCGCGCGATCTTCCGGGCCGGATCATCGTCGGCGTCGATGCGCGCGATGGCATGGTCGCGACCGAAGGCTGGGCCGACGTCTCCGACGTGCGCGTCGAGGATCTGGCGCGGCGCTTCGAAGATGCCGGCGTTGCTGCGCTGCTGTTCACCGACGTCGGGCGCGACGGGCTGCTCAAGGGCTGCAACGTCGCCGCGACCGTGGCGCTGGCGCGCGCGGTCGCCATCCCGGTGATCGCGAGCGGCGGCGTTGCGGATATTGGCGACATCCATGCGCTGCGCCCGCGCGTCGCCGACGGGATCGAAGGCGTGATTACCGGCCGCGCGCTCTATGACGGCCGCCTCGACCTCGCCGAAGCGATCGCGGCGGGGCGGGCATGACCGTCCGCGTCCGCGTGATCCCGTGCCTCGACGTCGCTGATGGGCGCGTCGTGAAGGGCGTCAATTTCGTCGACCTGCGCGACGCCGGCGATCCGGTCGAAGCCGCGCGCGCCTATGACGCGGCGGGCGCCGACGAGCTTTGCTTCCTCGACATTTCCGCGAGCCATCAAGGGCGCGGCACGCTGCTCGACATGGTCGCACGCACCGCCGAAGTCTGCTTCATGCCGCTCACCGTCGGCGGCGGCGTGCGCAGCGCCGACGATGCGCGCGCGCTGCTCCTCGCGGGCGCCGACAAGGTCGCGGTGAACAGCGCCGCGGTGGCGCGCCCCGAACTTGTCGCCGACATCGCCGACCGTTTCGGCAGCCAGTGCGCGGTCGGCAGCATCGACGCGCGCCGCGTCGCAGACGGGCGGTGGGAAATCTTCACCCATGGCGGACGCACCCCGACGGGGATCGATGCACTTGCCCATGCGGTGCGCCTTGCCGAACTGGGCGCGGGCGAATTGCTCGTCACCAGCATGGACCGCGACGGGACCAAGGACGGCTATGACCTCGCGCTCACCCGCGCGATTGCCGATGCGGTGTCGGTACCGGTGATCGCATCGGGCGGTGTCGGCAATCTCGACCATCTGGTCGCCGGCGTGATCGAAGGCGGCGCGAGCGCGGTGCTCGCGGCCAGCATCTTCCATTTCGGCGAAGCGACGATCGCCGAGGCGCATGCGCGGCTCGCCGCCGCAGGGCTGCCGGTGCGCGCGCATTGATGTCCTGAAGGACTGGCGCTGAGGCCAAGCGGCTGCAATAGAAAGCCGATGACAGCCAAGCTCCGCCTCGCCGACCGTATCAACGACCTGCTTCCGATCCTCGGTTTCGGTACCGCGATCGCCAGCTTGGCGATACCGCTCAATCCCTTTTTGGTCGGGGTGATCCTCGCCGGGTCGGTGATCGCCGCGGTCCATCATGCCGAAGTCGTCGCGCACCGCGTCGGCGAACCCTTCGGGACGCTGATCCTCGCGCTGGCGGTGACGGTGATCGAGGTAGGGCTGATCCTGACACTGATGCAGGCCGAGCCCGAAAAGGCGGCGACGCTAGCGCGCGACACGGTGTTCGCGGCGGTAATGGTGATCATCAACCTGCTGATGGGGCTTTGTCTGCTCAGCGGCGCGATCCGCCATCATGAACAACGGTTCCAGCGCACCGGAATGGGCGCTGCGCTGGCGACGCTCACCGTGTTGACGGTGGTGACGCTGGTGCTCCCCAATTTCACCTCGAGTGCGCCGGGGCCGCGCTATTCGGCGACGCAGCTCGGCTTCGTCGCGGTGGTGTCGCTGATCCTCTATGCAACCTTCGCGCTCGTCCAGACCGTGCGCCACCGCCATTATTTCCTGCCCGATGGCGAAGCGCAGGACGAACCCGACGCCCACGCCGCCCCGCCATCGGCGCAGCGGATGTGGCTGTCGCTCGCCTTGCTCGTCGCGTGCCTGTTCGGGGTCGTGCTGCTGGCGAAAGCGCTGTCTCCGGTGATCGGCGCGCTGCTTGCCGAAGCGGGCGCGCCGCCGGCAGTGCTCGGCGTCCTGATCGCGGCGCTGATCCTCGCCCCCGAAGGACTGGCAGCAGTACGCGCGGCAAAGGCCGATCGGCTGCAAACCAGCCTCAACCTCGCGCTCGGATCGGCGCTGGCGACGATCGGGCTGACCATCCCGGCGGTCGCGATCCTGTCGATCGCCACCGACATGCCGATCAGCCTGGGCCTCGATGCCAAATCGACGGTGCTGTTGTTCCTGTCGCTGATCGTCGCGTCACAGACGCTGGCGAACGGGCGAACGACCGTGCTGCAGGGCACGATCCACCTGATGCTGTTCGCAATCTATCTGTTCACGACTTTCGTGCCATAAGCGACGATTCTGGCGGTCACGTCTTGCGAACGAACACCGTACCCGCCGAATAGCCGGCGCCGAACGAACAGATCAGCCCGGTATCGCCCGCCTGCATATCTTCGTGGTTCAGGTGATAGGCGATGATCGACCCGGCGCTTGAGGTATTGCCGTAGGTGTCGAGCACCGTCGGGCTTTCGTCGGCGCTTGCCTCATGCCCCAGCACCTTGTGCGCGATCAGGCGGTTCATGTTGGTGTTCGCCTGATGCAGCCACAGGCGGCGCATGTCGGCGCCTTGCAGGCCGAGTTTCTCCATTTCCTCGACAATCATGACGGCGACCATCGGCACGACTTCCTTGAACACCTTGCGGCCTTCCTGGACGAACAGTTTGTCGGTCTTCGGTCCCGACTGGTCGATGGCGCCGTGGGCGCGGTTCAGAAAGCCGAAATTGTTGCGGATATTGTTGGAGAAAACGGTCTTCAGCCGCGTACCCAATATGTCCCAATGCCCCGCCGGCGCGATGGCCTTGTCCTCGACGAGAATCGCGGTGGCGACGTCGCCGAAGATGAAATGGCTGTCGCGGTCGCGCCAATTGAGGTGCCCCGAACAGATTTCAGGGTTCACGACCAGCACGCTCCTTGCATGCCCCGCACGAATATAGTCGGCCGCGGTCTGGATGCCAAAGGTCGCCGAGGAGCAGGCGACATTCATGTCGAAAGCAAAGCCGTCGATGCCCAAAGCCTGCTGAATCTCGATCGCCATTGCGGGATAGGCGCGCTGCATGTTCGACGCCGCACACAGCACCGCATCGACGTCGGCGGCATCGCGACCGGCGCGCGCCAGCGCGTCCTTTGCGGCCGCCACGCCGATCTCGGCGAGGATCGACAGCTCGTCATTGGTCCGCTCGGCAAGCCGCGGTGCCATATGCTCGGGGTCCAGGATGCCCGCCTTGTCGACGACGTAGCGCGATCCGATGCCGCTCGCCTTTTCGATGAAATCGACGCTCGATTCAGCGAGTTCGTCGATCTCGCCCGCTGCGATCGCCGCGGCATTTTCCCTATTGTGCAGCGCAACATACCGGTTAAAACTGGCGACAAGTTCTTCGTTGGTGATGCGTTCGGCGGGGGTGAAGAGCCCGGTGGCGGAAATGACCGGCTGCGGTGCGTGCGACATTGTTGTCCCTGCGTGTCTTATGGTCTGATGACACGCTGATTAGGCCCGGTCGCGGCGCGGCGCAACGCCCCACAAGCGAAGCTGAACGCGCGCCGACGTCATGGTTAACCGGCCACTAACCATTTCAGTGGCAGACTGTTCGATGCAAGCCTCCGGGGGGACGGCTCCCCGGGGAGCGCAAGCGGGAGCATGACCATGGCGACGCGTTCGGGACCGGCATCCGGCGATTTGTCCCTCGCCGAAATCAAGGAATTTGCGGGCTTCGCTGCAGGGACGCAGCGCTATATTCGCCGCTCGCTCGATATCGGGCTCGAGCGTGACGATGCAATCGAACGCTGGTCGCGCGACATGGTCGAAGAAGCCGCAATCCGCGTTCAAGCCCGCGTCTATCAGCGGCTATGCGACATTCGCACCCATATTCCGGAGGACAGCGGACTCGACGCACTCGAAGGCTTCATGGCGCCGCTCGTCGCGGTATCGGCCTTCGATCTGGGGCAGGATCGCCTGCCCACCTTCGCCGCCTATCGCTTTCTCTATGAACGTCTGCTCGGCGCGCACGCGCGCCCATGGCTGCCCGGCGCCTTCTGCGCCGCGGCATCGCTGCCGCACCTGCACCCAGACAAGCGCAAGCTGCTGCTCCAGTCGATCAGCGAAGCCGCCGCCACCGCGCCCGGCTGGTCGGCGCGCGAACCGAGTTTCTATCCCGAATGGGTCGAAAAGATCGACGTGACGAAGCCGGCGAATTGAACGGCGCGGCCTATTCGCTGATCCACAGATTATGGCTGTCGATGCGCAGCCGGGTGATGTCGCGCAGCGCTTCGGTGCGGGCGATCGTTTCGGCCCGGAACGACGCGTGCGTCTGGCGCTCTCCGAGCAGGACGTCGGCGAGATCGATCGCATCCAGATCCTGCCCGCGGCGAAGCTTGGCGAGCGCCGCCATCTGCGCCGCGCGCGCCTGATCGGCGCGCTGCCACGCCGAATAAGCCGCGGCAGCGCGCGCGAGGTCGCCGTCGGCCATTTCCTGCACATCGAAGCGGACAGCGCTGAGCTGCGCCGCCGCGGCCTGCGCCTCGGACGCCGCGCGCGCCGCCATGGCGCCGCGGTGATTGCCGCCGATCGGGATCGTTACGGTCAGACCCGCGCCCCGTTCGGCGCCGCTGCGTTCGCTGAACAGCCGGAGGCCGACGGTGGGATCGGGAATCCGGTCCTGCCGCCCGCGTTCGGCGAGTGCACCAAAGCGCCGCGCCTCGGCATCGGCGGCAGCGATTTCGTGGCTGCGTTCGATGACCTGATCGCGCATCTGCGACGCCCCGGCTGAATCGAAGGTCGGCGTGGCGAGCGTCGGTGCCTCGGCGGGCAGGGCGATACCCGGAAATTGTGCGGCAAGCCGGGCCCGTGCCAGATCGGCGCGCCCCGCCGATTGGGCCGCGAGCAGGCGCGCCTCCGCCAGCGCGGCTTCGGCCTGATCGGCCTCAAGCTGCGGGGCGTCGCGCAGATCGACCCGTCGGCGCACGATCCGGACCAGCGTTGCATAATTTTCGACGCCCTGCGCATCGACGACGGCCTCGGCGTTGGCACCGACCCAGTCCCACCACAGCGCGTTGAGCAACAACGCGGCCTGATGCCGAGCATCTTCGAAATGATTGGTGGCGGCCTCGACGCCCAGCGCGCCGGCCTTCCGGTCGAGCCGCGCCTTGCCCGGCAGACGAACCGGACGCGCGAGGATCGCGTCATATTCGTTGAAGCGACCCTCGCGGTCGATGCTGCGGCTGACATAGCTGCCGGTGACGCTGAACTCATAGGGTCCGGCTTCGAGCGCGCGCTTCTCTGCCGCCGCGACATCGACACGGGCTCTCGCCGCGATGACCGAGGGGTGGGCGTCGAGCGCCTCGCGCACCACGGCTTCGGGCAACAGTCCCGGCTCGGCGGCGGCAGGCGACGTCAGGGCCAGACTGGCGGCAAGGAACAGACGGCGGGTCATGCAGGGGCTCCGGCAGGATGATCCTGATCGCCCGCGCCGCGCTCGGCAGCGCTTTCGCCAAAGCGCTCGTACAGGATGGGCAGCAGGATGAGTGTGAGCAGCGTCGCCGTCACCAGTCCGCCGATGACGACGATGGCAAGTGGGCGCTGGATTTCCGACCCCGGACCGGACGCGAAGAGCAGCGGGACGAGGCCGAAGGCGGCGATGCTCGCGGTCATCAGCACCGGGCGCAGGCGCCGCGCGGCGCCCTCGCGCACCGCCTGGTGCAGCGGGACGCCGCGTTCGCGCAGCTGACGGAAATAGCTGACCATGACGAGCCCGTTGAGCACCGCGATGCCGAGCAGCGCGATGAAGCCGACCGAGGCGGGAACCGACAGATATTCGCCCGATAGTGCGAGCGCGATCATCCCGCCCACCGCCGCAAAGGGTATGTTGACGAGGATCAGCGCCGCCGCGCGCAGCGAGCGCAGCGTCAGATAAAGAACGATGAAGATCATCAGCACCGCGATTGGCAGCACGATCATCAGGCGTGCGGCCGCCCGCTGCTGATTCTCGAACTGGCCGCCCCAGACGATACGATAGCCGGGCGGCAGCTTCACATGCTCGCCGATATCCGCCTTAGCCTCCTCGACGTAGCCGACAAGGTCGCGGCCGCTGACGAAGGCCTGCACGAGCGCGAAGCGAGATCCATTTTCATGTTCGAGCTTCACCGGCCCCGCGACCTGTGCGATCGCCGCGACATCGCTGGTGCGAAGAAGAGTCCCGGCGGGGGTGCGATAGAGACGGTCGGTGTAGCTTTGCGCGTCCATGCCGTCGCCGCCTTCGCCGCGAATAACCACGGGAATCCGGCGCGCGCCTTCGGCGATCGTGCCGGCGCGGACGCCCTCGACATCGGCGCGCATCATGTCCTGCAGCGTGTCGACGGGCATTCCCGCCCGCCCTGCGGCCATACGATCGATGTCGATCTGCAGATAATCGACGCTGTCGTTGGCGACCGTCATCGCCTCGCTCGTCCCGCGGATCGTTTCGAGCCGGCCCTGGATCGCGCCCGCGAGCCGCGCCAGTTCCTTGAGGTCAGGGCCGAACAATTTGATCGCCAGATCGCCGCGCGCACCGGTGAGCATTTCGGAAACGCGCATCTCGATCGGCTGGGTGAAGCTGGGATCGATCCCCGGAAAATCGGCGAGCACGGCCCGAATCCGGTCGTTGAGCCAATCCTTGTCGGCAACGCGCCATTCGGACCGCGGCTTCAGCTTAAGAAAGCTGTCGGTTTCATTGGGGCTCATCGGGTCGAGGCCGAGCTCGTCGCTGCCGACGCGCGCGATCACGCTGGTAACTTCGGGCACCTGTTCGAGGATTGCGCGCTGCACCTTCATGTCGCCCGCGGCGCTATGCTCGATATTGATGCTTGGCAGCTTGGTGAGCTGAACGATCGTCGACCCCTCGTCCATCGTCGGCAGAAAGGTCTTGCCCGTCACCGTATAAGCGACCCCGGCGAGCAGCAGGCCGATCGCGGAAATCCCGGCGACGGTCCGGCGGTGGGCAAAGGCCCATTCGAGCGCCCGCGCGTGACGCGGCGCCAGCAAACGCATCAGGCGCGGTTCGCGGTGGCCGTCCTGCTGCTTCAGGATGAAATAGGCGAGCACCGGCACCAGCGTCAGCGACAGGACCAGCGCCGAAAGCAGCGCGAGCACGATGGTCAGCGCGACGGGCGCGAACAGCTTGCCCTCCAGCCCCTCGAGCGTGAGCAGCGGCAGGAACACGAGCGCGATGATGAGGAGCCCCGAGGCGACCGGCATCGCGACTTCGGACGCGGCGACGAACACAGCATGCAACTTGCCCATCCGGCGATGCCTGGGATCGGACAAGCGCTCGACGACATTTTCGACGACGACAACGGCGCCGTCGACCAATATGCCGACCGCGATGGCAAGCCCGCCGAGGCTCATCAGATTGGCGGTGAGTCCGATCGCCCGCATGAAGATGAAGGTCAGCAGCGCCGCCATCGGCAGAGCGAGTGCGACGATGACCGACGCGCGGACATCGCCCAGAAACAGGAGTAGCAGGATGACGACGAGGATCGTCGCTTCGATCAGCGCCTTCTCGACCGTCCCGACCGCGCGTTCGATGAGGTCGGACCGGTCGTAGAAGACGTCGACGCGCATCCCGCGCGGCAGGCTGGGCTGGATTTCCGCGAGCCGCGCCTTGACCCCGTCGACGACCTTCGACGCGTCGGCGCCGCGCAGCGCGATGATCAGCCCCTCGACCGCCTCGCCCTTGCCGTCCTTCGTGACGGCGCCATAGCGCGTCAGATGCCCGGCGCGCACCGCCGCGACGTCGCCGACGCGCACGATACCGCCATCCCGCGAGCGCACCACGACCGAGGCGAGATCGTCGAGCGTGCGGATAGCGCCGACCGAGCGCACGATCAGCGCTTCGTCGCCGATCTTGAGCCGACCGGCTCCGTCGTTGCGATTGCTCGCCTCGATCGTCGCCCGCAGATCTTCGACGCTCAGCCCCGCCGCCGCCAGCGCGCCATTGTCCGGGCGCACCTCGAAGGTTTCGGCGAAGCCGCCGAGCGCGTTGACATCGGCAACGCCGGGAACGGTGCGCAGCGCCGGGCGGATGATCCAGTCGAGTACCCGCCGCTTTTCGGTCAGATCCTGTGGCCCTTCGAGCGTGAACATATACATGTCGGACAGCGGGGTAGAGATCGGCGCCATCCCGCCCTCGACCGTCGCCGGCAGGTCGCCCGCGACATTCGACAGCCGCTCGGCGACCTGGCTGCGCGCCCAATAGATGTCGGTGCCGTCCTTGAAATCGATCGTGATGTCGGCGATCGCATATTTGGCTACCGAGCGCAGGTTCGCCTGATCGGGGATGCCCAGCATCTCCATCTCGATCGGCGTGATGACGCGGCTCTCGACCTCCTCGGGGGTCATTCCCGGCGCCTTCAGGATGATCTTGACCTGCGTCGAGCTGATGTCCGGAAAGGCATCGATCGGCAGATTGGCGAAGGACCAGGCCCCGATGCCGCCCAGCAGCAGCGCGGCACCGATGACGGCAAGGCGCAGCGCGAGCGCCTTTTCGACGAGTTTGCCGAGCATCCTATTCGCCGCCCAGCACGGCCTTGAGTTCGGCGATTGCCGAGGTTGCGACGCGTTCGCCGGGCTTCAGTCCGGCGGTTATCGTCACGCTGGCGCCGACGCGGCTGGCGACGGTGACGGGGCGCAGCGCGAATCCGTCCGCCCCCTTCACGAAAACCGCATCCCTGTCGCCGACCCGTGTCAGCGCGGCGGAAGGGATGCTCGCACCGGCGACGGGCTGAACGCCGCCGAGGATCGCGACGACCGACTTGCCGCTGACTAGTGCGGGCGCGGCGTCGAGGCGCGCCTTTGCCGTCAGCGCGCGCGTCGTAGGGTCGATCGAGCCGCCGACCGCGATGACGCGGCCCGTGGCGGGCGCGGTGCCGGGCATTCGGACTTCGACGGGGGTGCCCGGATGAACGGCGCCCGCGAGCCGTTCGGGGATTTGCAGATCGAGCATCAGCCGCGCCGTGTTTTCGACGATGAACGGCGCGCTGAGGCCACCCACCGGACCGCCCGCCTGCACATTGACGGCTGCGATCCGGCCGCCGATCGGCGCGCGCAGCGTCATCATACCGCTGCCGTCGGCATTGGCCTGCGCGAGAATGCGGCGGTTTTCGGCGACATTGACCTCAGCCTCGCGCAGCGCGGCGCGCGCCTCGTCGGCGCGGGCGCCCGCGACAATGCCTTCCTTGGCGAGCTGGCCGGTGCGGCCCGCGGCGGCGCGCGCAACTTCCAGCTGCGCCTGCGCGCGCGCCAGCGCCGCGCCATATTGGACAGGCTCGGCGGCGCGGATGCTGGCGAGCGGCTGACCGGCCGTTACCGCCTCGCCCTCGACAACAAACAGCCGTACTGCGATCCCGTCGAATGGCGCGGTCACCGCGACCCGCGCATCGGGGGGCAGCGATACGGTCGCAGGGACCGCGCCAAGCTCGGCACTGCTGGCGGCCGCCGCGACTGCGGTCGCGATGCCGAGCTTCTCGATCTGTCGGGCGGTCAGCTTGCCCGGCGCGATGGCCGTTTCGCCGCCGTCGGGCGCAGGCGGGGGCGCCTCCTTCGACCACCAGAGGGTTGCGGCACCCGCCGCAAGGGCGAGCGCGGTCGATGCGGCGATAAGGGCTTTCCTGTCCATGGCTGCCGTCTGCCAAGCGAGTCTGACGCCAGCCTGACATTTTGTCAGTGTCGCGTCAGGCAATTGCGCTAGGACCATCACACCGGGATGAAGACGATGAGATCATCCCTACAAGGACAAGATGCCGATGCGCGTATTGCTGGTCGAAGACGATCCCGAACTGCGCCGCCGCCTGACCGAGCGGCTGGTGGCGGCGGGGATTGCCGTCGACAGCGCCGCGTCGGCGGGCGACGCCCGCGACTGGCCCGACATCGACATGCTGGGCGCGGTGATCCTCGATCTGGGACTGCCCGACGGCGACGGGATCGATGTGCTGCGCTACTGGCGCGGCGCCGCGCGGACGGTGCCGATCCTGATCCTGACCGCGCGGGGCAACTGGCGTGAAAAGGTCGAGGGGCTGAACAGCGGCGCCGATGATTTCATCGTCAAGCCGGTGCGGTTCGAAGAGCTGCTGGCGCGGCTGCATGCGCTGTGGCGGCGTGGACGCGGGCGCGGCAGCAACGCGCTGACGGTCGGCCCGCTTTCGCTCGACCCCGTCGCGTCCACCGCGACGCTGCACGGCGAAGCGCTGACGCTCAGTCGCAAGGAGTTCGCGCTGCTGCACCTCTTCATGCGGCGTCCCGAACATATCTTGTCGCAAGCCGACATCCTCGATCAGCTTTACGCACTCGAAGCCGAGCGCGACCGCAACGCGGTGGAGGCGCATATCAGCCGGCTGCGCCGCAAGATCGGACGCGACGCTATTCGCACCGTGCGCGGCCTGGGATATCGGCTCGAATTGTGACCCGACTCTTTTCCAGCCTGCGCGCGCGCTTTCTGGCCGCCATCCTGATCTGGGTGGCGCTGGGCATCGGCGCGTTGTGGTTTTCGTCGGTGCGGCTGTTCAGCAGCCATGTCGAACAGCAATATCATGAAGAGCTGGAGGTTCATGTCCGCGAGCTCGCCGAGCTGACCGTGCTCGATGCGGCGGGCAACCCCCGCCTGTCGCGGCCGCTGTCCGATCCGCGCTATGCGGTGCCGCTGTCCGGATTTTACTGGCAGATCGGGCGCCCCGGCTATCGCTCGCTGAAGTCGCCCTCTATGACGCGCGGCGCGCTCGACGAGGATGTCGCGCACAGCCCGGACATCCTGCACCGCGTCGAAAACGGCCCAACGGGGCCCACGATCACCTATGGCTTCGAGCGCGCCGTGCCGGGCGGCGCCCCGCTGCATTTCGTCATCGCCACCGACGAGCGCCTGCTGCGCGCCGTAATCGCGAGCTTTACCCGCGAGCTCAGTCTGTGGCTCAGCCTGCTCGCGCTCGCGCTTCTGGCAAGCGGCCTTGCGATCATCACGCTCGGCTTCCGGCCGTTCAACCGGCTGGCCGCGCGGATCGCGGCGCTGCGCCGCGGGCAGGCCGATCACATCGAGGGGTTGTTTCCTGACGAAATCCGCCAGCTCGTCGATCCGTTGAACAGCTATCTGGCGCGCAACGCCGAGATCGTCGAACGCGGGCGTGTCGCCGCGGGCGCGCTGGCGCACTCGCTGCGCACCCCGCTCGCCGTCGTCACCGACGAGGCCGAACGGCTTCAACAGCGCGGCACCGAAAGCGCTGCGGCCGACGTCTTCCTGTCCGAAAGCGAGACAATGCAGCGCCAGATCGACTATCATCTGTCGCGCGTCCGGTCGGGCGGGTCGCATGCGGGGGTGGTCGGCGGCGTGCGGCTCGCCGCGATCCTGCCGCCGCTGATCGCCGCGATGGAACGCTGCCATCCGGGCAAGCGCTTCGCGGCGACCGCCGCGGCGCTCGATCCCGCTGCCCCTTCGCTTCCCATGGATGCCGAGGATCTGAGCGAGATATTGTCGAACCTGCTCGACAATGCCGGAAAATGGGCGCGATCGGGCATCACGATCGACTATAGTTTCGCCGGCGCCGCGCGCCGCATTGCCATTACCGACGACGGGCCGGGCGTTCCGCCCGATCAGCGCGATGCTATGTTCGGCATCGGCGCGCGCGGCGCTGGCCCCGGCGCCGGATCGGGCCTTGGCCTTGCCATCGCGCGCGATGTGGCGCGCGACTATGGGGGCGATGTAGCGCTCGATCGCGCACCGTCGGGCGGCACGGTCGCTACGCTCCGCATCGGCGATTGGCCCGGGGGCGACATGTAACGAACGACTGTCCGGCGGCCGTCCCTTTTCTTTCGCCGCCGTTTCGCCGATCAGATTGCGCAAAGGGGGCGCTTCGGGAGCCAAAAGGAAATTGACTTGGATGTGACCAAATCGCCGCGACCATATCGCGCAGCCCGGCGGCCACGCCGATGACGATTTCGCTCGGGCCGCTCGCGCTTGCCGCCGACCGCCTGCTCGCGGTCGCGCTGGTCTGGCTGTTTCTGGCGGGCGGCAGCCTGATCGCGGCGCGCGGCGATATGCGCGCGGCGACAGCGAGCTGGATCGCCGTCATCGTGGGGCTGCTCGTGGCGCGCGCCGCCTATGTGGTGCGCCACGCCGATGCCTATGCACCCGAACCCTGGTCGATCCTTGCGGTCTGGCAGGGTGGTTTCCTGCCCTGGGCCGGGATCGCTGCGGCGGGGATGGCGGTGGCCGTCTGGCTCCGCCGCTCGCGCTCGACAGCGCTGTTGCTTGGCGTGCTCGCCGGGCTGGCGGCGGTTCATGCGGTCGCGGCGCCGGCGCTCGAACCCGCGCCGCGCCCGCTCGCGCGGGGGCTGATGCTCACCGACATGGAGGGGGGCGCGATCGCGCTCGATACGCTGCGCGGGAAGCCGATGGTCATCAACCTGTGGGCGACATGGTGCCCGCCGTGCCAGCGCGAACTGCCGATGCTCGCCGAGGTTGCGGCGACATCGCGCGTGCCCATCCTGCTGGTCAATCAGGGGCAGGACAGCGCGACCGTCGCCGCCTATCTGGCCGAGCGCAAGGTGACGGGCACGCACGTCTATCTCGACCATAGCGGGCGGACGGGCGATGCCGCGGGCGGGCTAGTGCTGCCGACGACCCTGTTCGTCGATGCCAAGGGCCGGATTGTCCGCCGTCACAGCGGCGAAATATCGCGCGCCGCACTCGCCGACGGGCTGGCGCTGATCGCGCGGCGCTAAGGCTCAGGCGGCGGTCACCAGCCAGGCGCGCGCGCCGAGGCGAACCCCCGCTTCGGGATCATGATGCTCGCCATAGACGCGCTCCAGATCGGCGCGCGCCGCTGCCATCACATCGGCGCCCGCCTCGCTCAGCACGCGCGCAGCGGACATCGATTCGAGCGCAAAGTCGGCGGCCTCCGCAGGGGTGCGCCCCGGCCCGCCGATCGCCTGATCGCCGCGCCAGTCGTCGATGTCGACCTGGGCAAAGCCGGCATCGGCGAGCAGGCCGCGCAGATAGTCGATATCCTCGAAGGCGAAGGGCCCCGGAGCGCGCGGCGTCGCGGGCGGTACGTCGACGTGCGCGCGGATCACCCCCATCACCGCCATCATCCAGACATTGTCGCGTGGCGGTCCCCAGACCGCGAGGTCGAAGCGCGCGCCGGGCACGAGCTGCGTCCGCAAGTGGCGAAAGGCGGCGACGGGATCGGTGAAAAACATGCTGCCGAAACGCGAGACGAGCCGGTCATAAGGTGCTGCCGGCAGCACCGCGCTCGCCGCATCGCCGCAGAAAAAGCGCAGCGCGGGAAAATCGGCGCCGGCCCGCGCGCGCGCCGCGACGATCAGGTCGGGCGAGATGTCGAGCCCGAGCACTGCTCCCCGCGGTCCGACGCGCGCCGCGATCGCGCGGCTCGTCGCGCCGCCCCCGCACCCCAGATCGACGATGCGCTCGCCCGCCGCGATCGCTGCGCGATCGAGCAGCGCGGTGCCGATCGGTTCCAGCATCGCTTCGAAATGGTCGACATTGCGCAACCAGCGCTGCCCCATCTCGCCCGACCAGTCGTCCGCGAACACCGATGTCTTGTCGCCCGTCATCGCCGCCTCCCGTCGCATCGATCGCGCCTGCCTCCCGCAAGCCCCGCGCGGCGTCAAGCGATGATCCGCGCCGCGCAGACATTTATTAGCCTTTCCGCGCTATTCGCGCAGGCGAGAGGGGCAGAATTTGCTGCATGCGCATTTCTTCAAGCGCGCCGACCGACACGCGCAAATGGCGCCGCCGCATTCGGCGCGCGCGATCGATCTTGCGCGCTGGGACGGCAGCGCCTGGCTGGCCGAAGAATGGCGCGCGCTCGAACCCCATGGCCGCTGGCCAACCCAGAGTCACGCCTTCGCCGCCGCGCTGACCCCGTTGATCGAAGGGCAGCGCCGCAAGCTGCTCGGACTGCGCGCCGGCCGCACGATTTCGGCGCTCCTGCCGCTGTGCCGCGACGCGGGCGCGATCGGCCGCTGGCGCATCGCGGGATCGCGCGAACTGTTCGAGCCGGGCGATCTGCTTGCGGCGCGGCCCGATGATGCCGCCCCGATCGCGGGCGCGCTCGCGCGGTTGCACCAGCCGCTCTCCTTCGACCGGATTTCCGCCGACTCGCCGCTGCTGCCGGCGCTGCGCCGCGCGATGCACGGGCGCGGCCTGCTGTCGGTGCGCCCGGCGATGCCCTGCCCGCTGATCGTGCTCGACGAAAGCTGGCGCGATCCCGAAAGCCACTTCAATTCGGGCCGCCGGTCCGATTTCCGGCGCGCGGCCCGGCGCGCCGAGGCGCTGGGGCCGGTCACGTTCGAGACGCTGGCGCCGGGCCTGCAGGATTTCGACGCGCTGTTCGACGAAGCGATCGGGGTCGAGGCGAAGAGCTGGAAGCTGGAGGCGGGAAGCGCGATCGCGGTCGACCGCCGCCGCGAGACCTTCTTCCGCCGCTTTTTTCGCGATGCCGCCGCCGAGGGCCGGTTCCGGCTGTCCTTCATGCGGATCGGCGGCGAAGCGGTGGCGATGCAATTGGCGCTGGTCAGCGACGATCGATACTGGCTGTTCAAGATTGGCCACGACGACCGCTTCGGCAAATGCTCGCCGGGGACGCTGCTGATGCTCCACACGCTGCGCTGGGCGGCGGGCGAGGGCCTGCGCAGCTACGAACTGCTCGGCGAGGCCGAGGGCTGGATCACCCGCTTCTGGACGCAGGAACAGCGCGCGTGCGTGCGCGTGCGCACCTATCCGGCAAGCGTGTCGGGGGCGCTGGCGCTCGCCGCCGACGGCGCCCATTGGGTGTGGAAACGCCTGGTCCGGCGCAGCACATGAAGGATAGGCCGCTCTGGCGCTGGCTGCGCGCGCGGCGCTATGCACTGCCGCAGCAGGCGGGCAGCTGGCTTCCGGTTCCCGACGCCGCGGCGGGCTCACGGGTCGCCCGGCGGCTGTCGCGCGGCGGTATCGCGGTGACGATCGGCTATTTTCAGGGCGATGCCGATGACGCCGACGCCATCGTGGCTGCTTACGGCCGGATCGCCGCCACTCCGCTGCCGCCGGGAAGCTATTTGTCGGTCAAGGCGCCGCCGCTGGGCTTTTGTCCGCAGCGGCTGCGCCGGATTGCCGAGGTGGGCGCGGCCGCGGGGCTGCCGGTGCTGCTTGATGCCCATGCCCCCGCCGATGCCGACGCGACATTGGATGCGCTTGCCGCCCTGCTGCCCGACTTTCCGGACAGCGGCATCGCCTTGCCCGCGCGCTGGCGGCGCAGCGCCGCAGATGCCGCGCGCCTGTCCGGGACATCGGCGCGTATCCGGGTGGTGAAGGGCGAATGGGCCGATCCGCTTTGCGATGCGGCGGATGGCGATGCCGCCTATCGGACGCTGATCGACGCTCTCGCCGGGCGCGCGGCACCCGTAGCGGTGGCGACGCACAAGCCTGCGCTGGCTGCTGCCGCGCTCGACCGGTTGCTTGCGGCGGGAACCCCGTGCGAGCTTGAACAATTGCGCGGGCTGCCCGGGCGCCGCACCCTCGTCGCCGCGCGGACGCGCGGGGTCGGCACGCGCCTCTACGTCCCGCTCGGTCCCGGCTGGTGGCCCTATGCGATCAACAAGGCGCTTGCGCGGCCGCATCTGCCCTTATGGTATCTGCGCGACCGGATCGGGCTTGCCGATCGCTGAAACAAAATGGGGCGGCCCGTTTCGGTGCCGCCCCAGTTGTGCGTCCGTCCGGGGAGAGGGAGAGAGGACGGACCGGAGATGGTGTCGTGGCTTATTCGATCAGCGCGATGCAACCTGGCTGTCGGTCGCTTCATCGACGCCGGCAACCTTGAGCGCGGCGCGGAACTGCTTGGCGGCGGCGCGTTCGTTGCCCGCTTCGCACAGCTTCTTGCCGGTGGCGACGAAGCGCTTCGCGCTGGCCTGCTTGCCACCCTGGGCGCTGTCGGCGGCGGTGTTCGCCTGGTCGGCAAGGCCGGTGCAGCGATAATCGGCGCTGCCCTGCGCATAGGCCGGCGACGTCGAAGCGATCAGGCCGCCGAAGGCGAGCGCCGAACCGGCGACGATCGCGAAAGCGGTGGGAAAGCGGCGAAAAGAGGAGAGCTGATTGGTCATGGGAGAGGTTTCCTTTCGTTTCGTTGTGCAACCTTTTTAGGCGCGCTTGCGCACTTAGATAATCCTCTATAATCTGCAAGTGCCTTGAAGCAGGATTTAACAATCCCCCATGGGGCGCTCGACGGGATCGAAGCTTTCCTGCGTGTCGCGGAAAGGCGGAGCTTTTCCGCCGCGGCAGCTGATCTGGGCGTATCTCCCTCGGCGATCAGCCAGACGATCAAGACGCTGGAAGCGCGCGTCGGCGCACCTTTGTTCATGCGGACGACGCGTAGCGTCGGGCTGACGCAGGCGGGCGAAATGTTCCTCGAACGCGCCGCGCCTGCCTTTGCCGGGCTGGCCGACGCCTATGAAGCGGCGCGCAACCTGGGCAACCGTCCGGCGGGGCGGCTGCGCATCAACCTGATGCGCGGCGCGGTGCAGCCGATGTTCGAGCCGATCATCGCGGGTTTCGTCGACGCCTATCCCGAGATCGAGCTGGAAATCTATGCCGACGACGCGCTCGCCGACCTGAGCGCCGGGGGCTTCGACGCCGGCGTCCGGATGGGTGAATCGCTCGATGCCGATGTGATCGCTATTCGCCTCACCGGCCCGTTTCGCTTCGTCGCGGCCGCTTCGCCTGCCTATCTCGACCGCTTCGGGCGTCCCGAAAGGCCCGAAGATCTGAAAGATCATCGCTGCATCCGCTTCCGCTTGGCGACGGGGGCGCTGATGCCGTGGACCTTTGCGCAGGGGAACCGCGAATTCGAGGTCGGGGTGACCGGGCCGGTGATCGTCAACGACTGGATCGCCGCGCTGGTCGCGATGCGTACCGGCGTCGCGATCGGGATGATGGCCGAGCCGATGGCGAAGAAGATGGTCGAAACGGGCGAGCTCGAACTGGTGCTCACCGACTATGCCGACGCGACCAGCGGGCTGTTCCTCTATTACCCCAGCCGCAAGCAGGTGATGCCCAAGCTGCGCGCCTTCATCGACTATGTCCGCGAATATCTGCCCGACCAGATAGGCGCCTGATCGGCCGCTGGACGCACAAATAATATCCTTCGCTGCGCGCAGAAAATTTATGCTGGTCAAGCCGTGCAAATCGCGGCAGCTAGTTCTCAACTAAAAAAGTTGGGAAGAATCATGCTCGATCTGTCGACCTTCGATTTCGCGGCGCTGTTGCCCTTCATCCTGATCGGCTTCGCCGCGCAGCTCGTCGACGGCGCGCTCGGCATGGCGTTCGGGGTGATCTGCAATACCTTGCTCGTCGCCGTGATGGGCGTGCCGCCTGCCACTGCATCGGCGCGCATCCATGTCGTCGAGGTATTCACGACCGCAGTGTCGGGGATCAGCCATCTGTTCCACCGCAATATCGAATGGGGCCTCTTCTTCCGCCTGCTCATCCCGGGCCTGATCGGCGGGGTGTCCGGCGCCTATCTGCTGACCTCGATCGACGGTGCGATCGTCAAGCCGATCGTCCTCGCCTATCTCGTCGCCGTCGGCGTGTGGCTGCTGATCCGCGGGCTGCTCTATCCGCCGAAAATTCGCAAGCCGACGGTGATTGCGCCGCTCGGCCTCGTCGGCGGCTTCCTCGATGCGGCGGGCGGGGGCGGCTGGGGGCCTGTCGTGACCTCCAACCTGCTCGTCCAGGGCGCCGAACCGCGCAAGGTGATCGGCACGGTCAACAGCGTCGAATTTTTCCTGACGCTCGCGGTGTCGGCAACCTTCATCTGGCACCTCGGCCTCGACGATGTCGCAGGCGCGACGCTCGGGCTGCTGATCGGCGGCGTCTGCGCCGCCCCGATCGGCGCCTTCATGGCCAAGCGCATCGCCCCCAAGCTGATGCTCGTACTCGTCGGCATCGTCCTGACCGCGACGAGCTGCTTCGGACTATATCGCGCGTTGATGTAAGGGCCGCGGGCAATCGACCGGACGATCTAGATGCGCCGATAGCGAAAATACCAGACCTCGTGCCCCTGCGCGCGCGCCTTGGCTTCGTAGCGGGTTTCGGGCCAGCCGCCGGGGCGCACCAGAAAATCCTGTGCGCTTTGCGCCAGCCATTCGAACTGGTGGCGGTGGCGCCGCATCACCATCAGCGCGTGGGCAAGGTAGACCGGATGGTCGGTGCCGAAGCGAAATTCGCCGCCGGGTTTCAGCTTGGCGGCGATCAGGTCGAGCGGGCCGTCGTTCATCATCCGCCGTTTGGCATGGCGCGCCTTGGGCCACGGGTCGGGGTGGAGCAAATAGGCGAAGCTCAGCGCCCCGTCGGGGATGCGGCGCAGCACCTCGAGCGCGTCGCCATGGTGGATACGGACATTGGCGAGCGGCAGGCTCCGGCCATGGTCGCCCGACACATGCACCAGCGCCTGCGCGACGCCGTTGAGGAAGGGCTCGGCGCCGATGAAGCCGTGGTCAGGCAACATGTCGGCGCGCCCCGCCATATGTTCGCCGCCGCCGAAACCGATCTCGAAGTGCAGCGGACGCCCGGCTCCTTCGGCGTCGCCGAACAGCAATGACGCGGTGACCGGCCCTTCGGCCGGAACCGCGATCTGCGGCAGCAGCGTGTCGATCAGATCCTGTTGCCCCGCGCGCAGGGCTTTGCCCTTCGCGCGCCCGTAAAGGCGGTTGAGCGTTGTCGGATCGCCGGATTTATAAGCCGTCATGCCGCGCGCGTTAGCCGCCTCGGGCCGAGGCGGCAAGCGCCGCGGCGGCATCAGCCAGCGAACGCAGCTTTCAGCTTGTCGGTGAGGTCGGTGCGTTCCCACGGGAAGGCATCGCCCGACGCCTGGCGACCGAAATGGCCATAGGCGGCGGTCTGGCGATAGATCGGCTTGTTGAGGCCGAGGTGGGTGCGGATGCCCTTCGGCGTCAGGCGGACGAGCTGCGGCAGCAGCTGCTCGAGCGCCGCCTCGGTCACGCCTTCCGCCGCCGTGCCGTGCAGATCGACATAGACCGACAGCGGCTCGGCGACGCCGATCGCGTAGCTAAGCTGGATCGTGCAGCGGCGGGCAAGGCCCGCGGCGACGATATTCTTGGCGAGGTAGCGCGTGACATAGGCCGCCGAGCGGTCGACTTTGGTCGGGTCCTTGCCGCTGAACGCGCCGCCACCGTGCGGGCTTGCGCCGCCATAGGTGTCGACGATGATCTTGCGGCCGGTCAGGCCGGCGTCGCCGTCTGGCCCGCCAATCTCGAAACGTCCCGTCGGGTTGATGTGATAGACGGTGTTCGCGGTCAGCAATTCGGCCGGCAGCACGTCGGCGATCACGCCGAGCACATATTTGCGCAGTTCCTGATATTTCGCCTCGTCGCCTTCGCCGCCGTGGAAGAAATAGCCCGGCGCATGCTGCGTCGAAACGACGATCGCGGTCGCCTCGACCGGGCGTTCGTTGGCATAGCGCAGCGTGACCTGGCTCTTCGCATCGGGTTCGAGGAAGGGGGCGATGCCCGCCTTGCGGTCGGCCGCCATGCGTTCGAGAATCTTGTGTGCATAGTCGAGCGTCGCGGGCATCAGGTCGGGGGTTTCGTCGGACGCATAGCCGAACATGATCCCCTGGTCGCCCGCACCTTCATCCTTGTCGGCGCTTTCGTCAACGCCCTGCGCGATATGCGCCGACTGGCCGTGCAGATTATTCTCGAAGCGGAACTGGTTCCAGTGGAAGCCGGCCTGTTCATAGCCGATGTCCTTGACCGTGTTGCGGACGGTGGCTTCAATCTCGTCGAGCGCGCCCGGTGCCCACTCACCATCTTCGAACACGCCCTTGCAGCGGATTTCACCCGCCAGCACGACGAGCTGCGTCGTCGTCAGCGTTTCGCACGCAACACGCGCTTCGGGGTCCTTCGCCAGGAACAGGTCGACGATCGAATCGCTGATCTGATCGGCCACCTTGTCGGGATGTCCTTCGGACACGCTTTCGGAGGTGAAGAGGAAGCTGTTGCGCATGGGGAGCCTTTTGGAATCGAATATAAAGGAAACTTTATGTCGCCCCGCTGTTAGCGCCCGCGCCGCCGAAAGGCAATGGCGAGTGCGAGCAGCAGCAGGGCAAAGCCGACGGGCAGCATGTTGCCATAACGCGCGAACAGGGTTGGCGCTTGCGCCTTTGGAATGAAGGCATCGATGCGGCCGGCGGCGTGCATCGGCAGCGCTTCGACGATCCGGCCGTCGGCGTCGATCACCGCGCTGATCCCCGTCGGCGTTGCGCGGATCACCGGCAGCCCTTCCTCGATCGCGCGCAGCCGCGCCTGCGCCAGATGCTGCGGCGGACCCCAGGCACCGAACCAGGCATCGTTCGACGGATTGAAGATGTAATCGGGGCGGTGGGCGCGGTCGACGACCTCGCCCGAGAAGATGATTTCGTAACAGATTTGCAGCCCCGCCTTGCCGAAGGCGCCCAGGTCGAGCGTGTGAGGTCCGGGACCGGGCCAGAAATCGAGATCGCCAGGGGCGAGGCGCGACAGGCCGATCGCCGAAAGCAGCGGCCGCATCGGCAGATATTCGCCATAGGGCACCAGATGCGCCTTGTCATACCGCGGGCCGAGCGTCCCATCGGCATGGACCGTCATCACCGCGTTGCGCGCGCCCACGGCCTGCCCCGTGCGGTCGAACTCCAGCTTGAGCGCGCCGAGCAGCATCAAGTCGCCGGGGTTCATCAGCGCGGTCAGCCGCCCACGCGCCTCGGCGGGCGAGCGGTCGTAATAGACCGCGGGATAACCGGTCTCGAGATAGTCGGGGATCGCCGCTTCGGGCCAAAGGATCAGCCGCGGCGCGTCCGACCGGGGCGTCGTCAGCCGCGCGAGCTTGGCGAAATTGGCGTCGGCCTTGTCGCCTTCCCACTTGTCCTGCTGTCCGACATTGGGCTGGACGACGGTGATGGGAATTGCTTGCCCCGCTTTGGCTGGCGCTCTTCCCAAGTCGTCTAGCTGCGCCATGTGCGTTAACGGTATCGTGAGCGCAAACAGGGCGAAAATTGCCCCGCCCAATATGACCGACGGGAAGGTGCCGTCGCGAAAGGACGGCATCAGGGCTCGCCACCAGCGCGGCAACCACTGAACTGCTTGGAGTAATAGAAAGCCGGCCAGCAAAATGACGATGGCCGACACGCCATAAGTTCCGATAAACCGCACCGGCGACAGAAGCGGGATAACTGGCACCAGGATGACGCTCAGCGGATTCCACGCAAAGCCAGTGAAAACCCAGCTCCGCAGCCACTCGGCCAGCGTCCACAGCCCCGCGAAGGCGAAGATGAAGGAGAGCGTCGTCCCCGCCCCTTCGGCTGCCTTGCCGGCGCTCAGGGCAGGCTTGGCGGGGGCGGCGAACCATTGGATGGTCCACGCCCCCCAAGCCGCCAGCGCTGGGTAAATCGCAAGATACAGCGACAGCAGTGCCACCGCGATCCACCCCAGCCATGCGGGCATCGCCGCCTGATAGGTGAAGGCGGTCGCAATCCAGTTGAGCCCTAGCGCGAAATGGCCGACCCCGAAGCCCCAGCCGATCCCGAAGGCACGCGCGCCCCGCGGACTCCGCGCGACGAGCAGCATCCATCCCGCGAGCGCAAGCAGCGTCAGCGGCCAGAGATTCAGCGGCGCAAAACCGGTTGCGGAAATCAGACCGAGCAACAGCGCGAGCCCTTTGGGCCAGCGGTCGGCGATCGAAGCGATGCGGGTGGGGAGGCCGGTCACGCGCGCTGCTTTAGCGGGCGGCCGCGTCGCCCACAATCGTCACAGCATATATTTCATCTTGATCGACTGGCGCATGTCGCCGGTGACGGCAAAGCTCGCCGATTTGAACTTCGGTGGCCCCATGCGGATCGCCGGGTCGCGCGAAAAGCCGAAGCCTTCTTTTGGCAGGAACAGCGCCATGTCCATCTTGTTGTTGCCATTCTCGTCATGGACCACCGCGATGGCATAGGTTCCGGCGGCGACCCCGCGAATTTTGAAATCGCCGGCGTCGGCCGCCTTTACCGCCATCTGCACCGACGCCTTGTCCTTGCTGCAGTCGGGAAAGGCCTTTGGGTTGGCGGTCAGGCAGACAAGAATCTGTCCCTTGACGTTGCGCAGGCCGGTGATGCTGACTTCAACCGTCGGGCCGGTCATCGGAGCGTGAGGCGGCGCGGTCGCCGCGACCGGCAGCGGCACGAGCGCCGCCAAAGCTGCCCAGCCCGATATCGGTGCCGCATGCCTTATCCCAGAAGCGGAAGTAAAGACCATAATTCCCCCGATAGGCAGCGTGATGCTGCTCATGGTGCGTCGCGGTTATCAGCCAGCGCCCTGCTGGTCCATGAACGAGTGCGCGCGGGAACATCTCCCACCCCATATGATTGCCGACCCCCATCAGCGTCATGATCGCGAGCACGAGACCCAGCACCGCGACATGGGCAGGAACGACAAAGACCAGCGCCGGAATGACGAGCGCGCCGGTGATAGCTTCCCACGGGTGAAAGCTCATCGCCGCCCATGCGGTCGGCGGCCGGCTCTGGTGATGCACGGCATGCGCGATGCGGAACAGTCGCGGCTGGTGCATCCAGCGATGCGTCCAATAGAACCATGTGTCGTGAAGCAGCAGATAGACGAAGAGGCTGACCGGCAGATACCAGAGGGGAAAGGCGTGGACGTCGGTGTAGATGCGCGTCCAGCCTCGCGCCTGCCATCCCCAGGCGACGATGCCCGCCGGAATGCCGTAAATCGCTGCGCTGGCAAGGCTCCAGCCGATTTCTCGCCGCATCTGCGTCTCGAGCCCGCGATAGAGACCGGGATGCTTGAGCCGCGTTGCGAGTGCAAATCCTCCGCTGCTCAGCAGATAGCGTCCGCCGACGATCAAGGTCATCACAAGCGCCGAGAGCGCGATAGCGAGCGCGGCGCTCATGCGGGCGCGCTCGCGGTGCCGTCGCCGAGCGGGCGCTGCATATAGACGGTGTCGAGCCAGCGCCCATGCTTCCAGCCCATGCCGGCGAGGCGCCCCGCATGGACAAAACCCGCCGCCGCGTGGAGCGCGATCGAGGCAGGCTCGGCGCCGCCGATCACCGCGACCATCGTGCGGAAGCCAGATACTTCGGCGGCGTCGAGCAGCGCGGCGAGCAAGGCTCGGCCGACCCCGCGTCCCTGCTGCGCCGGGGCCACATAAATGCTGTCCTCGCACGCCCAGGCATAGGCGGCGCGCGGGCGGAACTGGCTGGCATAGGCATAGCCCAGGGGCCCGCCGTCGGCCGCCTCGGCGACCAGAAAGGGCCAGCCCTTTGCGCGATGCTCCGAAATCAACGCCGCGGTGGCGAGCGTGCTGCGCGGTTCGGTGTCGTAGCTGGCGGTTCCGTGTGCGACGTGGTGCGCATAGATTGCGGCGATGGCCCTGGCATCGTCAGGGGTCGCGGAGCGGATGACGGGAACTAGCGCTGCCATGCGAAAGCGATAGCCGCTCGCCGCCAGCCTCGCTAGGGCTGCTGGATGAACCGCGCCGATTCCGACTCTTGCGACATTGCCATCGTCGGCGGCGGGCTCGCCGGCGGGTTGGCAACGCTCGCGCTGGCGCGGCGGCGCCCCGATCTCGACGTGCGGCTAATCGAGCCGGGGCCGGTCGGCGGCAATCATCTCTGGTCCTTTTTCGACGGCGACGTCGCGGCGCGCGACCGCTGGCTGATCGAGCCGCTGATCGCGCATCGCTGGAGCGGCTATGACATTGCCTTTCCCGCCTATCGCCGGGCGATTGCCATGCCCTACAACAGCATCGACAGCGAAACGCTGGCGGAGGCGGTCGCCGCGCTGCTGCCGCCCGAACGGCTGATCGCTAAGGCGGCGACGCGGCTCGCGCCGCAATCGGTGCTGCTGGAGGGCGGCGACCGGCTCGCCGCGCGCCACGTCATCGACGCGCGCGGGATCGGCGACCTCACGGGGGTCGATTGCGGCTGGCAGAAATTCGTCGGGCAGGCTCTGCGCGTGGCGGGTGGACACGGCCTCACTCAGCCCGTGGTGATGGATGCGACGGTCGATCAGATTGGCGGTTATCGCTTTGTCTACTGTCTGCCTTTCGATGCCGAGACCGTCTTCGTCGAGGACACCTATTATGGCGACGATGCCGACCTTGACGTCGGCGCGGTTCGCGCGCGGATCGCCGATTATGCGGCGGCGCGCGGGTGGACGGTCAGTGCAGTCGCGCGCGAGGAAACCGGATGGCTGCCCGTCGTCATGGCGGGCGATTTCGACGCGATCTGGCCGCGGGACGACGCCGTGGCGCGTACTGGCGTGCGCGCGGGTCGCTTTCACGCCACGACCGGCTATTCGCTGCCCGACGCGGTGCGCGCCGCGGCGGCGCTTCCCGCGCTCGTCGATCGCGCCGATCTGGGCGCGCGGCTGCGCGCCGATGCGGCGACCGCGTGGCGGCGTCAGCGCTTTTACCGCATGCTCGGCGCGATGCTGTTCCGCGCGGCGGAACCGGCCGAGCGCTATCGCATCTTCCAGCGCTTCTATCGCCTGTCGCCGGCACTCATCGCGCGCTTCTACGCCGGCGCGTCGAGCGGTGCCGACCGGCTGCGTCTCTTGTCGGGCCGCCCGCCGGTGCCTATCGGGCGGGCGATCAGGGCGATCGGGAGTTTCGACTGGCTATGACGCGAAGGGCCATCGTTATCGGTGCGGGGTTCGGCGGGCTTGCGCTCGCGATCCGGCTCCAGTCGGCGGGCATCGCGACCACGGTCGTCGAAGCGCGCGACAAGCCCGGCGGGCGCGCCTATCATTGGAAGCGCGAAGGGTTCACGTTCGACGCGGGGCCGACCGTCATCACCGACCCGCCCTGCCTCAATGAACTCTGGGCGCTCAGTGGTCAGGACATGGCGGCCGACGTCGATCTTGTGCCCGTCACCCCCTTTTATCGGCTGAACTGGCCCGACGGCACCAACTTCGACTATTCGAACGACGAGGCGGCGCTGCGCGCCGAAATCGCGAAGCTCGATCCCGCCGATGTCGCGGGGTACGAGCGTTTTCTCGATTATTCGCGCGGGGTTTATGAAGAAGGCTATGTGAAGCTCGGCTCGGTCGCCTTCCTCGATTTCGCCGCGATGCTTCGCGCGGCGCCTGCGCTTGCGAAATATCAGGCATGGCGCAGCGTCTATTCGATCGTATCCTCTTATGTGAAGGACGAACGGCTGCGGCAGGCGCTGTCGTTCCACACGCTGCTTGTCGGCGGTAATCCGATGACGACCAGCAGCATCTATGCGCTGATCCACACCATCGAAAAGGACGGCGGCGTGTGGTTCGCGCGCGGCGGCACCAACGCGCTGGTCGCGGCGATGGTGCGATTGTTCGAGCGGCTGGGCGGGGTGCTGCGGCTGGACGATCCAGTGGCGCGGATCGAGACGCAGGGCGATCGCGCGACCGGGGTGGTGACCGTCGGCGGCTGGCAGGGTGCGGCCGATATGGTCGCGTGCAACGGCGACCTGATGCACAGCTATAGAGATCTTCTCGACCATTCGCGCGGGGCAAAGGTCGCCAAAAGCCTGGCGCGCAAGCGCTGGTCGCCATCGCTCTTCGTCATCCATTTCGGCGCGAAGGGCGACTATCCGGACGTCGCGCACCACAGCATCCTCTTCGGCCCGCGCTACAAGGGGCTGCTCGACGACATCTATGGCGGGAGGGTGCCCGACGATTTCTCGCTCTACCTCCATCATCCCAGCATCACCGATCCCGGCATGGCGCCGCCCGGCCATTCGACCTTCTACGCACTCGCCCCGGTCGCGCATCTCGGCAAGGCGAAGGCCGACTGGGACGGCGATTTCGGCGCGCGTTTTGCCGACGCGATCCTCGAAGAGGTCGAGCGCCGCGTCGCGCCCGGACTCCGCGCCAATCTTGTCACGCGCTTTCACTATACGCCCGCCGATTTCGGCCGCGATCTGTCGGCGCATCTTGGCAGCGCCTTCAGCCTCGAACCCGTGCTATGGCAGAGCGCGTGGTTTCGCGCCCATAATCGCGACGATATGATTTCGAACCTTTACTTCGTCGGCGCCGGGACGCATCCGGGCGCCGGTATTCCAGGTGTCGTCGGCAGCGCGAAGGCGACCGCCCAATTGATGTTGGAAGAATGATGAAACGCATTGCCGTCTATTGTGGGTCCGCAACCCCCGAAGACCCGATCTATATGGAAACCGCGCGCCACGTCGGCCGGACGCTGGCGAGCCGCGGAATCGGGGTCGTCTATGGCGGGGGCCGGCTCGGGCTGATGGGTGCGGTCGCCGACAGCGCCCTCGAAGCGGGCGGCGAGGTGATCGGGGTGATCCCGGATGCGCTCGTCGGGACCGAGGTCGCGCATCGCGGCTGCACCAAACTGCACGTCGTTTCGGGTATGCACGAACGCAAGAAGATGTTCACCGACCTGTCGGACGGCTTTCTGACCATCCCCGGCGGCGTCGGGACGATGGACGAATTGTGGGAAGCGATCAGCTGGGCGCAACTCGGCTATCATGCCAAGCCGGTCGGGCTGCTCAACGCGGCGGGTTTCTATAACGATCTGATCGCCTTCAATCGCCGGATGATCGACGTCGGCTTCATCCGGCCCGCGCACGCCGGGATCATGATTGTCGATGCGGGAATCGGCGAACTGCTCGACAAGATGGCCGCTTACCAGCCGCACGAGCCGATCTTCGCGATGAAGGCCGACGATCTGTAATGACCGCGGCCGGGGGCTATGATGCGGCGGCCCTGCACCGCTTTGCGCACGACAGCATCGCGCGCGGGTCGAAAAGCTTTGCGCTCGCCAGCCGGCTGTTCGACCGGCGGACACGCGAACGGGTGCTGCTGCTCTATGCCTGGTGCCGCGCCGCCGACGATCTGACCGACGGGCAGGATCATGGCGGCACCATGCGCGCGGGGCACGACCCGGTGGCGGCGGTCGCGCGCATCCGCGACCTGACCGATCGCGCCTTTGCCGGCGACCCCACAGGTGACCCCGCCTTCGACGCGCTTGGCCTGTTGCTGACCGAGGTCGCGATCCCGCGCGCGGTGATCGACGACATCGTCGCGGGCTTCGAACTCGACGCCGCCGACTGGCGCCCGCGCAGCGAGGCCGATCTGTTGCGCTATTGCTATCATGTCGCGGGCGCGGTCGGCATCGCGATGGCGCTCGTCATGGGGGTCGATCCGACGGACGAAACGACGCTCGACCGTGCGTCCGACCTCGGCATAGCATTCCAGCTCGCCAATATTGCGCGCGACATTGCCGAAGATGCGGCGGCCGACCGCTGCTATCTGCCGGTCGACTGGCTGGTCGAGCTGGACATTCCGCCGGGTCAGCATATGCATCCCGCCTTTCGTCCGCGTCTTGCCGTGATGGCGAAATGGCTCGCGGAAATGGCCGGAGAATATGAAGCGTCGGCGCGCTGGGGGGCGCGCAAGCTGCCGCCGCGCAGCCGCTGGGCGGTGCTTGCGGCCGCGGGCATCTATGGCGACATCGCGCGGGCGGTGCGGCGCCGCGGCGATCATGCGTGGGACCATCGCACCGCGACGACGCCCGCCGCGAAATTCGGCTGGGTGGCGCGCGCCGGCTGGTCGGTGCTGCGCCGCCCGCCGCTGCGGCGCATTGCCCGCGACGGGTTGTGGACCCGCCCGCGGATAGCCGGCGGCGCGGAGACGGCGCAGTGAGCCAGCTCGAGTGGCTGGCCGCCGCGCTCGTCCTGATCAACGTCGCGCTGGTCGCGATGCGCAAGGTGTGGAACTATCCTTTCGCGCTCGCTGCCGTCACCCTCTATGCCTTCGTCTTCTACGAAGCGAAGCTGTACAGCGACATGCTGCTCCAGGGATTTTTCTTCGTCCTCAATCTTTACGGCTGGCTCAGCTGGGTTCGCGCGCGCGACGACAGCGGCGTGCCCGTCGGATGGATGCCCGGCCGCGATCGCTGGCGATGGGGCGCCGCTGTTGGGGTAGCCTGGGTCGCGTGGAGCTCGGCGATGCACCGCTACACCGACGCCGCGGCGCCGTGGATCGACGGCGGCATCGCGATGCTCAGCATCGCGGCGCAATGGCTGCTCGCGCGGCGCCGGGTCGAAAGCTGGTGGCTGTGGATTCTCGTCGATCTGATCGCGGTGCCGCTGTTCGCTTGGCGCGGCCTTTATGCGACCAGCGCGGTCTATGTCGTCCTGCTGGGACTGTCGATCGACGGGCTGATCCAGTGGCGCCGCGCCGCCGCAGCGCCCGCAGCGATGCCTGCATGACGCGCCATATCGGCCTCCACGGCGCCGAATCGACCGGCAAGTCGAAGCTGGCGCCGCGTCTTGCCGCGCGTCTGGGCGGCGTGGTCATCCCCGAATATGGTCGCACCTATTGCGAGGCGAACGGCACCGATCTCGATGCCGGCGACCTGCTCGCCATCTTTCACGGCCATGTTGCCGCGACGAAGCTTGCCCTCGCGCAAGTCCCGGCGTGGGTGATCTCGGACACCGATCCGCTGATGACGCAGGCGTGGGCGATCATGCTGCTCGGCCGGCGCCTGCCCGAAATCGACGCCTGGAGTGATGTCGCCGACTTCTACCTCGTCCCCGCGCTCGACCTGCCGTGGCGCGAGGACGGCACACGGCTGTTCGGAAGCGACCTTGCACGGCGGCAGTTCATGGATGTCGCGATCGCTGAACTCGACCGCCGCCGCCTGCCCTGGGCCTGGGTCGAAGGCGATGGCGACGCCCGCCTCGAAAGCGCGCTCGCCGCGATCGCAGCGGCGGGGCCTGATCGATAGGTCGCGCACGAAAAAGCCCGCCTTCGGCCTGAAGGCGGGCTTTTACAAAACCACCTTTGGCGGTTACTTCTTTTCGGGCGGCGCCACGGTGATGCGCACCCGTTCGCCCGAATTGCCGGGGAAGTTGGTGAACATCGCCTCGACAAGATTGGGAACGATCTGCGTCAGGTCATTATCGCGTGACTGCGCCTGTGCATGGCCTTCGAACAGTCGATAGCCGTCGGCGGCGCGGCTGATCTGCAGATTGAGGTCGCTGGTGTAGACGGTGAAGCTTTCGACGTCATTATAGCCCCAGCTCGGGCCGAAGCCGCCCCACATGAAGGGGTCGCGCCAGCCGTAGATATAGCGGCGCCCGCGGGGGCCGCGCACTATCACGGGCGGCGAATAGAAGCCGCGGCCGTAATAGCCGCCGTACCAGGGATTGCCGAAGCCGGGCGAGGAGACGACGCGTTCGCGCCCCTTGTCGATGCCATAATCCATGCGCACGACCATGTCGGCCTTTTCGCCGGGGGCGGCGGGACGATAGCCATAGCGCGTCAGTTCACCCGCGACGAGCGTCGCATATTGATTGAACTCGATCCCGCCCTGCAGCGCCGGGTCATTCGCCTCGATCGCGAAGCTCTGCCCCTGCGGTGCAGGAAGCTGGGTCTGGAAGCGCGCGACATCGGCGCGGAAGGGCGTGGCGGCACAGCCGGCCATCACCAGCGCCGCGCCCGTCATGGCGGCGAGTCCCAGACGCCGAAAGATTGTCTTGCTCATCATCATGCTCCGTGATTCGGTGCGCGCACAGCACACACCGTTTATAGCATGACTACGCCGGCGCGGCTGAACCTTGGTTTAACCCGCTTCGTCGCAGCTCCGTTCCACACAGACAATGACTTAGCGGCAAAGCCCCAAGACCTTATATGTGGTGTCGAGCGTCGGCTTTGCAAGCGCGCGTGCCTTGTCGGCGCCCTTGTCGAGGATCGCGTCGAGCGCCGTCTGGTCGTCCTTGAGCGCGACGAAGCGCGCGTTGATCGGCGCCAGCCGCTCGACCAGCAGCTCGCCGAGCGCGGGCTTGAACGCGCCGAAGCCCTGCCCGCCGAACTGTTGCAGCACCGCGTCGGTGCTCGAGTCGGCAAGCGTGGCGTAAATCCCCACCAGATTGCGCGCCTCGGGCCGCCCTTCCAGCCCTGCGGCCTCGGACGGCAGCGGTTCGGGATCGGTCTTCGCCTTCTTCACCTTCTGCATCATCGTGTCAGCATCGTCGGTCAGGTTGATGCGGCTCATGTCCGACGGATCGGATTTGGACATCTTGGCCGACCCGTCGCGCAGGCTCATGATCCGTGCCGCGTCGGGCGGGATGATCGGTTCGGGCAGGGTGAAGACCGGGTCTTCCGCGCTCGCATAGTCATTGTTGAACTTCTGCGCGATGTCGCGCGCCAGCTCCAGATGCTGCTTCTGGTCCTCGCCGACGGGAACGTGCGTCGCCTGATAGAGCAGCACGTCGGCCGCCTGCAGCACCGGATAGGTGTAGAGCGCCGCCGAGGCGCCCTCGCGATTCTTGCCCGACTTGTCCTTGAACTGCGTCATCCGGTTCAGCCAGCCGATCCGCGCGGTGCCGTTGAGCAGCCATTGCAGCTCGGCATGCGCGGGGACGCGCGCCTGGTTGAACAGGGTCGAACGGTCGGGGTCGATGCCGCAGGCGACGAGCGCCGCAGTCATCGCGCGGGTGTTTGCGGTCAGATCGGCCGGGACGTGCGGCATCGAGATTGCGTGCAGGTCGGCCAGAAAGAACAGGCAGTCGCCGCCTTCGCTCGCCACCTGATCCTGCATCCGCACCCAGTTGCGGATCGCGCCCAGATAATTGCCTAGGTGCAAATTTCCGGTGGGCTGGATGCCCGAAACGATCCGCATGTCTTACTCCTGTGTTGGCGCGGGCTTGCCGCGGCGCCGCGTCAGCATGGCGACCAGATCCTTGTCAAGCGCACCGACAAGGAAAGCCATGGCGAAAAAGGTCGCGCCGCCCGCCAGCACGAGCGCGGCGAGCGCGCCGACCCGTTCGGCGACATTGCCGCCATAATAGGGGGCGACGACGGGCATCAGCCAGACGAGCAGCGCCGACATTGCCGCGACCGCGACGATCTGCCGTGCGATCCGGCTTGCCAGCCGGGCGGTAAAATGGAACCAGCCGCGGCGGTGGAGCACGGCATAGAGCAGCAGGCAGTTGAAGCTTGCCGACGCTGCGGTCGCCCCGGCGAGTCCGACGATGCCATAGCGTTCCACGACATAGAGGTTGATCGCAATATTGAGGGTGAGCGCGGCGAGCGCGGTCCACACCGGCGTCCGTGTGTCTTCGCGCGCGAAGAAGCCGGGGTTCAATATCTTGACGATCACATAGGCCGGCAGCCCCGCGACCAGTGCCACGACGATATGGGCCATGATTGCGCCGTCGGCCGCGGTGAATTTGCCGCCGACGAAAAAGGCGGTGACGAAGGCGGGCGCGCAAATGGCAAGCGCCGCGGCGGCGGGCAGGGTGAGCAGCGTCGCCATTTCAAAGGCATTGCTCTGCAACCGCTGCGCCTCGGCGGCGTCGCCGCTGTGAATATGGCGCGACAGCATCGGCAGGATCGCTGTGCCGAGCGCAATGCCGACAATGCCGAGAGGCAACTGGTTGAGCCGGTCAGCGAGCTTGAGCAAGGTTAGCGACCCCTGCGGCAGCGAGGTGGCGAAGAAGGTGTCGACGAACTGGCTGATCTGGTAGATGCCCGCGCCGAACGTCGCGGGAAGGATCAGCATGCCCAGCCGCCGGACCTCGGGCGTCAGCCGCGGCAGCCGCAGATGCAGGCGCAGCCCGGCGCGTCGCACCGCCCACCACAGATAGGCAAGCTGGGCAACCCCCGCGAGGCTGACCGCTGCCGCGAGCGCGATCGCGACGATCCGGTCGTCGTGACTGTCGCCGCGCAGCCACCAGCCGGTGATGATCCCGCCGATCAGCACGATGTTGAGGATCACGGGCGCAAAGGCGCCGGGCGCAAAGCGCGACCGCGCGTTCAGCAGGCCCGACAGCATCGCGACGAGGCTGATCAGCGCCAGATAGGGAAAGGTGACGCGGCTGAGGAAGACCGCCAGCTCGAACTTGCCGGGAACGCTGCCAAAATCACGCGCGAGAATCCACACGATTCCCGGCATTACGGCCATCATGACGCCCGAAAAGACGAGCAGCGTCCACAGAAAGACCGACAGCACATCGTCGGCGAAGCGCGCCGCCGCCGCTTCGCCGTCGCCTTCGCTGCTGTGCAGCGCGCGACTGTACATCGGCACGAAGGCGACCGAGAAGGCGCCCTCGGCAAACAGCCGCCGAAAGGTGTTGGGCAGGGTGAAGGCGAGCTGAAAGGCGTCGGCCGCCAGCCCGGCTCCGAGCACGCGCGCAAGCAGCATGTCGCGCGCGAAGCCGAAGATCCGGCTGAGCAGCGTCAGCCCGCCGATCGTCCCGACGCTCTTGACCAGGCTGCTCATCGGATCAGCCGGCCGCCGCTGTCGGGATCAGGCCTGGCCGACCGGCGCGGCGTCGCCCGCCTGTTCGGCCTGCGCCTGCACCTGCTGCATGAACAGGCCGTGGAAATCGATCGGGTCGAGCAGCAGCGGCTGGAAACCGCCATCGCGCACGACGTCGGCAACGACGCGGCGTGCGAAGGGGAACAGGATGCGCGGCGCTTCGGCGAGGAAGAAGGGCTGAAGCTGATCGTCGGGGACGTTGCGCACGCCGAACAGGCCCGCATATTTGAGCTCGATGACAAAGGCCGTGCCTTCGTCATGCTTGGCGGTGACGTCGATCTTCAGCGTCACTTCGAACAGATTGTCACCGACGCCGTCGGCGGCGATGTTGAACTGGACGTCCATCTGCGGCGCCGACTGCCACTGGAAAACCGCCGGAGCATTGGGGTTTTCGAACGACAGATCCTTCACATATTGCGAAATCAGGCCGATCGCGGGGCTGGTGTCTTCGCCATTCGCCTGCGGTGCGGGATTGATGTCGATGCTGGTCTCGTCGGCCATGTCAGATGCGCTTTCGTTGAAACGATGGATGAACTGTGGGTCACCGTCCGCAGGCCGTGCAAGGCCCGCGTCAAATGGTTGCGGCGGCGCTTAGCAGCGGCGGCGCGCCAGCACAATGGCTGCAAGAGCCGCGGCCGGGCGCCCGGCGAAGGGACGAATCGTTGACCCGCCGCGATGGTGCGGTCATGGAGATTTGAAACATGTGCCGGCATCGCCTATGTAAAGGCGACGTCTTTACCCTTTGTCCGTATCGGATTTGCTTGTGACCGCTTTCTCGATCATCCTGCTCGCCATGATTGCCGCCTTCCTCGGCATGCGGCTCTATTCGGTGCTCGGCAAGCGGACGGGGCATGAGCAGGAACCCGTGATGCCGCGCCGCGACGACCGCGCCGCGCCGGCGCCGGTGCGGCTCGACGAAGCCGACGCCGCGGGCTCGTCGCGTGATCAGGCACCGGTGAACAGCGGACTGGTCTATGAACCCTCTGCCGAAGCCGGTCTGCGCCAGTTGCTGGCGAGCGACCGCCACTTCGATGCCGGCCGCTTCATGGACGGCGCGCAGGCGGCCTATCGCATGATCCTCGAGGCCTTCTGGAAAGGCGACCGCGACACGCTGCGCGACCTGTGCGACGACGACAGCTACGAAGGTTTCATCGCGGCGATCGAGGATCGCGAAGCGCGCGGCGAAAAGCTGGAAAACCGTCTGATCGGGATCGATTCGGCCAAGATCACCGCGGTGGAACTCGGCCGCAATGAAGCGCGCATCACCGTGCGCTACCAGGCGGATATCAGCGCGGTGACGCGCGATGCCGACGGCAAGCTGATCGCCGGATCGATGACCGACGGGGTGCAGACCGACGATCTGTGGACCTTCCGCCGCAAGGTCGGCAGCAGCGATCCCAACTGGCTGCTCGACGAAGCCGACGTCGCCTGAGCGGCAGCATGACGTTCCGGGGGGACGCCGTGCCGGATCGCAGGCCGCGCCTTCGCTGCGTCGGCCTCGCGCTTCTCTTGACCGTTCCGCTGCTGTCGGGCTGTGCCTCGGTGATCCCGGCGGCCGCCGGACCGCGCCCCGCCCCTGCGACTAACCCGACACCGACTCCGGCCCCCACGACCGCCGCCCCGCGCCCTTATCAGCCGCGCCCCTCGGTGCCGCCGGGTGCCGCCGCGAAGCCGATTCCTGCAACCCCCAATCCGCCGCTTGCCGCGCCGCCGGTTCCTGCGACCGCGACCAGCGCGGTCGAAAGCGGCGTCGTTGCCGGTCCCGAATATAATGCGCTGGGCGTTGCTCCCGAACAGGCGACCGCCGCGCTGATCGCCTTCCGGCTGAGCTGCCCTTCGGTGCAGCGCCGAACCGATGCAAGCGGGCTGACGCAGCCCGGCGAATGGGCCGAGGCCTGCAGCGCCGCGAGCGGCTGGGCCGACCGCGATGCCGGCAATTTCTTCAGCCGCTATTTCGGTACGGTGCAGATCGGTGCAGGCACCGCCTTCGTCACCGGCTATTACGAACCCGAAATCGCCGCCTCGCGGACGCGGCGGCCGGGCTATGACGTGCCGATCTACCGGCGCCCTGCCGATCTGGTCGATGTAGACCTTGGTCTGTTTTCGAAGGATTTGCAGGGCAGGAAGATCCGCGGCCGCGTCGATGGCAGCAATTTCATCCCCTATTATGATCGTCTCGCGATCGAACGCGGCGCGCTCGCCGGGCGCGGCCTCGAAATCGCCTGGGCGGCCGATGCGGCCGAATTCTTTTTCCTGCAGGTGCAGGGGTCGGGGCGGCTGCGTTTGCCTGACGGCGACGTCATGCGGATCGGTTACGACAGCCAGAACGGCCGCGATTATGTCGGCATCGGCAAGCTGCTGCTCGACCGCGGCGCGCTCCAGCCGGGGCAGGCCTCGATGCAGGGCATCCTCGATTATCTGCGCGCCGATCCAGTTCGCGGCGCCGCAGTGATGAATGAAAATCCGAGCTGGGTCTTCTTCCGCGAACTCACCGGACCCGGGCCGCTGGGCGCGCTCGGCGTGCCGGTCACGGGCCGCGCGAGCGTCGCCGCCGATCCCAAATATGTGCCGCTCGGCGCCCCGGTCTTCCTCTCGCTCGACCGCGCCGAACCCAATGGGCTGTGGGTGGCGCAGGACACCGGCGGCGCAATCAAGGGCGCGAACCGGTTCGACAGCTTCTGGGGCGCCGGGGAAAAGGCACGTGCGATTGCGGGTGGCATGGCGGCGCGCGGTTCGGCGCTGATCCTGCTGCCGCGCGCCGCGGTCGCGCGGCTCACAGTCGCCGCGCGCTGACTGGCGATGGCGCGCCGCCTCGCTCCCGAAGAAAATGCGCTGTGGAAACGGGTCGCGGCCACGGTGAAGCCGCTCCATCGCGCACCGTCGCCGCTCGAACCGGCGGCGCCGCCGACGGTGCGGCCACCCAAGCCGGAGCCGCGCGGCATCGCCGTTGCCGCCGCGGCGCGGGCCCGGCCCGCCGCGCTCCCCCCGCCGCGCCGTATCCATGGGCAGGCAACGCTCGACAGCCATTGGGACCGGCGGCTGCGCAAGGGGCACGTCCGCCCCGACCTCAGCATCGATCTCCACGGCCACAGCCTTGCCTCGGCGCAGGCGCTGCTCGACGATGCGATCGGGCGGGCGCTGCTGCGCGGCGCGCGCGTGCTGCTCGTCGTCGCGGGGCGCCTGCGGCCGGGCGCCGACCGCTTGCCGCAGCCGCACGAACCGCGTCCGCGCGGCGCAATCCGCGCTTCGCTCGCCGACTGGCTGGCGGTGTCGCCCCATGCCGACCGCATCGTCGCGCTGCGCCCGGCGCACATCAGCCATGGCGGCGCGGGCGCGGTCTATGTCATCCTGCGGCGCAGCCGCGAGGATTAGGCGTCAGCGAAGGGCACGGTCCAATATTCCGCGATAGATGGCCGTCAGCGTGTGCAGGTCTTCGACCGCGACCGCCTCGTCGAGCTTGTGCATCGTCGCATTGGTCAGCCCGAATTCGACCACCGGGCACAGCGCATGGAGGAAGCGCGCGTCAGAGGTGCCGCCGGTCGTCGACATGTCGGCTTCGATGCCCGTCTCGGCCCGGATCGCGTCCGCGACGAGCGACGACAGCGCGCCCGGCGGGGTCAGAAAGGCCTCGCCCGAAATCTTGCCGATCACCTTGGCCGCGGGCTCGACGTCCTGCGCGATGCGCTCGACCATCGCGACCAGATCGGCGCCCTTCTGCTGGTCGTTGAAGCGGATCGACAGCCGCGCGCGCGCCGATGCCGGAATCACGTTGGTCGCGCCATTGCCGACCTCAAGGTCGGTGAACTCGATGTTCGACGGCTGGAACCAGGCGGTCCCCTCGTCGAGCGTCACCGTGTCGATCGCCGCCAGGATGCGCACCAGCTTGGGGATCGGATTGTCGGCCAGGTGCGGATAGGCGACATGGCCCTGCGTTCCCGGCACGTCGATCCAGATATTGACCGATCCGCGCCGACCGATCTTCACCATGTCGCCGAGCCGGTTCACCGATGTCGGTTCGCCGACGATGATCATGTCGGGCTTCACCCCGCGCGCATCCATATGCTCCATCAGCGCGCGGGTGCCGAAGATCGCCGGGCCTTCCTCGTCGCCGGTGATGATCAGGCTGATCGTTCCCGCCTCGGCGGGGGTTGCCGCCGCCGCGGCGACGAAGGCGGCGATCGAACCCTTCATGTCGACCGCGCCGCGGCCGTAGAGCAGATCGCCGCGAATTTCGGGCGCGAAAGCATCGCCGGTCCAGCCGACGCCCGGGGGTACGACGTCAAGATGCCCGGCAAAGCCGAAATGCACCGGGCCGCTGCCCGCTCGTACCGCGAGCAGATTTTCGACCGGCCCGTCGGGTTCGATCCCATCGATGAAGCGCTCGACCGTGAACCCGAGCGGGGCGAGCGCCGCCTCCAGCAAGTCGAAGACGGCGCCGGTCGCGGGCGTGACGCTCGGCGCGGCGATCAGCGCCCGGGCAAGGTCGACGGGGTCGATGGTCATGGTCATGAGCATCCTTTATCCGTTCGTGTCGAGCGAAGTCGAGACACCATTCGTCCGTGCGCTGCGCCGAGGGGCATCTCGACTTCGCTCGATGCGAAAGGCAAAAGGGAGATCGGAGGACCGCCATGCCCAAGCTCGATCTCGACACCATCCCCCAGACCAACGTCACCGGCTATCCCGCCCCCTATGACGCGCCGGTACAGGGGCGCTGGTACCGCCGCCTCGCGCCCGCCACCGGCCTTGCCGATTTCGCCGCGAGCCATGTCGTGCTGAAACCCGGCGCCTGGTCGTCGCAGCGCCACTGGCACGACGGCGAGGACGAGATGCTCGTGATGATTTCGGGCGAAGCCACGCTCGTCGAGGACGCGGGGCGCTGGCCGATGCGCGCGGGCGACATTGCGGTATGGCCGAAGGGCAGCACCAACGGCCATCATCTGGTCAATGAAACGGACGCCGACTGCGTCTTCGTCGCCTTGGGCGGCGGCAAGCTGCACGATACCGGCGGCGGCTATTCGGATATCGACATGCTGTTCACGCCCGACGGCTATTTCCACAAGGACGGCACGCCCTATCCGACGAAACGCCTGCCGTGACCGACGCCGACTGGATCGGCTTTGGCCTGGCGGTGCTGCTGATCGAACTGACGCCGGGCCCGAACATGGCGTGGCTCGCCGCGCTGGCGATGGGCGAGGGGCGCCGCGCGGGGCTGGCCGCGACCGCCGGGGTGGCGATCGGCCTGTTCGTCAATGCGTTCGCCGCCGCGCTCGGTATCGCCTTCATCGTGTCGGCCAGTCCGCTGCTATGGCAGGTCTTGCGCTGGGGCGGCGCTGCCTTCCTCCTCTGGCTTGCCTGGGAAAGTTGGCGGGACGCGGGCGAAAACTCCCCGGCGTTGATCGCCGCGCCGGGCCGGTCGCGGCACCATTTCCTGTCGGGGCTGGTGGTCAATCTGCTCAATCCGAAGGCGATGCTCTTTTACGTCGTCGTCATCCCGCGCTTCAATGGCGGGCAGGTGCCGGGCTTCGGCGTCGCTTTCGCGCTCGCGCTCGTCAGCATCGCGATCGCGACTACGGTGCATCTGACGATCGTCGTGGCAGGGAGCCGGGTCGGCGGCTGGATTTCAGACCCGGCGCGCACCCGCACCGTCCGCCGTATCCTCGCGCTCGCGATCGTCGGGGTGGCGATATGGTTTGCGCTGACCGCAGGCCGCTGACTGCCCGAATTGCGCGAAAGTGCGCCCTCACCAACGGTTCGCCGCACAATCTGCTCATATGGACGGCACGATCGCTCAACGGCCTTGCCGGACGATTTCAGGTGCAGAAAAGGACGGCGGGAACTCGCGGGGGCGGCTCGGAATGAAGGAGTAGCGTAATGCGTGCAGTTTCCATGAAATCGAAGCGATTGTTGTTGCTGGCGATGCTTGCCGGCTCGGTCAGCACCGCAGTGGCGGTGCAGGCGCAGGATGCACCCGAAAGCGACGGGTCTTTGCTCGTAACCGGCGCCGCGCCGCCAGATATGGCGCAGATGGCCGAAGGCCCGAAGGTCGAAGGCATCATCTCGGCGCGCAGCGGCGACCGGATGCAGGTGACGACCGCCGACGGCAGCAACACCGTGATCACCATCGCCGACGCCACGACGATCAAGTCGAGCGGCGGCTTCCTGGGCCTGAACCGCGACAAGCTCGGTGCCGAAGCGCTGCTCAACGGCCTTCCCGTGTCGGTCGAGACGCGCCAGTGGGAAGGCGGGCTGGTCGCCAGCCAGATCGATCTCAAGAGTAAGGATCTGCGCACCGCCTCGATGATCCGCAACGGGACCGATCAGCGGTTCGCCGAACAGACCGCGGCCACCGAAGCGCTGCGCGGCCGGATGGGCGACATTGACCAGTATAATGTGAAAGCCACGACGACGGTGAATTTCGACACCGGCCAGTCGGTCCTGTCGCCGCAGGCGAAATCCGATCTCTGCGCGGTCGCGCAGCAGGCGGAAAGCATGGACAATGCCCTGCTGCTCGTCGTCGGCTACACCGATTCGACCGGCAGCGAGGAACTCAATCAGCAGCTCAGCGAAAAGCGCGCCGGGCGCGTGGTGAATTATCTGCAGCAGGCGTGCGGCTGGAAGCCCTATCGCATGCTCACGCCGACCGGAATGGCGGAAGCCGATCCGGCAGCGAGCAACGACACGGTCGAAGGCAAGGCGCAGAATCGCCGCGTGGCCGTAAATATCCTCGTCAGCAAGGGGCTCGACGGCCTCTAAGCCAGACGCACGCGGGGCGGGTTCACGCCCGCCCCGCCCCATGGGCGGGCGCGAAGGGGTTGCCGCGGCGCGGCGTCGGCGCCACATCTTGCGCATGTCGCTTCCCGCTCCCTTCGCCGGCTGGTTCGCGCACCGCGGGTGGCGGCTGCGGCGGCACCAGGCCGACATGCTCACGGCGGCGCAGCGCGGCGAAAGCGCGCTCCTCGTGGCGGCGACCGGCGCCGGCAAGACATTGGCCGGCTTTCTCCCCAGTCTGATCGACCTTGCGGCCAACCCGTCCGACCGGTTGCACACCCTCTATGTCTCGCCGCTCAAGGCGCTGGCCGCCGATGTCGAGCGCAACCTGCTCGGTCCGATCGCCGACATGGATCTCGACATCAGCGTTGAGAGCCGGAGCGGCGATACCAGTTCGGACAAAAAGGCGCGCCAGCGCAGTCGGCCGCCCAATATCCTGCTGACCACCCCCGAATCGCTGTCGCTGCTGCTCTCCTACCCCGACAGCTTCGCGATGTTCGCCGATCTGAAGACGGTGGCCATCGATGAAATCCACGCCTTCGCGACCGGCAAGCGCGGCGATCTGCTCAGCCTCGCGCTCGCGCGCCTCGAACGCGTCGCGCCGGGGCTGCGGCGCGTCGGCCTGTCGGCGACGATTGCTGATGCGGACGCCTATCGCGCCTGGCTCGCGCCCGAGGGCAATCCGGCGCGCGTGACGCTGGTCGAGGGCGAGCGCGGCGCCGATCCCGACATTTCGATCCTGCTGCCTGAAGGGGCGGTGCCGTGGGCGGGGCATTCGGGACGCTATGCGGTGCATCAGGTGATGGGCGAAATCGCGAAGAACCGCACGACGATCATCTTCTGCAACACCCGCGGGCTGGCCGAGCTGATTTTCCAGGAATTGTGGAAGGTCAACGACCTGTCGCTGCCGATCGCGATCCATCACGGCAGCCTCGACCGCGAGGCGCGCCAGCGCGCGGAAAATGCCATGGCCGAGGGGAGATTGCGGGCGCTCGTCGCGACCTCCAGCCTCGATCTCGGGCTCGACTGGGGCGATGTCGACTGCGTGATCCAGATGGGGGCGCCCAAGGGTTCGTCGCGGCTGCTCCAGCGCATCGGCCGCGCCAACCACCGGCTCGACGAACCGAGCCGGGCGCTGATCGTGCCGGGCAATCGCTTCGAATATCTTGAGGCGCGCGCCGCACTCGACGCGGTGGAGGCGGGCGAGCGTGATGCCGATCGCTTCCGCCCCGGCGCGCTCGACGTGCTGGCGCAGCATGTCATGGCCCTCGCGTGCGCCGCACCCTTCCGCGAGGAGGATCTGTTCGCCGAAATCCGCGGTGCGCAGCCGTATCGCTGGATCAACGCCGCGCTCTTTGCGCGCCTGCTCGGTTTTGTGCGCGACGGCGGCTATGCGCTCAAAAGCTATGATCGCTTCCGCCGCCTGGCGCCCGACGGGCAGGGCGGCTGGCGCATCGCGCACCCCCGGCTCGCGGCGCAGCACCGGCTAAACGCCGGGATCATCGTCGACGCCCCCACACTCGACGTGCGCTTCAAGAACGGACGGCGCCTCGGCAGCGTCGAGGAATATTTCGCGAGCACGCTGACCGCGGGCGACACCTTCGCCTTCGCCGGCCTCAGCCTCGAGGTCGAGACGATCCGCGACACTGACCTCATCGTGCGCGCAACGACGCGTCCGGCGCGTATTCCCTCCTATGTCGGGGCGCGGATGGCGCTGTCGACGCGCCTTGCCGACCGGGTGCGCGCTTTCCTGGCCGATCCGGCGAGCTGGCGGCGATTTCCAGAGGATGTGCGCTTCTGGCTCGAGATGCAGGCGCTGCGCTCGGTGCTGCCGCGCCCCGGCGAGCTGCTCGTCGAAACCTTCCCGCACGAGGGCGCGCATTATCTCGTCTGCTATCCGTTCGAGGGGTGGAACGCGCACCAGTCGCTCGGCATGCTGCTGTCGAAACGGATGGAGCGCGCGGGGCTCCAGCCGCTCGGCTTCGTCGCCTCCGACTATGCGCTCGCGCTCTGGTCGCTGAAACCGGTCGCGCATCCCGAGGCGCTGTTCGACGCGACCATATTGGAAGGCGAGTTCGTCGAATGGGTCGAAAATTCGCACCTCCTGAAGCGCGCCTTCCGCGAGGTTGCGGTGATCGGCGGGCTGATCGAACGCCAGCATCCGGGCAAGCGCAAGACGGGCAAGCAGGTGACCTTTTCGACCGACCTCATCTTCGACGTCCTGCGCAAATATGAACCCGATCATCTGCTGATCGAAGCCGCCTGGGCCGACGCGCGCGAGCGGCTCACCGACGTCGCGCGGCTCGGCGACCTGCTCGACCGCGCGGCGGGGACGATGGTGCATCAAAGGCTCGATCGCATCAGCCCGCTCGCGATCCCGGTGCTGGTGCTGATCGGGCGCGAAAATGTCGCGGCCTCGGACCTCGACGACGCGCTGCTTGGCGAGCTCGCCGATACACTCGCGGCAACCGCGATGGGGAGCGAATGACGGGGTTGGTCGCACGATTGCTGAAAATCGCGAAGGGGCGTATTATAAGCGTATAACAATAAAGAGAGGATGCCGCCATGAAGCATAATGTGCATCGCCCCGCGCTGATGGCGTTGTTGCTCGCCGCACCGCTGTTGATCGGATCGGCCCAGCCTGCCGGCGCGCCGGCAGCGCCCGCAGCACCTGCTGCTCCCCCGGCCGCCGCGGAGCCAACTCCCGATATGGTTGTCGATCCCGCAACCGGCGCGCTCATTCCCTTCATTCAACCCTTCGATCTCGATGCGACGCGGCGCATGGCGGTCGATGTCATGATTGGTAGGCAAGGCCCATTCTCCTTCCTCGTCGATACCGGAGCTGAGCGGACGGTAATCGCGCGCGAACTGGCGGATCGGCTGAAGCTGGCGCCGGGCGAACAGCTCCGGCTGGCGACCATCGGCGGCTCTGCGACCGTCCCCAGCTTTCGGGTCGCCGCCCTGCAGATGACCGACCTTGAGATGACCGGCTTGGTTGCGCCCGCCTTCTACGGCCGCCATATCGGGGCCGCAGGCCTGATCGGCGTCGATATGCTCGAAGACCGGCGCGTGCTGATCGACTTTCGCAAGCAGCACATGGAGATACTGGCAACGCGAAAGCGTGCTACACCGATTATCCGCGACGACGACGCCATCGTCGTCACCGCGCGCAATGCCGCGGGCCGCCTTATCCTGTCCGACGCCCGGCTCGATGGAAAGCGCATCGACCTCATCGTCGATACGGGCGCGCAGACGAGCGTCGGAAATCTGGCGTTGCAGCGACTGGTTGCGGCGAAGCGCGCCAACCGCGTGCCCTTTGTCGAGACTATGCTGAGCGCCGTGACCGGCGAGGCGGTTTCTGCGACGCGGACGGCGATCAAGCGGATTACGGTCAAGGGTCTGGACCTCAACGACTTGCCCGTTAGCTTCGCTGACAGCCAAGCCTTTCGCGCGCTGGGTCTCGATGATCGGCCGGCCTTGCTGCTGGGGATGGACAGCATGTCACTGTTTGACCGGATCGAGATCGATTTCCCCAACCGCCGCGTCGTCTTCGATTTGCCGAGCGGTGCGAACCGCGAGACCGGCCAGCGTTTCGCGCTCAACAATGCGAGGAGCGGGAGCTAGCAAAGCGATCGGTTCGTGGCGCTTGCCCGCGGCGCGGTAGCGCGCCATAGCGGCGCGATGCCGCCCGCGCCCGCCTTCGACTTTGCCGGCCAGACCTTTCACCTGCATGCCGAACGGGCGCTGTTCTGGCCCCGGCACGGGGCGCTGATCGTCGCCGACCTGCATCTCGAAAAGGCGAGCTGGTACGCCGCGCGCGGCCAGCCGCTGCCGCCCTACGACAGTCAGGATACGCTCGACCGGCTGACCGATCTTGCGCGGCGGACGGGCGCGCGCGCCGTCTGGTGTCTGGGCGACAGTTTTCATGATCGGACCGCGGACGAGCGCATCGCGCCGGCGACGGCCGACCGGCTGCGCGCGCTGGGGGCGATGACCGAACTTGTCTGGGTCGCCGGCAATCACGACGGGCTGACCGCCGGGGCGTGGGGCGGGAAGATCGCCGACGCGCTGTGCGTCGACGGCATCATGCTGCGCCACCAATGCTGCCCGAAAGAGGCGTGGCCCGAGATATCGGGACATTTTCACCCCAAGCTGCGGCTGCAGCTTCGCGGCCGCCCGGTGTCGCGCCCCTGCTTTGCGCATGACGCCAAGCGCTTGATCCTGCCTGCTTTTGGCAGTCTGACCGGCGGCCTCGACGTATTCGACCCGGCGATCGCTGCCAATTTTGCCGGTTCCTATCATGCGGCGCTAAATGCGCAGGGGCGGTTGCTTGCCTTTCCCTCGACCGCGGCAACCCGCGATGACGCTACGGCAAGCAAAAGGGCGGCGACGCGATAGCGGCCTGCGGAGCCGTATAGCGCCTTGACCGGGCTGTGGCCAAAAAGCATCACCTGTCCAAAAACGTCGAAAAAGCAGGGGTCTCGCTGGAATGGGCCGCCATTTGCGGTATGACATAAGGGCAACGAAAAAAGAAATTATCTGAGAGGAGTGCCCAAAGTGACATCATCTTCCCTACTGAATGCCCGTCTGCTTCGCACGACCGCGCTCGGCGTGTCGATTGCCGTCGCGGCCGTCTCGGCGCCCGCCTTTGCGCAGGATGCCACCACCGATAACGCCGAAGACACCGCCAATGCGATCGTCGTGACCGCGCAGGGCCGTTCGCAGCTGCTGTCGGACGTGCCGGTCGCCATTTCGGCGGTCAGCGCCGAAACGCTGCAGAACAGCGGCGCCAACGACATTCGCCAGCTCAACCAGGTCGCGCCGTCGCTGCTCGTCTCGTCGACGGGCTCGGAAGCCAATGGTTCGGCGCGTATCCGCGGCATCGGCACCGTCGGCGACAACCCGGGTCTCGAAAGTTCGGTTCCGGTCTTCATCGACGGCGTCTATCGCTCGCGTTCGGGCATCGGCCTCAACGAACTGGGTGAGATTGACCGCGTCGAAGTCCAGCGCGGCCCCCAGGGCACGCTCGGCGGACGCAACTCGTCGGCGGGCCTGATCAGCATCTATTCGAAAAAGCCCGACTTCAACTTCGGCGCCAGCGGCGAAATAACCTATGGCAACTATGACTATTGGCGCCTGAGCGGCAGCGTTACCGGCCCGATCACCGACAAGGTCGCGGCGCGCCTCGACGGCGTCTGGGTGAAGCGCGACGGCTTTTTGCGCGACACGACGAACAATACCGACGTCAACAACCGCGACCGCTATTTCCTGCGCGGCCAGCTTTTGTTCGAACCGACCGACGCGCTGTCGATCCGGTTGATCGCCGACTACACCTATCGCAACGAAAAATGCTGCGGCGCGATCTATGTCGACAACAGCGTTAACCCGTACATCGGCAATCTCAACAATCCGTCGACGCCGCTGTCGACCGGAGCGACAGGAACGCCGCCAAACGTGCCGCAGCCCGATGGCAATAATATTATTAACGTTCTGCGCGACCTTGGTCAGCCGCTCGGCGCCTTCAGCCAAGGTTACAGCCGCGATCTGTCGGTCAGCGCGGGCCGCAGCTTCGCTGGCAAGACCAAGGATTATGGCTTCTCGGGCCAGGTCGACTGGGATCTCGGTGGCGCTACGCTGACTTCGATCACCGGCTATCGCGAATATCGCTCGGGCCAGGCGGGTGACCTCGACTATGGCGCTGTCGACATTCTCTATCGCGCGCCGAGCGACGATGCCTATCGCCAGTTCCACACGTTCACCCAGGAAGTGCGTCTGCAGGGTGAAGCATTCGATGGCAAACTCGACTGGCTCGTCGGTGGTTTCTATGCCAATGAAAAGCTGACTGTTCGCGACAATCTGCGCTTCGGCACACAATATGGCCGCTTCGCCGCGTGCCGCCTTATCTCGGGCGGGGCGCTTGCGGGTCTCTATTCGCCGACGTCAGCCGGCTGTGTCGCTGCCCGACCGGCCGCTTTCGGCGCGGCTTCGCCGGCGATTTATGCGGCACTCGATCAACTTGATGGCATCAGCGACAAGGGCAGCATCAATGATCGCTACCGCCAGGATGATACCAACTGGGCGCTTTTCACCCACAATATCTTCCACATCACCGACAAGCTCGATCTGACGCTGGGCGTGCGTTATACCCACGATAAGAAGAAGTTCGCGGCGACGTTTACCAACGACAATCAGGCGTGCGTCAACGTCCAGAATCTGGTCGGCGGTTTTCTTGGTGTCGCTGCGTTGCAGCCGGTTTCTGCGGGGCTGATCGGGCTTGCCTGTCAAGGCAACTCGACTGCCGAATTGAACGGTGTTTCGATCAACGATCAGCGCAGCGAAGACAAGTGGACCGGCACCGCGATCCTTTCGTACAAGCCGGTCGACGATCTGTTGGTCTACGCCAGCTATGCCCGCGGTTACAAAGCCGGCGGCTTCAATCTCGACCGATCGGCGCTGAAAAATCCGATCCAGATCGTTGGCGGCGTTCCGACCTGGTCCTTTGCCCAGGCGGGCGGGGCGCAGTCGCTCGTGGGCAATCTGCAGTTCGACCCGGAAACGGTCGACAGCTACGAACTAGGCGCCAAATATTCGACCGGGCCGTTCAGCGCAGGTCTGACCTTCTTCCGTTCGGATTTCAGCAGCTTCCAGCTCAACACGTTTAACGGCAGCGTGTTCCTCGTGCAGAACGTCAACGGCTGTTCGGCTGATCTCAACGGAGCCGATCGCGATCAGAGCAAGTTCACCGGTTCGCCGAACTATAATGCTGCGGCCGCTACAACCGGTGCGTGTGCAGCCGACAATGTGGGCTGGGGCGTTCGTACGCAGGGTTTCGAACTCGAAGCTTCACTGGTTCCTGCTCGCGACTTCCGTATGACTGCCGGTCTGACGTATGCGCGGACAAAATATCGCAATAACCTTGTCGGCAATGCTTCGGGCGCTCCGCTCGATCAGGCACTGCGCCAGCTCCCCGGAAACAATCTGTCGAATGCGCCCGAACTGGTCGCGACCGGCAGCGTGACCTGGACGCCCGAAATCGGCAGCAGCGGTCTGACCGGCCTCGTCTATATCGATGGTCGCATGACTAGCGATTACAACACGGGTTCGGACCTCTTCCCGCAAAAGGAACAGGACGGGTATGCGATCTTCAATGCCCGCGTCGGCGTTCGCGGCCCTGACGAAAAGTGGGGCATCGAATTCTGGGCGCAGAACCTGTTCAACAAGCAATATGCGCAGGTTGCCTTCAACTCACCCTTCCAGGAAGGCGGCGTGAGCAGCGCATTCTCGGATCCCCAGTATCCGGGTGGGCGCCAGATCTTCTCGCAGTTCCTTGCCGAACCGCGCACCTATGGCGTGACGCTGCGCGGCAAGTTCTGATCGCGTAACATGCGGCCGGCTTGTCCGGCCGAATAAGGGACCGCCCGTTTGCCGAAAGGCAGGCGGGCGGCTCTTTTTTGTGGAACCTTTGCGCCGACCCTGCATAGGCTGGGGGCATGTTCGCAATCGACTCCCTGCTCGTAAAAATCGCGCTGATCGGCGTGATCGGCATCGGCGCCCAATGGGTGGCGTGGCGGACCAACAAACCCGCGATCGCGTTGATGCTCGTCGCCGGCATATTGGCGGGGCCGGTGCTCGGGCTGATCGATCCGGTGCGCGATTTCGGCGCCCTGCGCGAACCGATGATCAAGCTCGCCGTCGCGGTGATCCTGTTCGAAGGCGGCCTGAGCCTCAAGTTCCGCGAACTGCGCCAGGCGGGAACCGCGGTCTTCATGCTCGTCTTCATCGGGGTGCCCGTCGGCTGGGCGCTCGGCACCGCGGCGGCCTATTATGGCGCGGGCCTGCCGTTCGAGCTCGCGGCGCTGTTCGGCGGGGTAATGGTGGTGACGGGGCCGACGGTGATCGCGCCGATGCTCCGCTCGCTCAACATCGCGCCGCGCGTCAAGAATATGCTCAAGTGGGAAGGTATTGTGAACGATCCGATCGGCGCGCTGCTCGCGGTCGGCATCTACAGCTACATCACCCACGGCGGTGCAGATGCGAATAGCGTGAGCATCGTCACCGACGTCGTCGCGGCGAGCGTGCTCGCGATCCTGATCGGCGGTGCGGCCGGTTTTCTGCTGACCTGGGCCTTTCCGCGCGGCTGGGTGCCCGAATATCTGAAGGCGCCGGTGCTGCTGACGACGGTGATCGCGGTCTTCGTGCTTTCGGACCTCATCATGCACGAAACTGGTCTGATCACCGTCACCGTCATGGGCGTCGTGATGGCGAACCGCGAAACCTATTCGACCCGCTCGCTGCAGCGCTTCAAGGAGGATCTGACCGTCGTTCTGGTGTCGGGCGTCTTCATAATCCTGTCGGCGACGCTCAACTGGGACGTGGTCAAGAATTTCCAGTTCCGATTCCTGATCTTCCTCCTTCTGCTGCTTTTCGTCGTGCGCCCGCTGACGATCATGACGGCGCTGCTGTTCACGCGTATCCCGCTGAAGGAGCGGCTGTTCGTCGCCTGGATCGCGCCGCGCGGGATCGTCGCGGTCGCGGTGACGGGCCTCTTCGCGCTGCGCCTCACCGACTATGGCGTGCCGGGGGCGGAGGCGCTGGTACCCTTGGGCTTCGGCGTCGTCATCGCGACGATCTTTGCGCATGGCTTTACCGCTGGAACCTTCGCGCGCTGGCTTGGCCTCGATCAGGGCAAGGGTGACGGCGTTCTGCTCGTCGGGGCGAACAGCTGGACGATTGCCTTCGCGCAGTTCGTCAAGGAACAGGATCGCGGCGCGATGATCGCCGACGCCAGCAAGTTCGCGCTACGCCGCGCGCGGCGCGCCGACATTCGCGTCTATCACGGCGACATATTGGACGAGGTGCACGAGGACGCGATCGACATGGGCCAGTATCAGCAGCTCATCGCTGCGACCGACAATGACAGCTATAACGCGCTGGTGTGCGGCGAGCTGGCGCCCGAGATCGGCCACGACCGCGTCAGCCGCGTGGCGGGCGAGGCGACCGGCGCGAGCCAGCGGCTCGGTCGCGTGTTCACCATCGGCGGCACCACAATCGACACGCAGCTCGACCGCCTGCACGCAGGATGGACCTTCGGCCGCACGCGAATCACCGAAAAATTCCCTTACGCCGACTTTGTCGCGCGGATGAAGGCGTCGGGGGGCGACAGCCTGATGGTGGTCAAGGCGTCGGGCGACCTCGCGATCTTTTCGACGCGCCACCGCCCGACGGTGGAGGCCGGCGATACGGTGTGGACCTTCGTTCCGCCCGACGACCCGAAGGCGCGCCGCGAGGCGAAGGAGGCGACCGCGGCAGCCTGACGGTCCGGCGTCAGCGCGCGCGCGCGGCCTGATGCGCGATGTCGGTCATCAGCTTGCGGAACAGCACCGCGCCCGCGGTGCCCGATGCTTTTAGCGCACGCTCGCATTCCAGCAGCCGCGTCATCAGCCGCGCGACGCGTACCGAATCCCAGATGTGGAGCTGCGCCGTCACCGCATCGCGCTCTTTCCAGAATACGCCGCTGCTTTTCGCCGCGACCACCGTCGCCGGGTGCGCGCCCGCATCGACCTCGGCGCGCAGCTTGGCGAGCTGCATCGCGCGGATCGCCAGCGCGCGGATGATGCGGATCTCGGCGACGCCGACCGCCGCCGCTTGCGCGAGCATGTCGGGCAGGTCGCGCAGCTTGCCGCCGAGCGCGACGTTGATGCACGCGCTGACATCCTCTTCGTGCGTCGCGGCGCCCAGCGCGGCGATGTCGGCGGGCGTGACCTGCCGCTGCCGGTCGGGACCGGCGTCGAGGTAGAGTGCGATCTTCTCAATCTCGCGACGCATCAGCGCCTGATCGCCCGAGACGAGATCGACGAGCAATTGCGCCTCGGCATTGGCAACCCGCAATCCTTGCGCCGTCGCGGCTTCCATCGCGATGCCTACGAGCGCACGGCGGTCGGGCTGATAACAGATGGCGGCGACGGCATTATCAGCGCCCTCGACAAGCTTGACGAGTTTCGATCGCGCGGTGACCGAGGCGCCGGTCGCGATCACTGGGTTGAGCACGCTGTCCGCGCCGAGCAGCGCCTCGACGGCGGCGAGGCAATCGTCGCCGCCGCCCGAAATCTCGAGCCGGATCACGCGCGCGGGCGAAAAGAGCGACATCGACGCCGCTTCGGCGGCAAGCAGCGCGCCGTCCTGTGCCATCTGGCCCGATGTCAGATCGACCCGCTCGGCCTCCTTGCCGGCCAGCGCGATAAGATGCGCGGCGACGCTTTCCATTGTCGCGTCGTCGGGGCCGGTCAGCAGGATGAAGCGGACCGCGGGATCGAGGCGGCTGAGGCGTTCGAGTTCGCCGGGCTTGACCGACTTCATGCCGGTCAGGGCGCCGGGGCGGACGGCGCCGGCTGGCCGCCGCCACGATCGGCGAAGACCGCAAGCCGCGCGACGATCTGGTCGGCGATTCCCGATGCGAGCCGTTCGAGCGTCGTCGATTCGGCGGCGATCGTCGAATATTCGCTGCCGACGACGTCGATCCCGCCGTCCTGCGCCGCGGTCGCGTCGAGTAGCACTTCGCCGCTTGCCGCATCGACGAGCTGATAGCGGGCGCGCAGCGTCCGCCGCTCGCGCGTCACGGCATCGTCGGAGCGGACGCCGAGGCCGGTGATCGAATCCTCGAGCCGCACGTCGAGCCGCAGCCGCTGGCCCGCACCATGTCCGCCTTGCGTCGCCTGCAACCGGTCGCGCAGCGCGTTGCGGACGAGCCAGCCATTATGCCCCTCGATCGGCGCGACATCGACGTCGGCCAGCACCTGCGCCACCGCGCCCTTGCTGCCGTTCGCATAGAGCGGCCGGAGCCCGCAGCCGCCAAGAAGCAGCGAAGCGGCGACGAGCGAGGAGGTGAGCAGGCGTTTCATGTCAGGGAACGATATTCACCAGACGGTCGGGAACGACAATCACCTTTTTGGGTGCGGCGCCGCCGAGCAGCTCGGCGATCCGCGGGCGGGCGAGCGCCGCGGTTTCGAGCGCGGCCTTGTCGGCGCCCTTCGCGGCGGTCATCGTGTCGCGCAGCTTGCCGGCGATCTGGATCGCGATCGTCACCTCATCATCGACGAGAAGCGCCGGGTCGGCGGCGGGCCAGGCGGCGTCGGCGATCATCGGGGTCGTCCGCTGCGCCGCGGGCAGCGCCGCCCAGGCCTCTTCGGCCAGATGCGGCATCATCGGCGCGACGAGCAGGATCAGCGTCCGGCACGCTTCGGCGCGGGTCGCCGAGGGCTTCGCCTTTTCGATATCGTTGGCGAGCGCGTGGATCTTGGCCACCGCCTTGTTGAAGCCGAGCGATTCGATGTCGACGGCAACGCCGGCGATTGCCTGGTGCAGCTTGCGCGCCAGCACCTTGTCTTCGCCGCCGTCGCCGACATTGTCGGTGTCGCCGAACAGGCGCCACAAGCGCTGGACGAAACGCCACGCACCCTCGATCCCCGCCTCGCTCCACGGCAGATCGCGCTCGGGCGGGCTGTCGGAGAGCATGAACCAGCGCGCGGCGTCGGCGCCATATTGGTCGAGGATGGCGTCGGGATCGACGACATTCTTCTTCGACTTCGACATCTTGATGACCCGGCCGACCTCGACCGGTGCGCCATCGGCCTCGAGCGTGGCGCCGTCGGCGGTGCGCATCACTTCGTCGGGGGTGAAGAAGAGGGGAGGGAGGCCCTCGCCCTGCGCACGGCTGTAGGTTTCGTGCGTCACCATCCCCTGCGTGAACAGGCTGGCGAAGGGCTCCTTGATGTCGATCATCCCCAGCTTGTTGAGCGCGCGCGTCCAGAAGCGCGCGTAGAGCAGGTGAAGGATCGCATGCTCGATGCCGCCGATATATTGGTCGACGGGCAGCCAGCGACGGATGACATCGGGATCGAACGGCCGGTCGGCCGGTGCCGAGGCGAAGCGCAGGAAATACCACGACGAATCGACGAAGGTATCGAGCGTATCGGTCTCGCGCACCGCTTCGCCGCCGCATGTCGGGCAGGCGACATGCTTCCACGTCGGATGGCGGTCGAGCGGATTGCCGGGGACCGAGAAATCGGCATCGTCGGGCAGTACGACGGGCAATTGGTCCTTCGGCACCGGCACGAGGCCACAGGCCGGGCAATGGATGAAGGGGATCGGCGTCCCCCAGTAACGCTGGCGCGAGACGCCCCAGTCGCGCAGGCGCCAGACGGTCGTGCCCTTGCCCCAGCCTTCATGCTCGGCGCGCGCGATGATCGCGGCCTTCGCTTCGTCGATGCTCATCCCGTCGAGGAAGTGGCTGTTCACGAGGCGGCCGGGGCCGGTATAGGCTTCGTCGCCGCGGAAGGTCTGGCCGGTTTCGTCGCCGTCCGCAATCACGCGGTGTACGGGCAGATCATATTTGCGCGCGAAGTCGAGGTCGCGCTGATCGTGCGCGGGACAACCGAAGATCGCGCCGGTACCGTAATCCATCAGCACATAATTCACGACCCAGATCGGCAGATGCCAGTCGGGGTCGAGCGGATGTTGCACCGACAGGCCGGTGTCGAAGCCCATCTTCTCCGCGGTTTCGAGCTGTTCGGCCGACGTCCCCTGACGGCGACACTCCTCGATGAACGCGGCAAGGCGCGGCGCATCCTTGGCCAGCGACTCGGCCAGCGGATGGTCGGGCGAAATCGCTGCAAAGCTGGCCCCGTACAGCGTGTCGGGCCGCGTCGTGAAGACGTCGAAGCCTGGCGCGCCGCCCGCGAGCTTGAAGCTGAATTCCAGGCCCTGCGACTTGCCGATCCAGTTTTCCTGCATCAGCCGCACCTTGTCGGGCCAATGGTCGAGGCCCTTGAGGCCATCGAGCAGTTCGTCTGCGAAGTCGGTGATCTTCAGGAACCACTGCGACAATTTCTTCTTTTCGACCAGCGCGCCCGAACGCCAGCCGCGCCCGTCGATGACCTGCTCGTTGGCGAGCACGGTCATGTCGACGGGGTCCCAGTTGACGTAGCTTTCCTTGCGCGTGACCAGCCCGTGCGCGAACAGGTCGAGGAACAGCGCCTGTTCCTGCCCGTAATAATCGGGCTCGCATGTCGCGAGTTCGCGGCTCCAGTCGATCGCAAGGCCGAGGCGCTTCAATTGCGCGCGCATCGCGATGATATTGTCGCGCGTCCAGCCGCCGGGGTGGACGCCCTTTTCCATCGCGGCATTTTCGGCCGGCATGCCAAAGGCGTCCCAGCCCATCGGATGCAGCACGTCATGCCCGGTCATCCGCTTGAAGCGCGCCAGCACGTCGCCCATCGCATAGTTGCGGACATGCCCCATGTGGATGCGCCCCGAGGGATAGGGGAACATCTCGAGGATATAGGCCTTTGGCTTATTCGAACTGTCGGTCGTCGCAAAGCTGTTCGCGGCGTCCCATGCCGCCTGCCAGCGGGCGTCGGCGGCGAGGGCGCCAAAGCGCGTTTCGCGGGTCATTTGTTCGGCTACCCCGTTTGTCAAAATACCATCGATCAAAATAGCGTGCCCCCACCCTTCGACTGCCCGCAGGACGGGCGCTCAGGATAAACTTCAGCCAAAGGCTGGAGGCGGGGGCCCATCACCTGCCGTTCAAATCCGGAACAACCGGAGATGGATCCCCGCCTTCGCGGGGAAACACCGAAATCCGAAACTCAGCCCTCGATCGCGCTGCGGCGCAGGTCGCGAGCGCGGGTGAGGATGATTTCTTCCAGCTTCTGCACCGTCGCAGCCTGAACCGGCGCGTCGACCCAGGTGCCGTTCTGGGCGACCTGACGCAGCGCGGCGACGCGCAGCGCATCGGCGCGCAGGTCGCGGTCGAGGATCGACACGGTCACCTTCATGCGCTCGTTCGGATTGCCGGGGTTGGCATACCAGTCGGTGATGATGACCCCGCCCGAGCTGTCGGCCTGCAGCAGCGGCATGAACGACAGGGCGTCGAGCGACGCGCGCCACAGATAGGAATTGACGCCGATCGTCGTCACCTGGCTCGCCGCCAGGTCGGCGCGCGGCCGGTCCTTCCCGCCGCAGGCCGACAGGCCGAGCGCCGCGACCCCGATCAGGGCGAGCGCGGCCGGACGACGACCGAGCGAGGCAAGAAGGGTAAGCTTGGACATGCCGTAACACCTTATTCTGGGCGCGCGGGCAGCAAATGGCGGGCGCGCATGCGGAAATTTGCAAGCGTCTCTATCGCCCTTGCCGCCGTCCGGCAAGCGCGCCATTTCCGGTGTTTCGACCGTTCATCCCCGGCTCATCTCTGCCCGCCACTGTGCTGTTCGCGCAACATGTTCGGCGAAAAGCCGGCGACGCGCGATCAATCGGTCGGGAATCACTGGAATTGTCGCCCCCGTCGTCCTATCTCAGGATTCGATTGGGGTTGGAGTCGCAGAGCAATGGCGCGGAATTCGCGACATTTTTGGAAAGCAGGCCTGTTCGCGGTAGCAGCGGTTACCGTTGCGCTTCCGCCTGCGCTCGCGTCGATGACACGCGCCGACCGGATTCGCGACACCCAGCTTTCGAATTCGGTGCTTGGCCAATTCACCCCGGCGTCGGGCGACCCGCGCCTGATCGCCCGCTATATCAAAATCTCGGAAGAGGCGCGCCGCGGCTTCAGCTTCACGCCCGCGTTGCCCGATGACGGACATAAGAATCGCGCGATCACCGTCGTGATTCGCGCCCGCGACGATTCGTCGAGCGCACGCACAGCCGCGCTTGCCGCCGGCCGCACCAAATCGCCGATCTCGATCGCCCCTGTGACCTATAATCTGGGCGCGTCGGTCGGGTTCGAAAAATTCGTGACCCCGGCGCTGCCCAGCGGCACTGACCTGCGCAACCTGCCGGTCGCGCGCGCGCCCGAACAGGCCGACAACAAGAAATCGCGCTTCGCGACCAAGATGGTCAGCCGTCCGACCGATCCGGCCGGCGCAACCGACCGCATCACCGCGCCGGGCGAAGAGCAGACCGTCGATGTCGTCAGCAGCTATCGCCTGACCAAGAACCTCGATGTGACCGCGGGCGTCCGTTACAAGGCCGACGACCGCTTCCAGCCGCTGACCGACGCGCGCCGCGACAGTCAGGCGGTCTATGTCGGAACCGCCTTCCGCTTCTAAGAGCTGTACCGATCGTCGGGCCAGGCCGCCCATAGACGATCATGCCCCCAGCGTCGGCTACTAACGCGCCCGACCGCGCCGCGCTTTGCGCGTCGCTGCCTTTTTCTCCCATGCGTCGATGGCGGCCCAGCCGGGCCGGACGCCGCTTGCGGCGCTGGCGCGGATCAGCGCGCGGGCGCGCGCCGGGGTCATCCCGCCCAGCGCGATCGCTTGGCCGCCGGCCGCGCGTGCGAGCCGCAGCCACGCCTCGCGGCTTAGCGGCGCGGCATCGATGTGCGACCGCGTCGGGTGAAGCGGCGAGACGAGTGCGGCGTCGGCGCCCGCCCGCCGGGCGCGGTGCGCCTCGCGATGGTCATGGACCGGCATGGTGACGATCAGGCCGTTCGCGCGCGCCTGCGCCGCCCGGCGCGCGGCATGCTGCCGCAGATGGACGCCATCGGCCCCCAAGCGCCGCGCCTCGGCGGGCAATCCCGCGATCAGCAGCGTCAGCCCGCGCGCTTTTGCGATACGCGCGAGGCGGCGCGCGAGGCGCCAGCGCGCGCCTTGCGGCAGCGCGTCGTGCCGCAGGACGATGCCGCTTCCCGGCGGCAACAGCGCGGCGAGCGCCACCGTCCCGGCCGCGCTGCGTGCGTCGCTCATCAGCCAGCATGCGGGCAGGGGGTGGCGTCGGACCATCGCCCTTCCTATAGGCGCGTCGCGGGCGCACGCAACGCGCCCTTCGAGGATGACGATATGAGCAATGCGGCAAGCCGGCTGGCCGAGGTAGGGACGAACATTGCAGAGGCGGCGCGCCGCGCCGGGCGCAAGGCGGGCGACGTCTGCCTGATCGCGGTGACGAAAACGCATGATGCCGATGCGATCCGCCCGCTGATCGCCGCCGGCCAGCGCCATTTCGGCGAGAATCGCGTGCAGGAGGCGGCGGCCAAATGGCCCGCGCTGCGCGGGGAAACTCCCGATCTGACGCTGCACCTGATCGGTCAGCTCCAGTCGAACAAGGCCGAAGAGGCGGTCGCGCTGTTCGACGCCATTCACTCGGTCGATCGCAGTTCGCTCGTCCAGGCGCTCGCCAAGGCGTGCGACAAGCTCGGCAAGCGGCCGCAGCTTTTCGTTCAGGTCAATATCGGCGACGAGGACCAGAAGGGCGGCTGCGCCGTCGCCGATCTCGCGGCGCTGCTCGCCGAGGCAAAGGCGGCGGGGCTGGCGATCGACGGCCTGATGGCGATCCCGCCCGCCGATGTGGACCCGGCGCCCTATTTCGCGCTGCTCGACGAACTGGCCGAGCGCCACGGCCTGCCGCTACGCTCGATGGGAATGAGCGGCGATTATGAAAAAGCGGTCATGCTCGGCGCGACCCACGTCCGCGTCGGCACCGCCCTGTTCGGCGAGCGCGACTAGGGCCTAAACCCGCAGGAGCCTGCGGCCCGCCTTACAAATTGCGGCCCATCGCAGCTAGTAACGCGTTCCAATGTTCGCCGAGGCGGCGCTGGAACGGCATCAGGTCGAATCCGTGGCGCGCGGCATGGCTTTGCGGGATATGGTCCCAGCCGCGATGCTCGACGGTGACGCGCGTTTCGGGGCCGACGGCGTCGAAGCGCACCTCGACTTCGGTGGTCTGGTCGGCGGCAAAGCCGGGAACGCGCCAGCCGAAGGCAAGCCGCTTGCCCGGCTCCCACGCACGGATGCGGCCGATCTCCCATTCGCGGCCGTCGGCGAAGCGCGTCACCAGCCGCCCGCCGGGCCCCGCGGGGTCGAAGCGCGGCACGCCGTCGTCTCCGCGCGCCAGCTCGAACAGCGGATGGCTTTGCCACCAGCTGCCGATGTCGCGGGTGAACACCTCGAAGGCGCGCGCCGGGGTGGCCGCGACGCGCAGGGCGACGATCACCGCCGCACCGCTCATGGCGAGCGGCTCATGGCGCGCCGCGCTCGACATGCGCCTTGAAGGCGGCGAGCTGCTCGCTCCACAGGCTTTCGGTTTCGGCGAGCCAGCCCTTGAGCGCGTCGGTCGCGCCGTCCTTCAGGCGATAGATGCGGACGCGGGCGTCGAAGGGCAGATAATGATCCTCGACCAGCCCGCCATCCTTCAGCGCCTTGAGGTGCCGGCTCATCGCGGGCGGCGCGAGGCCCAGCGTGTCGGCCAGCTCGCCGGCGCTATAGGGGCGCCGACCGAGCAGTTCGACCGCGCGCCGCCGCCGCGGGTCGGCGAGCGCCGCAAACACGGCATCGACCGCGGCCGCGCTCAATCGTCGAGCCGCGTCTGGGTGGTGAAGCCGCCCTCGGCGTCCCATTCGGCGGCGGTCTTGGCCGCGACCGTGACGCCGAAGGTCCAGATATGTCCCTCGGGATCCTTGGCGCGATAGGTGCGGTCGCCATAAAATTGCGTCTCGGGCTCGGCGATGATCGCGGCGCCCGCCGCGCGCGCGGCTGCGCAATGTGCGTCGATATCCTCGCCGGGGGCGAGCTGGACATGGACGCTCTGGGTGTTCTTGCCGCCGATCGACTGCGGGCTCTTGTGATCGTCCGACCATTCATTGCCGATCATCACCATCGAGGCGCCATAGCCCATTTCGCTGTGCGCGAGTTTGCCGTCGGCATCGAGCAGCACGAACAGCGGTTCGAACCCGAATGCCTCTTCCAGCCAGCGGAACGCCGCCTTGCTGTCGCGATAGCTGATCGCGCTCGATAGCCCCTTGGGGCGGTGCGCTTCGGTCATGTCTCTCTCCTTGTGACTCATTATTTCCAGAATGGCGAATATTTATCAAAAAACGAAACTAAGTGCAATTCCGTCTGAAGTCGCTAGGAAAATGGCATGCCCGATCTCGCCCGCTGCGTCGCCGAAGCCTATCAGACTGCGCTGCCGCACCGCGGCCAGGGCAAGGTCGCCGACTATATCCCCGCCCTCGCCGGGGCCGATCCCGACCGCTTCGGCTTTGCCCTCGCGCTCCCTGACGGAACGGTCCACACCGCGGGCGACGCCGACGAGGCTTTTTCGATCCAGTCGGTGTCGAAGGTGTTCACGCTCGCCCTTGCGCTGCGCCGGGTCGGCAGCTCGCTATGGGACAGCGTCGGCCGCGAGCCGTCGGGCAGTGCCTTCAACTCGATCGTCCAGCTCGAAAGCGAGCAGGGAGTGCCGCGCAATCCCTTCATCAACGCCGGGGCGATCGCGACCACCGACCGGCTGATCGACGGTCGCTCGGCCGACGAGGCGGTCGATGAGATCGTCGCCTTCATGCGGGCCAGAGCGGGCGACGCAAGTGTGGTGATCGACACCGGCGTTGCGGGATCGGAAAATGACACGGGCGCGCGCAACCGCAGCCTTTCCTATTTCATGGACGCCTTCGGGACGCTGCGCCATCCGGTGGAGACGGTGCTGTCGGTCTATTTCCGCCAATGCGCGCTGTCGATGAGCTGCCGCCAGCTGGCGCAGGCCGGCCTGTTCCTGGCCTTCGAGGGCCGCGACCCGCGCACCGGCGAACAGCTTCTCGACCCGCACCGCGCGCGGCGCATCAACGCGATCATGATGCTGTGCGGCCATTATGACAATTCGGGCGAATTCGCCTTTCGCGTTGGCCTGCCCGGCAAGAGCGGGGTGGGCGGGGGCATCCTGTGCATCGCACCGGGGCAGGGATCGATCGCGGTCTGGTCGCCGGGCCTCAACGAAGCCGGAACATCGCTCGTCGGCGCGCTCGCGCTCGAACATTTCGCCTATGCGGCGGGTTGGTCGGTGTTCGATTAATCCTGGTCGGCGACGAGCGTCAGGCTGACCTTGGCGGTGCCGCTGCGGTGCATGCCGATTTCCTTTGCCGCGGCCTGCGAAATATCGATGACGCGGCGGCCACCGAAGGGGCCGCGGTCGTTGACGCGGACGATCACGCTCTGGCCGTTGGACAGGTTGGTAACGCGGACCTTGCTGCCGAAGGCGAGCGTGGGGTGCGCTGCGGTCATCTGATCGGGGTCGAAGCGCTCGCCGCTCGCGGTGCGATTGCCCGCTAGTTCGCGGCCGTAATAGCTTGCCGTGCCGTTGCCGATTTCGGTTTCGCCGCCGCCGAACTGATCCTGCGCCACCGCCGGCATCGCCAGCATCAACGCCAAACTCATCGCCATCACGCGCCGCATGCGCAGCCTCCCCCGTTTCAGGTGGAGCGCTCAAAGCAGCGGCGCGGGCGGCTTGCAAGCTGCCCGCGCCGTGCCGGTTTGATTCTGCGCCTAGTGGTTTGGTGCCTCAGACGTCCAGATTGGCAACCGACAGCGCGTTGGTCTGGATGAAATCGCGCCGCGGCTCGACCTCGTCGCCCATCAGCCGCTCGAAGATTTCATGCGCGACATCGGCCTGTTCGGCCTCGACGCGCAGCAGCGAGCGGTTGGCGGGATCGAGTGTGGTTTCCCACAATTGCTCGGCATTCATCTCGCCCAGTCCCTTGTACCGGCTGATCGACAGGCCGCGGCGGCTGTGCGTGAAGATGGCATCGAGCAATTCGGACGGGCGCGTCACCGGCGCGGCCTTGGCGGCGCTCGCGGCGGTCGGTGCCTCGCCATCCTCGCCCTCGGCATCGCTGTCGGACTCGACGACCGCAGCGGCGCTGGCTTTCACCAGCCGTCCGGGGCCACCATAGGTTTCGGCCTGTTCGGCGGCGAGTTTGTGAAGGCGGCGCGCCTCCTGGCTCGCGAGGAAACCGGCGTCGATCGCGTGATGATCGCTCACCCCGCGCCAGCGGCGTTCGAGCGTATAGCCGCCCCCTTCGACCGCCTCGACGGTCCACACCGCTTCGGCGCCGCCGGTCAGCGCGCGCTCGGCGGCATTGAGCCAGCTCGCGGCAGTTGCCGCAGCGCTGTGGCGTCCTGCCGTATCGAGCGCGGGATCGAGGGCGCCGACCAGCGCCAGTGCCTCGACCAGCCCATGATCGAGCGTGCGGGGGACGTAACGCATCAGCGCGCGGAGCCGTCGGCCATGCTCGATCAGGCCGCGCAAATCGTTACCCGACCGTGCGCCGCCAGACGTCTCGAGCATCAGCGCGTCGATCCCGGCATCGACGAGGTAATTTTCAAGCGCGGTGTCATCCTTCAGATACACCTCGCTGCGCCCCTTTGCGACTTTGTAGAGCGGCGGCTGGGCGATGTAGAGATGGCCGTTCTCGATGATCTCGGGCATCTGGCGGTAGAAGAAGGTGAGCAGCAGCGTGCGGATATGCGCGCCGTCGACGTCGGCGTCGGTCATGATCACGATCTTGTGATAGCGCAGCTTTTCGATGTTGAATTCGTCGCGGATCCCGGTGCCGAGCGCCTGAATCAGCGTGCCGACTTCCTTCGACGAAATGATGCGGTCGAAGCGCGCCCGCTCGACGTTCAAGATCTTGCCCTTCAGCGGCAGAATGGCCTGCACATGCCGGTCGCGGCCCTGCTTGGCGCTGCCGCCTGCCGAATCCCCTTCGACGAGGAAGAGTTCGCACTTGCTGGGGTCGCGTTCCTGACAGTCGGCAAGCTTGCCGGGCAGGCTCGCGATATCCATCGCGCCCTTGCGCCGGGTCAATTCGCGCGCCTTCTTCGCGGCCTCGCGCGCCGCGGCGGCGTCGATCACCTTCTGGATCACCGCTTTGGCGTAGGCGGGATTTTCCTCGAGCCATTCGGTCATCCGGTCGGCCATCAGGCTTTCGAGCGGCTGGCGTACTTCCGACGAGACAAGCTTGTCCTTGGTCTGCGAGGAAAATTTCGGATCGGGCAGCTTGACCGAGACGATCGCGGTCAAGCCTTCGCGCATATCCTCGCCGGTCAGGCTGACCTTTTCCTTCTTCAGCAGGCCCGATTTTTCGCCATAACCGTTGAGCGTGCGCGTCAGCGCCGCGCGGAAAGCGGCGAGGTGGGTGCCGCCGTCGCGCTGCGGGATATTGTTCGTGAAGCAGAGGACATTTTCATAATAGCTGTCGTTCCACTCGAGCGCGACGTCGATGCCGATGCCGTCGCGCTCGCTGCTGATCGCGATCGGATCGGGCAGCAGCGGATTCTTGTTGCGGTCGAGATATTTGACGAAGGCCGCAATCCCGCCCTCGTAGAACAGGTCGTGGACGACATGTTCGGCATGGCGGGCATCGACCAGCTTGATCCTTACGCCGGAATTGAGAAAGGCGAGCTCGCGATAGCGATGTTCCAGCTTTTCGAAATCGAACTCGGTGACATTCTTGAAGGTATCGGTCGATGCCATGAAGGTGACACGGGTGCCCTTCTTGCCCGCAGGCGCCGGCCCGTTGACCTTGAGCGGCGCAACCGAATCGCCATGCTCGAAGCGCATCCAATGCTCCTCGCCATCGCGCCAGATCGTCAGTTCGAGCCATTCGCTGAGCGCATTGACGACCGATACGCCGACGCCGTGCAGACCGCCCGACACCTTATAGGCATTGTCGTCGCTCGTGTTCTCGAACTTACCGCCCGCGTGAAGCTGGGTCATGATGACCTCGGCCGCCGAAATGCCTTCCTCGGCATGGATGCCGGTCGGGATGCCGCGTCCATTGTCCTCGACGCTGACCGATCCGTCGCTGTTGAGCGTGATGAGTACCAGATCGCAGTGGCCGGCGAGTGCCTCGTCGATCGCATTGTCGCTGACTTCGAACACCATGTGATGCAGACCCGACCCGTCGTCGGTGTCGCCGATATACATGCCAGGCCGCTTGCGCACCGCGTCGAGGCCTTTCAGCACCTTGATCGAATCGGCGCCGTAGCTGTTCTGATTGGGCTGCTTGGGGGCGCTTTCGCTCGCGCCGCTCGCGGGGGTGTCTGTCATGCCGATTATATAGGGTCGGCGGCCGCAAAACCCAAGCAAAAATGCGCCGCTCGGCACGCTGCCGACGGGCGTTGCGCACGGCGGCGGCGGCGGCTAGTTTCGAAGGATGAAAAGCCCTCTGAACCTCCGTTCGATCCTTGCCGCCCTCGCGCTTGCCGCGCTGCCGCTCGCCGGCTGCTCGCAGCCCGCACCGCCCGCTGACAATGCCCCTGCGGTCGCCGGCCCGCCGCTCGCGACGCGCGCGGTCATGACCGGCACCGAAGGCCCGACGCTTCCCGCCTGCTCCAGCATCAGCCGCGTCAAGGACGGCGGCACCGACGTCTATTGGGCGCCGGGCGAAACGCGCGCCGTGAAGGCCAGGCTGCCCGGCGCGATGAAGGTGTCGGTGTGCGAGGCAACCGATGACGACGCTTGGTTCGGCATCGTCTTCGCGGCCCCCGGCACCGACGAGGATATGTGCGGCGTCGGCCGTTCGATCAGCAGCGCGCGCGAATATCAGGGACCGTGCCGCTGGGGCTGGATCCGCGGCGGAACGGTGCGGCTCGGCGCCTAGCGCGGCTGCCTAACGGCAATCCTCGATCACGCGGCCGATTTCGGACTGGACGGGCAGCGTCAGCGCCCGGCCGTTCGCGGCTTCGAGCGCAAAGCGGCCGCGACTGAAGGCGATGCGGTCGAGCCGGATATCGCGGCTCGGTACGATCGCCGTACCGCCGTCGAAGCGCATCTGGTCGGTGGCCGCGCTGGTGCGCAGTGCGACGGTGCCGTCGAGCGCGGCAGTCAGCCGGATAGCGCCGCCGCTGCACGCCATGGTCAACAGCGGCGCCGCGCCGGCGGTCGGTGCGAAGATCGCGCTGCGGCTGCCGGCATCATAGCGCCAAGCGCCGCGATCGAGCGCGCGGTCGTCCCACCCTTGCGTCGGCGCGGGGGCCGGCGGCGGCGGTGTTGCGGCGGGCGGTTGCGGCGCGGGGGCGGGCGGTGGTGCCGCCGCTTTCGGAATCGCGGCGCAGCCGGCGAGCAGCAGCCCCGTCGCCGTCACAGCCGTCAGTTCCGCCGTCTTGCCGCGCAAAACCATCCTCAAAACCCCTGCCAATCGATCACCTCATCCAGTTCGGCGCGCGGAACCGGCCATTGATTCACCGGTGCCGCCGCATCGGCATGACCGATCGCCAGCCCGGTGAACAAGATCTGGTCGTCGCCCAGTTCCAGTTCGTGCCGGATCGTCGCGCCGTACATCGCCCAGCATTCCTGCGGACAGCTTGCAAGGCCATGTTCGACGAGCAACAGCATCACCGACTGGAGCCACATGCCCATGTCGGCCCATTGCGGCGGTCCCATGATGCGTGAACAATGAAGGAAAAGCATCACCGGTGCGCCGAAACCCCGGTAATTCTCCATGAACCGAGCGAGCCGGCCCGGTTTGTCCTCGCGCGGGATGCCGAGCGAGGCGTAGAGTGCCTCGCCGACGCCGAAGCGCCGGCTTTCCCACGGGTCGGTCAGTCCGCGCGGGTAGATGTCATATTCGGGTTGCTGGCCGTCGCGCCCCATCGCGATCCGCGCCGCCACCGCCGCCTTCACGCGCTCCCAGCGCTCACCGGTAACGACCGTCACCTGCCACGGCTGCAGATTGCCGCCCGATGGTGCGCGCTGCGCGTCGGCAAAAATCCGTGCCAGTACCGCCCGGTCGATCGGGCGGTCCGAAAAGGCGCGCACCGAACGGCGGCGGTGCAACGCTTCGGCAACGGACAGGGCATCATTCGCTGGCATATTTATCCTCTCGGCGTTTTCCGAATAGCAAGCCGCGTTCGAGCCGGGCCTTGAGCTGCCGATAATAGCTCGTCAGGAACACGTCATCCTCTTCGGCGACGGGGCGGCCGATTTTGCCGCGGATCGTGTCGGCGACATCGCGCATCGCGCGCGGATCGGCGCCGCGCAGCACGCGCTCCAGTTCCTGCAATTCATAGATGCCATAGACGGCGAGTTCGGCGTCGGTAAAGCGGATCGCGTCGACCCCGCCGCCATCGGCGGTGATGTCGCGGTCAAGCTTCGCGCGCTTCGCCATCACGACCCAGGTTCCGGCGATCAGGTCGCCCATCCGCATCCGGTCGCGGTTGAAAAGCAGGAACAGGCTGAGCGTCAGCGACCAGGCGACCCCAGCGAGCGCGGTCCAGCCCGATACCATATCCTCGGCCGCGCCGACGCCCATCATGGTGAGGGGGAGGAAGAGCTCAAGCTCGCGGATCAGGTTGCGCGCGACCACTGCATCGGCGGTGAGCCGGCCGCCGTCGCGCGCGACGACGCGAATGCCCATCAGCCGCTTGCCGGGCGTCGCCGCACGCGTGCCAAGTTCGAAGCCGATGAACCAGAAGGTCCGCAGAACAAAGGCGCCGAGCAGCCAGACCGTCACTGCGATCGACGAATTGGACGCCAGCCCGGCCCAGAGGATCAGCAGAGTGAACAAAATGAGCGTCAGGACGATAAGGATCAGGTCGATCAGCAGCGCGCCGAGCCGGAGCGCCGCGCTTGCGATGCGCAATTGCAGATCGACTCCTTCGGGCGTCACGAATTCGCGCAGCTTCTTTTCCTGCGCCGCGCGCATCCGCAGATTACCCGCCGCGCTCAAGCGACATTCTCGCGGCGCGGGATGTAGAAATAGGCGAGCCAGAAGGCAAGCATCAGCGATCCGATCGCATAGCGCATCACGGTATCGGTGATGAGCTGGCGCCCGAACCCTTCGAGCAGGCCGGCGGCGAGCAGCATCAGGATGACGCCGACCATCACCTTGCCCGCGGTGCGGCCTGCCTCGGCGGCGGCCTGGAGGCGCGAGCGGGCGCCGGGAAAGACGACCGCGCTGCCGATCCGCAGCCCCGCCGCTCCGGACAGGGCTGCGGCGAACAATTCGGTCGTGCCGTGGATGAACAGCCAGCCGCCGAAATCGACGCCCAGCCCCTTGGCGGAAAAGACCGCGAGCATCGCGCCCAGCCCGATCCCCTGATAATATTCCAGCATCATCGTCGGAACACCGAAGGCAAAGCCGAGCGCAAAGGACATGATCGAAACGCGGCTGTTGTGGGTAAACAGGAAGGTCGCAAAGACGTGCAGCGCGCCCTCATCCTCGCCCCCCGCCTTGCCGTGACCCAGCGTCGAGCGCAGAAACTCCACTGTCGCGCGCGGGTCGCGCCCGCCGGCCATCTCGTCGGGGACGAAATTATAATACCATTCGGGATTATGCGCGACGAGCGACCAGCTTGTCAGCGCCCCGAGCGTGATGATCAGCGCGATGATCAACGTTTCCTTCCACACCGCGCGGACCGCCGCCGGCCAGTCGTAAAGGAAGAAGCGGCGCAGGCGGCTGAGCCGCGTTTCGCGGACGCCGTAAATCAGGAAATAGCCGCGCATCGCCAACCCTTCGAGGTGGTCGAGCAGGGCCTTGTCGAGCATCGTCGCGCGCGCGATCGATAACGACGACAGCGTCGCGCGATAGAGGATCGGGAGCTGCAGCAGTTCGTCGCTCGACAGCGCCTTGGCGCCGCGCGTCTCGAGACGGCCGAGCAGCCTGTCGAAGGCGATCCAGTCGGCCTCGCGCTCAGCGCGAAAACGACTGGTCGAGAAGCCGGGGGCGTCGCTCGCGCGCGCGGTTTCCATCACAGGCTCCCCTGCCGCTTGATGCCCAGATAGGCTTCGACGACATGTGCGCCCATCGCATCGGCGGGGACTTCGATGACGTCGGCGCCCAGCCGCTGGAGCCGCGCGATAACCAGCTGACGATCGCGCAGCATCGCCGCGGCGACATTGGCGCGCGTGACGTCCGATCCGCTTTCGGGACGGCGGCGTTCCTCGTCCTCCAATTCCTCGTCCTTGATGACGACGAACAGCAGTCGGTGCTTCTTGACCAGCCGGCCCGCCGCACGGATCATCAGGTCGGCGCTCGTCGCATCGGTGAATTCAGTGAACAGGATAATCAGCGACCGGCGGTTGAGTTCGGCGCCGAGAGTCGACAGCGCGAGGGTGAAATTGCTCTCGACCGGCGCATAATCGATGCGGCTCGCCGCGCGTTGCAGCGCCGGAAAATCCTGCGTGTGCACATAGGCGGGGGTCATGCCGATCGGCTTGGCGGCAAAGGAAAAGAGGCTGATCCGGTCGCCGAGCTTCAGCCCTGCATAGGCCAGCAGCAGCGCCGCGGATACCGCGCGATCGACGCGCGGCATCGCGCCGACGGGCTCGGCCATCGTGCGACCGGCGTCGATCGCCAGCACGACGCGGTTGTCGCGCTCGACCCGATATTCCTTGGCAAGCAGCTTGACGTGCCGCGCCGATGCATTCCAGTCGATCGCGCGCCGATCCATGCCCGGCTGATATTCGGCCAGCGCCTCATATTCATGGCCTTCGCCGCGCAGCTTCTGCTGGCGGAGCCCGAACCAGCTGTTGCGCTGGAACAGGCGGCGGCCTTCGTCAGTAACCAGGCGCATGTTGGGCACGACGCTGATCGCGCGGTCGATCGCGAAGCGACGCTGTTTCCAGACCAGGCCGAACGGTCCTGCCCAGCGCACCCAAAGCGCATCGACCGCCGCCTGTCCGCGTCGCGAGGCGGTGAGCGCTAGCCGATGGGCGAGCGCGGCATCTTCGCCTTCGCCCACCGTTTCGAAAGCCGCCGCGATGCGGCCACCGGGTGCCAGCCGGTCGTCGAGCGACAGCGCGAACTCGGCGCGGCGCGGAAGGGCTGGCGCGCGCGCCGCAAGCATCATTTCGAACGGCTCGCCGACCCCGATCTGCAGCGGGAACCGGGCGTCGAGCGCGAGCCTGCGCGGCGCCGCGCCGGTCAGCGTATCGAGGAGCAGCCCCAGGGCGACGAGCGCGATCCAGCCGAGCGCGAAGAGCCAAAGGTCCGGGCGCAGCAGGCCGAGCGCCAGCGCCACGGGGGCGCCGAGCAGCAGCAGATAGATCGCGCGCCGCGTCGGGTAGATCACCGCGGCACGTCCACCCGGTCGAGCAGCGCAGCGACGACCTGTTCGACGCCGCGCCCCTCGATCTCCGCCGCGGCCGACAGGATCACGCGGTGGCGCAATACGCCGCCGGCGAGCCGCTGCACGTCGTCGGGGATCACATAGTCGCGGCCGTCGAGCGCGGCGGCTGCGCAGGCGGCGCGGGCAAGCAGGCTCGCCGCGCGCGGACTCGCGCCGCATTCGAGGTCGGCGCTTTCGCGGGTCGCGCGCACCAGCCGGACGATATAGTCGACGATCTCGTCGGCCAGGCGGACGGTCGCGATCGTGTCGATCGCGGTACCGATCGTCGCGGCGTCGGCAACCTGCCCAACGCCGAAATCGGAGACCACGGGGCTTTTGAAGCGCCCGCCATGTTCGGCCACGATGCGCCGCTCCTCGTCGGCGTCGGGATAATCGACGACCAGCTTGAACAGGAAGCGGTCGAGCTGCGCCTCGGGCAGCGGATAGACGCCCTGCTGCTCGATCGGATTTTGCGTCGCCAGTACGGTGAAGCGCGGGCTCATCGGGTGCGGCTCGCCGTTGATCGTCACGCGCCGTTCCTGCATCGCCTCGAGCAGCGCCGCCTGCGTCTTGGGCGGGGTGCGGTTGATCTCGTCGGCAAGCAGCAACTCGGTGAAGATCGGACCCTTGGTCAGGGTGAAGCTCGACGTCTGGAAGTTGAACAGGTTCGATCCCAATATGTCGCCGGGCATCAGGTCGGGGGTGAACTGGATGCGCCCGAAATCGAGCCCGACGGCGCGGGCGAAAGCCTGCGCGAGCAGCGTCTTGGCGGTTCCGGGCGGGCCTTCGAGCAGAACATGGCCACCAGCAAGCAACGCGATCGTGACCATGCGGGTCAGATCCTGCTGCCCGAACACGACCTTGGCGACTTCGCCCTCGATCGCGGCGCCGAGCGCCTGGACGCCCTCGATAGTGTCAGCCGTCACGCAATAATTCCTTCCTGATGTCGTGCAGCGCCTGCGCGTCTGCCAGAAATTCATGGGTGTTGCGCGCCAGCGGGAGACGGCGCGCGAGAGTGGCGAAAGAGGCGCTATCCGCCTTCAGATGGCGATCGATCCACGCGTCGGTTTCCTCGGCGCTCAGACCGCCGGGGGCGTGCAACCGGCGTGCGATCGCGCCGCGCTGGCTGCGCACATAGGCATCGGCACCATCGAGTTCGCGGCGCGCCTGCCGGATCAGATCGGCGCTGTTGGCGATCAGCGCCTGTTTGGAAATCGGAATCGCGCGCGCCGGACGCAGCGCGGGGCCCAAGCGCGCCCACGCCTGCCACAGCGCGAGCAGGCCGGCGGCGATCAGGCACAACGTGATCCCGATGAAGGGCGGGACGAAGGCGAAGCGCAGCAGCGACCGACCGCCGCCGAAGCCGTTGAGCGTCAGGTCGAAGGCGAGCCCTGCCGCTTCCGCATCCTCGCCGACCGCGTCGATCAGCATGGCGGCGGCAAGCGCCTTGTCGCGCGACGCAAAGGCCAGATTGTTGAGGAGGTCGGGCTCGGCGAGAACATAGAATTCGCGGTTGGTCGTCCGCGCCAGCACCGCGCCGCCGTTCGCGCCGGGGATCAGCGTCTCGAGACTGGCGCCGCTGACCGTCTGGGCACCGGCCGGCAGCGGCACGGCAAAGCGGCGCCGTGCCACATCGGCGGTGACGCTCTGCGCCTTCGCCTGCGGCATCGCGATCTCGACCGTCCCGAAATAGCTTTGCGGCAGCAGGCGAGTGGGGGCGGGCAGCGGCACGCCGAAACCGACCCAGCCCGGCTTGTGACCCTCGCCGGTGCCCGGCATCGTCCGCCACTTGGGCAGGACGAGTAGAACCGGGCCATTGCCCTGCTTCGCCAGCATATCGGCGACATCTTCGGCATCGGTATCGGCGGCGGGCGTCAGGACGAGCAGGGGCTTGTCGTCGTCATAGGTTGCCGTCTCGACGCTGCGGCGCAGCTCGACATCGGCGCGGGCGCGCTCGGCGAGGTCGACGATGCCCGCGAAGCCGGGTGCCGCCTTCGACAGCGCGTGCCCGCCGCCGTCATTGCCGCTCGACAGCTGCGGACCAAGCGCAACCAGCGCCCACAGCGCGATGAAGGCGACGACCCCCACCGCGACCACTGCTGCGATCAGCCGCGGGTCGAAGGGGTTGTCGCGGTCGCTGCGCCCCGTCATGCGCGCGCCCAATTCTTCGGTACCGTCAGCTCCGAATAGGCGCCGCGGCACGCGTCCCACGCCGCCGCGTCGATCGACCGTCCGCCGAACAGGCTGATTTCGACCGAGCGCGCGATGCGGCTGAATGCCTTGCGCGCGACCCCCGGCAAATCCTGCGCCTCCGCCAGCTCGCGCGACGTCATCGCCGGCCGCACCAGCCCCGGCCGCCGCGCGCTGATATCCTCGACGCTGCGATAGAGCAGCAGATGAACCGCCTCGGCAAAGCGCCCCTCGGCGGCGAGCGCGTCGGCTTCGGCCAGCAGCGCGCGCGCCGCACCCGCTTCGACCGCGCCCGCCTCCTCCGCCTCGGCGCCCGCTCCGGTCTTGCGCAGGAAGGGTAACGCGTTGACCCAGCGCGCAAAGGCGGGGACCGTGAAATAGAGGATAAGCAGGACGAGCAAGATTGCGCCGCCCCACAGCATCGGCTTCAGCGCAGGCGCGCTCCATTCGAAGAATCGGCCGATCGCTTCGAACAGCGATTTCAGCCAGTCGGGAACCTCGGGCGGCGGCGGCGGCGCGGGAAAGGCCGTCTGGATATCGCCGCGGGCAACCGTCTGACCATAAGCCGGATCGACGAGTTCGGGATCGAGCAGCCAGCCCTGATCGGGTGCGGCGGCGGCGGCCGACGCCTGGGCGATCCAGATCGACATCATATTGAAATTGTGGCCTCGCCCCGCTGCACCATCGCGCTGCGGTGGTAGCGCGAGGCGCAGCACCGACGCAAGAGGATGCTTGCACGCCCGCAGCCCGCGTTCTAGCTGCGCGAGGCGGCGGCAAATGGTTGCACGGGCAACCGGAACACCGGCAGGAGGACAGCGTGGACGCGGCACAGGCGGTACATGAAAAATTTCTCGGCGCGCTGGCGAGCGGAACGCTCGCTCGCCGCGCCGATGCGCCCGATCCCGCGCATGCCGGGCTGACGCGGTCGGATGCCACCGACATTTTCCTGTCGCAGCTCACCAGTCGCCAGATGGACCGGCTGTCGCGGACGCTGCAGGCACGCGGCGAGGGCTTTTATACCATCGGATCGTCGGGGCACGAGGGCAATGCCGCGGTCGCGGCGGCGCTGCGCGTCACCGACATGGCGTTCCTCCACTATCGCTCGAACGCCTTTCAGCTCCACCGCGCGCGCCAGCTCCCCGGACAGACCCCCGACTGGGACATGCTGCTGAGCTTCGCCGCTTCGGCCGAGGACCCGATTTCGGGCGGGCGGCACAAGGTCATCGGGTCGAAGCCGCTCGCGATTCCGCCGCAGACATCGACGATCGCGTCGCATCTGCCCAAGGCAGTGGGCGCCGCCTTTTCGATCGGTATCGCGCGGCGACTGGGCATGTGCGGCCTCCCGCTGCCCGAAGACGCGGTGGTGCTGGCGAGTTTCGGCGATGCGTCGGCCAATCATTCGACCGCGCAGGGCGCGTTCAATACCGCGGGCTGGTCGGCCTTTCAGGGCACGCCTTTGCCACTTATCTTCCTGTGCGAAGACAATGGCATCGGCATCTCGACACGCACCCCGACGGGGTGGATCGAGGCGCAGTTCCGCCACCGTGCGGGGCTTCATTATATCCAGTGCGACGGCACCGACCTTGTCGCGGCCTACGCGGGCGCAAAAGAGGCCGCCGACTTCGCGCGCCGCACGCGTAAGCCGGTGTTTCTCCATATGGGAACGGTGCGGCTCTACGGACATGCCGGGTCGGACGTGCAGGGTGCCTATCTGCCCAAGGCGCTGATCGAAGCCGACGAGGCGCGCGATCCCCTGCTCGCGGGGGCGGCGCTGATGGTCGAACAGGGATGGATGTCCGCCGCCGAAGTCGCCGATGCCTATGAAGAGATCGGCGCAACGCTGGCGCGGCAGGCCGAAGCCGCGATCCGCCGCCCCAAGCTGACCACCGCCACGGCAGTAATGGAGAGCCTGGTTCCGCCGAAGATCGACCGCCCGCCGGCCAATCGCCCCTCGACCGACGAGCGCGCGGCGCTGTTCGCCGGCGACGCGAACCAGATGGACAAGCCGATGCATATGGCGCGGCTGCTCTCCTGGGCGCTCGCCGATCTGATGCTCGCTTATCCCGAGATCGTCGTCGCGGGCGAGGATGTCGGGCCGAAGGGCGGCGTCTACAATGTAACCGCCAAGCTGCATCAGCGCTTCGGTTCGGCGCGCGTGATCAACACGCTGCTCGACGAACAGGCGATCCTCGGCCTCGCGATCGGCATGGCGCACAACGGCTTCGTGCCGATGCCCGAAATCCAGTTCCTCGCCTATGTCCACAATGCCGAGGATCAGATCCGCGGCGAGGCGGCGACCCTGAGCTTCTTTTCGAACGGCCAGTACACCAACCCGATGGTGATCCGGATCGCCGGGCTCGGCTATCAGAAGGGGTTCGGCGGCCACTTCCACAACGACAACAGCCTGGCGGTGTTCCGCGACATTCCCGGCGTAATCCTGGCGGTGCCGTCGAACGGGCGCGACGCCGTGCAGATGCTGCGCGAATGCGTGCGGCTGGCGCGCGAGGAGCAGCGCGTCGTCGTCTTCATCGAACCGATCGCGCTCTATATGACGCGCGACCTGCACGAAGAGGGCGATGGCCTGTGGACGAGCGCCTATGAAGCGCCCGGCGAAGGGACGCCGATCCGGCTGGGCGATGTCGGCGTGCATGGCGACGGAACCGATCTGGCGATCGTGACCTATGGTAACGGCACTTATCTCTCGCGGCAGGCCGAAAAGCTGCTCGCCGCCGACGGCGTCAAGGCGCGCGTGATCGACCTGCGCTGGCTCGGTCCGGTCGATGCCGACAAGCTCGTTGCTGCGGTCGGCGAGGCGAAACGCATCCTGATCGTCGACGAATGCCGGGTCACCGGTTCGCAAAGCGAGGCGCTGATGGCGCTGTTAACCGAGCGCACGCCGGAGAAGAAGCTGGCGCGCATTGCCGCCGAGGACAGTTTCATCCCGCTGGGCAAGGCGGCAACGGTGACGCTGCCGAGCCGCGATTCGATCCACGCCGCCGCGAAGGAGCTGCTGGCATGACGGCGGCGAAGAAGACTGCGCTTGTCGTCGCCCCCGGCCGCGGCACCTATGGCAAGGGCGAGCTTGGCAGCATCGCACGGCTGCACGGCGCGCGCTTCGGCGCCATCATCGCCGGTTTCGACGCCCAGCGCCGCGAGCGTGGCCAGCCGACGGTCAGCGAACTCGACGGCGCCGATCGCTTCAGCGTCGCGACGCACATGCGCGGCGATGTCGCGGCCCCGCTGATCTACACCGCGACCCTGCTCGACTGGCTCAGCATCGACCGCGACCGATACGACATTGTCGCGGTCGCGGGCAATTCGATGGGCTGGTACAGCGCGCTCGCGCTTGGCGGCGCGGTGTCGGTCGAGGACGGCTTTCGCATCGCCAACGCCATGGGTCTCAACAGCCAGACGCACGGGCCGGGCGGACAGATATTGGTGCAGATCGTCGATGAAGACTGGCGCCCGGTGCCGGGGCTGCGCGCCAGCCTGCTGGCGCTCGTCGCCGACATCGCCGCGCGCCCGGGTCATGCGCTCGCGCTTTCGATCGACCTTGCCGGCATGCTTGTCTTGGCGGGCAATGAAGAGGGGCTGGCCGCCTTGCTTGCCGAGGCGCCGCCGACGCCGGGCCGCGATCCGCTGCGGCTGGCGGGACATGGCCCCTTTCATACGCCGCTGATGGTCGGCAGCTCGGACAAGGCGAAGGTCGAATTGCCTCCGGCACTGTTCGGCATGCCCGACCTGCCGATGGTCGACGGCCGTGGTCATATCTGGCGGCGCTTTTCCAGCAATCCCTGGGGCATGTGGGACTATACCTTCGGGCATCAGATCCTTGCGCCCTATGATTTTGCGCTGTCGGTGCAGGTCGCGGTCAAGGAATATGCGCCCGACGTGATCATCCTGCCCGGCCCCGGCGATACGCTGGGCGGCGCGATCGCGCAGGCATTGATCGGCATCGAATGGCAGGGGATTGCAGGCAAGGCCGACTTCATGTCGCGTCAGGCGGCGGACCCGATCCTGCTGTCGATGGGCCGCCCGGAACAGCGCGCGCTCGTCACGGGCTAGCCCATCTATCTATGGAGGTCCGGCGAAGGGGCCGAGCCGACGGAAGTGGAACATCCTCCGCCGGCCCGGCTGGGATGCGCGGCCAGGTGGGGATGGCACGCGCGGTCGAACGGATCGCCCTTGGGGACCAACACAAAGGCGACGGACCGTTCGATTCTCTTATAGGGGCCAATCTGTCTCGCTGTCCGGAGGCGGGCGGACTTCAAGCTCCGAAATGGACGGAATTGGCGCTCCGGCCCCCGCGCGAATTAGACCGAAAAGCGCAGCCGTAGCAGCTCGGCGACGCTCGCCGCGCCCGACTGGCGCATGACATTGGCGCGGTGCACCTCGACGGTGTTCGGACTGACGTCGAGCTGCCGCGCGATCGCCTTGTTGCCGAGCCCCGCCGCTATGGTGCCAGAGGTGCCCGCCGCCGCCGAGCAGGGCTGCCTCGGCCTCGGCTTCGGCGTCAATTCGAAGTCTTCGGGGCGGCGGCGATCAGGCGGCCGGCGCGATGACCGGCAGACGAAGCGTGACGACGGTACCGTGGGGCTCGGCCGGGGCAATCGTCATTCGGCCGCCGTGCATATGCGCGATCGTCTCGACCAGCGACAATCCCAGCCCGGCACCCGATCCGCCGCGTGCGGGATCGAGCCGGACGAAGCGTCGCGCCGCCTCGGCGATGCGGTCGGAGGGGATGCCGGGACCGTCGTCGATTACCGCCAGTTCGATTGCATCGCCAGCTTCCCGGACTGCGGTCAGCCGGATCTGGGTGCCGCCGGCTGCGTATTTCAGGGCATTGTCGATCAGGTTCGACAGCGCGCGGACCAGCATTTCACGGTGCGCGACCACGTCGAGATCGACGGGTGCCGTCACCGCGATCGCAAAACCCTCGTCCTCGGCGAGCGGGCCATAGACTTCGGCCATGTCTTCGAGCAGCGGCGCGAGTGCGAAGCGCGTGAACTGGTCGCGGCCGATCCCGGCCTCTGCGCGGCTGATCTCCAGCGCGGTGTCGAGCAGGCGATGCAGGCTGTCGGCCTCGTCGATCGCACCGGCGAGCGCGGCCGTCGTTTCGGGGTCGCGCGCGCGGCCCAGCGCCTGTTCCAGCTTCGCCTTCATCCGCGCGACCGGCGAACGCAGATCGTGCGCCATCGAATCGGTGAGCATCCGCAGCTCGCCGACCAGCGTTTCGATCCGGTCGAGCATCGCGTTGATCGATACGCCGAGCCGGTCGAAGGCGTCACCGGTCCGGTCGCGCTCCACCCGCGCGTCGAGCCGGCCGCTGACAATTGCGGAGGCGGCGCGCGAAAAGACGTCGATGCGCCGCCCGAGCAGCCAGGCGACGAACGCGGCGACGATTCCGGCGATCGTGATGCCGACCGCGAGGGCGAACAGAAAGGCGGCCTGACTGGCGCGCGCGAGCTGAACCTGCGCCTCGAGCACTTCGCCCGTCAGCAGGGCATAGCCGCCGGGAAGCGGCGTGGTAATCAACCCGATCGGTTCGGCCTCGGCCGCATCCTGCCGGAACAGGCGGATTTCGCGCCACGCTTCATGGTCGGACACTGTCGCCGGCCATTGGCTGAGATTGCCGACGACGCGTGTGCCGTCGGGCGCCTTCAACAGCACAACGAAGTTGCGGTCGTCGCGCCGGGTCAGCCGGTCGCGGATCGCCTGAACCAGCGCTTCGGGCCCTTGCTGGCGCTGGGTCTCGGCAAAATCGTCGCGCGCGACTTCGGCGGCGATGCGCGCGTCGTCGATGATCGTCGCCTGGGTGAAGCGGTGGATGATCGTCAGACCGAGCGCCAGCGCCGCGACCTGCGCGATCACCAGCGCCAGCGTCAGGCGGACGATCGTCGATTGAAAGAAGCCTGCGCGCATCAGGCCGTCAGCTCGCGTCACCGAGCATATAGCCCGCGCCGCGGATCGTATGGACCAGCGGCGTTGCGAACCCGTCGTCGATCTTGCGGCGCAGCCGGCTGACATGAACATCGACGACATTGGTGCCGGGGTCGAAATGATATTCCCAGACCCCCTCCAGCATCATCGTGCGCGTCACCACCTGCTCCTTGTGGCGGAGCAGATATTCGAGCAGGCGAAACTCGCGCGGCTGCAGTTCGATCCGCTTGCCAGCGCGCGTCACGCGGCGGTTGAGCAGGTTCATTTCCAGATCCTCGCAGTACAGTGCCGTTTCGACCTGGGGGCCGTTGCCGGGCTTGGCGAGGAGCAGCTTGAGCCGGGCCAGCAATTCGGAGAAGGCAAAAGGCTTGACCAGATAATCATTGGCGCCCGACGTCAGCCCTTCGACCCGCGCATCGACCGCGCCTAGCGACGACAGGATGATAACCGGCGTCGCGATCTGCGCGGCGCGCATCGCCGCGAGCAGGGCCATGCCGTCCATGCCGGGCAGCATGCGGTCGAGGATGATCGCGTCGTAACTGCCATCGGTTGCATGAAACAGGCCGTCGCGGCCGTCGGCGGCATGATCGACAACGAAGCCTTCGCCGGTCAGGCTCTTGCTGATGAATTCGGCGGTCGTCCGGTCATCTTCGACGAGCAATATTTTCTGCGACATGCACTGTCCCCGGCTGTGGCCCGCGCGTCGCGGGAAGATGCTTATAGCTTGTCCGGATGCCACGGCGAATTCGCAGCGTCACCCCCTTGCGCGCGTCGCGGCGTAGCCGCGCGGCGGCATCAGCCGCCGACGCGATGGGGCGGCCATCGATCCGGTCGATCCGGTCGCCCGCCGCAATGTCGGCTTTCGCGGCCGGCCCGCCGTCCTCGACGCTGGTGACGACGAGCGCGATCGGCTGGTGGCGCCGGACAGGCTCCGCTTCGAAGGTCAATCCCCCCACCTGTCCCCCGCCACGCGAATGCGGCGAGGCATAGAGCCGCGCTGACAGGAAAACGATCCCCGCCAGCAGCAGGATCAACAAGGCCGTCGGCGGCATGGATCGGATGCGCGGCGGGTCCATTGGACCGGCGTAGCAGGCCGCGTCCCACCGCCCGATGGCGTGTAGATGAAACTGCGGTAATCTTGCCCCCGATCAAGCCGTCGCTGCAATGGGCGCGCGGGTATCCTTGCGAACCGGCGCGCGCGAGACGATCTGGTGCACCGCCGCCATCGCCTGCGCAAAGGCCATGCCGCGGGGTCCTGCGATGTAACGCGGCTGCCAATCGGTCGCGAATTTCGCCTTGTAGCTGCGCAAGCCTTCAAAACCATAGAGCATCTCGCCATGGCGAAAGACGAAGGCGGCGCCCTTCGCCCATGCGGGCGCAAGCTTGCGTCCCTCGATGCCCGACAAGGGCGCGATGCCGAGCGTGAACCAGCGATAGCCCGCTTGCTGCGCATGCTGCATCAGGCGAATGAACAGGAAATCCATAACGCCATAGGGGACGTCTTTCACATGGCGCATCAGGTCGACCGACATTTCGGCGCCATTGGGGGTCGCCAATATATTGGCGAAAGCGACGATCCGCCCGTCTATCCGTACCACCGCGCAGGGAAAGCGCGTTATATAGGCGGGATCGAAGCTGCCGAGACTGAACGCCTTTTCGCGCTGCTTTTTCGCGTGCAGCCAATCGTCCGACACGGCCTTGAGTTCGGCAAGATGCGCGGGAACCTCGGCGGCGGCGATTACGGCGAATTCGGCGCGGTCCTGCACTGCGCGGCGCTCGGCGTGGCGCAGCGTCTTTGCCTGCGGTCCGGCAAGGGTGAAGCGGGCAAGCTCGACGCGTGCTTCTTCGCCATATTTGACGATCGACAGCCCGAGGTCGATTGCCTGGGGCAGACACGCCGCGCTGATCTGATAGAGCAGGATGCGTCCCTGCGCTGCGTCGGCCATCTCGCGCAGCTTCCACAAGAGATCGGCCCAGCGATCCTCTTTGCCGACCGGATCGCCCATCACGATCCAGTTGCCGCCCTGCACCCGGTACATCAGGAAGGCGTCGCCCTCATCGGCGAGCAGGAAGCGCTTGTCGCCGGTATAGGCCAGAAAGGCATCGGTGCTGTCGCTGAGCGCCAGCGCCGTTTGGAGCGCATCGAACCCCACCGGCGTATCGCGCACCGTGCGGGCCGACGGCGCGAATAGCCGCCACAGCGCGAGGCCGGTGATCAGGACTGCGATCCCGAAACTCGCGCGCAGAAAGCGCGGCGCGTCGCCGCGCAAGCTGAATTGCCACCACAGGCTGCTGGTATAATCGACATGCTTGTAAGCAAAGAAACCGACGAAGGCCGACCCCAGGATCGCGATCAGCGCCGCCACGATCCAGCCGGTCGACAGCGGTGCGTCGATCAGCGAAGTCTTGCGGTAAAAGGCGGGGCGGCTCCATTGCAGCGCGGCGCAGATGGCAAGGAGGATCGCTGCCTCCTCATAATCGAACCCCTTGGTCAGCGAAAAGATCGCCGCGGCGAGCAGCAGCGCGCGCGTCGCGACGAAGGCCCCGTTGAGGCGGCGCAGAAGACCGGGCGCGAGAAAGAGCAGCAGCGTGCCCGACAGGCTGGCTGCGATATGCGATGCTTCGACGAAGGGCAGCGGCAGGATATGCCGCAAATCGTGCATCCGCCCCGCTTCGGCGGGGGTCGACCCCGACAGGAGCAGGATCAGGCCACCGGCGAAGACGAGTGCGGCGAACAGCGGGGGTGCCAGTTCGCGGAGCAGCGATTCGCCCGCCGCGGCGAACTGGCGCGCCGGGGCGTGCCACGCCTTGCTTTCGTGCCAGGCAAGCAGCAGCGCTGCGAGCAGCAGCGGCAGCAGATAATAAATGACGCGATAGGCGAGCAGCGCGGCGAGGAGCTGCGCCTTGTCGCCAGGGACCATCGCGATCACTACCGCCTCGAACACGCCGAGCCCGCCGGGCACATGGCTGATCAGCGCCGCGATGATCGCGAAGGCATAGCCAAGGAAAAAGGCGGGGTAGGCGGCGGGGTCGGGCGCCGGCAGCAGCACGAACAGCGCCGCGCTGGCCGCAGCCAGATCGAGCGCGGCGACGAGCGTCATCGACGCACTTGTCTTCAGGTCCGGGATCGGGGTGCGCCATCCGCCGATGTCGAGCGCGGTCAGCCCGAAATGGCGGAGCAGCAGCGGGATGAGGCACAGGGTCGCGACGACCATCCCGCCGAGATGCAGCCAGTGCAGCGACAGGCCGATGTCGAAAATCGGCAGCAACTGGGTACTCGCCATGGCCGCCAGACCCGCGAGCAGAACGACGCCGTTCCAGAAGCTCAGGCTGGCGAGCGCGATCACGCTCCCGACCTCTCCGCCGCTGAGCCCCGCGGCGCGGTAGACGCGGTAGCGCGCCGAGCCGCCGGTCAGGAGGGCCAGGCCCAGATTGTGACTGAGCGTGTAGCTTGTGAAGGAGGCGAGGGCGGCCGTGCGCCAGGGCAATTTGCGGCCGATGACGCGCAATGCGCCGGTATCGTAAAAGGTGAGAAGCAGATAGCTGGTCGCGGTCAGCAGCAGCGCGAATCCGATCTGCGCGTTGGACACCGCGCGAAAGGCCTCTCGAATCGCGTGCGGGCGCACCGAATGCAGCAAATGATAGAGCGCGGTGAAACCGAGCGCCGCGACGATCAGCGCCGCTGCGATCGACAGCGTCCGGCGATGCCGCGAGGTCCAGGATTGTACGCCCCCGAAAACCGTCATCGACGCGTCCACTCCTGATGCTTGCAGATCAGCCCGCCCAGGATGCAACCCGAAATTCGCAAGCTGTTCGGAGTCCTTACCTCGATCGTCGAATAAAAGCGACGACCCTGGTCGGGCACATAGACCTGCCCGGTCCAGCGCCCCGCACCCGTCGCGCGATAGTCGCTGAGCAATTCGGTGCCGATCAATGCGGTGACACCGGCGTCGCGCGCGTCGGAGAGCGCGGTGGGGCTCGCCCAGACAATATTGCCGCACAGCATTGCACCGCAATTGCGCGTGCGCACCAAAATGGTGCCTTTGGGATTTTGCCAGACGCCGAGGGGGCTGGCCGCGGGCGGCGCGGCAGGAATGCCGGTCGCGGCGCCGAGCAGCAGGGCGATCGCCAGAGCCTTCATATCAGTTCCTCCGGGGGGACGGTGCGCGCATCCGGTCGGTCGCGTGCGCAATGGCAGGATAGATTGCGGCTTCGAGCGCCGCGTCGTCGGATTGCAGCTTGTGGCCGCCTGGCAAGGCGATCTTGCGTAGGCCGGGAAAGGTCAGCTCGGGGCACAGGCTGTCACTTTCCTTGGTGCCCCAGATGCAGGTGAGCGGCACCCAGTCGAGCTGCGATGCGGTCGGCAAGGCGAGCTGGTCGGGGATTTCGAGACCGGCGAGTTCGATCGGCGAGGCGCGGAAGATGATGTCATGACCGGGAACGATCAGGATGACGGCGCTGATCGGTGTCCGGTCGGCCGCGGGCATCGCAGCGAGGCCGGCGTGCAACATGTCGGCACCGAAGGATTGTCCGATCAGGACAACGCGGCGCGTGCGGCCGAGCCGCATCGCCCGCGCCATCGCATTCTCGATCAGCGTCGCCGCTTCCTGCGGCGTGCGGCGCGGCGAGAAATAGGCGAGCGAATTGACCGTCACCACCGCATAGCCGCGGCGATTGATCCGCCGCGACACCGGCGGGGTCATGCCGATCTTGTTCCCCATGTCGCCCGACAGCATCACGATCGCGGGCCGATGCGGCCCGGCCGCAGCCGATGCCAGATCGCGATAGAGCGGTCCGTGATAATAGCCCGCCCAGACATAGAAATCGCCGAGCGCGAGCATCGCAAGCAGCAGGCCGGCGAGCGCCAGCCGGACGCCGCGCGGGATGCTGCGGCGGCGCGCGGCCGGCGCGGCGGGTTCTGCGATCGGTGCCGTGTCGGCGTGCGCAGTCACGGGGATTCTCCCATCGAGCATGGTCCCGATATGCACACGACCGGCCGTCCGGATGCTGGCGCGCAAATTACCATATTGTCATGTCGCGGCCATCACCCCGTCGGCCTCGCCGGTCTAACAGGGGTTTGTCCAAGGCGGGATCACCCCCTGTCCACCCAGACCCCGCCCTGGACGTCCTGCTTCCCCGCCGACCCCGTCGCGTTGACCAGGGCCGTGTGAGAGAAACATCCGGAGTAATAGAGATGGCACGTTTTGGTTCCCTGATCGGCGTCGGCCTGGCCGCGACGATGATGATCGCCGCCCCGAGTTTTGCAGCAACCACGACGGCGAAGCCCGCGACGACCGCGGTCAAGCCCGCCGCGAAGCCTTTCAAGCAGGCTGCCGCCAAGCCGAAGGCCGCACCGCAGCGCGTCGCCGCAGCCCGCCCCACCGGCCATATGGTCAAGGCGAAGCAGGCGAACGGCAAGACCGTGACCTATAATTGCAGCCTTCCCGGCAACAAGAACAAGCAGGCTTGCAAGGGCTGACCCCGGCACCCGAAGCCCCGAACAACCTGCTGCTGGCCAGCTCTCGCGCCCCGAGAGCTGGCCTTTCTTGTTCCGGCGAAGCGCGGCGCGCGATCAGCGCGCGATGGCGGCGGTATCGGCAGGGGCGATGGTGCCGCGGAAGCGGTCGAAGCGCGCCGCAATGGTGCGGGCATAAGGCTGCGATCCCTCTTCCAGCACCAGTTCGTCGCCATCCCAGCGGATCAGTCCGCGCTGCGCGACGTCCGCGAGCGCCGGGCGCGCGGCATCGGCCCATGCCGCGGGCAGCGCGGCGCGCCCCTGACACAGGATCGCCTTGATGATCGCGCCGCGCAGGCGGTCTTCATCGGCTACCGCGACGCCGCGCACGGCGGCAAGCCGCCCTTCGCCGATCAGGTCGCGATAGGGGCCGGCGCGCTTTTCATTCTGGACGATCAACCCTCGAAAACGGCTGATCGCGCTCGCCCCGAAGCCGAGGAGGACGGGGGCGTCGTCTTCGGTGAAGCCCTGGAAATTGCGGTTGACGCGCCCCGCCTTGGCCGCCGCGGCAAGCGGATCGCCCGGCAGCACGAAATGATCGAAGCCGACGGGAATGTAGCCCGCCGCGGTCAGCCGTTCGAAACCGTGCGCCGCTTGTTCGAAGCGCAACCGGTCGTCGGGCAGGTCGGTCGCGTCGATGCGCCGTTGCCGGGGCAACATCGCGGGCAGATGCGCATAGCCGAACAACGCGATCCGGCTGGGAGCGAGGCGGATCGTTTCGTCGAGCGTCGCGTCGAGATCGGCGATGGTCTGCCCCGGCAGCCCGTACATCAGATCGAAATTGATCGCGTCGATCCCGCGCAGGCGCAGCGCCGCGACCGTCGCCTCGATATCGCGGAGCGGCTGGACGCGGCCGATCGCTTGCTGGATGTGCGGGGCAAAGGTCTGAACGCCCAGGCTGACACGCGTGACGTTCGACGCGGCGAGGACAAGCGCCCATTCGGTCGTGAAGCCGCGCGGATCGATCTCGATCGATATTTCGGGCCGGCTGACGTCGAAGACGGTCAGCAGGCGGTCGAGGATGCGGACGAATTCAACGGGCGCGACCGCATTGGGGCTGCCGCCGCCAAAAGCGATATGCTGGACGCGCGCGCGGCCGCCGATCCGTTTCGCCACCATCGCGATTTCGGCGCGTAGCGCGACGAGATAGTCGGCGAGCCGCTGCTTGCGGCCTGCGGCCCCGGTATTGCAGCCGCAATACCAGCAAATCTGTTCGCAAAAGGGGATATGGGCATAGAGCGAAAGCGGCGTGGCCGGCTCGATCGCATCAAGCGCCCGCGCATAATCGGCTTCGCCCACCGCCTCGCCAAATTCCACCGCGGTGGGATAGCTGGTGTAGCGCGGCACGGGCTTTGCGAGCAGCTCGGGATAATAGGTCCACATGGCCACGGTCCTACGGGCGGGCGGTCTTTGCCGCATTGACCAAGGTCAAAGCGGCTGCGGCCATGTCAGCAACAACCCTTTTTGTCGTCGGTCGGCTTGCTGCGCCGCTCGGTCACGGCATGGCAGGGCTTCGAACAGGGGTGGTCGCCGGGCTTGTCCGGGGCGCCGGGAACGACGAGCAGATGCGTCCCGCCGCCGCATGCGGGAAGCAGCAAGATCTGAGCATCGCTGGCAAGCGGCGCGAAGGCGAGTCCGGTGGCGGCGGCGAGCGAGGCGAGCGGGCGCAGGATCATGGCGCGGCGTCCTCTTCATCCTCGACGAAGATGCGCAATGCGGCGCCGTCGAGATCGTCGAACTGGCCGTGGCGCAGTGACCAGAAGAAGGCCGCAAGACCGAGCAGTCCCAGCCCGAGCGCGATCGGGATCAGGAAAAGCAAACCGTTCACCGGATCGCCGCCTTCAGGCGCAACGCGTTGCCCACCACGATCAGCGACGAACCCGACATCGCGATGGCCGCGATCAACGGGGTCACATGGCCGAAGATGGCGAGCGGCACCGCGACGATATTATAGCCGATGGCGAGCGCGAAATTCTGCTTCACGATCCGCTGCGTCCGGCGCGCCATGCGCACCGTCTGCACCACCGGCGTCAGCCGGTCGCCGAGGAAGATGCAGTCGGCGGCATTCTTGCCCGCGTCGCTTGCCGATCCCGGCGCCATAGAGGCATGACCGGCGGCCAGTGCCGGGCCGTCGTTGAGGCCGTCGCCGATCATCAACACCCGGTGTCCGGCGCCCGCATGGCGGGCGATCGCGGCGAGCTTGTCCTGCGGCGTCATGCCGGTCTGGGCGGTGATGCCGAGCTCGCGGGCGACGGGTGCCACCGCCTCGGCCCGGTCGCCCGACAGGATCGTCGCGTTGATACCCTCGGCCGCCAGTGCGTCGATTGCGGCACGCGCGTCGGGGCGAAGCTGGTCGGCGAAGCGGATCGTCGCAAGCGGATCGCCGTCGATGGCGAGTTCGGTGGCCAGCGCGGTGCCCGCCGCGGGGCTTTGCGGGCGTCCGAGCGTGACTTTGTGCCCATGCCAGTCCGCCTCGATACCGAAGCCCGGCGTTTCGCGGATATTCTGGACCGTTTCGGGCGCCACGCCGAGCGCCGACAGGCCGCGCGTCAGCGCTTCGCTGAGCGGGTGGCGGCTGGCCTGCGCCAGCGCGAGGAGCAGCGGGCGATGGGCGGGATCGACGGCGTGGAGATCGGTGGCGACCGGCCGGCCGAGCGTCAGCGTTCCTGTCTTGTCGATCAGCGCCCGGTCGACCTCGGCCATGCGTTCGAGCGCCGAGCCGTCCTTGATCAGCACACCGACGCGCATAAGCGCCCCCGCTGCGACGATCTGCGCCGCCGGAACCGCAAGGCCGAGTGCGCAGGGGCAGGTGATGATGAGCACCGCGACCGCGATCAGGAGGCTATGATGCCAGCCTGCGCCGGCGATCATCCAGCCCGCGAATGCGAGCAGCGCGAGCGTGTGGACCGCGGGCGCATAGAAGCGGGCGGCGCGATCGGCGATGCGGACATAGCGCGACTTGCCCTGCGCCGCCTCGCCCATCAGCCGCGCGATATCCGCGATGGCGGTGTCGGCGCCCGCGGCGGTGATCCGGACGCGGATCGGAGCGCCGAGATTGAGCGTACCGGCGTGGACATGGTCGTCGACATGCACCGCCTGCGGCGCGCTTTCGCCGGTGAGCAGCGACAGGTCGATCTGGCTCGACCCCGCGGCGATGACCCCGTCGGCGGCAAGCCGTTCGCCGGCAGCGACCAGCATCACCATGCCCGGCTGAAGCGCGGTTGCATCGACCCAGTGGCCGCTTCCTTCGCCGCGCAGCACCGTCGCGCCGGTGCCCATGTTGCGGAGCAGCGCGGTAACGCCGCCACGGGCGCGGTCGCGCATCACGCTGTCGAGCCAGCGTCCGCACAGCAGGAAGAAGAGGAGCATGACGACGCCGTCGAAATAGGCGTGCTGGCCGTGCGTCGCGGTTTCGTAGACGCTGAGCGCGCTGGTGATGACGACGCCGATGCTGATCGGCACGTCCATATTGGTTCCGCCGTGGCGCAGCGCGCGCCATGCCGAGCGGAAGAAGGGGCGCCCCGAATAGGCGATGGTCGGCAGCGCGATCGCCGCCGACAGCCAGTGGAACAGGTCGCGCGTCGCGCCCTCGGCACCCGACCAGACCGATACCGACAGCAGCATGACATTCATCATTGCGAAACCCGCGACGGCGACCGCACGCAGCAATTCGCGGCTGCTCGCCGCTTCGGGATCGCCTTCGCCGGGGGCGTCGCCGATCGGATGCGCCTCGAACCCCAGCAGCGCGAAGGCGCCAACCAGATCAGGCGTCTCGGCGTCCGGGGTGCAGGCGATATGGACGCGCTTTTCGGTGAAGTTGACGCGCGCCGAGGCGATGCGCCGATCGCGGACCAGCCCTTGTTCGAGCTTCGAGATGCAGCCCGCGCAGCGGATATCGGGAACCGCGAAGTCGCGCTCGACCAGTGGCGAGGCGGTGGCAACGCTCATTGCAGATCGATCCGGTAGCGGGCTTCGTCGGCGCCGTGCCGGACCGAAAGGTCGAGCCGCCAGTGGCCCGCCGGGACCGTTTCGCGCGAGATCAGGCGGCCGCCCGCTGCCGGCGCGAAATGCACCGCGCGCGCTGGCAACTGGCCGAGCGGGTGGCTGAGCGTCGCGGTCGTCGCCAGCCCGTCGAGCGGCTTGCCCTGGCTGCCGACGGCGAGTTCGATGTGGCGGTCGGCATCGAGCGTGGCGCTCTTGTCCCAGCCCAGTCGGTCCTGCGCAGCGGCGCGGGCAAGCCATTCATTGTAATGCTGGCTCGCGACATAGCTGTTTTCGACGACGGTGCCGCCGAAAGTCGAGAGGGCAAATCGCGCCATGACGATGTTCACGGTGATGACGACCGCGAAGAAGGCGACGAGGATCGTCGTCATGTGCCAACCGGTGAAGCGGCGCGCCTTGCTCATTGTCCGGGCTCCTGATTGTCGACCGGCGGCCGGTCGAACTGGATGGTTTCGCTGTCGCCGCGCGGGTCGCCGTCGAGGCCGCGCGTCGCGATCGTGAAATCCTGCCGCGCCGCGCCCGCGGCGGGGGCGGCGACGAACAGCTTGACGCGGGTGACGCTGTCGGGCGCGAGGGTCAGCGTAATCCGCTGCGCCGCCTTGTCGCGCGAGCCCTCCTCGGTCCAAAGCGCGGCATCCTTGAGCCCGCTGACCGTCACCTCGACCGCGCGCGGGCGCGTTTCCATGTTGCGCAGCTTGAGCGTGTAATTGTTGCGGATATGTCCGTCCGAAAGCTGGACGTAGAGCGGGCTGCGTTCGTGCTGGACGGCGAGGTCGAGCCGCGTGCGCTGGCCCAGCGTGAACAGCATGGCGGCGCCGATCGCGCACCAGATCGAAAAATAGATGATCGTGCGCGGGCGAAACAGCGTCTTGCGTACCGGCCGCGCGGTGCCGCCGGCCTTTTCCGCCGCGACATCCTCGAGCGTGCAATAGTCGATCAGGCCGCGCGGACGGCCGACCTGTGCCATCACCCCGTCGCAGGCGTCGATGCACAGCGCGCAGGTGATGCAGCCGATCTGTGGTCCCTCGCGGATGTCGATGCCGGTGGGGCAGACCGCGACGCACTGGTTGCAATCGATGCAGTCGCCGAAGGCGCCGGGGTGCGCCATCGCCTTCTTGGTGCTGCCGCGCGGTTCGCCGCGCCACTCGCGATAGGTCACGAGCAGCGACTTTTCGTCCATCATCGCGGTCTGGATGCGCGGCCAGGGGCACATGTAGATGCACACCTGTTCGCGCATGAAGCCGCCAAGGACGAAGGTCGTCGCGGTCAGCACCGCAACGGTGCCATAGGCGACCGGTGCCGCCTGACCGGTCCAGAAGTCATGCGTCAGCGTCGGCGCATCGGCGAAATACATGATCCATGCGCCGCCGGTCCAGAAGGCGATGGTCAGGTAGATCGCATATTTGAGCGCGCGCTTGCCGATCTTTTCGGCGGTCCACCGCCCCTGCGCGAGGCGAATCTGTGCGTTGCGATCGCCGTCGACCAGCCGGTCGACATGCTGGAACAGGTCGGTCCACACGGTCTGCGGACAGGCATAGCCGCACCAGGCGCGGCCGACCGCGCTCGTCACCAGAAACAGGCCGATGCCAGCCATGATGAGCAGCCCGGCGACATAATAGAATTCGTGCGGCCAGATTTCGATCTGGAACATGTAGAAGCGCCGGTGCGCAAGATCGACGAGCACCGCCTGGTCGGGTGCATAGGGGCCGCGGTCCCAGCGGATCCACGGCGTCCCGTAATAGATCGCCAGTGTCACCGCCATGATCGCCCACTTCAGGCGGCGGAAGGGGCCGTCCACCCGCTTGGGATAGACGGCCTTCCGGGCGGCGTAGAGCGACGTCTTGCCGCCGGTCAGATCGTCAGGGCTGGCCATCGGCTCCCTGCCCTTCCGGGGCGGCTGCGGCCACCGCCGCGGGTGCCGGCGCCTTTTCGCCGCCGCCCAGCGAATAAACATAGGCGGCGAGCATCTTGATCGTCACCGGGTCGAGCCGTTCGCCCCAGTGCGGCATCACGCCGTTGCGCGGCTGGTTGATCGTCGCGGTCAGGCTGGCGCGATCGCCGCCATAGAGCCAGATGGCGTCGGTCAGCTTGGGCGCGCCGACGCTGCGGCCGCCTTCGCCGCCGGCGCCGTGACAGACCGCGCAATTGGCCGAGAAGAGCGCCGCGCCGCGCGCCGACGAGGCGCTGGGCTTTTCCTGACGGCTGATGACACGCACATGGCTGACCAGATCGTCGATCTGCGCGGCGTCGAGGATGCCGTCCCGGCCGAAGGCGGGCATCTGGCTGGTCCGCGTCGTCTTCACGTCCGGATTCCGGATGCCGTTGGTGATCGTATAGTGGATCGCGGCGAGGTCGCCGCCCCACAGCCAGTCATCGTCGGTCAGATTGGGATAGAGCTTCTTTACACCAGCGCCTCCGGCACCGTGGCACTGAACGCAATGGACGCGGAACGCCGCGCCCCCGCCTTGGATCGCGGCCTGCATCAGTTGCGGCCGGGCGGGCAGTTCGGCGATCGGGGTGGCGGCGATCGCATTGACGATCGGCGCCCGCCGCTGCGCCTCGGCGGCGAGTTCCTTTTCGAGCTGGCCGCGGCTGCTCCAGCCGAGCACGCCCTTGGTCGCGCTGTGCAACATCGGCCAGGCGGGATAGAGGATTGCGTAGCCGAGCGCCCAGATGATGGTGAGATAGAAGGTCCACAGCCACCACCGCGGCAGCGGGGTGTTGAGCTCCTCGATCCCGTCCCATTCATGGCCGACCGTGCTTGTGCCGGTGGCTTCGTCGATGCGCCTTTTGTCAGCCATGGTCGTCGTCCTCGAAGATCATCGTTGCGGCCTCGCGATTGCGGTCGCCAGCGCCCTTGCGAAAGGGCCAGGCGATCAGGCCGAGGAACAGCAGGGCCATGCCAAGCAGGCCCCAGCTGTCGGCGAAGTGCCTCAAATCATTATAGGTCATGGCGCCTTCCCCTGCGGGGCGTCGGCGACATGCGCCTGCTCCTGCGGCGCCGCCTTTTCGACATCGACGAGCGTGCCGAGCATCTGGAGATAGGCGACGAGCGCGTCCATTTCGGTCAGACGGGTCGGATCGCCGTCGAAATCGCGAACCTGCGCCTTGGGATAGCGCTTCTGCAGATCGGCGGCTGAGGCGGGGTCGACCTGCGCCTTCAGATCCTCGTTCGCCTTGGCGATGTCCTCTTCCGTATAGGGGACGCCGACGCGATAGAGCGCGGTCAGGTCGTTGCGCAGATCATCGGTCTTGAGGTCGTTTTCGGCGAGGAAGGCGTAGGGCGGCATGATCGATTCGGGTACGACACTGCGCGGATCGATCAGGTGCGCGCGGTGCCATTCGTCCGAATAGCGGCCGCCGACGCGCGCGAGGTCGGGCCCGGTGCGTTTCGACCCCCATTGGAAGGGATGGTCGTACATGCTTTCCGCCGCGAGGCTGTAGTGGCCATAGCGTTCGACCTCGTCGCGGAAGGGACGGATCATCTGGCTGTGGCACAGATAGCAGCCTTCGCGGATGTAGATGTTACGGCCGGCGAGTTCGAGCGGGGTGTAGGGCCGCATGCCGTCGACCTTTTCGACCGTATTGTCGATCCAGAAGAGCGGTGCGATCTCGACGAGACCGCCGATCGCCACGGTGACGAGCGCAAAGAGGCCGAGAAGGCTGACGTTGCGCTCGAGCTTTTTGTGGCTGAAGCCCTTTTCGGCGGGTTGGGTTGCCATGGTCGGGGCCTCCTTATTCGGCGGGAACGGGCGCGAGCGGGCGATCCGTCGCGGCGTTGTGGGGCGTTTCGGTCATCGGCTTTTCGTCGCGGACGCGGCCGGCGAGGGTGTAGCCGACGTTGATCAGCATGATCACGAAGCCCGACAGGTAGAGCGCGCCGCCGGTCGCCCGGATCAGATACATGGGATGCATTGCGGCAACGCTTTCGGCGAAGCTGTAGACGAGATAGCCGTCGGGGCCATATTCGCGCCACATCAGCCCCTGCATGATCCCCGCAACCCACATCGAGGCGGCGTAGAAAACGATGCCGACGGTCGCGAGCCAGAAGTGCCAGTTGACCATGCGCAGACTGTAGAGCCGCTGACGGCCCCACAGGCGCGGGATGAGATAATAGAGGCTGGCGAAGGTGATCATGCCGTTCCAGCCGAGCGCGCCCGAATGGACGTGGCCGATAGTCCAGTCGGTGTAGTGCGACATGGAATTGACCCATTTGATCGACATCATCGGGCCTTCGAAGGTGCTCATGCCATAGAAGGCGAGCGCCATCACCATCATGCGGATGATCGGGTCGGTGCGGATCTTGTCCCATGCGCCGTTCAGCGTCATCAGGCCGTTGATCATGCCGCCCCAGCTCGGCATCCACAGCATGATCGAAAAGACCATGCCCAGCGTCTGCGCCCAGTCGGGTAGCGCGGTGTAGTGCAGATGGTGCGGACCCGCCCAGATATAGAGGAAGATCAGCGACCAGAAGTGGATGATCGACAGGCGATAGCTGTAGACGGGGCGTTCGGCCTGCTTGGGCACGAAATAATACATCATCGCCAGGAAGCCGGCGGTCAGGAAGAAGCCGACCGCATTATGGCCGTACCACCATTGCGTCAGCGCATCCTGGACCCCTGCGAAGGCGGCGTAGCTCTTCGACCCGAAGATCGTGGCTGGCAGCGACAGATTGTTGACGATGTGCAGCATCGCGATCGTCAGGATGAAGCTGAGGTAGAACCAGTTGGCGACATAGATATGGGGTTCGCGCCGCTTGATGATCGTGCCGACGAACACCGCCAGATAGGCGACCCAGACGATGGTCAGCCACAGGTCGACATACCATTCGGGCTCGGCATATTCCTTGCCCTCGGTCACGCCCATCAGATAGCCGGTGGCAGCCAGCACGATGAACAGCTGATAACCCCAGAAGACGAAGCGGGCGAGCGAAGGCAAGGCGAGCCGCGCGCGGCAAGTGCGCTGAACGACGTAAAAGCTCGTCGCGATGAGCGCGTTGCCGCCGAAGGCGAAGATCACTGCCGAGGTATGCAGCGGGCGCAGCCGGCCGAAGGTCGTATATTCGAAGCCGAGGTTGAGCGCGGGATAGGCGAGCTGCAGCGCGATATAGAGGCCGGCAAGGAAGCCCGCGGTGCCCCAGAACAGCGTTGCGATCACGCCCCAGCGGATCGGGTCGTCGTCATAGACGCCTTCATCGCCGGGCATTTTCAATATGCCGCGCGCGATACCGTCGAAATCGGCGCGCGAGACGGTTGCCCACAGAACGGCGAGACAGGCGATCGCGACGATCCCCATATGCACCGCAAAGGGCGCATCGACCGCCAGCGCTGCCATAATGAGCGCGAGGATGGCCAGCGCCAGCCAGCCACCCGCCTTTAAAACCACACCGTCCATATTGCTTGTCCCTGCTTGGCGCGGTCCCTTCGACCGCACGGCTGGGAACCGCTCATGGACGGGGGCGGCCGCCAAAACATTGACCAGGATCAAGTAATTTTTTGCGTTCCATCAATGCGCGGCGCGGCGGGCAAGCGCAGGGAGGCGCTCGTCAACGCAAGGAGTCACGACATGAAGACGCATTATCTCTCCCTCGCTGCCCTGGCCGCTGCCATGGTGGTTCCGGGCCAGGCCCAGGCCAAGGCCGGGGACGTTCAGGTGAAGCTGCTCGCGACCCTCGTCGCGCCCGACGGCAAGATCACCGACGTGAAATATGACGGCCTCAGCCTGCCGGCCGGGACGCAGAGCAAGGCGAACGACAATGTCACGCCGACGATCGCGGTCGAATATTTCGTCACCGACAATGTTTCGCTCGAAACCATTGCGGGCGTGACCCAGCATGATGTCGACGGCGCCGGGGCGCTGGCGGGTGCCGAGCTCGTGTCCGACGTCAAGATCATCCCCGCGACGCTGACGCTGAAATATCATTTCGGCCGCGACGGCGGGATTCAGCCCTATGTCGGCGCTGGCCCGAGCTATTTCTTCTTCATCGACGAAAAGCCGGGCGTGACGACGCGCGGGCTGGGCGCGACGCGGCAGAAGATCAACGACAAGTTCGGCGCCGCGGTGCAGGCCGGGATCGATATTCCGGTGAACGACAAGGGGCTGGCGGTCTCGTTCGATGCGAAGCGCTATTTCCTGCGCCCGACCGCGACCTGGTATGCAGGTACGACCGAAGTACTGCAGACCAAGCACAAGCTCGACCCGTGGGTGATCAGCGCCGGGGTGGCGTTCCGCTTCTGAAGCGGCGCTGATCGGCGACATGCCCCCCGCCGAGGCGCGGGGTGTGTCGCCGACGCAGTCGGCTATCCTGCCATCGCTTCCATCGCGTCGCGATCGGTAATCACGATCTCGCGGCGCGAGGGGAGGTCGAGGAGACCGTCGGAGCGCATCCGGGTGAGCTGACGGCTCGTCGTTTCGATCGTCAGCCCCAATATGTCGGCGATTTGCTGGCGTCCGAAGGGTAGCTCGAAACCGTTACGCATGCCGCCAACCTGGCATCCCTGCCCCGAGAGCCGTTCGGACATTTCGAGGAGGAAGGAGGCGACCTTTTCCGACGCCGACTTGCGGCCGAGCAGCATCATCCAGTGCCGCGCCCGGTCAAGCTCGTCGAGCGTGCGGCGCAAGAGCTTCTGTTGCAGGTCGGGATGATTGCCCGCAAATTCGTCGAAGGCGTTGCGGTTGAAAATGCAGACCTCGGCATCGGTCATCGCGGTAACGCTGTACGGGCTTTCCTTGCCGAACGGGCGGCCGATGAAATCCGACGGAAAAACGATGCCGACGATCTGCTCGCGCCCGTCGGCGGTCGCGACGACCAGTTTGAGCACGCCTTCGAGGACATTGGCGACCACGGGTGCGTCGTCGCCTTCCCAGAGCAGCGTCTGGCCCGCCTTGACGCGCTGCTTGCGCCCCATCTTGCCGAGCAGCAACAGCTCCTCGGGATTGAGGCTCGCACAGATCGCGCGGTTCCGCACGACGCAGGATGCACAGTCGGTCACGCCGTTCGCCTAGCTGAATGCGCGGCATTTGGAAATAGCGAGAGCTTTCGGTCTGGCTGGATGAAGCGGCGCTGCGGAATCCCGGAAATTCGCGCCTCGGGCGTGCCGGTGACGCAGGATGATACGCCTGTCGCGCTCCTCGTAACTTGATTTCGAATCGTGATCCTCTATGCCCTTTTGTGTGCAGGGTGACCCAGACAATTACATCAGTCTCCTTTCGGCCGCGCAAATTGAAACGCTGCGGCTGGTTTTTGAGCACAAAAATTCCAAAGAGATTGCTCGCATTATGGATGTATCCCCGCACACGGTCGATGAGCGTGTGCGGCGCGCTTTGAAAAAACTCAATGCATCCAACAGGATAGAGGCTGCGACGATTTTAGCACGTAACGGTGTATTCGACCAAGTTACTCCCTATCAGCCATTGAGATATCAATTGATCAGCCTAGGCGACGAGGCGCCCGCCGATGAAGCCGGTGTGGGGCGCAGTTCGATCCGGCGGCTTTTCGATATCGGTTCGCCATTTCCTACCGCGTCCCAGCCGGCCAACCGGCATGGGTTGATGGAAAGGATTATCTGGCCAATCCTGATCGCATTTGCGACCATTTTGGCTTTTTCCGCCCTCTATTCGATCCTTGTCGGTCTTGGTCGTGTTTTGACCTGAATGCTGCGGGGGGGATTCCGTCGGCATTCGTATACAAGGACCAGGATTATGCTGAATGAACGCATGTCTGCCGCCAAGAAGATCGCCTCGGACCTCCATCAGGCCGAAGATGCGATCGACGATACGATGATCAGCATCGCGCGCCTCGCCGCGACGCTGCCCACCGCACGCCGCGATACCAATATGTCGGCGATCGTCGGCCAGGAAGCGATGGCCAAGGTTGCGCAGGCGCTCGCCGCGGCCGGCGAAGTCCGCCAGCTGCTGACCGACGCGCATCTTGCGCTCAGCATCACGCAAAAGCAGCTCGGTCTCGGCACGCGCATGTTCGGTGCGGGTGTCAAGCCGCCGGCGGCAACGCTGGTCGAGGATGGCAGTAACGATCACGGCGATGCCGCGGTGGCGCAGCTGCCGCTCGCCAAAGCGTCGTAAGTTCAAGAGCGGGGGTGGACGAACCACATGTGGACCGTAGCGGGCTATTATGCGGTTCTGCTGACCACGGTGGCCGTCGCGATGTGGCGCGGCGGTCCCCTCGAGCGCTGGGCCGCCTATACGGCCCTGCTCGCGTCGGTGTGCACCACCCTCCTCGCACCCAATCCGGATTGGTCGCACATTGAATATAATATCTTTGCGATAGACCTGGTCGCGCTCGCGAGCTTTTGGTTCATCGCATTGAAAACGCAGCGTTTCTGGCCCTATTGGATCACCGGATGGCAGTTGATCGCCATTTTCGGCCATGTCCAGAAGCTGATGTTTTCGGAGATATTGGCGCGTCCCTACGCGCTGCTTTCAATGTATATCTCTTACCCGATCTTGTTCGTCATTCTGTACGCATCGGGTTCGACCAGACGGCGGGGTGGTGTCGGTGTGTAGCGTCTGAAGGCGCACCAGGGGTCCCATCACATGCAGCAATTTTCCAACCAAGAAATTGCCGATCTGAAATCGCGTATCGACGAAATTCACGAGCTGCTAGCCGCGCGCGGCGGCGACGAGCCGCCGGTTCGCGTCGAGCTCGAACCGCGCAGCGACGTGGCGGCGCCGCGGCTGGTCGACCAATTGTCGTTCAGCATCCAGGCTCGCCGAATGCGGCGCCATCATTTCGGCAGCGCGCAGATGTCGGGTCCAACGTGGGACATGATGCTCGACCTGATGCTGGCCAATGCCAACGGCCGAATCCTGAGCGCGAGTGATCTCGCGACGGGGGCCGGCGTGCCGTTGTCGTCGGGGCTGCGGATGATCGCCTCGCTCGAGGCGATGGGGCTCGTCAAACGGTCGATCGACGAACGTGATCGCCGCCGGACCATCGTTCGCCTGACCGATGCGGGGACCGAGCGAATGGCCAGCTATTTCGAGAAGGTCGGCCTGGCGCTGCGGAGCAATCGCGCAGGTTGACCGGCGCGGCCGGATGCGGCTTCTGCTGGTCGCCGCCGCATCCGGCCGTTCGCGTCATTCGGTCATTTCGCGCATCATGCGGTCGATCCTGGCCATCGCGTCGCGCTTGATCTGGCAGACCCGCGCCGCGCTGACGTCGAGCGTCAGCCCGATCTCCTGCAGATTGAGCTCTTCGAAGAAATAGAGCTGCAGGACCATCTGTTCACGGTCCGACAGGCGCCCGATGCAGGCGCGCAGCGCGTCTAGCATTCCTTCCTGTTCGAGCAGCTCGCCGGCCCCGAGCCGGTCGTCGGCGAACAGGAAATCGCCTTCGTTCATCATTTCGTCGAGCGAGGTCGAGCGGCCGTGGGTCGCGCTGCGTTCGAACTCGAAATATTCCTCGGCACCCATCCCCATCGCCTCGGCCATTTCGGCGGCGCCCGGCGCCCGCATCAGCTGTTGTTCGAGCGCGGCGCGCGTCGCCGCGAGCCGCTTGGCGGCCGCCATCGCGGCGCGCCCGACATCGGCCTCGCGCCGCTGCTGGTCGATCATTGCGCCGCGAATACGCGTGGATGCATAGGTGGTGAAGGCGAAGCCGCGCTCCTCGTAGGTACGGCTCGCTTCGATCAGCGCGATCAGCCCGACCTGGATCAGATCCTCAAGATCGCTCGTCCGCGACACGCGCGAATGAACCTGCCAGGCAATCTTGCGCACGAGCGGCGCATGTTCGGCGATCAGCGCCTCGACATTCTCGCCATAGCCGTGCGGCCGTAGGGCGTGCGCGGTCTTTCCCGCAAATTGCTCGGCGGGCTCAATTTTCATGGGGCTCGTCCTTCTGATAGGCTTCTTCGCCGCTGGTCAACCGCGGTTGATCGGCACCGATCGTCGCGACGATTTCGGTCGCCTTGGTCGCCGGGATTTCTAGGTAGGAGATCACCGCAACATCGGGGAATGTCGCGCGCACCAGCCGCGACAGCGCCGGGCGACAGATGGGCGATGCGACGAGCGCGAAACTGCGCGTCTGGAGCAGCAGCGGCTCGACCGCCTGGCCGATCTGTTCGACGATCTTCATCGCCATGCCATGTTCGAACGGCCATTCGGCGCCCGGATTTGCGCGCACCGCCTGATTGAGCAGTACTTCGATATCGGGGGTGAAGGTCACGACAGGCAGCGGCATGCGGCTCGGCACAATCGTTTGGACGATCAGCGCGCCGATGCGCTGGCGCACCGCTTCGATCAGGTCGCCATCGCCGAGCTGCTGGCCGACGAGCGCCACCATAGCCTCCGCAATCTTGCGGAAGTCGCGCAGCGGCACGCGCTCGATGAGCAGCGCCTTGCACAGCGCGGCGACGCGCGGCAGCGCATAGCCCTGGGGGCTGAGGTTCGCCGCAAGCTGCGGATAATGGGTCTTGAGATTGTCGATCAGCGACTGGGCATCGTCGATGCCGAACAGTTCGGCGGCCGAAGCGATGATGCTGTTGTTGAGGTGCGTCGCGACGACCGTGGCGGGGTCGACGACGGTATAGCCCGCCGCGATCGCGTCATTCTGGGCGCTTTTGGGAATCCACAGTGCGTCGAGGCCGAAGGTCGGATCCTTGCAGGGACGGCCCGTCACCTTGGTCACCAGTTCGCCCGAATCGAGCGCGAGCATTTCGTTGGGGAAGACCTCATCCTCGCCGACGATCACCCCGGCGATCGAGATGCGATAGACGTTGCCGGGCAGCGAGAGGTCGTCGGCGACCTTCACCGGCGGCACAACGAAGCCGAGTTCCTTCGACAACTGGCGCCGGATACCGGTGATCCGCGTCATCAGCGGCGCGCCCTTGCGTTCGTCGACCAGGCTGACGAGCGCATAGCCGATTTCGAGCTGGCACGGGCCGATGTCGCTGACGTCCGCCCACTCGATATGATGCGGGTCGGGCGCCGGGGCCGCGGGTTCGGGCTGGGCAGCGACTTCGGCTGCCGCGCGCCGGAGTTGCCAGCCGATGGTGAAGGCCAGCGCCGCGGCAGGCAGGATCAGCATCTGCGGCATCGCGGGGACAAGGCCGAGGATGAACAGGATACCGCCGACCGCCATCCATACATGGGGGGAGGCAAACTGGCTGCCGATCTGGCCCGACAGGTTGTGGGGCGACGACACGCGGGTGACGATGGCGGCGGCCGCGATCGAGAGCAGCAACGCCGGAATCTGGGCGACGAGCGCGTCGCCGATCGCCAGCGTGACATAGGTGCTGCCCGCCTGCGAGAAGGACAGGCCGTGGCTGAACATGCCCAGGATCAGGCCGCCGACGATATTGACGAACAGGATGAGCAGGCCGGCGACCGCGTCGCCCTTCACGAATTTCGACGCACCGTCCATCGAGCCGTAGAAATCGGCCTCCGTTGCGACTTCCTGACGTCGCGCCTTGGCTTCGTCGGGGGTCAGCAGGCCGGCGTTGAGATCGGCGTCGATCGCCATCTGCTTGCCAGGCAGGGCGTCGAGGGTGAAGCGCGCCGACACTTCGGACACGCGCCCTGCGCCCTTGGTGATGACGACAAGGTTGATGATCATCAGCACGCCGAAGACGAACAGGCCGACGACATAGTCGCCGCCGATCAGCACCTGGCCGAACGCTTCGATCACATGGCCCGCCGCTGACGTGCCTTCGTGGCCGTGGACCAGCACGACGCGCGTCGAGGCGACGTTGAGGGCGAGACGGAACAGCGTCGCGAGCAGCAAGACGGTCGGAAAGGCGGAAAAATCGAGCGGCTTCGACGCAGACAGCGCGACCATCAGGATCGCGAGGCTGATCATGATATTGCCGATGAAGCTGATGTCGAGGATGATCGGCGTGACCGGGATCACCATCAACGCGACGAGAATCAGCATCGCCGCGGGCAGTGCCGCGGCAGTCGCGAAGCGCGCCGCATTGCGGACGTCGAGCCCGGTCATGCGGTGCCTCCCGACAGCGAAGCGAGCCGCTGATAGGCACTGGCGGCAAAGTCCATCGACAATTTCCTGGGCATGGGTTGAATATCCATCATCGGTAGCGGCGGCCGTCCGGCGGCTTCGCCCGAAAAACTGGTTGCGGCGCTGCGCCATGTCGAAACGGGCGCTGCCGCGGCGGGCAGCGGTGCCCCGCCGCCGGCGTCGAGCTTGGCGCGGAACAGATGGCGGATCTCGCCGACGCTGCGCATGCTGCCGTCGGGCGCATAAAAGATCGGACGGTTTGCCGCAGCGGCTTCGGGCAACAGCGTGGCGCCCGGCTGGTCGGGGTTCGCGTCGAGCGCGGTCAGAAAGCGCGCGGCCCCCGCGCTGCCAAGGAAATGCGCGAGGTAGAGATCGACCGGTTCGGCGGTGCGGCCCATCCGGCTTTCGAGGAACTCGCGATTATCGGCGGTCAGCGCCGCCGCCATGTTCGATGCGGCAAAGGGATCGTCGCGCAGCGCCATGATCTGGTTGCGCAGCGCCGGATCGCTGACCGACAGGCGGCCCGCGCCATCGCGGCGGATCGCGTCGGCCGCCCAGGCGAGCCCGTGATTGGCGCCGTGGCGTTCGAGCGTTGCGAGCCAGGTCTGATTGGTGAACTGATAGAGGCCGCGCGCCGACGAGGTTGCGGCCTTGGCGCCGGGATTGAAGCGGCTTTCGACGCGGGCGACATCGACCAGATAGTCGAAATCGACCCCCGTGCGCGCCGACGCCGTCTGCACCGCATCCATGACGGGTGCGGCGATCCGGTTCGCTGCCTGGGGGTTGTTGATTGCGTTCATTGCCTCTGTTCCGCTGTTTCAGCAGAAGAGAAGCAATCATCGTGCCATTTCCGGGAAAGCCCCCGAAAATCTTGCTTATCAATAGGTTAAAGCGGGGCCTCTGGGTTGCGTGCCGCGGATTGCATGGTTCATGTCAATCCTCTGACGCGTCCAGTTCTTCAGGACATTGATACGGATCGCGGCCGCTTCGAGCTGGCCCAGCGTCTTGCCGATCAGCGCCCGTGCCTGCATTTCGCTGCCCGCCGGAACGCCGGCGCCGCGAAACAGGATGACCGCCGTCGCCAGATCCTCGGTCGCCGACACGATCGCCCCGGCATCATGCCCGTCGAGCGCGTCGACGAGCAAATCGAGCTTGGCCTGAACTTCGTGCATCTGTTCGATCATCACGAATTGCCGCCCGCGCTGTGGAAAAGCGCCATCGACTTGGCGATCGCGACGGGATCGACGCTATATTCGCCGCTCGCAATGGCGGCGCGCAGCGATGCGATACGGGCATAGTCCACCGGCGGCTCCTGCGCGGCCATTTCGTTGGCAAGGCTGATCAGCCGCGCGACGGGCACCGCCGTCGGAGCGGGCTGGGCCGTCGTGCGCGGATTCGCCGAAGCGGTGGAACCGCTTGCCGTCCTGCGCACGGGTGTCGCTCGCGTGACACCGCCGACCTGCAGGACGAGTTTGTCGTCACCTGCCATCCTAGCCTCCATCATGCACCGTCGGAAAATCGACGGCACTGCTTCAGAGCCTTTAACGGCGGGTGGGGCGGCGCTTTAAGGGGCGGGTTGCCAAAAAATTAAAAAAAGAGGCCCGGCGGCGTCGAAAAATCGACAACCACCGGGCCAGTGGGGCTTAACTGTTTGAAAATCAGTCCTGAAGGCTCGCGCGGCCCGGACCGGTGACGGTGGCGCTGATCATGTTTTTCGCGTCATTGCCGCGCAGGGCAATCGTTTCGCCGACGCGGCCGTCTTCGGTCGCGATGGCGTTGTAGCTTACCGAAAAGCTGTCGGTGTCGATCGAGACGCGGACATTGTCGCCGCGGCGGATGACCGGCGCGGCGGCCGGGGCGGAGCGGGCGAAGACGGCGGAGGTCGCCGCGCCCGCCTGCGCCGCCATCGGCACCCGCAAGCGCCAGCCAAGCGATTCGCAGCGCACAGCGAGCGTCTGGCTGTCGATCGCGGTGATCGATGCCTGTTCGGGGCAGCGCGCCAGCTTGATGCGCCGGTCGATCGGTGTCGCGGTACGCCCCATCGCATTTGCGACCATCGCGGTCAGCGTGTCGATGGTCTGCCAATCCTCGGTCGCCTGCTGCGCGGTTGCGGCGGGCGCCATCGCGATGCCGGCGGCGAGGGCAGCGATCGTCCTGCGATACATGACCCAATCTCCTTTGCTGGTCCTTTGTCGCCGGTCACGGTGCAGGATGCGTGCCAATCGCGGGCAACCGCCGAATATGCGGCCTGCGCACCCATTGCCGTCAATCTTTTGACGAGCGCCTGGCGGGCCGGGCCTGCTCCCGCCGCCACGTTGCCCCAGAGCACTGAAAAACAAGCGATAATGCAATTTGGCACGGCGATTGCATCATGCCTTGGTGATTCATCGCGCCCCTGCGCCGGACCGCCGGCAGCGAGGCGGGGCGACGGATCGAAGCCCGCCACTTGATGGCGGCAAGCGAAGGCCCGCTACCGAAAGGTGGCTTGCGAAGGAAAGTGATGATGGCATCCGAGAAGCTCTTTGGCCTGCATGCGACAGCGCTCCAGCTGCGCAGCCAGCGCATGATGATGCTCGCGTCGAACATCGCCAACGCCGCGACCCCCAATTACAAGGCGCGCGACCTTGATTTTACCAAGGCGCTCGATCTGGCCCAGCAGGGCGCATCGACCGACGGCGCGATCGAAGGCGCCATCGCCTACCGCGTGCCGGTGCAGGCCACGCTCGACGGAAACACCGTCGAAATGGCGACTGAACAGACCGCCTTTGCCGAAAACGCGCTCGCCTACCGCTCGAGCCTTTCCTTTCTGCAGGGCCGGATCGGCACGTTGACGCGCGCGCTGAAGGGCGAATGACGATGAGCGCGCTCTCGATCTTCGACATCAGCGGCCGCGCCATGTCGGCGCAGCTAGTCCGCCTCAACACAACGGCATCGAACCTGGCCAACGCCGGCACGGTCGCGGGCAGCGAAAAGGAAGCCTTCCGTTCGCTGAAGCCCGTGTTCCGCACCGTCATGGACGGCGCGGGGCGCGCGACCGTCGCGGTCGACCAGGTGACGGTCAGCAAAATGGCCCCGTCGAAACGGCACGACCCGTCGAACCCGCTCGCCGACAAGGACGGCAACGTCTGGGAGGCCGCGGTCGATAGCGCCGCCGAACTGGTCGAGATGGTCGAGACGGCCCGCCAGTATCAGAACAACGTCCAGGTCCTCGAAACCGCAAAGGGCCTGATCAACGAAACGCTGCGGTTGGGACAATAAGCCATGACGACCACCTCTGCCGTTAACGGAAGCAATATCACGGTGGTGCCGAAGAACAGCGGCACCCAGCTCGGCCAGCAGGATTTCCTGCGGCTGATGACCGCTCAGCTGTCGCAGCAGGACCCGTTCAACCCCGTCGACAACCAGCAGATGGTTGCGCAGATGGCGCAATTCTCGAGCCTGGCCGGCGTCACCGAAACCAACACGACGCTGAAGACGATCTCGGACCAGCTCACGGCGCAGACCGCGCTGCTTCAGGACATCAAGACCGCTCAGGACGCCGCCGCGGCGGCCGCCGCAGCCACTCAATCGACCACGCAGGAAGGATAAGTCCATGTCATTCTATACTTCGCTTTCGGGCCTCAAGGGTGCCCAGACCGACATGTCGGTCATCTCGAACAATATCGCCAACGCCAGCTCGACGGGCTTCAAGCGCAGCCGCGCCCAGTTCGGCGATCTGTTCGCCTCGTCGCCGACCCAGTCGACGCGCATGGTCGCAGGTCAGGGCCAGCGCCTGAACGGCATCATCCAGCAGTTCACGCAGGGTACGCTCGAGGCGAGCGAAAAGACGCTCGATCTCGCGATCGCGGGCGAAGGCATGTTCGTCGTCAAGGGCGAGCCGCCGCGCGAGCAGGTGACCTACACCCGCAACGGCGCCTTCACCCCGACTGATGACGGCCATATCGTGGACACCACCGGCCAGAAGCTGCAGCTGCTCCCGGTAGATGCGTCGGGCAATGTCACCGACCGCACGCTTGCCGGCATGACCGACTTCGTGCTCCCCGCGGGCGCGCCGTCGGATCCGACCTCGGCGCTGGTCAATGTGTCGGTCGGCCTCGACGGCCTTGTGACCGCGACCTTCGCCAATGGCGAGGGCCAGGTGCTCGGCAAGGTCGCGATGGCGAGCTTCCCCTCGATGGAAGGGCTGCGCCCCGTCGGCGACGCGCATTACCAGTCGACGGGCGAAAGCGGCCAGCCGACGATCGACGCCGCGACCAACGGCCCGATGGGTACGATCCGCTCGGGCGCGCTCGAACGCTCGAACGTCGACATCACCGAAGAGCTGGTGCTGCTGATCGCCGCCCAGCGCAACTTCCAGGCGAACGCGAAAGCGATCGAGGGCGCGTCGACGCTGACGCAGACCCTGATCAACATGCGTTCGTAATTTCCGATTAGCCGTCTGCCGGGAGCCAGAAGATGGACCGTCTCATCTACACCAGCCTCACCGCGATGCGGGGCAGCCAGGCCCGGCAGACGGCGATCGCCAACAATCTTGCCAATGCCCAGACGCCCGGCTTTCGCGGCGACATGGCGGAGGCGCAGTCGCTCTGGCTTCAGGGCAGCGGCGTCAATGCCCGTGCCATGTCGTCGGAGGAAGTGATCGGCGCCGACATGCGCGCCGGTGCGGTATTCGCCACCGGCCGCGACCTCGATGTCGCGGTGACCGGCGACGCGCTTCTCGTCGTGCAGGCCGAAAATGGCGAAGAAGCCTATACGCGCCGCGGCGATCTGCAGGTTTCGGCGAGCGGGCTGCTCACCACCGGCGACGGCCACCCCGTCCAGGGGGCGCAGGGCCCGGTGACCATTCCGCCCGCCGACAAGGTCAGCATCGACAGCGAAGGGCGCATCTGGGTCGTGCCCACGGGCGGCGATCCGCAGAACCCGCAGGAAGTCGACCGACTGCGTCTGACGACCCCCGCGGGATCGGACATCGTCAAGGGGCTCGACAATCTTTTCCGCGTCAAGGGCGGCGGCATCCTGCCCGACGATCCCGAAGCGCGCGTCGTCACGCGGTCGCTCGAGGGATCGAACGTCGCCGCCACCAGCGCTCTCGTCGAGATGATCGAGGCGAGCCGCAGCTGGGATTCGCAACTCAAGCTCATCAGCGACGCGCGCGACATGGACAGCGCGACCGCGAACCTGATGCAGCTCCCCCGTTAAGGAGAATAGACAATGAGCTTCGGTGCCTTGCACGTCGCGCGGACCGGTCTGGATGCCCAGGGCTTCCGGATGCAGGTGATCGCGAACAACCTCGCCAACGTGAACACCACGGGCTTCAAGCGCGACCGCGCCAATTTCGAAACGCTGGGCTATCAGATGATGACCCAGCCGGGTGCGCCCTCGTCGTCGGAAAACCGCTACGCGACCGGCCTCAACCTCGGCACCGGCGTCGAACTGGGTGGCACCGCGCGCATCGATACGCAGGGTTCGCTCAACGCCACGGGCAACGGGCTCGACATGGCGATCGAAGGCGCCGGCTTCTTTCAGGTGCTGCTGCCCGACGGCCGCACCGGCTATACCCGCGCCGGCAATTTCACCATGTCGGCCGATGGCACGATCGTCACGCCCGACGGCAAGCCGCTGCAGCCCAACATCCAGGTTCCTGAAGGCGCGACCGGCGTGTCGGTCGGAGCCGACGGCACCGTCTCGGCGACCGTTCCCGGCCAGGCCGAGGCAACCGAGCTCGGCCGCATCGAAATCGCGCGCTTCGTCAATCCGTCGGGCCTGCAGGCGATCGGCGACAATATGCTCGTCGAAACCGCCGCTTCGGGCGCACCGCAGGTCGGCGCTGCAGGCGAGGAGGGCCGCGGCATCCTGCGGTCGGGCATGCTCGAAGGATCGAACGTCAATGTCGTCGAGGAACTGGTCGACATGATCGAGACGCAGCGCGCCTACGAAGTCAATTCGAAGATGATCCAGGCCACCGACGAGATGATGAAAAATGCCACGCAAACGCTCTAAGGCCCTGCTCCTCGCATCGGCGCTGCTGCTGCCCTTCGGCATGCTGGCACCGGGCGCTGCGCAGGCGAAGGACAAGCTTGCACCCGACGCCTTTGCCGTCGCGATGCCCGTCGATCCCGCGCCGCCGCCGACGCCCAACGGTGCAATCTTCCAAGGGGGCTATACGCCGCTCACCTCGGGTGGCCGCGCCGGCCGGGTCGGCGACATCGTCACGATCCAGCTCGTCGAACGCACCGCGGCGACCAAGAGCAACAGCGCGACGACGCAGCGCGGCGGCAGCATCGGCCTGACCCCGCCATCGACCGGTCCCCTGTCGCTCTTTTCGCCCAGCGACATCGGCGCGAGCGGCGACCAGCAGTTCAAGGGCAAGGGCGATGCCGCCCAGTCGAACGCGCTGTCGGGCGAGATCAGCGTCACCGTCGCCGAAGTCTATCCCAACGGGATGATGCTGGTGCGCGGCGAAAAGCTGCTGACGCTCAATCGCGGCGACGAGCGCGTCCAGATCTCTGGCCTCGTGCGGCCGATCGACATCGGCCCCGACAACCGCGTCCTGTCGACCCGCGTCGCCAACGCGACGATCCGCTACGTCGGCAAGGGCGAGATCGCCCGCGCCAGCAAGCAGGGCTGGCTGCAGCGTTTCTTCTCGATCATCAGCCCCTTCTGAACGCCTTTTTAAAGGATAGTGCCGTGACCAAGCGTCCCACCCTTCTCGCCCTCTTCCTCCTGCTGATCGCGGGCTTCGCCTTCGCGGCGCCGGCGTCGGCCGAGCGGATCAAGGACATGGGCCAGTTCCAGGGCCTGCGCGCCAACCAGCTTACCGGCTATGGCATCGTCGTGGGCCTCGCCGGAACGGGCGACGACAGCCTCGATTATTCGACGCTAGGGATGAAGGGCGCAATGTCGCGCTTTGGCATGACGCTTCCTGCAGGGGTTAACCCGGCGCTCAAAAATGCGGCTGCGGTGATGGTCACCGCCGAACTTCCGCCCTTTTCCAAGCCTGGTCAACGGCTCGACATCACCGTGTCGGCGATCGGCAAGGCCAAGAGCCTGCGCGGCGGCACGCTGGTGCTTGCGCCGCTCTATGGCGCGGACGGACAGATTTACGCGATGGCGCAGGGCAACCTCGTCATCGGCGGTCTGGGAGTCGACGCCGCCGACGGTTCCAAGCTGACGGTCAATGTGCCGTCGAGCGGACGGATCGCCGGCGGCGCGACAGTCGAGCGCGCGGTCGATACGGGATTTGCCTATGGCGACCAGCTGACCTTCAACCTCCACCAGTTCGATGCGACCAACGCGCAGCGCGTAACCGATGCGATCAACCGTGCGGTCGGGCCGGGTGCGGCGACGATGCTCGATGGTGCGAGCATCTCGATTCGCGCCGGCGGCAGCGGCGACGATCGCATGCGCCTGATGTCCCGAATCGAGAATCTCGAGGTTATCCGCGCCGAACCGCCCGCCAGAGTCATTGTTAATGCGCGCACCGGAACGGTCGTTATCAACGGTGCGGTTCGGGTCGGCACCGCGGCGGTGACGCAGGGCAAGCTCTCCGTCTCGGTCAAGGAATCGCCCACGGTGGTGCAGCCTGCACCGTTCAGCCGCGGGGAAACGACGGTCGAACAGTCGAGCGAGATCGGCGTCGACCAGGAATATCGTCCGGTGATGATGGTGAAGCCCACCGCATCGCTTTCCGAGCTCGTCGATGCGATCAATCGCATGGGCGTTCCTCCCGGCGACCTTGTCGCCATCCTCGAGGCGCTGAGCCAGGCCGGCGCGCTCACTGCGGAACTGGTGATCATATGACGACACCTCTTTCTTCGATCGGCGCCCCCGCCGCCAGCGCCGCCCCCGGCGGGGCCGGCAGCGGCGACGGCGGACTGCGCAAGGCGGCCGAATCCTTCGAGGCAGTCATCCTGCGTCAACTCCTCTCGTCGATGCGGCAGGCCAAGCTGGGCGACGACATCTTCGGATCGAGTGCGACTGACAATTTCCGCGAAATGGCCGACGCCAAGACCGCGGACAGCATTGCCTCAATGCGCCAGTTCGGCATCGCCGACATGGTCGAGGCGCAGTTCCGCGCCCGGGTCGGAGGCGCGCAGTGAGCGACCTTCTCAACATCGGCGCCAGCGGCCTGCGCGCCTATTCGCGCGCGCTGTCGACGATCGGCGACAATATCGCCAACGCGCAGACGCCCGGCTATGCGCGGCGTACACTTGAACTGGTCGAGAATCAGGCGGCGAGCAACATGCCGCTCTATCGCAGTTCGATCAAGCCGGGCGGCGTGGCGATCCAGGGCGTGACGCGCTCGGTCGACCAGTGGCTCATTCAGGATTCGCGCATTTCGTCGGGCGACGCCGAGCGCTCGGCGACCAAACTCGACTGGATGAACAAGGTCGAGGCCGCAATGAGCGACGATTCGAACGGGATCGCGACCGGGCTGGGCAAGCTGTTCAACACTGCCGATCTGCTCACCGCCGATCCGTCGAACCCGACGCTGCGGGCGCAGTTTCTGCAATCGGTCGACGATGTCGCGTCGGGCTTCCGCACCGCGGCGGGCCAGCTTTCGAGCATGGCCGACGGGATTTCGAGCGCCGCGGCGGGCGAAGTCGATAGCTTCAACACCAATTTGAACGCCCTCGAACAGATCAACATCGGGCTGCGCAAGGCGCGCCCGGGATCGACCAACGAGGCATCGCTGCTCGACGAGCGCGACCGGTTGCTCGACGAGCTTTCGACGCAGGCCGGCGTCACCGCGAGTTTCGACAGCCATGGCGCGGTGACGCTGACCGCAACGGCGACCGGCGATACGCTGGTCGGCGGCGGCGTCGTGACGCCGATTTCGGTCAGCGCTGCGGCCGACGGCCGGCTGTCCTACAGTATCGGCGGATCGCCGTTCACGACCGCGACGGGCTCGCTCGCCGGACTGGCTGAGGCGGCGAACCATGTCGCTGACCAGCGCGCAGGGCTCGACACCATGTCGGCGCAGTTCGCGAACCAGGTCAATGCCGCGCACCAGGCGGGCGTCGATGCCAATGGCAATCCGGGCCAGCCGCTGTTCGCTGGCGTCGGCAGCGCTGCGACACTGGCCGCGGCGCCGTTGACGACCGCACAGGTCGCGGCGGCCGATGCGACGAGCAGCAACGGCAATATGCTTGCGATCGGCGGGATGCGCGGGTCGAACGATCCCGAAAGCGCCTGGGCGGCGCATATGGCGACGCAGGCGCAGGCGACCGCATCGGCGCGCGCGCAGGACGCCGCTGCGACGACCCGCCGCGACGCCGCCTCGGCGGCACGCAGCGCGGTCAGCGAAATCGATCTCGACCGCGAGGCGGCCGATCTGCTGCGTTTCCAGCAAGCCTATTCGGCGGCGGCGCGCACGATCCAGGTCGCGCGCGACACGATGCAGGCGCTGCTGAACGCGGTGTAGGCGAAGGATTTGGGGCCATGAGCCACAAGGGGCAAAACGATGATTAACGCCACCGGCAACCGCATGACGCGCGAGATCGCGCGCCAGTCAAAGCTCGCCGAACAGATCGAAAAGCTGCAGATCCAGGTTTCGACCGGCAAGCGGCTCCAGCGCATGTCCGACGATGTCGTGGCGTCGAAACGGATCGCGACGATCGGCAAGACCCAGGCGGCGATGGACACCTGGGCGACCAACATCAACACCGGCAAGGCGCTCGCTGCGCAGGCCGACGGTGTTCTGCAATCGACGAGCGATCTGCTCACCCGCGCTCGGGAACTCACGCTCAATGCGGCGAGCGACACCGCGAGTCCGGCGGATCGCGCGACGATCGCCGCGGAATTGAGCGCGATTGCCGACCAGATCGACGGGCTGGCCGCGACGCGCGATGCGAACGGCGAACCGCTTTTCGCAACCGGCAATGCGCGCGCAATGCGGTTCGATTCGGACACGGTATTCGCCCCGGTGCCATCTGCGGCCGATGCCCTGGCCGTCAGCGGGACGAGCCTGTCGACTTTCGTCCGCGATGCCGCGGCCGCGGTGGCGGCAGGCGACAAGACGGCGATGGGTGGGGCGATGACCGCTCTCGACACCGCAATCAACCACACCGCAGACCAGAACGCGGCCATAGGCCTCGCCGCCGGCCGCCTCGAGCGGATCGGCGACAGTCTTGCGGCGCGCGGCGTGACGCTGGCCGATGAACGCTCGTCGGTCGAGGATACCGATCTTTCGGTTGCGATCGCGCAGCTCAACGCTGCCGATCTGACGCTCGGCGCCGCGCAGGCGGCCTTTGCCAAGATCAACCGGCAGAGTTTGTTCGATCTTTTGAGCTGAGCGGCCTCAAGTTTCCGGCGCCGCTGCCGTTAAGCATAAGAGACGTCCCTGTTTAGGCGGACCCCGGGCGGGTCCGGATGGAGTTGAGCGCGCATGTTTCCCGTAATCGGCATCGTCGTACTGATCCTGCTGGTGTTCGGGGGTTTTGCGCTGACGGGCGGCAATCTTGGTCCCGTCATGCACGCGCTGCCGCACGAAATGCTCATCATCGGCGGCGCCGCAGTCGGATCGCTGATCATCGGCAATTCGGGCGCCGACCTGAAGGCGCTCGCCGGCGGGCTCGGCAAGGTGTTCAAGGGGCCGCAGTACAAGAAGCAGGATTATCTCGACGTCATCCTGCTCGTGTCCTCGCTGATGAAGATGATGCGCACCGAAGGCCCGGTCGCGGTCGAACCGCATATCGAAGACCCCAAAAGCTCCCCCATCTTCCAGCAATATCCCAGGCTGCTCAAGGACAGCACGCTCGTCCACCTGATCTGCGATACGTTGCGCCTGGTCGTCGTGTCGTCGGGAACGCTCGATCCGCACGCGGTCGAGGACGTGATGGACAATGCGGTGAAGAACCACCACCACCACGCGATGAAGCCGGCCGACGGCTTGCAGAATCTCGCCGACGCGCTCCCCGCGCTCGGCATCGTCGCGGCGGTGCTTGGCGTGGTGAAGACGATGGGCTCGATCGACAAGCCGCCGGAAATTCTGGGCGGAATGATCGGTTCGGCGCTCGTCGGCACCTTCCTCGGCGTGTTGCTCGCCTACGGGCTCGTCGGCCCGTTCGCGACGCGCGCGAAAAGCGTGATCGAAAGCGACGGCGCCATCTATCACACGGTGAAGCAGCTCATCATCGCATCGCTCCACGGCCACCCGCAGCCGCTCGTCATCGAAGCAGCGCGTTCGGGTGTCGAACATTCGAACCAGCCGAGCTTCGCCGAGGTCTTTGACGGAATGCGGGGCCGCTGATGGCCGCGCGTCCCAACACGCCGCCGCGGCCGATCATCGTCAAAAAGGTGATCGAGGGGGGCCATGGCGGCCACCATGGCGGTGCGTGGAAGGTCGCCTATGCCGACTTCGTGACCGCGATGATGGCCTTCTTCCTGCTCATGTGGCTGCTCGGCGCCACCACCGAAAAGCAGCGCAAGGCGCTTGCCGACTATTTCGCGCCGACGATCGTCCAGACCAAGCAGGAAAGCGCCGGGTCCAACGGCATGTTCGGCGGCGATTCGATCGTTTCGGCCGACAATTATCCGCATCGCGCCGGGCAGACGGGAACGCGGTCGATCACGATCCCGCGCGACGTTGTCGGCGGACCCAAAGAGGCTTCGGGCCGCGAACAGGAAACCAAGAAGTTCCAGCAGGTCGCGAAATCGCTCGCCGAGCGCGTCCAGCGCAAGGGTGATCTGCGCCGCCTCGCGCGCAACCTGCGCTTTACCCAGACCACCGACGGCATGCGCATCGACGTCGTCGACGATGCCGACTTCTCGATGTTCACGATGGGAACGAGCCAGCTCACCCCTGAAGGCGTGCGGCTGTTCCAGGAAGTGGCCGAGGCGATCGGGGGCGTGCCGAACCAGCTGATGATCCGCGGTCACACTGATGCGGCACCCTGGTCGGCAGGCGCGGGCACCAACAACTGGCGGCTGTCGGTCGACCGGGCGGAGGTGGTGCGCAACTATCTCCAGTTCCGCGGGATCGATTCAAACCGCTTCTCGCGCATTGAAGGGGTCGCCGATCGCGAACCCTATGTCCCGTCGAATCGCTTCGACCCGCGCAACCGGCGCATTTCGATCACGCTCGGCTGGGGCAGCGCGGCCAAATATTAGTGCCAGATTGGCAGTAAGATAAATCCTTAACAGCGCAATTGCGCCACCATTGCTACCATATTGGCAATAACGCTTTATTTTCAATGGGTTGTAATAGTCTGGATAATCTTTCGTTTACCATTTTCCTCAATCTCTCGGCTCATCGGAAAGGCGCCATGGGGGGCGCCATGGAGACGAAAATGACTGAGGTGGGGCAGAACAAGGGCAATAACGCAGCGCTCGAAGCGCTGATCATCGGCAACAGCCCGGCGGTCAGCCAGCTGCGCGAGATGATCCGCCGGGTGGCGCGATCGAACGCCTCGGTCATGCTGTGCGGTCCATCGGGATCGGGCAAGGAACTGGTTGCCCGCGCCATCCACGACGAAGGCGTCCGCGCTGGCAAGGCCTTCGCCGCAATCAACTGCGGTGCTATCCCCAGCGAACTCATCGAATCCGAACTTTTCGGTCACGAAAAGGGCTCGTTCACTGGCGCCACGGCGCGCCGTATCGGTCATTTCGAAGTCGCCAGCGGCGGTACGCTCTTCCTCGACGAAATCGGCGACATGCGCTTCGACATGCAGGTCAAGCTGCTCCGCGTGCTCGAGGAACGCACCATCGTTCGCGTCGGCAGCAGCGAGGTCCGCCCGGTCGATGTCCGCGTCATTTCGGCCACGCACCAGGATCTGGGCGCGGCGATCGCCGAGGGCAAATTCCGCGAAGATCTTTTCTTCCGTCTGGGCGTCGTCGTCCTGCAGGTGCCGAGTCTCGCAAGCCGCGTCGAGGATATTCCCGCGCTGATCCGCCATTTCCAGCGCAAGATGCCGGCCGACGCCAAGTGCCGCTATGATGACGCTGCGATCGCGATGCTGATGCAGCATCGCTGGCCGGGCAATGTCCGCGAACTGCGTAACTTCGTCGAGCGTGCCAGCGTCCTGTTCGGCGGAGAAACGCTCGGCTGCGACGATGTCGCGATGCTTTTGAACCCCACCGCAGCGCTGGCACCGCGGCCGATCCTCCCCACGGGTACGGTCGCGGTACCAGCCGGCGGGCTGGACATCCCGGCGGCCGCCGGCGCGCAGGCGAAAAAGCCCGCGCCGGGTCAGCCGATCGACCTCAAGCGCGAGATCGAGACGATCGAACTGGAACAGATTCACGTCGCGCTCGACCTTGCCGACGGCATCATTTCGGAGGCTGCCCGCCTCCTGTCGCTCAAGCGCACGACGCTGATCGAAAAGATGCGCAAATATGGAGTTCAGCAGCAGGCCGCCTGAAAACTACCCCACCAGTTTCGGCGCCGCTGAATTCGGCACCGGTCGCACCCCACCCCAGTCGTCGCTTGTCCCCACTTATAGCGACGGCGCGGGCCGCGGCCGGTGCCGAACCCTTTTTTACCGATCGATAATGAAGAGACGACGCGGGCGCGTCAGCGAAGCTGGCGCCAAGCCTCGGCAATCGTACGGATGCCGTCGAGCACCTCGGCAAAACCGTCTTCGCGATTGGCGGCGATCGCCTCATCGAGCTTGCGGCGCATACTGCGATAGACGCGCGACAGCGCCGCGGCGACATCGCCGCCCGCGCTATGATCGAGATTGGCGTCGAGTCCGATCAGGATCGCGCGCGCGCGGTGCGCGGGGTCGGTGGCGGAGACGCGCTGTCCCTGCCGCGCCATCGATCCGAGCACGCCAACGGCCGTTTCGAGCTCGTCATAGAGCATGGCGACGAGCTCGACCGGGTCGGCGCCCTCGGCACGGCTTTCCTGCTGCAGCCGGCGGTAGGTGCCGGTGGCGCGGACGATCGAGGCGGTGGCAGGCACGGCGAAAACCCTTAGTTATTGCTGTTCTGGTTGTTCCACATCTGGATCTGCTGTTCCAGATAGGCCTGGGTCGCCTTGAAGGCTGCCAGCTTTGCGTCGAGCGTGCTGTATTTTTTCTCCAGCCGCGCGCGATAGGCGTCTTCGCGCTCGTTGACCTTGTCGAGCTCGTCGGCAAGATCCTTGCTCTTGGCATCGAGCGTCCTGGTGACGCGATCGATCACACCGCCTGTCCCCACGGCCTTGTCGCGCAGAGCGTCAAGCACACCGGCGATGCCCGGATCGCTGACGTCGGTATGCGCGCCATCGCGCGGCGGATTGAACAATGCTTCGACCGCGCCGGCGTCGGTCGTCAGGGCGGTTTCCAGCCGGGTTTGATCGACGGCAAGCAGGCCGTCCTTGTTCGTGTAGATGCCGATGTCGGCGAGCGTCGTATAGGTGCCGCTGCTGGTCAGTGTTTGCGACATCATGCCGCGCAGCTGGCCCTCGAGCTCGCGCAGGCCGCGCGTGTCACCCGACATCGCGGCGGCATCGGTGATGCTCTTCTTGAGCTGGTTGTAGACGTCGACAAAATCCTTCACCGTCTGCCGGATCATATCGAGCGGGCGACTTGCCCCTACATCCACCTCCTGGCCTGGCGATGCCTTTTTAAGCGTGAGCGACATGCCGGGAATCACGTCGTCGACGATATTGGAACTGCGGCTATAGGCCACGCCGTCGATCGTGAATTGGGCATCGGTCGCCGATTGGCCCAGCGTCATGCCGCCGCCCGCACCATAGCCGAACGCCGCGAGCGCCGGATCGGCGCCCGCGTCGGCAGTCAGCGTGAAGCTGTTCGCCGCTCCCGTCGCGCCCTTGAGCACGATCCGGCTGCCGCCAGTGTCGGACACGATCGAGGCCGATACGCCGCTGCCGCTGGCGTTGATCGCTTTTGCCAGCCCTTCGAGGCTGTTGTTCGTGCCGTCGATTGTAATCACATGGTCGGTGCCGCCGACGCTGAGCGTCATCGTGCCGGTCCCGATCGCCGCCGTCTTGTCGGCGACCACCGCCGAATAGGCGGTCTGCGCCCGGGCAAGCTGGTCGACGACCACCGTCGCCGAGAAGCTGTCGGCGTTGATACCGGCGCGCGTCGTTGCCGAAATCACGCTTTCGTCCGAAACCGTCGGCGTACTGCGCAAGGTGCCGTCGGACACCATCTGCGCCAGCGAATCGGCAAAGCCTTCAAGGTTCGATCGCGCCTGCGATACGGCGCTGATCCGCGCCTGATTCTGCTGCGCCAGCGTCGAGAGCCGCGTAACCTTGGGCTCGCGCGAGGCAGCCGCAAGATCATCGACAAGCTTGGGAATGTCGATCCCCGACCCGGCGCCGAGCGAACTGGCAATGGAAGTGAGAGCCATGGCAAATATCCTTCGCTCTTCTTAACGGCCGCACGCGCGCGACATTAAGCGCGAAATCAGCCCTGCCGGCGCCCGTCGGGATCGAATTGGTGCGACACCGGAATCTCGACATCGGGCTGGCTGCGTCCCTCGGCGACCGCGCGTTCGAGCTGGAACACGAAGGCGAGGATAGTGGCGACCGCGATGAACAATTCTTCGGGGATCGTCCGCCCGGCGCGCACGGTGAAATAGATGGCGCGGGCGAGTTGCGGATATTCCAGGATCGGGATGTCGGCGCCGCGGGCAAGCTCGCGGATTGCCAGCGCGACATCGCCCCGCCCGCGGGCGACGACGACCGGCGCCGCATCGACGCCCGGGCGATAGCGCAGCGCGACCGAGAAATGCGTCGGGTTGGTGAGCACGACCGTCGCGTCGGTCACCGCCTTGCGTGCCGACCCGCTCAATATTTCATGCGCCCGCTGGCGCTGCGCCTGCTTGAGCTCGGGAGCGCCGTCCGACTGGCGCATCTCCTCTTTGACTTCCTGCTTGGTCATCATCAGCCGCCGGTTGCGCTGATACCATTGGGCGGGAACGTCGATCAGCGCGATCACCACCAGCCCGCCCGCCATAGCGAGCATCGAATGGCCGATGGCGCTGCCTGCGAGCCCGATCGCCGCATTGAGGTCGGTCGACGCCATGGTCATGATCGCGGGCAGATTGACCGCGATCAGCCAATAGCCGATCGTTCCCAGCAGCAGAACCTTGGCGATCGACTTGACCAGTTCGATCAACCCCTGCGGCCCGAAGATGCGCTTGAGGCCGTTCAGCGGATTGATGCGGTTACCCTTGAAATTGAGCGCCTTGCCGCGCCAGCCGAGCGAACCGAGCATCGCGGGTGCGGCGATCGCGGCGACGAAGGCGAGCGCGAACAGGCTGCCGAGCGGCAGCAGAATCTCGACCCCGTTGCGCATCACTGCTTCGCCCGGCGCAAAATGCGCGACATCGTCGGCGTTGAGCGTCAGGCCGCGTTTCATGAGGTCGCCCGCTGACTGAACGAGCCAGCCGCCCGCAGCAAAAAGCCAGCCGGCACCCGCGAGCATCATCAGCGCGGTCGCAAGTTCGCGCGACATCAGCACATCGCCCTCGCGTGCGGCATCGGCGCGCTTTTTCGGGGTTGGCTGTTCGGTTTTCTGGTCCTTGTCCGACTGTTCGGCCATCGTCAGCCCCCCGCGAGCAGGCGCGCCATGTCGAGCGCGTCGGAGAGGAAGCGGGCGATCGCCTCGGCCATTGCGGGGGTCGCGATGCCGAGCAGGATGACCCCGGCAAGCAGCGTCGCCGGCAGGCCGACGGCGAACAGGTTCATCGCCGGAGCCGAGCGCCCGATGACGCCCATCACCATCTGGACCATGATCAGCACGAAGCCGACAGGCAGGGCGATGGTCAGCCCCGCCGCGAACATCAGGCTGCCGAAGCGCAAGATGCCTTCGATCGCGCCATAGGAGGGAAAGGCGTTGCCCGGCGGCAGCGCATTATAGCTCTGCACGATGATCTCGATGAGCAGCAGATGGCCGTTCGCCGCCAAAAACAGCGCGGTGGCCAGCATCGAGAGGAACTGGCCGACCGCCGAGCTCATCTGTCCGCTCATCGGATCGACCATCGCCGCAAAGCCGAGGCCCATCGCGTTGCTGATCGCCTCGCCCGCGAGCAGTGCCGCGGCGAGACCCATTTGGAGCACGAAGCCGATCGCGAGGCCGATCACGACCTCGCCCGCGACGAGAAGCAGGCCGGTGAAGGACACGAGCCCTTCGGGCGGCAGATGGAGCCCCGACGCCGCGACCGCGGGAACGCCGACCGCGAGCGCGATAACGAGGCGCAGCTGCACCGGCACGTTGGTCGCCCCGAACACCGGCGCGGCCAAAAAGGCGGCGCCGGGGCGGATCATCCCCAGCATCCAGAGCTGGAGCATCGCCTCGATATTCGGGATATCGGCCGGGTTCATCGCGGCCCTATCGGACCAGATTGGGTATCTGGGCGAACAGGTCGCGGGTGAAATCGGTAAGCAGGACCAGGATGCTGCTGCCGAAGATCGCCAGACAGATGGCGGTGATGATGAGCTTTGGTACGAAGCTGAGCGTCTGTTCGTTGATCGAGGTCGCCGCCTGGACCATGCCGAGCAGCACGCCGATGACCAGCACCGGAATCAGGATCGGCGCCGAGGCGAGCGCGAGGATCCACAGCGCCTGCTGTGCGACACCGATGAAATAATCGGCCTCCATCGCCCTATGTCCCGAACGACGAGGCGAGCGACCCCATCGTCAGCGCCCAGCCGTCGACGAGGACGAAGAGCAGCAGCTTGAACGGCATCGATATGACCGTCGGCGACAGCATCATCATGCCGAGCGACATCAGCGCCGAGGCGACGATCAGGTCGATGACGAGAAAGGGCAGAAAGATCAGGAAGCCGATCTGGAAGGCGGTCTTGAGTTCGCTGGTGACGAAGGCGGGCAGCAGGATCGAAAAGGGGACGTCCTTCGGGCTCGCATATTCGGGCGCCTTGGCGATCTTGGCGAACATCATCAGGTCGGTCTTGCGCGTCTGCTTCATCATGAAGCCGTGGAGCGCGTCGCCCGACCGGACGACCGCCTCGCCGATGTCGATCTGTTCCTGACCATAAGGGGTGATCGCGACGCGGTTCACCTCGCTGAGCACCGGCTGCATCACGAATAGCGACAGGAAGAGGCTGAGCCCGACGAGTACCTGGTTGGGCGGGGTCTGTTGCAGGCCGAGTGCGTGGCGCAGGATCGACAGCACGATGATGATGCGCGTGAAGCTGGTCATCATCAGGAGCAGCGACGGCAGCACCGTCAGCAGGCTCATCAGCAGCAGGATCTGCAGCGACAGGCTCAATGGGCGGCCGTCGCCGCCGATTTCGCCGACCGCGCGGGTCAGGCCGTCAGCCGCCTGCGCATGCGCCGCGGGCGCCGCTGCGACGAACAGCGCGATGCCGCCGGCAATCGCCGCGCGGCGCAGCCAGCGGCCGCGCGCCGGGGCGGCGTCAGTCGACATGAAAATCGCCCTGGCTGTTGTCGGCAAGGCGCGTGATGCCGTTGCGCGATACCGCGATCAAAATCTGTTGCCCGGCAAATTCGACCACCGCGAGCTTCGACCCCGGACCGAGGGGGAGCACGCCGACAAGGTCGACCGGCCGATCCTGTTTCGCGCCGCCGCCCAGCGGCACGCCCATCTGGACGCGCTTCCACAGCCACAGGCTGCCCCAGGCCATGCCGCCGACGATCGGCAGCAGGATCAGCAGGCGCAGGATATATTCGAGCATCAGGCCCTCCGGTCGAAGCCGGCGATGCCGCGGTCGGGCGCGACGACTTCGGCGACCTGGATACCGTAGCGGCCCTCGACGCTGACGATCTCGCCCTTCGCGATCAGCGTACCATTGGCATAGATGTCCAGCAGGTCGGTCGCCGCGCGGTCGAGTTCGATCACGCTGCCTTCGGTCATCGTGAGCAGCTCGGCGAGCGTCATCGAAGTCGATCCGACCTCGACCGAGACACGCAGCGAAACGCCGGCGAGCAGGTCGAAATTGGGGGCGGCGGCAATCGTCTTGCCTTCGCGGCGGTCGCGCTGCGGCGCTGCGGGCGCGTCGCTGAGGTCAGTCATTGTCCGGTCCTTTTTCGATTTGATCGATCATGATGGCGGCGTTGCCATTGGCTTCGCCGATGCTGCCGAGCGCGAATTTGCGTCCGGCGACGGTCACCGGCACCTGGCGCGGCATGGTGATGGGGATGATGTCGCCGACTTCGAGCGACAGAAGTTTGACAAGGCTGATCTCGGGACGCGCGAGGACCGAACGCACGGGCAGGCGGACGTCCTTGAGTGCCTTGTTGAGCGCGTTCGACCAGACGGGATCGGTCTGCGGCAGGTCGCGCATTTCGGGCACCGGTTCGGCCCCCGCGATTCCGCGCAGCGCCGCCTGCGGATAAGCGCACATTACGGTCTTGCCATCGAAAGGCGCGCCGCGCAGCGTGAACCGCTGGACGAGCAGTTCGTCGTCGGCGCGCACCGCGGCGAGCTTGGCGCTTTCGGTGGTGACGAAATCGAGTTCGGGATCGATCGGGTGCTTGTCGCGCCACGCGGCGGCGAGCTGCAACCCCATGTCGCGGCCGAGGCGCGCGGCAAAGCGTTCTTCGGCGTCGGTCAGATCCTCGCGCTCGCCCGCGGGCTGACCCTTGCCGCCGTAAAAGATGTCGACGAGCTGGAGGACAAGCGCGCGGCCGCCGGTGATCAGCACCGGCCCCTTGAGCGGCGGCGCGTGATAGCGCCAGAAAATCGCCGGTTCGACGACGGCGCACCAGTCGGCAAAGCGCATCGTTTCGGCGGGCGCGCGCTCGATCTGCACGAGCGGCGCGCCGAGAGCGCGCACCAGATCGCGCAGGCTGCGCGCGAACTGGTTGCTCACGGCGTCGAGCAGCGGAAAGGCATAGCTGCCCTCCGACCGGCGGAGCAGCAGCGACGCCTGCGCGTCGGCCTCCTGCCGCGCCGCGGCGTCTGCGGCCGCTACGGGTTTGGCGTTTAGCGTCACTGAATCACCAAGCTTGTGAAATAGACATTGTCGATGCCCCCGAACCCCTCCTTGTCGCGCAGTACTTGGTTAATCGCATTGGTCAACTGGCGTTGAAGCCGCTGTTTGCCCTGCGACGTCGAAAGCAGCGCCGGATCCTGTTCGGCAAGCGTCATCAGGACGGCCGACCGGATCGGCACCTCCTGCCGCTTGATGTTGGTGATCAGCTTGCCGTCATAATAGGTCGACAGGCTGATCCCGACCTGAAGAAAGCCCGATCCGTCGGCCAGATTGGTCGTGAAGGGCTGTTCGATCGGATAATAGGTGATCTCATATTTGCGGGGATCGACCTTGTAATGATCGTTGGGAACGGAGACGGTGCCGACCTTCAGCGGCGGCGCGCCGCCGCCTTCGCCGCCCTCGCCCGAGGCCGCTTCTTCCTTTTCGCTGCGCACGACCAACTTGGGGTAATTGTCCTGCGGCGTCGCCTTATGCTCGCCGAGGCCGCCACCCAGATAGATGCCCGCGCCCGCGCCGGCGCCGATCAGCGCGGTTCCGCCGACGCCGACCACCAGCAGCTTCTTCATCTTGCCGCCCTTCTTGGGCGCTGCTTCGGGGGCCTTGTCCTTGCTCATCTCGTCGGTTCCTTTCGATATCAGGCAAAGCGGCCGCGGCGGTTCGCGGCGCTGTCGTCGTCGCGCGCGTCGGCGCGATCATTGGCGGTTTCGATCAAATGGCTCGCGTCGGGCGCAGCGCCGCGTCCCTGGTTCTGGCCCTGTCCCTGACCCTGGGCAAGCGACGGGCGCCCGGCCTGATCGGGGGTGCAGGTCACTTCGGCGCCGGCAACGCGGACGCCCTGCTGGCGGAGATCCTCGACCAGTCGCGGCTGTGCGGCGGCGACGATCGCGGCGGTGCTTTCATGCTGGGTGTCGAGCTTCATCGACACGCTGTCGCCGTCGAGTTTCATCGCGACGTCGAGCCGGCCGAGGTGGCGCGGCATCAGGCGGAAGCTGAGGTCGCCCTTGTCCGATTTGGTCGCGGCGATATCGGCGGCGAGCTGCGCGATCCAGCGATCATCGCTCGTCAAGTCGAGCGTGCGTTCGGCGAGCGGCGCCGCTTGTGCCGGGGCGCCGATGCTTGTGGCGCCGGGCGTGGCGGGCTGATTGAACAGCACGGTCATGGAAGCGCCGCCTTCGGCACGGATCGGCTTGGCCGCGGGTTCGGCGGCGGGCGCCGGCGTAGCGGTGGCGCTCTCGGCCTTCGCAGGCGTTACCGCGGGTGCGGTGGGGGCGTCGCGGCCTTGCGGCGCGGCCGGGGCCAGCACAGGCTTGGCAGCCTTCGCGGGCTTGTCGGCAACCGGCGCGGAGGCTTCGGGCACCACGCCATTCGCGGCGGCAGGCGCCGGATTGAGAGGCAGGGTCACGGCGGGAGGCGTCGTTCTCGCCGTCGCGGCAGCGTCGGCCGTAGGCGCGGCGTCGGTCGCTTCGGCATCGGCGTCGTCGGTGCCGGTCTTCGCCGGATCGACGGCTGGCTTGGCGGGCTTGCCGGTCAGGGCGGCGAGCAGGCTGGCGGCATGTGCCGCGGCATCCTGCGCATCGGGTTGCGGGACCTCCGGGCCACCGCGCTTGGGCGCGGCCTTGGGCGACGTGTCGTCGGCCGGGATCGCGGGCGCGGCTTCGGTATCGGCGGCGGGTGCCGTCTTGGCCTCGGTAGCGGGCTTTTTGCCGCCGACGATGGCGGCGAAATCGGGTGTCACGACGTGCGGCGTCCCGGCCGCGGTGGTGCCGTCGGGGTTGGTGGCCGTAGGCGGCAGGGCATCCGCTGTCGGCGCTACCGCGCCCGCCGCTTCGGCGCCTGCGAGCGCGATCACGCTCGCGGCCGTCGCCGTCGCCTGAGTATCGCCGGTCGGCGCAGCGCCGGGCGTGCCGGTCTTGCCAATCGTCGCGGCTCCGGGAAGCGCGGCGAGGAGCTGGCTGAAGCCGCCGTCCTCGCTGGCGCCGCTGGCGGGCGCCTGGCCGATATTGGACAGAAAGGCCGCGAAGCCGGGCTGGCTCGCGCTCTGGGGCAGGCCGGGCATCATTGCGGGCCGCCTTCGACCAGGCGCAGGCTCATCGTGCGGCGGCGGTGCGGGCGGTTAGCGTCGGCGCGGCGTTCCATCTCGACTTCGGCCGACTTGCGGCTGCGTTCATAGAGGCGCACCGCCGATTCTTCCTTCATCAGCGCGCTCTGCGCAAGCACGCCCATTTCGTCGCGGCGCGCGCTGGCGTTGACCAGCGGGGTTGCAAGATTTTCCTTCGCCATGTCGAGCCGCATGCCAAGTTCGCCGACCGTATTGAGCGCGCGGCCCGCGACGACGCCGCGGGCGACCGCGAGGTCGGCGCGCAGCGCCTCGAGGCGGCGCGACAGCTCGATGAGGCTCGCGAGCTCGCCATTGGCGCGCGCCAGATTGGCCTCCGCCATCTGATGTTCGACGGTGCGCACGCGAATGATACGTTTGCGGCGTGCGGTGCGGGCGGTCATGCAGAATATCCTTCGATGAGTGACTGGCGTGCGGTCTGGAAATCGACCTGGGTGCCGGCGGGCTGGGTAACGAATGCAAGCTGGTCGGCGCGCCGCGCGATGGCGGTGTCGAGCACCGGATCGGTGCCGGCGACATAAGCGCCCATCAGCATCAGGTCGCGATTCTCTTCATAGGCGGACCAGAGCTGGCGGAAGCGCGCGGCGGCGGCGGCGTGATCGGCATCGACCGAATCGGCCATGGTGCGCGACAGCGACCGGGCGATGTCGATCGCGGGATAGACCCCCTGTTCGGCAAGCTGGCGCGAGAGGATGATATGCCCGTCGACGATCGCGCGCGCCGAATCGACGACCGGATCCTCGATGTCGCCGCCATCGGCGAGTACGGTATAGAGCGCGGTGATCGACCCGCCGGTGAGGCGGTCGTTGCCGGCGCGTTCGACGAGCGAGGGGATAAGCGCGAAGGTCGAGGGCGGATAGCCCTTCATCGTCGGCGGTTCGCCCAGCGTCAGCCCTATCTCGCGCTGCGCGTGCGCGACACGCGTCAGGCTGTCGATCAGCAGCAGCACCTTCTTGCCGTCCTGACGAAAGGCTTCGGCGATCGCGGTCGCGCGCATCGCGGCGCGCAGGCGAAGCAGCGGCGGATGGTCGGCGGGAACCGCGACCACCACCGATTTCTTGCGGACGGCGGGCGGCAGCTTGGTCTCAACGAAGTCGCTGACCTCGCGGCTGCGCTCGCCGATCAGGCCGACGACGATCACGTCGCATTCGGTGCCCGCGATCATCTGGCCCATCAGTACTGACTTGCCGACGCCCGACCCCGCGATGATCGCGACGCGCTGGCCTTCCCCGACGGTGAGCAGGCCGTTGATCGCGCGCACGCCCATGTTGAGCGGTTTGGTCACCCGGCCGCGGCGCAGCGGATTGACCTTGCGGCCGGCGAGCGGCCACTGGAACTGCGACTTGACCGGCGGGCGGCCGTCGAGCGGATTGCCCTGCGCGTCGATGATGCGGCCGAGCAGCGCCTTGCCGACGGTCACCATGCTCGACGCGCCATGCGGTTCGACCGGCGCGCCGGTGACGAGAGGCATGTTGGTGTCGAAGGGCAGCACGAGACTGCGGTGCCCGCGAAAGCCCACGACCTCGCCGTTCACATATTCGTTGTTCGCCGACTTGATGCGGACATTGCTGCCGAGCGGCTGGGGAAAGCCTGATACTTCGAGCATGATGCCTTCGTGCGCGACGAGCGTGCCGATGCGGCGCGGCGATGCGTCACTGAGGTCGACGGGGTCGAGCAACTGGCGGGCGGACATGGCGAGGCGGCGCGTCATGCGGCGCCGCCCTGGCCGCCGAGTGCGGCACGCAGCTCGTCGAGGTAGACCGCGCGGCCATGTTCGATCCAGCCGGCCGAGGTTTCGACACGGACGGTGCCGCGCGCCATCGACGGATCGCTTTCGATCGGCAGCGCGATCGGCGCGTCGACGAGGAGCACTGCGTCGGCGGGATTGACCCACAGGGTGCGCGCCTTGTCAGCTTCAGCGACCAGCGCGGCGGCGGTTTCGGCCTGCGCGCGCAGCCAGTCGGCCTCGATCGGCGCCGCCTCGACGATCTGGCGGACGAGCCGCTCGACCGTTTCGGCGATCAGCTGCGCGAGTTCCTCGCTGGGTTCGTCCTGCAGCGCTTCGGCGGCGGCGACCATCGCGAGCAATTGCTGGCGTTCGACCGCAAAGGCGGCTTCGGCCAGGCGCTGGCCTTCGGCAAGCCCGCGCGAAAAGGGGTCGTCGGCTGGCTCGGCCGCCACTTCGGGGGCCGGCGCTAGCGGAGCGCTGCGCGGTTGGCCGAACTGCAGCGGGCGAAAGCCGCCGTCGCGCGCCATCGCATGCGCCAGTGCGGCGACGGTCGATTCGGACGCGAGATCAGACATAATCGTCGCCCCCGCCCGCGAGCATGATTTCGCCCGATGCTGCCATCTGGCGGACGATCTGCATGATCGACTTCTGCGCTTCGTCGACGTCGGTGCGCTTGACCATCGTCATTTCGGCCATTTCGTCGCGGATCGTTTCCGATGCGCGCTGCGACATCGTCGACAGGCACAGATCGACCATGTCGGCGTCGGTACCCTTGAGCGCGACCGCGAGGATCGCTGCATCGACCGAGCGCAGCACGGTGCCGATGCTCTTCTTGTCGAGCTCGCGCAGATTTTCGAAGATGAACATCTCTTCCTCGATCGCCTGTGCCAGCAGCTTGTCCTGCTTCTTGAGCGCGCGGATCGTGCGTTCGGACAGCGACTTGGGCATTTTCTTCATGATCTTCGCGACGTCGCTCGGGCCGCCGATCGGCTGCTTGGCGACGCGCTGGCCGCCGACATTGGCGGAAGCGAGCACCGATTCCAGATCCTCGATCGCGGCGGCGGGGACGGTGGTGAGCTGCGCCGCGCGCAGCACCAGATCGGCCTGCAGCACCTCGTCGAGCGTTTCGATCGCGCGCGCGGCGACGTCGGGGATCAACACCGACAGGATCAGCGCGCCGACCTGCGGATGTTCGCTGGCGAGCAGCGCGCTGATCGCCTCGACATCCATCCAGCGCAGCATCTCGAGCGACGCGGCGCTCGACTGCGGCGCGACGGCGGCCAGGATATTGTCGGCGCGGACATTGCCTACCGCCTGATTGATGACGGTGCGGATACGCGTTTCGGCGCCGATGGCGAGCGCGCTGACGTCGCGGCTGCGCACGACGAACTGGTCGAGCGCCTGTTCGATCTGCGTTTCGCTGGCGTTGGCGGCGTCGAACATGCCCTTGGCAAGCAGGCGCACCTCATCGGGATCGAGATGCTTGAGGATCGTGGCGGCGTCGCCTTCCTCGAGCAGCATCAGCAGGATCGCGGCGGCGGCCGATCCTTCGATGGCGGGGCGCAGGCCGACCGCGGGTGCGATATCGCCGGCGACGTCGGTGTCGTCAGCCATGGGCACCCTCCTGCATCAGCTGGCGCACGACGAGCGCGGCGCGCGCCGAGTCCTGGCGGACGAAGGCGCGGACCAGATTGGCGCGCGCTTCATAGCTTGGCGCGGCCTCGATCATCTCGAGCGTGATTGCGCTGCCGCCGCGCGGCGCGTCGAGTGCGGCGCGGTTTTCGGTGGCGGTGAGCAGCGACTGTTCGATTTCTGCATCGCGTTCGGCGCGCGCGGCGGCGCGCTGCTTGGCCGACTTGATCATCGGACGGCCGATGAACAGAAAGGCGAGCAGCGCGGCGAGCACGGCGCCGATCTGCTTGGCGAGCGGCATGAACCACGGCTGGTCATAGAAGGCGGGTGCGACATCGTCGACCTTCGCAAAGGGACGCTGGCTGATCGCGACGACGTCGCCGCGCGTCTGATCGTATCCGACCGCGCCTTTCACCAGCCCCTCGATCTTGGCGAGGTCGGCCTGGGTCAGCGCCTTCTGGCCCTGGTTCAGCGCGACGGCGATCGACAGGCGCTTCAGGCGACCCTGCGGCTGGTGCGTGACAGAGATTTCTCGGCCGACCTCATAGGCGCGGGCGGAATTTTCGTTGCTCTGCGTGTCGGTGGTCGGCGCGCCGGCGGGCGTCGGCGCGGGGGCATTGTTCGTCACCGTAGTCGCCTGCGGCGGCTGGTTCGACAGCGCGCCGGGGATGCCCACGGCGGGCGGCGTGCTCTGGCCGCTGACGACCCGGCTCACCTGTTCGGTCCTCAGCGCGCGGTCGTTCTCGGGGAAGCTTTCGCGCGTCGCCTGGCTTTCCGACATGTCGACGTCGGCGTGAACTTCGACCGAATAATTGCCCGAGCCGAGCATCGGACCGAGCAGCGTTTCGAGCGCGCGGCGGAAGCGATCCTCCATCTGCATCTGGAGCTGGAAGCTCTTCATGTCGCCGCTGCTGGCGCCGTCGGAGAGCAGCGCGCCGCGCTGGTCGATCACTTGGACCTCGTCGGCGTTCATGCCGGGAACCGAGGAGGCGACGAGGAAACGGATCCCCTGAACCTGCGCGTCGCTGAGGTTGCGGCCGTTCTGCAACGTCAGCATCACCGACGCGGTTGCGGGCTTGTCGTCGCGGACGAACAGGCTGGGTTCGGCGGCGGCGATGTGGACGCGCGCGGTCTTGACCGCGTCGATCGTCTCGATCGTACGCGACAGGTCGGCTTCGCGCGCCGAGCGCAGCGTTTCGCCTTCGATCGCGCGGCTCGACCCCATCGGGAGCGAGGCGATCAGGCTGTCGCCGCTAGGCTGCGCCTTGGGCAATCCCTGCCCGGCGAGCGCGATGCGCGCCTGATACAGCTTGTCGGCATCGACGGTCAGTGCGCCGGTCGTCGGATCGATGGTGTGGCCGATCCCCTGCGACTGGAGCGCATCGGCGACGGCGGCCTTGTCGCTGTCGTCGAGCCCCGCGAAAAGCTGCGCCTGCGGCGCCGACTGGGTCATGAAATAGGCGAGCGCGGCCAGGCCGATCGCGGTCGTCGTGGCGATCGCAGGCAGCGCGCGCTGGACGGCGGGCTGGCGGACGAACTGCTGGACCGGCGCAAAGCGGCCGCCCATCGCAGGAAGGGGCAGCCGGTTCGTATCGGCAACGGGGGCGAGGAGTTGAGCTTCGGCCATGGATTACACCGGCATGTTCATGATGTCGCGATAGGCGGACAGCAGCTTGTTGCGGACCTGCAACGTGGTTTCGAAGCCGAGCGAGGCCTTCTGGCGTTCGATCATCACGCTGACGATGTCGTGCGTGTCGCCGCGTTCATAGGCTTCGCTGAGGTCGCTCGCCTTCGCCTGCTGGGTATTGACCTGCTGCAATGCGCTGGCGATCGCCGATCCGAAATCGGGTGCCGCACCGGCACCCGCGGCGCCGCCCGCAGCCGCGCCGCCGGCGGCGCGCTGCAGCGCCTGGTTCTGATTGAGAATCGAACTGCGCATTTGCAGCAGTCGGCTCTGGTCAATCGTGCTCATAAGCTTTCATCCGTCCTGGTGCGCGGCGGTTCGCCGCACGCACAAAGAGTAATGCAAAGCTCGTGCCAAAAATTATTTTCGTTGAAAAACAGCTATTTGATAGAGTGATCCTATCGCCGCCTGCGCTCCGCGGCGTTTTTTTGACGCGCCGGCTTAATCCGCCGCCGCCGCCGCCGTTACAGCTTTCGTGACCGCTCGCTGAGCCCTCACACCACGGGAATGGCCAAGGGGCCGGAAAGGAACATTATGACTGTCATCAACACCAATGTGAGCGCGCTTCGCGCCCAGAACAGCTCGCGTGTTGCCAATCGCATGCAGTCGCAGGCTATGGAACGTCTGTCGAGCGGCAAGCGCATCAACAGCGCCAAGGACGACGCCGCCGGCCTCGCCGTCGCAACTCGCATGCAGGCTGCTTCGCGCGGCTTCACCCAGGCGATCCGCAATGCCAACGACGGCATTTCGCTGGCGCAGACCGCCGACAGCGCTGCGGGCAGCGTTTCGGACATCCTGGTTCGTATGCGCGACCTGGCGATGCAGGCTTCGACCGGCACTCTCAGCGATGCCGACCGCGGTCTGGTGCAGAAGGAAGTTACCGCACTTATCTCGCAGATCGGCGACATCGTCGGCCAGACGACGTTCAACGGCAACAAACTGCTCGACGGCAGCGTCACCGCAGGCTTCGATATCCAGACTGGCATCAACACCGGTGAAAACGTGAACATCACGATCGGCAAGCTTGATGCGACGACGCTGGGCGTCAACGCGCTTTCGGTTGCCACGGCTTCCGGCGCGACCGGTGCACTGGCGACGCTCGACACCGCGATCACCACGGTCGCCGGCGAACGCGCCAACCTCGGTGCGCAGCAGAACCGTCTTGAAGCGGCTGTCGATAATTTGACGTCGCGTGTCACCAATCTGGACGAATCGCGCTCGCGGATCGAAGATGCCGACTTCTCGGCTGAATCGACGAAGCTGGCGGCGGCGCAGATCCTGTCGCAGGCTTCGACCGCGATGCTCGCCCAGGCGAACCAGAGCGCCCAGGGTGTGATGAACCTGCTGCGCTAAGCGCGGAACATCGCAAACATCTCAGGCTATATTTGGTTGGTCCCTTTAATAGCCTGATCGGATGCCCCGGCTCCCCACAGCCGGGGCATCTTTTTGCGTACGGGGCGGAGGCCTCCCCGCTTCAATGAAAATCGCGTGACTTGGGCAGGATGCGGACATTGCGGGGATGGCCGTGCCGCGCGCCCGGCGCGCGGTCGCGCGGCATTTGCGGGTGCTTGACCTCGTCGGCCCGGCACAAGTCGGGATCGAAGCCGCGATCGCTGCCCAGTGCGTCGAGCATCGCGGTGCGATCGACGATGCGGGTCGCCATCAGGTGGATGACGCCCTCCTTGCTGCGCTGCACCTCGCCTTCGGCCAGCATCAGCCGCGACGCCATGACGGCGCGGCGATAGCGTTCGAAATGGCGCGCCCATAGCAGGATGTTCACGATCCCGCCCTCATCCTCAATGGTGATGAAGATCGCATTGCCCTTGCCCGGCCGCTGGCGGATCAGCACGACCCCCGCGGTGCAAACGATCGACCCGTTCTTTGCCCCCGCAACTTCGCCCGCGCTCAGCACGCCTTCGCGCGCGAAGGCGGGACGCAGAAAGGCCATCGGATGGCCCTTCAGCGACAGGCGCGTCGTCTGATAATCGGTCAGCACCTGTTCGACCGGAGGGATCGGCGGCAGGCGTGCATCGTCTTCGGTGCCCAGTTCGTCGGCGCCCGCCGCACCGAACAGCGGCAACACCCCCTGACGGACGCGCCGCGCGTCCCATAGCGCGGGGCGCCGATCGAGTCCCATCGACCGGCATGCATCCGCATCGGCGAGCAGGCGCAACGCCCGCGGAGGCAGGTTCGCGCGGCGCGCGAGTTCCTCGACCGACGCGAAGGGCGCGGCATTCCGCGCGTCGGCGATCAGCTTCGACCACTCCTGGCGAAACCCGTCCACCTGCCGAAAGCCGAGCCGCAGCGCGAGGCTGCCGTCGGCGCGGGGTTCAAGGCTGCTGTCCCAATCGCTGGAATTGACGTCGACCGCGCGCACCTCGACGCCATGCTCGCGCGCATCGCGGACAAGCTGCGCCGGCGCATAAAAACCCATCGGCTGCGAATTGAGCAAGCCGCAGGTGAAGACGGCGGGGTGGTAATGCTTGATCCATGACGAGACATAAACAAGCCGCGCAAAGGACTGCGCATGGCTTTCGGGGAAGCCATAGCTGCCAAAACCCTCGATCTGCTTGAAACAGCGTTCGGCGAAATCCTGCGTGTAGCCGCGCCGCACCATGCCGCCGATCATTTTGTCCCGGAAATTCTCGATCGTCCCGACGTTGCGAAAGGTCGCCATCGCGCGGCGCAGGCCATTGGCCTCGTCGGGCGTGAAATCGGCGGCCACCATCGCCAGCTTCATCGCCTGTTCCTGGAACAGCGGCACGCCGAAAGTCTTGCCGAGCACGTCGTGCAGTTCGTCGGGCGGGTGCGGCGGGGCAGGCTCGGGGAATTCAACTGGCTCCTCGCCGCATCGCCGGCGCAGATAGGGGTGGACCATGTCGCCCTCGATCGGGCCCGGCCGGACGATCGCGACCTGCACGACAAGGTCATAGAATATCCTGGGTTTCAGGCGCGGCAGCATGTTGATCTGGGCGCGGCTCTCGACCTGAAACACCCCGATGCTGTCGCCGCGCTGGAGCATTTCATAGACGGCCTCGTCGCCGCAATCGATGTCGACCTCCAGCGTATGGTCGCCCAGCCCGTGCGCCCGCATCAGGTCGAAGCATTTGCGGATGCAGGTCAGCATGCCGAGCGCGAGGACATCGACCTTCATCAGGCCGAGTGCGTCGATATCGTCCTTGTCCCATTCGATGAAGGTACGGTCCTCCATTGCGGCATTGTGGATCGGCACCAGTTCGTCGAGCCGCCCTTGGGTCAGCACGAAGCCGCCGACATGCTGCGACAGGTGACGCGGCGCCTTCAGCAATTCGCCGACGAAACGGTGCAATCGCTCGATCTCGCCATTATGGGGGTTGAGTCCGGCTTCGGCCAGCCGCTCGACCGGCACCTCGTCGCCCCAGCTGCCCCAGCTCGTATCGGCGAGCCGCGCGGTGACATCCTCGCTGAGGCCCAGCGCCTTGCCGACCTCGCGGATCGTGCTGCGCGGGCGATAATGGATGACGGTTGCGGCAATCGCGGCGCGGTCGCGCGTGTAGCGGCGGTAGATATATTGGATCACTTCCTCGCGCCGCTCATGCTCGAAATCGACGTCGATGTCGGGTGGCTCGTCGCGCTCGGCCGAGACGAAGCGCGAGAAGAGCAGGTCGTGCTGCATCGGATCGACCGAGGTGACGCCGAGCAGGAAACAGACGATCGAATTGGCCGCCGATCCGCGCCCCTGGCAGAGGATCGGTGGCTTCTGGCCGCGCGCGAAACGGACGAGGTCGTGGACGGTGAGGAAATAATAGACATAATTCCGCCGCCGGATCAGCCGCAGTTCGTTGCCGATCAGCTTGCGGACTTTCGCCGACAAGGGCGTGCCGTAGCGCGCCTCGGCCGCCGTCTTCACCAGATGGTGCAGATAGTTGAAGGGCTTCCATCCCGGCGGCACCGGTTCGTGCGGATATTCGTAGCGCAGTTCGTCGAGCGCGAAGCCGATACGGTCGAGCAGCCGCGCGCTTTGCTCGACCGCTCCCCGACAGGCCGCGAACAGCCGGCGCATCTCGGCCGGCGCTTTTAGATGGCGTTCGCCATTGGCGTGGAGACGCCGGCCTGCCCTGTGCAGTGTCGTGCCCTCGCGGATACAAGTGACGATGTCGTGGAGCGGGCGCTGTGCGGGGGTTGCGTAAAGCGCATCGCAGGTTGCGAGCAGCGGGACGTTCACCGCCGCCGCCAGACGGTGCAGTCGCGCCAGCCGCCGCGCGTCGGCACCTCCCCGGGGCATGGTCGCGGCGAGCCAGAGCGATTTGGGACGTGCGTGCTTGAGCTGGCGCAGCAGGGTCTCGTCGCCCTCCGTCGCGATCAGCAACAGATCGTCGCAATAGGCGAGCAGATCTTCGAGGTGAAGGATGCAGTCGCCCTTCTGCGCGCGCAGATTGCCGGTCGACAACAGGCGCGTCAGGCGGCCCCAGCCATGGCGGCTGACCGGATAGGCGACAATGTCAGGGGTGCCGTCGGCGAATGCGAGCCGGGCGCCGACGACCAGCCGGAATCCCGCTACCGCCTCCGGCTGCTTGGCCTGCAGCTCTTTCAGGAAGGCCCAGGCCCGCACCACCCCCGCGACGCTGTTGCGGTCGGCGATGCCGATGCCCGTCATGCCGAGTTCGAGCGCGCGCGCGACCATTTCGGCGGGGTGCGAGGCGCCGCGCAGGAAGCTGTAGTTGGTCGCAGCGACCAGCTCGGCGAAACCGGGATCGGCGTCGGGACAAGGCGCGCTCATGCAAAGACCCCATGGATATACCAGCGCGGGTCGGGCTTTTCATCGTAGAGGCCGTGGCGGAACAGCCAGTAACGGCGACCCTGCGCATCCTCGACGCGGTAATAGTCGCGCGTCAGCCCGGCATTGTCGCGGCGGCGCCACCATTCGGCCGCGATGCGTTCGGGGCCTTCGAAGCGGCGTACCGCATGGAGCGTGCGGCGCCAGCGGAAGCGCTGCGGCGGGCCGTCGGGGACTTCAGCGATCACTTCGATCGGCTGCGGCGGGTCGAACAGGTGAAAGGGGCGCAGCGGCGGTTCGCCCGGCTCGGTCGCGGTCCAGGGCGTCGGCGGCGGCGCCTCGACCGCGGGCAAGGCAAGCTGCGCCTGTTCGGGGATATGGGTATCGGCGCTGCGCAGCCGCCGGACGCGCCCGCGCCCGAGCCGGGTCGCCAGCCGGTCGGCGAGTTCGTCGACGGCGGCGGCGCCCGGCGCGGTGTTCGCCGCGCCGCCCTCGAGCCTGAGCTGGCCGGCACCCAGCGCCTCGATCCGCGGCACGGCGAGGCGGATCATGTCGAAACCGAAACCGGGGTCGATCGGATCGCGCAGGCTGTCGATCCGTTCGGCGAACAGACGCATGACCAGATCGGCGTCGCGCGTCGGCTGGCCGGTTTCGATTGCGATGCTGCGCGCCAGCCCGTCGCTGCGAAAGAAGGTCGCGCGAAAATGGCGCCCGCCCTTGCCGCGTTCGCCGAGCGCGACGGCGGCCTCGGCGGCAAGCTCGGCGAGCACAGCAGCGGCATGGGCGCTGCTGCCTAGCGGTTCGGCGAAACGGCGCTCGACGACGATCGGCGGGGGCCGGATGCGCGGGTCGAGCGGGCTCGGTGCATCGCCGAGCAACCGGCGCAGCGCGTTCGCCGCCTCGGCCCCGAAGCGCGCGGCGATCGCGGCGACCGGGCGGCCCGAAAGATCGCCGATCGTCTTGAGCCCCGCGCGGACGAGCGCGGTCGTCGCCTCCGCCTCCAGCCCCAGCGCCGCGACGGGCAGGCGGCGCACCGCCGCCGCCTCGTCGGGGGCGGGGAGCGCCTGGTAGCGGGCGAGCGCGCGCGCCGCATCGGCGGTGCCGGCAAGCGCGCTGCGCAGCGTCATCCCCAGCCGGTCCATGCGCTCTTCGACATCGGCGACAAGTTCTGCTTCGCCGCCGAACAGATGCGCCGCGCCCGCGATGTCGAGGATCAGCCCGTCGGGGGCATCGAGCGCGACGAGCGGCGTGTAGCGCGCGCAGCCCTGCGCGAGCCGGTCGAGCCAGGCGGCATCGGCGACGGGATCGTGCGGCACGACGGCAAGGTCGCCGACCTGCGCGCGGGCATCGGCGAGCGGCATGCCGGGGCCGAGCCCCAGCGCCGCGGCGTGCGGATCGACGCTCGCAAGACGGAGTGCCCCGCGCTGCTTTTCGGCAAAGACGATCGGAGCGTCAGGCGGCGGCGCGGCGCGGCACAGCCGTTCGGCCGGGAGCCACGGGAAGAAGAGCGCCAGATAGCGCCGCCCCCCGGAAGACTTGCTCATCGCGATTCCATTCCATCTGCCAGCGGGCGCCCGCGGGGCCGCCGCGCCAGCGTATCAGGTCGAGGGTGAAGCCCGGCGCGCCCGGCGCATCGGCCTCGAGCGCCGTCGAGGGCGCGGCGGCGACCGTCCAGCGCGTTTCCGCCACGCTGGGAGCGGGAAGCGTATTGAGTCGCAGCATCAGGAGCACGGTCCCCGCATCGCGTGCGCCGAGTGCCAGCCGCCGCCCCGCGGTCAGGTCGAGCGCGGGCCACGCTCCCCAGCTTTCGACGATCACCGCCGCCGAGCCGCCGCACCGCACCGCGTCATTGGCGCAGGCGAGGAGCATTTTGGGGTCGGCGGTTTCGACGAGCAGCAGCCGGTCGGGGTCGCCGCCAAGCTCGGCGATGCCAGGCGCATAGATATGCCCCGCGCGCCGTGCGGCATCGGCGGTGCGCAGCCACAGCAGCGGCGCCGCGCCGGGCGTACGCAGCGCGAGCAACGCGGCAAAGGCCGCGGCGCTCGTCGCATCGAGCGCGTTGGCTGCGAAAAATTCATGCGTCTTGCCGATCGCCAACCCGCCGCCGATCGCCGCATCGAAATCCGCATGGCCACTCGCCAGCCAGCCGCCATCGCCCCCGCCGGACGGGGCGCCGCTATCGGCGAGCCGGGCGACGCGTTGGCGCAGCGCGGCGAGAGAGGAAGACGACTCGCGCATAATGTTCCTGATTTGTTCTATTAGCGCGCGAGCGGATGGGGTTGTCAAGCGGAGTCGGGATTCGCGTCTTGATTGCGCTCTAAGGCGCCGCGGACCCCGCGCTGCTGTCGCCGCCGAGCGCGCGGAACAGGGCGATGCGGGTCTGGACGAGCAGCAGGCCTGTCGCGATTTCGCTGCGCCGCGCGGCATAGAGGCTGCGCTGCGCGTCGAGGCTGGCGAGGAAACTGTCGACCCCGCCCTTGTAGCGCGCATCGCTGAGTCTCGCCGTGTCGGCTGCGGCTTCGGTGTTGGCGGCGGCGGCGCGGACCCGCTCGGCGATCGTCCCTTGCACCGCGAGCGCGTCGGCGACTTCGCGAAAGGCGGTCTGGATCGCGCCTTCATAGCTGGCAAGCGCGGCATCGCGCTGCGCCTCGCTCACCGCCACCCCGGCGCGGCGGCCACCGAAATCGAAGATCGAGGCGCTGGCATCGCCGCCCGCCGACCAGGCGAAGGAACCCTTGTCGAACAGGCTCGACAGCGCGTCGCTGGCAAAGCCCAGCAGGCCGGTCAGCGAAATCGTCGGGAACAACCGCGCGCGCGCGACGCCGATATCGGCATTGGCGGCGCGCAGCAGATATTCGGCCTGGATCACGTCGGGCCGCCGCAACAGGATTTCCGACCGCATCCCGGCCGGGGGCGCCGCAACCGCGGGCGTCACCTCGGCCAGGCTGGCGGGGAACAGCGCCGGATCGACATCGCCGCCGACGAGCAGGCGGATCAGATTTTCGTCCTGCGCGATCGCAGTCTGCTGCTGCGCGATCGCGTCCTCGGCGGTCGCCAATATCTGTTCGGCTTGCCTGAGGTCGGTGCGCGGCGCGACGCCGCCGTCGAGCCGCGCCTTCGTCAGCCGGACATTTTCGCGCGCATTGGTCGCGGTTTCCTGCGCAATGGCGAGCAGGTCGCGGTCGGCGCCATAGGCGGCCCAGGCATTGGCGAGATCGGCGATCAGGCTCAGCCGCACGGTGCGCGACGCGGCCTCGGTCGCCAGCGCGCGGTCGCGGTCGGCGGCATTCGCATTGGCGAGGCGCCCGAACAGGTCGAGTTCGAAGGCGGTGACCCCGCCTTGAAGCGCGAAACTACTGCCCGCGCCGCCGGAGCCGCCGGTGCCGCCGCGGTCGGCATAGTCGCCGCTCGCGCTGACGCCAATCGCCGGGAATTGCGCCGCCCGGCTGACCCGCACCTGCGCGCGCGCCGCCGCCAGATTGGCATAGGCGGTGCGCAGGTCGCGATTGTTCGCGAGCGCCTGTTCGACGAGCGACTGGAGCCGCGCGTCGGTAAACAATTGTTTGTAGGACAGGATCGGCAGCGCCGCCTCGCTCTGGATCAGATAGGCGTCGCCGACCGGCCAGCCTTGCGGTACCGGGGGCGGCGGTAACGCCGTCTTCGGCGCAAGCGAACAGCCCGCGAGCATCAGCGGCGCTGCGATCATCAGGAAGGGCGCGCGTTTCATGCCGTCACCTCCGCGTCGCCGTCCTTTTTGCCGAAGCGCTGGCGCAGCGCGGCAAGCCCGTCGCGCACGCCGCGGCGGACGAGCACGAAGAAGAGCGGAATGAAGAAAATGGCGAGCAGCGCGGCGGTCAGCATGCCGCCGATCACCGACGTGCCGATCGCGACGCGGCTGTTGGCCCCCGCACCGGTCGCAATGGCGAGCGGCAGGACGCCGAAGATGAAGGCAAAGCTGGTCATCAGGATCGGACGCAAACGGATGCGCGCCGCCTCGACCGCTGCCTCGATAACGCGGCGACCCTTGCGTTCCTCCTGTTCGGCGAACTCGATCATCAGGATCGCATTCTTCGCCGCCAGTCCCATCGTCGTCAGCAACCCGATCTGCAGATAGACGTCGTTTTCCAGCCCGCGCAGCGTCACCGCGAAAACCGCGCCGACCAGCCCGAGCGGAATGATGAGCAGCACCGCAAGCGGGATCGACCAGCTTTCGTAAAGCGCGGCAAGGCAGAGGAAGACGACGAGCAGCGACAGGCCATAGAGCAGGGGCGCCTGCCCCGATGACAGGCGTTCCTGATAGGACGCGCCCGCCCAGGCGACGCTGGTGCCGGGAATTTCGGCCGCCATCCGCTCCATCTCATCCATCGCCTCGCCCGAACTGACGCCGGCGGCTGCCTGCCCCGAAATTTCGAACGCCGGGACGCCCTGAAAGCGCGACGTGCTTGCCGGGGTGGTTGACCAGCCGATGCTCGAAAAGGCCGAGAAGGGCGACATCTCGCCATCGGACGATCGGACATACCATTGCCCGATATCGTCGGGCTTCGCGCGATAGGGGGCGTCGCCCTGGACATAGACGCGCTTGACGCGGCCCTTGTCGATGAAGTCGTTGACGTAGCGGCCGCCCCAGGCGGTCGCCAGCGTGTTGTTCACATCGCCGTTGCTGAGGCCATAGGCGGTCAGCCGCTGCGTATCGATATCGACCTTCAACGTCGCGACATCGGGAAGATCGCTGAGCCGAACCGAGGTGAGCTTGGGATTGGCATTGGCCATGTCGAGCAGCCGGTCGCGCGCCGCGACGAATTCGGCGCGGCTCATCCCGCTGCGGTTCTGGAACTCCATCGTAAAGCCCGACGAATCGCCAAGACCCCGCACCGCGCCGGGAACGAGGGCGAAGACCTGCGCGTCGCGCAGGCCCGACAGCGCCTTGCGCGTCCGGTCGGCGATCGCGTCGGCGGTGTTTTCCTTGCCGGGACGGTCGTCCCAGTGGACGAGATTCAAAAAGCCCTGGCCGGTATTCTGGCCGGTAGCACCGCCCCCGCCGCCGCCCGCGACGAGGAAGAGCGCGCCGACATTGGCCTTTTCCTGGCTCAGCAGATATTTTTCGACGCTGTCGCGCACTGCGAGCGTGCGTTCCTGCGTCGCGCCCGCGGGCAAGCGGAACTGCACCGAAACGCGGCCCTGATCCTCATTGGGAAGAAAGCCGGTCGGCAGGCGCACGAACATCAGCACCAGCAGCACCAGAATGATGGCGTAAATGCCAAGGAACAGCCATTTGCGATCGACGACGCGGGTCACGCTGCCGACATAGCCGCGAACCGTGCGGTCGAACCGCGTGTTGAAGCCGTCGCGGGCGCGGATCATCGCGGCGTGCACGCGCGGGAAACGGTGCGGCCGATCCTCGTCCCCGCCATGGCTGCGCGGCTTCAGCAGGGTCGAGGTCAGCGCCGGGCTGAGGATCAGCGCGACGAGTACCGACAGAGCCATCGCCGACACGATGGTGATCGAGAACTGACGATAGATGACGCCCGTCGATCCGCCGAAAAAGGCCATCGGCAGAAACACCGCCGACAGCACCATCGCGATCGCGATCAAGGCGACCTGCAATTCCTTCATCGACTGGATCGTCGCCTCGCGCGCCGACATGCCGGGATTCTCTTCCATCAGCCGCTCGACATTCTCGACCACCACGATCGCGTCGTCGACGAGCAGGCCGATCGCGAGCGTCAGGCCGAACAGGGTGAGCGTGTTGATCGTGAAACCGGCGATATAGAAGACGCCGAAGGTGCCAAGCAGCACGACCGGCACAGCGATCGCCGGGATCAGCACCGCGCGCCAGCTTTGCAGAAAGACGAACATCACCAGCACGACAAGCAGGATCGCCTCGAACAGCGATTTCTGCACTTCGTTCACCGACAGCTTGATGAAGGCGGTGGCGTCGTTGGCATAGGCATAGGTCAGGCCGTCGGGGAAATCCTGCGCCAGTTCGGCAACGCGCGTCTTGACCCGGTCGGCGGTTTCCAGCGCGTCGGAGCCGGGCGACAGCGAGATCGAGATGCCCGCGCCCGGATGGCCGTTGATGCGCACGATGGTGCCGTAATTTTCGGCGCCGACCTCGACCCGCGCGACGTCTCTGATCCTTACGGTCGACCCGTCGGGCAGCGTCTTGAGCACGATATTCTCGAACTCTTCGGGCGTCTGCAACCGCGACTGGGCGGTTACGGTCGCATTCAGCATCTGTCCCTCGGGCGCCGGGGTGCCGCCGACCTCGCCCGCCGCGACCTCGCTGTTCTGCGCGGTGATCGCGGTGACGACGTCGCCGGGCATCAGCGACACCGCGGCGAGCCGCTGCGGGTTCAGCCAGATGCGCATCGCATGCGGCGAGCCATAGACATTGACGTCGCCTACGCCTTCGACGCGCGACAGCGGATCCTGCACGTTCGACGACAGATAGTCGGACACATCCTGGTTCGATCGCGTGTCGGTGGTGTCATAGACGCCGACGAGCAGCAGCGAATCCGAATTGGACTTGGTGACGCGCACGCCCTGACTCTGCACCTGTTGCGGCAGGCGCGAGATGGCGGAGGCGATCTTGTTCTGCACCTGCACCTGCGCGATGTCGGGATCGGTGCCCTTGGCGAAGATGGCAGTAATCGTCGCCTGCCCGCGCGAACTCGACTGCGAGCTGAAATAGAGCAGGCCGTCGATACCGGTGAGCTGTTGCTCGAGCACCTGCGTGACGCTGTTCTCGATCGTCTCGGCGGAGGCGCCGGGATAGCTGGCGCGGATATTGACCTGCGTCGGCGCGATGTCGGGATATTGTTCGATCGGCAGCGAAAACAGCGCGCCGAGCCCGCCGAGCATGACGACGATCGCCAGCACCCAGGCGAAGATCGGCCGATCGATGAAAATGCGCGACATGGGGCGTTATTGTCCTTTCGTCGCGGCGCTCTTGTCGGCGCTCTTCCCCGCGGGCGCCCCCACCCGCTGCGGACTGGTCGCGGGCACTGGCTTGATCGCCGATCCCTGCTTCAGGTTGCCGACACCCTGCGTGATGACCCGGTCGCCCGGTTTCAGCCCGCCGGTGACGACCCAGTTCGCGCCGACCGTGCGGTCCGCGTCGACCTTGCGCCGTTCGGCCTTATTGTCGTTGCCGACCAAATAGACGAAAGCCGATCCGTCGAAATCGCGCTGCACCGCGGCCTGCGGCACCAGCATTGCCGCGGGGTTCACCGCCTGGTCGAACAGCGCGGTCACGAACATGCCGGGCATCAGCAGGCCCGAGGGGTTGGGGAAGCGCGCGCGCAGCGTCACCGTCCCCGTCGCTTCGTTCACCGTCACTTCGGAAAACTGCACGGTGCCGGACAGGCCGTAATCGCTGCCGTCCTCCAGCTTCAGCCGCACGCTCGTGCTGCCGGCGGTCACCCCGCCGCTGGCAAGCGACTGGCGCAGGCGCGTCATGTCGGCGGCCGATTGCTGGATGTCGACATACATGGGGTCGGTGCGCTGGATCACCGCGAGCGGCGTCGCCTGGCTGGCGCTGACGAGCGCGCCGGGAGTAACGAGCGAGCGGCCGATATGGCCCCCGATCGGCGCGGTGATCGTCGAATAGCGCAGGTTGATCCGCGCAGTTTCGAGCGATGCGGCGCTCTGCGCGACGGCGGCGCGCGCGACGCGCGCCTGTGCCAGCGCGTCGGTATAATCTTGTTCGGCCACCGCCTGCATCTTGGCGAGCGGCTCGAAGCGCTTGGCCTTTTCCTCGGCCGCCTGCGCGCTCGCGCGGGCGCTCGCCAGATTGGCCGCGGCCTGATCGACCGCCGCCTTGTAAAGGCTCGCGTCGATCTGGAACAGCGGCTGGCCGGCGCGCACCGTCCCGCCCTCGGTAAACAGGCGCTGGCGGACAATGCCGTTTACCTGCGGCCGGACTTCGCTCGTCCCGAAGGCGACGGTGCGGCCGCCGAGCGCGGTGGTGATCGGCACGGCCTCCTCGCGCACCACGACAAAGCCGACCTGCGCGGCGCGGTTGCCGCCCTTGTCGTCCTTGCCCGAACAGGCGCCCAGCGAAAGCGTCATCGCGCACAGCGCTCCGGCAAGGAGCAGCGGCTTCTTGTGCAGCATAGTCTGTTGTCTCGTGTCGAAACCGCCGGGGAGGGCGGGGGGAAGGGCGCCTATTCAACCTATTGCGCCGCACCATGCAAGCCCCGAGGCTGCATTGCGACAAATTACGACAATTTTCCTGGCTCGGGGACGAACAGCGTGCGTGCGGCCTGCACTTCGGCGTCGAGCCAGTCGATGAAGGCGCGAATCCGCGGCTGCGGCGCGATGTCGCGATGCAGCGCCAGCCAGAAGGCGCGCGCGATCGTCTGGTCGCGGCGGACGCGGACGAGCGCGGGGTCACCCGCAGCAAGGAAGCAGGGCAGGACGCCGACTCCGGCACCGCCCGCGATCATCCGCCGCTGCGCGAGGATCGAAGAGGATCGGATGCCAGCGCGCAACCCCGGTTCGATCTCGCCCAGATAGTCGAGTTCGGGGGCATAGAGGATGTCGGGGACATAGCCGACGACGGGAATACCGGTACGCGAGAGGGGCGCCGCTTCGACCGCCCGATGCCAGTCGCGGCGGTCGGCGGGGGCGTAGAGGCCGAGGCTGTAGTCCGCGAGCTTGCGCGTGATCAGCGGGCCCTTGCGGGGCCGCGCGAGCAGCACCGCCATATCGGCCTCGCGCCGCGAGGGGTTGAGGAAACCCGACGAAGCGACAAGGTCGATCTCGAGCTCGGGGTGCGCCGCGACGAAGGCGGCGAGGCGCGGCGCGATGAAGCTGCCCCCAAAACCTTCGGAGACGCTGATCCGCAATTGCCCCGAAAGCGCCGTGCCGCCATCGCCTGCCGAATGGATGCGCGCGGCCGCTGCCGCCATCGCTTCGGCATGCGGAACGAGCGCCCGACCGGCGGCGGTCAGAACGAAACCCGTCGGCGCGCGTTCGAACAGCGTCTGCTGCAAGGCGCTTTCCAGTGCACTGATGCGGCGGCTGACCGTCGTGGCGTCGACGTGGAGCGCCTGGCCGGCTCGCGCCAGCGTGCCATGACGCGCAACCATCTGGAAATATTGCAGGCTGTCCCAATCCATATGCTGCAAATATGCAGGATATGGCTGCAAGTCTATCCCTTGCAATCGCGCTGGTTTTGGTTTGTGGCTGCGACACGTCAGAAACGGGAGACTCGACCCTCATGCGACAGATCGATCATCACATCGTCGGCGGTGCCGGCGGCAATACGGGACGGCTCGGCGACGTGCTCGATCCGAACAATGGCGGCGTTCAGGCGCAGGTGGCGCTTGGCGACAAGGCGCTCCTCGATCGCGCGGTCGCGGCGGCCAAGGCGGCGCAGCCGGCCTGGGCCGCAGTGAATCCCCAGCGCCGCGCGCGGGTGATGTTCGAATATAAGCGGCTGGTAGAGGCCAATATGGACGAGCTTGCTCAGATGCTCTCGGCCGAACATGGCAAGGTGATCGCCGATGCCAAGGGCGACATCCAGCGCGGGCTGGAGGTCGTCGAATTCTGTTGCGGCATCCCGCATGTGCTGAAGGGCGAATATACGCAGGGCGCCGGCCCCGGCATCGACGTCTATTCGATGCGCCAGCCGCTCGGCATCGGCGTCGGCATCACGCCGTTCAACTTTCCCGCGATGATTCCGTTGTGGATGGGCGCGGTCGCCACCGCGGTCGGCAATGCCTTCATCCTGAAGCCCAGCGAACGCGACCCGTCGGTTCCCGTCCGCCTGGCCGAACTGTTCCTCGAAGCCGGAATGCCCGAGGGGATTTTCCAGGTCGTCCACGGTGACAAGGAAATGGTCGATGCCATCCTCGATCATCCCGACATCGCCGCGGTCAGCTTCGTCGGCTCGTCGGACATCGCCCATTATGTCTATGAACGCGGCGTGCGCGCGGGCAAGCGGGTGCAGGCGATGGGCGGCGCGAAGAATCACGGCATCGTCATGCCCGACGCCGATCTGGACCAGGTGGTCAGCGACCTGACCGGCGCCGCCTTCGGCTCGGCGGGCGAACGCTGCATGGCGCTGCCCGTCGTCGTCCCGGTGGGCGAGGATACGGCGCAGCGACTGCGCGACAAGCTGGTCCCGGCGATCGAGGCGCTGCGCGTCGGCGTATCGACCGATCCCGACGCGCATTACGGCCCCGTGGTGACGCAGGCGCACAAGGAAAAGGTCGAAGGCTGGATCGCGAAATGTGCCGACGAAGGCGCCGAGCTGGTCGTCGACGGGCGCGGCTTTACCTTGCAGGGGCATGAAAAGGGCTTCTTCGTCGGCCCGACGCTGTTCGACCATGTCACCCCCGAGATGGAAAGCTACAAGGAAGAAATCTTCGGCCCGGTGCTGCAGATCGTCCGCGCGCCCGATTTCGAAACCGCGCTCGAACTGCCGTCGAGGCATCAGTATGGCAACGGCGTCGCCATCTTCACGCGCAACGGCCACGCCGCGCGCGAATTTGCCGCGCGCGTCAATGTCGGCATGGTCGGCATCAACGTGCCGATTCCGGTGCCCGTCGCCTATCACACCTTCGGCGGCTGGAAGCGCTCGGCGTTCGGCGATACCAACCAGCACGGCATGGAGGGGGTCAAATTCTGGACCAAGGTCAAGACCGTGACCGCGCGCTGGCCCGATGGGTCGCCTGACGGCGGCAACGCCTTCGTCATCCCGACCATGGGCTGACGGCGCGCTGGCGATGAAACCGGCCCCCGTCATCGGGCATTTCCTGTTGGGGCGCCGGCCGGTCGCTGGCGCCGTGCAGGAGATCGAATGATGACGCGCTGGCTGTTTTCCGCTCCCTTGCTGCTGCTTGCCGGGTGCAGCGGCGGCAGCGACGGCACCGATGGCACCGATGACAAGGCACCCGCCGCTGAGGAACAGGCGGCCGATGCGCCGGCCGGGCCTTCGCAAAACGCGCCTGCTCAACCGGCGCCCGCCGCGGGCGGCGCCAGCGATGCCGACCTCGCCTATGTTGCCGATCCGTCGGTGGCCCCGCCGAAGGCACCCGAAGCGGGGGTCGGTATCGGCGAGCAGGCGATTCCGGTTGCCATCCGCGGTCGCTGGGCGCTGAAGGCGGAGGATTGCGGCGCGCGTCCCGGCACCGACCTGACCGCGCTGGTGATCGACGCAAAGACGCTGCGCTTCTTCGAATCGGCGGGCGATCTGGCGCGGGTGCGCGACCGCGATGTAAACCGCATCGTCGCCGATTATAAATTCAGCGGCGAAGGGCAGCAGTGGGACCGGCTGATGCTGCTCGGCCTCGCCGACGGCGGCAAGACGCTCGTTCGCCGCGATTATGGCGATGGTGCCGCGCCCGACGCGATGCGCTATACCCGCTGCGCCTGACTTGCGAAGAAAGGGAGATATATGATGGATATCCGTTTTCTGACCCTCACCGCCGTCCTGCCGCTCGCCGCCTGCGCCAGCGCCGGGGACGGTTCTCCCTCCGATGCCGCGCCGCCGCCGGCCGCGATGACGTGCAGCGCCGATGCGGCGCAAAGCTATGTCGGCCAGACCGCGAGCCCCGAGCTGGGCGGCGCCATCCTGAAAGCGACCGGCGCGCGCACGCTGCGCTGGGGCCCGCCGCGCAGCGCGATGACGATGGATTATCGGCAGGACCGGGTGAACGTCATGTACGACGACGCCTACAAGATCACGCAGGTTACGTGTGGCTGACGGTTGGCGGCGCAATCACGGCTCGGCGTCGCCCTTTGAGCCCGTGTACGGTTACAGCCGCGCGGTCCGGGTCGGCAATCGCATCGACGTCGCCGGCTGCGCGCCGATCGAGCCCGACGGTTCGTCGACCGTCGGCGACGCCGGAGTGCAGGCCGCGCGCTGCCTGACGATCATCGGCGAAGCGCTCGAAGCCCTGGGCGGCAGCTTCGCCGACGTCGTGCGCACCCGCATGTATATCACCGACGCCGCCGATGCCGATCGCGTCGGACAGGCGCATGGCGCCATATTCGGCGCGATCCGCCCGGCCGCCACGATGCTCGTCATTCCGGCGCTGATCCGCCCCGAATGGAAAGTCGAAATCGAGGCCGAGGCCATTTTAGAGACAGGGATATGACCGACCAGTTCCAGCTTACCGACGACCAGCGCGCGATCCAGGACATGGCGCGCAAGTTCACCGCCGACGCCATCACGCCCTTTGCGGCCGAATGGGACGAAAAGGCGCATTTCCCGCGCGACGTGATCAAGCAGGCGGCCGAACTCGGCTTTGCGGCGATCTATGTCAGCGAGGAATCGGGCGGTATCGGCCTCGGCCGGCTCGAGGCGGCATTGATCATGGAGGCGATGTCCTACGGTTGCCCGGCGACGAGCGCCTTCATCTCGATCCACAATATGGCGAGCTGGATGATCGACAGCTTCGGCGGCGCTGCGGTGAAGTCGAAATATCTTCCCGATCTCGTCACCATGGACCGCATGGCCAGCTACTGCCTCACCGAACCCGGTTCGGGGTCCGACGCTGCGGCGCTCAAGACCACCGCGACGCTCGACGGCGACCATTATGTCGTCAATGGCACCAAGCAGTTCATCTCGGGCGCCGGCGTCAACGACCTTTATGTGACGATGGTGCGCACCGGCCAGCCGGGACCGAAGGGGATCAGTTGCCTCGTCATCGAAAAGGACATGCCCGGTGTCAGCTTCGGCGCGAAGGAACGCAAGCTCGGCTGGAACGCCTCGCCGACCGCGCAGGTGATCTTCGACAATGTGAAGGTGCCGGTCGAAAACCGCGTCGGTGCGGAAGGCGACGGCTTCCGCTTTGCGATGGCGGGGCTCGACGGCGGCCGCCTCAACATCGGCGCCTGCTCGCTCGGCGGGGCGCAGCGCTGCCTTGACGAGGCGATCGCCTATACCAAGGACCGCCAGCAGTTCGGCCAGCCGATTTCGGATTTCCAGAACACCCAGTTCATGCTTGCCGACATGGCAACCGACCTCGAAGCCGCGCGTGCCCTCCTCTATATGGCGGCGGCAAAGGTCACCGCGAACGCGCCCGACAAGTCGCGCTTCTCGGCGATGGCGAAGCGGCTTGCGACCGACAACGGCAGCAAGATCGTCAACGACGCGCTGCAATTGTTCGGCGGTTACGGCTATCTGAAGGATTATCCGATCGAGCGTTTCTGGCGCGACCTGCGCGTCCATTCGATCCTCGAAGGCACCAATCAGGTCATGCGGATGATCGTGGGAAGGGATTTGCTGCGCCAATGACCGAAGATGTTCTGATTTCGATCGACGGCCATGCCGGCCGCTTGTCGCTCAATCGTCCGAAGGCGATCCACGCGCTCAACCTGCCGATGTGCCGGGCGATGATCGATGCGCTGCTCGGATGGCGCGATGACGAGGCCGTCGAGGCGGTCATTATCGACCATAGCGAAGGCCGCGGCTTCTGCGCCGGGGGCGACATTCGCATGCTTGCGGAAAGCGGCGCCAAGGACGGAATGGAGGCGCGGCAGTTCTTCCACACCGAATATCGCCTCAACCATCTGCTTTTCACCTATGCGAAGCCCGTCGTCGCCTTCATGGACGGCATTACCATGGGCGGCGGGGTCGGCATTTCGCAGCCGGCGAAATATCGTGTCGCGACCGAACATACGCGCTTTGCGATGCCCGAAACCGGGATCGGCCTGTTCCCTGACGTCGGCGGCGGCTGGTATCTGCCGCGGCTGGAAGGGCGCGTCGGCGCGTATCTCGCGCTCACCGGCGCGCGGCTCGACGGGGCCGAATGTCTCGCGCTGGGCCTCGCGACCCACTATCTGCCGTCCGAAAAGCTCGCCGAGGCAAAGGCGCGCATCGCGCAGCACCCCGACCGCATTGGCGGCATATTGGGCGAGCTGTCGGTCACCGCGCCGCCCGCCGCGATCATGCAGCATATCGACCGGATCAACCGCCTGTTCGCCAGCGACAGCTATGAAGAGATTCTTGCCGCGCTCGAAGCCGATGGCGGAGAATGGGCCGAAAAGGAACTGGCGACGCTCCACGGCAAATCGCCGCAAACCTGCAAGGTCGCGCTCCGCCAGCTCAAGGAAGGCGGTGCGATGCACGACTTCGCCGCGCAGATGACGCAGGAATATGCGATCGGCAGCCGGGTGGTGCAGATGCACGATTTCATCGAGGGCGTCCGCGCGCTGATCATCGACAAGGACAACAGCCCGAAATGGGACCCGCCGACACCAGAGGCAGTCACCGACGACTGGATCGACGCGATCTTCGCGCCGCTGCCCGAGAATGAGAAATGGACCCCTCTAGCCTAACCGTCACCCCGGCGAAGGCCGGGGTCTCACCGTTGAGATTCCGGCCTTCGCCGGAATGACGAAGGAGATACCGAATGACTTACGAAACCCTCCTCGTCGAACAGCGCGGCGCCGTCACGCTCGTCACGCTCAACCGCCCGCAGGCGCTCAATGCCCTGAACTCCGATGTGCTGAACGACCTTATCGCCGCATTCGCGGCTTTCGAGGCCGATGACAGCCAGCGCTGCGCCGTTCTTACCGGATCGGGCGACAAGGCGTTCGCCGCGGGCGCCGACATCAAGGAAATGGCCGACAAGCCCGCCGCCGATTTCTATCTCGAGGACTTCTTCTCGAAATGGACGAGCGACTTCGCGAAGAAGGTCAGGAAGCCGTGGATCGCCGCGGTCAACGGTTTTGCCTTGGGCGGTGGCTGCGAACTGGCGATGATGGCTGACTTCATCATCGCGTCGGAAAAAGCGAAATTCGGCCAGCCCGAAATCAAGCTCGGCGTCGCCCCCGGCATGGGCGGGTCGCAGCGGCTGACCCGCGCGGTGGGCAAGGCGAAGGCGATGGAAATGTGCCTCACCGGCCGGATGATGGACGCCGCCGAAGCCGAGCGTTCGGGCCTTGTTGCACGCGTGGTTGCGCATGAAACGCTCGTCGACGAAGCGGTGAAGACCGCGACCACGATTGCAGGCATGCCGCCGATGGCTGCGATGGTGAACAAGGATATGGTCAACGCGGCGTTCGAAACGACGCTCGACCAGGGCCTTCTCTACGAACGCCGCCTGTTCCAGATCCTCGCCGCGACCGAGGACAAGGTCGAAGGCATGGCCGCGTTCATCGAAAAACGCGAAGGCGTGTGGAAGGGGCGGTGATCGTCTCGAACATAATCCATCTTTTGAGTGAAAAGCTGTGTGCCCCCGCGAAGGCGGGGGCCCATCATCGGACGGCGCAATTCAAACTGCCGGATGATGGATCCCCGCCTTCGCGGGGACACACAAGTCATTGAGGTTTGTGGAGAGAAATATGAAAATCGCCTTTATCGGACTAGGCAACATGGGCGGCGGGATGGCCGCGAACCTTGCGAAGGCGGGCCACGACGTCCGCGCCTTCGACCTCAGCGAAGAGGCGCTGACGCGGGCGGTAGAAGCGGGCTGCACCCGCGCCGCATCGGCGGCCGAGGCGGTGACCGGCGCCGAGGCTGTCGTGACCATGCTCCCTGCGGGCAAGCATGTCGCGGGCGTTTATGACGCCGAGGTCTTTCCCAATGCCGCGCCCGGCACTCTGCTGCTCGATTGCTCGACGATCGACGTCGCAACCGCGCGCTCGAACATCGAAGCGGCGACGGCGAAGGGCCTCGTCGCGGTCGACGCGCCGGTTTCGGGCGGGATCGCCGCTGCGAATGCGGGCACGCTTACCTTCATGGTCGGCGGCACCGACGAAGGTTTCGCGCGCGCCGAACCGATCCTCGCGAAAATGGGCAAGGCGGTGATCCACGCCGGCGACGCGGGTGCGGGGCAGGGCGCGAAGATCTGCAACAACATGCTGCTCGGCGCCTCGATGATCGCGACGTGCGAAACGCTTGCGCTTGCGCAGAAGCTCGGGCTCGACCCGCAGAAATTCTTCGACATCGCCAGCGTGTCGTCGGGGCAATGCTGGTCGCTCACCAGCTATGCGCCGCTCCCGGGCGTCGGGCCGACGACTCCCGCCGACAATGATTACAAGGGCGGGTTCGCCGCGGCCCTGATGCTCAAGGATCTCCGCCTCGCGATGGAAGCGGCAGCGAGCGTCGAGGCTGAGGTCCCGATGGGGTCGAAGGCCCGCGAACTCTATGAAGCGTTCGTCGCCGCCGATGAAGGCGGACATGATTTTTCCGCGATCATCAAGACATTGCAGGATTGAGCCGCAACGCCGCCCGTGACCGTTTGGGGTCGATTCCGGTCATACGACCCAGATCGACGGCGAACGACGACTTTGGGGAGGGGAGCGGACGTTTCACGTTCGTGCAAGAATGGATTGCGACACGGAGGCTCAGTGCTGCGGACCGCTCAACAACAGGAGAGTCGCCCAAGCGACGATCAAGATAGTTAGCAGGCCCCACGTTGACAAAAGCCAGGCTTTAGAGCGCACATCTCTGGCGGTCTGCACAACTGCATACATAAGGACCGGCAAAAAGAATAATGCAGCCGAGCCGCCCATAAATGTCCCTCGAGGTTAAACCGATTTCATCGCCATGCGCGAGTTTGGCCGCGCGATGATCGACATTATGGACAAACAACCATGTCCGCAATCGGTCGATAACCGAACCCACCGCGGTCCGGCACCAGTTCAATAGAAATCCGCTGTCTCGCCGCCATTGAGCCTTTTGGTGCGATGCACTTGCGTGGGCGCTTTGCTGTCGCCGGAGCGCACTTCCAGTCGGCCGTTCACCCGCCGCACCTCGGCCGGGGCCACTATGCGCGCGCGGGCGACGCCCACGGCGCTTGCCTGCGGCGGCGGAGCTTGCGCTGCCGTCGGTGCGCCCGCAGCGACGAGCAGGGCGAGGGCAAAGGACATGGCGTTCATGCTCTGCCCTAACGGCCGATGCCGCCATGATCTTAACCCTGAATCGCCGCTGTTTTTACGGCCGGTCGCCGTGATTTTGACAAAAGAAGGGCCGCCTGACCCAAGCGGGGACAGGCTGCCCTTTCTTCGTTTCGCGCTGGTTTAGAAGCCCGCCTTCGCCGCGGCCTTCTCGGCGAGCAGCGGTGCCACCGTGAAGCCGTGCTTTTCCAGCGCCGCGGCGATCTTGTCGGTGCCTTCAAGGCCCGCCCAGAACATCGGACCGCCGCGATAGACCGGCCAGCCATAGCCGTAGATCCACACCACATCGATATCGCTCGCGCGCTGTGCCTTGCCTTCGGCGAGGATCAAGGCACCTTCGTTGACCATCGGATAGAGCGTGCGTTCGACGATTTCCTGATCGCTGATCTCGCGCTTCTGAATGCCCGCCTTCTGGCGGAACTCCTCGATGATCTCGGCAACGCGCGGGCTTTCCGACGGATTGCGCTTGTCGTCATAGTCATAGAAGCCCGCCTGCTTCTTCTGGCCCCAGCGGCCTTCGGCGCACAGCGCGTCGCGGATGCTTTCGATCCGGTTCGGGTCGCGGTGCCAGCCGATGTCGACGCCGGCAAGGTCGCTCATCTGGAACGGTCCCATCGGCATGCCGAAATCGACATGCACCTTGTCGACCTGCGCCGGGGTCGCGCCTTCGAGCAACAGCTTCTGTGCCTCGATCTGGCGCGGTGCGAGCATGCGGTTGCCGATGAAGCCGTGGCAGACGCCGGCGACGACGGCGACCTTGCCGATCTTCTTGCCGATCGCCATCGCGGTCGCCAGCACGTCGGGGGCGGTCTTGTCGCCGCGCACCACTTCGAGCAGCTTCATCACATTGGCGGGCGAGAAGAAGTGCATGCCGAGCACGTCGCCGGGGCGGCTCGTCGACGCTGCAATCTCGTTGACGTCGAGGTAGCTGGTGTTCGACGCCAGAATGGCGCCGGGCTTTGCGATCTTGTCGAGCTTGCCGAAGATGTCTTTCTTGACGTCCATATTCTCGTAGACCGCCTCGATGATGAGGTCGCAGTCGGCGAGCGCGTCGAGTTCGAGCGCGGGGGTGATGAGCCCCATCATCTGATCGACCTGTTCGGGCTTGAAGCGGCCCTTCGCGGCGCTGGCATCATAATTCTTGCGCACCACGCCCAGGCCGCGGTCGAGCGCTTCCTGCTGCATCTCGACGATGGTGCAGGGAAAGCCCTTTTGCAGGAAGTTCATCATGATGCCGCCGCCCATCGTGCCGGCGCCGATGATGCCGACCTTCTTGATGTCGCGCAGCTGCGTGTCCTTGGGCAGGCCGTCGATCTTTGCCGCCTGGCGTTCGGCGAAAAAGATGTGGCGCTGCGCCGCCGACTGGCTGCCCATCATCAGCTTCATGAATTCCTGGCGCTCGAAGGCGAGCCCTTCGTCGAAGGGCAGGCGCGTCGCCGCCTCGACGCAGGCGAGGTTCGCGTAAGGCGCCTCGAAACCGCGCCAGCGCTTCGCGTTCGCGGTCTTCAGCTTTTCGATGACGCCGACGTCGCCGAACACGGCGCGTTCGCGGGTCGGGCGCGGGCCGTCGGCGATCTTGGCGCGGGCGAAGGCGATTGCGTCGGCGGCAAGGCTGTCCTCACCCGCCAGCGCATCGACGAGGCCCATCTCCTTCGCGCGTGGCGCGGGGACGGGGTCGCCGAGCGAGGTCATCGTCGCGGCGGCTTCGACCCCGACGACGCGCGGCAGGCGCTGCGTGCCGCCCGCGCCGGGCAGCAGCCCCAGCTTCACCTCGGGCACGCCGAGCTTCGCCGACGGGACCGCGACGCGATAATGACAGACGAGCGCAGTTTCGAGGCCGCCGCCGAGCGCCGTGCCGTGGATGGCAGCGACGACCGGCTTGGTCGCGGCTTCGATCATGTTGAGCACGGCGTTGAAATCGGGACCGCGCGGCGGCTTGCCGAATTCGCTGATGTCGGCGCCGGCGATGAAGGTTGCGCCATCGCAGCGCAGCACGATCGCCTTGACGCCGTCATCGGCGAGCGCGGCTTCGAAATTATCCTTCAACCCCTGACGGACATGCCACGACAGGGCGTTGACCGGGGGGTTGTTGACGATGACGACGGCGATCTCGCCATCCTTCTGCATCGTGACGGATACGGGGGTTTCATCGGACATGGGAAAGCTCCTCTCAATCTAAAGCCTGTCAGAAAAGCCTTGTGCCCCCGCGAAGGCGGGGGTCCATCACCGGACGGCACGATCTGGCACCGGCAGGAGATGGGTCCCCGCCTTCGCGGGGATACAGGCCCTTTTTATTCGAACATATACATCATTTCAGTCGTCGATCGCGGCGTGGACGAGCGTCTTGACCTCGCGCCGCACGGGATAGGTGGACGAGGGCATGAGCTGGGTCATGAACACCATGCAGATTTCTTCGACCGGATCGACGAAGAAGCCGGTCGAAAACATGCCGCCCCAATAAAAATCCCCCGCCGAGCCGGGGATGCCCGCCGCCGCCGGGTCGAGCGTGACCGCGAAGCCGAGCCCGAAGCCGACCCCGGCATTTTCGTCCTCGGAAAAGATGCCGACGCTATGCTGCGTCAGGTCGCCGCCGCCGACCAGGTGGTTCGCGGTCATCAGGGCGAGCGTCTTGCGGCTGATGATTCGCGTGCCGTCCAGCTTGCCGCCGCCGAGCAGCATCAGACAGAAACGGTGATAATCGGCCAGCGTCGAGACGAGCCCGCCGCCGCCCGAATGAAAGCTGCGGTCCTTTGCCCAGCGGCTGCGGTCGCCGCTGTCGAAGCCCTTCATCTTCTCCTTCGGGTCGAAGGCGTAGCAGTCGGTCAGCCGATGCTGTGTGTCCGCAGGCACCTTGAACCCGGTATCGACCATGCCGAGGGGGCCGAAGATGCGCTCCTGCAGCACCTGGGCAAAGGGCTTGCCCTCGATCCGCTCGATCACCGCGCCAAGGACGTCGGTCGCCATCGAATAATTCCAGTGCGCGCCGGGATCGAACTGCAGCGGGATTTTCGCGAGCCCCGCGATGAAGCTGTCCATCGTATAATCGGCGTCGAAATCGTCGATCTTGGTCTTGCGATAGGCGGCGTCGACCGGCGTACGCTCCTGAAAGCTGTAGGTGAGGCCGGCGGTATGGCGCAGCAGGTCGACCATCAGGATCGGGCGCACCGGCGGCCGGGTCAGGAAGGGCACATTGCCGCCGCCCGCAACGAAGACGCCGGTGTCCTTGAACTCGGGGCAGAACTTTACCAGCGGATCGGACAACGCGACCTTGCCCTCCTCGACCAGCATCATGAAGGCGGTGCTGGTGATCGGCTTGGTCATGCTGGCGATGCGGAAGATCGCATCCTCTTTCAGCGCCTCGCCCGGACGCGCCTCGCCGATGCACGACAGATGCGCGATCTCGCCGCGCCGCGACACCATCGTCGCCGCATGCGGCAGGCGGCCGGCGGCGACATATTTCGCGCCGAGAAAGGCTGGAATGCGGTCTAGCCGCGCGGTATCGAATCCGTGACCCATGGGGCGTCGTCCTTAGTGCGATGTCTGGCCGAGAAGCTGGCGCGTCACCGGGTGCGAGCTGGTGAGGCCCCCGTCAACCGCAATCGCCTGTCCGTTGACGTAGCTTGCCTGGTCGCTGAGCAGGAAGAGCGCGACATTGGCGAGCTCCTCGGGCTGGCCGGCGCGCTTTAGCGGGTTGAGCTGGCCGATCTTGTGCGTGACGCCCTTCTCCTTTGCATAGTCGAAGGTCGGTTTGGTCATCCCGGTTTCGGTGAGGCCGGGGCAGATCGCGTTGACGCGCACATTGGCCGACGTCATCTGCTGCGCCGCGGTCTTGGCAAGGTTGATGACCCCCGCCTTCGACGCCGAATAGGCGGCCGGGCCGGCGCCCGAATTGATCCCCGCGACACTCGCGGTCAGCAGGATCGCGCCGCCGCGGCCCTGATCGACCATCGCCTTGCCCGCATGCTTCACCATCAGCGCCGGGCCGATCAGATTGACGCGCAGCGTTTCGGCCCAGGCCTCGGGCGAGATGTCGAAGATGCCGCCCATGTCGCCGATGATCCCGGCGTTGGCGAAGGCGATGTCGACCCCACCGTAATTTTCCTGTGCGGTCGCGACCAGCCGCGCAACATCGGCTTCGACACCGGCATCGACTTCCAGCGCGACGACGGTGCCGCCTGCGTCCTTCACTTCCTGCGCCGTGTCATGCACCGCCGCGCTCTTGTCGCCGATGACGAGTTTCGCGCCTTCGGCGGCGAAGCGCAGCGCGCTTGCCCGGCCGATGCCGCTGCCCGCGCCGGTAATGATCGCAATCTTGCCGTCCAATGCGCCCATCATGCGCCTCCCGATATCGTGGCTCCGCCATCGCAGACGATGGTCTGGCCGGTTGTGAATGCCCCCGCCTTGCTGGCAAGAAAGACCGCCGCGCCGGCGATCTCGTGCGGTTCGCCGATGCGCTTCAGCGTCGAAGCCGCGGTGGAACGCCGAAGATTCTCTTCATTTTCCCACAGCGCGCGCGCCATGTCGGTGCGGATCAGGCCGGGCGCGATGCAATTGACGCGGACGCCCTTGGGGCCGAACTCGACCGAGAAATTGCGCGCCACCTGCATGTCCGCCGCCTTGGAAATTCCGTAGGCCCCGATGATCGGCGATCCCTTGAGCCCGCCGATCGAACTGATGATCGTGATCGATCCTTCGCCGCGTTCGAGCATTTCGGGTGCGACCATCGAAATCAGCCAGTGGTTGGACAGGATATTATTGTCCATGATCTTGCGGAACTGGTCGTCGCTGATGCCGAGGCCAGGACCATAATAGGGGTTCGATGCCGCGTTGCAGACGAGCGCGGTGATCTTGCCGAAGGCGGCGCGTGTCGCGTCGACGAGATGCTGCAGATCCTCCTTCGACGAGATGTTCGCGGCAACCGCAATCGCGGTGCCTTCGCCAAAGCGCGCGTTGATCGCCGCCGCGGTCTGATCGCAGGCATCCTGCTTGCGGCTCGAGATGACGACCTTGGCGCCCTGTTCGGCCATCGCTTCGGCGGTCGCCTTGCCGATGCCGCGCGACGATCCGGTGATCAGCGCGACCTGTCCGGTCATGTCGAACAGGCTCATGCGCCGGCCTGCTGCGCGAAGTGCCACGCCTTTTGCGCCAGCGGCAGGACGCGTTCGGACATCGCCTTGGCATGGGCCGACGATGCGGTGCCGTCGATGACCCGCTTCTTGATCCCCTGCATGATGCCGGCGAGGCGGAAGAAATTATAGGCGAAATACCAGTTCATGTCGGGAACGCTGTCGCGCCCGGTCGCGGCGCAATAGCGATCGACCACCTCGTCGAGCTCCGGAATGCCGAGCGCCGCGCGGTCGAGGTCCATCACCCCCGAACGGCCGCCGTTTTCGGTCACCCACGCCATTGCGACATAGGTGAAATCGGCGAGCGGATCGCCGAGTGTCGACAATTCCCAGTCGAGCACCGCCAGCACCTCGGGCCGGTCCTTGGCCCAGATCATATTGTCGATCCGGTAATCGCCGTGGACGACGCTGGTGCGCGTCTGTTCGGGCAAGGTCGCGGGCAGCCATTCGATCAGCCGCTCCATCTCGTCCATCGTCTCGGTCTCGGACAGCCGGTACTGCTTGGTCCAGCGATCGACCTGGCGCCCGAAATAATTGCCCGGCTTGCCGAAGTCCGAAAGCCCGGCGGCTTCGACATCGACACTGTGCAGCGCCGCGAGCGCGTCGATCATCGCGAAATAGGTCGCGCGGCGGTTTTCGGGGGTCGACCCCGGCATCGATCCGTCCCAGATGGTATGGCCGTCGACCATCCCCATCACATAGAACCAGCTGCCGACCACGCTGTCATCGGTACACAGCCCATATTGGCGCGCGACCGGATAGCCCATCTTATGGAGGCCAGCCTGCACCTTATATTCGCGGTCGACGGCGTGCGCCGACGGGAGCAGCGGGCCGAAAGGTTTGCGCCGCAGCACATAATTGCCCGACGGCGCTGATATCTTGTAGGTCGGGTTCGACTGGCCGCCGGCAAATTTGCTCTGCGTCAGCGGGCCTTCAAACCCTTCGACATTGGCTTCCATCCAGGCGGTCAGCTTCGCCTCGTCGAGGACGTCGGCCCCCTCGGGCGCGACGGTGCCGCTGAAGGCCTTTTGCGCGTCGATTGTTTCCGTCATTGGCCGAACACGATCACCGACCGCGCGGCATCGCCCTTTCGCATCTTGTCGAAGCCTTCGTTGACCCGGTCGAGCGGGATCGTCTCGGCAACGATGCTGTCGAGATCGAGCAGGCCGCGCAGGTAGAAATCGACGAGCCGCGGAATGTCGACGGGGAAGCGGTTGCCGCCCATGATCGCGCCCTGCAGCTTCTTGCCCGAAAGCAGGTCCATTGCGCCCAGCCCGACCTTTTCGGACAGCGGCATCATGCCCAGGATCGTCGCGGTGCCGCCGCGGCGCAGCGAGGCGACGGCGAGGCTGGCCGAGGCAGGACGCCCGACCGCTTCGACCGCATGGTCGACGCCGCCCTTGGTCATTTCGACGATCTGTTTGGCGGCATCGTCGGCGAGCGCGTCGACGACATCGGTTGCGCCGAGCTTCATCGCCAGTTCGCGCTTTTCGGGAACCGGGTCGGCGGCGATGATGCGCCCCGCGCCCGCGATCTTGGCGGCGTTGATCGTCGCGAGCCCGACGCCGCCGCAACCGACGACCGCGACCGTTTCGCCCGGCGTCACCTTGCACGCGTTGAAGATGGTGCCCGCGCCGGTCGTGACCGCGCAGCCGATCACCGCCGCCCGGTCGAGCGGCATTTCGGGATCGATCGCGACGCACGCATGTTCGTGGACCAGCATCACCTCCGAAAAGGCGCTGAGGTTGAGCATTTGGTTGACCGGCGATCCGTCGGGGCGCGTGATGCGCGGCGCCGATCCGACCGGCCGGCGCGTCTCGCCGCCAAGGCACAGCGACATGCGCCCGGTAACGCAGAACTCGCAATGGCCGCAAAAGGCGCTGAGGCAGGTGACGACCGCATCGCCCGGCTTCACCGTGCGGACTTCGCTGCCCACCGCCTCGACGATCCCGGCGGCTTCATGGCCGGGGATGGCGGGCAGGGGGTGCGGATAGGCGCCGTCGATGAAGTGCAGGTCCGAATGGCAAAGCCCGCAGGCGGCGGTGCGGATGCGCACCTCGTGCGGGCCGGGCTTGTCGACGACGACCTCCTCGATGACGAGGGGCTTGCCGGGTTCGATCAGGACGGCGGCTTTGGTCAATGTATCTTCTCCGTTCGGTTCGAGCGACATCGAGAACCGGTTGTGGCCGTTCGTGTCTCGACTTCGCGCGACACGAACGGACGTGGGACGGTTTAACGCGTAACGCCGATGTCGCCCGACGAGAAACGATCGTCCTGCGCGGCGGGCGAATGTTTCGCCAGCTCGATGCGCGCGATGGCGCGGGCGTGGACTTCGTCGGGACCGTCGGCGATGCGCAGCGTGCGCTGGCCGGCATACATTTTGGCGAGGCCGAAATCTTCGCTGACGCCGCCGCCGCCATGCGCCTGGATCGCATCGTCGATGATCTGCAGCGCCATGTTCGGCGCCTGCACCTTGATCATCGCGATCTCGGCCGCGGCCGACTTGTTGCCGACCTTGTCCATCATGTCGGCGGCCTTCAGGCACAGGAGGCGCGTCATTTCGATGTCGATGCGCGCGCGCGCGATGCGCTGTTCCCAGATGCTGTGTTCGGCCACCGTCTTGCCGAAGGCGACGCGCGACTGGAGCCGCTTGCACATCCGTTCGAGCGCTTCTTCGGCGACGCCGATCGTCCGCATGCAATGGTGGATACGCCCCGGCCCGAGGCGGCCCTGCGCAATCTCGAAGCCGCGGCCTTCGCCGAGCAGCATCGCGTCCTCGGCCTTGACGCGAACGTCCTTGAGCTCGATTTCCATATGGCCGTGCGGCGCATCGTCATAGCCGAAGACGGGCAGGTGGCGCAGGATATTGATGCCCGTCGCGTCCATCGGGACCGCCAGCATCGACTGCTGCGCGTGGCGCTTGGCGCCGAAATCGGTCTTGCCCATGACGATCGCGACCTTGCAGCGCGGATCGCCCGCGCCCGACGACCACCATTTGACGCCGTTGATGACATAGTCGTCGCCGTCGCGTTCGATCCGCGTTTCGATGTTCGTCGCATCGGACGAGGCGACCGCGGGTTCGGTCATCAGAAAGGCCGATCGAATCTCGCCATTCATCAGCGGGGCGAGCCATCTGTCCTTCTGCGCGCGGGTGCCATAGCGATGGAAGACTTCCATATTGCCCGTGTCGGGCGCCGAGCAGTTGAACACCTCGCTCGCAAAGCCGACGCGGCCCATTTCCTCGGCGCACAGCGCATATTCGAGGTTGGTGAGCCCCGGACCTTCGAATTCGAACGTCTCGTCGACATGATGGTGCGCGCTGCTGCGCGGCGGCATGAACAGGTTCCAGATGCCGGCGGCCTTCGCCTCGGCCTTCAGATCCTCGACGACCTGGATGACTTTCCAGCGATCGCCGCTCGCATCCTGCTGTTTGTAGGTCGCAACGGCGGGGCGGATCTTGCGGTCGATGAACTCGCGCACCCGGTCGCGCCAGTGCACCTGCCGGTCGGTGAAGTCGAAATCCATCACTGCATCCTTTCCCTTTACGTTCACGTAAGCCTTTGGACCGATTCGCCCCCCTTTGCCAAGACCCGCGGCGCAGAAAATTGCCCCGGCATCGCTGCCTGCGCAATCTTCCGTTACGGCCGCGGCCCCTGGCTATCGGCCGCCGCGCCGCCCGTCGAGGCGAGGGCGGCGAGCCGTGCCTCGTGGCTGGCCCGGTCGATCGGATACCGCCGCAGGCCAATGGCCGCCATGACCGAAATCAAAATCATCAATCCGGCGAAAATCCACGCCATTGCCGCGGCAGTGCTGGCCGGCCAGTCCTCGGGCCGCACTTGATCGCTCAACCCTGCAAAGGCGACAAGCTGGCCGACGAGAAAGATGCCGAGCGCCTGCCCGAATTTCTGGACCATCAGATAGCCGGCGAAGAAGACGCCCTCGATCCGCGTGCCATGATCGACCTCATGCGCTTCCACGATTTCGGCAACCATCGACGAGGTGGAAATGGTTGCCACCACCAACCCGAACAGCGACAGGGTCTGCAACGACAGCAAAAGCATCACCGAAGGCCATCCGCCCAGATCGGGCCACCAGCCCAGATTGCGTGCGGCATAGGGCAGGAAGGCGATCACGCCACTCGCGAGCGCGGCACCGATCGCGCTGTCGCGCTTGCCAAAGCGGCGGTGCGCATGGCCGACCGCCGCGAAAGCGCCGAAGACCGCGACGGCGAGCCCGACAGGATAGAAACGCAGCTGTGCATCGCTGAGTTGCCAGACATAGAGCATCATATAATTGGTCGACGCGATCGTCGTCGCATAGGCGCCCGTGACGAACAGCGCGCCGGACGCCAGGGCAAGAAATGCCGGGTTGCGAAAGGCAAGCAGGATGTCGGCGAGCATCGAATGGCCGTGCGGCCTGCGCGGCGGAGGCGGCAGCGACAGGATGCGGCGTTGCTGACCGAATGCCGACGCCAGCGTCGTCAGCAAGATCATGGCGGCGCCGAACAGACCGTAGGCGGTATAGCCGGATGTCTCGAGCAAGCCGCTGCGCGCGGGATCGTCGGAGACCAGAAAGACATTATAGGCAAGCGCCACGGCAAGGAGGCCGCCCAGCCAGCCGAACAGAAAGCGATAGCGCATCAGCGCGGTGCGCTCGTCATAATCGCGCGTCAGTTCGGCGACGAGCGAGATCGACGGAATTTCGCACGCCGACACCAATATCCGCACGGCCACGACATTGAGGAACAGGCCCAACGTCGAATGTTTTGCGATATCGGGCGACACCCACAGCAGCGTCCACACGATTGCCATCGGCAGAGCGGCGGCGTAAAGCCAGGGCAGCCTCCTCCCAAGCCGGGTTCGCGTAGCATCCGACAGCCGACCGATCATCGGATCGACGATAGCATCGACAAGCATCGCGCCGATCAACACGAGCGACACGACGCGCGGATCGAAACCGAGTACCTGGTTGTAATAGATCATGAAGAAGGTGGTGAGCCCCGACTCCTTGATTCCGAGCGTTACGGCACCCACGCCATGCGCCACCTTGATGCGCGTCGGCAGCGCGCCCGGGAGAATATTGGCGCTCATTGCAGCCCGATCGTTTCGGATGCGGACAGCGCGGCGACGCGGGCTTCGTGGTCGGCGCGGTTGATCGGGAAGCGCGCGAAGATCCACGTCGACAGGATTGTCGCGACGATCACGATCAGGCTGTAGCTGACGACCAGCCGGTCGACCACTTGCGGTGCAACCTCGCCGGGAACGGCTTTCGCCGGCAGGCCCGACAGGCTGATCAGCAGGCCGGTGAGGCCGATCCCTACGGCGGTGGCGCATTTCTGGACGAACATCCAGCCGGCGGCGAACACGCCTTCGGTGCGGCGTCCGGTTTCGACCTGCGAGGCTTCGACGACGTCGGCGAGCATCGACTGTGCGGAGATCATCACCATCACCGCGTTGACGTTGGAAACGAGGATGAAGCCCATCAGCAGATTGCTCGAAAAGGCGGAGCCGGTTCCCGGCCAATGGCCCGAAAGGAACAGGCCGAATGGCGCCACCCAGAACGTCGTGCTGATGATCCCGCAGATCACCGCGACGCGCTTCTTGCCGAACCGGTGGTGGAGTGGCTGCACAAACACGAAGGACAGCAGGACGCTGACCATCAGCAGCCATGGCAGCGCCGCGAAGGCGCCATCGGAAAAGCGCCAGACATAAAGATAAAGGAAGTTCGAGATGGTGAAGGTCATCTGCGTGCTCGAAATCGCGATCAGCGAGGCGCCGAGCAGGATCAGCGCCGCCGGGTGGCGCAGCGATTCCCAAATCTCGGCAAAGGCGCGCCGGGGCGTTCCGGGTTCGGGCTTCGTCGCGGGCAGATGCGCTATGCGCCGATGCTGGCCGAGCGCCGAGATGAAAACCGTCACCGCCATGATGATCGCCCCGCACAGGCCGTAGAGCCAGTAGCCCGCAGGATTGAGCTGCCCGAACTTGTGCGTCGCGTCGGGCCGCAGGAAGACGGTGTTGGCGAGGAAGAAGACGAGCAGCCCGCCGCCCCAGGCGAAGAGGAAGCGGAAGCGGACCAGCGCGGTGCGCTCGTCATAATCGCTTGTCAGTTCGGCGACGAGCGATTGCGACGGCACTTCGCAGCACGATACCAGCGTGCGCACCAACACCGCGACGACCACCAGATAGGCAAAGATGTGCGTATGATCGTCGGGCGGCGACCACAGCAGCATCCATGCGAGCCCGAGCGGCAGCGGCGCGAGATAGAGCCACGGATGGCGGCGGCCCCAGCGCGTATAGGTGCGGTCCGAAAAATAGCCGATCAGCGGATCGACGAAGGCATCGGCGAGCAGCGCGAACATCAGCGCCAGCGAAACAAGGCTCGCATCGAGCCCGACCACCTGGCTGTAAAAGATCAGGAGGAAGGTCGAAAAGCCGTTGTCCTTGACCCCATAGGCAACGCTGCCGAGGCCGTGGAATAATTTGAGCCCGAGCGGCAGGCGCGCCTGCGCCGGGGTCTCGGCGGTCACGCCGCGGCTCCGGCCTTGGCCGCATCCTCCATGGCTATCAGGGCGTCGAACAGGCCGGGCGCTTCGGGATCCCAGGCGTGGCGCTGGCCGATCGTCAGACCGCCGTCGACCAGCATATGCGTGCCGGTCATGAAGCTCGCCTCCTCGCTCGCCAGATAGGCGACGGCATTGGCGATGTCGTCGGGTTGTCCGCCGCGCGCGACCGGCTGCGCATGCGCACTCATTTCGGCGATCACCGCCTTGGCCGCATCCTTGCTTTCGTCGGGCACCTCGAGCGAGGTGGTGAAGATATTGGTGTTGATGAAGCCGGGGCAGATCGCGTTCACGCGGATGCCATATTGGGCAAGATCGGTCGCCGCGACCTTGGTCAGATGCAGCACGCCCGCCTTGGCGACGGCATAGGCGGTCGGCGAATAGCCAGCGCCGAGCGCCGCGACGCTCGCAGTGTTGACGATCGCGGCGCCTTTGCGGCCCTTCATATGAGGCGCAGCATAGCGGATGCCCATCGCGACCGATTTGAGGACGAGGTTCATCGTCCAGTCCCATCCGTCGGGCGTGATTTCGTCGATCGGGGCGCGGTCGCCGCCTGCGGCAGCATTGTTGAACACGATGTCGATGCCGCCGCCGCGCTTCGCGGCTTCGTCCATCAGCGCTTCGATGTCCGACGCGACGGTGACGTCGCACCGGATGAATTCGATCCGGCCGTTCGACGCCGCGGCAAGAGCCTGACCGCCCGCCTCGTCGATGTCGGCGGCGAAAACATGGGCGCCTTCGCCCGCGAGTTTCAGAACGGCCGCCTTGCCAATACCCGATGCTGCGCCGGTGACGACGGCGACCTTGCCTGCGAATCGCATTTCCTGCTCTCCCGTTTTCTTTTGCCACTTAGCTTAGGCGCATGGGAGGGCGCGTCAACGGCCCGCAATCGGACGCTACGGCGCCGTAACGGCAGCGCGGCACAGCCAAGTTGACGCTTGCGTAAACCGGGCGACTCCCCTTAGTTTGCGCGCCAGAAGAGGAGCCCGAAAGATGAGCGATCAGGACGCTTTTCGCGCCGAAGTGCGCGCCTGGCTGGAAGCCAATTGTCCCCCCGAAATGCGCGAACCCGTCCGCGACGAAGGCGATGTGTGCTGGGGCGGCCGCAAATGGGTTTTCAAGAATGACGCCCAGAAACAATGGCTCGAAGCCTGCGCCGCAAAGGGCTACACCGTTCCCGATTGGCCGAAGGAATATGGCGGCGCCGGGCTGACCCCCGAACAGACCAAGATCCTGAAACAGGAAATGAAGCGGATCAACGCGCGCTCGCCGCTCGACAGCTTCGGCATCTGGATGCTCGGCCCCGCGCTGCTCAAATTCGGTACCGAAGAGCAGAAGGTCCATTATCTGAACCAGATCGCGCGCGGCGAAATCCGCTGGTGCCAGGGCTATTCGGAACCCGGCTCGGGCAGCGACCTCGTCTCCCTGCAGACCTTCGGCGAGGACAAGGGCGATCACTGGGTCGTCAACGGATCGAAGATCTGGACCAGCTATGCCGACAAGGCCGACTGGATCTTCTGCCTCGTCCGCACCGACAAGGCGAACAAATATCAGGGCATCACCTTCATGCTCTTCGACATGGAGAGCAAGGGCGTCACGACCAAGCCGATCCTGCTGATTTCGGGCAATTCGCCCTTCTGCGAAACCTTCTTCGACGATGTCGAAGTGCCCAAGACGCAGTTCGTCGGCGAGATCAACCGGGGCTGGGACGTCGCCAAATATCTCCTCGGCCACGAACGCGAGATGATTTCGGGCGGCGGTGCGGGCGGCGACATGGTCAGCATCGGCGGCGCCTTTGCCAAGGCGATCGGCAAGAACGACCATGGCGAACTCGACGATCCGATCCTGCGCGCCGAAATGGCGGCGTTCGACGTCGATGTCTTTGCCTATCGCGCGATGGGCGAACGCTTCATGGACATGTGGAAGACCGGCCGCGCGCACCCCGCCTCGCCGAACATGATGAAATATGTCGGGACCGAGCTCAACAAGCGCCGCCACGAACTCGTCATGTCGGGCGGTGGCAGCGAAGCGCTCGAATGGGACAGCCCCGAAACAAAGGGTGGCGCCCGCCCGCGCGCGTGGCTGCGCACCAAGGCCAATTCGATCGAAGGCGGCACGAGCGAAGTGATGCTCAACGTCATCGCCAAGCGTATCCTCGATTTGCCCGGAGCCTGACCCATGCCCTTGTATCACAATGACGATCAGGCGATGCTCAAGGACAGCGTCGCGCCCTTTGTGGCCGAACAGGCCCCCGTCTCGCACCTCCGCAAGCTGCGCGACGAGGCCGACGCCACCGGCTTCTCGCGCGACCTGTGGGCGCAGTTCACCGAAATGGGCCTGCCCGGCATGCTGGTGCCGGAGGCGCATGGCGGGCTCGGCATGGGGCATATGGAAGCGGGCATCGTGCTCGAGGAAATCGGCCGCAACCTGACGCCGTCGCCCTTCCTCGCGACCAGCGTCGGCGCGGTCGCCGCGCTGGCGAAGGCGGGCGGAACGCAGGCGGGCCGCTGGCTTCCCGCCATCGCCAGCGGCGAGGCGATCGTCGCACTCGCGATCGACGAGGGTGCCAAGCACCGCCCCGACCGCATCGCGACCACCGCGACACGCGCCGGCAACGGCTTTCGATTGGACGGCAAGAAAAGCTTCGTCCTCCACGGCCATATCGCCGACATGAGCATCGTCGCGGCGAAAACCGACGGCGGTATCACCCTGTTCGCGGTGCCGAAGGATGCAAAGGGGCTGACCGCCGATCCGCGCCGCCTCGTCGACTCCTCGCTTGCAAGCCATGTCACCCTCGACGGCGTCGAGGTCGATGCCGACGCGGTGATCGGCGAAGTCGATGCCGGCGGCCACATCCTCGACGCGCTGCTGGCCGCCACCCGCACCGGCGCTGCCGCCGAAATGGTTGGCGTCGGGCAGGGCGCGATGGACATGACCGTCAATTACCTCAAGGAACGCAAGCAGTTCGGCAAGCTAATCGGCGAGTTTCAGGCGCTCCAGCACCGCGCCGCGCATCTCTATGGCGAGATGGAAGTCGCGCGCGCCACGGTGATGAAGGCGCAGCAGCTCCTCGACGAAGGCAGCGAAGGCGCGAAGCTGATGGTCTCGGTCGCCAAGGCCAAGGCCGGCCGCGCCGCCAACCTTGCGGTGCGCGAAGGCGTTCAGATGCACGGCGGCATCGGCATGACCGACGAATATGACATCGGCCTCTACATGAAACGCGACCGCGCGCTCGCCGAATTCATGGGCGATGTGCATTACCATATCGACCAGGTCGCCCGGATGAACGGATACTGAAACGACTCAAACCCCCTGCCGCCTGCGGGAGGGGAGTGATCGGAGAAAAACAATGAACCTCAATGATATGTTCGGCCTCAACGGCCGCATCGCGCTCGTCACCGGCGGTTCGCGCGGCATCGGCAAGATGATCGTCGAAGGCTATCTCGCCGCGGGATGCGCGCGCGTCTATATCTCAGCGCGCAAAACGGCGCAGATCGAGGAAGCCGTCGCCGATTTCGAAACGCGCTATCCGGGCAAGGTCATCGGCCTTCCCGTCGATCTTTCGACCGTCGAAGGCTGCCGCGCGCTCGCCAAGGAACTCGAAGCACGCGAGGAAAAGCTCGACATCCTCGTCAACAATGCGGGCGCCGCCTGGGGCGAGCCCTTCGAGAATTTCCCCGAAGCCGGCTGGGACAAGGTGATGGACATTAACGTCAAATCGCCCTTCTTCCTGACCCAGGCGTTGCACAATCTGCTGAAGGCGGCGGGCACGCCCGCGCAGCCGGCAAAGGTCATCAACATCGGATCGATCGACGGCATGCGCCTCAACCCATGGGAAACCTACAGCTATCATGCGTCGAAGGCGGCGATCCTCTATCTGACCAAGCGCATGGCGGCGCGGCTGGTGCAGGACAATATCATCGTCACCGCGATCGCACCCGGCGCCTTCCAGTCGGACATGAACAAGGCGGCGCGCGACCATGGCGACGCAGTTGCCAAGAGCATCCCGACCAAGCGCATCGGCGTGCCCGAGGATATGGCCGGCGCAGCGATCTTTCTCGCATCGAAGGCGGGCGATTATGTCGTCGGCGAAACGATCGCGGTCGACGGCGGTCTCGTCCATGGCGACCTCAAGACCAGCATCGACGCTTAGGCCGCTTCTTGTTGGCCACCCCGGACTTGATCAGGGGGGCATCCCTGTCGAACCGTAACCGCGTTGTGGCGAGCCGACAGGAAATTGACTCGCCGCGCGCGCAGGTGTATTATTCAGATAATGCACCAAGGAGACAGTCCATGCGTTTCGCCTTCCTGATTCCCCCGATGCTGTTGCTCGGCGCCTGCGGCCACGCCGAAGACAAGAGCGATAAGGCCGAGATCACGGTGAATGCCGATGGCGACGGCGGCAATGTCCGGATCACCGCCGGCAAGGACGGCGGCAAGGTCAGCATCGATGGCGACCACGGCTCGATGAGCTTCAAGCTCCCCGATTTCGCCAATATCGACGTCGATAGCGATTTCGATATCGACGGGGTGAAGCTCTATCCGGGCAGCAAGATCGCAAGCATCGACGTCAATGCGAGTGACAAGGGCGGCGCCGACAAGGCGAGGGTGCGCCTCGGTTTCACCTCGCCGGCGGCGCCCGCCAAGGCAGCCGACTGGATGGCCGGCGAATTTGCGAAGAAGAATATCCAGGTCCAGCGCGCCGGCGACACGCTGCGCGGAACCGACAAGGACGGCGCCGATTTCACGATCAGCTTCGAACCCGCGGGCGAGACGAGCAAGGGCGAGGTGCGGATCGTCAAGAATTGACCCCTCGTCATGGCGAGGCGCGAAGCGATTGCTTCGCCTTGCTCCTCGCCATGACGGTGTTCGGGTCTACCCGCTGTTGCGCAGCGCGGTTGCGATCGCGTTGATGGTCAACTGGATGCCCTCGGCGATGCGGGGGTCGGTTTCGCCCGCGCGGTGGCGCTTCATCAATTCGATCTGCAGCAGGTTGAGCGGCTCGATATAGGGCAGGCGCAGGCGGATCGATGCCTCGAGCGCTGGATTATTCTCGAGCAGCCGCGACTGGCTGGTGATTGTCAAAAGCCCGTCGTGGGCGCGGTGCCAGCCGTCGCGGATGCGCGAAAAAATCGCCGCATGCCCGCCCACATCCCCGGCCAGTTCGGCATAGCGCGCGGCGATGCCGATGTCCGATTTTGCCAGTACCATTTCCATATTTCCGAGCAGCGCGCCGAAGAAGGGCCAGCTTTGCGCCATATCGGCGAGCAGCGCCTGGTCCGCGAACGCCGCAAAGGCCTCGCCGGTGCCGTACCAGCCGGGCAGCATGGTGCGCGCCTGCGCCCAGCTGAACACCCAGGGGATCGCGCGCAGGTCCTCGATCGCGGTCGATTTGGTGCGGCTCGACGGCCGCGATCCGATCTTCAGCGTCGCGATCTCGGCGATCGGCGTCATTGCACGGAAGAAGTCCTTGAAGGCGGGCGTGTCGTAAACGAGGCCGCGATAGGCGGCGAAGGCGTCGTTCGACAGCGCGGTCATAGCACCCGCAAAGCGCCCGGCGTCGTCCGCGCTCATCGGCTCGGGCTCGAGGCTGGCGAGCAGGCTTGCCGATACCATCGCCTCCAGATTGGTCGCGGCGCTGTCGGCGGTGCCATATTTGGCCGCGATCACTTCACCCTGTTCGGTGATGCGGATGCGGCCCTGCACCGTCCCCGCGGGCTGCGCGCGGATCGCAGCGAAAGCGCTGCCGCCGCCGCGCCCGACCGCACCGCCGCGACCGTGGAACAGCTGCATCGCGGTATCGGCGGCCTCGAACACCGGGGTCAACGCTTCCGATGCCTGGTAGAGCCCCCATGTTGAGGTCAGATAGCCGCCATCCTTGTTCGAATCCGAATAGCCGATCATCACTTCCTGATGTCCGCGCGCGACGACATGCGGCGCAATCTCGGGCAGCGCGAAATAGGCGGCCATGATCCCCGGCGCCTCGTCGAGGTCGGCGATGGTTTCGAACAGCGGCACGACCATCAGATTGTCCTGCGCCTCGGCCGACCACAATCCGGCTTCGCGGGCGAGGACATGGACTTCGAGCAGGTCGGACAGGCTTTCGGCCTTGCTGATGATCCACTGGACGATCGCCTCGACGCCCAGCCTGGCGCGGATCGCGGCGGCGGCGTGGACGATCGCGAGTTCGCCGGCGGTTTCTTCGCTCCATTTGTGCCACGGCGCGGCAAGCGGGCGGTTGGTCGCCAGTTCGCGGCGCAGCAGCTCGACGCGCGCATCTTCGCCCAAGCTGAGATAATCGCCTTCGACGCCCGCGACCGCGAGCAGCTCGGCGAGCACGCGTTCGTGCACCGCGCTGTTCTGCCGCATGTCGAGCGTCGCAAGGTGGAAACCGAAGACCTCGACCGCGCGGATCAACCGGCCGAGCGCGCCGATGCCGCCAAGCTGGCCCTCGCCGCTCGCCGACAGGCCGGCGGCGATGGTGACGAGGTCGCGGCGAAAATCGGCGGGGGCGGCATAGGCGTCGCCGGCCAGTGCCGACGGCCGCGGCGGCGCGCGCCCGACGATGCCGGCATAGGTTGCGCACAACCTAGCATAGATGCCCGACAGTGCGCGGCGATAGGGCTCGTCGCTGCGGCTCGGCGCGGTATCGCCGCTCGCCGCGGCCAGTGCCTCGACCGCTTCGGAGACTGTCGCGAGCGAAGACGACACCGACAGTTCGGCGCCGAGCGCATGCACCGCGTCGATATAATGGCCGAGCACCGCGGCGGCGTTGCGGCTCGTTGCCATTTGCAGCGTCTCGGCGGTGACGAAAGGATTGCCGTCGCGGTCGCCGCCGATCCAGCTCCCGACGCGCAGGAAGCTTGCCGGGCGCGCGCCAAGTTCCTGTTCCCAGCGCGCATAAAGCTTGGGGATCACGGGCACGAACACGTCGCGCAAATAGGTCAGCGCATTGTCGATCTCGTCGGCAACGAACAATTTTTCGGTGCGCAGCGGCCGCGTCTGCCACAGCAGCACGATCTGGCGGCGGATCGCTTCCTCGACGACATCGCCCTCGGCGGTTTCCTCGACGCCGGCATCGCGCAGCCGCATCAGCTCGGCGATGCGGTTCTTGTGGTCGAGCATCGACTTGCGGCGCACCTCGGTCGGGTGCGCGGTGAGCACCGGCGCGACCAGCGCGGCGCCGAGCAGCGCCGCGACCGCATCGCCATCGATACCGTCCTGTTTCAGCCGGGCAAGCGCTGCCGCCACCGTCGCCTCGGGCTCGGCGGCGATGCCCTGCCGGTCTTCGGCCAGATTGGCGAGCATCGAAAACAGCATGAAGCCGCGCACGAAGGCGATGGTATCGTCGAGGCTCAGCGCCTCCAGCCCCGGATCGATCGTCTCGGCGCCCGCAATGCCGCGATGCCGGTCGACGCTCGACGACCGGATATATTCGGTCTGCCGGAACAGCTTCTCGCCGCCATAGGCGCGAATGACGTCGCCGAGGATTCGCCCGAGATAGCGGATGTCGGGATTTTGCGAGATCTGGATTGGTGGGCCCATGGACGCAGCTTGCTGCACCGCAACAGGCGCCGGGTCAAGCGGCGCATAGCTATGCCTTTATTACGTGTCTGTTAAAGCTATTGAAATGGCTTGGGCTGAGGGAGGCAATATGAAGCAACGAAGCGCCATGATTGCCGTCGGCACAGCACTGCTCCTTTCCGTGGGCGTCGTTTTGTCGCTGGCCATGGGATCGGAGGTGTCGGGCGACGAATATATCATGTCGCCGCCCTCCAGGCCTTCGGCCGGAGCCACGCCGGTCAGGCCGTGGCCGCAAGCCGCCGAGGTCCGCCTGTTCGTTGAAGATCTATCTTATGACGATCAAGAAAAGATGGGGAAATGGACGTCGCGACCCGAAGGCATTCGCCTGACAAAGGCGCAGCGGGATATTCTCGACGGATCGGTATTTCTTTACCGTCTGACAAAGAAGGAATGGGCTGAGCGGGTCCATGCGGCTTGCTTTATTCCGCATCACTTCTTTCGATATTATGACGGATCGGGGCGTCAGCTCGGCGAGATTCAGGTCTGCTACTGCTGCCAAGGTGTCGGCATGACTCCCGCGCTTCGCCGGACCGATTCCTATGACGAATGGCAGTTCGACTTTCCGAGAGTCGAAAAGATGCTGCACGAGATGGGCGTGCGCACAGAGCTCAACTGTGACGGCTGAGGTCAGCGCGTCTTCACCATCACCAGCGTGCCCAGGTCGATCCGCGGCGCACCGTCGAAGGTCACGCTGTTGCGCGTGTCGGTGATGAACATCAGCTTGCCCGACGCATCGGTGATCCTCGCCGCCACGGCATAGCTGTGGCGCGGGTCGAGACGGCGCTGGTCGACAGTCAGCGAAAAGGCGAAGGGCACCTGCCGGCCGTCGGCGGTGAAGCTCTGGCGTGCGATCACCGACGCGGGCGCATCCATCAGGCTGACGTCGGCCAGCGTCACCTCGACCTGCGCCGTCGGCGGCAGTGCCATGCGTTCGCGATAGGTTATCGCGCCGGTCACCGACACGGGCTGCTCGGCGGGCGCGAAGCTTGCGCAGGCGGCAAGGGGCAGGGCGGCGATGCCGATGGCGAGCGAGGCGATGGCGCGGTTCATGGCGATACTCCTGTTGACCAAATATCTGGCAATCGCCTGGCATCCTCCGGCTGAATCGGGCCTGTCAGCCCTCCAGTTCGACATCCCAGTAAAGCCAGTCGATCCAGCTTTCGTGCAGATAGCCCGGCGGAAAGGCGCGGCCATTGTCCTGAAGCTGCCAGCTCGTCGGACGCCACGGCTTCTGGTGCAGCGGCATATGCGCCTGCGCCGGCGTCCGCCCGCCCTTGCGCAGATTGCACGGCGCGCAGGCGGTGGTGACATTTTCCCAGCTCGTCCGTCCGCCCAGCCGCCGCGGCACGACATGATCGAAGGTCAGGTCCTTGCCTGACCCGCAATATTGGCAGGCGAAGCGATCGCGCAGGAACAGGTTGAAGCGCGTGAAGGCGGGATATTGCGACGGCTTCACATATTGGCGCAGCGCGATGACGCTGGGGATCGGCATTGTCCGCGTCGGCGAATGGATTTCGCGCTCGTAATTCTCGACGATCGTGACGCGGTCGAGGAATACCGCCTTGACCGCGGTCTGCCACGGCCACAGGCTCAGCGGGTAATAACTCAGCGGCGTATAATCTGCATTGAGGACGAGAGCCGGACAATTATCGGGATGCCGGGCAAGATCGGGATGGAACATGGCTTGGTAACGCTGCCCCCTATGCTGCTCGGGATGGCGCGCCACTGCCTTCCTCGCGTGACACCATCATTACATGACGCATCAGAATCTGGCGTCAAGGGGGGATGTGTCGCAATATATGGAATGGATGGATCGAGAGCCCCACAGCATATGGATTCGGTCGCTGAGCCATGCTGACCCGCTTCGCCCCCAGCCCGACCGGCGAACTGCACCTTGGCCACGCGTTCAGCGCGATCCTCGCGCATGATGCCGCGCGCGCCGCTGGCGGCGGGTTCCACCTCCGCATCGACGACATCGACGGCAGCCGTTCGCGCGAGGTGTTTGTCGGCGCTGCGCTCGCCGATCTCGAATGGCTCGGCCTGACATTCGACGGCGCCCCGGTTCGCCAGTCGCAACATCTGGGCGATTATGCCGCCGCGCTCGCCGATCTTCGCCAACGCGGGCTCGTCTACCCCTGCTTCTGCACCCGCGCCGATATTGCCGCCAGCCTCGCAGCGCCGCACGGAGCACCGGCGGACGGCGCGCCGCTTTATCCCGGTACCTGCCGCCACCTCGGCGCGGCCGAGCGCGAACGGCGATTGGCGCAGGAGCCACATTGCTGGCGGCTCGACATGGCAAGCGCGGTCGCGATTGCGGGCCCGCTCGTCTGGGAGGAGGAGGGGCAGGGGCCGCGCGCCGCCGATCCCGCCGCGCATGGCGACGTCGTCCTCGCGCGCAAGGATGCCCCTGCCAGCTATCATCTCGCGAGCACGATCGACGACGCCGCGATGGGGGTGACGTTGGTGGTTCGCGGCGCAGATCTGATCGCCTCGACCGACGTCCACCGGCTGCTCCAGGCGCTGCTCGGTTTTCGGCCCCCGGTCTACCGCCACCATGCGCTTGTCTGCGGCGCCGACGGCAAGCGGCTCGCCAAGCGCGACGGCGCGGCGGCGCTTGCCGCGCTGCGCGCTGCGGGCGCGGACGGGCGCGCGCTGGCCGATGATTTGCGCGCCGGGCGGCTTCCGGCTGGATATTCGCTGCAAATGCCCTAAATAGAAGACATGCAGGTGCTTCTCATCCTTGCGGTCGTTGCGTCGGCCGGCCTCGTCCTCTTCGCGCTCGCGCGCGGGCTCTTCTATTTCGCGCAGGGTCACCGCGCCGCGATGGAGGGCAATGAGCATGAAAATCAGCTCATGCAGAACCGGATGATGATGGCGCGCGTGAAGTGGCAGGCGGTGACGATCATCCTGATCGTGCTCATCGGCCTTCTCGCCGCGGGTAGCTGATCGCGGCGCGTCCGCCCGCAGCCCCTCGCTTATGGTCAAGCTCAACAAAATCTATACGCGCACCGGCGATGACGGCACGACGGGCCTCGTCGACGGGTCGCGCATCGCCAAGTCCGACGCGCTGATGGAAGCGATTGGCGATGTCGACGAGGCGAACAGCGCCCTCGGCATCGCGGTCACGGCGCTGCCTGCGGGCGGCGAGGCAGCGGCGATGTTCGCGCGCATTCAGAACGAATTGTTCGACCTTGGCGCCGATCTCGCGACGCCTGCCGATCCGCAGCATGGCTTCGGCCCGCACCAAATGGCGCTGCGCATCGTCGCGAGCCAGATCGCGCGGCTGGAGGCGGAGATCGACGCGATGAACGACAGGCTCGCGCCGCTGTCCAGCTTCATCCTGCCCGGCGGCACCGAAGCCGCGGCGCGCCTCCACCTCGCGCGCGCGATCGCGCGCCGCGCCGAACGGGCGGCGGTCGCCGCGGCGGCGACGCGGCCGCTCAACCCGCTGGCGCTTGCCTATCTCAACCGCCTGTCCGACCATCTGTTCGTCGCGACGCGCCACCTCAACGCCGCGGCGGGCGGGGACATCCTGTGGAAACCCGGCGCGACGCGCTAGGCCCGATCGCCTTATTGTTCTTTGTTTGTTCTGTACAATTCTCCGTCCTGTAACCATATTGGGGCAGGCGACGAAACCGAATCGCTCTTCGGGGGATTGTCAAACCATGGCCAGCCGAACCGATGCTTCGCCCACGACCGCTCCTTCGGCGGACGACCTGACCCGGCGCTTCACTGCGACGCGGCAGCTCTCGCTCGACCTTGTCGCGCGCCTGTCCGACGCCGACGCTAGCGTACAGTCGATGCCCGACGCATCGCCCGCCAAATGGCATCTGGCGCATACGAGCTGGTTTTTCGAAACCTTCGTCCTGCGCGATCATTGCCCCGGCTATTCGCTGTTCGATGACCGCTTCGCCTATCTGTTCAACAGCTATTATGAGGCAGAGGGGCCGCGCCATGCGCGCCCGCGCCGCGGCCTGCTGACGCGGCCGTCGCTCGATGCGGTGCGCGATTGGCGCGCGCATGTCGCTGCGGCGATCGTGAAGGCGCTGCCGACGCTGTCGCCGGCTGCACGCGCGCTCGTCGAGCTTGGCATCCATCATGAACAGCAGCATCAAGAATTGCTGCTCACCGACATCAAGCATCTGTTCGCGCAGAACCCGCTCGGGCCCGCCGTCTGGGACGCCTCCGACAGTGCAATCGCGAATGAAGTTGCGCAGTTTTCCGCCGGTTCTTCGGCATCGTCTGTCGCGGCGGGGCCGCTGCGCTGGATCGCGGGTACCGAGGGGATCGTTGCCGTGGGGCATGAGGGCGAGGGTTTCGCGTTCGACTGTGAACTTCCCCGCTTTTCGGCGCTTCTTGCGCCGCATGCGCTCGCCAATCGACCGGTAACGAACGGCGAGTGGCGCGACTTCATCGCCGACGGCGGCTATCGCACCCCGTCGCTGTGGCTCAGCGACGGCTGGACATGGGTCCAGGCCGAAGGCGTCGACGCCCCCGCTTATTGGGAGGGTGATCGCCAGTTCACCCTTGCCGGATGGCAGGGGATCGACCCCGCCGCTCCCGTGACGCACATCAGTTTTTTCGAAGCCGACGCCTTCGCCAGTTGGGCGGGCGCGCGGCTGCCGACCGAATTTGAATGGGAAGCGGCGGCGGCGGGATATGATCCGCGCGCGGGGCAGCAGCTCGATGCCGCCGGCCCGGTGCATCCGGCGGCGGCGGACGGCTCCGCATCGGACGGCGCTGCGCTTGCGGGGATGTTCGGCGGGGTCTGGGAATGGACCGGCAGCGCCTATCGCCCCTATCCCGGTTTTCGCGCCGCGCCGGGCGCGGTCGGCGAGTATAACGGCAAGTTCATGAGCGGCCAGTTCGTGCTGCGCGGTGGCAGCTGTGCGACCCCGCGCGGCCATGTTCGCGCCTCCTACCGCAATTTCTTCTACCCCCACCAGCGCTGGCAGTTCACCGGCCTGCGCCTTGCCAAGGATTTGTGATCATGGGCGTTGTTCGCCAATTGCGGCAGGTCGATGCCGATGACAGCGGCGTCGATATCGCCTTTCGCGCCGACGTTCATGCGGGATTGTCGCAGGCGCAAAAGGCGATTCCGGCGCGCTGGTTCTACGACGCGACCGGATCGGCGTTGTTCGAGGATATCACCGGGCTGCCCGAATATTATCCGACGCGCAGCGAGGTGGCGCTGCTCACCCGCCATGCGGGCGAACTGGCGGCGGCGATCGGGCCGGGCCGCGCGGTGGTCGAACTGGGATCGGGCAGCTCGACGAAGACGCCGCTGCTGCTCGATGCCATTGCCCCCGGCGCCTATGTGCCTGTGGATATTTCGGGCGATTTCCTGCGCGATAGCGCGGCCGCCCTCTCGGCACGCTTTCCCGATCTTCCGGTCTATCCGGTCGAGGCCGACTTCACCCAGCCGGTGGCGCTCCCGCGCGAGATTTGCGGCCTTGCCAAACTCGGCTTCTTTCCGGGCTCGACGATCGGCAACATGGTGGCGCGCAGCGCGATCGATCTGCTCCGCCATTGGCGCAGCGCGCTCGGCGACGGCGCACTGATGCTGATCGGGGTCGACCGGATCAAGGAGATCGGCACCCTCGAACGCGCTTATGACGATTCGGCCGGTGTCACCGCGGCGTTCAACCTCAACCTGCTCGAACGGATCAACCGCGAACTGGACGGCACGATCCCCGTTGCCAATTTCGACCACCGCGCCTGCTGGAACGATGTTCATGCGCGTATAGAAATGCATCTGGTGGCGGCGTGCGACCTCGAATTCATGGTCGATGGCCGTCCTTATACGATGGCGAAGGGCGAAACGATCCACAGCGAGAACAGCCATAAATATGGGCCGCGCGACGCCAGCCTGCTCCTCCGCGCCGGAGGCTGGACGCCGATCGCGGCGTGGGACGATGTCGATCCCGCCTTCGCACTGATCCTCGCCGAAGCGACCGAGGTGCGCTCCGCGCCCTGACGCGCGCTCCCGACTCTCGGCCTTGACGACGCTTGCCCAGTCCCTAGGGGCAGAGCTGCGATTTCCAGCGAAAGGGCATATAATGATCGTCGGCGTTATCGGGGCAGGGCAAATGGGCGCGGGGATCGCGCAGGTATCGGCAGGCGCCGGCCACGATGTGCTGCTGTCGGACATCGACATCGCCCGCGCCGAAGCCGGCAAGGCCGGGATCGGCAAGGCACTCGGGCGGCTGGTCGCCAAGGACAAGATAACGCAGGGCGATGCCGACGCGCTGCTCGGCCGGATCACCCCCGTCGCCGACCACGCCGCCTTCGCCCCGGCTGCGCTGGTGATCGAGGCCGCGACCGAGCGCGAGGAGATCAAGCGCGCGATCTTCGCCAGCGTCGGCGCGCATCTTTCGGACAGCGCGATCCTCGCCTCTAACACCAGCTCGATTCCGATCACCCGACTGGCGCAGGCGGCCCCCGATCCGGCGCGCTTCATCGGCGTCCATTTCTTCAACCCGGTGCCGGTCATGGGCCTGATCGAACTGATCCGCGGCCTTGCGACCAGCGACACGACGCTTGCCAGCGTCGAAGCCTTCGGCCGCGGACTCGGCAAGGAAATCGTCCATGCCAACGACGCGCCCGGCTTCATCGTCAACCGCGTGCTGATGCCGCTGATCAACGAAGCGGTGTTCGCGCTTGGCGAAGGGGTGGCGACGATGCAGGACATCGACACCGGATGCCGGCTCGGCCTCAATCACCCGATGGGGCCGATCACCCTTGCCGATTTCATCGGGCTCGATACCTGCCTTGAAATTATCCGCGTGCTGCACAGCGGCACCGGCGATCCCAAATTCCGTCCTGCGCCGCTGCTCGTCCAATATGTCGAGGCGGGCTGGGTCGGCAAAAAGGCCGGACGCGGCTTCTACGACTGGACCGGCGTGGCGCCCGTTCCCACGCGCTGATCCGGCGGGAGCCGAATCGGTCCTCGTTCGTTATCCCGCTGGCGCCGGTGCGGGCGCCTGCGGATAACAGGAGGACAGGGATGATGCGGAGAGCATGGCTGCCGCTGGCGATAATCGCCGCGCTATCGGTCAATGGTGCGGTGCAGGCGCAGGAAGGCGCGCCCGAGGATTCGACGCTGAAATCGACCGCGAACAGCGTGACCGAGCCCTTCGACGGCAAGGAAGTGCCCGACAAGCTGAAAGCGATCCAGGACAATCCCTATTCACTCGCGGGCTTGCGCAAATGTTCCGCGATCATCCGCGAGGTCAGCGAACTGAACGACGTGCTCGGCCCCGACGTCAACGAACCTGCCGACAAGAGCGCAGCGAAAAAGCGCGAGGAAACCGTCGGCCGCGTCGCGGGCAGCGTCGCCGGGTCGATCATTCCCTTTCGTAGCCTTATCGGCGAGGTCACGGGTGCCAACGCCGAACGTCGGCGCTATGCAGAGGCGGTCTATGCTGGCACGGTGCGTCGCGGCTTCCTGAAGGGCGTCGGGTTGCAGCGCGGTTGCAAGGCGCCGGCGCGGCCCTGACACAAAGCCGAAGCAGTCAGGTGGGGGAGAGGCCGAATGAAGGTCGAAAATATCCGCGCGTTCCGCGCCGAGGTTCCGCAGGCAGCGATCGATGATCTGAAGGACCGGCTGGCGCGCACGCGCTGGCCCGAAAAGGAGACCGTCGACGATTGGGACCAGGGCGTCCCGCTCGCCTATGCGCAGGAACTCGCGGCCTATTGGCGCGACGATTATGACTGGCGCACGGTCGAGGCGCGGCTCAACGCGCTGCCCAATTTTCTGGCCACGGTCGATGGCCTTGACATCCATTTCCTTCATATCCGCTCGGACAATCCGGCGGCGCGGCCGCTGGTGCTGACGCACGGCTGGCCGGGGTCGGTGCTCGAATTTCTCGACGTGATCGCGCCGCTGTCGGCCGACTATCATCTCGTGATCCCGTCGCTGCCGGGCTACGGCTTTTCGGGCAAGCCCGCGGCCGCGAAATGGAGCGTCGAACATATAGCTGCGGGTTGGGACGCGCTGATGCGCGCGCTCGGTTACGATCGCTATTTCGCGCAGGGCGGCGACTGGGGCAGTGCGGTTACCTGCGCCATCGGGACGAACCATGGCGACCATTGCGCGGGCATCCATGTCAACATGATCGTCGGCCAGCCCGACCCGGCGCTGATGGCCGATCTGACCGACGCCGAAAAACTCTATCTCGCGCGTTTCGGCTGGTATCAGGCAAAGGACAGTGGCTATTCGACGCAGCAGGCGACGCGGCCGCAGACCATCGGCTATGCGCTTACCGATTCACCCGTCGGGCAGATGTGCTGGATCGTCGAGAAATTCCACGGCTGGACCGATTGCGGGCATCAGCCGGGCGGCCAGTCGATCGGCGGCCATCCCGAACGCGCGCTGTCGAAGGACACCATGCTCGACACCGTCAGCCTCTATTGGTTTACCGCCAGCGCCGCGTCGTCGGCGCGGCTCTATTGGCACAGTTTCCGCAGTTTCGCGGCAGGGGAGATCGAGGTGCCGACCGGCGGCAGCCTGTTCCCGAACGAGATCATGCGCCTGTCGCGCCGCTGGGCCGAAAAGCGCTATCGCAATATCGTCTATTGGAATGAGGTCGACCGCGGCGGCCATTTCGCGGCGTGGGAGCAGCCCGCCCTTTTCGCGCGCGAGGTCCGGGCGGCGCTTGCGCAAATGACGCTGTAACGGGGGAGAGGCGCCCCGCCTACATTGGCCGATTGACGGGGCGGCAGCTCTCGGGCGCGGTGCGCGCGGCGGTGTTCCACGTCACCTCATTGCCGCTGCGGTACAACCGCGCGCCGCTCTTGTTTTCATAGGCCTGCCCCATGTTGGTCGGCGCGGCCTTGAGCACCATGCTGCGGCGGCCGTCGACGCGGACGATTGCGCCGTTGGCGATATAATCGACCTGCAACTGCGTGCCGCGATTGCATTCGTAAAGCGTGCCGGTGTTTTGCGGGTAGGAGGCACAGCCCGCAACGACAAGAATGGCCGCGCCCGCGGCGGCCAGCTTCGCGATTCGGATCATCTCCATTCCCCTCAATAGCCCGAACGGACGCACAGCACGTCGGCCAGATATATGCGGCCCGAAACCGTCTCCATATGTTCGCGGGCCGATCCGTTCCAGCCGATCGAGCGGCACCATGTGTCGGCAGTCCGCGCCGCGCAGGCGGCAGTCGCCGATCCGCTCTGGCACGCGAGAATGCGATAATTTGCGGTGGCGGGCTGGGTATGGAATTCGGCGAAATTGCCGCGCGCAACCTGATCGTTGGCGACCGGGCCGGGATGCCAGCCGCCGCCCGATCCGACGGGGCGGATAGACTGGATCTTGATGCCGCGCAGGATATTGCCCAATATCGGGGTGTCGCGTTCGACCGTCCGGCAATTGCCGCGATAGCGCGTCTTCTCGCACAGTTCCCAGCGACCGCTGGTCACGCGGATCGAATTGACCGGCCACGACAGGCCCAGATCGGGCTTCGCTTCGCCAATGAACACCGCCGGCCCCTTGTAGGCGGCGTCGCGATAGATGGTCGCCTCGGTCGGACGCATCATCCTGTCCTCGGGCGATTGCGCCTGCGACGCGGCAAGGAAACCCCCGCCGAGCGCTGCGGCGGCAGCAGCGAAGAGCGACCAGCGATGGATGGATTTCATCAACAACCTCCCTGTTTGGCGAACGCGACCCCGGGACTCGTTTTTCCGGGGCCGAAACTACGCCACAACAGGGGGACTTGCAAATTATCCCGTGCCGACCGGGCCTTGTGCGGCCCGGCGCTGCCCGCGCGTCAAGGTGCCTTGGCCGCGGCGGGGGCAGCGGTATCGGCGGCAGCGGGCGGCGCACCGGGAAGCGGCGCCGCCGCAACCGGCGCGGCGGTCGGGGGCGGCGGTGTGGCGACCGGCGCGGTGAAACTGAGCATAAGGCCGGCGAGCGCCGCCGACATCAGGTTCGACAGGCTGCCCGCAAGCAGCGCCTTCAGCCCCAGCCGGGCGATCATCGGCCGCTGATTGGGGGCGAGACCGCCGGTCACGGCCATCTGGATCGCGATCGAGCTGAAATTGGCGAAACCGCACAGCGCAAAGGTGGCGATCGCAACCGACACCATCGACATCCCCCCCTGGATTTTACCAAGGTCGATGAAGGCGACGAATTCGTTGAGCACGACCTTGGTACCGAACAGGCCGCCGACCGCGGCGCTTTCGTCCCACGGCACGCCCATCAGCCACATCACCGGGCGGAAGATCGCGCCGATGACCGCCTGGAACGACAGATCGGGATAGCCGAACCAGCCGCCGATCCCGGCGAGCAGCCCGTTGGCGAGCGCGACGAGCGCGACGAAGGCCAGCACCATCGCGCCGACCGCGACCGCCAGCTTGACGCCGGTTTGCGCGCCCTGCGCCGCTGCCATGATGATGTTCGCCGGCTTTTCCTCGTCATGGCTTGCCTCTGGCATGATGACGGGTTCGATACCCAAATCCTTGGGGTCGTCGGGCATCATGATCTTGGCCATCAGGATGCCGCCCGGCGCCGACATGAAGCTGGCGGCGAGCAGATAGGGCAGCAGCTGTTCGCCGATCATGCTGGCATAGGCGCCGAGGATGGTCCCCGCGACCCCGGCCATGCCGACCGTCATCACCGTAAAGAGCTGCGACGGGGTAAGACCGGCGAGATAGGGACGGATGACGAGCGGGCTCTCGCTCTGGCCGACGAAGATATTCGCCGCGGCGCCCAGGCTTTCGACCTTGGTGATTCCCGTAATCTTCTGGATCGCCCCGCCGACCCATTTGATCACGAATTGCATGATGCCGAGATAATAGAGGATCGAGATAAGCGAGGCGAAGAAGATGATCACCGGCAGCGCGGCGATCGCAAAGCTGTGGCCGCCCATTTCGGGTCCGGCGAGCGGGCCGAAAATGAAGTCGGTTCCCGCCTTGGCATAACCCAGAAGATTGGCGACGCCGGTCGACATCGCCTGAATGATCGCGCGGCCCCACGGCGTACCGATCACCAGCAGCGCGAACCCGGCCTGCAACAGAAAGGCCGGCACGACGACGCGCAGGCGAATCCAGCGACGGTTCGAAGAAAACAGCACGGCAATCGCAAGCAATGCAACGATTCCGAGCAGGCCGATAAGATGTCCCATAAGTGTTTTGCGTCCCCCGCAAGTTTATTGCGCCTGTCTAGCGGGCTTTGCGGATCGGGCAAGGGGGGCGGCGGAGCATTGCAGTCATCCATAACGGCAGCGATCCTGCTTGGCGGCTCCGTGACGGCTTGATAGGCAGCGCTGAAACAGGGGGAATATGATGCGGACTGGCGTTGCGGGACATGTAATTTTGGCGATATGCGCGCTGGTGCAGGCGGCCGTGCCCGCGGCGGCGCAGGCGCCCGCCACGACCGCATCGACCCCCGCTCCGCCATTGCCCACGGCCGCCTTTGCGCAGCTTCCCTTTGCGGAAAATACCGAATTATCGCCTGACGGAACGCATATGGCGGGCCTGTTCGCGGTCCGTGGGGAACAGCGGATCGGCATCCTTCCCGTGCTGGGCGATCAGAGCAAATCGGTCATTATTGCGGTTCCCGACCAGACCGAAATCGATTGGCTGACCTGGGTCAACGACGAACATCTGCTCGTCGGCCTGCGGGCGTTGATGCCGGTGGAGGCCGACAATTGGTACGTTACCCGCATCATCGCCATCGACCGGGCCTCGGGCAAGATCACGCGGCTGTTATGGGATCTCAAGGGCCAGAATGCGTCCGATGTCGTCTGGCTGCCCAAAGACGGCAGCAGCGAAATTCTGGTCGCGGGTCAGGACTCGATATATGACAACGCCGATTTCTGGCCGGCTGTATACCGCATCGATGTGAAGACGGGGCGCAAGAAGACCGAACTGCGGTCGCGCACCGGGGTTATGGACTGGGGCGCCGACCATCTCGGCCGGGTGCGCTACGGCATCGGCTATCGCGACGATACGACCCGGGCCACGCTGCTCTATCGTAGCGCCGGAGAAGGGGCTTTCCGGTCGATCGAGCGCGCTTCGCTACGCGATGACGAGCGGCTGACGGTGCCGATCCTCTTCGTCGACGGCACCGACAACGGATTGGTGTACAAGGACCGGGACGATGGCAAGACCGCGATTGCCGAGGTCAATCTTGCTACCGGTGCCGAAGTCCGCACGGTCGTTGCGCCCGACGCGGGCGACATATTGGGCGCCATTCGCGCGCCCGACGGATCGAGGCTGCTCGGCGTTCACGTCGCCGACGACTTGAAACCGGTGCGCTGGCTCGACCCGGCGATGGCAGCGCATCAGGATACGCTGGACGCGACGGCCCGCGCGGCGCGTGTCCGGATCGACAGCTATAGCCGCGACCTGAAGAAAATGCTGGTGCGGATCAGCACCCCCGACAATCCGGGGCTGCTCTATTATTATGATTCGACGACCGGCGATTTGTCGCGTCTTGCGGCAATGAACGAACGGATCGGAGCGAAGCGCCTCTCGCGCGCGAAGCTCGTCCGGTACAAGGCGCGCGACGGGCTGGAGATCGAGGGCGTGCTGACGATGCCGCGGGGCCGAGCGGCAACCAACCTGCCGTTCATCGTGCTGCCGCACGGCGGACCGTGGGGCCAGGATGAGCTGACCTACGATTATTGGGCGCAGTTCCTCGCCGAACGCGGCTATGCGGTATTGCAGCCCAATTTCCGCGGCTCGACCGGCTATGGCGCCGAGTTCGAAAAGGCCGGCGAGGGGCAGCTCGGCTTTGCGATGCAGGATGATGTGACCGACGGCGTGCGCTGGGCGGTCACCGAAAAGATCGCCGACCCCAAGCGCGTGTGCATCGTCGGCGCCTCTTATGGCGGCTATGCAGCGATGTGGGGGATCGCCAAGGATCCTGACCAGTATCGCTGCGCGATCTCGATCGCCGGGGTCGCCAATCTGCGGCGCGAGGTCAATGATTTCGGCGGCACGCTGCGCGCCAATCTGTACCGGACGCAGTGGAAGCGCATGACCCCCGACTTCGCGGCGGTGTCGCCGATCAACGCCATCGACCGGATCAAGACGCCGCTGCTTCTGATCCACGGCAAGAAGGATGTGACAGTCGATCACAGCCAGTCAGCGCGCATGTATGCGGCAATGACCAAGGCGGGGAGGACGGTGGACTTCGTCTCGCTGCCGCTCGCCGATCATTATTTCACGCGCGAGGCCGATCGCCTGATGTTGCTGCAATCGATCGAATCCTTCCTCGCCAAGTATAATCCCGCCGATTGACCGGCATCTTTCCACGCGTCGCAAAAGCGACTATCGGGCGCCGATGACCGAACCGACCTCGACCGCGCTGCCGCGCACGATCACCCCTTCGCTTTTCCTGTTCACGATCATCTATGGCGGCATGGTCGTGCTCGCCGGCGTGCTCGGGAACAAGCAGGTCGCGCTGGGCGCCGGTCTTGCGGTTGAGGCCGGGATTTTCCCGTTCCTGATCCTCGTCGCGCTCTCGAGCACCGTGTCCGAACTGCACGGACAGGCGACCGCGAACCGGCTGGTGCTGTGGGGTTTCGTGCCGCTGATCCTGTCGATCATGCTGACCTCGCTCGTCTATTTCGTCCCCGCCGCGCCCGAGATGGACCCGGCCCGGCTGGCATCGTTCGAAATGATATTGGGACAAACGCCGCGCCTGATGGCAGCCGGTATCGTCGCCTATGGCACGTCGCAGTTTCTGAACGTGACCATCTTTTCCAAACTGCGCGGCCGTGAAGGCGCGGGGACGGGGTCGACCTGGCTCGCGATCCGCGGCGCAGTCGCCAGCGCGCTCAGCCAGATCGTTGACACGCTGCTGTTCGTCACCATCGCCTTTTACGGCGTTTTTCCGATCGCCAATCTGATGGCGGGACAGATGCTGGCGAAGGTCGCGCTGTCGATCGTCGTCATTCCGGCGGTGATCACCGGCCTCGTCGCGCTCGGCCGCAGCCTCGACGCGAAGACCGCGGAATGATGACGATGACCGATCCCACGACCATGCCCGATCTGCTGACCAAGGCCGAAACGCTCGTCGAGGCGCTGCCCTATCTTCAGCGCTATGCGGGCGAAACCTTCGTCATCAAATATGGCGGCCACGCGATGGGCGATCCCGAGGCGCAGCGCGATTTTGCCGAGGATGTGGTGCTGCTGAAGGCGGTGGGGATCAACCCTGTCGTCGTCCATGGCGGCGGGCCGCAGATCGGCGCGATGCTCAAGCAACTCGGCATCGAATCGCAGTTCGTCGGCGGGCTGCGCGTCACCGACGCCGCGACCGCGGAGGTCGCCGAAATGGTCCTGGCGGGCAAGATCAACAAGGAAATCGTCGGATGGATTGCCGGGCTTGGCGGCCGCGCGATCGGTCTGTCGGGCAAGGACGCCAATCTGGTGCTGGCCGAAAAGGTCCACCGTACCGAGCCCGATCCCAATTCGGGGATCGAACGCCACGTCGACCTCGGCTTCGTGGGCGAACCCGTCGCGGTCGACCCGACGATCCTGCAGCGGCTGTCGGCCGACAATTTTATTCCGATCGTTGCTCCCGTCGCGCTCGGCGCCGATGGCGCGACCTATAATATCAACGCCGACACCATGGCCGGGGCGATCGCCGGCGCGCTTGGCGCGCGGCGTTTCTTCCTGCTGACCGACGTGGCCGGCGTGCTCGACAAGTCGGGTGCTCTGCTGACCGATCTCGACCGTCCGGCGATCGACGGGCTGAAGGCCGACGGGACGATCACCGGCGGCATGATTCCGAAGGTTGAAACCTGCGTCGCGGCGGTCGATGCGGGGGTCGATGCCGCGGTTATCCTCGACGGCCGGGTGCCGCACGCGATGCTGCTCGAAATTTTCACCGCAAGGGGTGCAGGCACGCTCATTCACCGCTAAGAGGGCCTGCAAGACCCCCCTTTACGGAGACCCGCCTTGCTTCTCATGCTCATCCAGATCGTCGACATCATCCTGACGGTCCTGTGGTGGTTCATCATCGCGCAGGCGGTGATGTCGTGGCTGATCGCCTTCAACGTCATCAACACCCACAATGACTTCGTGGCGCAGCTGTGGATGATGCTCGACCGCATCACCGAGCCGCTCTACCGGCCGTTCCGGCGCATCATGCCCGATTTTGGCGGGCTCGACCTGACGCCGATGCTCGTCCTGATCCTGATCATCATCATTCAGGGGCCGGTGCTGGGCTATCTCGCGCGCCTCGCCTATTCGAGCGGAATGGCCTGATGTCCGTCGCGACCGAGGCGCGCATCATCGACGGAAAGGCTTTCGCGGCGGGTTTGCGCGCGCGCATTGCCGGCGCCGTCCCGGCGTTCGAAGCCGCGACCGGCCGCGTGCCGGGGCTGGCGGTCGTGCTCGTCGGCGACGATCCGGCGAGCGCCGTCTATGTCGGCTCCAAGGGCAAGGCGACGGTCGCCGCCGGGATGGCGAGTTTCGAACATCGCCTGCCCGCAACCGCAAGCCAGGACGAGGTCGAGGCGCTGCTCGCGTCGCTCAACGCCGATCCCGCGGTCGACGGCATCTTGCTCCAGCTTCCGCTGCCCGGTCATCTCGACGAGCAGCGCGCGGTGGCGACGATCGATCCCGAAAAGGACGTCGACGGGCTGACCCCGGTCAGTGCCGGACGGCTCGCGCTCGGCATCCCAGGCATGGTGCCTTGCACACCCTTTGGCTGTCTGTTGCTGTTGCAGGATGTGCTCGGCGATCTTGGCGGCAAGGATGCGGTGGTGATCGGCCGCTCGATTCTGGTCGGCAAGCCGATGGCGGCGCTGCTGCTCGGCGCCAATTGCACCGTGACCATGGCGCACAGCCGCACCCGCGATCTGCCCGATCTGGTCCGCCGCGCCGATATCGTCGTGGCGGCGGTCGGCCGGCCCGAAATGGTCAAGGGCGACTGGATCAAGCCCGGCGCGGCAGTCATCGACGTCGGCATCAATCGCCTGCCGCCCGAAGCGGGCGCGGCCAAGGGGCGGCTCGTCGGTGACGTTGATTACGCCAGCGCGGCGACGGTGGCGGGCGCAATCACCCCGGTGCCCGGCGGTGTCGGCCCGATGACGATTGCCTGCCTGCTGCGCAACACGCTGGTCGCCGCGCACCGCCGCGCCGGCCTCGCCGATCCGGAGGGGTTCTGATGCGCCGACTACTCCTTGCCGGGCTTGTGCTGACCGCGCTCGTCGGTTGCGCGCAGCAGGGGCCGGAGGCGCGCAAGCGCCCGCTTTCGGCGAATCCGAGCGGCTTTATCGCGGCGGAAATCGCCTTCGCGCGGCTGGCGCAGGAAAAGGGGCAATGGACGGCCTTTCGCGAAACCGCGGCGCCCGAAGCGGTGATGTTCGTGCCGCAGCGGGTCAACGCCCGCGACTGGCTGAAGACGCAAAAGGATCCGGCCGAGGCGGTGCGCTGGCAACCGCACAAGGTGTTCGTAAGCTGTGACGGCAACAGCGGCGTGACGACGGGCGCATGGCAGAAGGGTGCGGCGCAGGGATTCTTCACCACCGTGTGGTCGCGCGATCCGATGAAGGGCGACATGCGCTGGCTGCTCGATTCGGGCGATGCGCTTGCGACCCCGCGCGTAGCGCCCGACTTCATCGAATCGAAGCAGGCGACCTGCACCGGCAAGCCGGGCGTCACGGTGACCGCCGCCGCGGAGGGTGACGATATGATGGTCGGCATGTCGCGCGACCAGACTCTGAACTGGACTTCGGTCGTGCGCCCCGACGGATCGCGCAGCATCACCGTGCGGCTGTGGGACGGGCATGACATGACGACCGTTATCGATGACCGCATCGCGGCTCCGAAGCAGCCATGATCGACCTTTTCATCTCGGCCTTCGTGACGCTTTTCGTGGTCATCGATCCGCCCGGCTGCGCGCCCATCTACGCCAGTCTGACGACGGGAGCCAGCGCGGCGCAGCGCCGGTCGATGGCGATCCGCGCGACACTGATCGCCGGTTTCATCCTGATCTTCTTCGCGATGTTCGGCGAGGCGCTGCTCAGTTTCCTGCACATCGATCTCGACAGTTTCCGCATCGCGGGCGGGGTCATGCTGTTCATCATCGCGATCGACATGGTGTTCGAAAAGCGTACCGAGCGCCGCGAACAGCGCGCCGAAAAGCTGATGGCAACGCCCGAGGTCGAAGATGTATCGGTGTTTCCGATGGCGATGCCGATGCTCGCGGGGCCGGGATCGATTGCGTCGGTGATGCTGCTGGTGTCGCAGAACAGCGGGCTTGACCGCGCGCTGGTGATTTTCGGCGCACTGCTGCTCGTGCTTCTGCTGACGCTCGCCGCGCTGCTGCTCGCCGGACCGTTCATGCGCTTGATCGGCAACAAGGGCGAGGCCGTCATCACCCGCCTGCTCGGCGTGCTGCTCGCGGCGCTCGCGGCGCAGTTCGTCATCGACGGGCTGAAAGCGAGCTTCTCGAGCCTCGCCTGACACGGTAAAGGGCGCCGCCACCCGGCGACGCCCTTTCCATCCTCCACGGGAATGGACTTTATCGTGCGGCGGCCACGTCCGCCTGCGTCACCGGCGCAATGCGGATTTCGACGCGGCGGTTGCACTGATAGTCGGCCTGCGTGCGTTCGGGTGCGCATTTGAGCTGCGTTTCGCCATAGCCCATCGTCGCCATGCGCGCGCGGTTGACGCCGCGACCTGCCAGATAGTCGGCGACCGACGCCGCGCGCCGTTCGGACAGCCCCTGATTATAGGTTTCGCTGCCCTGCGAATCGGTGTGGCCGTAAACGTCGATATAGGTGCTCGGATATTCCGACAGGGTCGAGGCGACGCTGTCGAGCGCGCCCCGGAACTGCGACTTCACGACCGCGCTGTTGAGGTCGAATGTCACGTCGCCGGGCATGTTGAGCACGAGCTGGTCGCCCTGGCGTTCGACATCGATGCCGGTGCCCGCGGTGCGTTCGCGCAGCTTCTTTTCCTGCTGATCCATATAATAGCCGACGCCCGCGCCGGCGACGGCGCCGATGCCCGCGCCAAGGATCTTTTCGGTCCGGTCATTGCGTCCGCCGACGAGATCGCCGAGCAGATAGCCGCCGAGCGCGCCGCCGATGCCGCCGATCGCGGCCTTGGAGATGCGCTGCTTGCCCGTTTCGGGGTCGGTGACGCAACCGGTCAGCGTGAGCGCGCCAAGGCTGGCGACGGCCGCTAGCTTGATCGTCCTCTTGTTCATTTCTGGCTCCCTTTTTTGGGCATCGCCGGTCCATGCGATGCCACGACCACAAGGATAACATATGATCGCGCTTTCCGTTCCGTCATTCATGCTGAACGCTGGCTGAGCGTGCCGATGTCGTCGCCATTGTGCAGCACCGCGGCTTTGGCCTATAGGACCGGCATGACCGAAGCTGACAGGGGCCGGGCGCGCCAGCGCCGTACGACCGCCCAATGACCCCTTTTCCCTGGGCGGATGTGGCGATCATCCTGATCCTTATCCTGCTCAACGGCGTTTTCGCCATGTCCGAACTCGCGATCGTTTCGGCGCGCGACCCGCGGTTGCAGGCCGCTGAGAAGCGCGGCAGCAGTGGAGCGCGGATCGCGCGTCAGCTTGCCTCCGACCCCGGCCGCTTCCTGTCGACGGTGCAGGTTGGCATCACGCTGATCGGCGTGCTGACGGGCGCCTATTCGGGGGCCAGCCTGGGCCAGCCCGTCGCCGAACGGTTGCAGGCATGGACCGGCCTTGATGCCGACACCGCGCGCACGGTTGCGTTCGCCCTCGTCATCGCGCTTACGACTTATGCCTCGCTGATCGCGGGCGAGCTTGTCCCCAAACAATTCGCGCTGCGCGCACCCGAACGGATTGCGATCTTCGTCGCGCCGATGATGTTTTGGCTTGCGCGCATTGCGGCTCCGCTGGTCTGGCTGCTCAACAACAGTTCGGGTCTGGTGTTCCGCCTGCTCGGTCTCAAGCGCGAATCGGACGATCAGGTGACCGCCGAGGAACTGCACCTGATCGTCGCCGAGGCGTCGAAATCGGGCGTGATCGAGGAGAGCGAGCGCGCGATCATCTCGGGCGTCGTGCGGCTTGCCGACCGGCCGGTGCGCGAAGTGATGACGCCGCGCAAGGATGTCGACTGGATCGACATCACGCTCGACGCGAAGGGTGTGCGCGACAAGCTGCTCGAAACGCCGCACAGCCGTCTGCCGGTCGCGCGCGGGTCGGTCGACGATATCGTCGGAGTCGTGCAAGCGCGCGACATCGCGGCGGCGCTGTTCCGTGGCGACCCGATAGACCTCGAGCGGCTGATGCGCCGCGCCGCGGTCATCCACGACCAGATCGATGCGATGGACGCGCTCGCGGCGCTGCGCCTTGCCGAAGTGCCGATGCTGCTCGTTCACGACGAATATGGCCATTTCGATGGACTGGTGACGCCCGCCGACCTGATGTCGGCGATCGCGGGTGAGTTCGCGTCCGATCAGGATATCGGCAGCGAACCCTTCGTCGTCGAACGCGAGGATGGCAGCCTGCTGATCGCCGGGTCGATGCCCGCCGACCAGATGGCCGAGCGGCTGGGGATCGAACTCGACGACGACCGCGACTATGCGACCGCCGCGGGCCACGCGCTCGCGATCCTCAAGCATCTGCCCGAGGAAGGGGAGGCCTTCACCGATCGCGGCTGGAGGTTCGAGATCGTCGATATGGACGGCCGCAAGATCGACAAGCTGCTGGTCAGCGAAATGCGCAAGCCCAAGGTCGAAGCCGAGGGCGATTGATCGGGGTTCGCGGCCTCAACGGCCGGGACTGAAGTGGCAACTGGCCGTTTATCGGGGTCGCGTCGGTCCGACATGATGCATCACCGCTTCCGCGAGTTTTCGCTCCTCGCGGGTCGGACGGACCGGCTCGGTTTCGGGCGTCGCGTGGCGCCGTCCGAACATCGGGCGGCGGACAGGAAGCAGGGGGGCATAACGCATCGGAGCACGCCTTGATCGCACGGCCGCCCCCCGGCACCGCAATGGGTCTGGTCCCCGAAACCATTCTTGCGCGCGCGGCTTGCGCGACGCTTAACGGACAGCGTTACTGGTTTCTTTGCGGTACGCTGAAGGTGCCCTTGACGCGGCCGCCCGAACCGTCGGTGACCGGATTGCCGTCGGGGCCGCGGGCAGCGCCGCGACCGTCGACCGTCGCGCGTCCGCTGTTGAGGTCGATTACAAGTCGTCCGCCCGACAGGCGGTTCGCGCCCTGCGTTAACTGGACATTGCCGACCATCGTGATCAGCCGCCGGTCGAGATCGTAGATCGCGACATTGCCCTTTGCCGTTTCATTGCCCTTGGTGACGGTGACGCCGCCCGTCGCGTCGAGCCGGTTGACGTCGGTGTTGCCGGCGCGGGTATAGGCGACGGTCATGCGCGGTGCGACCACGGTCAACCCCGCCTGCGTTACTCGCACGCCGCCCGCCAGTACGACGCGGTCGGCGCGATCCTGCACCTCGATGCTGCCCGCGTCGAAATCGACGGGGGCGTTGCTGTTGTGATTCGCCAGCGCCTGCGCATAGGCCGCGCCGCCGCCATGTCCGCTTGCCAGAATCGCGAGGCTGGTCAGCACGAAGCTGGCGCCGGCCAGCGTCAGGCTCTTCACGGTCCAAAGCCCCTTCATTTGAGCGCTCCCTGGTTGATCCGAAGATGGGCGTTCCCCGACAGGCGGACGATCCGCTGGTCAAGGTCGGCGGTCAGTTCGTTGGCCGAAAAATTACCGATGTTCAACGCGCCATTGACGCCGCCGGTGCCGACGAGGCTGCGATTCTTGAGGTCGATGGCGACATTGTTCGCATCGATGCGATAGCCGTCGGCGCCCTTGACTTGTACCAGTCCCGGCACGGTCACCTGTTCGCTGTCCATGTCATATTGTCCGTTCGCGGCGGCGATCGTCGCCGGGCCGTCGGCCAGCTTGATTGCCCCGGACAGTCCGTTCATCCGCACGATCGGTTCGGTCGAGCTTTTCTGCACCGCGCTATCTGCGATGAGCGCAAAGGGCTGGCCTTTGGTGTCCTGGCCGCGATATTCGGCACGCACGACCTTCATCCGCTCCTTCGCCACCTCGACCTTGTCCTTGGCGAGCAGGAAGCTGACCTCGCTGCGCTGGGTGAAGGGCGAAAAGACGAGCACCGCCGCAACGACGCCGATAACGAGCGGCAGGCCGTAGCGCAAAATGCGCACCACGCGGTCGTGGCGCGACCCGCTGGCCGCCCACAGGCGGCGCATCGTGCGGTCGATTTCGGCGCGTTCGGACACCCGCGGCGGCTCCCCGTCAGCTATGCGCGAAGATGTCGACCTCGGGCCATCCGGCGAGGTCGAGCGCGGCGCGCGTCGGGAGGAAATCGAAGCAGGATTGTGCGAGTTCGGTGCGCCCCTCGCGCGCGAGGCGGGCGTCGAGCACCTCCTTCATTGCGTGCAGAAAGCGGACATCGCTCGCGGCATAGTCGCGCTGCGCCTCGCTCAGTTCGGCAGCGCCCCAGTCGCTCGACTGCTGCTGCTTCGATACATCCTGTCCCAGCAGTTCGCGGACCAGTTCCTTGAGCCCGTGGCGGTCGGTGTAGGTGCGCACCAGCTTCGACGCGATCTTGGTGCAATAGACGGGGGCGGTGACAACGCCGAGCGCCTGCTGCATCGCGGCAATATCGAAACGGGCGAAATGGAACAGTTTCAGCCGGTCAGGATCAGTGAGGATCGCCTTGAGGACCGGTGCGTCATAGCGGCTGCCGGGGCCGAATCGCACCAGATGCTCGTCGCCCTTGCCGTCGCTGATCTGGACGAGGCACAGCCGGTCGCGCAGCGGGTTGAGTCCCATGGTTTCGGTGTCGATCGCGACGGGGCCGGGGCCGATCGCGCCTTCCGGCAGATCTTCTTCGTGGAAATATACGGTCATCGACTTGCCTTAGGCGAAGCGGCGGCGCCGCTCAATGACTGGTTTTCGCGGTACCGCCCCTCGGCGCCAGCGCTACGGCAAAGCTTGGAAATCCGCCGATCGCGGCTTTGAATTTTCTGTTCGCAGATGCCGTTCATATAGGTTATATATTGCGCCGTTAGCGGCACGGGGCGAGTCTGTGCCCATGGTGAACTGCGTCCCCGTCCGGCGCAAGGAGCCGGTTCAATCGGGTGTGGACGACCGAAAGCGACTACTAAGCAATGAGTTTCAACAAGGATCGCCGTGGCCATCGCGGACGCGGCAAGCGCGACGACTTCGGCAATTTCGACAGTTTCGAACCGGCACCTTATGGCGGCGGCGGCTTTGGCGGTGGCGACCGCGGTGGTTTCGGTGATCGCGGCGGCTTCGGTGGCGGCGATCGTGCCGGCGGCGATCGTGGTGGTGGTTTCGGCGGTGGCGATCGCGGCGGCTTCGCCGGCGGCGGTCGCGGCGGCTTTGGCGGTGGCGGCGGCGGTGCCCGCGGCGGCATGCCGGCACAGGTCGTCGGCGAAGGCCAGGGCCAAGTGAAATTCTTCAACCCCTCGAAGGGCTTTGGCTTCATCGCGCGCGACGATGGCGGTGAAGACGTGTTCGTGCACATCAGCGCGGTCGAACAGGCGGGACTGCAGGGCCTCGCATCGGGTCAGCCGCTCGGTTTCACGCTCGTCGAACGCAACGGCAAGGTGTCGGCCATCGATCTCAAGATCGATGGCGAACCGATGCCTGTCGAGGACTTCGCCCCGCGTCCGCGCGAGGATCGTCCCGCTGCGGGCGGTGCGCGCGGCCGGCGTCAGCTGACCGGCGAACGCACGTCGGGCACGGTGAAATTCTTCAACACGACCAAGGGTTTCGGTTTCATCGCGCGCGATGACGGACAGGCGGATGCCTTCGTCCACATCAGCGCGGTGCAGCGCGCCGGCATGGCGGGCCTCGAAGAAGGCGACCGCGTCGCTTTCGACATCGAGGTGGATGATCGCGGCAAATTCGCCGCGGTGAACCTCCAGCCGACGCAGGACTGATTCGGCGTCCACCGGATGAACGAAGGGCGGCCCCGCAAAGGGCCGCCCTTTTTCGTTACCGGTGGTCTGCGCAGCCCCTCAGGCGAGGGTGGCCTTCAGGAACCAGATACGCTGCTGCGTTTCGTCCGCCCAGCCATCGACCAGGCCGCTCGTCGCAATGTCGCCATCGGCTTCGGCCGCCGTCTTGGCATCCTTGAGCTGGGCGAGCAGCGTCTCGTTGTCGGCGGCAAGGTTGCGCACCATCGTTTCGGCGTCGACGCTCGCTGCGTCGTCGTCCTTGATCGACTGGTGACGGCTGATGTCGCCGATCGAGCGGAGCGTCGCTGCGCCATTCTTGCGCACACGCTCGGCGATCAGGTCGGTCGTCGCGAGGATCTGCGCTGCCTGCTCGTCGAACAGAAGGTGCAGGCTGCGAAAACTGGGGCCCTTGACGTGCCAGTGATAATTTTTGGTCTTCAGATAGAGCGCGAAACTGTCGGCGAGCAGCGCGTTCAGCGCATCCGCAACGGCAGGCTGATTCTTGTTGGACATGGGAAAGCCTCCTTTTTCTGCTTCCCGGCCAATATAGTGCCGTAGCGGCAAAGCTGCCCATGAAGCCTGTTCGATGCTGTGATCGATAAAATCGATTACTCGGCGCCATAATCGGATTTTCTGTCAGAGACCGAAGGCGCGCATCGCGGCGTTGAGGCCCCATAGCGTGAGAATCGCGGCGCTCATCAACCGGGCGATCCGTGCCGCGGCCTGATCGGCGAGCGCGGCGCCAAAAGCGAGGAACGGGACCAGCGAGAGCGTCCAGCCGATCAGCCCCCCCGCGGCCGCCCACAGCCCGGCGCCACTCGTCGCCGCCAGCGCGCCGATCAGGAAATGGCTGCGGTCGCCGAGTTGAGCCAGAAACAGCCGTGCCGCGAGCGAGGGCAACGGAGCTTCTTCCAGACTTAGGACCGCCGGGCCGAGGCGCCCCCGCCAGACGAGCGCGACCGCCGCACCGAGCAACGCGAAGGCGAGCAGCAGCGCTACGATACCCTGACCGATCACCCGGTTTGCTGCCGTCCCCGCGACCGCCGCGATGGTCGCATTGGCCAGAAAGGCGGCGAAGGCAATCGCGACGACGGCGCGGCGATCCCCGCGCGCCGCCATCACCTGCGACAGCAAACGTCCGGTTCGGCCATCGGCGTTGGCTAGCAATACCGCGACGAGGGCAAGCATGATGGCATCCATGACGACCAGCCTACTCCAGCTATGGCAGCGAAGAAACGGGGCGGCAGAAGCATCGCAGGGCGCGGAGGATGCGCACGCCGGCCGCCTCCCGACTTCGAATCCCGCCCATCAATGCCAAGGCGAGGTCCGGACCGCCCAATAGACGAGGTAGAGCAGCCCTGCCCACAACAGAAGGATGAAGGCCATGCCCGCGCGGCTCGAGGGGCGCTCGCTCGCAAGCTCCGCCGCTGCATGCAATTCGCTCCACAGCGGATCGGGGATCATCTGTCGGACCAGCCACAGACCCGCTGGGACGATCAGCAGATCGTCGAGCCAGCCGAGTACAGGGACGAAATCGGGTATCAGATCGATCGGCGACAGCGCATAGGCAGCGACGGCGACCGCCAGCAGCCTGGCAATCAGTGGCGTCCGCGGGTCCCGCGCGGCGAGCCACGCGGCGTGCGCCTCGACGGAAAGCCGATGGCCCAGATCGCCGATGCGTTCGGAAAGGGATTTGCCCGTCATCGCGTCGCACATTAGTCTTCCTGCATGGCTATCCAACTGAAAAGCGCACGCGTCGAGCGTTGGCCCGTCGCGGGCGAATTCGTCATCAGCCGCGGTGCAAGCGACCATGTCGATGTCGTCGTCGCCGAAGTCGAGGAAGACGGCGTCGCCGGGCGCGGCGAGGGAACGCCGATCTACTATCAGGGCGAAGATGCGGCCGGCTGCCGCGACGCTCTGCTGCGCGTCATGCCGCATCTCGCGGGACTGGGCGCGGCGGCCGCGCGGGCAGCGGTGCAGGAATTGATGGGGGCGGGTGCGGCGCGCAACGCGATCGACTGTGCGCTATGGGATCTCGAAGCGCGCCAGCGCGCCGTCCCGCTGTGGCAGCTCGCCGGCTGCGAAGCGCCGGCACCGCGCGTCACCGCCTTCACCATTTCGCTCGGCGGCCCTGGCACGATGGCGGCGCGAACCGAGGAAGCGGTGATGGCGGGCTATCGCCTGTTCAAGATCAAGCTGGCCGGCGACGCCGAAGATCGCGCGCGCGTTGCCGCGGTGCGGGGCGCGGCGCCCGGCGCCCGCCTGATCGTCGATGCGAACGAGAGCTGGGGCGCGCTCGACCTGCTTCCTGAGGTCGAGGCGCTCGCCGACCTCGGAGTCGAAATGATCGAGCAACCGGTGCCGGTCGGCACCGACGTGCTGCTCGACGGCATCTATGCCCCGCTGCCGTTCATCGCCGATGAAAGCTGTCATGTCGCTGCGGATGTGCCGCGCATCGGGGCCTTTTACGACGGCGTGAACATCAAGCTCGACAAGGCGGGCGGGCTGACCGAGGCACTCAAGCTGGCCGATGCCGCCGACGCGGCGGGTCTGAGCATCATGGTCGGCTGCATGCTGTCGACCAGCCTGGCGATCGCGCCGGCGTATCTGCTCGCGCAGCGGGCGCGATGGGTCGACCTCGACGGCCCCGCCTTGCTGGCGCGCGATCGCGCCGATGGCTTCAGCTTCGCCAATGGCGAAATTAGTCCATTTTAATGATAGTAAATTATATTGACTAAATGGCCGAAGCGGGAAATATTCGCCGAATGAGCAATTCGGACACCGCCCGCCACCGCGAGATCGTTATGCCCGCCCTTCTGCGCCATGCGCGCACCATCTATGGCGGAGCAATGCGCCGGGCGCTTGATCGCGCCGGATTTGACGACATCCCGGCAAACGGGCTCTATGTGATCGGCGGTTTGGCGCTGGGGGCGGAGGAGGTGCCGCTGGGGGCTCTGATCCGCGATCTGCGCATATCGAAGCAGGCGGCGGGGCAGCTTGTCGATACGCTCGTCATGCGCGGCTATCTAGAGCGCCAGGCCGATCCCGCCGACCGGCGCCGACTGACTGTGCGCCTGACCGAGCGCGGCGCCGAGGCGGCGACGATCCAGGGTCAGGCGCGCGATGCCATCGACGCGAAGCTCGCGGCGCGGGTCGGCGCCGAGGACGTCGCCGCCGCGCGCCGCGTCCTCTATGCGCTGGTCGAGATGGGGATCGAGGCCCGCGAGCGCGATGCGGCTTCTTCGTCCTAAAGCGCCACCTCGGCATGGCTGCCGAGTTCGCCTTCCTTCACCGTCGATCCGGTCATCAGGCGGAACAGACCCTTGATCCCGGCCTCTGCGGTCCAGATTTCGGCATCGTCGAGATCGAAGCGCAGCATCAGCAGGTCCGGGTCATCCTTGCCGCCTTCGTACCAGGCCTCGACCGGCTTCGACCAATATTTGTCGATCGTCGCACGGTCGGTCACCGGAGTCAGCGTGCCGGAGACGCATGCGAACAGGTCATGGCCTTTGGCGACATATTGCGCCATCGCGCGCCCGCCTGCGGCGAGACGGCCACTCTTGGCGTGGAAAAAATGGAAATAGCCGTCATTGTCTTTGTCGAGCTGCGCGGTCATCGGGATCGCATGGGCGTGACCGGCGTCGAGCGCGACCATCAGATAGGGATTGTCGGCCATTTCCTTCCAGAAACGCTGTTTGATGTCCTTGCTCATCGGGGAGGCTCCTTTCTGCTTGTGTCATGCTAACGCGCGGAGCCGCCCCGATGTTGCGCGCTTTAGCGCGCGGGCCGCGCGGCGTAGCTCACCACCTCATATTCGATGCCGTCCAGGTCGAAGAAATAGAAGCGGCGCCCGGGTTCGTAAACGCCGTGATTAAAAGGGCGCAAACCGGCATCGACCACTTTCGCCTCGATCGCATCGAGATCGTCGACCTGGATGCCAACATGGTTGAGCGGTTCGCCTTTCGCGAAATGCGCGTTCGCATGAAGGCCGTCGGGACCGGTGTAGAATGCGACATAGGCCTCATCCGATCCGACGTGGATCGACATGCCGCCGTCGCGCGCCGGCCCGCGCCAGCGTTCGTGCCAGCCGAAGATCCGCGCCATCAGCGCGGCGCTGCGTTCGGGGTCGCTGACGGTCAGATTCACATGTTCGATAAAGGGATGCGTCACGGGCTGAAACTCCTGATTCGGGTTGACGCAGACAGATATGAAAGTTCAACTAAGCTTTAGATCAAGCATATTTCGCGAAGGGGCTTTCGTGCACCGTACCGACCTTCTGCCCATCGGCGAGCTTGCCGCACGAACCGGCGTTGCGGTGTCGGCGATCCGTTTCTACGAAGCGAAGGGACTGATCGCGTCGCTGCGCACGGCGGGCGGACAAAGACGCTTTCTGCGCGCCGACACGCGGCGCCTGTCGTTTATCCTTATCGCGCAGCAGATGGGGCTCAGCCTCGACGAGATCGCGGCGGAACTGGCGCGCCTCCCTTCGGAACGTACCCCCAATGCCGCCGACTGGCGCCGGATCAGCACCGGCCTGCGCGCGCGGATCGACGCACAGATCGCGGCGCTGGAACGGACGCGCGACCTGCTGGACGGCTGCATCGGTTGCGGTTGCCTGAGCCTGAAGAAATGCGGGCTTTATAACGCCCGGGACAAGGCGGCGCAGCGCGGCGCCGGCCCGCGCTATCTGCTGGGCGACCGATCGGGCGACATTGCCGATGCGCGATAGGGCGCAAGGAAGTAGGGATTATTCGCTGTTGCCACGGAGGCGGCCAGGTCGCGCCGGGCTTACATCGGTTCGGCCATCACCGCTTCGATTTCATGGTTCAGCACTTCGGCGCGGCGGCATTGATCGTGGTCGCCGCGCTCGCATTTTTCAGCCGCCTTGTCGCGCTGGCGCGAAAGCTTGCCCAGCCTCTCCTCGCGTTCGCGCATCGCCCGGCCGCGGTTGCGGTCGGCCTCGTCCTGGCTGGTGGTCGACCAGTCGACGACCTGTCCTGCGGCCTTCACCGGCGCGGTGACGACCGATTTCACGGTGCTTACACAGCCCGCAAGCAGGGGCAGCGCCAGCATCGCCCCGAACCATATCCGCATCGTCCTTCTCCTCGGCGTCCGGCGTTGCACATTGCCGCAGCAATGGCCAGCGGCTTGCGGCCAAAAGTGCAGCCTTTCGGCGCTTCTGTCATATCACTGAAACAAATAGTTAAATTCGCATTAACCCTCTTGGCCTAGGTCGCCCTGCATCGCTTTGCAGTCAAGAGAGACAGATGACGCCCCCCGATCCGCTATTGGCCCCCGCGACCGGACATTCGATGGCGATCGCTCACGATGCGCATCTGTCGGCGGTGATCGACATTTTCCGGGCGCAGCCGCAGTTGCGCGTCCTGACGATCGTCGACGCCGCGGGCCATCCGGTCGGAATCATCCGCGAACAGCGCGTGCGCGAATTGCTCTTTTGTCCCTATTGGTTTTCGCTGATGCAAAACCCGTCGATCGGGGGATCGATCGCCTCGCTCATCGATCCGTGCCAGATCGCCGATGTCGGCGAGAGCACCGCCGCGCTGCTGAGGATCGCCGCGCAGTCGGCGGCGCAGGAACTCGTGCTTGTCGATCGCGGCCGCTTCGTCGAAACGCTCGACTCGGCGCAACTGTCGAAATTGGCCATGCTGCGCGAGATCGAGGTGGCGCAGGAACGCAGCGCGCGCGCCGCGACGGTCGAAGCAAGCGGGCGCCGCTTCGAACAGGATATCAGCGCGCTGACCGCGACGCTCGCCGAGATGGCGCGTGAGGCAGAGGCGGTGGCGCAGGGGCTGGGGACGCGTGCCGACGAGACGGGGCGCGACGCGGTGTCGGTCGCGGGCGCAACCGCCCAGACGCTCGCGGGGCTTCAGGAGCTTGGGGATCGGGGGCGGGGGCTCGCCGCCAGCATGGCGCGCATCGTCGCCGACGGCACCCGGGCGCGCGACGTGCGGCGTCACGCCCATGCGCGCGTCCGGTCGGCGAGCGAGCGGGCGACCGCGCTGCGCGAGGCGAGCCAGTCGATCGAGCATATGCTGCGCCTGATCATCGACATGGCCAGCCGCACCAACATGCTGGCGCTCAACGCCGGGATCGAGGCGGCGCGCGCGGGGGAGGCGGGGCGCGGCTTCGCTGTCGTTGCCCAGGAAGTGAAGAATCTCGCGGCGCAGACCCGTGCCGCGGCAAGCGACATTTCGCCCTTCATCGACCATATTCGCGAAATCGTCGGGCAGGTTGCCGAAGGCTTTGCCGAGGTCGAACGCGCGATCGAGGCGAACAACGCCTTTTCGGATGCCGTCGATACGGCGGTCGACGGCCAGAGCGCGACGACCCTGCTGATCGCAAGCTATGTCGAGCAGGCGGTTGCCGCGGGGAAGGAGATCGACACGCGCGTCCATCAGATCGGCCGCGGCGCCGCGGCGGTCGGACAGGAGGCGATTGCGCTCGGCGAATTGTCGTCGGGGCTGACCCGCGCGGCGCGATCGTTGCATCAGCGCGCGAGCCAATTCGTCGAGACCGTCGCTGCGGCCTGAATCCCGCCGCGGGACATATGGTTTACAAAGACTTGCCGGGGGCATGGGCTGTGATAGGTTGCTCCCGCGCCCGCGGCGCTTCCGGCCCCGGGCGGGAGGGAGGGTCCATATGACCAATATGCAAAAGGGTCTGGCCGAGTTTATCGGCACATTCTGGCTTGTCTTCGGCGGTTGCGGCAGCGCGGTTCTAGCGGCGGCCTTTCCCGATGTCGGCATCGGATTGCTCGGCGTCGCGCTCGCCTTCGGCCTGACGGTCGTCACCATGGCCTATGCCATCGGCCATATCTCGGGCTGCCATCTCAACCCCGCGGTCACGGTCGGCCTTTGGGCCGGCGGCCGCTTTCAGTCGCGCGACATTCCACTCTATGTCGTCGCGCAGGTGCTGGGCGCGATCGTCGCCGCTTTTCTCCTCTATTATATCGCGAGCGGAAATCCCGATTTCGATCTTGCGACCAAGGGCCTCGCTGCCAACGGTTTCGGCGACGGCTCGCCCGGCCATTACGACATCTGGTCGGCGCTGATTATCGAGGTCGTGCTGACCGCCGGCTTCCTGTGGGTCATCATGGGTTCGACCGACGGCCGCGCACCCGCGGGTTTCGCGCCGCTGGCCATCGGCCTCGCGCTCACGCTCATCCACCTCATCTCGATCCCGGTGACCAACACCTCGGTCAATCCGGCGCGCAGCACCGGCCCGGCGCTCGTTGTCGGCGGGCTGGCGCTTCAGCAGCTCTGGCTGTTCTGGCTCGCACCTCTCGCCGGCGGGCTTGCCGGCGGCTGGCTCTACAAGACGCTGGGCGCCGATCGCTTTCCCAAGCCCGATATCGAGGGCGAATGACGGACGGACCGGCGGGGCGCGTCCCCGCCGGTTTCCGCCCTGCACTTCCTATTTGAGCAGATCGAGCGCGAAGGCGCGCACGTCGGCGGCCATGTCGGGGCGTTCGAGCGCGATCGCCAGATTGGCCTGGATATAGCCGGCCTTTGATCCGCAGTCGTAACGGGCGCCGTCGAAGGTGACCGCGTGAAAGGGCTGCCGGCCGATCATCGTCGCCATGGCGTCGGTGAGCTGGATTTCGCCGCCTGTGCCCTTTTCCTGGCTTTCGAGCACGCGCATCACGTCGGGCTGAAGGATATAGCGGCCCGAGATGATAAGGTTCGACGGGGCATCGTCGATCGCGGGCTTTTCGACAAGGCCGCGGACTTCGGTCAGGGCGCCGTCGGCGCGGCCCGGCGCGATCACGCCATAGCTCGACACCTGTTCGTGCGGCACTTCGAGCACCGAGATCAGGTTGCCGCCGACCTTGTGATAGGCATCGACCATCTGCTTCATGCAGCCGGGGCTGCCGTGCATGAATTCGTCGGGCAGGAAGATCGCGAAGGGTTCGTCGCCGACGATGTCGCGCGCGCACCAGATCGCATGGCCCAGCCCCATCGGCTCCTGCTGGCGGACGTAGGCGCAATTGCCGGGACCGAGCCGCGTGGGTTCCAGGACCGACAAATCCTTGCCGCGTTCGGACATCGTGCGTTCGAGTTCGAAGGCGATGTCGAAATGATCCTCGATCGCGCTCTTGCCGCGGCCGGTGACGAAGATCATCTGCTCGATCCCCGCCTCGCGCGCCTCGTCGACCGCATATTGGATCAGCGGCCGGTCGACGACAGGCAGCATTTCCTTGGGGATCGCCTTGGTCGCGGGCAGGAAGCGCGTGCCGAGGCCGGCGACGGGAAAGACGGCTTTGCGGATCGGTTTCATGGCCGGGCTCTTAGCGCGGATCGGGCAGTGTGGAAAGGCAGGGCCGACGGCGCTTCAGGGCGTCACGATGATGACGACGCGGCGATTGTCCTGCCGGCCTTCGGGCGTGTCGTTCGAAGACAGCGGCATGGTTTCGCCGCGTCCGATAATCTGGCCGGGGGCGAATTGCATTCCGCCCGCGATCAGCGGCGCGGCAACGGCCTGGGCCCGGGCTTCGGAGAGCTTCTGGTTATAGTCGGGAGCGCCCGTTGAATCGGTGTGACCTTCGACACGCGCGCTGGGGATGCCGACCGCGATCAGGCGCCGGGCAAGCGTGCCGAGGCGTTCGGTCTGTTCGGGCTGGATTGCGCTTTCGTTGGTCGCGAACAGCAGGCGATCGGCCATCGTGAGCTGCCAGCTGTCGTCGGCGGCCGCGGGGGCGGGGATGAAGCCTTCTTCCTTCAGCACCGCGATCTGTGCGGCATTGAAGCCCTTTGGCGCCGGCATGCTCTGGCACGCTGCGAGCAATGCGGCGACGGCCAGCGCGAACAGGGTGCGAAGGTGGCGGGGGGCGGCATGGGTCATTGCAGGTCTCCGGGGGGTCGTCATTTCGAAAGCTTGCCGAGCTTGTCGGCATACATGGCGGCGTCGGCCGCGGTCAGCATCGCGGTGGGATCGGTGCCGTCGGCAGGATGCACGGCAACGCCGATGCTCACCGACAGGCGGTAGCTGTCGCCGCCGGGCAGCGTGATCGGATCGGCGATGGCCGCGCGAAGGCGCTCGGCGAGCGAGTCGGGTTGTGCGTCATGTCCGGCCGGATCGACGATCATCACGAATTCGTCGCCGCCGATGCGCGCGGCGAAATCGCCCGGGTGAAGCAGCGCCTTGATCCGCTGCGACAGCGCGACGAGCACCGCGTCGCCGGCGGCGTGACCAAAGCCGTCATTCACCGCCTTGAAATTGTCGGCATCGATGAACAGCAGCGCAAAGCGGGCGGCACCCGCAGCCAGCCTCGCCGCCAGCGCTTCGTCGAACGCCGCGCGGTTGGGCAGCGCGGTGAGCGGATCGTGCGAGGCGCGGTGGGCGAGCAGCGCCTTTTCGCTTTCCATATGCCCCTGCCAGCCCTGCAGCTCGTCAAGCAGGGCATTGATGTCGCCGCCGAGCCGGTCAAGCTCGGCAATGCCGAGCCCCTGCACCCGCTTGTCGAAGCGGCGGTGCAGCCGGACATCGTGCGCGACGGTAGCAATCTCGCCGAGCGGCTTGACCAGCTCATATTCGAAGCGCCGGGCGAGGATGACCGTGCCGATCGCGGTAATGAGCAGACAGGCGAGACCGGCGAGCAGGCCGAGCCGTACATAATGGGTCAGCGTCGAACTGTCGCCCCACACCTCGATCGTCCCGATGACCGATCCGTTGCGCTGGACGGTGGTCGCAAAGGGCCGCGGAAAGAAAAAGCCCGTCAGCATCGGCATTGCATCGCCGTGCGGCGACACCCATTCGGTGAGCAGCCGTCCCTTGTCGTCAAGCACGCGCAGGCGCGCGATGCCGGGAATTCGGGTGAGCGGTTGCAACCCCTCGCGCGCCGCTTGGGGATCGTTGAAGACGAGCGCGGGTTCGACGCCATAGGCCGCGACCTGCGCCGCCAGCTCCATGTTGCGATCTGCATAGCCGCGCAGCGTCGTGATCCCGGCGAGCAGGATGGTGATCCCCGATAGGGCGACCGCAAGCAGCGTCACCCCGAAATGAAAGCGCGACAGCAGCTTTTGCAGGGTGGTGTGCGCGCCGCTGCGTTCGGGGGCAGGAGCCGGCGTCATCGCGGCCCCCCGTCGCTGCCGATCTTGAGCACGCGCGGATCGACGCGCACCGATCCGCGGCCGATCGAATCGAGATTGACCGAAAAGCTGAGCCGCTGGCCCTGCGCGCTCAGGCAGAACATCGCGCCGAGGTTGCAGTTGTTGTCATCGTCAGTGACGGTCAGGATCGCCTTTCCGTGCACCCAGCCGATCAGGCGTTGCCGGTCCGCCACGGGCATCTGCCCGAGATAGAGCATATGACAGCCCGCCCCGCCGATTGCCGCTGCGGCGCTGATGCGCCGGACGCTCACCGATCCGCGGCCGGGCAGGTCGGGCGCCGGACGTTCGGTCAGGCGCGGCGTGCCGATGATGCACATGGTGCGCGGCGCGCCCGACGCCTCGTTCGGCCATGTCGCATAGGTCACGATGCCGCCGAGCATGCGGTTGACCGCCAGCGCCATGCCGCCTGGACTGTCATCCACGACAGTTTGCGCCGCCGCCTGCATGGCGAGCTGCGGCGCCGTCATCGACGAGCCGATCAGAAGCAATGGTATCAGCACGCTGTAGCGGTCCCCACCTCGGATGGGGGTGATCCTGCCCCCGCGAGGCGGCGTCCGCTAGAGAAAAGCGCCGCTAAGTCAAGGAAAAGTGACGCCATGCGGCCATATTGCAACAGTCGGCCGGACGATGACCGACGGGCTCAGGCCTCGCGCAGCCGCTCCGAAAAGCCCTTGCGCAGCTTCGCGAGCTTCGGCGGGATTACCGCCATGCAATAGGGGTTGCGCTGGCCTTCGCCGTCCCAATAATCCTGATGATAATCCTCGGCCGGATACCAGGTCGAAGCCGGTTCGATGCGGGTCACGATCGGCGCGGGCCAGTCGGGCTGCGCGCGCGCGATTGCGGCCTCGGCGGCGGCGGCCTGCGTTTCGTCGAGCGGGAAGATGGCGCTGCGATACTGGGTGCCGATGTCGTTGCCCTGGCGATTGAGTTGCGTCGGATCGTGCGTCGCGAAGAACACGTCGAGCAGGTCGGCATAGGAAATGGCCGCCGGATCATATCCGATGCGGATCGCCTCGGCATGGCCGGTATCACCGCTGCACACCTGCTTGTAGGTCGGATTGGCGACCGACCCGCCGATATAGCCGCTTTCGACGCTTTCGACCCCCGCCAGCGATTTGAATACCGCTTCGGTGCACCAGAAGCAGCCTCCGGCAAAAATGGCGGTCTCTGTCATCGCGTCGATCCTTTGATGGGGTGGGCCTTTGATGGAGTGGGCCTTGGATAGGGTGGGAGACGTCCAGATAGGATCGGGCGCTCCTTATTCCAAGGGCGGCGGTGCGCCGATGAGTGGCGGCGCGAGCGGCTGCCCCGCCGCGCGCAGCGCGTCGATCGCCCGAACCTCCTTTTCGATCGAGGCGGCGCGGTCCTCCCAACGAGGGTGGGTTCCCGCCTGAAGCAACGGACGGCCGGCACGTTGGCCGAAAGCGGTCCAGAAGCGGACTGCGGCGCGCGGATCATAGCCGGCATTCGCCATCAGCCAGGGCGAGAGGCGATCGGCTTCGATCTCTGTCTGCTTGAACAGCCGCGCATTGCGGCCGAACTGCTGCAACAGTCCGCGATCGACCCCCGCGGCGTCGAGCCGGGCGCGGTGCCTAAGAATATTATGCGCGAGTTCGTGCGCGACGGCGGCCGCCAGCTCGGCGTCGTCCTTTGCGAATTGCGCCAGCCCTGCGGAAATGACGACGAGCCGGCCGTCGGCGGCCCCGTCGGGGCGGTCGCGGGCGTCGACGCGGAAATCGGTCGCGCAGCCGACCACCGGTACGATCCGTACCGGAGCCTTGCCGGTGTCGAGCATGGCGGGCCGGTCGCTCGGCAGGCCTGCAAAAAGCCTTTCGAGGGCGGCGATGCGGGCATAGGCGTCGCTGCCCTCGCCTTGCGGCGGCAGGGAACCGGCCAGGCCTTGCACCAGGCTCCCCGCATGCAGCCCGGCGGCGGCAGCGGGCGAGCCCGCGGCGACCGCGGCGAGGAACGGCGTGTCGGTGTCCGCGGCGTCATAGGCGGCCTCGGCATCCGGGCGCTGCGCGTCGGAATAAAGCCGCGGATCGCCCCATAGCCAGCCGAACTGCGGCTGGACCCTCGCGCACCATGGGGCATTGCCCGTCGTCAGGCGGTAGCCGATGGTCGCGACGCGCGCCTCGAGCGCCGCGAGCGCCGGATAGGGAGAGGGCTCGGCCATCGCGGCGGCGGGGGCGGCGATGGCAAGCAGAAGGGCGGCGGACAGGCGCAGCATGGGGGCCGACTTATCAGCGCCTTTCTGTCGGAGCCATGAATTTCGAGCGGCGCCGCCGCCTCTTGCCTATCGCCCGGCAAGCGCCGATAGGGCGGGGCGATGTTGAACGCTTCGTCATCGGCCCGGCCGCTCCATCCCCGCCCCGCCGCGCTCGCGCGCTGGCTGTGGGCCGTCGCCATCCTCGTCATCATGGTTGTCGCCGTCGGCGGCATCACCCGGCTGACCGAATCGGGGCTGTCGATCACCGAATGGAAGCCCGTATCGGGGGTGCTGCCGCCGCTGACCGAGGCCGGATGGCAGGCCGAGTTCGAAAAATACAAGCAGATCCCCGAATATAAGGAGATCAACCTCGGCATGTCGCTCGCGGCCTTCAAGGGGATTTTCTTCTGGGAGTGGCTGCACCGGATCCTTGGCCGTCTGGTCGGCATGGCTTTGCTGGTGCCGCTTGCCTGGTACGCGTGGCGCCGCGCGATTCCGGCCGGCTATGGCTGGCGGCTGTTCGCGCTCGCCGCGCTTGTCGGCCTGCAGGGCGCGATCGGTTGGTGGATGGTCGCGTCGGGACTCGAATATCGCACCGATGTCAGCCATTTCCGGCTCGCGACGCACCTCCTGACCGCGTTGTTCCTGCTTGCGGGGCTCGTTTGGACGGCGCGCGACCTTGCGCTGCTGGCGCGCGATCCCGGTGCGCGCCCGGCGCGCCTGACGGGCGCGGCGATTGCAGTCATTGCGATTCTGATCGTCCAGCTCCTGCTCGGCGCGTGGGTTGCCGGGCTCAATGCGGGCTATGTCGCGAGCACCTGGCCGCTGATGAATGATCATTTTGTTCCCGAAGGTATCGACTGGTCGGGTGGGACCTGGCTCGCCGTCACCAACGATCCCTTGCTCATCCATTTCCTCCATCGCTGGTGGTCGTGGGTCGCGGCGGGCGCGTTGCTGTTGCTGGCGCGCTCGCTCGCCCGGCAAGGGTCTCGGCGCGAGGCCGGTCTGCTGCTGCTGGTCGTCGCGGCGCAGATGACGCTCGGCATTCTGACGGTCGTGACCGGCGTATCGATGTGGATTGCGGTGTTGCACCAGGTGACGGGCGCCATTCTCGTCGCGACGACTGCCGCCGCGCTCCACCGGCTCGGTCGCGCAGCGGCATGATCGTCCTCGGCGCCCTGTTGCTGCTTGCGGCGCAGGCGCCGGAGCCTCCGGTCCCTTCGGAAACGCAGCAGGTTGCCGCACTCGCGTTCGCACCGCCGCTCGATCGTCCGCTCACCTACCGCGTCGCAACGCGGCGGTCGAGCCGCGACGGCGGCTTCACCAGCTTTGCGCTCATTTATGATTTGCGGTGGCGGCGCGTCGGGCGCGGTTATCAGTTGTTGGCGCGGTTCGACCGCGTCGAGTCGGACGCGCATCCCGAAGTCGTGCGCACGCTGCGGCTGCTGATCGACCCGCTGATTGGCGAGACGCTGACCTACTTCGTCCCCGCCGACGGCAGCTCGGTCGATATGGTCGACCCCGAAGGACTGTGGCGCCGCGTCGTCGACCGGGCGCAGGCGCTTGCGGATGCGTCCGGCCGCCCCGAGGCGAAGCGGGCCGCGCAGATCATCGCCACCTTGCCGCCAGCCGAGCGCGACAAGCTGGCGAGTGCCGACATCCGTGCCCTCGTCGTGCCCGCAAACGGCGCGATCCCGAACGGCGCCGACGGCCCGATCATGACCGTGACGGTTGCCGGTCGGCGCACCATATCGGCGAGCGAGCCGCCCGCTGCCGGCCCGGCGCAGCCGATTAAGGTCGATACGCGCTGGACGATCGATCTGGGGACCGGGCTGCTCGCCGAGGAGCGCCGCCAGAGCTTCCTGACGAGCGGAAACGCCACCGATCGCAAGCTGGTCGAGGAGCGGATCAGGGCACTCGAACCGGGTGATCCCAGCTGATGGTATCATAATACCCGTCAGCAAAGCCGCTCTCAGCTTGACTTTCGGTCTGTCTAGCGCCATTGGCCCGCGTCGAAGCGCCGCTGAGTCCCCCTGGGGTCGGGCGGCGCGGTTTGTTTTCGGGTTGGCGGGCCTTCCGGCCGGTCACTCCCGTCCATCTCTGTCAAGGAGCGTGCCATGAAGGCGCTGACCAAGACGACCCAGTCGGCGAACGCCGGTACGGTCGAGAAGAAATGGGTGCTGATCGACGCCGACGGCCTGGTTGTTGGCCGCGTCGCTTCGATCATCGCCAATATCCTGCGCGGCAAGCACAAGCCGAGCTTTACCCCCCACGTCGATTGCGGTGACAATGTCATCGTCATTAACGCCGAAAAGGTGAAGTTCACCGGCAAGAAGCTGTCCGACAAGGTCTATTACAAGCACACCGGCTATGCCGGCGGCATCAAGGAAGTCACCGCCCAGAAGGTTCTGGAAGGCCGCTTCCCCGAGCGCGTGCTCGAAAAGGCGATCGAACGCATGATCCCGCGCGGCCCGCTCGGCCGCCAGCAGATGCGCAACCTGCGCATTTTCGCCGGCAGCGAACATCCGCACGAAGGGCAGAGCCCCGAAGTGATCGACGTCGCGTCGATGAACCGCAAGAACAAGGTGGGTGCATAATGGCTGACGAACAGACCATGACCGATCTCAAGGATCTCGCCGGCGCCGTCGAAGGCACCGTCGCTCCGGCCGCTCCGACGGCTCCGCTCCGCGAAAAGCAGGTCGACAAGCAGGGCCGCGCTTATGCGACCGGCCGCCGCAAGGACGCCGTCGCCCGCGTGTGGGTCAAGCCCGGCACGGGCAAGATCACCGTCAACGGCCGCGACCAGGAAGTCTATTTCGCGCGCCCGACGCTGCGCCTCGTCATCAACCAGCCCTTCGGTCTGACCGAACGCGCCGGCCAGTATGACGTCGTCGCGACCGTCAAGGGCGGCGGCCTCTCGGGTCAGGCAGGCGCCGTTCTGCACGGCATCGCGCAGGCGCTGACCCGCTTCGAACCGGCGCTTCGCGGCACGGTCAAGGCGGCCGGCTTCCTGACTCGCGACAGCCGCGCGGTCGAGCGTAAGAAGTACGGCAAGGCGAAGGCCCGCCGCAGCTTCCAGTTCTCGAAGCGCTAAGTTTCTTCCGCCGACGGGTGGAGAAAAGGAGGGCGGTCCGGCGACGGGCCGCCCTTTTTGCGTGGTGCTTTCTAGGCGCCGACTGCAACATCGGGCGATGGCGGCGCGTTGGTTTGGCAACAACATCGAAGGAGAAAGCCCATGCCGAACGCCGCAGCGCTCAGCGGCCGCCAGATATTGATCATGGCGACCGATGGTTTCGAACAATCCGAACTCGAAGTGCCGTTGAAGCAGCTTGAGGAGGCAGGCGCCGACCTAAGCATCGCCTCGCTGGGGACGGACGATATTCGTGGCTGGGACGGCGACGACTGGGGCGACAAGGTCGCGGTCGATTGTCTGATCAAGGACGTCGAGGTGGAGGATTATGACGCGCTGGTGCTCCCCGGCGGGCAGATCAATCCCGATCTGCTGCGCGTAGAGGACGCGGCGATCGACCTCATCCGCGCCTTCGCCAAGGCGGGTAAGCCGATTGCCGCCATCTGCCATGCGCCATGGCTTCTGATCGAGGCCGGACTGGCCGAAGGTCGTCGGATGACCGGTTACAAATCGATCCGCACCGACATAGGCAATGCCGGTGCAAGGCTGCTCGACGAAGCCGTGGTTGTCGATCGCGGGATCATCACCAGCCGCTGCCCCGACGACCTCGACGCCTTTTGCGCTGCGATCGTCGAAGCAGTCGCCGACAGCCGCGTCGCCACCTAAAGGAGGTCGAGGCTGCCCAGCGCAATCGCCTGCCGCGCGGGGCGCTCGGCCATCACCGCGAACATTTCGTCGCCGCGTTCGGTGCGTTCGACGTTCATCGACGCGAACACCGCCATGAAATATCCGCTGAGCGCGCCGACGCGGTAATCGTCCCACAATTCCGCCTCGTCGGGTTCCACGCCGCGCGCGCGCAGCGCAGAGATCCAGGCGTCGAAGGCGGCGCGATCGGCGGCCGCGCGTTCGGCGGGATCGGCGATGCTCGTCCCCACCAGATAGGCGATGTCGGTCGCGCCGCTGCCACGGCCCAATGTCTGCCAGTCGACCAGCCAGCAACGCGCTCCGTCGGGGGCGAAGAGGATATTGTCGATGCGCAGGTCGCCGTGAACGATCGTGCGCGCGGCCGGCGTGCGGGTCAGATAGGCGTCGAGACGATCGACGATCCCGGCGCCGAGATCGAGCGCGTCGCGGTCGAGCCGACCCGCGTAGCGCTCGCGAAACCCCTCATAGAGTCCGGGAAACAGCGCGCGGACGATTTGGCTCGTGTCGCGGTTCAGCCATGGCAGCGCGTCCGCGCGGACGTCGTTCCATAACAGCGCATGCAGCCCCGCCGCGGCGTCGATGCACGGCGCGAGCCCGGCAAGACCGAGGCCGGCGAGCTGGTCGCCCTGCCGCGCCGGCGCGAGGTCGGAGAGGAGCAGGATGAAGTCGACGTCATTGTCCGCAATATCGGCATGGTAGCAGTGCGGCGCCGCGACGCCGCTGCCCGCTGCCAGTTCACGATACCAGCTCACTTCCTTGACATAGGTGGCGGTGAGCGCCGCGATATTGCGGCTTGCCTCGTCATGGCTCGGGCATTTGGCGACGATCGTTGGTGGCAGCCCGGTGCCGTCCGACCAATCGAGCGTCAGACGAAAGCTGTCGCACATCTGCCCGGTGCCGATGGCGGCAGCGCTAAAGCCTATGAGCGCGCCCTGGGGCTGACCCAGCTTGTCGGCGATCCAGTCGGCCGTCATTGCCTCCGGCGCGGTCGGAAATCTCATGCAGCGGGATCCATCAGGCCAGTCAATCCGGTCGGGCTGTGCGGTCCGACGAACAATTGTTCGAGCACCCCGACGCCGCGGTGCGTCCGCCCGCCGTCGACCAAGTCTGCGGTCACGAAAGCCTGGATGTGCATTGCCAGCGGATTGCCCCAGCCGCGCTCGGCCTCGTTCAGCCGGTCATGTGCGACGGCAAGCTCGGCGCCATGGTCGAGCCCGTGACCCCAGACGGGATGCGTGTAGCCGAGCCCGCTCATCGCGAACACCGGACCCGCCGGGGTCAAGGTCAGGGCGCGGCCGCCGCCGAGATCGGCGGTCATTCGCGCGACCCGGCGCGTCCCGCTCTGCCAGTCGATGGCAAAGCCGGGCGCATCGAAATGGCGTTCGGTTCCGTCGTCGCCGCTGATCACGCCGCGCCGGTTCCATGGCGCGCCGACACCATCATCGTTGCTGTGGAAGAAGAGCGATAGAGCCTCGAAATTGCACGGCGTCCACAGCCAGAAGAACTGGTTGAAATTGCCCTCCGGCGGCGGTTGCGGTTCGGCGGCGCCGACCGGACGCACCCCCCAGCTCCGGTCGCGCGTACCCGTCCAACCCGCGCCGAGATCGGTGCGCGCGCCCTCGACCGAAAGCCATCCCGACCAGCGGCCGTTCTGCGTCATCCGCGTATAGTCCATGAACAGCCGCGTGCCGTTGCGGCGGATGAAGCGCGGTTCCTCGATCGGAAAATGCCGTCCGGTGAACGTCAGTTCGGCGGCCAGCGGTCCATCGTCGGCGGCGATCCGCAGCGTCACTTTTTGCAGCGGTTCGTCAATCGCTATGGCGATGGGGCCGACCGACAGGTCGAGCCGTTCGCCGCCCGAACGACGGCTGGCGCGCAGATTATGCTGCACCCCGTCGGCGATCACGCAAAAGCTGGCATCGACGATGCCGAGCTGGGGATAAAACCCCATCGCGGCGGCGAAAAAGACGCTGCCGTCGGCGCTGTAGCCGTTGAAGAAATAGCGGTCGTAGAAGTTGCGGTCCGTCCCGGCGAACGCAATCGGCTCGCTGGTCTGGTGCAGCGGATAATCGTCGCCTTTTGTCAGCATGATCCTCATCCCGTTTTTTTGTGCAACCTAACGGGACGCGGCACTGCGTCAATCCCGATGCGTCAATGGACGGGCGGATCGGTCGGCGGCACCGCGCCGACGGGTGCAATGGGCTCGCCGGGTTCGCGTGGCGGCCGTGCGTCGGGCGGTATGGCGTCGATCAGCATGTCGGGAGTCGGCACCCGCGCCAGATTGCGGACGCGGACCGAAATTTCGCCGCCGCTGATACGCAATTCGTTGAAGCTCGGCGGCGTCGACCGGATCCGGCGCGACAGGGTGCCGGCGCCGATCATGCGGATGGGGCCTGCGGGGGTGTCGGCGATCAGATCGAAGGCGTCATGGACATGGCCGGTCAGTACGGCGGCGACGCCGCGATCGGCAAGGGCGGCAAGAGCCGCCGCGCCGCCGCGGGTCAGCGCGCGCCCCTTGGTCCCCGCTTCGGTGAGCGGGTGGTGTGCCGTTACCAGTATCTGCGTTCCGCGCGGCAGCGCATCGATCGCGGCGAGTGTGCGGGCAAGCGCCTTGCGCGTCACCCAGCCTTTCGACCAATCGAGCCGCCATTGCGCCCGCGCCGTGGTTTTCAGCGGAACGACGGCCAGATTGCGAAAGTCGAGCTCGCGTTCGACCAGCGCCTCGATCCGCCGAATCCGGCGATAGGGGTGCAGGAATCGCGCGACGGGGTTGAAATAAGGCAGGTCGTGGTTGCCGACTTCGACCGTCACGGGGAGGTCGAGTGACATGATCCAGTCGCAGGCGGCGGCGAACTCGCGACTCCGCGCCCGCATCGTCAGATCACCGGTTATCAACACCGCGTCGGGTTGTTCGCGGCGGACGCATTCGCGGAACCAGGCGAGCGCGTCGCGATCTTCAAGACCGAAGTGCAGGTCGCTGATATGGAAGAGGCGCATCAGGCGGTCGCGATGAAGTCGATCGCGCTCTGCCCGATCGAGAAGCGGGCCGGCGAGGGGATTTCGGCCAGTTCGCCGTCATATTCGAGCGCGATGATGCGATCGCTTTGGAGGATGATCGTTTCCGCGGTCGCAACGCGCTCGTGCGGACCATCGCGAAAATCGCCGCCGAGCCATGCGAGCCCGTGGCGCAGCACATCGCCCGTGGCGTCCGCCACTATGCCGTCGGCGGTAATGCCGTCACGGGTCGGGGTCAGGGTGATCGCTGGATAGACGGCGCCCGATCCCGCCACCTGCACCCCGGGGGCGTTGAGCATTTCCTCGAGCGCATCGGGCGCTTCGCGGCTCGCCTCGATCAGCCCTTGGCTGCGCATCGTTTCGCGGACCTCGGCCCAGCGTGTTGCCGGCCCCGCAACGACGGTGATGAACGCTTCTCGCGCCGCCGATCGGATGGTCGGGACCGGCGCGCGTCGCCCGCCGCTCGCTAGCGCGCGCTCCAGAATCGTGGGAGCCGGATGGTCGCCATGCAATTGTTTCGACAGGAGGTTCAGCGTCCCGCCGGGCAGCGGCAGCAGCGGGCCGTGCCAGCCTTCGCAACCGGTCGCGGCGGCATTGATCGTCCCGTCGCCGGTCCACACGATCAGCAGGTCGATGTCGCTTGCGCGCAGCGCCGCCGCGTCGGGCAGATCGTCCTTCGGCAGGACGAAGCTTGCCGCGACGCGCGCGCCTGCGGCTGCGCACGCGTCAATCAATTGGCGGTGGATGCTCTCGTCATAGCTGCCGCTCCGGTCGTTGCAGATCAGGGCGGGGCGCGAAAAGGGGCTGGTCATGCCCGCCCAACGCACGACGCGCGAAAAGGTAACGCGCACGGCGCTTGTTCGCGCTCGCCGACATCTGTAGGGCGCGGAGACGGGCCGGGTCGCGGGGTGAAGCAATGGCGGATCGGACGGTCAGGGAACAACGGCGGTTGATCAAATTCCTTCTTCTCATCGGCTTGCTCCTGCTGCTGTTCGGCGGCGGAGCCAGGGCGATCGTTGCGGGCGGTGCCAAGTCGCTCGACCTTGCCGACAAGCTGCTCGGCAGCGGCAAGGGCGCGCGCCTGCTCCTTGCGGACCAGCCCTATGGCCGCGGGGTGCGGCAGTCGCTCGATATCTGGGTGCCCGAACAGGCGCAGGCGGGCGACCGGCTGCCGGTCGTGGTCTTCTTCTATGGCGGCGGCTGGGGCAGCGGTGAACGGCAAAGCTATGGCTTCGCCGGCCGGGCGCTGGCCAACCAGGGCTTCGTCGTCGTGATCCCCGATTACCGGCTGGTCCCCAGGGCGCATTGGCCCGACTTTCTGGAGGACGCCGCGGCGGCGGTCGCGTGGACCCACCGCCACATCGGCGAACTGGGCGGCGATCCCGGTCGCATCGCACTGATGGGCCATTCGGCGGGTGCCTATAATGCGGTGATGCTCGCGCTCGATCCGGTATGGATGCGCGCGGCCAAGTGCGACGCGTCGGTGATCCGCGGCGTTGCGGGCCTCGCGGGCCCCTATGATTTCCTGCCGTTCGAAAAGGGCGGCATGGCCGACCGCGCGATGGGCAAGGTGCGCCCGCCCGAAAAGACGCAGCCGATCCACTATGCGCGCGGCGATGCGCCCCCGCTATGGCTGGCAAGCGGTGACGAGGACGAAACGGTGCGTCCGCGCAACAGCCGGAACCTTTCCGCCGCGATCGAACGGCTGGGCGGATCGGCGACGCTGCGCGTCTATCCGGGCATGGGGCACACCGGCATCGTCATGGCGCTTGCGGCCCCCTTTCGCGCGAAAGGGCCGGTGCTCGACGAGGCCACCGACTTTCTGCGCGGCGTGACGGCGCGCCGGGTCGCGCCTGCGGCGGCGGCGCAATGACAGCTCCGACGCCCGGTCCGATTTCTGCCATCGTCCTCGCCGGAAGCCGCCCCGGTGCCGACCCGCTGCTGACCGGCAGCGGCGTATCGACCAAGGCGCTGCTGCCGGTCGGCGGACGGCCGATGCTTGCCCATGTCATCGCCGCGCTGCGTGCCGCGCCCGAGGTGGGCGCGATCCGGGTGCTCGCGCAGAACAGCGCCGAACTGGCGCGCGAGCCCATGTTGGCGGCCGTGCCCGACCTGCACTTTGCCGATTCGGGACAGGGGATCAGCGCTTCGCTCGCTGCTGCGCTGCCCGAAGGCGACGCGCCGGTGCTGGTGACGACGGCCGACAATGTGCTGCTGACGCCCGCGATTATCGCCGAATTCCTCGCCGGCGCAGCGGGCAGCGATGTCGCAGTTGCGATGGTCGAGCGGCGCGCGCTGCTCGCGCGCTACCCCGAATCGCGGCGGACCTGGCTCAAATTTCGTCGCGGCTGGTGGTCGGGCGCCAATCTCTTTCGCCTGCGCGGGCAGCGCGTGCTGCCGCTGCTCGACTTTTGGGGACGGATCGAACGCGACCGCAAGAAGGGGCTGAAGATCGTTGCCGCCTTCGGACCGTGGCTGCTCGCGGGGGCTTTGCTGCGGCTGTTCACGATCCAGGGCGGCGTCGCCCGCGCCGGGCGCCGCTTCGGCCTCACCGCGCGCGTGGTGCCGATGTCCGACGCCGAAGCCTGTATCGACGCCGACAAGCCGTCGGACGTGACGCTGATTGAACGCATTCTGGCCCAGCGCGGCTAGGGTCAGGGCCCTATGCGGCCAGACGCACAAACAGGGCCAGAACGAACCAGCGCCCGAATTTGTGGTGCTGTCGGTGCGTGCGGAGCAGCGCAGCGAAAGGCATCGGCGAGGCCGCCTCGGTGAGATCGCGGTAGCGTCGCAGCTCGCGGCGCAGCGCCTGCCACGGAAGCCGGCCGGCGCGCGTGCTGACGAGACGCCAGCCGATTTTCGTATATTCCTTCGCGCAAAATTGGGCGAGGCAGTAGCGCATGTCATCGTGCATGGCGGGCAGACCGGCCGTCACCGCCGCCATGATGTCCGCCAGAACCGCTGTCAGCGCGTCATTGCCAGCCGTGTCGAAATGTCCTGCCGTACGGGTCGCGAGCCCGGTCAGGCTGCCCTCCCGCACACGGTAGTCGATCCACGGCGCGGGCTCGTAATAATGACTGCGCACCGTCAAGAACAGATGCGGGACGACTGCCATATCCTCAAAGCAGGCGAGGGGCGGAAAGCGCAGATCATGCCATAGGTTGCGGCGCGCGATCTTGGTCCATAAATGCATCCGGCGGCGAGCGAACAGGCCATAAAGCAACGCTTCGCGGTCAGTCACGATGCGGCGCGCAGTTCCCGTGAAAGCCGCCTCGTCGCGGCCCCGTTTGCGATAATCGCAGAGGACCAGATCGGGTGCATCGCGCATGACGATCGCGTGTAGCGCGGCGATCGCGCCAGGAAGCAGCACGTCGTCGGCATCGATGAACCAGACATAATCGCCCCTCGCCAAGTTGAGCAGGCGATTGCGCGCTGCGGCGACCCCGCCGTTTTCCGCCTGCCGATGCAAGCTTGCCGCCGGTCCGATCTCAGCACAGATCCGCGCGCCGATCGCGTCCGATCCGTCGTTCGACCGATCGTCCAGAAGCAGCAGTTCCACTCCCGCCGCCGGAAGCTGCGCGGCGATCGAGGCAAGCGTTTCGGCCAGACAGGGCGCGACGTTGAAGACTGGCATGAGAATGCTGAGCCATGGCCTGTTGCCGTCCGCCGCATCGTCGTTCACCTGGCATCGTCCGCTTGTCCCAGCCACAGGCAGGCGGATAGTACCACCGCGCGCGGCAAGTGCCCGCGGCTTCTGTAAAGGCGCGCGAGCGTCGCAAAAGCGATCGGCGATTCGGCGTCCATCATGCCGCGGTAGCGGGCAAGCTTGCGACGCAGGTCGCGCCAGGGCACGTGAAAGGCGCTGCTCGACAGGAGCCGCCAGCAGATTTTGGTGAACTCCTTCGCCCAGAAATGCGCGATGTGGTGCCGGGTGACGTCGCTCATGGCGGGCAGCGCCTCGCGCGTCGCCGCGTCGAAGCCGGCGAGACTCATTGCCAGATCGTCGTTCCGGCAATCGTCGAAGCGTCCCCGCGACCGGCGCAGCGACCCCATGATGCTGTCGGGACGGTCGCGATAGCGCACCCAGGCCTCGGCTGCGTGATAATGGGTTCGGGCCCGGAGCAGCAGCCACGGTGTCGTCGCTATATCTTCGAAGCATCGTCCGGCGGGGAAACGCAGGTCGTCACCCCAGAGCGACCGGCGCGCGATCTTGCTCCAGCTGTGCAGCCGCCGCTGCGCAAAAACGCCTTGCAGCAACGTCTCCCGATCATCGCTGGGCCGACCGGACGGGCCGGCGAAGCTGCTCAGATGCCGGCCGCCGCGCGCGTAATCGCAAAGGACAAGATCAGGCGCATAGCGGTCGATAATAGCCCGGAGCCTGGCGATCGAGCCCGGCATGACTTCATCGTCCGAATCGATGAACCAGATATAATCGCCCCGCGCCGCGTCGAGCATCGTATTGCGCGCCGCGCTCAATCCCGCGTTGCTGACATGGCGCATCAGCCGGACTTGCGGGTGGGACTGCGGGCAGATTTCGCTACACAGCCCCAGTGAGCCATCGGTCGAAGCGTCGTCGAGCAGGATCACCTCCACCCCCTCCGGCGGGAGCTGGGGCAACAGCGACGCCAGGCAATCACGCAGATAAGGCTCGACATTATAGACGGGGATCAGGATGCTCAGCCACCGGCGCTCGCTGCGTGGCGCACCGCCTGCGGTTCCCCCTTCGATATGTGCGGACAGACCCACGCGCATTCCCGTTTCCATTCCCGAACGCCTCTGCCCCGTCCCGCGTTACTAGATCAGCAGAGTGAAAGGGAAGTCGTTTTCCGTCGATTTGGCTGTGCAAATGGATGGAAAACGACGCCAAAGGCGATATAGGCCGCGCGCATGGAACCCGCTCCGCCCCCGGCCGACCGCCGGCCACTCTTCTATCGGACCTGGATCGATAAGGGTATTGCGGCGGTACGGCGCCTCGGCGCGCCCGCTGCAGACACGGGCGACCAGGGACCTTTCCGGCGCATCATGACCCACCTGAGCTGGATTCTCGGCGGCAAGGGTTATGGCGCAATCCTCAGCCTCTTCTACCTTGCGATCGTCACGCGCGGCCTGGGGCCGGCCGCTTATGGTTCCTTTGCCCTGATCCTCAGTTCGACGCTGGTCCTGCAGGCGATCCTCAATTTCAACATCTGGCAGGTGCTGGTCAAATATGGCCAGGAACATATCCACAGCGGCGATCATCCGGCCCTGGCGCGCCTCATCCGCTTTTGCACCGCGGTCGATCTGGCGATGGCGCTGCTCGGCATTGGCGCGGCGGCGCTGATCCTCTGGCTGGGGCGGGGGTTGCTGGGCATGCCGGCCGAGCTCGTCTGGACGGCGTTCGCCTATGTCGTGCTGTTCATGCTTTCGATCCGCAACGTGCCGCGCGGGATATTGCGGCTTCACTCCGAATTTTCGCAAACCTTCCTCGCCGAAGCGGTGGTGCCCACGCTGAAGACGCTGGGTGCCGTTGTCGCCTTTTTGACGCACCCGTCGCTCGAGATTTTCCTGATCGTGTGGGCGGGTTCGGAGATGGCGAGCACGCTCGTCTTCTGGTGGCTCGCCAACCGGTCGTGTCGCCGCGCTTATGGCCGACCCGACGGCCGGCATTGGTGGCGCGTGTGGCGCGACAACAAGGGGCTTCCCGAATTGATGGTCGCATCCAATTTCGGAACCATGGCCTATACGGTGGCGCAGCAACTGCCGGTCTTGCTGGTCGGCTCGTTCGCGGGCGCCACCGAAGCTGGCATCTATCGCCTTGCGCATCAATTGACCCAGTCGATCACGATCATGGCCGGGTTCATCGGCCTCGCCAGTTACACCGAGATGACGAATATCTACGTCAAACAGGGGCTGCGCGGCGTGGCGTCGCTCTATGTCCGGTTGACGCTGATCGCGCTCGGCCTGTTTCTTTTGCTCGCACCGGCAATCGTGCTGCTCGGCAAGCCGCTGTTGCTGCTCATGTCGGGTCCGGCGTTTCTGGGCGCCTATCCGTTCCTACTTGTGCTCGGCCTCGCAGCCTGCCTTCAAATGGCGACAGTCAGCTGCGAACCGATGCTGATGGCGGCCGGACGATCGCGCCTCATCATCGGTATCAGGCTGGCGGGCACGGCCACGCTGATCGCCGCCATTTATCTGATGCTGCCGGAGATGGGCGCGATCGGCGCCGCCTGGTCCAAGGTGCTGGCCGAAACCGTGACCTTGCTGCTGCTGTTCGGCGCCAGCTTCCTCGTCCTTCGCGAAAGCCGGATGCCGTCATGACGAAGCGTATCTTGTTCCTGTTCAACCATGATGCGGCGCATCAGGCGGCGCATATCGCAGGCATAGCGGGCGAACTCGCGCTGCACGCGCCGACGGTTCAGGTCGTCGTCGCATGCGGCGTCGAGGCGATCCGGCACAAGGTGGCAGAGATCATTCCGGCGGCGGCGCACGACCGTATCGAATGGCGGATGCTCGACCTGCCGACGGCGGAGCAGCGGCTGCTGGCGCCGATCAACAAGGTGGCGCCGGTGCTGCGTGTCGCGCGTCTTTACCGGCATCTCGATCTGTTTCGCAGTGTCGACCTGGTGGTATCGACCGAACGCACCTGCCTGCGCGTCCGGCGCCGATTGGGGGCGGCGGGGCCGCGCTTTGCCTATGTGCCGCACGGATCGGGCGATCGGAGTGTCGCCTATCACCCCGAACTCGCGCAGTTCGACCTCATGCTGCTCAGCGGACCGAAGCTAGTCGACGAAATGGTGCGCCACGGCATAACGACCGCCGACAAGTGCCGGGTCATCGGTTATCCCAAGTTCGATACGATCGATCCGGCGGTGCGCAAGCGCTTCTTCGACAATGATCGCCCGGTCTTTCTCTATAATCCGCACTTCGATCCGCACCTGTCGTCCTGGTACGGCATGGGCGAGGCGGTGATGGATTTTTTCCTCGCGCATCGCGACTATAATCTGATCGTCGCGCCGCATGTGATGCTGTTCCGCAAGCGGCTGCATTATTCGCTCGAATATCGGACCGCCAAGCTCCGGCCGGACATCGCCGACCGCTTCCGCGCGGCCGACAATATCCTGATCGACGTCGACGGCCCCAATCTCTTCGACATGAGCTACACGATGGCAGCCGACGTCTACATCGGCGATGTTAGCAGCCAGGTTTACGAGTTTCTGCTGCACCGCGGCGCCTGCTATTTTCTCGATCCGAACGGCAAGCCCGCCGACGGCGTGGCCGAACGCTATGAATTCTGGCGCAACGGAGAGGTCTTGTATGGCCCCGCTGAGCTTGCCGAGCGGATTCCGCACTGGCGCGAAAGTGCGGCGCTGCACCGCGCCGAGCAGGATCGGCTGTTCGCCTACACAATGGACCACCGGGCGGGCGAGGCGTCGGTTGCGCGGGGCGCCGCGGCGCTGGAGGCTTTCGTCGAGGGGCGCTAGCCCGTCCCGAAATCCATCAGCGTCCAGCCGTTGTCGCGTGCCGCTTTGGCAATGCGGCCGCGACGCCCGATCGCAAAGGCCTCGTCGGCTAGCGCGAACAGCGGTGCGTCGCTCGCATGGTCCGAATAGGCGCGCATATGATGCGCGGCGCGTTGCGGGTCGGCGGCAAGCCATTCGGCGACGCGGCGCGCCTTTTCCGGCCCATAGCAATTGGTACCGTCGAGCGCCGCGAGCCAGCCTCCGTCCGCGGCGCGCCGATGCCGGGTGGCGATGCAGGCATCGAAGCCCAGCGCCTCGGCCAAGGCGGCTGCGTAAAATTCGGGGGCCGCGGTTGCCAGCAGCAGATGGTAACCGGCGGCGCGGTCGCGGGCGATGGCCGCTCGGGCCCCCGGTTGAACGTCGGCGGGAACGCGCCAGGCGGCAAAGTCCGCAGCCAGGCGCGCCATTCGCTCCGCCGGCAGTCGCCGCCCGAGCATCAAGGCGATCGCCGCGGGCTTCAACGCATCGCGGCTGTAGAGGCCGAGCGCATGGCCCGCGAGCAGCCCGAGGAAAACGGGCGCCAGCAGAAGGCGCCATGGCGCGCTGCGCGCGGCCGCCCACAGAAGGAAGAGCGTGAACGTCGGCATTCGCAGCACGGTGCGATCGAGATCATAGACGGCAATGCGAAAGGGGGCTGCGGCGTCGCTCATCGCCGCCGGGCCTAGCCGCTCGCTTTGCGTGCCGCCACCGCTTTCGCGCGTGCGCCGCCGCACACCCTCTTGTCGCGGCGGTTCAATGGGGCTACGCAGCCCGCGATTGCATAGGGAGCCCGCGATATGGCCGAATTTCGTCTGCCCAAGAACAGCCGCGTCCAGAAGGGCGGCACGGTCCACAAGGCCGAGGGCGCGAGCAACGTCAAAAAATTCAAGGTCTATCGCTACAATCCCGACAGCGGCCAGAATCCGCATTTCGACACGTTCGAGATCGACACCGACAAATGCGGCCCGATGGTGCTCGATGCCCTCATCAAGATGAAGAGCGAGCAGGATTCGACGCTGACCTTCCGCCGTTCGTGCCGCGAAGGCATTTGCGGCAGCTGTTCGATGAACATGAACGGCAAGAACGGTCTCGCCTGCACCACCGCGATCGAGGATCTGAAGGGCGACATCCAGATCACGCCGCTGCCGCATATGGAGGTCATCAAGGACCTCGTCCCCGATTTCACCCATTTCTATGCGCAATATGCCTCTATCGAGCCGTGGCTGAAGACCAAGTCGACGACGCCCAGCGGCAAGGAGCGGCTCCAGTCGCCCGAGGAACGCGAGAAGCTCGACGGCCTTTACGAGTGCATCCTGTGCGCCTGCTGTTCGACGAGCTGCCCCAGCTATTGGTGGAACAGTGACAAGTTCCTTGGGCCCGCGATCCTGCTTCAGGCCTATCGCTGGCTCGCCGACAGCCGCGACGAATATACTGGCGAACGGCTCGACGATCTCGAAGATCCGTTCCGCCTCTATCGCTGCCACACGATCATGAATTGCGCCAACGCGTGCCCCAAGGGACTGAGCCCCGCACGCGCGATCGCCGAGATCAAGAAGCTCGAGGCCGAGCGGCAGGTGTGAACGACGGAATAGAGGACCCCAAGCGCGCGGATCATTTCAGTGCCGAGGCGCTGGAGGGCGGCTGGATCAGCTGGAACCTCAAGGACGCGAGCCGGTTCAACGCCTTTATCGAACCGCTGTCGGTGCGCCTCGAAAGCCCGACCGAGGATGGCCGGCCGCGCGCCCGCGTGCGGATGCTGCCGACGCGCAAACACAGCAATCTGGGCGACAATGTCCATGGCGCGGTAACGCTGGCGCTGGTCGACATTGCCCTCTTCGCCGCCTCGCACCAGTTCGGATCGCTCGAGGCCGGCCATTCGGTGACGCTCGATTTGTCGACGCAGTTCGTCGGCGGCGGCCGCCTCGACGAACCGCTCGATGCGGTGGTCGAGCAGGTGCGCGAGACGGGGCGGCTGATCTTCCTGCGCGGGCTGGTCGTTCAGGGACCGGGTGACGAGCATATCGTGCTGAGCTTTGCGGGGACGATCCGCAAGGCAAGCCGCAAGTGACAGGATTGCTTGCCGCCTATGACGCGCTGGTCGCCGCGGGCGAGCTGAAGCCTGACGCCGAACAGCGGGCGGCGGCAGAACGCCTTGCCGCGCTGCAATCCGATCTGCAGGCGGCGCCGCCGCGCGGCAGCATCCTGTGGCGGATCGCCGGGCGCAAACCCGACGCGCCGCGCGGTGTCTATCTTTGGGGCGCCGTCGGCCGCGGCAAGTCGATGCTGATGGACCTTTTTTACGACCATCTGGCCATCCAGCGCAAAAGGCGCGTCCATTTCCACGCCTTCATGCTCGACGTCCACGCGCGGATGCGCGAGGTGCGCAAAAGCGAGAGCGGCGATCCGATCCCGCAGGTTGCGGCCTCGCTGGTCGAAAATGTCCGCTGCCTCGCCTTCGACGAAATGGTGGTGAACAATAGCGCCGATGCAATGATCCTCTCGCGCCTGTTCACCGCGTTGATCGCGCACGGGGTGACGGTGGTCGCGACGTCGAACCGCCCGCCCGCCGATCTCTACAAGGACGGTCTCAACCGCGAGCATTTCCTGCCCTTCATCGCACTGATCGAGGAACGGCTCGACGTGATGGGCCTTAATGGCCCCACCGATTACCGGCGCCACCGGCTTGGCGACGGCAAGCGCTGGTTCGTGCCAGCCGACGCGGCGGCGACCGAGGCGCTGTCAGCGGCCTTCTTTCGCCTGACCGATTATCCGCCCGAGGACCGCGCGCACGTACCCTCGCTCGATCTCGACGTCGGCGGCGGGCGGACGCTGCATGTGCCCAAGGCGCTGAAGGGCGTGGCGGTCTTTTCATTCAAGCGCCTTTGTGCGGAGGCGCGCGGCGCATCGGATTATCTGGCCGTCGCGCGGCATTTTCACGCGGTGATCATTGTCGGCATCCCGCGCATGGGCCCCGAGAACCGCAACGAGGCCGCGCGCTTCGTGACGCTGATTGACGCGCTCTACGAATATAAGGTCAAACTGCTCGCGAGCGCCGCGGCCGAGCCCGATGCGCTCTATGTGGCCGGCGATGGCGCCTTCGAGTTCGAGCGCACAGCGAGCCGTCTCGCCGAAATGCAGTCCGACGAATATCTGGCGCTAGGCCACGGCCAGGATGACACCGCATAGTACCTTGCCCCACCGCGACGAGTTGATGGTCATGGCGACGACATCGCGAACATAGCGGATTTCGTGCGCGATATGTCCGACCGTCTGCTCGGCGACGCGCCGCAGCGTGCGGAGCGGCTTGGGCGCCGCCGCCGGGATGCGGCCGGGGCGGGTCGGCGGCGCGGGAAGGGTCGCGAAGCCCCCGCTGCGGACTCGCGGATCGTCGGCGACTGCCCGGCACAGCGCCTCCATCCGAGCGATTGCGAGCCCGTTCCGAACCTGACGGTCGCGGCTCAGCAATTCGAAGCTGTGGCTGAAAGCCGAAAACTGGATCGCGCCGCTCGCCGCCGCATGATCGAGCGCGTCGCGCATTTCCTCTTCGGACATGGCGCACAGCTGCGCGGGACGGAAGCTGTTCGCGCGGTCGCGCAGGCCGCTGACCGGCACTTCGCAGATGCCATGATGGACGCGCATGCCCAGATTGGCAGGATCGAGCGTGATGTCGCACCCGAGCCCCTGCCAGGCGGCGTTGAAGCTGCTGTCGAAGCGGAAGCCCAGCGCGGCGAGGGCGCGCAGTGTATCGTCGTTGGCGCCGAAATTGCCGGCGCGGAAGGCGGTCGGTCGGGGCGCCCCGGCACTCGTCAATATGTCGCGGGCGAGCGCGATCAGCCTCTTTTGCGCTGCGAAGGGGAAATCGCCGATATTGCGGCCGCGCAGCTTGCCGACCGGATTGAACCGCGCAAACTCCAGCCATTCGGTGTGGAGATGGAGCTGCACTTCATGGCCGCGCGCCAGGATCGGGCCGACGATCGCATCGACAATCCCGGGGCCGTGGACAAGCGCGGGCATGGGGTCGACGAAATAGACGCCTTTCAGACCGAAGCGGTCGAGCATGTCCATCTGGAAATGGATGCCGAAATCGCCGTCGCGGCAGCGCCCGAGGATCGAGCTTTCGAAATTGGTGCGCGCGCATGCGCCGCGGCGATGGAGCCCGGCGGACAATTCGGTATCGAAGCTGATGATCGCGCGCGTCACCCGCTCGCGCTATCAGCAGCGGTGTAACGAAGCGTTAAGCTGCCGCTGCGACCGCCCCGCAGCGATCGTTCAGGCCGACCTTCTAGAAGCGCATCGTCATCGCGACGCCGCCGCCTCCGGCATCTGCCCACGGAAAGACCTGAACCCGGTCGCTTGCGCGGCGCGTGATCAGAAAGCCCGATGCCTCGCCGATCGCGGCGCCGACCAGCACGTCATGGACATGATGCTTTCTGGCTTCGACGCGGCTCAATCCGACGAAGGTGGCAAGCGCCTGCGCGGGAAGCCCCACTTTCCAGCCGTAACGGTTCTGCAGCGTCGCGGCCGCCGCAAAGGAAACCGACGTATGGCCCGAGGGGAAGCCCTTGTTGTCGCTTCCGTCGGGGCGTCGCTCCGGAAAGGCCTGCTTCAGACCGGCGGTTACGCCGGCGGCAGCGACGAGGCTGCCGCCGGCTTGCAGCGTGCCGTCCCAATCGCTCTGGGCAAGCGGAACCCCGAACGCGGCGATCACCAGGGCGTCGCGCGTGATCGATCCCGCGTCATTCCATGTCTTTTCGCCGGCATGGGCGGGCGGCGTTGTGGCGGCGGTCAGGAAGATGGCGCAGGACAGCGCGGGGATAAAAGCTCTCTTGGTCATGGTGGCGTCGATCCTTTTGCAGGCGCAGGGCGCACGGCCCCGCCTGGCGACGCCCCAAGATCGCCACCGCCTGTCTTACGCTTGTGGCCGACCGGCGCAAGCGATGTTCACGCGGCCGGTATCGATCGCTTAGGATCGTCAGTGTTCTGGGTCTGAATCGTACCCGATCTTGCAATAACGCTATTGCGAACTATTTGCATAAAAACGCGGTTTTTCGTCCTTTTCGCGGTTGTTTCGTTAACGGAATCGGCGTAGGGCGTCGCGAGTCTTTGGGATCGGCAGGCGGCTTTGGCCCGTGGCCCCGCCGATCTGGAAATCACTGCCGGGCTTTGCCAGGAAGGGAGTGCCGCGCGCCATGGGACGCAAGAAGATCGCTTTGATCGGAGCCGGGAATATCGGCGGGACGCTGGCGCTGCTCGCCGCGCAGAAGGAACTGGGCGACGTTGTCCTGTTCGACGTGGTCGAAGGCGTGCCGCAGGGCAAGGCGCTCGACCTGTCCCAGGTCGGGCCGATCGCCGGCTTCGACGCGAAGATCACCGGCTCCAATGATTATGCCGACATTGCGGGCGCCGACGTCATCATCGTCACCGCCGGCGTCGCCCGCAAGCCGGGCATGAGCCGCGACGACCTGCTCGGCATCAATTTGAAGGTCATGAAGGCGGTGGGCGAAGGCATCAAGGCGAATGCCCCTGACGCTTTCGTCATCTGCATCACCAACCCGCTCGACGCCATGGTCTGGGCTCTCCGAGAATTCTCGGGTCTGCCGCACAACAAGGTGGTTGGCATGGCTGGCGTGCTCGACTCGGCGCGCTTCAGTCACTTCATCGCCGACGAATTCGACGTGTCGGTGAAGGATGTGAACACCTTCGTCCTCGGCGGCCACGGCGACACGATGGTTCCGGTCGTCCGCTACTCGACCGTTAACGGCATCCCCGTTCCTGATCTCGTGAAGATGGGCCTGTCAAGCCAGGACAAGATCGACGCGATCGTCAAGCGCACCCGCGGCGGCGGCGGCGAAATCGTCGCGCTGCTCGGCACCGGCTCGGCCTTCTATGCCCCGGCCGCCTCGGGCATCGCGATGGCCGAAGCTTACCTCGGCGACCAGAAGCGCATCCTGCCCTGCGCCGCCTATGTCGATGGCCAGTATGGCGTCGATGGCCTCTATGTCGGCGTGCCGGTGATGATCGGTGCGGGCGGCGTCGAGAAGATCGTCGAAATCGAACTCGACGATGCCGACAAGGCGGGCCTGCAGGTGTCGGTCGACGCGGTGAAGGAACTGCTCGACGCGTGCAAGAATCTGGATCCCAGCCTCGCCTGATGGACGTGGGCCTGCTTCTTGTAATCCTGATTGGGGCGCCGATCATTGTGGTCGGCGGCATCCAGTTTCTGATTTTCAAGCTTGCGGGTGCCGCGACGCTTAGAGCGGTTTATGTCGTTGCGGCGTCTTATTGTGCGTTCGTATGGGTGTCCGCTTACGGCGCTCCGCCGGTTTATGGAAACCGGGCCGCCTACGCGGGAATCGCAGACGGAATTACGGGAGTTCTACTTCTCGAATGTCTCGCGATTTTGCTCTGGCCGTTGGGGCGTCGCTTTTTCAGTTTGCTAGAGGCGCCGGCGCGCGGCTGATGCCGGAACAATGATAGGAATAGATAAATGAGCATCCTCATCGACAAGAATACCAAGGTCATCACGCAAGGGATGACGGGTGCGACTGGCACCTTCCACACCGAACAGGCGCTTGCCTATGGTACGCAGATGGTCGGCGGCGTGACGCCGGGCAAGGGCGGCACGACGCATATCGGCCTGCCGATGTTCGACACCGTCGCCGAAGCGAAGGCGACGACCGGCGCGACCGCGTCGGTCATCTATGTGCCGCCGCCGTTCGCGGCCGATTCGATCCTCGAGGCGATCGACGCCGAGATCGAGCTCATCGTCGCGATCACCGAAGGCATTCCGGTGCTCGACATGGTCAAGGTGAAGCGCGCGCTGTCGGGTTCGAAGTCGCGGCTGATCGGCCCCAACTGCCCTGGCGTGCTGACCCCCGACGAATGCAAGATCGGCATCATGCCGGGCAGCATCTTCAAAAAGGGCAGCGTCGGCGTCGTCTCGCGTTCGGGCACGCTGACCTATGAGGCGGTGTTCCAGACCACCAACGCCGGGCTCGGCCAGACCACCGCGGTCGGCATCGGCGGCGACCCCGTCAACGGCACCAACTTTATCGACGTCCTCGAACTCTTCCTCGCGGATGAAGCGACCAAGTCGATCATCATGATCGGCGAAATCGGCGGCGACGCCGAGGAGCAGGCGGCGCAGTTCCTGATCGACGAAGCCAAGCGCGGCCGCAAGAAGCCGATGGTTGGTTTCATCGCGGGCCGCACCGCGCCTCCGGGCCGCCGCATGGGCCACGCCGGCGCCATCGTGTCGGGCGGCAAGGGCGATGCCGAAAGCAAGATTGCGGCGATGGAAGCCGCCGGCATCACCGTGTCGGCCAGCCCGTCGGAACTCGGCACGACGCTTGCCGAAGTGCTGAAGGAACGCGTCTGATCGGATGGCCCGCCGGCGCCTGATGCCGGCGGGCTACCTTTCCCCGAATATCCCATCCCTTCCTCCCCGTGGAATCGCAGATGAACCTCGAACGACAAAGCTTCGACGTCGATGAAGTCCAGGCCGGGCCCAGCTGGGCGCCGAAGAACTGGCCCCTGATCGACAGCGATGATCTGACCGCCGCGCTCGACCCTCAGCAGATGCAGGTCGCGGTCAAGGCGGCCGCGGCGAAGGCGGGGGCGCCGCTCTCGAATGCCGAAGTCGAGCGCGCTGCCGACGATTCGATCCGCGCGATGATGCTGATCCGCACCTATCGCGTGCGCGGGCACCTTGCGGCGACGCTCGATCCGCTGGGCCTGACCCACCGCGAACTGCCGGCCGATCTGACGCCCGAATATCACGGCTTCGTCGGGGCCGACCAGGACCGTCCGATTTTCCTCGGCGGCACGCTGGGGCTCGAGAAGGCGACGATTCGCGAGGTGGTGTCGATCCTGCAGGCCAATTACTGCGGGCACGTCGGCCTTGAATATATGCACATCGCCGATGTCGAGGAGCGCCGCTTCCTCCAGGAGCGGATGGAAGGCGCCGACAAGTCGATCGACTTCACCGCCAACGGCAAGAAGGCGATCCTCAACAAGGTGATCGAGGCCGAGGAATGGGAGAAATTCCTCGCGCGCAAATATGTCGGCACGAAGCGTTTCGGGCTCGACGGCGGCGAATCGATGATCCCTGCGCTCGAGGCGATCATCAAATATGGCGGCCAATATGGCGTGAAAGAAATCGTCTACGGCATGGCCCATCGCGGCCGCCTGAACGTCCTCGCCAATGTGCTGGCCAAGCCGTACAAGGTCATCTTCCACGAATTTCAGGGCGGCACCGCGAACCCCGAGGATGTCGGCGGTTCGGGCGACGTCAAATATCACCTCGGCACCTCGACCGACCGCGAGTTCGACGGCGTGTCGGTCCATATGTCGCTGGTCCCCAACCCGTCGCACCTCGAAGCGGTCGATCCCGTCGTGCTGGGCAAGGTGCGCGCGCAGCAGGTGATGCGCGACGATCTGGCCGAACATAGCCAGGTGCTGCCCGTGCTGATCCACGGCGACGCCGCCTTTGCGGGGCAGGGGATCGTGTGGGAATGCCTCGGCTTTTCGGGCATTCGCGGTTACAATACCGGCGGCTGCATCCACTTTATCGTCAACAACCAGATCGGCTTCACGACCAGCCCGCAGTTCGCGCGCTCGTCGCCCTATCCGTCCGACGTGGCAAAGGGCGTGATGGCGCCGATCCTGCACGTCAACGGCGACGATCCCGAAGCCGTGACCTTCGCGTGCAAGCTGGCGATCGACTTCCGTCAGCAGTTCAAGCGCGACATCGTCATCGACATGTGGTGCTATCGCCGCTTCGGTCACAATGAAGGCGACGAGCCGAGCTTTACCCAGCCGCTGATGTACGCGATCATCCGCAAACATCCGCCGGTATCGGACCTCTACGCCACGCGGCTCGAGGCAGAGGGCGTCGTTTCGGCTGGCGATGCCGAAGCGCACCGGGCCGAGTTCGTCGCGCGGCTCGAAGACGAATTCGAAGCATCGAAGACTTACAAGTCGAACAAGGCCGACTGGTTCGCCGGTCGCTGGTCGGGCTTGCACGCGCCTGCCGATCCCGAAAATGCCCGGCGTAATATTTCGACCGGCGTATCGGAAAAGCTGTTCGACGCCATCGGCCGCACGATGACGACGATCCCCGACGATCTGGAGGTGCACAAGACGCTGCGCCGCGTGATCGACGCCCGGGCCGCGATGTTCGCGAACAGGGACGATGCCGAGGTGTTCGACTGGGCGACCGCCGAACAGCTCGCGTTCGGCACTTTGCTCAGCGAAGGCTATCAGGTGCGCCTGTCGGGCCAGGATTCGGGCCGCGGGACGTTCAGCCAGCGTCACGCCGTCTGGGTCGACCAGAAGGACGAGCATAAATATATCCCGCTGACCACCGTGCCACACGGCCGGTTCGAGGTGCTCGACAGCCCTCTCTCCGAATATGGCGTGCTCGGCTTCGAATATGGCTATGCGATGGCCGATCCGAAGAGCCTCGTGCTGTGGGAGGCGCAGTTCGGCGACTTCGCCAACGGCGCGCAGATCATGATCGACCAGTTCATCGCGGCGGGCGAAGCCAAATGGCTGCGCGCCAACGGCCTCGTGCTGCTGCTGCCGCACGGCTATGAAGGGCAGGGGCCTGAGCATAGCTCGGCGCGTCTCGAACGCTTCCTTCAGCTTTGCGCCGGGGACAACATCCAGGTGTGCAATATTTCGACCCCGTCGAACTATTTCCACGTCCTGCGCCGCCAGATGCTGCGCCCATTCCGCAAGCCGCTGATCATCATGACGCCCAAGTCGTTGCTCCGCCACAAGCTGGCCGTGTCGCAGCGCTCGGACTTCATCGGCGAAGCGCATTTCCGCCGCATCATGTCGGACCGCACCCCGCCGGAAGATGCGAAGGTCAAGCGTGTCGTCCTGTGTTCGGGCAAGGTCGGCTATGACCTGATGGAGGCGCGCGACGCCGCCGGGCTTGGCGACACGACGGTGATACGGATCGAACAGATTTATCCTTTCCCGGGCGAGGCGCTGGCCATCCGCCTGAAGAAGATGAAGAATCTCGAAGAGGTCGTTTGGGCGCAGGAAGAGCCGCGCAACAACGGCGCCTGGTTCTTCGTCGAGCCGCTGATCGAGGAATCGCTGATCGACGCCGGCCACAAGGGCATGCGCGCCCGTTATGCCGGCCGGGCCGCTGCGGCGTCGCCCGCCACCGGCCTGATGAGCCGCCACCAGACCGAACAGGCGGCGCTCGTCGCCGACGCGCTGGGCCTCAATGTCCGCGCCGAAATCCGTCGCAACAAGAATAAAGCCTGAGCCAGAGCTTAAGCCCTAAGGAACTGCATCAATGAGCACCGAAGTCAAAGTCCCGACGCTGGGTGAAAGCGTGACCGAAGCGACGATCGGCGAGTGGCTGAAGCAGCCCGGCGAAGCCGTCGCGCTCGACGAGCCGATTGCCAGCCTCGAAACCGACAAGGTCGCGGTCGAAGTGCCGTCGCCCGTCGCCGGCGTGATGGGGCAACAGGTCGTCGCCGTCGGCGATACCGTCAATGTCGGCGCGGTGATTGCGACGATCGAGGCCGGCGACGGCAAGGCCGCCGCCCCCGCTCCTGCGCCCGCGGCGAAGGCCGAAGCGGCGGCGCCCGCTCCCGCAGCGACCGGCGGCGAGGATGCGGTCGTCACCCTGTCGCCCGCGGTGCGCCGCCTCGTCCTCGAGCACGGCCTTGATCCGAGCAAGATCAAGGGCACCGGCAAGGACGGCCGCCTGACCAAGGAAGATGTGCTGGCGGCCGCCGAAGCCGCCCCCGATGCGGCGCCCGCGCCCGCGGCCGCCCCGGCACCTGCCGCCGCGCCCGCTGCAACGGGTGCGCCGGGCCGTCAGGAAGAGCGGGTCAAGATGACCCGCCTGCGCCAGACGATCGCCCGGCGCCTGAAATCGGCGCAGGATACGGCGGCGATGCTCACCACGTTCAACGACGTCGACATGACGGCGGTGATCGAGGCGCGCGGCCGCTACAAGGATCTGTTTGAAAAGAAGCATGGCGTGCGCCTGGGCTTCATGGGCTTCTTTACCAAGGCCGCCTGTCTTGCGCTCAAGGACATACCGGCGGTCAACGGCCGTATCGATGGCGACGAGATCGTCTATAATAATTATATGGATATCTCGGTCGCGGTCAGCGGTCCGAGCGGGCTTGTCGTGCCGGTGATCCGCAACGCCGAAAGCCTGTCCTTCGCCGGCATCGAAAAGACGATCGGCGATTTCGGCAAGCGCGCCAAGGAAGGCACGCTGACGATGGACGACATGACCGGGGGCACCTTCACCATCTCGAACGGCGGCGTTTTCGGCTCGCTGATGTCGACCCCGATCATCAATCCGCCGCAATCGGCCGTGCTGGGCCTCCATCGCATCGAGGACCGCCCGGTCGCGATCAACGGTCAGGTTGTGATCCGTCCGATGATGTATCTGGCATTGAGCTATGACCACCGGCTGGTCGACGGCCGCGAGGCGGTGACCTTCCTGAAAACGATCAAGGAAGCGATCGAGGATCCGACGCGGCTGCTGATCGACCTCTAAGAGATTTCTCCCCATCCCCCGAGGGGTAAAGGAACAACAAATGGCTGATTACGACTACGACGTCCTTGTCATCGGTGCCGGTCCCGGCGGTTATGTCGCGGCGATCCGCGCGGCGCAGCTCGGGCTCAAGACCGCGTGCGCCGAAGGGCGCGAAACGCTGGGCGGCACCTGCCTCAACGTCGGCTGCATCCCGTCGAAGGCGATGCTGCACGCGTCGGAATATTTCGAGGCGGCGGCGGGCGGCGCGATGGCGGCGATGGGCATCAAGGTGACGCCCGAACTCGACCTTGGCGCGATGCACGGCCAGCGCAAGGATGCGGTCAAGGGCCTGACCGGCGGCATCGAGTTCCTGTTCAAGAAGAACAAGATCGACTGGCTGAAGGGCTATGCGCAGTTCACCGGCAAGGACAGCGTCGAGGTTGCGGGCAAGGCCTATCGCGCCAAGAACATCATCGTCGCCACCGGATCGTCGGTGACCCCCCTTCCGGGCGTCGCGGTCGACAATGACAAGGGCGTGATCGTCGATTCGACCGGCGCGCTCGAACTTGCGAAGGTGCCTGGCCATATGGTCGTGATCGGCGGCGGCGTGATCGGGCTTGAACTCGGCAGCGTCTGGCGCCGGCTTGGCGCAAAAGTCACCGTGGTCGAATTTCTTGACCAGATCCTGCCCGGGATGGACGGCGACGTTCGCAAGGAAGCGAACAAGATCTTCAAGAAGCAGGGCATGGACTTCAAGCTGAAGACCAAGGTCACCGGGGCCGAAGTGAAAGGCAAGAAGGCCGTGCTGACGCTCGAGCCCGCCGCGGGAGGCGACGCCGAAACGCTCGAAGCCGATGTCGTCCTCGTTTCGATCGGCCGCCGTCCGAACACCGATGGCCTCGCGCTCGACAAGGCGGGGCTGACCACGAACCAGCGCGGTCAGATCGAGACCGATCATGATTTCCGCACCGCCGTCGACGGCATCTGGGCGATCGGCGACGTCGTTCCCGGCCCGATGCTCGCGCACAAGGCCGAGGATGAAGGCATTGCCTGCGCTGAAAATATCGCGGGGCTGACCGGCATCGTGAACCACGACGTCATCCCGTCGGTGGTCTACACCTGGCCCGAAATCGCCGGCGTCGGCCTGACCGAAGAGCAGGCTGTTGAGAAGGCTGGTGGGGAAAAGGACAAGGTCAAGGTCGGCAAATTCCCGATGCTCGCGAACAGCCGTGCGAAGACCAACCACGAACCCGACGGCTTTGTGAAGGTGATCGCCGATGCCAAGAGCGACCGCGTCCTGGGCGTCTGGATCATCGCCGTGCCGGCGGGCACGATGATCGCGCAGGCAGCTCAGGCAATGGAATTTGGCGCGACGTCCGAAGACATCGCCTACACCTGTCACGCACACCCGACGCACAGCGAGGCGATCAAGGAAGCCGCGATGGCAGTGACCGGAAAGCCGATCCACATCTGAGTTACCCGTCCACTGGGGTAGGGCATGGGGCGGCGGCGACGTCGCCCCATTTCCGTTGCGCCGCGCCGCCGATGATCGCATGACGAAGCGGTTGCCGGCACCGGTACCGGCCTGCGGGACGAAGAAGCATCGCTGATCCATGGACACCCAGACGCTCGTTCGCCTTCTCGATCTGACCGGCATCGCGGTCTTCGCGCTGTCGGGCGCGTTGATGGCGGTGCGGCTGCGCCAGACGCTGGTGACGGCGAGCTTCTTTGCGCTCGTCACCGGGGTCGGCGGGGGTAGCGTGCGCGACCTGCTGATTGGCGCGCCGGTCTTCTGGGTTCAGGACGGCGCGATCGGCGCGGTGTGCATCGCGATTGCGCTGGTCGTGTGGGTGACCCCCGAACGCTGGTGGCAGGGGCAGCTTCTGGAATGGGCCGATGCGGTCGGGCTCGCCGCCTATGCCGTGTTCGGGACGGCCAAGGCCCTTGCCTGGGGCGTGGCGCCGGTTCCCGCGCTGATGATGGGCGTCATCACCGGCTGTGTCGGCGGGACGATCCGCGATATACTGGCCGGGGTGCCGTCGATCATCATGCGGCCCGAAATCTATGTCACCGCGGCAGCGCTAGCCTCCGGGCTGTTTCTGATCCTGACCTGGCTCGGCGTCGCAACCTCGGTCGCCGCTGTCGCGGGCGCCGCGTCGGGTTTCGTCCTGCGCGGCGCAGCAATTCGCTGGTCTTTGGCGCTTCCGACGTATAGGGGGCGCCCCGAATCGCGGTGAATAGCGGCAGTGGGAGCCGCAACGCTCGCTTAACGCTGATCCTGTAGAGGATCCGGTGACGCGCGGAGAGGCGCGTCGTGGGGACCAGTTTCGACCTTGAAGACATTGCTGATTCATTTCGGCGCCGGGGTGGCGGCGTCCGACTGCGTGGATGCTTGTCACGACACGGCGCACACCGGGCGATGGATCATCGGCCTGTCGCTGGTGATCTTTGCGCTGCCGTTTTGCGCGCATGCGGCGCGACGCGTCCTTCTGTCGCGCGCGCGCGCCGGCCGGCGCATCCGGGGTGGCGCGGTTCCGACGAAGCCGGCCCGGTTTCGCTTTCGCAGACGGGCGCCCTCTTGACCGCGCCGCGCGCAGCGGCACAGTGGCGGTTTGACGATCGGGGAGCGGCGACGGCATGGCGACAGAGCAGGCAGCGGTAAACGGGATCAGCATCACCTTCGAAGACAAGGGGCCGCGCGATGCGCCGGTGATCCTGCTGGTGATGGGGCTGGGCGGGCAGTTGACACTGTGGCCCGACGAATTTGTCGATGCGCTGAATGCGCGCGGCTTTCGGACCATCCGGTACGACAACCGCGACGTCGGCCTGTCTACGCGCTTCGACGCGGCCGGTGTCCCCAATCTCAAATGGATGTTCGTGAAGTCGCTGCTGCGCCTCCCGGTGCGGAGCGCTTACACGCTCGCCGACATGGCGGCCGACGGCGTGGCCTTGCTTGACCATCTGGGCATCGCGCGGGCGCATATCGTCGGCGTGTCGATGGGCGGGATGATTTCGCAGCATATCGCCGCGCGCTATCCGGACCGCGTGCTGTCGCTGACGTCGGTGATGTCGACGACCGGCAATCCCCGCCTGCCGCGCGCGCAGAAGGAAGCGATGCAGGTGCTGACCAGCCGCCCGATGAGCGGCGATCCCGAAGATCTGATCGCCTATTCGGTGCGCGCTGCCAAGGTGATCGGCAGCCCCGGCTACCCGCCCGACGAGGAGCGGTTGCAGCGGCGCGTGCGCAGCGATTTCGAACGTGGCTGGTATCCGCAGGGCGTCGCGCGCCAGATGGCGGCGATCGTCGCCGATGGCGACCGGCGGCCGATGCTGAAGTCGATCGACGCGCCGACGCTGGTGATCCATGGCGAGGGCGATCCGCTGGTGCCGCTGGCGGGCGGACGCGATACCGCCGACAATATTCCGGGCGCCCGACTGCTCACCATCCCCGGCATGGGGCATGATTTGCCGCTGGGATTGGTCGATACGCTGGCCGATGCGATCGCCGGTCACGCCGGGGCGGTTGCCCGGGCCTGAGCTATAGGGCGGCTTTTTGCCTTATAGCTCGCCGCCGAGGGCACCATATTTCGCCTCGAACCCCGCCTTGTCGCCCTTCGCCAGATAGCCGGCCTGGTCGACGATATTGTCGCGGACGATGCGGCCCTGAAACGCGCCGAGCTGTGGATCGATCGCGGCGATATCGGCGTCGGTCCAGGCGGCGATCTGCGCAAAGCTGGTGACGCCAAGGCCGCCGAGCAGCGTCGCCATTTTCGGCCCGACGCCCTTCAGCAATTGCAGATTATCGGCTTTGGCGGCGGCAGGGGCGGGAGCGGCTTCTGCCGGCGGGGCAGGGGCGACCGGTGGAGGCGCGGCCGGTTCGGGCTCGGGCGCATGCGCGACGGGTGCGGGCGGGACGGTGGGTTCCGCCGGAATATCGGAGGCTGTGGGCGGTGCAGCCGGCACCGGAGGCGGCGACGCGGGCGCGGGTTCCTTTGGCTTGAAGCGCGCTGGTTCGGCTTTGACGATGTCGGGCTTCGCCACTTCCAGCGGTTTTTTCGGCTCGGCCGGCATCGCTGCGGGCGGCGCTGCTTCGTCGGGCCGCTTGCGGCCGAACAGCCACCACAGCAGGACGACCGCGACGACCAGTCCGACGACCGCGATGATCCAATTTTCCTGAAGCCACGTCATGATGATCTCCCTGTTTCACTGTCAGCCTAAGCCGACGGGGGTGGCGCGTCCAGCACCGCTCAGCGCGCCTCTCGGTTGACCTCGCGCCAGCCGATGTCGCGGCGGCAGAAGCCGCTCGGGAAATCGAGCTTGTCGACCGCGGCATAGGTGCGCGCCTGCGCTTCGGTGACACTCTTGCCCGTCGCGGTGACGTTGAGAACGCGTCCCCCCGCGGCGACGATCGCGCCGTCGGCGCGCGCGGTCCCGGCATGGAAGACGCGCACGCCTCCCGCTTCGGCCGCGGCGATGTTGCGGATCGCGCCACCCTTTTCGGGGGTGCCCGGATAGCCGTTCGCCGCCATCACGACGGTCAGCGCATAGCCGCCGGTAAAGGTCGGCGCGGGCACGTCGGCGAGCCGCCCGGTCGCGGCGGCATGAAGCAGCGCGGCAAAATCTCCGGTCAGGCGCATCATCAGCACCTGACATTCGGGATCACCGAAACGGCAATTATATTCGATCAGCTTGGGGCCTTCGCTGGTCAGCATCAGCCCGGCGAACAGCACCCCGACATAGGGCGTGCCTTCGGCGGCGAGTGCGGCGACGGTGGGACGGATGATCCGATCCATCACCTCGGCTTCGAGCTCCTTGGTCAGCACAGGCGCCGGGCTGTAGGCGCCCATGCCGCCGGTGTTGGGCCCGGTGTCGCCGTCGCCGACGCGCTTGTGATCCTGGGCGCTGCCGAAGGCGATGACATTGGTGCCGTCGGACAGCGCGAAGAAGCTTGCCTCCTCGCCGGTCATGAATTCCTCGATCACCACCTCGGCACCCGCGCCGCCAAAGGCGCCCGCGAACATGTCGGCGATCGCGGCTTCGGCCTCGGCGCGAGTCTCGGCGATGATCACGCCCTTGCCCGCGGCGAGCCCGTCGGCCTTGATCACGACCGGAATCGCGAAATCGGCGAGCGCGGCCAGCGCGGCGTCGGCGCTGGTGCAGCGCACATAGCCGGCGGTCGGAATCGCGGCGCGCGCACACAGATCCTTGGTAAAGCCCTTCGATCCTTCGAGCTGCGCGGCGGCGGCGGACGGGCCGAAGACCGGAATGTCGATCGCGCGCAACCGGTCACCGAGGCCGGCGACGAGCGGCCCTTCGGGGCCGACGACGACGAAATCGATCGCATGGGTGCGCACGAAGGCGACGAGCCCGTCAACATCGTCGGCTGCGATCGGCACACATTCGGCATAGACTTCGATCCCGGGGTTTCCGGGTGCTGCATAGAGCTTGGCGCAACTCGGCGATTGTGCCAGTTGCCAGCTCAGCGCATGTTCGCGCCCCCCAGATCCGACCAGCAGGATATTCATGAGCGTCCCTTTTCCGTCCGACGATGGCACCGAAGCGCGGCTGTTAGCCGAGGCGACGGCGGGCGACAATGCACCCGCGCTGTCGGTCACGCAATTGTCGGCGGCGATCAAGCGGACGGTCGAGGACGGCTTTGCGCGGGTCCGCGTGCGCGGTGAGCTGTCGGGGGCGAAGCGTGCGGCATCAGGGCATTTCTACGCCGCGCTCAAGGACGACAACGCGCTGATCGACATGGTGATGTGGAAGGGGCAGGCGGCGCGCCTCGCCTTCCGGCCCGAAGATGGCATCGAGGTGATCGCGACGGGCAAGCTCACCACCTATCCCGGCCGCTCCAAATATCAGCTGGTCGTCGAAAGCCTGGAGGTCGCGGGCGAAGGCGCGTTGATGCTGTTGTTCGAAAAGCTGAAGGCGCGGCTTGGCGCCGAAGGGCTGTTCGACCGAGAACGCAAGCAGCCGTTGCCCTATCTGCCGCGCGTCATCGGCGTCGTTACCTCGCCGACCGGGGCAGTGATTCGCGACATTCTTCATCGCCTCGCCGATCGCTGCCCGACGCGCGTGATCGTGTGGCCGGTGCTGGTGCAGGGCGAAGGGGCGGCGGCGCAGGTTGCGAATGCGGTGCGCGGTTTCGATGCGCTCGCGCCCGGCGGACCGGTGCCGCGCCCCGACCTTGTCATCGTCGCGCGCGGCGGCGGTTCGATCGAGGATTTATGGGCGTTCAACGAAGAGATGGTGGTGCGTGCGATCGCCGATTGCCGCATTCCGACGATCAGCGCGGTCGGCCATGAAACCGATGTGACGCTGGCCGATTATGCCGCCGACGTGCGCGCGCCGACGCCAACCGCCGCCGCCGAAATGGCGGTGCCGGTGCGCGCCGAGCTCATCGCGCAGCTTGCGACGTGGCGCAGCCGTATGACGGGCGCGGCGACGCGCCAACGCGCGCTCGCCGGCGAGCGATTGACTGCGCTCGCGCGGCACCTGCCGAAGCGCGAGGCGCTCTACGCCCCCCAGCGCCAGCGGCTCGACGACGCCGCCGAACGGCTCGATCGCAGCCAGCGCCACCGGCTCGCGCTCGCCGGCGAACGGCTGGTGACGCGCAGCGCGGCGCTGCGCCCGGCGCTGCTGGCGCGTGCCTGGGACCGCGATCGCGCCAAGCTGGCGGGGCTTGCGCGGCTGCTGACCTCGCTCGACCCGCGCGCGTTGCTTGCCCGTGGCTATGCGATGGTGCGCGATGCCGACGGGGCGATCGTGCCGAGCGCGGCGCGCGCCCGTGGGGCAGGCCATCTGCGACTTGCCTTCGCCGATGGCGAGGTGCCGGTGACGGTGGTGGAGGGCGATGCGCCGCCACCCCCTGCGCCCTCCGCTGCGCCGGCGCCAAAGCCCGCGCGCAAGCCCCCCGCCGCGCCGGGGCGGGGACAGGGCGAGCTGTTCTGAGCGCCGCAGGGGTGGCCGAAATCGCGCAGGTCGCTATATTGGCCCCGATATCTTGGACAATTTGATGGACCCCGCCATGTTGATCGCCAGCCGCAACCGCCTTGCCCGCCTGCAATATGGCCCGAACGGATTTCGTATCCTGTCGCCGGGCGACCATGTGCTGTGCGCGGTGAGCGGGGTGCCGATCGGGCTCGACGAGCTGCGCTATTGGTCGGTTGCGCGGCAGGAGCCCTATGCGACCGCGGCGATTTCGGTGCAGGCCGCACTGGACGCGGCGCGCGGCGCATGACCGCGCGCGGGGCAGCGCCCCGAGCGATTGCTTCGCTGACCCTGGCCATTGCGGCGGCAGGCTGTGTACCCGCCGTGGCCGACAGTCCCCCGGCGCCCAAGGTGGCAGCGCCCGCTGCCGCCGCGCCTTCCGTACCGACCACACCCCCGGTCCCGAAGCCGCTTCCCGGTCCCGCCGATTTCGCCTTTCGCGGCAGCATGATCCAGGGCGGAACGCTGATCGGCCAAGTGCCGGGCGGAACGCGCATGTTGACGCTCGATGGCGCACCCGTTCCGGTCGCAGGCGATGGCGCTTTCCTGATCGCCTTCGATCGCGATGCGCCCGCGAGCCAGCAACTGGTAGCGACCCTTTCCGACGGGCGCACGGTTACGCGGACGCTGAGCATTGCGGCGGGGAATTGGCGGATCGAAAATATCAACGCGCCCTATCGCGGCAGCGCATCGAGCGACGCCGAGTTCGAACGCCGCCGCCCCGCCGAACTGGCGCAGATCGCCGCGGCGCGCGCGAGCCATGTCGAATCGGACGGCTGGCGGCAGCAATTTCGCTGGCCCGCTACGGGGCGGCTTTCAGGCTTCTTCGGTTCGCAGCGCGTCTATCAGGGCAAGCCGGGCAGCTATCATAGCGGCACCGATATCGCCGTGCCCGCGGGCACGCCCTTTTTCGCGCCTGCCGACGGGGTCGTGGTGCTCGCGGCCGATGCGCCCTTCACGCTCGAAGGAAATTTGCTGATCGTCGACCACGGCATGGGGCTGACCAGCGCTTTTCTGCACTGCCAGCGCCTCGATGTGAAGGTCGGCGACCGTGTGACGCAAGGGCAACAGCTCGGTACGGTGGGCGCGACGGGACGGGCAACAGGGCCGCATATGCATTGGGGGCTCAAATGGCGCGACGCGCGGCTCGACCCGGGCACGCTCGCGGGACCGATGGCGCGATAATCGAGGCGTTTCGATTGGAGGCGTAATTTAATTACGTACTAGGGTCGTTGATTATTCGAAGTGTGTGAGCGCTCATTTGTGTTGTTGCAAATTCGTCACAATCGCTCGTGAAACCGCGTCCCTCGGGGGGAATTCCCTTTACTCACCATGAATGAGCGATCATCCCGCACGCTATCGGGGTGTCTGTTCGGCGGCTTTGCGCTGCGAAAATAGGGGCCCGGGTATAACCACCACCAGTAGCAAGGGACTGCACTGTGAAGAAAACCCACTATTCCAAGCTGAAGCTTGGCGCTGCGCCGATCGTTATCGGCGTTGCCCTTGCTTCGGTTCCTGCCTTCGCGCAAGACGCCGAAGAAGGCGCCGCTGCGCCGGGTTCGGAGATCGTCGTTACCGGCACCCTGATCCGCAACCCCAACCTCGAACAGTCGACGCCCGTCAACGTCACCACTTCGGACGCGATCGAACTGAAGCAGTCGAACGTCGCTGAGGAAGTTCTTCGCGAATTGCCCGGCGTCGTTCCGAATATCGGTTCGGCGGTGAACAACGGCAACGGCGGTGCGTCCTACGTCGATCTTCGCGGTCTCGGCTCGACCCGTAACATCGTCCTGCTCAACGGCAACCGCGTTGCGCCGTCGGACGTGAACGGCCGTGTCGACCTCAACAACATTCCGCTTGCCCTGATCGAACGCGTCGACGCGCTGACCGGTGCGGCGGTGACCACCTATGGCGCAGATGCCATCACCGGCGTCGTCAACTTCGTCACCAAGCGCGATTTTGCCGGCTTTGAAATGACCGCGTCGGAACAGATCACTGAAAAGGGCGACGGCAACATCTTCCGTGTTGACGCGACGATCGGTGCGAACTTCGACGATGGCCGCGGTAATGCGGTGCTGAGCATCGGCTATCAGCAGGCCGACCCTGTCTATCAGGGTGCGCGCGGTTTCTCGGACAACACGCTCGACAGCTATTCGGACACGTTCATCGGTTCGGGTACGTCGGTCCCCTCGCGCTTCTCGGGCACGCGTCCGCTTACCGGCGGCGTACCGAACGTCCTCGCGCAGTATACGCAGACCGGCACCGTGCCGAACCCGAACTTTGACCCGACCCAGCCCGTCAGCGCAACGAACCCGGCGACTCTGCCGGTTCTCGCTCTGACGCCCGGCGGTGCTGCCAACGGCGGCGTTCGTCAGGTCAATAGTGCTGGCCAGGCGGTCGGCACGTTCCAAACCTACAACTTCAACCCGTTCAACATCTTCCAGACGCCGTTCGAGCGCTTCAACATCTATGGCCAGGCCAATTATGAAGTGTCCGATGCGGTGGAAGTGTACACCCGGGGCATGTTCTCGAAGAACACCGTGTCAACGATCATCGCACCGTCGGGTTCGTTCGGTGGCTCGGTTGCGATCAATCTGAACAACCCGAATCTGCCTGCGGCGCTGCGTGACCAGTTCTGCGCGTTCAACGTCGCTCCGGTGGTCAATGGCGTCGATGCCAACGGGGATCCGATTTCGGGCCAGGCTGAATATACGGCGCGCTTCACGCCGGCTGAGTGCGCAGCGGCAGCTACGGCTACTGGCCGGAGCGATCCCAACTACCGCGAAGTCACCGTCACGCTGAACCGTCGTACGCCCGAAGTCGGCCCGCGTATCAGCAACTATCAGACGACCTTCTTCGATTATCGCGTCGGTGCGCGCGGCGGCATCACCGATACGCTCGATTGGAGCCTCGAGGGCGCCTATGGCGAGTCGGAAAATATCCAGAGCATCAACGGCTACACGCTGCAGTCGCGTTTCCGCGAAGCGTCGCTGTCCGATGATGGCGTGACCTGTCAGAGCGGCAACGCTGATTGCGTTCCGGTCAACCTGTTCGGTCCTGAAGGATCGATCACGCCGGAAGCCGCGCGGTATCTCTCGGAAAAGAGCACCTCGACCAACCGCACTTCGCTTGCGCAGGTCCGCGGCATCATTTCGGGTGATCTCGGCTTCTCGTCGCCGGGTGCGGTCCAGCCGATCGGCTTCGCGATCGGTGGCGAATATCGCAAATACACCGCGCAGCAGTCTTCGGATCTCCTCGCCAAGACGCCGGGTGAACTCGGTGGCGCCGGCGGCGCGGCTCCCGACATCGACGGCGCTTACGATGTCTATGAAGCCTATGCCGAAATCGTGGCCCCGCTGATCGAGGACAAGCCTTTCTTCGAGAGCCTGACCCTCGAAGCGGGCATCCGTTACTCGGATTACAGCATCCGCGGCGCTGGTGGCTACAATGCCACCACGTGGAAGGCTGGCGGCAGCTGGGAACCGGGTGCGGGTCTGAAACTTCGCGGTAATTACAGCCGCGCGGTTCGCGCTCCGAACATCGGCGAACTGTTCACGCCGCAGACGGTTGGTTTGACCAACCTCGGTATCGACCCCTGCGCCGGTGGCGCTCCGGTGGCCGACGCCAATCTGCGCGCGGTCTGTATCGCGCAGGGTGCTCCTGCCGGTACGATCGGTTCGATCACCAACCCGACGGCGGCGCAGGCCAACATTACGGTGGGCGGTAACCTGAACCTGAAGCCTGAAAAGGCAGATACCTGGACGCTGGGCCTTGTCTGGCAGCCGGACTTCCTGCCGCGCTTCAACATGTCGGTCGACTATTACAACATCAAGGTCAACGACGTGCTTGGCACGCCGCTGCCGGGCGATATCATCAACGCTTGCTTCGATGGTTTGTCGGCTTCGAGCGCAACCGATCCGGCTTGTACCTCGATCCGTCGTAACCCGATCACCGGCGGCCTTGACGGTGACCCGTCGACGACCCCCGGCCTGTTCGGTCTGACCAACAACCTCGGCCGTCTGTTCACCGACGGTGTCGACCTGTTGATGAACTACAACACCGATGTCGGCTTCGCGAACCTCAGCTGGTCGTTCGTCGGCAACTGGACGCACAGCTCGAAGTATAACGCCAACGTAGCCGATCCGACTTCGCTCAACCGCGAATGCGTCGGTTACTACAGCGTGAACTGCTCGTTCACGGGTTCGATTCAGCCGGAATTCCAGTTCTCGCAGCGCTTTACGCTGGGCTTCGACAAGGTCGACGTCTCGCTGCTGTGGCGCTGGATGGACTCGGTCGACTTCGAGCCGGCGCAGCTCGCGGCGGACATCGCTGCAGCGCAGGCGGCTCCGGACGACTGTCCGAACCCGACGACGAGCGACGATGGTGGCTGCGTGGTCGATCCGAAGTTCCGTCACATCAAGGCGGCACATTATTTCGATCTCGCCACCCGCTTCAACGTGAGCGACAATCTGGTCATCACCATGACGGTCCAGAATCTGCTCGACAAGAAGCCGCCGATCGTTGGCAACACCATCGGTTCGACGACTTACAACAGCGGCAACACCTTCCCGTCGACTTACGACGCGCTGGGTCGCCGCTATGCGATCTCGGCCAAGCTGAAGTTCTAAAGAACTCTCTGCTTGGAAGGAAATTGGGGCGGGCAGCAATGCTCGCCCCTTTTTCTTTGGCAGTCAGAACCATGAGGAGCGGCAGCTTCCGACGACCTTGTTTAGGGCGGCCGCCAAGACCGTGCCTCGGGCTTGGCGCCCAACCTTCTCCGCAAGCTGTGCCTATGACGGCATAGCTAACCCGACCACTGGTGCCCGATCGCAATAGCGCATCAGGGCATAGGTAGCGCCCCTGGGAGAGCTAGCGGGATACCGGCCTGATCGGCGACAGCTTCTGCCCATCCGAGGACCTGATTGATTTCGTCTCCGTACGCCGCGTCGGCGGCAGCGAGATCACGCTGACGCTCGCCGGCTGCAAACGGCGCCCCCGACTTGCTATTGCGTGCCAGCGCTGGATGCTCGGCCAGAGCCTCTCGGTCGGCGGTAAGGCCATAATGGTCCATTGCCCCGGCGACGGCCCGAACGGGGTCGCGGGTCAGTGCCTCGCTGTCGAGTGAAGCGATCCGGTCGGGCGCCCAAGCTATGAGGGTCGCGAAAGCCCGCTGCTGGGCAAGCCACCCCATGGCGGCGATTTGTAGGTCGGACTGGCGGAAATAGTCGCGCGCATCGAAACCGAATTGCAGGAAGTCGTCTGCCAGATAGCCTTCAAACAATTCCCTGCACCACAGCCGGCACCATAGACCCTTCCGCGCGACCGACAGAAGAAAGGCGCGCAGCGGCGCATATAGCAGAATGGCGTGCGCCCCCGGACGCAGGGTTAGCGCACCGCGCGCGAGCGGATTGAAAATGTTGGAAGGCTTGATGATTACGGCTTCACCAGCGGTCAAGGGCCGTGCGAGCATCGCGAGCGCATCATCCATAACCCGCGCGTGATCGCGCGGCGCCGCGCCGCGCCGCCGCCATCCGACCATGTCATTGAGCAGCACGGGTTCGGACAATCCGGATGCAATGCCCGGCTGATCAATCGCCTGGACCAGCATGGTGGAGGCACAATAGGCCGAATGGAATAGGAAATGAACTGGCGCCGGCTCTACGTTCTGACGAGACGCGGTGCGGGACAGGACGAGCGGTGCTGCTTCCTCGCCCAAATGCATGTCTGTAAGAAAGGGGATCTCCCGGCGGATGTCGCGCGGCACGCGGCGGAAATGAAACGCGTCGTGATTGGAATCGTACCGATGCGCGAGCCATTCGGGATCACGTAAGGCGGCGGCAGAAGCGGGATGCAACATCGTTCGACCTTGCCGATTGCTGCAGTCGATGGCAAGCATCGGACATGGCCAGTATACAACCGCCCGCGCCCGCCGTGGAAGCCAATCGTCTTGGTATTGCGGCTTTGCAGGCCAACGATCCGGCGGCGGCGGCGGCGCACTTCGGCCGGGCGATTGCGTCCGATCCTCGGTCCGGTGCGCTCCAGAGAAATCTCGCGTCGGCATGGCGGGCGCTGGGAGAGGAAGAGCGTGAACTTGACGCACTTGCAGCGGCTCTAGCGATTGACCGCCGCGATCTGGTCGCCTGGATCCGCAAGGCCGAACGGCATGAATCACGAGCGGAGCGCGGTGCGGCGCTGGAGGCGTGGAGCGCGGCGCTCGCGCTTGCGGCGCAACTCGATCCTGTGCCCGATCCGCTCGTGCCGCTCCTGGCGCACGGACAAGCCTTCGTCGCGCAGGCGACCGATACTATGTTTGCCGCGGCCTCCGGCGCGATCGCTTCAATGGGCGATATACTCGATGAAACCGACACGCGGCGTGGAAAAGCATTCGTCGAAAGCACGCTTGGCCGGCGCAGGATCTATCGAAATGAATGTGCGGGCATCTATTACCCATTTTTGCCCGCCGACGAATTTTTTGACCGGCGGCATTTCCCTTGGTTCACTGAAATTGAGGCACATACCGACGCCATTCGGAGCGAACTACTCGCGCTGCTCGACGACCCGGGAGATGCGTTGCGTCCTTACGTGCGAATGGATGCCGGAACCCCCGATTCGATCTGGACCCCCCTCGACAATCGACTTGATTGGGGCGCCTGCTTCTTGTGGGAATATGGCGCCGCGAACCAAGTAGTGCTCGACCGCTGTCCGGCAACCGCTGCCGCGCTAGCAGCCGTTCCCGGCGCTCGTATCCCGGGCCGAGCGCCGAGCGCCTTTTTCTCGATGCTCAAGCCGCGCACGCGCATCCCGCCCCACACAGGCGTCACCAACACACGTGCAATTGTCCATCTGCCGCTGATCGTGCCGCCCGGATGCGGCTTTCGGGTGGGGGGTGAGACGCGCAGTTGGGAGGAAGGCCGCGCTTTCGCCTTTGACGACACCATCGAGCACGAGGCCTGGAACGATAGTGACCAACTGCGCGCTGTGCTGATCTTCGACGTATGGAACCCGCATCTCAGTCTGGCCGAGCGCGACTTGCTGGTGCGATATTTCGCATCGGCCGATTCGTCAGGCTACGCCGTACCGAGATAAGCTGTAGCGGTGGAGAAGCATATTTCGCTTGGGAACGAGAGACGTGCATCATATGGTCTGGGGATAAATGCCCAAATTTGAAGGGCTGAGGAGATTTTTGAATGTTTAGGATCATGACTTGGGCAGTGGCGGCAAGCCTGCTCGCGGCGCCAGCTGCGGCCGAGGAATTGGCCGACCGGGCGCCGCCCCCGAAGAAGCCGTCGTTGATGACTCCGACAGAAATCGAAGCCTATAACAAGGGCTTGGCACAAACCCATCCTTATTACATCAAGTGCCGCAAGACGTTGGAGATCGGCTCGCTGGTCAAGAAGACCCGCGTTTGCCACACCAATGCCGAATGGAAGGACGTGATTGCGCGCGGCAACCAGGATGCGCGCGATACGGCCGAAGCCATGACGAGCAAGGGGAGCACCTCCAACTGACGCTGGTGCCCATACGAGCCGTTATTGTGGGAGAAATGGCGATGCGAGGATGGATTACTTTGGTTGCCGCATTGAGTGCGGCAAGTGCGGTCAGCGCCAGCGAACCGACCAATCTAGCGCGAGCGCCTTCCGACATGAGCGGTGCCGAGATTGACGCATATAACGAGGGCCGCTCAGCAAATGATCCGGAGTATATCCGATGTAGACGCATCGCTGAACCCGGATCGCTGGTGAAAAAGAGCCGCATCTGCAATACAAATGCGCAGTGGCGGGTGATTACCGATCGGGGCAATCAGGATGCACGCGATTCGATGGAAATGCTCGCCCGAGGTTGGAGCAATTCGGTCGAGCCGAAGGACAGCCTGATGACCGAGATCAAGCCAAAATAGCGCGCTGCGCCGGACAGGGGTTGGTACAATGCCGAATTTCACGACCACCGTTGCGATAATCATGGCAGTCGCATCCGCGCCGGCGGCGGCGGATGCGTACACCGACCGCAAACCTCCCGATCGCCCGGCTTCGACGATGACCAACGCCGAAATCAAGGCGTTCAACCAGGGTATGGCATCGACCCATCCCTATTACATTAAGTGCCGCAAGATTGAGGAAATCGGATCTTGGGTGAAAAAGGCGCGGGTTTGCCACACCAATGAGGAATGGAAGCAATTGTGGGCGCAGGGTAATCAGGACGCGCGCGACACCGCCGAAGCGATGACGCGCGCGCCCGTCAACCACAGCAATTGACCGCTTCGCAGGTCGCCGGGTCGACCCGACTTATGCCGGCGTGAGGACAAGGCCGCCGTCGCCTTCGTCCACTTTGATCGTCGATCCGTCCTTGACTTCACCTTTCAGGATCAGGTCGGCGAGCGGGTCTTGCAGATATTTTTGCACCGCGCGCTTCAGCGGCCGCGCGCCGTAGACGGGATCGTAGCCTACCCGGCCGAGCCACGCGCGCGCGGCGTCGGTGAGGTCGAGCGTCACCTTGCGATCGTCGAGCAGCTTCTGGACGCGCGCGACCTGAATGTCGACAATGCCGCCCATATGCTGCTGCGCGAGACGGTGGAACAGCACGATCTCGTCGAGCCGGTTCAGGAACTCGGGCCGGAAATGCGCGCGCACCACCTCCATCACCGCGGGTTCGGCCTGTTCGACCGGCGCGTCGTCGGGCAGCGCCGCGATCGCCTGGCTGCCAAGGTTCGAGGTCAGGATGATCAGCGTGTTGGTGAAGTCGACCGTGCGCCCCTGCCCATCGGTCAGCCGCCCGTCGTCGAGCACCTGCAAAAGGATGTTGAACACGTCGCCATGCGCCTTTTCGACCTCGTCGAATAGGACGACCTGATAGGGACGGCGGCGGACGGCTTCGGTCAGAACCCCGCCTTCCTCATAGCCGACATAGCCCGGAGGCGCGCCGATCAGCCGCGACACGGCGTGCTTTTCCATGAATTCGGACATGTCGATGCGGACCATCGCATTGTCGTCGTCGAACAGGAACCGCGCGAGCGCCTTGGTGAGCTCGGTCTTGCCGACGCCCGTTGGGCCGAGGAAGAGGAACGAGCCCAAGGGCCGGTTCGGATCCTGTAGCCCCGCGCGGGCACGGCGGACGGCGGTCGAGACGGCGCGCACGGCTTCGTCCTGACCGATGACGCGCTTGCCGAGCGTCTCCTCCATGCCGAGCAGCTTTTCGCGCTCGCCCTCCATCATCCGGTCGACCGGGATGCCGGTCCAGCGGCTGACCACCGCGGCGATGTCGTCGGCGGTGACTTCCTCGCGCAGCATCGCATTGCCCGCGGCGGCCTCTGCCTCCTCGAGCCGCTTTTCGAGCGCGGGGATCGTGCCGTAGCTGAGCTCGCCCGCACGGCCGAGGTCGCCCGCACGCTGCGCCTGTTCGAGCGCCGAGCGTGCAGCGTCGAGTTCTTCCTTGATCTTCGCCTCGGCGTGGATCTTGTCCTTTTCGGCCTGCCATTTCTGCGTCAGTTCGGCCGACTGCTGTTCAAGATTGGCAAGCTCGGCCTGCAGCGCGGTGAGCCGGTCTTTCGATGCCGCATCGGTCTCCTTGGTCAGCGCCGCTTCCTCGATCTTCATCTGGATGATGCGGCGGTCGAGATTTTCGATCTCCTCGGGCTTCGATTCGACCTCCATGCGGATGCGGCTCGCGGCTTCGTCCATCAGGTCGATCGCCTTGTCGGGCAGGAAGCGGTCAGAGATATAGCGGTTCGACAGCGTCGCCGCAGCGACGATCGCGCCGTCGGTGATGCGCACGCCGTGGTGCAGTTCGTATTTTTCCTTGAGCCCGCGCAGGATCGAGATCGAATCCTCGACCGTCGGTTCGCCGACGAACACCGGCTGGAAGCGCCGCTGAAGCGCGGGGTCTTTCTCGACATATTTGCGATATTCGTCGAGCGTCGTCGCGCCGATGCAGTGAAGTTCGCCGCGCGCGAGCGCCGGCTTCAAGAGGTTCGACGCGTCCATCGCGCCGTCGCCCTTGCCCGCGCCGACGAGCGTGTGCATCTCGTCGATGAACAGGATGATCTCGCCCTCGGCGGACTTCACCTCGTCGAGCACGCCCTTGAGCCGTTCTTCAAACTCGCCGCGATATTTGGCGCCCGCGATCAGTGCGCCCATGTCGAGCGCAAGGAGGCGGCGGTCCTTCAGGCTGTCGGGTACGTCGCCATTGGCGATGCGCAGCGCCAACCCTTCCGCGATGGCGGTCTTGCCGACGCCCGGTTCGCCGATCAGCACGGGGTTGTTCTTGGTGCGGCGCGCGAGGATCTGCACGGTGCGGCGAATTTCCTCGTCGCGGCCGATCACGGGGTCAAGCTTGCCCGACCGCGCGACTTCGGTGAGGTCGCGCGCATATTTCTTGAGCGCTTCGAAACTGTCTTCGGCGCCCGCGCTGTCGGCGGTGCGGCCGCGGCGCAGTTGGTTGATGACAGTGTTGAGCGCGTCGGCCTTCACGCCCGCGTCGGCGAATGCCTTGCCGACCGGGGTCGAGGAGGCGAGCACCATCGCGAGCAGCAGCCGCTCGACGGTGACATAGCCATCGCCCGCCTTGGTCGCGATCTGTTCGGCCTGATCGAGCAGGCGCACCGCGTCATTGTCGAGCCCCGGCGTCGCCTGTGCGCCCGACCCCGACACGGCGGGTACCTTGGCGAGCAGCGCGTCAATGCCGGCGACCGCGCGCGGCATGTCCCCGCCCGCCCGCTGGATCAGGCCCGCGGCCATGCCTTCATTGTCTTCGAGCAGCGCCTTGGCGATATGCTCGGGACTGATCCGCTGATGGTTCATGCGGATCGCGATCGTCTGCGCCGCCTGCAGAAAGCCCTTGGCGCGATCGGTAAATTTTTCGAGGTTCATGTGGATAAGCCCCTTTCTCGACACCAGAGATAGTGTTGCCCATTTGCAACACAAGAGCATGGCTATTCGCGCCGCAAATTTTCCGCCATGAGGTCGCCCAGTCGCCATAGTATATGGAGCGGGAAAGCGGATGCGTAAATTTTTCCTTGGCCTCGTCCTCCTGCTCGTTGCGGTGGCGATTGGCCTTGCGGCGTGGGATCCCCTGACTGCCGAGGCTTCGCCCGCGCCGGCGTTCCGGCCAACCGATGTGCAGATCGCGCGCGACAAGTTCGGGGTGCCGCATATCTTCGGCAAGACCGATGCCGATGTCGCCTATGGCGTTGCCTACGCTCATTCGGAGGATGATTTCGCGACGCTGCAAGAGGTGATCGCGATGACGCGCGGGCGCACCGGCGCGCTGCTTGGTGCCGATGGCGCCAAGATCGATTATGTCGCGCAGCTCCTCGATATCCGCAAGACCGCGGCACGCGACTGGCCGCGCCTGCCCGCCGACGTGCGCGCGCTGTTCACCGCCTATGCTGCGGGGCTCAACCATTATGCCGACAAGCATCCGGACGAGGTGCGCCTGTCGGGGCTGTTCCCGGTGACCGGCGAGGATGTCGTTGCCGGTTTCGTGCTGCGCTCGCCCTTCTTCTTCGGGCTCGATTCGGTGCTGGGGCGCCTGACCGAAGGCAAGCCATTGTTCCGCGAAGGCGGTCCGGCGCTCGATGCCGCCGGCAAGCTGGTTCCGCGCGAGCTGACCCCGGTCGGCCGCGACCCCGACCATAATGGGTCGAATGGCATGGCGGTGGCGCCGGGTCGGGCTCCTGATGGCGCGACGCGGCTCGTCTCCAATTCGCATCAGCCGTGGACCGGCGGGGTCGCCTGGTACGAACTGGTCGTCCATTCGGGCGAAGGGTGGGATTTTGCGGGCGCCAACTTTCCCGGTTCGCCTTACCCCTTCCTTGGCCACAATAAATATCTGGGCTGGACCAACACGGTGAACCGGCCAGACCTGATCGACGTGTACAAGCTGGTGCTCGACGACAGCGGCGAAAAATATCGCTTCGACGGCAAATGGCTGCCGCTGGAAAAGCGGCGCGTGTGGCTGCGGGTCAAATATGGTCCCTTCGTGCTGCCGGTGCCGCAGACCGTGTGGCGATCGGTCCAGGGCCCGGTGATCAAGAATGCCAAGGGTGCCTTTGCCATTCGCTATGCCGGCATGGACCAGTCGGCGATGGTCACCCAATATTATCGGCTGAACAAGGCGAAGAATTTCGCCGAATGGCGCGCGGCGATGGCGGGGCAGGGGGTTCCGGCGACCAACTTCATCTATGCCGATGCCCAAGGCAATATCGGCCTGTTCTACAACGCGATGTTCCCCGACCGCCCGGCGGGTTTCAACTGGCGCGGCGTACTGCCCGGCGACACATCTGCCGACGTCTGGACGAAGTCGCTGCCGTTCGAGCGGGTGCCGGCGCTGGTCAATCCGCGCTCGGGTTTCGTGATGAACGCCAACAATACGCCGTGGGTCGCGGCGGGGCCGGGCAGCGAACTCGATCCGGCGGCCTTTTCGCCGCTGATGGGGATCGAGGACGACATGACCAATCGCGCGGTGCGCCTGATCGACCTGTTCGGGGCGCCAGGACCGATCGATGCCGCGCGGCTGAAGACGATCAAATATGACACCGCCTATGCGAAGAGCGGCTATGCCAAGGTCTGGATCGACCGGCTGCTCGCGCTCGATGCCAAGGGCGATGCGCAGATCGCGGCGGCGCAAGATTTGCTGCGCGCGTGGGACTGGAACCTGGACGGCAAAGGGCAGGGCGATGCGCTGGCGCTGCTTGTGCTGCGCCCGGCGAATGGCAGTCACTATCAGCGCAAGGCCGACCCCGATCCGATGACGGTGCTGCGCGACAGCGCTGTGCATCTTCAGACATATTTCGGGACGCTCGACCCCGCGCTGGGGACCGTGCTGCGGCTGCGCCATGGCGAAGGTGCCCACCGGGTCGACCTGCCGCTCGATGGCGGCAACGATACGGTGCGGGCTTCGACCCTGTGGGACGTTGAACCCGACGGCCGGCTGAAGGTGCGGCACGGCGACAGCTTCATCATGTTCGTGACGTGGGACAAGGCGGGACGCGTCCATTCGGAATCGGTGCAGCCCTTCGGTGCCGCGACGACGCGACCGGAAAGTCCGCATTACAACGACCAGGCCCCTCTGTTCGTCGCGCATCGGTTGAAGCCGGTGCTTTTCGATCCGGCGGCGCTTCGCGCGAGCGGAGCGCGATTCTATCGGCCTTGAAAGCGCAGCAGAGCTGTCCTAAACCGTTGATACAGTGCCGTCCGGCATGCTCGTCACCGGCGCGTTTCGTGCCCCCGGTTTCAAGAGGATATCCATGACCCGCTTCCATCGCTTTGCCGTCGCCCTGGCCGTATCGACGTCGCTCGTCGCGGCCGGCCCCGCCCTTGCCAAAGCCAAGGAGGCGCAGCCCGCGCCGATTTCCGAACTGGTGAAGGCGGTCGATATTCCGTACCAGAGCTTCACGCTCGACAACGGACTGCGCGTGATCGTGCACGAAGATCACAAGGCGCCGGTCGTCGCGGTGTCGGTCTGGTATCGCGTCGGATCGAAGCACGAACCCGCGGGCAAGACGGGTTTTGCGCATCTGTTCGAACATCTGATGTTCAACGGTTCGGAAAATTCGCCGGGCGACTTCTTTGAACCGCTGCAACAGGTCGGCGCGACCGATTTCAACGGCACGACCAATACCGACCGCACCAACTATTTCGAAACGGTGCCGACCGGCGCGCTCGACCGCGCGCTGTTTCTCGAAAGCGACCGCATGGGCCATCTGCTCGGCGCAGTGACGCAGGAAAAGCTCGATAACCAGCGCGGCGTCGTCCAGAACGAAAAACGCCAGGGCGACAATAATCCCTACGGTCTGCTGCGGTACGAAATCTTCGAAAATCTGTTCCCCAAGGGGCATCCCTATCATCACAGCACCATCGGTTCCATGACCGACCTCAACACGGCGAGCCTTGCCGATGTGAAGAAGTGGTTCAGCGACAATTACGGCCCCAACAATGCCGTGCTCGTGCTGGCGGGCGACATCGACCTTGCCACCGCAAAGACCAAGGTCGCCGAATGGTTCGGCGACATTCCGCGCGGCCCCGAAGTGAAGGCGCCGCAAACCTCTGTTCCGACACTTCCCGCACCGCTCGCCAAGGAGGTCAAGGATCTCATTCCGACCACCCGCATCTACCGCATGTGGGCGATTCCCGGCCTCAACGATCCCGAATCGGTGCCGCTGCAAATGGCGACTGCGGTGCTTGGCGGCCTGTCGTCGTCGCGGCTCGACAATGCGCTCGTCCGCAAGGACCCGGTCGCGGTCAGCGTCGCGGCGTTCGCGCAAACGCTGGAGGATGCAGGCTTTCTGATCGTGCAGGCCGACGTGAAGCCGGGCGTCGACCCCAAGGTCGTCGGCGAAAAGCTTGACGCGCAGATCGCCGATTTCCTGGCGACCGGCCCGACCGCGGACGAATTGCAGCGTGCCGCGGCCAGCTATCTCGGCGGTACGATTTCGGGGCTGGAATCGGTCGGCGGCTTTGGCGGCAAGGCGGTGACGCTCGCGGAGGGCGCGCTCTATTCGAACGATCCCGCCTATTACAAGACCGAGCTCGACCGGCTGGCGAAGGTGACCCCCGAGCAGGCGAAGGCGGTGGCCGACAAATGGATGTCGCGTCCGGCTTTCTCGCTGACCTACTCGCCCGGCGAGCGTACCGAAGGCGGTGAAAATCGTGGCGGGGCCTTCACCGAAGGCAAGCCGGTGGCGGCGGTATCGCCCGACCGTTACTGGAATGCGGCGCTCGGCGACGTCGGGCCTGACACGGGTGTCGGCACGGCGACCTCGATCGCCGATCGTTCGCAGCTTCCAGCGGTGATGGACCTCAAAGCGCTCGAATTTCCGGCGATCGAACGCGCCAAGCTAAAGAACGGAATGGAAGTCGTCTTCGCGCGCCGGACCGCGGTACCGACGGTGCAGGTCGCGGTGAGCTTCGATGCCGGCTATGCCGCCGATCCGCACAATGCGCTCGGCACCCAGTCGTTGATGCTCAGCCTGATGGACGAAGGCACGACGAGCAAGGATTCGATCGCCTTCGCCGAAGCGAAGGAACGCCTCGGCGCCCAGATCGACGGTTCGGCGAACGCCGACGAAACGGTGTTCAGCCTGTTCGCGCTCAAGCCGAACCTCAGCGCGTCGCTGGGCCTGCTCGCCGATTATATCCGTAACCCGGCCTTTGACGGCAAGGAACTGGAGCGGGTGCGCGCGCAGCAGCTCAACCGCCTGAACGCTGAACTCAACAATCCCAATGCGATCGCCAGCCGCGTGCTGATGCCGGTGCTTTACGGCGCCGATCATCCCTATGGCATCCCGCCGTCGGGCCTCGGCAACGAAGCGGCGGTCAAAGCCGCGACGCGCGACCAGCTCGCGGCATTCCACCAGACGTGGATTCGCCCCGACAATGCCCGCATCTTCGTCGTCGGCGACACGACACTGAAAGACGTCACGAAGCAGCTCGACGCCGCTTTCGGCGACTGGAAGGCGCCGAAGACCGCGAAACCCGAAAAGCATTTCGAGATTGCGATTCCGAAGCCGCAGCCGCGCATCCTGCTCGTTGATCGGCCCAAGTCGCCGCAGTCGATCATCATCGCGGGCAAGGTACTCGACGTGAAGGGCGGCGACGATCTGGAAGTACTGCGCCAGGCGAACGATATTTTCGGCGGCAGCTTCCTTTCGCGCTTCAACATGAACCTGCGCGAGACCAAGGGCTGGTCCTATGGCGTGCGCTCGCGCGTTTCGGGCGAAGCCGACCGCGTGACCTGGGTGGCGGTGGCGCCGGTGCAGGCCGACCGGACCGGCGATTCGATCCGCGAATTCCAGAAGGAATTGACCGCGTTCATCGGCGACAAGGGCGTAAACGCCGAAGAGCTGGAACGCACGACGAACGGCAGCGTGCGCGAACTGCCGGGCAGCTTCGAGACATCGGGCGACGTGCTCGGCGGCTTGCGTGCGATCGTCAAATATCACCGGCCCGACAATTATTATGAAACGCTGCCGGCGAAATATGAGGCGATGACGGCCGAGGAACTCGATGCTGCGGCGCGCAAGGAGCTGAGTACCGGCGACCTCGTCTATGTCGTCGTCGGGGATGCCGCTGTGGTAAAACCGCAGCTTGACGGATTGGGTCTGCCCGTGGAAACAGCGAAGCCCGCTAACTAACATTAGTTTCAGTAGGAGAGTTTCGATGTCTCAGGTCGATGGCAATTATGACTGCGTTACCAAGTCGCCGATGGGCGACCAGAAGTCGGTTTTCACCGTGAACAGCAACGGCGACAGCTTCACCGGCCAGAATGCCGGCGCGATGGGCTCGCTCGATGTCGAGAATGGCAAGGTCGACGGCAACAAGCTGACGTGGACGATGAACATGAAGGTGCCGATGCCGATGACGCTCGAATGCGAAGCGACGATCGACGGCGACACGCTGACCGGCACGATCAAGGCCGGCCCGTTCGGTTCGATGGCGATGACGGGCACCCGTCAGGCCTGATCGTCCGGATATCGGAAATGAGAGGGGCCGCTCTGTTGGAGCGGCCCTTTTTTTGTGGGCAGATGGGGCGGCATAGACGCCTACCTCGCCGATGTTGCTGCATTGCATAGCTTTTCGGCGGCGCGGGACTATCCAAAACCGTGCCGGAGGCGCATAGGCCTTTCGCAATGCACAAAATGACCGAATCCGCCCCGCGGTCCCGCATGCCCGGCGACCGCGAAATGGTGTTCATGATGGCGATGGTCATGGCACTCAATGCGCTCGCCATCGATTCGATGCTGCCCGCGCTCCCCGCGATCGGCGAGGGGCTGGGGGTCGCCGTCGCGAACGACCGGCAATATGTGATTTCGACCTATTTGCTGGGCATCGGCATCGGTTCGCTATTCTACGGACCGCTGTCCGATCGCTTCGGCCGCAAGGGCGTGCTCGTGCCGGCCCTGTTCGCCTATGTCGCCTTTTCGATCGGCTGCGGGCTGGCGAACAGCTTCCCGCTGCTGCTCGCGCTGCGCTTCGGGCACGGCATGATCAGCGCAGCGCTCGGCGTGATCGTCGTCGCGGTCATTCGCGACCTTTTTTCGGGCGACGCTATGGCGAAGCGGCTGTCGATGATCTTTCTGGTGTTCATGATCGTTCCCGCGATCGCGCCGACGATGGGTGCGGGGATCACGGCGGTCGCGAACTGGCGTGCGATCTTCATCGTGCTGGCGGTGATGGGCGTCGTCATGCTGCTGTGGCTGCGCCGTTTGCCCGAAACCCTCGATCCGGACGACATCCGGCCGCTCGATGCGCGCACGATGATTGCAGGCTGGGCGACGGTGACGCGGCACCGCCGGGCGGCGGGCTATATGATCGCGTCGGCGATGATGCAAGGCGCGCTTTATGGCTATCTCAACAGCAGTGAACAGATCATCGCCGAAGTGTTCGGCGCGCAAAGCTGGTTTCCGCTTGTCTTTGCCTGTGTTGCCGCGGGTATCGCGATCGCCAATTTTTCGAATGCCGCGATCGTCGAGCGCTTCGGTGCGCGGCGCGTGTCGCAGAGCGCGGTCTTTGCCTTCATGGCGACCGCGACGGTACAGATCGTCGTCGCGCTGAGCGGCACCGAGACGTTGTGGATGTTCACCGCGCTGATGATGGTCAACGTCGGGCTGATCGGCTTCATCGGCAGCAATTTCGGGTCGATCGCGATGGAGGATTTCGGCCATATGGCCGGGGTCGCCTCCTCCTATCAGAGCTTCTGCAAGACGCTGTTGGCCGCGGTGATGGGCGCGCTGATCGGGCAGCTTTACAACGGTACGACGCTGCCGCTTGCCTATGCCTTTCTGGTGTCGGGCATTGCCGGGCTGGCGCTGGTCTTCTGGGCCGAGCGCGGCAAGCTGTTCACGCGTCCGGGGACCGCGCCGAAAAGTCCCTATTAAGTTGAGCAAAAGAAAGGGGGCCGAAGCCCCCTTTCCCATTCGCGCGACGATGCCGCATCAGTCGAACGACGGCGCCGGGGGCACTGGCGGCGGCGGCGCATCGGCGTCGTCCTCATGCACCTCGACGATCCCGCGGCCGACGTGGCTGCGACGATAGCCATAGAGAAAATAGAGTACCAAGCCGACGCCACCCCAGACCGGGAGCACCATTTTCGCGTCGAACGGCAGGTTCATGTAGAGACCGAGCGTGCCGAAAATGGCGAGCGGCGATACGACCCACACGAGAGGCGTGCGGAACGGCCGATGCCGGTTGGGTTCCTTTATGCGCAGAATCAGGACCGCGATGGCGACCATGAAAAAGGCGAACAACGTGCCGGAGTTCGAAATATCGGCGAGCTTGCCGACGGGCAGGAAGGCGGCGAAGAAGGCGACCGCGACCCCCGTGATCATCGTGACGACGTGCGGGGTTTTCCACTTGGGGTGAATAGTGGCGAGCTTTTCAGGCAGAAGGCCGTCGCGTGCCATCACGAAGAAGATCCGCGTCTGCCCGAACAGCATGATCAGAATGACCGATGGCAGCGCAAGGAAAGCGGCAAGACCGATGGCATTGCCCAGCGCCGGGTGGCCGATCTCACGCAGAACATGAGCCAGAGCTTCGCGCGAGCAGACAAGCGGTTCGGAGCCGGCAGCGGCGAGCGATGCGCAGCGCGCGGCAAGTTCGCTCGACCCAGGAGCGAGAATTTCGCCTCCGAGGCCTGAAACCGGCTGAGCGCCGACGGTGCCGATCGCGCCCGCTGCCACCGCGAGATAGAACACCGTACAGATAGCAAGCGAAGCGATCAGGCCGATCGGTACATTGCGCTGCGGGTTCTTTGTTTCTTCGGCTGCGGTCGAAACGGCGTCGAAGCCCACATAGGCAAAGAAGATCGAAGCGGCTGCGCCGACGGCGCCAAGCCCGGAAGCCTGACCGAACCAGCCATTGGGCAGGAAGGGTTCGAAGTTCTTCCCCTGCATCATCGGCAGAGTGAGAATGATGAACATCGTGAGGGCCGTTACCTTGATGATGACAAGGACGGCGTTAACGCGCGCGCTTTCGGTCGTGCCGATCATCAGCAGCCAAGTCACGAGCAGTGCGATAACCAGCGCCGGGAGGTTGACGATCCCGCCGGCATAGGGGCCGACGGTCAGCGACATGGGCAATTCTATGCCGGCATTGGATAAGAGCCCCACGAAATAGCCCGACCAACCGACCGACACGGCTGATGCGGCTACCGCATATTCGAGGATCAGCGCCCAGCCGACAGTCCAGGCAAGCAATTCGCCCATGACAGCATAAGTGTAGGTGTAGGCACTACCCGAAACCGGCACCATTGATGCGAGTTCGGAATAGCAGAGCGCCGCCACAACGCAGACCAGCCCCGCGATCACGAAGCTCCACATCATGCCGGGGCCGGCCTTCTGCGCCGCCTCTGCGGTCAAGACGAATATCCCCGTCCCGATGATGGCGCCGATGCCGAGCATCGTGAGCTGAAAGGCACCGAGCGTTCGGTGCAGCGACTTTTTCTCGGCCGTGGCCAAGATGGCGTCGAGCGGTTTGACGCGACCAAATATCATGCAAATATCCCCTTTGAGGCCCCGAACGGGCCCGTCTCCTGGCGGGGCAGACTAACCGCTCCTCGCGGCAGCGCAACTTAATTTCAGAGGTGTGACAGTCCGCTTTACCGCACCGTGAATCGGACGCGGTCGATCATCCGTCCACCGGGGTCGACGAGGGTCAGGATATGGCTTCCGGGGCGCGGCAAAAGCTGTTGGCCCGCGTCGGCGTCGCCGAGCACCGCCTTGTCGAGCAGCAGGCGGTAACCGGCGACGTCGCCGCTGACGATCACCGCCAAGCGCTGCCGGTCGATCGGAACATCGGGATCGAGCGCATAGACGCTGCCGCTGACCGGGCTGGTGATGCGCGGGCGGCGCGCGGCGGCCGGGGCGGCCGCCATTTCGCTTTGCGCGGTGCCGCGCAGGAAATATTCGCGTCGCGGCGGTTCGCGCGTGCCGGGAAGGCTGATCCGCCGCGTTTCGACATTGTCCGGCATCGCCGGCGGTTTGCCTGGCCGGCCCGCGTGGAGCGCGAGCATCACGTCGCGCCAGACCGGCGCCGCGCCCGATGTGCCCGACACTGCGCGCATCGAATCGCCCTCGAGATTGCCGACCCAGACGGCCACTGTGTAGCGATCCGAAAAACCGATACACCAATTGTCGCGCATCCCCTTCGACGTGCCGGTCTTCGCCGCGGCCCAGAAGGGAAGGCGCAGCGCGCTGTCGGCGCCGAAGGCATCGGTGCGCGCCGACGCGTCCGCCAATATGTCGCCGACGATGAAGGCGGCCCCCGGATTGACGATCTGGCGTTCCTCGCCGCGCGGTTCTCCCATGATGAAGTGGACGGGCGACCAGCGGCCGAGATTGGCAAGGGTGCGAAAGGCATTCGCCTGTTCGACAAGGCTGACCTCCGCCGAGCCGAGGGCGAGGCTGAAGCCATAATATTCGCCGTCCTCGACTAGCCCGTGATAGCCAAGAGCCCAGAGCCGATCGCGAAATTCCTGCACATCGTCGATGACCAGCGTGCGCACGGCGGGGACATTGAGCGACGAGGCGAGCGCGCTGCGCACACTGACCGGCCCCTTGAAGCTGTGGTCGTAATTTTTGGGAACATAGAGACCAGAGGCGGTGTCGAGCTGAACCGGACTGTCGTCGAGTATCGAAGCGGCGGTCAGCCAGCCATGCTCGATCACCTGCGCATAGAGATGCGGCTTCAGGGTCGAACCCGCCTGCCGCCGCGCATTGGCGCCGTCGACCTGCGCCGCGGTGGACTTAAGGCCGACGCCGCCGACATAGGCGAGCACCTCGCCGGTGGCATTGTCGAGGACGACGACCGCGCCGTCGCGGACGCGATCGGGGCCGAGCCCGGCGAGCTGGCGGCGCATCGCGACAGTCGCGGCGGCCTGGACGTCGCGGTCGATGGTCGAGGTCACGCGCTTGCCCGCTTTGTCGAGCAGACGTACCGCGAGGTGCGGTGCGAGCGCCGGGTCGTAGCGCGCGGCGCGCTCGCCCGAGGTCAGCACGCCTGCCGCGGCGCGGATCGCGCCGCAATCGGCGGCATGCGCGATGCGGCAGGCGCGTGCACCGAGCGCGTCGGGGCTTGCCGCCGGATTGGGCAGCAGACCCGCGAGCAACGCGGCGTCGGTGCCGCTCATGTCGGCCGGACGCTTGCCGAACAGATTTTCGGCGCCCGCGCCGATTCCCTGAATTTCGCCGCGCAGCGGGACGAGGTTCAGATAAGCTTCGAGCATCTGGTCGTGCGTCCAATGCGCCGCGAGTTCCTGTCCCGCGCGCATCTGGCGCAGCTTGGCGAGCCAGCCGCGCTGGCCGGGCTGTGCGAGTTCGGGCGCCAGAAAGGCGGCAAGCTGCATCGGCAACGTCGAGGCCCCACGCGAGCGTCCGCCGGTCCAGCGGGCGCGTACGGCACTCGCTATCGCCAGCCAGTCGACCCCGCCATGCGACCAGAAGCGCTTGTCCTCCGCCGCGACCACCGTGTCGCGCACCGCCGGGTTGATGTCGTTCAGCGGCACCCAGGCAAGGCGGCGGCGCTCGAAATTGACGCGTTCGCTGTCGAGCAATCGCCCCTCGCGGTCGTAAAGCCATGCTTCGCTCGGCTTCCATGCAGCGCGCACCGCATCATAGTCGGGCATCGCCGGCGGGCGCGTAACCAGGTGCGCGGCGGTGGCGAGGACCAGCGCGGCGAGCGCCACCCACGCCAGCATATCGAACCAGCGGCGGCTCGGGGTTGTCGTCATCGATCGAAACGCCTGACAAATCCTCCCCGTGCCAAGGGCATGGGAAGGGGGACCATCCGAAGGATGGTGGAGGGGCCGCAAGGGTGCGTCAAAAGCCCCTCCGTCAGCGCTGCGCGCTGCCACCGCCCCATCGCTGCGCGACAGGGAGGAACATGTTGGGCCGCAGATCCATCACTGCGCCGCGGCCGCGACCGTCATCGCACCGTTCGGCCACTGGCCGCGGATTGCGGGCGAATACATCGCCTCGACCCGCGTAGGGGGCAGGGTGAAGCGGCCCGAGCCGTTGAGGCGCAGGACATATTCCACCGCATGGGTGCCGGCGGGCATCCAGCCATAATAGCCGCGCCAGCTGTCGCGGCCCCGCTCGACATAGCTCGGCTGCCAGTTCGATACGGTCGCCTGGGCACCGAGCATCTCGGACTGTCCGCCCAGATTGCCGACGATCGTCGCGCCGGGCGGGACAGGATCGTTGACGACGACCCAGGTGCGGCCCGCACTTGCGACGATTTCGATCCGTACCTTGATCACGTCGCCGCGGGTCAGCCGGTCCTTGTTCGCCGCCTTAACGATGCTGACCGACCGCTTGATCCGGTAGCCGGCGTCGAGCGGTTCCTTGAGCGGGACGGCCGCGCGTACGCTGACCGTCGCCCACGGATTGCCGGTGCCTTCCTGCTTCAGGCTCATCGTCCCGCTGACCAGCGGCAAGCTGAGCGGCGCGGCGTCGGCGGGAAGCGACCAGGTCTGCGCCGCACTGCCGCCGCCGAGCGCGATACGGGTCACGCCGGTGATCGCGCTTGCCGGATTGAGCTCGGCGAAGCGGCGGACCGCAATGGCGCCCCAGGCATTAGCAGGCGTCGTATCCCAATGGCCGCGACGCTGGCGCTGCGCGACGCCGACCATCATCTTGCCGGTGTCCTCTTCCCAGCCCTTGCGGCCGAGCACGGCTTCGAGCGCCTTGATCGCCATTTCGTCGCCGCTGGTCATCATCCACCAGGGCGCCTTCGCGTCGTCGACGAGGTCGAGCCGCGTGCCTTCATAGACAAGCCGCTTGCGCAGTTCGGCTTCGGCCGCGGTGCGCAGCGCTGCGGCGCCGCGGACCCCCGGCGTCCGTTCGATCGCGACGAGCCAGTCGGCAAGCGTGCCGGTCGCCATATCGACGGGCTTGACGTCGATCGCGGCGACGAGCTGTGCGCTCGAGGCATTGTTGCGGGCCAGCGCGGCGAGCGCGGCGATGCGGACCGGGCGCAGATCATAGGGGCCGTAGCCGCGGCGCGTCAGCCGTCCTTCGACGACCGCCTGCAGCGCCTTGATCATCCGTGCCTTGGGCTCTTCGGGGATCGCAAAGCCATTCGCTGCGGTCACCGCCATGACATAGGCGGTAAGCTCGGCCGAACCGTCGAGCCGGTCGTTCGGCCAATAGCGCAGCAGCCCATCCTTATCGAGATAGGTGGGCAGGGCGCCTGCCTGCGCCTGCCAGCGACCGAGGTCGCCGAGCGCGATCGCACGCGAGGTCGATTGTTCGAAGCAATTATAGGGATAGATCGCCATATAATCGCGCACTCCGGCGAGCGGCGGTGCGAGCGTTCCCGCGAGGGTGACATCGACATAGCCGCCGGGCAAGGCGCCCGCGGGCACGCCGATCGGCAGGCTGCTGGTCGAGCCGACGCGAACAAGGCTGGCGGCCCAGGTTTCGATCGGCACCGCCGGTTCGACCTGCTGGTCGAAGACGAGCCGGTCGCGCTGCTTGCCATTTTTCGACACCGCTTCGACCGTCCATTGCAGCGGGCCGGGCTGGGCGGGCGCGGTCATCGACCAGCTGATTGGCACCGCACCGCCCGCCGGGATCGTGACGGTGAGCGGCGGCGCGGTCGCAATTGCGGGCGACAGCGTGGCGTTGGCGACCACCTCCATCGGTTGATCGGTGCCGTTGCGCAGCGTGAACCGCGCATCATAGGTGTCGCCGGTGCGGACAAGGTCGGGCAGGCCGGCAAAGACGCCCAGATCCTGAACGGTGCGGACGCTCGTTTCGCCAGTGCCGAAATATTGGGCGCCGTCGGTCGCGATCGCGACGAGGCGGAAGGCTGAAAGATTGTCGGAAAGCGGCACGTCGACGACGGCGCGGCCTTTGCTGTCGAGCGCGACATGGCCCTTCCACAGCAGCACGGGACGAAAATCCTCGCGCGTCAGGCCGCTGAGGTCGCCGCCCCCGCCGCCGCCGGGCGCCAGCGCCTTGCGGCCATAGTGACGCTTGCCGACGACCTGCATCTGCGCGGTCGAGGTGAGCACGTCGAGCGGGCGTTCGCCCATCATCGCATCGAGGAGTTCCCAGCTCTTGTTCGGCGAAAGCTGGAGCAGCGCTTCATCGACCGCCGCAAAGGCGACGTCGGCGCCCGCCGCGGGTTTGCCGTTCGGGGTGCGCACCTCGATCGCGACCTTGGCATTGTCGCGGATCGCATATTTCGCCTTGTCCGCCTTGACCTTGACGTCGAGCTGATGCCCTTCCCAACCCACCTTGATGCGCGCGATGCCGAGGCGATAGCTCGGCTTGGCAAGATCGACGAGCGCGGTCGGCGGCGCGCCTTCGCTATTCTCGATCTTGAAGCCGACGGCGCGCTTCATCTTGCGAAACCAGCTCTCGCCGCCGGTTACGCGGCCGCGCACCGCCATCACCGAAACATAGACGTCGGGTGCATAGGTCGCTGGTAGCTTGACCTTCACAATCGGGTCGGTGCCCTTCAGCGGGACGACGAAGCTCGACAGCACGCCTTCGCGTTCGACGGTGACGAGGCCGGTGGCCTCGCGGAAGGGCATGCGGACCTGGAAGACCGCCGTGTCGCCGGCGGCATAGCGCGGCTTTTCGGCGATCACGTCCATGCGGTCGCCATTGTCACCGCCGAACCACCAATCGTCATCGCCCGCAAGCCAGACCGAACGGACCGCGCGCGCTTCGTTGCCATCGGCATCGACCGTGGTTGCGACCACCGTCACCTCGCCCGACACGCCGGGCGCCATCGCGCAGCTCGCCCGGCCGAGCTTGTCGGTCGTTGCGGTGCAACTGGTGCCGAGCCGGGTCGTGCGCATCTGGTTGTCATAGGCATAGAAGCCGCCGATCAGGCGCCGCCGCGCGGTCAGTATCTCGCGATTGTAGAGCGCAACCTGGATGCGCTGCCCCGCGATCGGCTTGCCGTCGAGATCGAGCGCAATGAATTTGAGCCGCAGGTCGTTGTCGCGCATCAGCCATCCGTCGGTCTTGAGCCCGAGGCGCACCGCCGAGGGGTAGAGCATGATGCCGCGGCGGCTGGTCAGCGTTTCGCCATTGGCATCCTCATAGTCCATCTCGACCGCCATCTGCGTCGGTTCGACGATCGGCTGATCGACGGTGATGCTCGTCTGCGCGCTGCCGTTGGCGTCAAGGACGAGCGGCGTCGAGCGCGCGAGTGGCATGTCGGGTTCGGGCTCGTCGCCGCTGTCGTCGAGCTGGACGATGCCCTCCTTCACCGGCTTGCCGTCGAAATCCCAGTCGCGATAGTCTTCGGGCGGTGACCAGCGCGGGGTGAAATCGGTGCGGATCTCGATCGGCAGATTGGCCGCCGGGCCGCCCGACAAATAGCCGACGAACAGCGACAACGGCACCTGCGTCGGCCGCACTGACGCCGTCTTGGGGCCGGTGATCGCTGCCTTCATCGTCGGCAGGCGATATTCGTCGACGCGGATCGATTCGGACGACCAGATCGTCTTTTCCTCGCCCTTCTTGTCCTTGGTGACGAAGACAAGGTCGTAATCGCCCATCGGCGCCGATGCAGGCACATTCCAGACATTTTCGCCGCTGCCGTTGGCGTCGATCGCGAAGGGCATGTCGAATTCGGTGTCCGAACCGCGATGGACGAGGCGCAGCTTGCCCGTCATCGCCTCGGGTATCGCAAATCCTTGGCCGACCTGTCGGCGCAGAACATGCTTCATGTTGACCGTTTCGCCGGCCTTGACCAGCGAGCGGTCGAACAGGGTGTGCAACAGATCGTCGCGTTCGGACCAGCCATAGGGCAGGTCGAAATCATAGGGACGGATGCCGTCACCCCAATCGGTCAGCGTGAAGCTGTAATCGTCACCCGATCTCGCCGACACCATCAGCGCATGGCCTTCGCTGTTCGCGGGGTCGGCATCCTCTTCGCAGCTCGAATAGGTTTCGGGCTCGGGGAGGCCGGTTGGGAAGGCGAGCCGGCCGGCCTTGTCGGCGGTACCGCGCGCGAGCAGGCGCCCGGTGCAACTGTCGGTGATCCGGACATCGGCGCCGCCCACGGGCAAGCCGGTGTCGAGCGCGGTCACCCAGGCGAGCGAGGATTCGCGGCCCCATTTGAAATGCACCGCCATGTTGGTGACGAGCGCAGCGGTTGCGACATAGCGGGTCGCCTTGCGCCCCAGCAGTGCGGCGCCGAGTTCGGGGCTGGCGATTTCGACGACGTGAAAGCCCTTTTCGGCGAGCGGGATGCCGACGACCTCGAACTCCTTGCCGCCACCCGGCGGGGTCAGTTGCAGGTCGCGCCGCTCGCCGCCTGCGGGGGCGCCATCGAATACCGACGTCGTGCCGGTGTAATTGACGCTGATATCCTCGCCCTTCGCGTTCTTCTCATCGCGAAAGTCGGTCTTGCCGGCATCCTCGACGCGCTTCAGCCAGCGCGCGACCGCGGCATCGTCATCGCCGACGCGCAGGGTCGCGGCGGGCATCTTGAGCCCGCGCTGGACCAGCGAGGCTTCCACGCCGCGCACGGTAACCGGCAGGACGCCGCCCTCGCTTGCCTCCAATATGCCGAAGTCGGCCGCGAACTTGACCAGCGGCGGGGCGCGGTCGATGTGGAATTTCAGCGGAAAGTTCGACTGATTCTGCAGCGCACGGCCGCTCTGATCGCGAATGTCGGCGGGCAGCACGATCGTCGCGTCGACATTCTGCGGCAGCGGCCCCGCAAAGCGCACCTGCGTCAGCCAGGCATCGTTCTTGTCGTCGTCGCTCGCTTTGGGCGTCAGCTGTTTGCCGTCAGAGGTCTTCAGCGTCGCGGCGAGCGCGGCCGCGCGCGCGACCGGAGCAGCGAAGCTCAGCACGACATCCTTGATCGGGTTGCAGCCCGCCTGCGGATTGACGCGGCTGCACGCCATCTTGGCGGTGAAAACGGGGCGCACATCATAGTCGAAGCGCTGATCGCGGCCGGCGGTACGGCTCGGCGCACCAAGCTGGGCGATGCGGGCATCCCAGACGAGCGCCATTTCGCGGCCGGGGGGCAGCGGACGGCGGCATTTGACCGGGACGATCCGGTCGAGCATCGCCTCGCGATCGGCGCCTGCTGCGGGCAGCCGCAGCGGCAGGCCGGCATCGTAGCTGAACTGCTGTCGCCGCCAGTCGCCGTCGCCGACGCCGGTCAGGATTTCGGTGGTCGTTTCGCGCGGCAGCACGTCGAGCGGAATCTTCTCTCCGATGCCATCGACGGCGCAATAGCCATAGCGGCCCACCGAGGCGCGATCGGCCGCGACGTTGGTGGCGACGAGGAATATCTGGTCTTCCTCGATCCCGTCATAGCGGTCGCCCGACAGGACGGCGCGCGCCGACGGACCGCCGGTGTCGATCTCGAACCGGTCGTTGCCGACGACGCTGACGCCGCGCGCCGTGCGCAGGTCGGCGCGCAGTTCGACATGGCAGCTGACACCGCCGGGGAGCGATTTGGCAAATTCCAGAACCCATGTGCGCGTATCGACCCAGCGTCCGGTCGACGGCACTTTGCAGTCGTTCGTCGCGGGTGCCTTGGCGCGCGGATCGCCGAGCGGCACCATGTCTTCGGAAAAGCGCAGGGTGAAACGGCTGATCGTGCCGTCGCCGTTTCCGGCGCTGCTCGGCGTGGCGAGCGTGACCTGCGGGACGGTGTCGCCGCCAGCGGCCGCAAGCGCAACCGCGACGGGCACGATGAGCGCGAATCGCATCTTGCCGGCCAGCCGGTTCGCCAGCCCACGCCATCCCGTCATCATCGAGTCGTCTCCCCGTCTGGACCCGTCATTATCCTGCTGGAAACAGGTGCAACTGTCCAGCATGCCCCGCGTACCGGTCCCGCCTAGCCGGAGGGCGGGGCGCCGCTGTGACACGGGTCACAGCAGCATGGGAAAGCTCAGCGCGCGAGCATCGGTCCGAGCCACTGGCCGCCGAAAATATGGACGTGGAGATGCGGCACTTCCTGCCCGCCATGGCCGCCGATGTTGGCGAGCAGGCGGTAGCCGGGTTCGACGAGCTGCTGGTCGCGGGCCACCTTGCCGACGGCGCGGATGAAACCCGCGATTTCGGCATCGCTGGCGCGTGCCGAAAAATCGTCCCAGCTGACATAGGCGCCCTTGGGAATCACGAGGATGTGGAGCGGCGCCTGCGGATTGATGTCGTGAAAGGCGAAAGCGAATTCGTCTTCATAGACGGGTTTCGACGGCAGATCGCCACGCAGGATGCGCGCGAAGATATTATTCTCGTCATAGGGCAGGGTGGCGTCGATGGGCATGGGGACTCCTGGGTTCGTGCCGGTTGTGGCTCACAGCTATGGCGCGCGCGCGGCCTTTTCGGCGTGGCCCGAAATGCCGTGGCGGCGGGCGAGTTCGGCGGCGACGGCATCCCAGCCGATGCCGCGTTCGGCCAGCAGGACGGTCAGGTGAAAGACGAGGTCGGCGGCCTCGCCGGTCAGCGCCGCATCGTCCTCGGTCAGCGCTGCGATCACCGTTTCGGTCGCTTCTTCGCCCAGTTTTTGCGCGATCTTTCCGCGCCCCTTGGCGGCGAGGCTGGCGACGTAGGAGGCGCCGGCGTCGCCCGCGGCGAGGCGCGCGCGCACCACGGCCTCAAGCAGCGTCAAGGCATCGCCGATCGCGCCATCCCGTTCCTGCGTCATTCGCCCACTCCTCCGGTGCCATGGCCGTTGCAGACCGCCTAGCGAGGGAATGGACGCTGGACAAGGCGGCGCGGCTCTGGTCAAGCGCCGGCATGGCCGATGTCAAATTGCATCCCGACTGGCTCGCGCGCATCGGCGGCGAGTTCGACCAGCCCTATATGGCGCAGCTCAGGGCCTTTCTGGGCGAACAGCGGGCGAAGGGGAAGACAATCTTTCCCCGCCCCCGCGACTGGTTCGCCGCGCTTGATGCGACGCCGCCGCAGGACGTCCGCGTCGTCATCCTGGGACAGGATCCCTATCATGGGCTCGGACAGGCGCACGGGCTGTGCTTTTCGGTCCAGCCGGGCGTGCGCACGCCGCCCAGCCTCGTCAACATCTACAAGGAAATGGCGAGCGACCTCGGCATCCCGCCCGCGCGGCACGGATATCTGAAGCATTGGGCCGAACAAGGCGTGTTGCTGCTCAACAATGTGCTGACGGTCGAAAGCGGGCAGGCGGCGTCGCATCAGGGCAAGGGGTGGGAGAAGTTCACCGACGCTGCGGTCGCAGCGGTCGCTGCCGACCCCGCGCCCAAGGTCTTCATCCTGTGGGGCAGCCATGCGCAGCGCAAGGCGGCGAACGTGCCGGGACTGGGCGCCGACGGCCCGCACCTGATCCTGCGCGCACCGCATCCGTCGCCCTTGTCGGCGCATAACGGCTTTTTCGGGTCGCGGCCGTTCAGCCAAGCGAATGCCTTTCTGGAGGCGCACGGCCGGGGCGCGATCGACTGGCGGCTGCCCGACGCGGTCGACCCGCCGGTCGTATGAGCATCCTTGCCGATCCGCTGACGCTCGCGGTGCTGATCGTCGCGGTCATCCTGCTCGGCATGGCGAAGGGCGGGCTGGCCGGGGTCGGCGCGCTCGCAACGCCGCTGGCGGCGCTGGTGCTGCCGCCGGCCACCGCGGCGGCTTTGTTGCTGCCGATCCTGATCGTGCAGGACGTCATCAGCGTGTGGTCGTTTCGCAAGACGTGGGACGGCTGGGTCATCGGCTGGATGCTCCCCGGCGCGGCGGTGGGCGTTGCGGCGGGATATTATTATGCCGACCGCGTCGATGAGGCGCAGTTGATGGCGGCGCTCGGTGCGATCACGCTCGCCTTCGGCCTCTATCGCCTGTGGGTCGAACGCGGCGGACGCATCGTCGCGGCGTCGCGCTCGCCGGGCTGGGTGGGGACGCTGTTCGGCGGGCTGATGGGGTTCACGAGCCAGATCGCGCATGCCGGCGGCCCGCCGTTCCAGATGTGGGTGACGCCGCGAAAGCTGCCGCACCTCAGCTTTATCGGGACCAGCGCCATCCTTTTCGCGATCGTCAACTGGATGAAGGTTCCCGCCTATCTGGCGCTCGGCGCTTTCCCGCACGAGGTGATCGTCGCGGCCCTGCTCCTGATGCCGCTGGCGATCGTCGCGACGCTGCTGACGGTGCGCTGGCTGAAGCGGATCGACGGCGCGCGCTTCTATGTGATCGTCTACGGCCTGATGGTCCTGCTGGGTGCGAAGCTGTTATGGGACGGGATCGCCGGATGAGTGGGGCGCCGACGATCCTGGTCGACGCCGACGCCTGCCCGGTGAAGGACGAAATCTACCGCGTCGCCTGGCGCCACGAAGTCCCGGTGAAGGTCGTCAGCAACAGCCGTCTGCGCGTCCCCGACCACCCGCTGATCGAGCGGATAACCGTGTCCGGCGGTTTCGATGCTGCCGACGACTGGATCGCGGCGGAGGCCGATGCGCTCAGCATCGTCGTCACGGCCGATATCCTGCTCGCCGACCGCGCGCTCAAGGCGGGGGCGGCCGTGTTGGCGCCGAATGGCAAGCCGTTCACTACAGCCTCGATCGGACCGGCCATCGCGACGCGCGCGATCATGGCCGATCTGCGTGCCGGCATGGGAGCCGGGATCGGCGGGCCGCCACCCTTTTCAAAGGCCGACCGGTCGCAATTCCTGCAAGCGCTCGACGCTGCACTCGTCCGGATGAGCCGCGCGGGGTAGTGCGTTGCCGGGCTTGACCCGCACCGCGACCCTGCGCATCTTGCCGTCATGGCACGCACTTACAGCAGTTTTGCCGAATTCTGGCCCTTCTACCTGCGCGAGCATAGCAAGCCGCGCACGCGGGCGCTGCACTATGTGGGGACATCGCTCGTCGTGCTGCTGGCGGTAGCCGCGCTTGCGACCGGGCGCTGGTGGTTGTTCGCTGCGCTTCCTGTCGCGGGCTATGCCTTTGCCTGGGCGGCGCATTTCGGGGTCGAGAAGAATCGCCCGGCGACCTTTACCTATCCCTTGTGGAGCCTCGCCGCCGATTTTCGCATGTGGGCGCTGTGGCTGACCGGCCGGTTGGGCCGCGAGCTCGACGAGGCCGGTGTTGCGCGCTGATCCGGAACCATCGCAGCGCTGCGGGCTTCCTGCAAAGAGAAAGCCATCAGAAGGAGTAAAGCGATGACGGTCAACAGCGGTTCGGCGCGGTACGAAGGGTTCGGCAAGGACGGCAAGGGGCATATCTGGACGGCGCGCGGCGCGCTCGATGCGCAGCCCTATGGCTTTGCTTCGCGCTTCGAGGACGGGCCCGGCACCAATCCCGAAGAGCTGATCGCGGCGGCGCATGCGTCCTGCTTCACGATGGCGCTGTCCTTCGCACTGGCACGGGCAGGGTTCAGCGACGGGCAGATCGATACCAAGGCCGATGTGACGCTCGACAAGGATGGCGACGGCTTTGCAGTGACCAAATCGGCACTCACGCTGACGGCGCGGGTGCCGGGGATCGAGGCGGACCGTTTTGCGGCCATCGCTGCCGATGCGAAGGCCAATTGCCCCATCTCGAAGCTTTTGAACTGCGAAATCACGCTTGAACACACGCTCGAGAATTGAGGCGGTGCGCCGGGCCGGCACAGGCCGGCCCGGCGGAGACGCTTAGCGACAGCGCACGTCGTCCTTCTTGCTGCCGCGGTCGATCGCATTGCCCGCGACCGCCCCGCCGATGGCGCCAATCACCGTGCCCAGCGTCTTCGAATCGCCCGGCGCGATGACGTTGCCGAGGACGCCGCCCGCGATGCCGCCGACGATCAGCCCGGTGGTGCCGTCGGAGCGACGGCAATAATATTTGCCGTCGCGGCCGCGATAGATGCGGTCGCCATCAGACATCCGGCGTTCGCGGTAGCGCCGGTCGTTCCGGTAATAATTGTCGGCATAATAGCCGCCGTAGCGCGGATCGGGATTGTTCCAGTCGTAGCGGCCGTAGCGGTCGTGATAGCTGTTGTCGTAATAGCCATAGCCGCCATCGTCATAGCCATAGCTGCCGGTCGAGGCGCAGCCCGCCAGCGCGGTCGCCGCGGCGAGGGGGGCGAGGGTGAGCATCGTTGCTTTTTTCATATCGTCTCTCCTGACCTGTCGGGGGGAAGGCCGGGGGACGGCCGGGTGGAGCGCAGGTCTTCCGTCATAGAAGACCCGCGAATGCCTCCCGTGGTTCCGTCGCGGGCCGGAGCGGCCGCCTTGACTCGGCGGCGGCGAGGGCGCCTATTCGCTGCTGAAAACAGGAACGGTTGGAGAGAGATGCCATGAACGTCGCCGCGTCGCCGCGCAGTTTTGCCCGCCTGAAAGTCACGCCGATGACCCCGTCGATTGGCGCCGAGATCGATGGAATCGACCTGTCGGCCGAGCAGGATGACGAGACGATCGCCGAAATCCGCGCCGCGCTGCTGGCACATAAGGTGATCTTCTTTCGCAACCAGTTCATCACCGCGCGGCAGCATATCGCCTTTGCCCGCCGCTTCGGGACGTTGGAGATTCACCCCGCGACGCCCAAGGACCAGCCCGATCCCGAAGTGCTGCACATCGCCTATGGCCCCGATTCGAAGGGGCAGGAGAATGCGTGGCATTCGGACGTCACCTGGCGCGCCGAACCGTCGCTGGGGTCGATCCTGCGCGCGGTCGAGGTACCGCCCGTCGGCGGCGACACGCTGTTCGCCGACATGGGCGCCGCCTTTCGCGGCCTGTCGCCGGCGATGCAGGACTGGTGCCGCGGCCTGACCGCCGTTCACGACATCGCCCGCGTCTTTGCCCGCCGGCTGGGCAAGCGGCCCGAGGAACTGCACGACCAATATCCGCCGCAGCGCCACCCGGTGGTACGCACCCACCCCGAAACCGGCGAGCAGGCGCTATACGTCAACACCGCCTTTACCAGCCATATCGAGGGGCTGAGCGAGAAGGAGAGCGATTGGCTGCTGACGCATCTCTACGCGCAGGCGGCCATACCCGAATATCAGTGCCGCTTTCGCTGGGAGGCGGGGTCGGTCGCCTTTTGGGACAATCGCGCCGGCCAGCATTATGCGGCATCCGACTATTTCCCCGCGGTGCGCCGGATGGAGCGGGTGACGATCGCCGGCGACCGGCCCTTCTACAAGGACGAGCGCCCGAGCAGCTGATCCCGGCGGCGCCGCGGCCCCGCCCGCCCGGTCAGTCGATGATCACATCCTTCCCCTCGGCCTTCAGCTGGGCGAGGCCGTCCTTCATCGCGGCGAGAACGTCGGGCGGGTGCGGGGTCCAGCTTTCGACTTCGCCGACGATGCGCAGCGGTGCGCGGCTGCGATAGCTGCGCGTCGGGTTGCCGGGAAATTTCTTGTCGGTGAGATTGGGATCGTCGAACCAGTCGCCGGTCGGTGCGACGATGTAGATGCGCTCGCGGCCGTCACCCGCGGCGAGTTCGCAGCCCCAGATCGCGGATTCCAGCGCGGCGGAGAAATAGATCCACGATAGCGGCTTTTCCGTGCCGTAATTGCTGGTCCAACCCGCGGCGAGCAGGTCGCCGACGGCCAGATCGGCGCGGGTGCCGTGATAGAAGGTTGCGCCCTTTTCGGGGCCGCCGGGTTCGGGGACGGTGGGAGCGGTGTCATTCATTCGGGCCCGCTTTGCCTTAACTTGTCAAACTTGTCACCTCCGGGCCTTTGAAATCAGTCACTTGGTTCCGCGCCATCGCGGTCGTCGGCGGCCGGGCCGGGCAGGCGCATCGGGTCGGCGGGCGGCGGGTCGGCGGGCACGCCGATCCGCGCGAGCGCCTCGGCCAGCCGGGCTTCGGCAGGGTCACCATCGGCAATCGCGGCGCCGCGGCCTGCGTCGCCTGACCCTGCGGCGCCAAAGCGATGGGGGCGCGCGTGCGCATCAGGAACATCGCGACCCGTTCGAGATATTCGCGCCGCGCGCCCACCTGTTCGCCCTTGTAAAATATGCGAACGGGCACGCTGTGGACCGCGCGAGCTAGCGCGGCGTCGACCAGCCGCCGCATCCCGCAATCGGTCGCGGCATCCCACGTATGGCGGAACGCATGGGCATCGGGGCGGCGGCGGAGGTTATAGGCCGACGTCGCCGACAGCCCGACGCTACATCGGTCACGCAGGCCGTTGCGGCGAGCGGCTCGATAAACTTGCGCTGGCGGTCGGGGTGCAGGCGTTGATGCGCCGGCGCTGAAGCTGCGGGGTAAAGGCAGACAGCGCGGCGATCCGACTTTGCGGCTCCGGGCCTTGCAAGGCCGGGCCATGCGGCAGCGCGGCATTTTGCTTAAGATGTTTTTGCCGTGCGCCGTTACAACCGGGCCATGCCGCATCGTACTGCCTGCCGTTTCAACCCCGCCCTGCGCCTGATCCTAGGCGGGGTGTTGGTCGTTGGCTTTTCGGTCACGGCGTCGATGCTGTTCACCCACCTAAGTTATACGCAGTTCGGCGATCTGAACTATGCCGATGCGATGTGGGCATCGGCGATCGTGCCGTTGCTGGTCGCGCCCCCCGCCTATGGCTGGATCGCGTGGCTGAGCTGGCGATTGCACCGGGCGAATGCGGCGCTGGATAAGCTGGCGCGCTGCGATGCGATGACCGGGCTGGCGAACCGCCGCGCCTTTGTCGAGGCAGCGCGCGAGCGGCTGGCGGCGGGGGAGCCGATGCAGTTGATTGTTGCCGATATCGACCATTTCAAGCGGATCAACGACAGCATGGGCCATGCCGCAGGCGACCTGGCCCTGACCCACGCCGCCGCCGTTCTGGCGCGCGCCGCGCCCGAGGCCGGGCTAGTGGCGCGGATCGGCGGCGAAGAATTCGCGCTGCTGGTTCCCGCGGAAACCGACGCGGCGGCGCTGGTCGCGCGCATCGCCGACGATCTGGCGCACATGCCCGTCCCCGCCGCGGCCGAGCTGCAACGCATGACGTGCAGCTTCGGCGTCGCAGTGGCGCAGGCGGGCGAAGGGCTCGACGGCCTGCTCTCGCGCGCCGACGCCGCGCTCTATGCGGCGAAGGACGGCGGCCGCAACCGGATGGCATTGGCGAGTTAGCAGTGGCGCAGGCACCCGGATTCAGGCGCCGGCGCGGAGCGGCCGTGTTCGACATGGGTGGTCTTGCCGACGATGCTTTCGGTCAGGATGATCTCGTCGACCGTCCAGCCGATCGGGGGCAATTCCAGCACGCTTAAACTCTGCGAATCCCGCAGGTCGCCGCGATAAGTGACCTTGATATGCGGTGCGAGGGTGATCCCGTCCATGTTCGGCGCCTTTTCGCGTAGCAGATGGTTCCCTAGCGCCTTCTGGAACGCCGGCGCCTCGGCCTGCGGCGCGCGCGTGCGCAGCATCGCCGCCTTGCGGTTCTCGATCCGGCCGAAGGCGAGCGGAAAGCGCGCCGCGGCGAAGCTGTCCGGCGCGGCGATGGTCGCGGGCAGCCCGCCCTTAACGACGCCAAGCTGTAGCGAGAAGGCTAATTGGTGCGCACAGCTGCGTATCAATCATGCTCCCGGCTACCAGCCCCCATATACAGTTCGCGGCCGGTGTCCTCATAGACCTGGCTCATTTCCGCCATCCCCTTCTCGGCTTCCTCCGCCGCGATGAAGCCGGCGCTGTCCTGATTTTGCAGCTTGGCGAACTCGCGGACTTCCTGGCTGATCTTCATCGAGCAGAATTTGGGGCCGCACATGCTGCAGAAATGCGCGGTCTTGGCGCCTTCGGCGGGGAGCGTCTGGTCGTGGTACTGCTCCGCCGTGTCGGGGTCGAGGCTCAGGTTGAACTGGTCGCGCCAGCGGAATTCGAAGCGCGCTTTCGATAGCGCGTCGTCGCGGACCTTGGCGGCGGGGTGGCCCTTGGCGAGGTCGGCGGCGTGGGCGGCGAGCTTGTAGGTGACGACGCCGACCTTCACATCGTCGCGGTCGGGGAGGCCGAGATGCTCCTTGGGCGTGACGTAGCAAAGCATCGCGGTGCCGTACCAGCCGATCATCGCGGCGCCGATGCCGCTGGTGATATGGTCGTAGCCCGGCGCGATGTCGGTGGTGAGCGGCCCTAATGTGTAGAAGGGCGCCTCGCCGCACGCCTCGAGCTGCTTGTCCATATTCTCCTTGATCTTGTGCATCGGGACGTGCCCCGGCCCCTCGATCATCACCTGAACATCCTGATCCCACGCGCGCTTGGTGAGCTCACCGAGCGTGTAGAGCTCGGCGAACTGCGCCTCGTCGTTCGCGTCGGCGATGCTGCCGGGGCGGAGGCCGTCGCCGAGACTGTAGGCGATGTCATAGGCTTTCATGATCTCGGTAATCTCGTCGAAGCGTTCGTAGAGGAAGCTTTCCCTGTGATGCGCGAGGCACCATTTCGCCATGATGCTGCCGCCGCGGCTGACGATGCCGGTGACGCGCTTGGCGGCGAGGGGGACGTAGGGCAGGCGGACGCCGGCGTGGATGGTGAAATAGTCGACCCCCTGCTCGGCCTGTTCGATCAGCGTGTCGCGGAAAATTTCCCACGTCAGCTCCTCCGCGATGCCGCCGACTTTCTCCAGCGCCTGATAGATGGGGACGGTGCCGATCGGGACGGGCGAGTTGCGGATGATCCATTCGCGCGTGTCGTGGATGTTGCGCCCGGTCGACAGGTCCATGACGGTGTCGGCGCCCCAGCGGATCGACCAGACCATCTTGTCGACCTCGCTCGCGACGTCGGATGCGACCGCGCTGTTGCCGATATTGGCGTTGATCTTGACGAGGAAGTTGCGGCCGATCGCCATCGGCTCGCTTTCGGGGTGGTTGATGTTGTTGGGGATGATCGCGCGGCCGCGCGCGACCTCTTCGCGGACGAATTCGGGGGTGACATAATCGGGGATGCTGGCGCCCCAGTCCTGCCCGTCGCGGATGTACTCGCTCAGGCGTTCGCGGCCGAGATTTTCGCGGGTCGCGACATATTCCATCTCGGGCGTGATGATGCCGCGGCGGGCGTAGTGCATCTGGCTGACGTTATGGCCGGGTTTGGCGCGCAGCACCGTCTTGCGGACGTTGGGGAAGGCGGGGACGCCGCCCGACCGGTCGGGGCCGAGCTGGCCGTTATCCTCGGGCCGCACCTCGCGCTGGGTCACTTCCTCGACATCGCCGCGGGCGCGGATCCACGCGGCGCGCAGTTCGGGGAGGCCCTGCGCGATGTCGATGCTCGCGTTCGGGTCGGTATAGGGACCCGACGTGTCGTAGACGCGGACGCTGGGCTCGCCCGAATGGGGGTCGAGGTCGATCTCGCGCATCGCCACGCGGATGCCGCTGCCCGTCGGGCTCGCGATGTGAACCTTGCGGCTGCCCCGAATAGGTCCGGTGGTGACGCCGATGCGGTCGGCGGCTTCAATGCGGGAATCGATGTCGGCCATGGGGTTCAGCTTTCCTTGGGGTGGGGTTCAGACAAGACGGAAGAGGCCCGCGGCGGTGAAGCCGAGGCCGAGAAGGAGCGCGAGGACGGCGAGCGGGCGCGTCCGCGTCCCCAGCTTGCGCATCCAGAAACGGACGTAGAGATCGGCAAAGGCGGTGACCGCCAGCGCCTCGATCACCGCGAGGCCGCCGAGGATGGTGAGGACAAGCGCGAGCGGATCGCCCGCGGGCCAGCCTTCGGGGCCGCGATTGGCGAGATAGAGCAGGGTGCCGAAGATGATCTCGAACAGCCCGGTGAGCATCTGGAGCGCGGGCGAGCCTTCGATCTCCTCGATCATCCGGTGCCACTGGCCGGGACGGCGCAGCTCGTCGATCGCGGCCGCGAGCAGGAACAGGCCGAGGATCAGCGCCGACCAGGCGGGCGCCTGCGCGGCATAAGGAACGGCGGGGATGGCAGCATCGGGCATGGCACGCTCTCCTTCCTTCCTGACGGACGGGAAGGGGGTGCAAGCGGTCCGGTGACGATCCAGCGCGCGCCCTCCCTCCGCCCGTATTACCGGGATCAGGTTCGACGGGTCGCGGTCTATTCCGCTCTCAACCTGCGATTGCGCGGCAGGCTCCCCGGGGACGTGATGCTTCTAGGCCTGTCGCGGTGGCGTGTCCAGCGGTGCGGTGCGGGCGCCGGATTGCGCCTTTGTAATGTTGCGGACGCAGGGGCGCCATGATGGGCGTGTCATCTTCGCCTTCCCATCGGGATGAAAGGAAGGCCTGTCATGTTGAGGATCAAACTTGCCACGCTTGGCGCCGCCGCGTTGCTGGCGCTGTCGGGAACGGCGGCAGTCGCGCAGGACGCGACCCCCTATTGCTCGAAGACGGTGACCGACAATTGCATGCAGCGCGAAGGCCATGCAGTCGCGGCCAGGCATCACGCGGCGCGCAAGCATCAGGCAGCGCGCAAGCACGCCGCCGCCCGGCGCCACGCTGCGGCGCATCGCAAGGCGGCGCATCGCAGGATGGCCGCGAAGACTGTACCGGCACCCGCGCCCAAGAAGTGAAGCCGCGCCGTGCGTCGCCGCGGGCCGCGCGGCGCACGGCCATTTACCCCGCACGTCGCGGCTTGCGGCGCGGCGTGGCCCCGCTACACTCGCCGTCGAAGCGACGATGGCGGGAGAGCGATATGGCGTCGGTGATGGACGAAGCGCGGGCGGTCACGCCGGTCGATGTCAGCGACATCGCGCTCTATGTCGAGGATCGGTGGCGCGAGCCTTTCGCGCGGCTGCGCGCCGAGATGCCGGTGAGCTGGTGTCCCGAAAGCCCCTATGGCGGCTATTGGTCGGTCGCGACGCATGCGCTGGTTCAGGCAGTCGAGCTTGATCCGGCGACATTTTCCTCATCGTGGAAAAATGGCAATATCGTCATCGCCGATCCGCCCCCCGAATCGAACCTGCCCAATTTCATCGCCGCCGATCCGCCGGTCCACACCGCGCAGCGCAAGGTGATCGCCCCCGCCTTCAATCCGAGCCAGATGGCGGAGCGCGAAAAGACGGTGAAGCGGCGGACGCGCGAGCTGTTCGACGCGCTGCCGGTCGGCGAGACGTTCGACTGGGTCGAAAACGTGTCGGTGCCGCTGACAATCGGGATGCTGTGCATCCTGTTCGATTTTCCGTGGGAAGAACGCCACGACCTCAAACGCTGGTCCGACTATGGCGGCAATGTTTCACCCGAGACGGCAAGCGAGGAATATCGCGCGCAATGGATGGCCGAAATGGGCGCGATGCTGGCGCGCTTCGACCGCGAGCTCGAAGCGCGCAAGGCGCTGCCGCCGAGCGACGACTTGTTGTCGCGCATGGTCCACAGCGAGGCGATGGGCAGCCTCAACCCGATGGAGCGGCTCGCCAACATCGCGCTACTGATCGTCGGGGGCAATGACACGACGCGCAATTCGATGAGCGGGCTGGTCGAGGCGCTGCACCGTTTTCCCGGCGAGCTCGATCGGCTGCGCGCCGACCCCGCGCTGATCCCCAATGCGGCGCAGGAGATCATCCGCTGGCAATCGCCGGTCACGCACATGCGGCGGACCTGCATGGCCGACACCGAACTGGGCGGACAGACGATCCGCCGGGGTGAAAAGGTGATCCTCTGGTATATTTCGGCGAACCGCGACGAGAGTGTGTTTCCGCGAGCCGACCTTTTCGACGTGGGCCGCGACAATGCGCGGCGCCATGTCGCCTTCGGTCACGGCATCCACCGCTGCGTCGGGGCGCGGCTGGCCGAAATCCAGCTTTGTACGCTGATCGAGGAAATCGTGGCGCGCGGCATCCGGATCGAACCGCAAGGCGCGCCCGAGCGGCTGGCGAGCCCCTTCCTCCACGGGTTCGTCCATATGCCGGTGCGGATCGTCGCCGACTGACTTTCCAGACTGGAAAATTGTCACTTGCCGAATCGGAAAGTCGGACGTATTGCTTTCCGAAATGGAAAGTGATGCGGGGGCACCCTTCGTTTCCGCATCAGACCCGAGGAGCAAGAGACATGAACCCGATCGAAGCCCGCGCCGCGCTCGACAGCATCGACGACGTCCAGCGCGACCTGGCACTGAAGGCGACCTATTGCCCGCCGTGGCGCCACGCGGCGTTCGGCGCGGTCATGGCGCTGCTAGTGCTGGGACAGGGTTTCGGCATCGCGATCATGGCGCCGCTGTTCGCGGTCGCGATGCTGGCGGTGGTGCTGCTCGTCGCCGACGACCGGAGGCGTTATGGCCTGTTTGTCAACGGTTATCGCAGGGGCCGGACCCTGCCGGTTACGCTGGCGCTGCTCGGCGCGATGCTGGCGGCGATGTTCGGCGAAATCCACGCCCGCGAAGCCGGACTGACGCTGGGCACGAAGATAGGCATCGCCGCCATCGCCTTTGGCGTCGCCGTCGCCGCGAGCGTCGCCTGGAGCCGCATCTATCGCCGTGAGCTGCTGAAGGGCACCGCCTGAGCCATGGACGGGATCGACATGGTGCTGCATGCGCCGGCGCGGCTGCAGATCGCCGCGCTACTCGCCAAGGTCAGCGAGATGGAGTTCGCCAAGCTGCGCGAGCTGGTTCAGGTCAGCGATTCGGTGCTGTCCAAGCATCTCGCCGCGCTGGTCGACGAAGGCTATGTCGATTTGCGCAAGGCGCCGCTCGGGGGACGCCAGCGGACATGGGCTTCGCTGACCCGCGCCGGGCACCGCGCGCTCGAGGCGCATGTCGCCGCGCTGCGCGCCATCGTCGCCCATCTTCCCGTCGCGGCCGAATAAGGCTAGGGGCGTCGCGGCTTTCCGGTCGGGGTGCGGGGGCCGGCTTTGCCCATTGCCTCGCCGGATGATCTGAGCATGAAAGCAGATATGGTGCCCGATAGCGGCATCGCCGCGGGGACGGTGTCGCGGCGTGACTGGACGGCGTTGCTGGCGCTGGCGCTCGTGTTGCGGCTGGTCGCGGCGTGGCAGGAAAGCGTGCTGCACCCAGACGAGGTCTTCCAATATCTCGAAGGCGCGTTCCGCCTGCTCCACGGCTATTCGGTCGTGACCTGGGAGTATCGCGACGGGATGCGCGGCGATCTTTATCCCGCCTTGCTCGCGCTGCCGATGCGGCTCGGCGAATGGATCGCGCCCGACGGCAGCCTGACCATCTGGTTGCCGCGAATGATGATGGCGATATTGTCGCTGTCGATCGTCGCCGCAGCCGGGGCGATCGGGGCGCGGGTGTCGCGGCTGCATTTCTGGACCGCGGGACTGATCGCCGCATGCTGGCCTGACCTTGTTGCCTTTGCGCCGCATCCGCTGACCGAGCAGATGGCGGCCCTGCTCGCGGCACCAGCGATCGCGCTGCTTTGGCTACCAGGGCGCAGCGCACGACAGCTGATGATCATCGGCGCTGCCGTGGGCCTGGCGGTCGTGTTTCGGCCGCATGTCGCGCCCGCGCTGGCGCTGGGGCTGCTCGTGCACGTCTGGCGGGCCGGGCCGCGCAGTCTCTGGCCGCTTGTCGCCGGGGGTTTGGTCGGGCTGGCGATCGGCGCGGTCAGCGATGTTGCGGGGGGGCATTGGCCGTTCGAATGGTTGGTGCACAATGTCGATCGCAACATCGTCGATAATGTGTCGGCGCGTTACGGCGTGTCGGGACCATTCCAATATGCGGTCGATCTTCTGGCGCTGTGGGGCCTGTGGACCGCTCCAATCCTCGTGCTGGCGGCGCTCGGTGCGCGGCGCTATCCGCTGCTCGCGGTGGTTGCGATCGCCAATATCCTGGTCCACTCGGCGATCGGCCACAAGGAATATCGGTTTATCATCCTGTCGGTGACGGCGATCATATTGCTCGCGGGCGTCGGTACCGGCGATGCGATCGCTGCACTGCGCGCGCAGCGGGGGCGACAGGGGTGGCGGGTGGCGCTGGTGCTGGGCGCGGGCTGGATTGCCGCCGCGGCCCATGTTGCGCCCGCGCTGCATAAATGGGGCGCGCGGGTCGTAACGCCCTTCAGCGCCGCGGCCTCCGACGGGCTGCGCGCAGATCCGGGACTGTGCGGCATGGCGGTGGTCGGCAATCGCTTTTTCCGCGTCTATGGCTACGCGCGGCTGCAGCGGCGGGTGCCGATCTTCGTTCAGGCGCCGGGCGATCCGCACGTCGACCCCGCCCAGTTCAACGCCGCGCTGGTCTGGAAAGGACATGCGGACGCCCTGACCCCCGATTTTCGCGCGACGATCTGTTCTGCCGACGGCAGTCAATGCCTGTACGAGCGGAAGGGCGGTTGCAGCGCCGCGACCTCACGGGCAGAAATAAATCGCTATCTTGCCGATCGCGGGATGTAGGAGGATGCCGATGCGACCCGATCTGGACGATCCCGAGGCGCGCGCCGCCTATCGCCGTGAACTGCTCGGCGTCGGGCGCGGGATGCGGCGCGTCGGCTTTGCCGCAAGCCTGCTCGCGCTCGCGCTGCTGATGGGGCCGCGGATGGGCGGTCCGTGGATGCTCGGCCCGCTGCCGACGCAATATTGGGGCTGGGCGGCGCTGCTGCTCAGCTGGACGCTGTTCGTCGTCGTGATCGTGCGGCGCACCCGCCACCACAAGCGGCGGATGGCTGAATAGCCATCCGCCGGATCGCGATCAGGCGTAGCGGAATTCGTCGCTGCGCAGGTCGATGAGCGGGAACGCATCCTTTTCGGCCCAGTAATCCTGATTGTGCCGCCATTCGGGCTTGTCGCCGCGCCGCGGCATCGCATCGAGCCCGCGCATCAGATAGCCGGGATTGAAATTGTCCGCCTCGATCCACGGCATGATCGCCATCCCCTCGTCCTGCGGGCGCAGCACGACCTCGACCTTCTTTGCGCCGATATCGTCCATGTGGTTGAGCAGATTGCAGACGAAATCGCCCATCATGTCGACGCGCAGCGTCCAGCTCGCGCGGAAATAGCCCATCACCCACGCCATGTTGGGAACGCCGGTCATCATCATGCCGCGGTAGGTGACGGTGTCGGCCCAATCGACGGGCTTGCCGTCGACCTCGAACGGGATACCGCCCATGACCGAGAGGTTGAAGCCCGTTGCGGCGACGATGATATCGGCCTCGATCTCGGTTCCGTCCGCGGTGCGGACGCCCGTTTCGGTGAAGCTGTCGATCGTGTCGGTGACGACGGTCAGCTTGCCCGCCGTCGCGGCACGGAAGATGTCGCCTTCGGGGCAGAAGGCGAGCCGCTGCTGCCAGGGGCGGTATTTCGGGGTGAAATGCGGTTCGAACGAAAAATCCGGATCGCCCGAAAAGGCGCGGATCAGCTCTTTCAGCTCTTCGAACACCTGATCGGGTTCGGTCTGGCAGCGGCGCGTCATCAGATCCTGATCGTGCATGATCTGCGCGCGCACGACGCGGTGGACCGTAGGTTCGTCGATCCCGACCTCGCGCAGCCGGTCGGCAAGTTCGTTCTTGTTTTCGGAGCAGAAAAAATAGGTCGGCGAGCGCTGGAGCATCGTTACATGCGCCGCCTTCTCGGCAAAGGCGGGGACGATCGTCGCGGCGGTCGCGCCCGATCCGATGACGAGGATGCGCTTGCCCGCATAGTCGGTCGCGGGATCCCAGAGCTGGGCGTGGACGAACTGGCCCTTATAGTCCGAAAGGCCCGGCCAGTCGGGGATGTAGGGCTTCTCATGGTCGTAATAGCCCTGGCACATCCACAGGAAATTGGCGGTGAAGACGACGGCGGCGCCATCGGCCTTGCGCACCGCCTCTACCGTCCAGCAGTTCTGCTCGCTCGACCAGCGGCAGGCGGTGATGCGGTGGCCGTAATGAATATGGTCGCCGATGCCGTTTTCGTCGATCACCTCGCCCATATATTTCAGGATTTCATCGGCGCTGGCGATCGGCGCGCCGACCCAGGGCTTGAAGCGATAGCCGAAGGTGTAGAGATCCGAATCGGAGCGGACGCCGGGATATTTGTGCGTTTCCCAAGTGCCGCCGAACGTGTCCTTCATCTCGAGGATCGCATAGCTTTTGCCGGGGCACTGATGCTGGAGATGATAGGCCGAACCGATGCCCGAAATCCCCGCGCCGACGATCAGCACGTCGACATGATTGGCATCCTTGGCAGTGGTGGCTTCGCGCGCCGCGGCGCGCGCCGTCGTGGTCGTCATGGCTTGTCCGCTCCCATTTTCTCTAGTTAGGGTGATTACCCTATACTATCGAGCATGAGTCGCGCCAGTCCGCTTTGATGTGGATCAAAAGCGCCCGTGCCGACGCGCGGTCAGCCGGTGCGGCGTGCCAGCCAGACCCCTGCGACCATCAGCGCAATTCCGGCGAGCCGCGCGGTGTCGACCGGAAAGCGCTGGGCGCCGAACAGGCCGAAATGATCGATGATCGCGGCGCTCGTCAGCTGTCCCACCAGCACGAAGAAGATCGCATTGCCGACCCCGAAGCGCGGCGCGATGAAGGTCACGGAGATCACGTAGAAAGCAACGAACAGCCCGCCGAAATAGAAATGAAAGGGAATGTCGGCGGAAAAGCGGATGTCGCCGAGCGCGCCGGTCGCGACAGCCCCGGTAAGCGCAACGAGCAGTGCAAGCCCGAAGAGGATGACCGATGCCGCCATCGGGCTGCCAAGCCGTCCGCCGAGCCCGCCGTTGAGCGCGGCGAGGATCGGGATGCCGACCCCGGTGAGGAACATGATCGAGGCAAAGGTTGGGGCGGGGTTTGCGCTCATGCGGTCTGTCCTTGATTGCGGGGGGCGGAGGCTAGAGCCCCAGTTCGTCGAGGCCGGGGTGATTGTCAGGGCGGCGGCCCGTGTCGCCGCGATCCCAATGGAGCAAGCGCGCCGACTCGGCAATGGCGAGGTCGTTGATGCTCGCGATGCGCCGCGCCATCTGGCCGTCCGCTGCAAATTCCCAATTTTCATTGCCGTAGGACCGCCACCATTGGCCGTCATGGTCGTGCCATTCATAGGCGAAGCGCACCGCGATCCGGTTGTCGGTGAAGGCCCACAGCGTCTTGATCAGGCGGTAATCCTGCTCGCGCTGCCATTTGGCGGCGAGGAAGTCGATGATGGCGCCGCGCCCGGCAAGAAAGATGTCGCGGTTCCGCCAGACGCTGTCCGGCGTATAGGCGAGCGCGACGCGCGCGGGGTCGCGGCTGTTCCATCCATCCTCGGCCAGCCGGACCTTGTGCGCTGCGCTTGCAGCGTCGAATGGCGGCAGCGGCGCGCGGGTGCCGGTCATTGTGCTGCCTCTCGCACCCATTCGTTCGTGGCGGGCCATCCGGGCATGGCGGGAAAGCACGGCAGCGCAGCGATGCGGCGCGTCCAGTCGCGGATATGGGGCCAGTCGTCGAGGTCGATGCCACCGTCGGGCGCGAGCGCCAGATAGGGGCTTGCGGCGATGTCGGCGATCGTCAGCCGGTCGCCGACAAGCCAGGTGCGCGCGGCCAGATGCGCATCGACGACCGGGAGGATACGCATCGCCACGGCGTGCGCGCGCGACCGGTCGACCGTCCAGCCGAACAGCTTTTCGGCGCGCAGCAGCGCGGGGCCGTTGAAGATTTCATTGGCGGCGTGCGACAGCCAGACGGAAATCGCGCCGCGCTCTTCCGCCGTGTGGCCGTCCCAGTCCCCGGGCCGGTGGCGGGCGGCGAGATAGGCAAGGATCGCCTGGCTGTCGCGCAGGACGAAATCGCCTTCGGCATAGACGGGTATCTGCGCCATCGGATTGAGCGCGCGAAAGGCATCGCCCTGCCGCCGCTCGGCGTCGACCGTCTCTTCTTCATAGGCGAGTCCGAGGAAGGCGAGCGCCATGCGCACCTTGTGTGCATTGCCCGACAGAGGCGAACCATAGAGGCAGATCATTGTCATTCTCCCTTCTGGGCCGCGCGCAATGCGTCGACCTGCGCGCGCAGCTGGTTGAGCTCGGCAGCCATCGGACGGACGGCGGCGGAGATTTCGGCTTCGGTGAAGCGCGGCGTTATGTGCTGGGGGCAGTTCCAGTCGAAACCCGCGACGTCGATCACGAAGCCGCGCTCGGGGGTTGCGCGGTAGCCTTCGGGCATCAGCGAGGTCACGAGCGCGGGATCTTCGGCGATCTCGACGATCCGCCCCTCGCCGATCAGTTTGAGCCGCCGGCGGTTGGGATAGTCCATCAGGAACAGCGAGACGCGCGGATTTTCAGCGAGATTGGCGGTGCTGATAAATTGGCGGTTGCCCGTAAAGTCGGCGAAGCCGAGGCGGTTGCCGCCGAGCGGGCGCAGGAAGCCGGGCGGGCCACCGCGGTGCTGGATATAGGGCCAGCCGTCGGCGGTTATGCTGCCCAGATAGAAGCTGTCGCGGGCGGCAATGAAGTCGAGTTCGCGGGCGGTCAGCGTGTCGCTGCCGTCGCTGTCGGCCTCCATCCGTGCGTAGCTGGCGCGCGATCCGTGCCGCGCCTGCAGGCGCCGCGCCGCGTCGGTGAACAAAGTGCGGAGATAATGTTGCGCCATGCGGGGGGCCTTCCGACAAGAGGGCGCGAGCGGGGCGCCGCGATCGGGGGTTGGGGGCCTCCCTCGCTCGCAAACCCTATCTATCGTGTTGCTGTATGCGCGATAATCAGCGATTGATGGATATCTCTATTTCAATATGCGGAATAATCGATGGACCGGCTGCTGACTCTTGAGATGTTCGTGGCGGTGGCGGGCGAAGGCGGATTCGCTGCCGCCGCGCGCAAGATCGGCAGTTCGCCGCCCGCGGTGACGCGGGGCATTGCTGCGCTCGAGGAGCGGCTCGGCACGAGCCTTTTCCACCGCTCGACCCGCGCGGTCGCGCTGACCGACGAGGGCGCGGTCTTTCTGGGGCAGGCGCGGCGTATCCTGGCCGATCTTGCGGGGGCCGAGCGGGCGCTGCGCGGTGGCGAGGCCGAACCGCGCGGCCAACTCTACCTGACCGCGCCGGTGATGTTCGGGCGGCTGCATGTCCTGCCCGTGGTCGGCGACCTGCTCGCCCGGCATGATGCGCTGGCGGTGCGGATGATGCTGATCGACCGCAATGTCCGCATTGTCGAGGAGGGCATCGACATCGCGCTGCGTATCGGACCGCTTGCCGATTCGAGCCTGAAGGCGGTCCGCATCGGCGCGGTGCGGCAGATGTTGGTCGCGAGCCCCGGCTATCTGGCGCGGCGGGGCGCCCCCGCGACGATCGACGCGCTCGCCGACCATGATCTGATCATCTCGACCGGGCCGCGCGCGGCGGGCGAATGGAGTTTTGCCGAGCGTCGCTGGCGGGTCGAGCCGCGCCCGCGGCTGGTGGTGAACACCGTCGATGCGGCGATGGCGGCGGCCGAAGCGGGGATCGGAATCGCCAATCTGCTGAGTTATCAGGTGATGGACGGCGTCGATGGCGGGCGCCTGATCGCGCTGCTCAACGCCAAGCAGCCGCCGCCCTTGCCTGTCCATCTGGTCTTCGAACAGTCGCGCGCCGGCCTGCCCGCGGTCCGCCTTTTGATCGAGGCGATGCGGCGCCGGATGCGATCGGCGGGGCTGGGGTGACGCGGGCACCGCGCTCCGCTACGGCATGGTGATGACCGATCGTCTCTTTCCGACCGCGCGCCGATGAGCCGCGCTCCGCGCCTTGCCGGCTATGCGCTGATGGCGGCGGCGGTGCTGCTGGCGCTTGCGATGCGGCGCGGGCTGATCGAGAGCCTGGGGCCGTTTCCGGTCGCGGCGGTGGCACTGCTGATCGGGATGATTGGCGTGATGCTGGTGTTCACCGACCTGATGGTGCGCGGGCTTTATGCACAGATCGGTGCGGCCAAGCGAGCCGAGGACGAGGGCGAGTAGCGCCTTTTCGTTCGACACTATCGGCGCTTATCATTATGATGGGCCGATGACCGACCGTCCGCATACGCCGCTGCTCGACACGGTGGATGTCCCCGCCGACCTCCGCAAGCTCAAGCCCGAACAGCTTCGCCAGTTCGCCGACGAACTGCGCGCTGAAACCATTTCCGCCGTGGGAACCACGGGCGGCCATCTGGGGTCGGGGCTGGGCGTCGTCGAACTTACCACCGCGCTGCATTATGTCTTCGACACGCCCCGCGACAAGATTGTGTGGGACGTCGGCCACCAATGCTATCCGCACAAGATCATCACCGGCCGCCGCGACCGGATCCGCACGCTGCGCCAGGGCGGCGGGCTGTCGGGCTTCACCAAGCGCAGCGAGAGCGAATATGACCCGTTCGGCGCCGCCCATTCGTCGACCTCGATCAGCGCCGCGCTGGGCTTTGCGGTCGCGAACAAGCTGAAGAACGAACCCGGCCGCGCGATCGCGGTGATCGGCGACGGGTCGATGTCGGCGGGCATGGCCTATGAGGCGATGAACAATGCCAAGCAGGCGGGCAATCGCCTGATCGTCATCCTGAACGACAATGACATGTCGATTGCGCCGCCGGTCGGGGGCCTGTCGGCCTATCTGGCGCGGCTGGTGTCGTCGCGGCCCTTCGTCGAGCTGCGCGAAATCGCGCGGCGCTTCGCCCGCAAGCTGCCGCAGCCGCTGCACAAGGCGGCGAGGAAGACCGACGAGTTTGCGCGCGGCATGGCGATGGGCGGAACGCTGTTCGAGGAACTGGGCTTTTATTATGTCGGCCCGATCGACGGCCATAATCTCGACCATCTGATCCCGGTGCTCGAGAATGTCCGCGACAGCGACCATGGCCCGGTGCTGATCCATGCGGTGACGATGAAGGGCAAGGGCTATGCCCCCGCCGAGGCCGCCGCCGACAAATATCATGGCGTCCAGAAATTCGATGTCATCACCGGCGAGCAGGCGAAGGCGCCGCCGGGGCCGCCCGCGTATCAGAATGTGTTCGGCGAAACGCTGGCCAAGCTCGCCGACAGCGACCCGCGCATCGTCGCGATCACCGCCGCGATGCCATCGGGCACCGGGGTCGACAAATTTGCGAAGGCGCATCCCGACCGGAGCTTCGACGTCGGCATCGCCGAACAGCATGCGGTGACGTTCGCGGCGGGGCTCGCGGCGCAGGGGATGCGGCCGTTCGCGGCGATCTATTCGACCTTCCTCCAGCGCGCCTATGACCAGGTCGTGCATGATGTTGCGATCCAGAATCTGCCGGTGCGTTTTGCGATCGACCGCGCCGGGCTGGTCGGTGCCGACGGATCGACCCATGCGGGATCGTTCGACGTCACCTATCTCGCAACGCTGCCCAATATGGTGGTGATGGCGGCTGCCGACGAGGCCGAGCTGGTCCACATGACCTATACCGCGGCCGAATATGACGACGGCCCGATCGCCTTTCGCTATCCGCGCGGCAATGGCACCGGCGTACCGCTGCCCGACACGCCCGAGAAGCTGGAGATCGGCAAAGGCCGCGTCGTGCGTGCCGGCAAAACGGTCGCGATCTTCTCGCTCGGCACCCGGCTTGCCGAGGCGCTGAAGGCCGCCGACACATTGGAAGCGCGCGGTCTGTCGACGAGCGTGATCGACCTGCGCTTCGCCAAGCCGCTCGACGAGGAGCTGATCCGCAAGACGCTGGCGAGCCACGAGGTGTGCGTGACGATCGAGGAGGGCGCGATCGGCGGGCTGGGCGCGCATGTGCTGACGCTGGCGAGCGACGCGGGGCTGATCGACGCAGGGCTGAAGCTGCGCACGATGCGGCTGCCCGACATGTTCCAGGACCAGGATTCGCCGCAGGCGCAATATGACGCCGCGGGGCTGAATGCGCCGCAGATCGTCGACACGGTGCTGAAAGCGCTGCGTCACAATAGCGCGGGGGTCGAGGAAGCGGGCGCACGGGCTTGAGCGGCGCGGCGGCCTCTGGCGAGGTCTTCGAAGCATATTATTCGATTCCGCGGCTGCTGCTGGCGCTGGCCGGCGCTTTGGCCTTTGTTGCGGCGGCGCTGTTGATGGCAAACACCGGGTTCGTGTCGGGTTCATGGCTGGTCGCGGGGGCGGCGATCGCCGGCATCGCTTTTTTCGGCTTTGTCGCCGCGATTATCGTCCGCCGCCTGTTCGACCGGCGCGTCCAGCTTCGCATCGATGCCAAGGGAATCATGGTGCGCGAATGGTCGGATCAGGTGATCGCGCATCGTTCGATCCGGCGCGCGAGCGACATGGGACAGTTCGTGGGGCTCTTCCTGCACAAGCCCGAAAAATATCCGACGACCAATCCGATGCGGCGCTTTCTGCTGCGCGTCGGGGGCGAATTGCAACGATCGGCGGGCGATATCTATATCGTGAAATATCAGTATGACCGCCGCGCGGAGGCGATTTTTGACGCGCTCGACCGGATGCGGCCACGCACGGCATTCGAAGAAGAGGTTGAGCGTCGGGTGGCTAAAGCGCGCGCGTCGAGCTGATCCGCAGGAAAGGGAGCGTCGATGGATTTTCTGAAACTGATCCAGTCGCTCGACGAACTGCTCTACGAGGTCATGTCGTGGCTGATCTTCTATCCGGTCACGCTGTGGCGGGCGCTCGCACAGCCGCTCAAGATGATGGATTATTCGGAGGCCGAACTGGGCGATCCGGCCGAGCGGCAATATACCGACACGCTGTCGCCGCCGCTGTTCCTGCTGCTGACGCTGGTAATCTGCCACGCGATCGAACTGTCTATCGTGGGGCAGAATGCGGTGATCTTGCGCCGGACCGGACTGGGCGGACTGGTCAATGACGATTCGACCTACATCCTGCTGCGGGTCGCCTTTTTCAGCCTCTTTCCGTTGATCATGGCGGCGCGGCTGGTACGCGCGCGCAACGTCAAGCTCGACCGGGTGCCGCTCAAGGCGCCCTTCTACAGCCAATGCTATGTGACCGCGCCCTTTGCGCTGATGGTGTCGACGAGCGGAATTCTGATGCAGCTCAAGCCTGGTGACAGTCCCCTCTGGGGCTTGGCGCTGCTCATCGCCGCGCTGCTATGGTTCGGCAGTTTGCAGATATTATGGTTCGCACAGCATCTGCGGATCGGCCGGCTGCGGGCCGCGCTCCATGCCTCGCGCGCAATGGTCGAGGCGCTGATCGCTTTCGTCGCGATTTCGCTGATTTTCGTGGGGATATGAAAACGGCCCGGGGGTGCCGGGCCGTTTCGATCAATTGCCTGCGCGCAGAATCAGGCGCCGGGGATCGACGCGCTGGCTTCGCGGCCGTCGCCCTGCGGCGCGGCGATGATGTCGCGGGTGACGAGGCCCTTGTCGACGACCTGCGTGTCGGGGCTGCCGACCTGGCTGCGGATGCCGGGGTCGGCGCGCGCGCCGTCGGCGCTGCCGATGATCGCGTCTTCGGCCGGGCTGCGCGGCGATTCGCCGCCGAAGAGCGCGCGCAGCGTCTGTTCGGCGGTGGTTTCGTTGCCGGGCCGCGCCGCGCCGGGGGCGGGCGGGGTCAGCGAGAAATCGGGCGGAACGACGAGCGGCGCCTGCCGCGACACCGCCATTTCGTCGGGGCGCTGGCGGCTGAACAGGCTGTTCGATCCGCAGGCCGACAGCGTCATCGCGACGATCGAGGCGGCAAGGATGGCTTTGGTCCGGTTCACTTCAAATAGACTCCCTATGCGCCCCGTTTACTCTTTCGCCGCCTGGTCGGCGGCCGTGGGGGTCTTTTCGCCGAAGAGCAGCGCGCGCGCAACCAGCAAAAGCACGCCGAGCGTGATGCAGGCGTCGGCGACGTTGAAGATCATGAAGGGGCGGAAGGCCCCGAAATGCAGATCGGCGAAATCGACGACATAGCCGAAACGCAGGCGATCGATGATATTGCCGAGCGCGCCGCCGAGGATCATCGCGAGCGCGATGACGTCGCCGCGCGCCTTTTCGCGCGTCATCCACAGCGCGACCGCCGCCGCGACGATGGCGGTCACCGCGACGAGCGTCCAGCGCGTCGTATCGTTGCACTTGGCGAACATTGACAGCGAAATGCCGCAATTTTCTGCCCAGGTCAGGTTGAAGACCGGTAGCAGCTCGATCTGCCCATAGGGCTGGGTTTCGAGCGACAGCGGCACGACCACCACCCATTTGACGAGCTGATCGAGGCAAAAGGCGACCGCGGCGACGATCAGGCCGAAGCGCAGGTGGGGAGAACGCGTGCTCATTGCGCGTCCAATACCGTCTCGCAGCGATTGCACAAGGCGCCGTCGGCGGTCACTTCGGGCAGATGGCGCCAGCAGCGGCCGCATTTGTGGTTTTCGGTGCGCTTCACGTCCCAGTCGCCTTGATGGACGGTCGAGGTGATGAAGATTTCCTCATAATCGACGTCGCCGGCTTCGCTCGGGAGCCATACTTCGGCTTCGAGGCTGGAGCGGATGGTCTTTTCGCGGCGCAGCGGCTCGATGCGTTCGGTGACGAGAGCGCGGGTGCCGCGGATTTGCGCCCACTTCTCAATCAACTCGTCATTCCCGCGAAGGCGGGAATCCAGCTTTTCACCGTCGTTGGAAGCTGGACCCCCGCCTTCGCAGGGGTGACGGAGGAGGGCGGCGAAATCCGGCCACTCCAGCAGGTGGACGCTGCCCGCGTCGGGATAGCGCGTGCCCCATACTTCTTCGCTGGTGAACACGAGCACCGGCGCGGCGTAGCGGACGAGGGCGTGGAACAGCACGTCGAGCACGCTGCGATAGGCGCGGCGGGTGTCGGTGCCGAGCGGCGCGGCGGGGCCGAGGTCGCAGTAGAGGACGTCCTTGCGGATATCGAAATAAAAGGCCGACAGATCCTCGTTGCAGAAATCGGCGAGGAGGCGCGTGTAGGCGTTATAGTCGAAATCATCGACCGCTTGGCGCAGCTTCGCGTCGAGATCGGCGAGCAGCGAGAGCATATAGCGTTCGAGTTCGGGCATCGCCGCGACGTCGGTGATGCGTTCTTCCTCCGTAAACCCGTCGAGCGCGCCGAGCAGGTAGCGGAAGGTATTGCGCAGTTTGCGATACTGGTCGGCGACCCCGGCGAGGATTTCCTTGCCGATGCGGTGATCCTCGGTGAAATCGACGCTGAGCGCCCACAGGCGCAGGATGTCGGCGCCATAGTCGCGCATCAGGTCGATCGGGCTGATCGTGTTGCCCAGCGACTTCGACATTTTGAAGCCCTTGGCGTCCATCGTGAAGCCGTGGGTGAGGACGGCCTTGTACGGCGCCTGCCCGCGCGTGCCGCAGCTTTCGAGCAGCGACGACTGGAACCAGCCGCGATGCTGGTCGCTGCCTTCGAGATAGAGGTCGGCGCTGTGGGTGCCGCCGTCGTGGCGGATGAGCGCGGGCCAGCGACCGCTTTCGAGGACGAAGGCGTGGGTGCAGCCCGAATCGAACCAGACGTCGAGAATGTCGGTGATGCGCTCGTAATCGGCGGCATTGTAGCTATCGCCGAGATATTCCTGCGCGCGCGCGTCGCTCCACGCATCGACGCCGGCTTCCTTCACCGCCGCGACGATGCGGTCGTTGACAAGCGGGTCGTTGAGATATTGCCCGGTCTTGCGGTCGACGAACAGCGTGATCGGCACGCCCCATGCGCGCTGGCGGCTGAGCACCCAGTCGGGGCGTCCTTCGACCATCGACCCGATGCGGTTGCGGCCCTTGGCGGGGACGAAGCGCGTGTCGTCGATCGCCTGCATCGCCGCCTGCCGCAAGGTCGGGGCGTCGCACAGGCCCTCTTCGGCGGGGTTGATCGCGCCGCCTTCGCCTTCCCAGCGCCGTTCGCTGCGCGTCTTGGGCTCGATATGCGTCATCACCTTGTCCATCGGCACGAACCATTGCGGGGTGCAGCGGAAGATGATCTTGGCCTTCGAGCGCCAACTGTGCGGATAGCTGTGCTTATAGTCGGCGCTGGCGGCCAGTAGCGCACCGGCTTCGCGAAGGTCTGAGCAGATCGGGCCGTCGGGGGCGTTGAACTTGGGGTTGATCACCGATCCCTGACCGCCGAGCCAGCCCCAGTCCTCGCGATATTTGCCGTCGCCCTCGACCGCGAAGACGGGGTCGAGCCCATTCGCCTTGCAGAGGTCGAAGTCGTCTTCGCCGTGATCGGGCGACATATGGACGAGGCCCGTGCCGCTGTCGGTGGTGACGAAATCGCCCGCGAGGAAGGGGCGCGGACGCGCAAAGAAGCCGCCGAGTGCGTGCATCGGGTGGCGGGCGATGGTGCCGGCGAGGTCGCTGCCTTTGATCGTTTTTACGACGGTGCCCGGTGCGAACCCGTGCACTGAATGTTTGATGCGCTTGTGGAACTCGTCCAGCAACGGTGCAGCGACTAGATATTTGAGATCTTCAACTAAGGGCATTGGATCGCCGGGGTTGAGCATTTTGGCTTGGCCACGCGCGGTAGCTACCAGCACATATTCAACCTCCGGCCCATAGGCCAAAGCCTGGTTCACCGGGATCGTCCAAGGCGTCGTTGTCCAGATCACCGCATGCGCGCCGACCAGCTCCGCGATCGGGCTTTCAACGATCTCGAACGCCACGTCGATCTGGGTCGAGACGATATCCTCATATTCGACTTCGGCCTCGGCGAGCGCGGTCTTTTCGACCGGCGACCACATCACCGGCTTGGCGCCGCGATAGAGCATGTCATTGGCGGCGAATTTTAAGAGTTCGCGCACGATGGTCGCCTCGGCCTCATAATCCATCGTCAGATACGGATGGTCCCAGTCGCCGCCGATGCCGAGACGCTTGAGCTGCTCGCGCTGGGTGTCGACCCAATGCTGCGCATAGGCGCGACATTCGGCGCGGAACTCCTCGACCGGAACCTCGTCCTTGTTGAGCTTTTTCTTGCGATATTGTTCCTCGACCTTCCACTCGATCGGCAGGCCGTGGCAATCCCAGCCTGGAACATAGGGCGCGTCTTTGCCCTTCAGCGTCTGGGTGCGGACAACCATGTCCTTCAGGATATGGTTGAGCGCATGGCCGATGTGCATGTCGCCATTGGCGTAGGGCGGGCCGTCGTGGAGGATGAACTGGTCGCGGCCGCGGCGCGCTTCGCGAATCTGCGCCTCCAGATTGCTCTCGAGCCATTTCGCCAGAATCAGCGGCTCCTTCTGCGGCAGGCCGGCCTTCATCGGAAAGTCGGTCTTGGGCAGGAAGACGGTGTCGCGGTAATCGCGCTGATCGGGGGCGGAGGTGCTGTCGGTCATGGTCGCGGCGCTTAGCGCAAGTGAGGCGCGCTAGTCACGTTTAAGTTGATCGCGCCGTGTCCGGGGCGATTCGAAGGGCGTCTGGGGCCCGGCTTGCGCCGGGGTTCACTAGGCCCGAAACGTAGCTATTTCTGGCGCGGGCGGAGCGCCGGGCCGAGATTGTAGATGTCGTCGATCCACACATAGCCGGTAAAGCTGGCCGGGATGCGCGTAAGCTGGTCGACGCGCCACAGGCCCATGCCGCCCTGTTTGTCGCCGCGGGCGCCGGTCATCAGGACGCGGGTGCCGTGCGCCGCCGCGCGCGCCTGCAGGCGGTCGGGCCAGCCCCAATAGGCCCATTGATAGTCGAGCGGCACCATGATCGTGCCGCCGACGCAGCTCGGCGGATACCAGCCCGACCAGCCGAACTTGATGTAATCGCCGGTGCAGCGCTTGGCACCTTCGGGGTCGAGCGTCCAGGCGCGCGGCGCGCGGGCGCGGATCGGCTGGAGCACGCGCGCATTGCCGAAAAAGCCGAATCGCGGCTGGTTCGGATCGATCCCCGCGCGGGCAAAGGCGGCGAGCGCCAGCGCGCCTTCGCGCGGGTCGCGCGACTTGAAGTTGACGATCAGCGACGCATGGCCGAGGTCGCGCAGCACATCGTCGAGGCTGGGCATCAATCCCACCCCCTTGCCGCGCAGGGGGAAGGTTTTTCCGCCGTCGGCGGTATAGCCGTAGCCGATGTCGAGCCGTTTGAGTTCGGCCATCGTGCGGTCGCGAATATTGCCCTTGCCCTCGGTGCGGCAGTCGAGCGTCCAGTCGTGGAACACCGCAAGCCGGCCGTCCTTCGTCGCCGCGACGTCGAACTTCACCGCCCCGGCATCGCGGCCGATCGCGACCTTCATCGAAGGCAGGCTGTTTTCGATATAGGCATGTTCGGGCGGATAGATGCGCGTCGCGGTGCAACTGTCGTCGGTGACGCCGCGATGGTCGAAAAGCTGCGAAACGCCGCGGTGCGCGATCAGGACGCGCTTGCCGACGGGATCGGGCGCGAGCCAGGTCGCGTTCGACAGGGTGAGCCAGGCGACGAGCGCGGCGAAGAGCCAGAGGAAGATTTTGGTGCCGCGCTTCATCGGCTTTTTGGGCGGGCCGGAGAGGCCGGCGGCCCAGTCGTCGCTGTCGGTCATCTTTCCCCCGTCGTCAAGTTGGACCCGGACCCCGGTTCATGGCGGGCATGTCAGACGTCGGCGAGCAGCCGCTTCGCCTCGTCACAATCCGCCGCAATCTGCGCCATCAGCGCGTCCATCCCGTCATATTTCGCCTCGGGCCGGATGAAGGCGCGGAATTCGACGTCGATTTCCTGACCGTAGAGATCGCCGTCGAAATCGAAGAAATGCGGTTCGAGCAATTCCTTGGGCGGATCGAAGCTCGGCCGGATGCCGAGGTTCGCGGCGCCTTTCAGGATGCGGCCCCCCGGCCCCTCGCTTAGCAGGCGGCCGGTGACGGCGTAGATCCCGTAGCGCGGGCGCAAATAGGTGCCCATGTCGATGTTCGCGGTCGGAAAGCCGAGCAGGCGGCCGTTCTTGTCGCCATGCTGGACGGTTCCGCGCACCGTGAAGGGGCGGGTGAGCAGGCGCGCCGCGGTCGCGCAGTCGCCCGCGCGCAGCGCGTCGCGGATGCGGCTCGACGAGATCACCTCGGCGCTGTCGTCGACCGGCGCGACCATCTCGGTAAAGAAGCCGAGGCGGCGGGCATGATCGGCGAGGGTCACGACATCGCCGCCGCGGCCCTTGCCGAAGACGAAATCGGCACCGGTGACGACCCCCGCCGCGCCATAGCGTTCGAGCAGCAATTCGGTGATGAAATCCTCCGCCGTCGTTGCGGCGAGCGCGGCGTCGAAGGGCAGGACGAGCATTGCGTCGGCGCCCGCCGCGCCGAACAATTGCTGCCGCTGGTCGAGCGTGGTCAGGCGGAAGGGCGGCGCGTCGGGTTTGAAGACGCGCACCGGATGCGGATCGAAGGTCGCGACGATCGCGGGGCGCCCGTCGTCCTTGGCATGATGCACCGCGCGGCCGACCACCGCCTGGTGTCCGGCGTGAAAGCCGTCGAAATTTCCAAGCGCGATGACGCCGCCACGCAGCGCACCCTCAATACGTTCGTGGCCGTCGAGGCGGATCATGGCCACCCTGTCTTCCGTTCGTGCTGAGCTTGTCGAAGCACTGTTCTTTCTTTCAACCTCGCCAGAAGGAAGGGCGGCCCTTCGACACGCTCAGGGCCGACGGATTTGGAAATCGAGTCATCGGGCCGGCGGCGTCAGCGGCACGATCCCCGCGCGGATGACGCGGAGCGCGTTGCCGCCCATCGCGGCGCGGATTTCATCGTCGCTGAAGCCCGCGTCGAGCAGCGCCTGCGTCACCTGAACCAGCTTCGACGTGTCGAAGCGGACCGTGGTCGCGCCGTCATAATCGCTGCCGAGCGCGACATATTGGATGCCGACGAGGTCGCGGACATGCTTCATCGCCCTGGCGACGCTGGCGGGCGAGGTGTCGCACACCGCCGCGTCCCAATAGCCGATGCCGATGACGCCGCCGGTCGCGGCCAACCCACGGATTTCGTCGTCGGTGAGGTTGCGGTTGACCTTGCACGTCGCCTGCACCCCGCCGTGGCTGGAGACGACGGGACGGCGCGCCATCTTGAGGATGTCGACGACGCAGGCGTGGCTGCAATGCGCGATGTCGACGATCATGCCCTTCGCTTCCATCCGGCCGATCAGGTCGCGGCCGAGCGGGGTGAGGCCGCCCTTTTTCAGCCCGTGCATCGATCCGGCGAAGATATTGTCGAAGAAGTGGGTGATCCCCGCCATGCGGACGCCGGCGCCGTAGAGCTTGTCCAGATTGTCGATATTGCCGTCGAGATCGTGGAGCCCCTCGACACTGAGCATCGCGCCGACGGGCGGCGGGGTTTTAGTGCGCCGCGCGGCGAGCAGCGTGTCGAGTTCGGCGGGGCTCGCGACCGCCATCAGCTTGCCGTCCGACGCCGCGGCGGCGCGGTGCAGCTTCGTCGCGTGCCAGAGCGAGCGTTCGAGCAGCGAGTTCCACGTCCGCACTGGCTGCAGCTGCGCGATCACCAGCGGGGTGATATTGTCGCTGTCGTCGCCATTGGCGTCGTAATTCTGGCCCTTTGGCGATTTGGTGGTGCTGGAGAGGATCTGGAGCGCGACATTGCCCTCTTCGAGCCGCGGCAGGTCCATATGGCCGCGGGTCGCGCGGTTCAGGAAATTGCGCCCCCACAGCAGGCTGTCGCTGTGCAGATCGACGATCGTCAGCGTCTTGTGCAGCGCGGCGGCGCGCGCGCTGACCGTTGGCAGCGGCTTGCCGTCGACCTTGTTGAGCCCGCGCTCGATCATGCCGGGGGCGAGGAGGAAGAAGGCGGCCGCCCCTACGACGAGCAGTGCTAAGATGCCGATCAGCCAGCGGCGCATGTCAATTCTCCCCCATTGTCCCGCTTTGCGCGTGCCATCATCCCGCTTTGCGCGTGAAGGTGACGAAGCTGTAGGCCGGGCGCCCCCCGTCGTCGGCCGGATGATCCTCGCGCGCCACGACCTGCCAGTCGGCGGAATCGGGATAGGCGATGGTCGCATCTCCCGCGGGTTCGATCGCAACCTCGGTCAATTCGATCCGCGTCGCGAGCGGCAGGAACAGATCGTAGATTTCGGCGCCGCCGATCACCATCGCCTGCGGCGCATTGGCGAGGCGCAGCGCTTCCTCGACGCTGGCGACGGGCTCGGCGCCTTCGTCCTGCCAGCCCGCGTCGCGGGTGAGGACAATGTGGCGCCGCCCCTCCAGCACCGTGGGCAGGCTGTCGAAGGTCTTGCGGCCCATGATCATCGGGCGGCCCATGGTGAGCTGTTTGAAGCGACGCAGGTCGGCGGGCAGGTGCCAGGGAATCTTGCCCCCCGCACCGATCACGCCATTGGCGGCGCGTGCAAGGACCAGCGTGATATCCGGGCGGTTCATCGGGGAGAGGCTCCAACCCAAGTGACGTGGCCGAGCTTGCGCCCGTCGCGCACCTCGGTCTTGCCGTAGTGATGCACGTGCGCGGCGCCGTCGGCAAGCAGCGCCGGAATCTTTTCGATCTGCGCGCCGATCAGATTGTGCATCGTCACCGGCAGTAGCGGCACCGCCGTATCGCCGAGCGGCAGGCCCGCGACGGCGCGGATATGGTTTTCGAACTGGCTCGTCACCGCGCCCTCGATCGTCCAGTGGCCGCTGTTGTGGACGCGCGGCGCCATCTCGTTGAACACCGGCCCCGCGTCGGTGGCGAAAAATTCGCCGGTGAGCACGCCGACATAGTCGAGCGCATCGCCGATCGCCGCCATCATCGCGCGCGCCGCGGGTTGCTGGTCGAGGACGATGGACGGCGGCGGCAGGCTGGAGACGGCGAGAATGCCGCCTTCGTGGACATTCGCCGAACTGTCCCAAAAGCGCGTTTCGCCGTCGATGCCGCGCACCATGATAACCGAAAATTCATGGTCGAAGGCGACGAAGCCTTCGAGGATCGCGGGCTGCCCGCCGATCGCCTCCCACGCCGCATCGGCATCGGCGGGCGCGGCGATTCGCGCTTGTCCCTTGCCGTCATAGCCCATGCGCACGGTCTTGAGGATCGCGGGGGTGCCGATGGCGGTGAGCGCGCTATCGAGTGCCGCGCGCGTCGGCACCGCGGCAAAAGGCGCGGTGCGGCCGCCGAGATCGGCGACGAAGGATTTTTCGGTGAGCCGGTCCTGCGCGATTTCGAGCGGCTTGCCGCCCGGATGGACCGCGACATGGCCCGACAGGCAACGCACCGTGTCGACCGGGACATTTTCGAATTCGAAGGTCACGATGTCGCACGCGGCCGCGAAGCCCGCGAGGCGCGGTTCATCGTCCCACGCCGCCTGCGTGTGGTGGGCGGTGACTTCGGCCGCGACGCTTTCGGCGTCGGGGGCATAGACATGAACTTTGTAGCCGAGCTGCGCGGCGGCGACCGCGAGCATCCGGCCAAGCTGGCCGCCGCCCAGGATGCCGATCGTCGATCCGGGAGAAAGCAAAGCGGGTCAGCCTTCGCGCACGGGCGTCGGCGCGACGCTGTCGGTCTGTTTCGCGCGCCACGCGTCGAGCCGCGCGGCGAGGTCCGCATCGGTGTTGGCGAGCAACGCGGCGGCGAACAGCCCCGCGTTGGTCGCGCCCGCCTTGCCGATCGCAAAGGTCGCGACGGGGACGCCGCCGGGCATCTGGACGATCGAATAGAGGCTGTCGACGCCGCTGAGCGCCGCCGACTGGACCGGCACGCCGAGCACGGGAACGCGCGTCATCGCCGCGACCATGCCGGGCAGATGCGCGGCGCCGCCGGCGCCCGCGATGATCGCCTGGAGCCCGCGGTCGGCGGCGCCCTTGGCATAGGCGACGAGCCGGTCGGGGGTGCGGTGCGCGGAGACGATATGCACCTCGTGCGCGATGCCGAATTCTTCGAGGATCTGGACCGCATGCGCCATCGTCGGCCAGTCCGACTGGCTGCCCATGATTACGCCGATGCTGGCTTTCGCGCTGGCTGCGCCGTCGCCCATTCCGTCCCTCCTGCCCGGGCGATGAATCGCCGCTGCCTCCCCCTAGCGACTCGACCGCGCGCGGGCAATGTCACCAAAATGGCACCGCGTTTACGTCTTGGTATCAAGTCGTGGCTAACCTGCCTGCCATGCCCATCCTGCCGGCGTCCTGCCGGCGACCCACCGGATGCGCATCGGGGATAGGGAATGGATAGCGTAGGGGGGGCGCGGATCGCGGTCGAAAGGGCCGGTTTCGTATCCGTCGACTCCATCGAGGACCAGTTGCGCGAAATGCGCCGCGAACGCGATGCGTTGCGCCGTGAGAACCGCATCCTGAAGATCGCGGTCGCGGAGCTCGAACGCGTGTCCGAACGCGATACGCTGACCCCGCTGTTCAATCGCCGCTACTTCCTGACCGCGATTCACCAGCGCCTCGCGCGCTTCGAACGCCATGCCGAAAGCGCGGCGGTCGTGTTCATCGACGTCAATCAGCTCAAGCAGATCAACGACACGCTGGGGCATGCCGCCGGCGACTTCGCGCTCATGCAGATTGCGGGCCGCCTGTCGGCCTCGATCCGGTCGACCGATGTCGCAGCGCGGATCGGCGGTGACGAATTCGGGCTGATCCTCGATCAGTCGAGCGAAAAGGGCGCCCGCGCGCAGATCGAACGGCTGGCCGAGGTGCTGAGCGCCGAGCCCGCCAACTATGACGGGCAGGAGGTTCGCCTGTCGGCCTGCTTCGGCGTCGCGATGCTGCAGACCGGGATGAGCGAATCGGACGTGCTCGCCGCCGCCGACCGCGACATGTATCGCTGCAAACAGCGCGAAGTCGCCCGCACCCACCGCTAACCCGGCGTTAACCAAAGGCGCGCATCCTCCCTTTATGGACAGGGGGTGGATGATGCGTACCCAGGCCGATTTTTTCACCGATATCGAAAACCAGATTTCCGGGCAGATTGGCGCGCTTGCCGAAGCGCTCCCGCATTGTGCGTTGACCCAGATCGTGCAGGGGGTCGACGACATTCGTTGCCTTGCGCGCGATCATGGCTTCGCGATCGTCGAAACGCTGGCGAGCCAGCTCGAATCGGCGGTGGCCGGGGGCGGCTATCGCGCCGCCGTCCTGACCTATCTCGACGCGATGAACGATGCGGTGCGCGCACCGCGCGGCCCGATGCCCGCGGCCGCGCAGGAAGCCTGGCTCGCGTCGGTCGCGATGCGCCTCGGCCATTAAACCCGGCTATTCGCACACCGCGAGCTAGCGCTTAATCCTCCACGCTCAATAATTCGACCCATAGGCCGCCTGGCTGCGCTTCGACCGCGACATCGGCGACGATGTGGCCGGCCAGCCGCCAGTCGAAGGCGGCGAGCCGCGCCGAAAGATCAGTGAGGGCGGTTCCGGCGGGCAGCGTCAGCGCAAACCGGTGGCGCGCTCCGATGAAATTGGCGCTGGCCCAAGGTCGCATCGTCGATGCGCCGAGCTGCGATCCCGGCGGCAGCAAGCGCGTCAGCAGGCGCGCGATGCGGCGGTGCGGGCAGGTGGGCCGCATGGGGGCGGTGTGCGACCAGCGGATCATGCGCGGCGGCTCTTGTTGGCGCGGCTGCCGACGCGGCGGTCGCCGATCGGCGTCACGCGGCCGGCCCGGAAGTCGGCACGCCATTTGTTCATGAAATGTTCCGCACGGCAGATCACCGCGCGGCCACAGATCCGCCCGCCGCGAAGGTCGCTCACCAGCCGCGGGTCGTGGACGGCGGCGCGGCCGAACACGCTCGGCGGCATATCGGCCTCCTTCAGAAAGGCCTCGATCCGTTCCAGCAAAATGCCCTGCATCGTCATCTCCCTGCCCGCGATTCGATCAATAGGATAATTCCTATTTGATTGGCATTTTCCTACTTGTCTAGGAAAAATCCTATTGCTAGAGATGAAATAGGAAGGACTAGTCCTTGACCGATATCGACGACGACCCGCGCCGGATGCTCGACCGGCTGCTGACCGAAAAGGGGGTGGATTATGCCCAGCTTTCGGCGCGCATCGGGCGCAACCCCGCCTATATCCAGCAATATATCAAGCGCGGATCGCCGCGGCGGTTGGGTGAACAGGACCGGGCGCGCATCGCCGCCTATCTGGGCGTGTCGGAGGCGCTGCTGGGCGGCCCGGCGCTACGCGTCGCCGCGCCTACGCCGCGCGCGCGCGGCCGCGACCTCGTGCTGGTGCCAAAGCTGGCGATCGGCGCTTCCGCGGGGCCGGGCGCGAGCGTCGATGGCGAAGCTGTGGAAAGTGAGGTCGCCTTCGATCCGCGCTGGCTGCGCGATCTGGGCGCCGACCCGCGCGCGCTGAGCATCATTCGCGTCGAAGGCGATTCGATGGCGCCGACGCTGGGCGATGGCGACGATATATTGGTCGATGGCGGCGACGCGGCCGCCCGGCTGCGCGACGGCATCTATGTGCTGCGGATGGACGATGTGCTGATGGTCAAACGCATCGCGCGCGCGCCGGGGCCGGGGCGCGTGTCGGTCATCAGCGACAATCCGCACTATCGTAGCTGGGACGATCTGCCGCTGTCGGCGATCCGGCTCGTCGGCCGGGTCATCTGGACGGGGCGCAGGGTGCGCTAGGACCGCTCGCTATCTTCTGATTGGTGATCGGCCCAGGGTCGAACCGGCTAGAGATAATTGACCGTCAGCGTGAAGGTGCCGCTGTAATCGCCCTCGGGCTGGTTCGCCGGGACGCTGAGCGTGCCGCCGACATAATAGGTTTGCACCCCGCTGGGCAGCAGCGTCGCGCTCGACCCGAGCAGGATAATGCCGCCGCCGCTTGTCGTCATCGCGCGGGTCAGCGTGGCGGTCATTGCGGGCGCGCCGCCGCCTGCGCGGGTCAGTGTCGCCGAATTGCTGCCGCTGACAGTGATCAGCAGCAGGCCGCCGGTACCCTGGAATACCCCGCGCTGCGCGCCGCTGCCGGCGAGCGTGACGCCGCCCGCCGAGCCGCGCGCATTGGTCGCCGGATTGACCGTCACCGTGCCCCCGGTCGCGCCGCTGACGATCGTGCCGAAATCGAGGTCGTCGGTCTTGATGAGCGTGTTCGGCCGCACCACCGCGGCATTCGCGGTGCCGGTCGTCTCGGCCGCCGATGCGGACGGCCCCATCAGCGCCGCTGCCGTGGCAGCGGCGGCGAGGCATAAGGCCATCGGTCGGAAGTTGGTCCCTTGAATCCCCACGATTCTGCTCCTGTCCGGCACACTATGCCAGCAGGGCATGAAGGGAGGATGCGCAGGCATGGTAAAGCGGGTCTTTACCTTTGCGCGGAGGCGGTGCGTCAGGCCCCCGACTCTATGCCTTGTCAGCGACCCCGCCGATCAGCACGAAACGCCGATCGCAATAGCCGCAATCGACGTACCCATCGTCGGGATCGATCTCCAGCCAGACGCGCGGGTGGCCGAGCGCGGCGTTGGCGAGCCCGTCGCCCGTGCCGTCGCATGCGATGCGGGTCTTGGACGTGCGGATCGTTTCGGGAGCGGGTGCAGGCTGGGTCATCGACGCGCCTTTAGCAAGCAGGTGCGGGCGGGGCAATCGGTCTCGATCGCTCCGCCCGCAACGGGCGACGCTTACAGATAGTTCAGCGTGATCGTGAAGGTGCCGCTGTAGTCGCCGGGCGCCTGATTGGCATTGACCTCCAGCGTCGCGCCGACTGGAAAATTATAATTGCCCAGCGCCGAGGTGATGCGGAAGCGCGTCGGCGAGGTCGAGAGGATCGCGGTCGGGGTGCTGCCGATCTCGAAATCGCGCACGCGCATCCGCTGGCCGGGGCCGGTGATCCAGATGCTGTTCGAACCGAGCGAGATATTGACCTGGCGATTGTAGCTGCCGAGCCCGGCGAAGCGCGCCGGTTCGCCCGAACTGCCCGCGAGCGTCGCGCCGCCGGTGCGGCTGCGCGTGCCGTCGGGGGCAAGCCGCACGGTGCCGGCGCTGCCCGAGGCGATGATGTCGCCGAAATCGAGGTCGTTGACCTTGAAGAAGGACAGCGGCCGCAGCACGATCGCTTCGGCCTGTGCCTGCGTCGTCGATTGCGGCGATGTGGTCTGGGCATGCGCCGCCGGTCCGATCGCCGGAGCCGTCAGCAGAGCGCACGCTGCGAAGCCGCGCAGTATGGCGCGCGGGTCGATGATGTGTCTGGTCCTCACGCATCCCCCCTTAGCGGTGAGGTCGCAAAATATGCTTACAGCTTATGGTAAAGAAAAGCTTGCCGCCGAGGCCCTTTCGCACCCGCACCGGCGCGGCTATGGAAGGCGCCATGAGTGAAGCCGCCATCCGCATCGACGCCGTTTCCAAAATCTATGCCGGGGGCAAGCAAGCGCTCGACAATGTCAGTTTCGATGTGCCGCGAGGTCAGATATTCGGACTGCTCGGCCCGAACGGCGCGGGCAAGTCGACGCTGATCAACATCCTCGCGGGGCTGGTCAACAAGACCAGCGGCCATGCGAGCATCTGGGGCTTCGACATCGACGCCGACCCGCGCAACGCCAAATATTCGATCGGTATCGTGCCGCAGGAAATCGTCTTCGATCCATTTTTCACGCCGTTCGAGACGCTGGAGAACCAGGCGGGCCTGTATGCCGTGCCGAAGGGCAAGCGCATTTCGGACGAATTGCTGGCGGCGGTGCACCTTAGCGACAAGCGCGATGCCTATGCGCGCACGCTGTCAGGCGGCATGAAGCGCCGCCTGCTCGTCGCCAAGGCGATGGTCCATTCGCCGCCGATCATCGTGCTCGACGAACCCACCGCGGGGGTCGATATCGAACTGAGGCAGCAGCTTTGGGAATATGTGCAAAGCCTCAACGACCGCGGCGTAACGGTGGTGCTGACGACGCATTATCTGGAAGAAGCCGAGGAGCTGTGCGACCGTATCGCGATCATTAACCACGGCAAGCTGATCGCCAACAAGCCGACGCGCGAGCTGGTCGACATGGCGCGCGAGAAGATCGTCGTCGTGACGCTGGATGCCGATGTCAGCGTGCTGCCGTCGCACTCTGCCTTCGACAAGGTCGAGCGCGAGGGCGAACGGGGGCTGGCGATCAGCTACAACAAGGATCGCACCAACGCGGGCGAGGTGCTCGCGGCGGTGAATGCGATGGGGCATGGCATCGTCGACGTGTCGACGCGCGAGGCCGACCTTGAGGATGTGTTCCTGAATTTGACGCGCGCGGCGAATGGCTGAGGCCGCGACCCACGACGTCATCATCGTCGGTTCCGGCGCGGCGGGGCTGACAGCGGCGATCGCGCTGGCGGAGCATTGCCGTGTTCTCGTGCTTGCAAAGGGCGAGCTGACCGGCGGGTCGACCGCCTGGGCACAGGGCGGGATCGCGGCGGTACTCGACGCGGGCGACACGTTCGAAAATCATATCAACGATACGATGATCGCGGGGGCCGGGCTCAACCGGCGCGAGACGGTCGAGTTCGTCGTCGAAAATGCGCCCCACGCGATCGAGCGGCTGATCGAAATGGGCGTGCCCTTCAACAAGGAGGCCGAGGCGCTGCACCTGACGCGCGAGGGTGGCCATTCGCACCGCCGCATCGTCCACGTCGACGATGCGACCGGCTGGGCGGTGCAGGCGGCGCTGCTCAAGACCGCCGAGGCGCATCCGAATATCACGCTGCTGCCGGGACAGGCGTGCATCGACCTGATCAGTGGACGTCATGAGCTACGCTATTCGGGGTCGGGCCATGTCTGGGGCGTCTATGCGCTCGACGAAAAGACGGGGAAGGTCCACGCGCATGTCGGCCGCGCGACCATATTGGCGAGCGGCGGGGCGGGGCGCGTCTATCAATTTTCGACCGCGCCGCGCGGCGCGACGGGTGACGGCATCGCGATGGCGTGGCGCGCGGGCGCGCGCGTTTCCAACATGGAAATGATGCAGTTCCACCCGACCTGCCTTTACAATCTGGAGGTCAAGAATTTCCTGATTACCGAGGCGGTGCGCGGCGAGGGCGGGATATTGAAGCATCCCGTCACCGGCCATCGCTATATGCCCGATTACGACCCGCGCGCCGAACTGGCGCCGCGTGATATCGTGGCGCGCGCGAACGACGATCAGATCAAGCGCTTCGGCCTCGACTATGTCCACCTCGACATCAGCCAAAAGGACCCCGATTTCGTCGCGGGGCATTTCCCGAACATCCACGAAAAGCTGCTGACGCTGGGTATCGACATGACGAAGCAGCCGATCCCGGTGGTGCCGGCGCAGCATTATACCTGCGGCGGCATCCTGATCGACCTTGACGGCCGCACCGACCTGCCGGGGCTCTATGCGGCGGGAGAATGCACCGAAAGCGGGCTGCACGGAGCCAACCGCCTGGCGTCCAACTCGCTGCTCGAATGTTTCGTCTTCGGCGAGGCGGCGGCGAAGGATATCATCGCCCGCTGGAACCAGCTCGAAACGCCGCCGCCGATCCGCGCGTGGGATGAAAGCCGCGTCACCGATTCGGACGAGGAAGTCGTCATCAAGCAGAACTGGACCGAGATCCGCCGCTTCATGTGGAACTATGTCGGCATCGTGCGCACGACGAAGCGGCTGGAGCGCGCGCAGCACCGTATCAACATGATGACGCACGAGGTCGAGGATTATTACGGACATTTCCGCGTGACGACCGATCTGATCGAGCTGCGCAACCTGCTCCAGTGCGCCGACCTGATCGTGCGCAGCGCCCTGCATCGCAAGGAAAGCCGCGGGCTGCACTATACGCTCGATTACCCGCGTCTGCTTCCTGAGGCACGCGACACGGTGCTGGTTCCTTAAACGCACAGCGCGCCGCGGATATTGCACCACGGCGCGCCGGCTTACGCCCTGCCTCCCCATGACCCCGCGATGCGGCGCGGGGCCGAAGGCCCCACCTCCGGGAGCGGCCAGAGCGGCCCGGAAGGGCCGCCGGCGATGAAGGGATCGCAGCGGTCGACCGGAACGCCCCCACCATGCGGCGCCAATTCCTGCTGCGCATTGACCGAAGTCAAAAAAGCGCCGGTGCGTCAGGCAAAACCCTCGTTCAAAAAGCGTTCGGCGAGGGCGGCGTGGAGGGCGGCGCCGCGGGCCATGACCTTTTCGTCGAGTATCATGCGGTTCGAGTGGAGGCCGCAGCACTGGCGCCAGTCGCTGCCCGCCTCGCTGGCGCCGAGCCAGAACATCGCGCCGGGCACTTTTTCGAGCACATAGGCGAAATCTTCAGCCCCCATCACCGGATTGTCCATCGTCAGCCAGGCCGCCTCGCCGAATGCCTCTTCGACGACGCTCTGACCGAAGGCGGCGGCGCGGCTGTCGCACACGGTGACGGGGAAGCCCTCCTCGATTACGACCTCGGCGGTGCAGCCATGCGCTTCGGCGATCGCGGGGACGAGGCGCCGCAGTTCGGCGGCGACCATCGCGCGGCGATGCGGCGACAAGGTGCGGATCGTGCCCTGCATGTCCGCGGTTTCGGGGATGATGTTGTTTGTCGTGCCCGCGGCGATTTTGGCGATGGTGATGACGGCGGGATCGAAGACCGAGATGCGGCGCGTCACCATTGTCTGGATCGCGGTGACGATCGCGCAGGCGACGGGGATGGGGTCGATCGCATCCTGCGGCATGGAGGCGTGGCCGCCGGCGCCCTTGACGGTGATCGAGAGGACGTCGGACGAAGCGAGCAGCGGCCCGGCGCGCCCCGCGAAGATGCCGTGCGGCGCGTTGGGCATGATGTGGAGCGCGAAGGCCGCGTCGGGCAGCGGATCGATCAGCCCGTCGTCGAGCATAAACCGCGCGCCGTGATGCCCTTCCTCGCCGGGCTGGAACATGAACATCACCGTGCCGGGCAGGCGGTCGCGCGCCGCACAGAGCAGCTTCGCCGCGCCGACAAGCATCGCGACATGTGTATCATGGCCGCAGGCATGCATCGCGCCGCTGGTTTCCGAGGTGAATGCGAGGCCCGTATCCTCGACCAGCGGCAGCGCGTCCATGTCGCCGCGCAGCAGCACAGTGCGCGCGTTCCCGCCATTCCCCGCCAAACCCCCGCGCAGGATCGCGACCAGCCCCGTGGTCGACGGCCCTTCGCGAAATTCGAGCGGCAGGCCGGCGAGAGCGTCCTTGATCTTGGCGAGCGTCTTGGGATTCTGAAGGCCGAGTTCCGGCTCGCGGTGGATAGCGCGGCGCAGATCGACGAGATCATCAAGGAGGGTTTCGGCCTCGGCGGGCCAGCGGCTTGTTTCGGTCAGCGTCATCTCTCGATCCTCGACTGGGGGCGTCACGCGATCCTAGAACGTCGCCGCCGGCTTGTCAGCCTGCCGCGGCGCGGCCGAGGGTCAGCACGGCGAGCGCGATGGCGATGGCGCTGCCGTGCAGGACGATGCGGCCCCAGCGGGTCGGGGCGGGGTCGATCCATTCGACGACGAGTGCGGTCGCCGACTGGATGCCATAATAGAGAACGAAGGCTTTGGACGCCCAGGCGATGACGGTGAAGATGTCGCCCGCCCACACCACCGCGATCGAGGCTGATGCTGCGATGACATAGCCGATAGCGACGGGGATTCGCTGGCGCGAGGCGCCGGCGACGAGGCCGCTGGCGCCGTTGAGATCGGCCACCGCCGCCGAAAGCTGCGACAGAAGGGCGGCGACGATGATCGCCGGCGCAACGAGGGTGCCGACGGGGCGCAGCAGTTCGATGACATGGGTGTCGCCGCCCTCGGGCGGCAGGCGCCCGTCGAGCCACGGCGTCAGGAGGCCGATGAAGAGCATGTAGACGACGAAGGCGATCCACTGCGCATGGCGCATCGTGCGCACTCGCGTCGCGCGGTCGTAGCTGTCGCCGAGGTAGCGAGACGTCTCGAACCCCTGGACGAGGATGATGAGGCCGAGCAGGATGCGGACCGCGTCGAAACCCTCCGCCTGGTCGGCGAGCGGACGGACCGCGACCGTTCCCGCCGCGACTTCCGACCCCAGCGCCCAGGCGAGCGCGGCGATGAGCGCGACGATCATCGCCAGCTTAAGCCCGACCGAGCCCAGCTCGACATGCTCGAGCCAGCGCAGACCGCCGAAATAGCCGAGGGTGCCGAGCAGCGCGAGGATCGCGGTCGTCATCCCGTGCGCAACCACCGGATCGACGACGCCGAACGCCTTGAGCGCGAAATCGGCGAGCAGGTCGAGATAATAAGCGACCGAGACGAAATAGGCGAGGATCAGCGCAAGATCGGCGGCGCGGTCGAGCCAGAGCAGCACCGGCGGCGGCGATTCGGCCGCGAGCATCGGTTCGAGGCGACTGATATTGTCGCGCACCGCAAGGCCGAAAAGATAGGAAATGGCGCAGAGCGCCGCCATCGCCGCGACCGCATAATGGCCCGCGACATGGCCAAGGATCGGCCCCGCGACGAGGAAGCCTGACCCGATGATCGACGCGAGTGGCGTGACGGTCGCGCGCCAGTCGCGCGAGCGCAGCAGCGGCGGCGACAGCATCACCGCCGCGGTCGCGACGGCGACGACGAGCAGAACGAGGTTGGTCGAACTCACCGACCGCCGAAGAGCTGCCGCCCCGCCAGATCGAGCATGATTTCCTCGCTGCCGCCGCCGATCGCGTTGACGCGAACCTCGCGGTAGATGCGTTCGACCTTGCTGCCAGTGATGTAGCTCGCGCCGCCCAGCACCTGCGCCGCCTCGCGCGCGACCGCCTCGAGCATCCGGGTCGCCTGTACCTTGAGCATCGCGAAATCGGCGGGGCGGTCCTTGCCGGTCTTCACCTGCCAAGCGCAGAGGTCGACCCACGCCTGCGTCGCTTCGATCTGGCGTTCCATATCGGCGAGCTTGATGCGGATCGACTGGTGGCCGACGAGCGGCTTGCCGAACGTCTCGCGGTTCTGCGCCCATTCTACGGCCTCGGCGAGCGCGACGCGGGCATAGGCGCAGCAGCCCATCGCCATGCCGAGCCGTTCCGAATTGAAGTTGCGCATGATGCCGATGAAGCCGCCGTTCTCGGGCCCGATCAGGTTTGCAGCGGGGACGCGGACGTCCGCGAAATGGATCGCCGCGGTGTCGCTGCAGCGCCAGCCCATCTTGTCGAGCCGCGTGCGTTCGACGCCGGGTGCGTCCATGTCGATGAGCAGCAGCGAGATGCCGCCCGCGCCCGGACCGCCGGTGCGCACCGCGCAGGTCAACCAATCGGCGCGCATGCCGCTGGTGATGAACATCTTGCCGCCATTGACAACATAATCGTCGCCGTCGCGCACCGCCGTCGTCTTGAGGTTGGCGACGTCGCTGCCGCCGCCCGCTTCGGTAATGCCGAGCGCGATGATCTTGTCCCCAGCGAGCACGGGCGGCGCGACCCGCTGTTTCAATTCGTCCGAGCCCAGCGCGAGGATCGGCGGCAGGCCGATGCCGTGCGTCATCAGCGAGGCACCGAGTCCGCCCGCGCCGACCGCGGCGAGCTCCTCGGTCAGAACGAGGCCGTGGAAATTGTCGAAGCCTTCGGAATGGCCGCCATATTGCTCGGGGTAGCGCAGGCCAAGTATACCCGCTTCCGCCGCCTTCTTGTGCAGCGCGCGCGGCAACTCGCCCTCGGCCTCCCAGCGGTCGATGTGCGGTGCGATCTCGCGTTCGACGAAGCGGCGGACGCTTTGCGCCAGCGCCTCGTGGGTTTCGTCATAATAGGGGGAACGGGCGCACCAATCGTCGAAAGCAGTCATACCCCGATGCTGCGCCCGGTTGACGTAAACGTCAAGGGAAGCGCGACCTTGCGGTGGCGTACAGACGATAAATTTCGGCTCGATTTCCTCGCCATGCACCTTAAGGTCGCCATCTATGACGAAATCTATCCTGCTCGCCGGCCTCGCCGCGCTCGCCCTTGTCTCCACTCCCGCCGCCGCGCAGTCCTCGCCCGAGGCGGTGGCCGAGGCCGCGCTCAAGAAGGCGCCGGTCTTCGACGGGCATAATGACGTGCCCTGGGCGCTGCGCGAGCGCGCCGACAATATGATCAACGGTTTCGATTTCAACGACACCAGCCATACCGCGACGACCGATCGCATCGCGATGCACACGGACCTGATCCGATTGCGCAAGGGCCATGTCGGCGCGCAATTCTGGTCGGTCTATGTCCCGTCGAACAGCAACGAGGCGCAAGCGGTGCAGCAGACGCTGGAACAGATCGACGTGATGAAACGGCTCGTCCAGCGCTATCCGAACGACCTGATGCTCGCGACCAATTCGGCCGAGCTCGAAAAGGCGATGAAGGCGGGCAAGATCGCCGGCATGCTCGGCATGGAAGGCGGCCATTCGATCGGATCGAGCCTGGCGGTGCTGCGCGACATGTATGATCTTGGCGCGCGGTACATGACGCTGACCCACAGCCGGAACACCCCGTGGGGCGACAGCGCGACCGATGCGCCCGCGCACGACGGGCTGACCCCGTTCGGCGAACAGGTGGTGCGCGAGATGAACCGCATCGGCATGATCGTCGATCTGAGCCACACGAGCGAAGCGACGATGAAGGACGCGCTCGCCGTGGCGAAGGCGCCGGTGATGTTCAGCCACTCGGGCGCGCGCGGCGTCAACGACCATCCGCGCAATGTCCCCGACAGCGTGCTGCCGCTGGTCAAGGTGAACGGGGGGATCGTGATGGTGGTGCTGTTGCCGACCTTCCTCGATCCCCAGGTGCGCGCCTATGGCCTGTCGCGCACCGCCGAACAGGCGCGGTTGAAGGCGATGTATCCGGGCGACCCCGCCGCCGCCGACAAGGCGCTCGCCGACTGGGACAAGGCGAACCCGACGCCGACGACCGACGTCGCGAAGGTCGCCGACCATATCGATCATATCCGCAAGCTCGCCGGGATCGACCATATCGGGCTCGGCGGCGATTATGACGGAATGGATTCGGCGCCGGTCGGGATGGAGGATGTGTCGGGCTATCCCGCGTTGTTCGTCGAACTGGCGAAGCGCGGCTATTCGCAGGCCGACCTCGAAAAGATTGCGAGCGGCAACATGCTGCGCGTGCTGAAGGCGGTCGAGGCCTATGCGGCGAGCCAGAAGGGCCAGCCGCCGATCGAGACGCCAGTGGCCAAATGATTGCGCGTCGCCCCCGCGACGACGGAGGTGGCGGCTATTTCCTTTTGAACGGCCAGTCGATCGCGCCGCTCGCCCACAGCGCCCACCAGATGATGAGCGGCTGCGCGGCGAGGCGCGGGCCGTGGTACCACCAGCCAAGCGTCTGTCCGCCGATCGCGACATGCGCGAAGGCGTGATGGAAATTCGCCGGCCACACGCACAGCGCATAGAGGGCAAGGGCCCCGCCCGCCGCCTTGCGCGTCGCCGGGATCAGCAGCCCGAGCGCGCCCGCCAGTTCGGCAATGCCCGTCGCGGCGACGACCAGCGCCGGCTGCGGCACCCAGGGCGGGGTGATCGCGACGAAAGGCGCGGGGGTGGCAAGGTGACGGTAGCCCGCATAGCCATAAGCGAGCGCGAGCAGCCAGCGCAGTGCCGTGCGGACCGTCACCGCCCGATGGCTTCGATCATCGCCTCGACGCGGACGAATTTCTCGCGCGGGTTGCCTTCGAGCGCGGCGGCGACCTCCGCCGCCTCGATCTTGCGCCAGTCGCGAAAGGTGACGGGTGCGATACCGCGCCCCGCGAGCAGCGCATCGAGGCCGGGACGGCCCGCCTTGCCGCCACCGCGGCCGATATCCTCCAGCACCATTTCGGCGATGCGCGCGCCGTCGGGCTTGTTGGTGCCGATCGTCCCCGACGGCCCGCGCCGCGCCCAGCCAACGCAATAGAGGCCGGGCAGGATCCGCCCCTCGTCATTGGCGAAGCGGCCGCGACCATGTTCATAGGGGACACCCGGGATCGGCGGCGTCTGGTAACCGATGCAGCTGACGACCAGGCCCGCCTCGATCGCATAGGTTTCGCCGGTGCCATGGCTGCGCAAATCGGCATCGAGCTGCGTCCGTTCGACGACGACGCGCTGGGCGCGCGCGTCACCTTCTATCGCGACGGGCATGGCAAAGAAGTCGAAGTCGATCGTCACCGGCTTGGCAACCGGATTCGCCGCGAACTGCCGTAGATGCGTCACCGACTTGCGCATGCCGGGTTCGAGCAGCGCATCGTCGCCCTCGTCGGGCAGATCGGCCGGATCGACGCGCGGGCTGGCGCGTTCGAGGTGGCCCAGCTCGCCCAGTTCCTTCGGCGTCATCGCGATCTGGTGCGGGCCGCGGCGGCCGAGAATGTGGATGTGCCGGATATTGCTCGTCGCGAGCAGGTCGCGCGCATGGGCGACGATGTCGCTACCGGCGAATTCGGCGGGGGTCTTGGCAAGGATTCGCGCGACGTCGAGCGCGACATTGCCGTTGCCGATCACCGCGACGCCGGGGCTGTCGAGCGGCGGGTCGAGATCGGCGAAATCGGGGTGGCCATTGTACCAGCCGACGAAGGCGGCGCTGCCGATGACGCCGGGCAGATCGGCGCCGGGAATCCCCAGCGGCCGGTCATTGGGCGCCCCGGTCGCGAGCACGACAGCGTCGTAGAGCTGCGTCAGTTCGTCGATCCCGACGTCGGTGCCGACCGACACATGGCCGACGAAGCGCACATTGTCCGCCAGGGCGACGCCCTCGTACCGGCGCGACACCGCCTTGATCGACTGGTGATCGGGGGCGACGCCGGTGCGGATCAGCCCATAGGGAACGGGCAGGCGATCGATCACGTCGACGGCGATATCCTCCGCCTTCTGCAAGGTTTCGGCGGTATAATATCCGGCCGGACCCGACCCGACGATCGCGACATGACGCATCAGCCCACCTCCAAGTGCAGGACCTGCGCCGGGGCGCGGCCCCTCTGTTCTTCTGTTCTGCGCGCGATGCTAGCGGCGAATTGGATAAGGGCAAGCCGCCTGTTGCGCGAACCCGACCGGGCGGTCGCACCGGCCTTGACAGACGGCCCACGCAATCATATTGCGCGCCCCTCATTGCCCCGTCGTCTAATGGTAAGACTACGGATTCTGATTCCGTCTATTGAGGTTCGAATCCTCACGGGGCATCCATTTTCCCGCTTTAAGACGCTGGAACGCGATGCCGCAGTAGCCGGGTAAAATCGCGCGCGCAGGTCTTTCGTGATTGTAAACCGTACACGCTCGATGCGAGTCGAGCTATGGTGCGAGCGGACTCCTGCATAGGATGCCGATCTTTGAGACTTTCTCCTCGCGTTGGAGGAAGCCGAGAGGATGGTGCTGCTTGCGTATTGCGCGTCGGCGCGCTCGAACGCCGAGGGTGGTAGTCTTTCTCCGGATATGATGATGGCCGGGGCGCCTTTTTGTCATCGATTGACACCGGTTACCTTATCAACTAACCCAGCTTCAGATCAATCAGACCTGAGGATGCCGCCATGTTCGATCGCACCTATTATGCTACTCATCCCTCCATGATGGAGGAGGTGTCGAACGCGGAACTTCGCGATCGCTATCTGATCCAGGGCCTCTTCCGCGAGGGCGAATGCGTCCTCAACTACACCCACGCCGACCGCTTCGTGATCGGCGGCGTCGCCGTGGGCAGCGCGCCGGTCAAGCTGCCGACGCAGACCGAGCCGCCGTCGGTCGCGGGGCACCCGTTCCTCGAACGCCGCGAACTCGCGATCGTCAACGTCTCGTCGGTCGAAGGCACGGTCACCGTTGACGGCGAGAGCTTCACGCTCGGCAACAAGGATTGCCTCTATGTGACGATGGGTGCGAAGGACGTCGAGTTCGCGGGCGAAGGCGCGCGTTATTATCTGGCGTCGTGCCCTGCGCACAAGGCGTTCACGACGCGCAAGCTCGGCATCGCCGACGCCAATGCGCTCGACCGCGGCAGCCTCGCCGAATCGAATGAGCGCACGATTTATCAGCTCGTCATTCCGGGCGTGTGCGACAGCGCGCAGCTCGTCATGGGGCTGACCGTGCTCAAGGAAGGCAGCGTCTGGAACACGATGCCGCCGCATATCCACGAGCGCCGCAGCGAGATCTATTTCTATTTCGAGCTCGACAATGTCGATACCGACCGCGTGATGCATTTCATGGGCGAGGGCGAGGCGACGCGCCACATCGTGATGCAGAATGAGGAAGCGGTGATCTCGCCGCCCTGGTCGATCCACATGGGCGCGGGCACGAAATCCTACGCCTTCATCTGGGCGATGGCGGGCGAGAATCAGGATTATACCGACATGAACGTCCTCGACATCTGTCAGCTGTCGTAATGGCGGGCCTCTTTGACCTGTCGGGCAAGGTGGCGCTCGTCACCGGTGCCAACACGGGCATCGGGCAGGGGCTCGCGCTCGCGCTCGCCGAGGCGGGGGCGGACATCGCGGCCGCGGGCCGCTCGCCCGCGGACGAGACTGTCGGCAAGGTGCGCGGGCTGGGGCGGAGGGGCGAGAATTTCGCCGCCGACCTGTCGAGCGTCGGCGCGGTGCAGCCGCTCGTCGACGCGGTGCTCGCCGAGTTCGGGCGCATCGACATTCTCGTCAACAATGCGGGGATCATCCGCCGCGCCGATGCGGTCGATTTCACCGAGGCCGACTGGGACGCGGTGATGGACACCAATCTCAAGACGCTCTTCTTCCTCTGCCAGAGCGTCGGGCGCCACATGATCGCGCGCGGCTCGGGCAAGATCATCAACATCGCCTCGATGCTCACCTTTCAGGGCGGCATTCGCGTCCCGAGCTATACCGCCTCGAAATCGGGGGTCGGCGGGCTGACCAAGCTGCTTGCGAACGAATGGGCGGCGAAGGGTGTACAGGTCAATGCGATCGCGCCCGGCTATATCGCGACGAACAACACCGCCGCGTTACAGGGCGACGAGACGCGCAACCGCCAGATCATGGAACGCATTCCGGCGGGCCGCTGGGGCGACCCGAGCGATATCGGCGGCGCGGCCGTGTTTCTGGCGTCGAGCGCGTCGGACTATGTGCAGGGCCATATCCTCGCCGTCGACGGCGGCTGGCTCGCGCGCTAGACTCGCGCGATGGGTAGCCGTCTTGTCTTTTTCGGCGAACTGCTGATCCGCCTGACCGCGCCGGGCAACGAGCTGCTGATGCAATCGCCCTCGCTTGCGCTCCAAGTCGGGGGAGCCGAGGCGAATGTCGCGATCGGCCTCGCGCATCTTGGTCACGATTGCGCGATGGTTGGCAAAATTCCTTCGAATGCACTGGGTCGCGGTGCAGTGGCGGCGGTGCGCGGCGCAGGCGTCGATTGCACCGCCGTCACGCTTCATCCGGGGCGCATGGGGCTCTATTTCCTGAGCGTCGGCGCCGGGCTGCGCGCCTCCGAAATCGTCTATGACCGCGCGCGATCGAGTTTCGCGGAAAGCGGGGCGGAGGATTATGACTTCGACCGGCTGCTGACGGGCGCCCGGCTGCTCCACCTGTCGGGAATTACCCCGGCGCTCGGGCCGCGTTCGGCCGCGGCGGCGCTTGCGGCGGCACGCGCCGCAAGGCGGCTCGGCGTTCCCGTCAGTTTCGACGGCAATTACCGCGCGATGCTGTGGGACGCGTGGGATAGCGATCCGCGTGCGATCCTGTCCGAACTGATCGGCAGCGCCGACATATTGTTCGGCAATCACCGCGACCTCTCGCTCGTGCTGGGGCGCGAATTTTCGGGGGAGGGCGAGGATCGTCGGCGCGAAGCGGCCGAGGCTGGCTTTGCCGCTTTCCCCGCGCTCAAACTCATCGCCTCGACCGCGCGCCACATTGTGACCGCCGATCACCACCGCATCGCCGCGCGCGTCGATTTGCGCGGGGGCGCGCATCAGACCGCCGAGGTCGATGTGACCGGCATCGTCGACCGGATCGGGGCGGGCGATGCTTTTGCCGCTGGCGTATTGCACGCGCACCTGAAGGGCGCCGACGTCAAGGCGATGGCCGAAACCGGCCTTGCGCTCACCTGCCTCAAACATTCGCTGCCGGGCGATGCCAGCCGGTTTGGTGAAACCGATATCGATGCCTTCCACGGCGGCGGACTCGATGTCCGGCGCTGAGAGGATGAGTCGTCGCGCGTTGCTGGGCGGCGCGGCGGGGCTGCTGGTCGTGGCCGCATCGCCAACGGCCCGCGCTACGCCCGTGCATGCTGTCATCGACGCCCCCGACGGGGAATATCGCAGTCTGGGCTGGGGAGAAGACGAGGTTGCCCCAATCCTAGCCTATCCCGGGATCCGTTATGCCCGCGCGGCGCGCTTTCGTGCGCCCGTTCCCGTCCTCCACGCCGAACAGCAGGATAGCGGCTTCGGCCCTGCCTGTCCCCAGACCGGCGATCGTTACCAGCCGCAATCTGAAGACTGCCTTTTCCTGAATGTCTGGACACCCGCGCTCGACGAGAAGCGCAAGCGCCCCGTCCTGGTCTATTTCCACGGCGGTGCCTATTCGACCGGCAGCGTCACCGACCCGATCAACGACGGCGCAAATCTGGCGGCGCGCGGCGATGTCGTCGTCGTTACCGTCAACCACCGGCTGAACGCGCTCGGCTATCTCTATCTCGCGCGACTCGACCCGCGCTTTCCCGACAGCGGCAATGCCGGGCAGCTCGACCTGATCGTCGCGCTGCAATGGATCCGGCGCAATATTGCGGCCTTCGGTGGCGATCCGGGCAATGTCACCGTCTTTGGCCAGTCGGGCGGCGGCGCGAAGATCGCGACGCTGATGGCGATGCCCGAAGCGAAGGGGCTGTTCCACAAAGCGATCACGATGAGCGGGCAGCAGGTCACTGCGTCGGGGCCGCTCAACGCGACAAAGCGCGCCGAAGCCTTTCTCGCCAGGCTCGGCCCCGGCGTCGATCCCGCGACCGCGCCGGTCGAACAGTTGATCGCCGCGCTGTCGGCGACCGATCCGGTCCTTGGCGGCGGCCTCTATATGGGGCCGGTGCTCGACATGACGCATCTGATGCGCCACCCCTTCTGGCCCGACGCGCCGGCGCAGTCGCTGGATATTCCGATGATGCTCGGCAATGTCGTGATGGAAACACGCGCCTTTTATGCGCCCGACAAGCCGCCACTTGCGGGGCTGACGATGGACAATCTGGCCGCCCGGATCGCGCCGCAGATGCGGATCGACATCTTGCCCGAATGGGTCGTGAGCGAATTTCGTGCCCGTTATCCGCAGGCGGAGGTGACCGAATTGTTCCACCGCATCGTCACCGCAGCGCGGAGCTGGCGCGGGCAGGTCGAGGAGGCCGAGGCGCGCGCCCGCGCCGGCGCGCCGGCCTTCGTCTATCAGCTCGATTTCGAGCAGGCGAAGCATACCGATGACATCGGGCTCAGCTTCGGCACCATATCCGATCCCACGCCGGCACAGCGGGCGATGAGCGACGTGGTGATGGGCGCCTTCGTGCGCTTTGCGCGCACCGGCAACCCGGGCTGGTCCGCCTATACACTGGCGCAGCGTGAGACGATGATCTTCGACACCGTGAGCCGCGTCGAAAACGATCCCCGGCGATGGGAGCGCGAGCTGTTCGCGCGTGTCCCCTATATTCAGCCCGGAACCTGATTCGGCCTGCAGCGTCGATGGATCAGACGATCTGTCGCCCCTTCAACCAGCCCCACAGCAATTCGGGCCAGATGGCGACGGGCAGGCCCGCCGTTTTCAGCAGGCCGAAGCCATGCTCGCCCTCGGCGAAATAATGTGCCTCGCACGACACGCCGACGCGCCGCGTTGCCGCCTGCAGACGCAGGCTGTTGTCGATCTTCACGACGCTGTCGTCCTCGGCGTGGAGCAGCCACAGCGGCGGCATGTCGGCGCGTGTGTTGCGCTCGGGCGAATAAAGCGCCTCGCGCGCCGCGTCGGGATGCGCGCCGATCAGCTTTTCGCGGCTGACCGCATGCGCGATTGCCGGGTCCATCGACACGACCGGATAAATGGCGGCGAGCGCGTCGGGGCGCGCTGACAGCGTATCGGCCCCATCGAGCGGTGCATAGACCTGCGCATCGAAGCGCGTCAGCAGACTTGTTGCGACCTGCCCGCCCGCGGAAAACCCGCCGAAAGCGACGCGTGCCGGATCGATGCCGTCGAGCGCAGCGCGGCGGCGCACGACCCGCATCGCCCGCTGCGCATCGGCGAGCGGAACGTCGGACCCGTTCGTCCAGCCGTCGCCGGGCAGGCGATAGAAGAGCACATAGACCGTCACGCCGCGCGCCTTCAGCCAGCGCGCCAGCTCATAGCCTTCCTTGTCGATCACGACGTAGCGATAGCCGCCGCCGGGCGCGAGGATGACCGCGGCGCCATTGGGTTTGTCGGGCCGGAAAATGTCGAGCCGCGGCCGCGTAATGTGCTGAAGCATCCGGTCACTGGCGTCGGGATCGTCGCTGCGCTGGACAATCTCTTCGGAAAGGCCCGGCGGCGGCTTGATATGCCCGCCCGGCCACAGCGGGATGCTGGCGTCGGGGACAAGGCCGGCGGGCCGCGTCCATACTTCTCCGGCTGCGGCGCCCGCAAAGGGCAGCGCAAGGCTGGCGGCCATCAGTTCGCGGCGACCGAGCACCATCTACGGTGCCTCCGGTTTCGGATCGGCGTCTGGATAAGCGATGATGAGCACCAAGGCCTCGTCGCCGGTCTGGCGGATGCCGACGCGGGCGCCCCGATAGAGCCACGCCGCCATCCCCGGCTTCAGCGCCTGTTCCTCGCCGTCCGAATGGACGATGCCGGTCCCCGAGACGACATAATAGATTTCGTCATGGTCGATCGGGTGGATGCCGATCGCCGCACCCGCGTGCAGCGCGCGCTTGCGAAATTCGAAACTGCGCGGGGCGGGGACGGCGTCGCTGATCCGCCACGCGGTCGACTGGCCGATGGCGCCGTGCGGCGGCGGCTCTTCCCGAATCGTCGCGGCCTCGTCGATGACCACCATCGCCGGTGCCGCGCTTCCGGCGAGCAGCAGCGCGAGCAGCGGCGTCATTTGACGCCGCCGCGCGAATCGAGGTCGCGCGCCGACAGATGTTCTTGCGGCATGGGGGTGGTCTGGCCCGGATAAGTGCCCGATTTGGGTTCCATCGTCGCCAGATCCCAATCCTTCTCTACGAAGGGCGCGCGTACGGGTTCGGTCACCTTCGGATAGGCGCTGACCTGCTTTTCGTCGTCGATGATGTCGCCGCGTCCTTCGGCGACGAAGAACAGGATGCGGATCTCTTCGGCATCGCGCGCCCAGGGCCGCGCGCCTGCGGTCGCCAGAACCGACGTTTCGACATCGTGGACCGGCAGGATTTTGTACCCATCGGTGGGCGCAAGCGGGGCCTCCGAGCGGATAAGCTGCGCGCGGGTTTCGCCATAGCGGCCGAATTCGGGCAGCGCGTTGCCGTGCCGGTCGACCGCAATATTGTCGCGGCCATAGAAGCGCAGGTCGCCATCGCCGCCGAGCATCAGAAAGGGCAGCCCCTCGTCGGTATGATTGCCGCCGCGCATGACATTGCCGATCGCGGTGATCTCGCCCGTCACATAGTCGTGGCCGACCCATTCGAGATTCATCAGATTATAGTGCACCGCGCGGTGGCCCGGATCGTAGATCAGATTGTTGATCATCAGCGCCTGCGCGCCGCCCTTGATCAGCGGATTGCGTTCGACATTGTGCGCCCAGACATTGCGATAGAAGACGATGCCCGTGGTGTTGTCATGGATCAGCGACCCCTTGCTATGCTCGCCCTTGGGGTGGCTGGCGTCGGCCAGCCCCTCGGCCGCCAGATTGTTCGAAAAGGTCACATTGCGGCTGGTCCCGTCGCGCCATTCGGCGACCGTCGCGCCCTTGAAGCGCGGACCTGATGCCGACATATTTTCGTCGAGCGCCCACAAAAAGGTGCAATGATCGACCACGACATCGTGCGCGGCGACCGTCGAGAAGGCATCGGCTTCCCAGCCGCTGCGCTTCGGCTGCCCGTCAACGCCGGTATAGATGCGCAGGTGGCGCAGCACGACATCATGCGCTTTCACGTCGATGCCGCCGCGAATGATCGTGATGCCGGGTCCGGGGGCCGTCTGGCCGGCAATCGTCAGATAGGGCTGGTCGATGGTCAGGGTACTGCGGCCGAGGTCGATCACGCCGCCGACCTCGAACACGACGATTCGCGGACCCGGCGTTTCGATCGCGGCCTTCAGCGACCCCGGACCGTCGGGGGCGAGCGTCGTGACGCGAAGGATTTTTCCGCTGCGTCCTCCCGGAGTCGCGGCGGCCGGTCCGACCGCGCCGGGGAAGGCGATTGCCTGCGCCTGAGCCGCCATCGCGGCGCCTCCGGGTACGGCCGCAGCCAGAAACAGCGCGGCAATCCACAGTTTTTTCGACATGGCATCTCTCCTTCGCATTGGGTCTTGACATAGACCGCTGCTTGCTTCAATCATTTTTGACACCGGTTACCTAAACCGGTCAAGAACATATTTTGGGGAGAGGGCGCTTGGGCCGACCGCAATGACGGCGGCCAATCCGCAACTCTCTATCGCAGGGGACGTGCAGTCGATCCGATTTTGCACTTCGACGAAAGTAACCGGTGTCATTCCTTGCCAAAGGCAGGAATGCGCTGCGAAAAGGGAGGATGACGATGGCTTTTCATAACGCGCGGGGTGGCCGCACTCTGGTCAGGCTGGCTTCGGGGGTTTCGCTTGCGGTGCTGGTCGCGACGCCGGCCTGGGCGCAGGACGCAGCAGATGCGGGCGCTGCCGACGATGCGGCAAGCAACGAGATTGTCGTGACCGGTTTTCGCCAGTCGCTGCAGGCCGCGCTCAACGTCAAGCGCGACTCGGTGGCGGCGGTCGACGCGATCGTGGCCGAAGACATCGCCAAATTTCCCGATCAGAATCTTGCAGAATCGCTTCAGCGCATTCCCGGCATCTCGATCCAGCGCGACGGCGGCGAAGGGCGCGCAATCACCGTGCGCGGTCTGGGCGCCCAATTCACCCGCGTTCGGCTGAACGGCCTGGAAACCGTCGCAACCTCGACCGACGGCGCCTCGGCCAATCGCGATCGCGCCTTCGACTTCAATGTCTTCGCATCGGAGCTTTTCAGCAGCATCGTCGTCCACAAGACCGCCGAAGCCTCGCTCGACGAAGGCTCGCTCGGCGCGGTGGTTGATCTCAACACCGGCAATCCGCTCGGCGGCAAGGCCGGGCTGCACGGCGCGCTGTCGGTCGTCGGTTCCTACAACGACCTGTCGAAGGATCTGGGGCCGCGTGTCGCCGGGCTGCTCAGCTGGCGCAACGATGCGGGCACCTTTGGCGCCTCGGTTTCCGCAGCCTATTCGAAGGGCAATACGCTTGAACTCGGCAACAATAGCGTGCGTTGGGCGCAGGCGCGTTTTGACTCGGTCGATGGTACCAATTGCTGGACGGCCCCGAACAGCGGCGGCACCTATGTCTCTGGTGCAGCGTGCGACGCGGCGGCTCTCGCATTTCATCCGCGCATCCCGCGCTATGGCGAGATCGAACACCGCCGCGAACGCCTCGGCCTGACCGGTTCGATCCAGTTCGAACCGACCGAAAGCACCCGGATTTCGCTCGACGCCCTCTATTCGCGCTTCCGCGAAGATCGCGAGGAAAAATGGGGTGAAGTGCTGCTGCGTTCGAATGAGCGGTCGATCAACGTCGTCGATCCCGTCTATGACTCGAACGGCAACATGATCTCGGCGACGCTCAACGATGCGTGGGTGCGCACCGAACATTATCTGCGCCAGTCGAAGACGAGCTTCTATCAGTTCGGCGGAAGCTGGGACCAGGATGTTTCGGACCGTTTCCGCTTCACCGTTCTGGGCGGCCTGTCGAAGTCTGACGCCGACATTCCCGTCGAAACGACCGTCGTGTTCGACGACCGCGATGCGCAGGGCTATTCCTACGACTACAGCGACATGAAGCACCCGGTGCTCACCTTCGGCACCAGCGTAACCGATCCGGCGAATTTCCAGCTCGCCGAAATTCGCGATCGTCCCTCGAACGTCACCAACCGCTTCAAGACCGCCCAGCTCCGTACCGAATGGGACGTGACCGACGGTTTTCAGGTCAAGGCCGGCGCGATGTGGCGCCGCTTCAACTTCGATGCGGTCGCCTTCACCCGCGACACGGCGGTTTGCGGCAACGGCGGGGTCGACCGCGTTCTGGGTACGTTGACCTGCTCGGCGTCGGGAGTCTTTGGGCCGACTGCCGTCTACGGCTTTCCGGTCACCTCGCAGCTTGCCGAACTGTTCACGCTCGGCAAGGCGGGTCAGCCGGCGGGAACGACGACCCAGTGGCTTATCCCGTCCTTCCCTGCGGCCACGGACTTCACCCAGCTTTACAGCCGCACCGCCAATCCGGACACGGGCAATACGCGTGCGGTCCAGGAAACCGTATCGGGCGGCTATATCGAGTTCGATGCCAAGGGCGAATTGTTCGGGCTCGAATATGCGGGCAATGCCGGCATCCGCTATGCGCATACGGCGCAATCGTCGACCGGCGTCCTGTCGGGAACCACCGTCACGGTCGATCGCACCTATGACGACTGGCTGCCGTCGTTCAACGTGGCGCTCTACCCGAGCCGCGACGTGATTATCCGCGGTGCGATCGCCAAGGTCATCACGCGTCCGACCCTCGGCAATCTGACGCCAGGCGGCTCGATCGACGGCTTCAACTACAAGATCAGCTATGGCAACCCGCAGCTCGATCCCTATCGGGCGACCAATTTCGACCTTGGTGTCGAATGGTATTTCGCGCCGCAGGCGGTTCTGTCGATCGCCGGTTTCGTGAAGAAGGTTGAAAGCTTCCCGATCAGCCAGGCCTTCAGCGCCAGCTTTGCATCCACCGGCCTGCCGAAGGACGCGATCCCGCCGAGTTCGCCGGCTTTCCTCAATTTCGATCCCAATCAGATCTATACGATCACTGCCAACGTTAACGGGGCCGGGGCCACGCTGAAAGGCGTCGAACTCGCTGCGCAGGTTCCGTTCAGCGCCTTCACCAGCGGTGGTTTCATCAGCCACTTCGGGGTGCTTGCGAACGCGACCTTCATCAGTTCGGACGCAGATTATAATGTTCAGGGGCCGGCGGTGGTCCCGGGTGGGGCGCTGGTCAATGCGGTGCGCTCGGCGACGCTCTTTGGCGTGTCGAAGCGCGCCTACAACGGCACGCTCTATTACGACGACGGCGCCTTCAGCGCGCGCGTGTCGGCCAGCTATCGCAGCCGCTACATCGATGCGAACAGCGGCACCGGCAACGTCTTCGAAGGCTATGGCGCGACGTGGAACATGGACGCCTCGATCCGGTACAAGTTGACCGATTGGGTCGAACTGTCGGTCGAGGGCAATAATCTGCTCGACACCTATCGCTATCGCTACACCGATTTCGATGCTGACCGGAATTACGAGAATAATCATTTTGGCCGCACCATCCTGTTCGGGGCGCGCTTCAAGATGTGATCCATCAGAATTAGTCCCGGAAATAGGCCCGGTCTTCGCGCGCGAGGGCCGGGCCTTTTTCTTTGGCGCAAGAGGAGGACGCCTGTGACCGATCGCCGCGACCTGTTCAAAATGGCTGGCGCCGGCCTGCTGGCGGCCGGGCTCGGTCCGGCGCCGGGCAAGGCGCGGGCCATGTCGGCTCCCGCGGACCCGGCATCGGAGCCGCAATGGGGGCGGGGTGCCGATGGGCAGCGCCGCGCCGATTGCGGCGACGGCCGCTTCCTCAACCCGATCATGGCCGGTGATCATCCCGATCCGTCGATCCTCAAGGACGGCGACGACTATTACATGACCTTTTCAACCTTCGATTCCTATCCCGGCCTGGTCATCTGGCATTCGCGCGATCTGGTGAACTGGCGCTCCGTCGCCCCGGCGCTCACCCGCAATATCGGATCGGTCTGGGCGCCCGAGCTGTGCAAGCATGACGGCCGTTATTTTCTCTACATTCCGACCAAGGGACCGAACACGAGCTGGGTGATCTGGGCCGACCACATCGAGGGTCCGTGGAGCGATCCCGTCGACCTCGACCTGCCCGATCATATCGACCCCGGGCATGCCGTCGGCGAGGATGGTTCGCGCTGGCTGTTCCTGTCGGGCGGCGACCGCGTGCGGCTGTCGGACGATGGCTTGTCGCGGATAGGCGAACCCGAGCATGTCTATGATCCCTGGCGCTACCCCGCCGACTGGGTCGTCGAAGGATTTTCGCCCGAGGGGCCAAAGATCGTGCGCCGCGAGGGCTATTTCTATCTGATCACCGCGGTGGGCGGCACCGCGGGACCGCCCACCGGCCATATGGTCATCGCGGCGCGCGCCCTCTCGATCCACGGGCCATGGGAAAACTGCCCTGCCAATCCGATCGTCCGCACCGTTTCGCGCGACGAGGCTTGGTGGTCGCGCGGCCATGCGACGCTTGTGGAAGGTCCGTCGGGCGATTGGTGGAGCGTCTATCACGGCTATGAGAAGGACTTCTGGACGCTGGGGCGCCAGACGCTGCTCGATCCTGTCGAATGGACCACCGACGGCTGGCCGCGGATGACAGGGGGCGACCTGTCGCGGCCGCTCGCGAAGCCGCTTGGCGGCGTTGCCGGTCTGCATGGCATGGCGCTGTCGGACGATTTCACGTCGCTGGCGCTCGGCGCAAAATGGAATTTCTTCAAGCCCGCACGCGACGAGCGCGCGCGTGCCGCCGTTGCGGACGGCGCGCTGCACCTTGCGGCGCGCGGGCGGGCGCCGTCCGATTCATCGCCGCTGCTCCTAATCGCGGGCGACCGGTCCTACCGCTTCGAATGCGATATCGATATCGACTCTGGCGTGACGGCGGGCCTGATCCTCTTTTACGACGAGCGTCTCTATTGCGGACTGGGTTTCGATGCCGACCGCTTCGTGACGCATCAATATGGGATCGAACGGGCTCAGCCCGTCAATCCGCATGGCTGCCGGATGCGCCTACGGGTTACCAACGATGCGCATATCGTCACCTTCGACACCAGCGGCGATGGTGGCGAAAGCTGGACCCGCTTCGATCGCGGGATGGAGGTGTCAGGTTATCACCACAATGTCCGCGGCGGCTTTCTGATGCTGCGCCCGGGGCTGTACGCAGCGGGGTCGGGGCAGGCGCGTTTCCGGAATTTCCGCTTCTCGGCGCTGAGCTGACCCTAGAGCGTAACGCCAGATTTCCAGATCGCGATATCGCGTTCGCCATTGGCTTCCGACCGCGTTGGGCGTCCCGATGCCGTCTCGATCACCAGATCGAGCAGCGCGTCGGCGGCGCCACCGAAGCCTTCGTCGAGCACCCGGCCGGCATCGAAGTCGATCCAGCCGCTCTTGCGGTCGGCGAGGGCGGTGTTGGATGCGATCTTGAGCGTCGGGGCGGGAAAGCCGAGCGGCGTTCCGCGGCCCGTTGTGAACAGGATCAGCGTCGCACCGGCCGCGGTCAATGCTGTCGACGACACGGCATCGTTGCCGGGCGCTTCGAGCAGGGTCAGGCCGGGGCGCGTCGCCCGACCGCCATAGCGCTGCACATCGGTCAGCGGAACCTTGCCGCCCTTCTGAACCGCGCCAAGCGACTTTTCCTCAAGCGTCGTGATGCCGCCCGCGACATTCCCCGGCGAGGGATTTTCGCTCACCGGTTCGCCATGGCGTACGAAATAGGCCTTGAAGTCGTCGATCAGTGCCACCGCGCGATCGAAGACGTCGCGCGATGCCGCGCGGCTCAGCAGCATGGGCTCGGCACCGAAGATTTCGGGAATTTCGGTCAGGATCACCCGCCCGCCCGATGCCGCAATGCTGTCGCCCGTACGGCCGACCAGCGGATTGGCGGTCAATCCGGACATGCCGTCCGACCCGCCGCATTTGACCCCGAGGACGAGCTCGGAAAGCGGCGCTTCGCTCCGTTCGGCCTGCCCCGCGATGCCGACCAGTTCCTCGATCAGCGACAGGCAGGCCGCCTCGTCATCCTCGACCGACTGGGCGGCCAGACTGCGAATATGCGTCCGCCTCGCTGCGGGAATGGATTCGATCAACGCCCCGAGCTGATTATTCTCGCATCCCAAGCCGACGATCAGGACACCCCCGGCATTGGGATGCTGCGCCAGCCCGGCCAGCAGCGCACGCGTGTGCGAAAGGTCGTCGCCAAGTTGCGAACAGCCGAAAGGATGTTTGAAAGCGTGGATGCCATCGACGCTTCCGGCGTGTTTTGTCGCCGCAATCCGCGCGACCCGTTCGGCGAGATTGCCGACGCAGCCGACGGTCGGGATGATCCAGATCTCATTGCGTGTCCCAACCCGGCCATCGGCGCGCCGATGGCCGCGGAAGGCGCGGTCCGCGCCGCGGACGGACCTGGAATCGGTCTGCGCGAACATGGGAAGGGGGGCGGTGTCGGCGGTGAGCGCGGTCGCCAGATTATGGCTGTGAACATGGTCGCCGGCTTCGATCGCGACCGAGGCGCGCCCGATCGGAAAGCCGTATTTGGTCACCGCGTCGCCCCGCGCTACAGCCGCGGTAGCGATTTTATGCCCGCGCGGAATGGCGTTCGCCGCGACGATTCGCCCGCCATCGACGGCGACGCTGTCGCCCGCCGCGGCGTCGGCCAACAGCGTGGCCACATTGTCCTCGGGCGCGATCCTGATAGCGGTTACCGGTGTCATATGCGCGTTTCTCTCTGCCATCCGCCGGAAGGCTCAGGCTGTGGTGGGAGGAGCGACCGACTGGCGCTCGACAAAGGTGGACGCGAGCACCGGGCTTTCGTCGGCCGCTGCGGTGCGCGCTGCCCCGTCGAGAAAATCGGGGACCAGCGTTCGCGCGGCGCGCGCGCCCATTTCGCGGATCGGCCAGCGGACGGTGCTCAGCGCAGGCCAGATATGCGTGGCAGTCGGCGAATCGTCGAACCCGATGATCGACAGGTCGCCCGGCACCGCGATGCCCTTGCCGTGCGCCACGCTCATAACCCCGGCCGCCATCTCGTCATTCGAGCAGAAGAGCGCAGTTGGCGGTTCGGCGAGCGACAGCAGCTTTTCGCCCGCCTCGACCCCCGCCGCATAGCGATAATTACCCGGCGCGAAATAATCGGGCGGCAACGTCAGGCCGGCTTCGCGAAGGGCCGCGTGAAAACCCTCCTCGCGCTCGGCGGCCGACCGGAACCCGACAGGGCCGCGCACGAAGCCGATGCGGCGATGGCCGAGGCTGATCAGCTTGCGCACCGCTTCGGCCACGACTTCGCGGTCGTTCGACGAGACGCAATGCGCGGCATCGTCGAGCGGCGCCGAGCCGACGCGAACATAGCGCACCCCCAATTCGCTACACAGAGCGGCGAGCGCATCATTCTCGGAAATGGGCGGGAGCAGCATCGCGCCGATCGGGCGCTGCTTTTCCAGGAAGACGCGGACATCCTCGAGCATCCGGTCGGACCCGCGATCGACCGGGCGGACGAGCAGCGCCAGGTCGCTGTCCTTGATCGCGTCGAGCACGCCCTGCTGAAAATTCAGCACCGTCTGGGCATTGGGATTGTCGTGCAGAAGCGCGATCAGGAAATTGCGCCGAAAGGCGAGGGCGCGCGCCTGCGGATTGGGCACGAAGCCCAGGGTTTCGATCGCTTCCTGAACCGCCTTGCGTGTCTTTTCGGCGATGAATTCGGACCGGTTGATGACGCGGCTGACGGTCTTTTTCGACACGCCGGCAAGCGCCGCGACGTCGTTGATCGTCGGCTGCTTCGTACCCTGTCCGCCCTTCGTCGCTGGCATATTGTCTGCACTCCGCTCGCTGCCCCGCCGGATGTTCCGCAGATCGGCACCATTTCCCACCTAGTGAGCGTTCATGGCGCCGAAATCAACCGGGTCGGCGGCTATTCGCTTGCTTTTGACACCGGTGTCTTTTAGAGCGAAAGCCGGAAGAGGGAAATGACAAAGATGAGCGCGAACAGCGAAGCGGAAAATGTGGCCCAGGCGCTTCTCGCCGCGCGCGCCAAAAAGACACCGCTTACCTCCTATCCCGGCGTCATGCCGGACAGCCTAGCCGACGCCTATGCGATCCAGGATCATGCGATCCGGCTCGACGGGCGGCAAATCGGTGGCTGGAAGGTGGGGCGGATCGCGGCCGAGCTCGTTGGCCGCTATGGCGGCAATCGTCTGACCGGGCCGATATTCAGCGACGAAATCCGCGACGGATCGGCGGGCGACCGGCCCGTTATGCCGGTCTTCGTGCCGGGATTCGCCGCAGCCGAGGCCGAAATCCTTTTGCGCTTCGGCGCCGTCGGCGACGGTGATTATGACGCCGATACGATTCGCGACTGCATCGACGAGGTGCGCACCGGAATCGAGATCGCGAGTTCTCCTTTCGCCGAAATCAACCTGCACGGCCCCGCAGTTACCGCGTCCGATTACGGCAACAACAAGGGGCTCGTACTCGGTCCGCCGATCGCCGACTGGCGCGACGCCGATCTGATCCGCATGCCCGTCGCGATGTTCATCGACGGCGCGCAGGTCGGCGCGGCGACGATGGAAACGATGCTCGACGGGCCTTTCGGGTCGGCGGCATTCCTCGCCCGCACCTTGCGCGCCCGCGGCATCCCCATTGCGCCGGGAACATGGGTGTCGGCAGGCGCCATCACCGGCGTCCATGAAATCCGGGCGGGTCAGACCGCCGAAGCACTGTTCGACGGAAAAATCCGCGTCGGCTGCCGCATCGAAAGCCTCTAGAAGGCAGGAAAAGGGAGAGAGAAATGGCACAGGCAATCGCAGAGGGAGGCGCGCCGCCGCAGCCCAATGTCGGACGCTATCGTTGGGTGATCGTCGGCCTGCTGTTTCTTGCCACTGCCATCAACTATGTCGATCGGCAGATGATCGGTGTTCTCAAGCCGACGCTGCAACAGGAAATGGGATGGACCGAAGGCGACTTCGCGAACATCGTCTTCTGGTTTCAGGTCGCCTATGCCGTCGGCTACATCGGCTTCGGCCGCATCGTCGACATGGTTGGCGCCCGCATCGGCTACACCGTCGCGATCATCATCTGGACGATCAGCCATATGGCGCATGGTCTGGCGTCGAGCGTGACGCAATTCGCGCTCGCGCGGTTCGGGCTGGGCATCGGCGAATCGGGGAACTTTCCGGCGGGTATCCGGGCCGTCACCGACTGGTTCCCGCAAAAGGAACGCGCCTTTGCGATCGGGCTGTTCAACGCCGGGGCCAATGTCGGCGCCATCGTTACGCCGCTGCTCGTTCCCTTCCTCGTCCTGATGTTCGACTGGCGCGTGGCCTTTTATGTCACCGGCCTGTTCGGGGTGCTGTGGCTGATCGCGTGGTGGCTGATCTATCGCCATCCCGACGAGCATCCGAAGCTGTCGGAAGGCGAGCGCGCCTGGATTCAGCAAGACCCGGCCGACCCGGTGACGCCGATCGGTTGGGGCCGCCTGCTCGGTATTCGCGAGACATGGTCCTATGCGCTCGGCAAATTCTTCATCGACCCGATCTGGTGGTTCTTTCTTTTCTGGCTGCCGGGCTATCTGTTCGAACGCTACGACATGGACCTCAAGACCTTCGGTCTGCCGCTCGCCGCCATCTATCTCATCTCCGACTTCGGCAGCATCGCGGGCGGCTGGATGTCCTCGCGGCTGATCAAGGCGGGGCGCACCCCCAATTTCGCGCGCAAGTTCACGATGTTCGTGTGTGCCTGCTGCGTCGTGCCCGTCTATTTCGCCCAAGATATCGACAGCGTGTGGACCGCGGTCCTGATCATCGGTCTCGCGACAGCCGCGCATCAGGCCTTTTCCGCCAATCTCTATACGTTGCCGTCGGACATATTTCCGCGCGGCGCAGTGGGGTCGGTGGTCGGGATCGGCGGCACGGTCGGCGCGATCGGGGGGATGAGCATGGCGTTGTTCACCGGCTACATCCTCGAGACGACGAACAATAATTATCAGATATTGTTCGGCATCTGCGCCAGCGCCTATTTCATTGCGCTACTCGCGGTGCATCTGCTGTCGCCGCGGCTCGATCGCGTCGAGGTCTAGACGCCGATGACGCGGCCGCTCTCCCTCCATCCCGACCGGCTCTTTCCGTCGGACCCGGTTCCGCGCGCCATCGCGCGCCGCCTTTATGCCGAGGTCGCCGACCTGCCGATCATCAGCCCGCACGGGCATACCGATCCGTCATGGTTCGCCGGCAATGCGCCGTTCGGCAATGCCGCCGAACTTCTGCTGCATCCCGATCATTATGTGTTCCGGATGCTCTATTCGCAGGGCATCGCGCTCGATGCGCTCGGTATCGGCAATCCGGACGCCGATCCGCGCGAAAGCTGGCGGCTGTTCGCGCAAAATTACCATCTCTTTCGCGGCACCCCCTCGCGGATGTGGATGGACTGGGTTTTCGCCGAAGCCTTCGGCTTCGACGTGCAATTCTCGTCCGAAACGTCGGACCTATATTATGACCGGATCACCGAGGCGCTTGCGACCGATGCGTTCCGGCCGCGCGCGCTTTTCGATCGCTACCGAATCGAAGTGATCGCGACGACCGAAAGTCCGCTCGACACGCTCGATCATCATCGGGTCATCAAGGACGCCAATGTGCGCGGCGAGTGGGGCGGGCGCGTCATCACCGCCTATCGCCCCGATCCGGTCGTCGATCCCGAATATGAAGGGTTCCGCGACAATCTCGCGCGCTTCTCTGATATATCGGGCGAAGACGCTTTCAGCTATGCCGGGTATCTTGCCGCGCATCGCAACCGCCGGGCCTTCTTCGCGGGCATGGGCGCGACCTCGACCGACCATGGGCATCCGACCGCGGCAACCGCCGATCTGTCGGACGCGGAGGCCGAGGCGCTGTTCGTGCGCGTTACCCGCGCCGACGTCAGCGCCACCGACGCCGAGCTGTTCCGAGCGCATATGTTGACGGTGATGGCGGGGATGAGCCGCGACGACGGCCTTGTCATGCAGATCCATCCCGGCGCGCTGCGCAACCACAATTCGTGGCTGTTCACGCATTATGGCCGCGACAAGGGCGCCGATATTCCGACGCGCACCGACTATGTCCGGGCGCTGCGGCCGCTGCTCGCCCGTTATGGCAATGAAGCGGGGCTGACGATCATCCTCTTCACGCTCGACGAAAGCAGTTATGCGCGCGAGCTTGCGCCGCTGGCGGGCCATTATCCGGCGCTGAAGCTTGGCCCCGCCTGGTGGTTTCACGACAGCCCCGAGGGCATGCGCCGCTTTCGCGCCCAGACCACCGAGACGGCGGGCTTTTACAACGGCGTCGGTTTCAACGACGACACCCGCGCCTTTCTCTCGATCCCGGCGCGCCACGATGTCGCGCGGCGCATCGATTGCGGCTTCCTCGCTGCGCTGGTTGCCGAGCATCGCATGGAGGAATGGGAGGCGGCCGAGCTGGCGGTCGACCTCAGCTACAATCTCGCCAAGGCCGCGTACCGGCTGTGAGGCTGTCGGCGCAAACCGCGCTGCCGGCAGCCGTGCGCGCGCCCGCTTACGACCGTCGCCGGCAAGCGGCAGGGATCGTCCATTTCGGTATCGGTGCCTTTCACCGCGCGCATCAGGCGGTTTATACCGACGATGCGATGGGCGCGGGCGATCGCGACTGGGGCATCGTTGGCGTGTCGCTGCGTTCGGGCGATGTCGCGGCACAGCTTGGCCCGCAGGACGGGCTTTATACGGTGAGCAGCCGGACCGCTGCCGGACCTGAAATTCGATTGATCGGGGCGGTTCAGCGCGTGCTCGTCGCGGCGCAGGAACCGCAGGCCGTCATCGACGTCCTCGCTGCTCCGACAACGCATATCGTCAGCTTCACCGTGACCGAGAAGGGCTATCTGCGCACCGCCGATGGCCAGCTCAATCTTGACGCGGCAAAGGGGCCATCGAGCTTCTATCGCTTCGTCGGGGCGGCGCTGGCGGCGCGCAAGGCGGCGGGATTGCCCGGCCTGACGTTGCTCAGCTGCGACAATCTGGCGAATAATGGCGCAGTGCTGCGCGCGCTGATGCGCCAATATCTCGCCACCGACCATCCAGACGTCGCCCTATGGTTCGATGCGACGTGCCGATGCCCCGCGACGATGATCGATCGCATCGTGCCCGCGACGACCGATGCCGACCGTGCGGCTGTCGAGGCGGTGCTGGGCGTGCGCGATGAAGGTGCGGTGGTCACCGAAGCATTCAGCCAGTGGGTGATCGAGGATGATTTCGCTGGCCCGCGTCCGCGATGGGATACGGTCGGGGCGGAATTCGTTGCCGACGTCGCGCCCTATGAGACCGCGAAGCTGCGCATGCTCAACGGCGCGCATTCGGCGCTGGCCTATATTGGACTGCTGGCGGGGCATGAGCATGTCCATCGGGCGGTCGCCGATCCCGCTATCCGGCCGCTCGTCGAACGGCTGATGCGCGAGGAGGCCGCACCGACCATCGACGCCGCGCCGGGGCAAGACCTTAATGCTTATGCCGATGCGCTGCTCGATCGCTTCGCCAACCCGGCGCTCGATCATCGCCTGATCCAGATCGCAATGGACGGCAGCCAGAAGATCCCGCAGCGCTGGCTCGAAACGCGGGCCTGGCATCAAAGGCGCGGCGGCACCTGCCCGTCGATCGAATACGCCATCGATGCGTGGATCGCGTTTCTGAACGATGGTCGCTGGCCGATCGACGATCCGAGGGCGGACGCGCTGCGCGCAGCGGCGGCGCAGCCCGACGCGCGCAACCGCTTGTTCGGACCCGAAGGCCTGATGCAATATGGTCTGGCCCGGCGCGGCTAGGCCTGCCCGTTTCCTTGTTCTGACGCGCCCGGGCTTCATCACCCATAGGATATTGATAGCCTAGCCGTCGCACGATCTCGAGGACGCCTCGCATTGCGGCAATCTCCCCGTGGATTGAGGGAGCGAACGCCTGAAGAACCCGAGCGCGAGAAGCCGAGGCTGGGCGCCTCCCTTGCCGCCAACCGGCCGCGCCAGTGATTGCGGCCACAGCGTGATCGGGGCTGGGCGGTTACGCTTTCCCAAGATATTGGGGTCTAAAGGGAATCGCATGATCGGGGCGGAGGAAAATCGCGGACGGAGACGGGCGTCTTGGACGCTTGTTTTGCTGTGGCTTGCTGCCGCGCTTTGGGCCGTGCCCGCTGCGGCGACGCCGCTGCACATCAATGCGCCGCTCTGCCACTCGGTCGGACCGCTGGCCGCACCCGACGACGCGCTGTCCGCGCTGCGCTTTTCCTGCAGCGGCGAGCCGACGGGGTATCGCGACGGCAGCCTGTGGTTGCGGGCCGATGTCGGCAATCGTTCCGAGGATCGCAACGGCGCCGCACTGATGGTGCATTTCTCGCGCTTCGACCGGCTTGCGGTGGGGTTCACCTATGCCGACGGCCAGACGCGCTGGCAGAGGGTGCGCCGCGGCGATTATGGCGCGCACTGGCGCGTCGGCGGCCAGATATTGTTCGAGACCCCGGCCCGCGTCGCGCCGCTGACCGCGGTGACCATGCGCTTCGACCGCCTCGCCGACCACAGCCTGCTGCGCGCGCGCCTCATCCCCAAGGAAAATGCGAGCCTGCAGGCGGCGGGGATGGCGGCGCTCGTCGGCGCCTCGCTCACCCTGCTGCTCGTCAGCGGCATCTACAGCCTGTCGCTCGCGGTCGCGGTGCGCCGCCAATATCTGCTGTGGCAGGCGGCATGGTCGGGCGTGATGATCGTCTGGGGCGCCTTCTGGTCGCAGATTCATCTGGTGATCTTTCCCGCCATGGCGGGGACGGTGTCGGCGCAGGCATCGACCTTGCTTGCCTGCCTTGCCATCGGCGTCGCGACCGCCAGCGCGGTGACCGCGATCGACGCCCGGCATCTGCCGCGCGCTTTGCGCCGCGGAACCCTTGCACTGGGGCTGGCGATCGCCATCGTCGGCGTACCGCTGGCGTTGATCCGCACCGGCAATCTGCAGATGCTCGGAAATCTGCTGGGCATCGCGGTCATCCTCGACCTGATCGCGGTCGCGCTGTGCATCGGCTGGGGCTGGCGCAGGGGATCGGTCGAGGCGCGCGATTTCGCGCTCGCCTGGTGTCTGCCGATGGCGACGCTCGCGATCATCCATCTGGTCGATGTCGAGGACGGCTTCTGGGGCGGCGGGTCGAAGCTGGCGGTGCTGGTCGCCGCAACATGGCAGGCGCTGTGGCTGTCGGCCGCGTCGACGCGCCGGCTCGCGCATCTGCGTGTCGAGCGCGACGATGCGCTGGCAGCCGAGGCGCAGGCGAACGAGCTTGCGCGCCGCGATCCGCTCACCGGATTGCTCAACCGGCGGGGCTTCGTCGATGCCGTTACCCCGCTGCTCGATCAGGCGCGCGAGGGGGCGCTGCCCGCGGCGCTGCTGCTTGTCGATGTAGACCGCTTCAAGTCGATCAACGATATTTACGGCCATGAAGCGGGCGATGCCGTCCTCTGCCGCATCGCCGAACGCATCGCGCGGTGGGAAGGGACGATGTGCAGCGTCGCGCGCCTGGGCGGCGAGGAGTTCGGGCTGCTGACCATCGGGATGGAGGGCATCATGCTCGATCGCTTTGCCGAGAGCATCCGCCGCGAAATCGCGCTGTGCGATCACAGCGACACGATGGGCGACCGGCCGGTGACCGCCAGCGTCGGCGTCGCCGAAGTGCGGCCGGCCCCCGATTTTCAGTATCTCTACCGGATCGCCGACGAGGCGCTCTACGATGCGAAACGCGCCGGCCGGAACCGGATCAATGTCCAGCGTGTGCCGCCGCGCGGCGACGGGGAACCCGGCGCCGACGATCGCGGAGTAGCCTATCCCGCCTGAGGCGGATCAGGCCGCGCCCGGCGTGTCGTCGGCTTCGAGACCCTGATATTTGAGCTGGAGATAGCGTTCGCGCGTCGCCAGCTTGTCGATCTCGCCAGCCGCCAGGCTGCGCGCCGCGTCGCCGATCTCGCGTTCGAGCATCTTGAGCCCGCCAAGCAGTGTTTCGTCGGGCGTACGTCCCGCATGCGCTTCGCCGCGCAGCCCCGCGGGGATACGCTGATAGCCCGCGACGAGTTCGGGCAGATCCTCGCCGACCAGCTTACGGATATTAGCTGCCGCCGGCGTCGCGGCGTCGAGCGTCTGGAGCTGCGGGGCGAGCAGGTCGAGCTGGACGCCGATCCCGTCGACGAGCTGGCGTGCCGGGGCGGGAAGCGCCGGACGCTGCGCCTCGAGCCAGATTTCGGTGCGGCCGGCGAGCTGCTTAAGGTCGGCCTTGGGCAGATCGGTCTGGCGCGGTTCGGGAAAGGGCGGCCATTTGCCGAACAGCACAGCGACACCGATCAACAGCACCGTGAGCGCGAGCAGGCCCGTGAAGCCGAGCGGCTTGATGAGCGCGCCGAACAGCGCCGCGCCGATCAGCACGATCCCGCCTGCAACAAGGACGCGACCGAGCTTCTTGTAGAGATGCTGGCGGCGCAGCGCGACGCTCTTGGTGCCGATCGGTCGCCGCCGTTCGCGCGAGCGTTCGATCGCGGCGTTGCCGAGCGCGCTGATCTTGTCGACCTCGCTCATGCTCATCCTAGCCCTCGATCGCCGCCAGCGGGCTCTCGGCGCCGCCGACGCTTGCCTGCGCCTGGCTCGCGCCTTCGGCGCGCGCGATATAGCCCTTTGACTTGGCGACCTCGCCCTCGAGCGAGGTCACGGTCGTCTTCATCGTATCGAGCGCCTTGAGCTTGAAGGTATCGATCGCGTCCATCGTGTCGTAGATATTCTGGAAAGCGCGGCTGAGCGTCTCCATCGGGATCGTGCTCGACGCCGCCTGTTCGTGGATGCGCGCCGTATTGTCCTTCAGCATCTTCGAAGTGCCATCGATGATGTTGGCGGTGGTCGTGTTGAGCGCGGTAATCTGTTCGAGCACGAGCTTCTGGTTCGTCATCGCCTGTGCGACGGTGATCGCGGTCTTGAGCGCGCCGACGGTGGTGGTCGAGGCGCGATCGACGCCCTTCACCAGCTCGACATTATTCTTTTTGACGAGATCGAGGGCGAGATATCCCTGTACCGTCACCGCCATCTGGGTCAGCAGATCCTGCGTGCGTTGCCGCGCATAGAACAGGGCATTTTCGCGGATGACCTTTGCCTTGGCGGGATCGCTGCCGTCGAGTTCGGCCGCTTTCGCCTCTAGCCGCTGATCGAGCGTGCCCGCGATGTGGATCATCTGTTCGAGCTTGCCCATCGATTCCCACATCTTGCGGCGCTCGACGTCGATGGCGGCATTGTCCATCAGCAGCTCGTCCTTGCCGTTGGCAAGCGCGGTCAGGATGCCGCCGATGTGGGTCTGGGCGCTGCGGTATTGCGCGAAATAATTGTTGATCTTGCTGCCCAGGATCTTGTCCAGAAAGCCGCGTTTGGTCAGCAGCTTGCCGTTCGCCGAGGGATCGAGACGTTCGACCGTGGTACGCAGTTCGATCAGATTCTGGCCGATGTCGGTATCGCGATCCATCGCCTTGATCGGGCGGTCGAGGAAGCGGTTCGAATGATTCGCCGCCTCCAGCATTTCCTTGCGCCCCATATTGGTGATCTGGTCGATGCGCTTGCCGAACTCGGGCGAATTTTCGTCCTGTGCCACCAGATCGTCGATGAAGCTGTCGACGCGTTCCTCGAGCTTAGATTTCTGCTCGGTCGAGAGCGGAACAAGGCCGGCGGCCTTTTCGGGCGCGACGGCGGGGACGGGTTCGGGCGGCGTCAGTTTCAGTTCGTCGGTTGCGGTCGCCGTCGCGGTCTCTTCGCTCATAACAATCCTTCCAGCCCCAGGTCGATAGTGGGCCGCCTGCCTATATGACATGCGGGCCTGTGTTATTCAAGCACTACACCTCTTGGTGGCGCGCCAGCGCCGGCGCGATCCATGCCGAGAGGATCAGTTGCGCCATATGATAGACGAGGATCGGCAGCAGCACCATGCCGGCGATCGCCGAGGGAAAGAGCGTCGCGGCGAGCGGCGCGCCGACGGCGAGGCTCTTTTGCGCGCCCGAGAACAGCAGGGTGATCCGGTCGGATCGGCGGAGCGCGAGCAGCCAGCCGAGCAGCCAGGCACCGCCGAAGGCGCTACCGAGCAGCAGCGCATCGACGCCGAGCACGATCGCGATCTCGCGCCCGTCAAGCTGCGTCCAGATGCCGCCAACCACGGCCGCGGAAAAGGCGACATAAACCGCTGTCGCAATCGCGGTGCGATCCATCAGCGTCGCGAGGCCGCGGTGCCGTAGCACCAGCGGGCGAAGCCAGGGCTGCGCCGTTTGTCCGGCCAGAAAAGGAAGCAGCAGGATTGCGACGATGCGCAGCGCCGCGGCACCGTGGATCGCCCCCGCCTTGCCCGCGAGTGCGGCAAAGAGGAGCGGTGACAGAAACACGCCGGCCAGATTGAGCAGCGCCGCCGCGACAATACTTGCGGCGACATTGCCGCCCGCCATCGAACTGGCGGCGGTCGCCGACTGGACGGTCGAAGGCAATATGCCGAGAAAGAGGAAGCCGAGTGCCAGTGTCGGCGGCAGGAGCGGCGCCGTCAACGCCTGCGCGCCGAGCCCGAATAGTGCCATCGCGCCGAAACAGAAGGCGAAGGTGCCGCCCTGCAATTTCCAATTGCGGATGCCGTGCAGTACCTCTTGACGCGGCAGGCGGACGCCGTTGAGGAAGAAGAGCAGCACGATTGCCGCGGTCGAAATCCCTTGCGCGACCGGCACCGCGCTTCCGCGCACCGGCAGCAGGCTCGCGACGACGATGGTGGCGAGGAGGACGGGAACAAAGCGGTCGGGGAACAGGCGCGCGAGCATGGGGCGGAGCGATGGCCGGAAGGCGGCGCCTTGGCAAGTCCGCGCGTCGGTCGCGGCGGCGACAACACTCGACATGGCGCGAAAGAGGATTATGGCGCGCGGATGGCCCGCATCCTAATCCTCGCCGCGCTGCCCGAAGAGGCCGATGCCGTCTTTCCCGGCCAAGGCGCCGCCGAAGCGGCCGCTTTTGCGCTTCGTTCGCTGTCAGTGCATGAGCATGGCGTAACGATTGCCACCTGCGGTCTCGGAAAGGTCAACGCGGCGCTATGCGCCGGGATGCTCGGCGGCGCGGCCGATCTGCTGGTGATGAGCGGCACCTGCGGCTCGCTCGGCCCCGGACCTGGCGCCTATTGGATCGCCGAGGCGGTGCAGCACGATTATGGCGCGGCCCAGCCCGGTTTGTTCCGCCGCTATCGGGCCGGCGAATGGCCGATCGGCGAAGCGGGCGAGGCGCATTTCGCCGCGATGCCCGACCCCGGCCTGAACCTGCCACATGCGCGCATCGCAAGCGGCGACAGCTTCGTCGCCTGCCCCGACGCCGCGGCCGGACTGGTGCGCGATCTGGGCGCCGCGCTGGTCGATATGGAGGTCGGCGCAGTGGCGCAGGCGGCGATGCGGCTCGGCAAGCCCTGGGCCGCAATCAAGGCGGTGACCGACGACGCCAACGGCGACAGCGCGGGCGACTTCCATGCCAATCTCGTGCGCGCGGCGCGCATCGCGGGAGCGGCGATCGAGCGTCTGGTCGCGCGGGTCAGCGGCTGAGCGCACCGATGCAGGCCTGCCGCGCGGCGGGAGGCGAAAGATCGTGGAGCGCGAATTCGCGCACCGTTTCGCGGGCTCGCCCCTGCGGCATATAGCGCAGCGTGCGCTTCGTGCCGCCATCGTCGACATCATAGGCGATTTCGCTCTGGCTGTTGCCGATCTCCCCGCCGCTGCGGCCGATCAGCGTCATGCCGTCGCGCATCCCGGCCTGCCATGCCGGGCCGTCCTGGGCGACGCCAGCGATAATGCGGTCGTTCGCGAGCGTCGCGTCGACATCGAAGCCGCGATCGAACACCAGTCGTTCGAATTGGCGCAACGTGCCGCACGCGGCGAGCATGTCGGCGGGCAGCGCAATCGGTTCGCCGCGATCGATGAAGCGGGCGATGCCTTCGCCGATCGCCGCGTCGCGGCGCTGCGCCTCGGCACTGAACAGGGTAACAGCATCGCTGCGGGCTGCCGGAGCAGCTGCCTGCATCGCCAGCAGCAGGTTGCGCATCGACGATCCGCCTGGCGCGCGCCGCAGCCGGTCGTCAGCCCAATGCGCGAAAAGCATCCCGCGCAAATAGGCGAGCCGCTGCGCCTTCTCGTCGGTCCAGAACAGCCGCGCCGCCTCCTTGTTGGGCGCGGCGCGAAGCGGCGAGGCATCATATTCGCGCAGCGCGTCGTTGAACTGCGCAAAATATTGTTCGGGCGTCCACACTCCGGCGCGGACCAGCGCCCGCCACGAGGTGAAATCGGTGAAGCCCTCCGACAGCCAGAATTGCTCGGCTTCGGGCACTGTGTCGGAAAAGCCGCCGATCCGGGCATTGACCCAGCTATGCGCCATTTCATGCGTCATCAGCCGGTCGAGCATCTCGGGCAGCGCGTTGGTCGTCGCAAAAAAGGCGAACGCATCGCCGCGTCCGGTGCCGCCGATCGAGGTTGCGCCGGGTCCCGGCGGCGCGAAGGGAATGATGGTGACGAGGTAGCGCCCGGCGTCGTTGCCCCAATATTCTGACATGGCTGCGGCGACGCGGCGGAAGCTTTGCGTCCAGCCGGCATCGTCGCGTGTTGCAAAGCTACCGCGCACTGCGAGCCGTGCGACATGTCCTGCATCGATCAGGCGGAAATCGCCGCCGACGGCGATGCTTTCGATCAGGCCATCGACGGTCAGCCCGGGATGTTCGAGGTCGGACGCAAAGCGCGTCCCCGCCGGCATCCCGCGGACCGAAAAGCTTGCCGGGGTATCGCCATCCAGATGTTCTGGCCGCGCCACCACCGCGTCGCCGATCAGGTGGAACCATGTCGGCTGGATGAGCGGGCGATAGTCATTGACGACTTCGCCGTCCTGCAATTGCTCGGCCCGGTTGGCACCGCACACAAGGTAGCGCAGGACGATCGGGGCGCCGGGAGCGTGCCGCAACGCGATCTTGGCGGGGTCGGACGATGGGGCCAGCGTCGCGCCCTCGGCGCGGATGTCGCCCAGATAATTATAAAGCTTGTCAAAGCCCCCCCATTCGTCCGGCAGATCGACGATGGTGACGCCGCTCGCGGCGCCGCGAAAGCGCAGCGTCACTTCGATCGCGCGGAAACGGCCGTCGGCTGCGACGACCGGCTGATAGGTGAGCGCGAGGCCCGCATCGGGCTCGGCCGCGCTCGAAGGCGTGACGGCGGCGAGGGTGGCAGCTAGGGCAGCGGAAAGGGCGGCGGCGACGATACCGCGAGCGAGGGAGAGGCGCATCGATATTTCCTTGAGCTGAACGCCCATGGTGTATCGCTCGAGCAACACAGTGTCAAATCGGACGCCCGCGCCTCTCTTGTTGCGCCGCAGCACCGCTTCTGTTAGGGGCGCGGCGTTTAGCGGCGCTCCAGGCGCTGCCCCCTTCCATCAAGGCTCCTACCGCATGTCTTTGCGCAATATTGCGATTATCGCACACGTCGACCATGGCAAGACGACCCTCGTCGATCAGCTTTTCCGCCAGTCGGGCACATTTCGGGACAACCAGCGTGTCGAAGAACGAGCGATGGATTCGAACGACCTGGAAAAGGAACGCGGGATCACGATTCTCGCCAAATGTACTTCGGTCGAGTGGGGCGAAGGCGCCGATGCGACGCGCATCAACATCGTCGACACGCCGGGCCACGCCGACTTCGGCGGCGAGGTCGAGCGGATCCTGAGCATGGTCGATGGCGTCATCCTGCTCGTCGATGCCGCCGAAGGCCCGATGCCGCAGACCAAGTTCGTCACCGGCAAGGCGCTGGCGCTCGGCCTCAAGCCGATCGTCGTCGTCAACAAGATCGACCGCAGCGACGCGCGCGCAGCCGAAGTGCTCGACGAAGTATTCGAACTGTTCCTGACGCTCGACGCCAATGACGAACAGCTTGATTTCCCGATCCTTTATGCCTCGGGTCGCGGCGGCTATGCCTCGGAAAGCCCTGACGCGCGCGAAGGCACGCTCGAGCCGCTGTTCAAGACGATCGTGTCGCATGTTCCGACGCCCGGCCTCGACGAAGAGGCGCCCTTCACCTTCCTCGCGACGCTGCTCGACCGCGACAATTTCATCGGCCGCATCCTGACCGGCCGCGTCCAGTCGGGCACGGTCAAGGTCAACCAGCCGATCCACGCGCTCGACATGGACGGCAAGGTCATCGAAACCGGCCGCGCGTCGAAGCTGCTGGCGTTCCGCGGGCTCGACCGCGTTCCGGTCGAGGAAGCGCGCGCAGGCGACATCGTCGCGATCGCGGGCCTGACCAACGCGACGGTCGCGAACACGATCGCCGACACGAGCGTCAGCGAGCCGATCGCCGCGCAGCCGATCGACCCGCCGACGCTGTCGATGCGCTTCGCCGTCAACGACAGTCCGATGGCTGGCCGCGAAGGCAGCAAGGTGACGAGCCGCATGATCCGCGACCGCCTGTACCGCGAAGCCGAAACCAATGTCGCGATCCGCATCACCGAAAGCGCCGACAAGGACAGCTTCGAAGTCGCGGGCCGCGGCGAGCTTCAGCTCGGCGTGCTCATCGAAACAATGCGCCGGGAAGGCTTCGAACTCGGCATCAGCCGCCCCAAGGTGCTGTACCAGACCGACGAGAACGGCCAGCGCACCGAGCCCTATGAAACCGTCGTCATCGACGTCGACGACGAGCATAGCGGCACGGTTGTCGAGAAGATGCAGATCCGCAAGGCCGAGCTGACCGACATGCGCCCGTCAGGCGGCGGCAAGACTCGCATCAGCTTCAGCGGCCCGTCGCGCGGCCTGATCGGCTATCACGGCGAATTCCTGTCCGACACGCGCGGAACCGGGATCATGAACCGCCTCTTCGAAAAATATGGCCCCTACAAAGGCGCGATCGAGGGCCGCAAGAACGGCGTCCTCATCTCGAATGGCGCGGGGGAAGCCGTCGCCTATGCGCTCGGCCCCTTGGAAGAACGCGGCATCCTGTTCGTCTCGCCCGGCGAGGCGCTCTATGAAGGGATGATAATCGGGGAGAATGCGAAGCCCGACGACCTTGAGGTCAACCCGATGAAGTCGAAGCAGCTCACGAACTTCCGTTCGACGGGCAAGGACGATGCGATCCGCCTGACTCCGCCGCGCCGCATGACGCTGGAACAGGCGATCGCCTATATCGACGACGACGAAATGGTCGAAGTGACCCCCGCGAACATCCGCATCCGCAAGGCGATCCTCGATCCGCATGAGCGGAAGAAGGCGAGCCGCAAGAAGGAAGCGGCGTAAGATCAAGGGGGCGGCCAGCGATGGTCGCCCTCTTTCTTTTTGACGGCTTGTCCCAGTCTTTTCCTCGCCTTCGTCATCCCGGGCTTGACCCGGGATCCATCGCAGCGCTGAAGTCATGGACCCCGGATCAAGTCCGGCGTGACGAAGGAAGAGGGAGGCGGGAGGCCATGCGAGGAAAGACGCGGTGAACCGCCTGATCCTGTTCAACAAGCCGTATGGCGTGTTGTCGCAATTTACCGACAAGGGCACGACCGCGCCTGCCGACGGCCCGCGCGCGACGCTGTCAGACTATATCGACGTACCCGGCGTCTACCCCGCCGGCCGGCTCGACCGCGACAGCGAGGGCTTGTTGATCCTGACCGACGACGGCGCGCTGCAGGCGCGGATTTCGTCGCCGCAGCACAAGATGCCCAAAACCTATCTGGCGCAGGTCGAGGGCGAGCCCGACGACGCCGCGCTGGCGGCGCTCGCCCGCGGCGTCACGCTGAACGACGGCCCGACGCGCCCCGCGACCGTCCGCCGCATCGACCCGCCCCAGCTATGGGACCGCGATCCGCCGGTGCGATATCGCAAAAGCGTGCCCGATAGCTGGATCGAACTGACGATCACAGAGGGGCGCAACCGCCAGGTCCGCCGCATGACCGCCGCGGTCGCCTATCCGACGCTGCGGCTGGTGCGGTGGCGGATCGGGGGGTGGGAGATTGGGGATTTGGCGCCCGGAACGTGGCGCGAGATCGCCTGATCGCGCCCGAAGATGCCGGGCGGACGGCTGCGCGCCGCCCACCCGACATCAACCCTTTGCCTGCCTTGCCGCTCAGCGGCCGGCGAAGCTCGCCTTGATTTCGCGGCCGATGGTTGCCGCATTTTCGTCGATCACGAAATGGCCAGCGTCGAGCCAGACGAGGCGCGCGCCGGGCAAGTCGCGCTTGTAGGCCTCTGCCCCCGGTGCGATGAAGATCGGATCGCTTTTGCCCCACAGGATAAGCGTCTTCGGCTGATATTGGCGGAACAGCGCGTGCCATTTGTCATAGGACGCGACATTGGACCGATAATCCTCGAACAGGTCGAGCTGGATGGCATCATTGCCCGGCCGGTCGAGCAGCGCCTGGTCGATCACCCAATTGTCGGGATTGATCGCCGCCGGGTTTTTCGCGCCATAGCTATACTGGAACTTGGTGGTGTCGAGCGTGAGAAGCGTGCGCGCCGCGGCTTCCGATGCAGCGTCACGCTGTTGGCCGATGGGGAGCAGCGCCTGCTTCACCGGGTCGCCGACGCCGTCGAGATAGGCATTGGCGTTCTGGATCACGAACCCTTTCACATGCGTTGGCCGCTGCGCGAAGAGGCGAAAGCCGACCGGCCCGCCATAATCCTGCATATAGAGAACATAGGATTGGAGCCCGAGCTGATCGATCAGACCGGCGACATGCGAGGTGAGATTGTCGAAATTATAATCGAACTCTGCGGCGGATGGGGCGTCGGACTGGCCGAAGCCCACATAGTCGGGGGCGATGATGTGAAATTTGTCGGCCAGCTGCGGGATCAGGTCGCGATACATCTGGCTGCTGCTGGGAAAGCCGTGAAGCAGCAGGATCGTGGGCGCGGCCGGGTCGCCGGCTTCGCGGTAGAATATTTTGCGGCCGTTGACCGTCGCAAAATGATAGCTGGTGGGATGCGCGGACGCGGCTGTCGCGGCCGGAGCAGCTGGTGCCGCCTCGGCGGCCAGCGGGGCTGCGGCAGAAAGCGCGACCGCGGCCGCGTGGATCAGTTTGGAAGATTGGGTCATGAGAATTCCTGTTGATGGAATGTAGGGAGGGCACGGACCGGATACCGGGTTGCGGAGCCCGTTACCTGAAGATCAGGCCGAGGTTCGGGCGCGCACCACGGGGAAGTCGATTTCGGTGCCGAAGGCTTCGTTGACGTAGTTGGTGAAGCTGTTGAGCGCGACGTGCAGGACGATTTCCAGCGCCTGCGCGTTGGTGTAACCGGCCTCGCGAAGCGCCAAGACTTCGGCCTCGGTGACATGGCCGCGGTTGTGCGCGAGCGCTGCAGCGAAGCGAACGGCGGCATCGGCAACCGGATCATTCGAAGCCCCGCTCCGGTTTGCGGTCATTTCGGCATCGTCGAGCTTGGCGAGATTGCGACCGAGATAGCTGTGCGCCGACAGGCAATAGCTGCAGCCGTTGATCTCTGCGATGGCCAGCGCGATACGCTCGCGCGTTGCGGCGGGCAGGCTTCCCTTGCCGAGCGCGCCCATCAGGCCGACATAGCCTTCGAGCGTCTCAGGGCTGGTCGACACCAACCGGAACAGGTTGGGTACACTGCCGAGTTGGGCCTGCACGGCCTGGAGCATCGCCTGCGATGCGACCGGGGCGGCTTCGACAGTGGCGGGGGTGGGAATCAGGGACATTAGGTGGACCTTTCGTCTGGGCCGGATTTGGCCTGGCCGCGAAGTAGGTCCTCCTGATTTTCGAGAGTATGGGTCAATTGCGCAAACCATCCTTCCGTAATATGGAAGGAAAATGGATCGTTTCGAGGCTATGCGGACGCTTGTCGCTGCCATCGACGGGGGCAGCCTGTCGGCGGCCTCGCGTGCGCTCGGCATCCCGCTCGCGACCGTGAGCCGGCGGGTATCGGATTTGGAGGCGCGGCTCGGCACCCGCCTGGTCGTTCGCACGAGCCGCAAACTGATACCGACCGAGGAGGGCGCCGCTTTCCTCGTGGCGGCGCGGCGCGTTCTGGAAGATCTGGGCGAGGCGGAGCGCGTTGCCTCGGGCGAATATCGGGCCCCGCGCGGGGAGTTGCTGGTCACGGCACCGATCATGTTCGGCAAATTGCACGTCGCGCCGATCGTCCATGACTTCCTGTCCGCCTATCCCGAGGTCACTGTGCGACTCGTGCTGGCCGATACGCTGGTCGACCTGGTCGAAAATCACGTCGATGTGGCGGTGCGGATAGGAAAGCTGCCCGACAGCAGCCTGATTGCGCGGCGGGTGGGCACGGTGCGATGGTTGATCTGCGCCAGCCCCCACTATCTTTCCTATAACCCGGCGCCGAGCGCGCCGGGGGATTTGGTCCGCCACGACTGCATCGCTTTCGAAGGTTTCCAGACCTATCGCCAATGGCCATTCCTTGCCGGGACGCATCCATTGTCGGTGACGATCCGGCCGCGTTTTTCGGTCAACACCGCCGACGCGGTCATTGACGGGGCCATCAACGGACTGGGGATTGCCCGAATCATGTCCTATCAGGCGTCGCAAGCCGTCGGTGACGGCGCCTTGGTGCCGGTGCTCCAAACCTTCAGCCCGCCGCCGATCCCCGTCCATCTCGTCCATGCCGCCCAGACGCTGCAACCGCTGAAGCTGCGCGCATTCATGGATTTCGTCATTCCGCGCCTCGAACGCGCGCTCGCGCGCATAGACCGGGTTCTTGACCCGCCGGGCAAATCTGATTGAGCCGAGGGAGCGGCAGCGTACCTCACGCTCTCTTCTGCAAAGCGCCGCTATGCGAATGCGAGGGACCGCTCAACTGAGGGTAGTTCATGCCTTTGACGCAGGAAATTCGAGTGCGCGCTGAATATGCGGCCCTCGTCACCCTTTCCGGCGCCATGCAGGGCCGCGTCCCACACGCTCCCCTGATTTGTCCGTGTGGCTGTCCGGGACGCCGCCCATTGCGCTCGCCGATATATTGGCATAGCATATGTCAAAACATGGGGAGGGACGGGTGAACGAACGGCCTTATGAAGTCCATGGTGCGCTGGGTTCGCCCTATTCGATGAAGATTCGCGCGGCGATGCGCTATCGCCGTTTGCCCCATATCTGGGTGCATGGCGCCGCGACGCAGGGCGGGGCGCTGGCGCATGTCCGCGCGCCGGTGATCCCGGTGGTGCGCTTTCCCGACGATAGCTGGCACAATGATTCGACCCCGCTCCTCTATCTGCTCGAGGATCGCCATCCGGGCAGCCGTTCGGTGGTGCCGCCCGATCCCGCGCGCGCCTTTCTGGCGCATCTGATCGAGGATTTCGCTGACGAATGGCTGACCAAGGCGATGTTCGGCTATCGCTGGCTGGCCGAGGTCGACCAGCTTCAGATGAGTCGCTGGCTGGCCTTCGACGCGTTCAAGGGCGGCGGTGCGGAGCAGCGCGAGCGCTTTGCGGCGAGCTTTCGCGAGCGGCAGGTGGGGCGCCTGGCGATCGTCGGCTGCACGCCGGCGAATTTCCCGCTGATCGAAGCGTCGACCCGCGCGGTGCTCGCGGCGCTGGAGACGCATGTCCAGGACCGGCACTGCCTGTTCGGCACGCGGCCATCGCTCGCCGAATTCGGCCTCTTTGGCCAATTGTCGCAGTTCGGCGTCGATCCGACCGCGCAGGCGATGATGCGCACCGACTATCCCTTTGCCTATCGCTGGCTTTCGCACATCGATGACATGTCGGGGATCGACGGCGAATGGGACGCGGCCGATGCGCGGCTGCCGCCCGTGGTCGATGCGCTGCTGGCGGTGGCGGGCGCGGTCTATCTGCCCTTCTTGCGGGCGAATGCGGCGGCACTGGAAAAGGGGGAGGCGATGATACGGTTCGAGGCGATGGGGCATGGCTATGACCAGGGGGTGTTCAAATATCAGGCGAAATGCCTTGCCGACCTGCGCATGCGCTACGCGGCGCTGAACGACGCGGCGCGCGCCGCGGTCGATCCGCTGCTCGAGCGGACTGGCTGCCTGCCCGCGCTGGTGTCGGCATGAGGCGCGCGTTCGCCGCCGGGATCGCCGCTGCGCTGGTCGCGGCGCCGCTGGCCGCGCAGACCGCGGTGCCGACCGCGCCCGCAGCGCCGCGCCATCCCAATATCGTCATCCTGCTGGCCGATGACTGGGGTTTTTCGGATGTCGGCGCTTTCGGGGCCGAATTCGCGACCCCGAACATCGACGCGCTGGCGCATGCCGGGATGCGCTTTTCCAATTTCCATGTGTCGGGTTCCTGCTCACCGACGCGCGCGATGCTGCAGACGGGGGTGATGAACCACCGCGCCGGGTTGGGCAATATGCCCGAGACGATCCCCGACGCGCACCGCGGCAAGCCGGGGTACGAGACGGTGATGAACCACAGCGTCGTCACGATCGCGGAAATGCTGAAGGCGGCGGGCTATCGCACCTATCTGACCGGCAAATGGCATCTGGGCAGCGATCCGACGCGGCTTCCCGAAGCGCGCGGCTATGATCGCGCCTTCAGCCTGGCCGATGCGGGCGCCGACAATTTCGATCAGGAGCCGATAAAGGGCCTCTACGACAAGGCGAACTGGACCGACAATGGCAAGCCGGGGGTGCTGCCCAAGGATTATTATTCGTCGCGCTTCGTCGTCCAGAAGATGATCGATTATATCGACTCCGACCGCGCGAGCGGAAAGCCGTTTTTCGCGTCGGTCAATTTCCTAGCAAACCATATTCCGGTGCAGGCGCCCGACAGCGATATCGCGCGCTATCAGGCGATGTATCGCGAAGGCTGGACCGCGCTGCGCGCCGCACGGGCCAAGCGCGCCGCGGCGCTCGGCATCATGCCCGCGGGCGCGCCGATGGTGACGATGGCGACCACCCCCGACTGGCAAAAGCTGGACAGCGACGAACGCAAGGCGGCGGTCCGCGTCATGCAGGCCTATGCCGGGATGGCGACCGCCGCCGACCGCGAGATCGGGCGCCTTGTCGCGCATCTGAAGGCGACGGGCGATTACGACAATACGATCTTCGTCTTTCTGTCGGACAACGGCCCCGAACCGACCAACCCCTATAACCGGCTGCGCAACCGGCTGTTCCTGGGGATGCAATATAACACGTCGATCGGCAACATCGGCCGCCGCCACAGCTTCAGCGCCATCGGTCCGGGCTGGGCCAGCGCGGCTGCGGCGCCGCTATCGGGGTACAAGTTCAGCGCGACCGAGGGCGGGCTGCGCGTACCGCTGATAATCGCCTGGCCCGGCCATCCGCAGGTGCGCGCGGGCGCGATCTCGAAGGGGCTCGCGCATGTCACCGACATCGTCCCGACGCTGACCGACCTCGCCGGCGTGCCGGGTCACGGCGGCAGCTGGAGCGGGCGGACGGTCGAGCCGATCGCGGGGCGCAGTCTGGTGCCGATGCTGGCAGGCGGCGCGGGCAGCGTTCATGGCGACGCGCCGATTGGTTATGAACTGTCGGGCAATGCCGCGCTGTTCCGGGGGGATTACAAGTTGGTGCGCAATCTGCCGCCGACGGGCGACGGTCAATGGCGACTGTTCGACATCGCCAGCGACCCCGGCGAGACGCGCGATCTGGCCGCCGCGATGCCCGATCGCTTTGCGGCGATGAAGGCCGATTATGCGGCGTTCGCCAAGACCAACCAGGTGCTCGAAATGCCGGCGGGTTACACCGCCGACGAACAGATCAACCTTTATGCGTGGCGGCAACAGGGCCGCAAGCGGGCGATCCAGGCCGGACTGGTGCTCGGCGGGGCGATCGTCGCGCTGTCAGCCCTCTTGTGGCTTTTCGTCCGGCGGCGGCGGGCGCGCGGTGTCGATCAGGCGAATGCCAACATGATCGGTACCTAGCGAGCGTTCTTGAAACTGGCGCGCGGCGGGGCGATAGCGCGCGCAATAATTCGCCGCGCACAGAAAGCTGCCGCCCTTGATGACATTGCGGTCGGGGTCGATCGCGCTTGCCGTCCATTCCCAGACATTGCCGATCAGGTCGTGGACGCCGTGCTTGTCGGCGGGGAAGCAGGCGACGGGCGCGCGGCTCTTGAAGCCGTCGGTGCCGAGGTCGCGGACCGGGAACACGCCCTGATAATAGTTGGCGGTCGGCTTGCCGTTTGCATCGACGGGAACATCGCGCCGCGCGCCGCCGGTTGCAGCGGCAAGTTCCCATTGCGCCTCGTCGGGCAGCGCCTTGCCCTTCCAGTGCGCGTAGGCGAGCGCGTCCTCGTAGCCGACCTGGACCACCGGGTCGCGATCGCGGCCGGCGATGCCGGTCTTCGGTCCTTCGGGATGCCGCCATTCGGCCCCGACGACCCAGCGCCACCAGTTGGGATTGCCGTCAGTCGGCGCTGTAAACACCGCCGATCCGGGGATCAGCATGTCGGGCGGCGCACCGGGCAGTTTCGGCGGGTCTTTCTCGGCAAGCGTCTTGTAGCCGGTCGCCTTCACGAATTCGGCGAATTCGGCGTTCGTCACCTCATGCGTTGCCATCCAGAAACCCTTGACCGAAACCTCGCGCGCCGGTGCCTCTTCGGGCAGCGTCGCGTCGGCGCCCATGGTGAAGGTCGCGCCGGGTATCCAGACATAGTCGCGCGCCGGCATCGGCGGGCAGGTCGGTGTCTGCGCTTCGGCATGCTGTTCGGTCTTTTTGGCGCCGCATGCGGCCAGGGCGCCCAGCGCGGCGAAAGCGATCAGCGCTGCGCTGCGCTTCACCGATCGCCGCCTTGCGGAAGCGCGGCAAGCAGCGCTTCGACCATATGCGCGGTGACGGTCCCCGCTTCTTCGGCCGGCAGGCCCTGGTCGTGCCGCAACGCGCGCCAGTTCTGGAAGGAGAGGGTGGCACATAGCGCCTCCGCCGCCACCTTGTTCGCAAGGACAGGCGCGGGCAGCAGGCGCATTACCAGTTCGCGCTCGACCGTGATGACGCGGCCATATTCGGCCATCAGAAAGGGCGACTGATAGCGCTTGATATTGGCCGCGAGCCGGAACGGCAGCATCGTTTCGAACACGCGGACGCGGCGGCGGGCGAGATCGCGCATGTTCGCACGCCAGTCGTTGTCGAGATAGGGGGCGGTGACGATCGGCATCACCCGTTCGGCGATCGTCGCCGAAATCTCGCTATAGAGCGAATCCATATCGTCGAAATGGCGGAAAACGGTGCGAATGCCGATCCCGGCTTCGTCGGCGACGCGCGCCGCGCTGGGCATCAGGTCGCCGCCAGCGATCAGCTCCATCATCGCCTTGACGATGCGTTTGTGGCTCGACCGGCTGCGTTCGCGCCGACCATCGATCCGGGGCGTCTCGCTCGCCGGATTCGCCTTTGCCTCGCCCTCCGCTTTCGCCGTTGTCGTCATGTCCTCCCCGCTGGCGCAGCTTGGCGCCGTGGTCAATGCCCGCTTCGAAGCATCTTGCGCCGCGCCCGATATAATGACACATATAGTGCCAATAGTTTCGGGGCAACCGAAGAGTCGGGGGAATGATGGGGGAGCAGGCTTTTCTTGTCGGCGCGATTTGGGCGGGCGCGTTGCTGCTCTGGCTCGCCTTCCTGCTGTTCTACGATGGGTTCCGCCGCCCGCTGACGCGCGCCGAGATCGACGCCTTTCTGGGCACGCTCGGCGATCGCATGGAGGAAACGGGCAACGACAGCGCCCGCCTGCGCGCTTTTCTGGAGGACGACGACGGACGCGAATTCGTCATGGTCAATCTTGTCCGCACGCGGCCGGGCCAAGTCACCGATCCCGCCAGCGGCGAGACGCGCGCGGGCAGCGAATGGCTGCGCCGCTATTCGGACCCCTTCGTGCGCGGGCTGATCGCGCGCGGCGGGCATCCGCTCTATGTCGGCGCCAAGGTCGGCGGCTATATCGACGCGTGGAACACACCCGCCGACCCCGGCTGGTCGCTGGTCGGCACGATGCGATACCGCAGCCGCCGCGATCTGATCCGCATGGCGGCCGATCCGGCCTTTCGCGCCGTGCATCCGAACAAGACACTGGGGATCGAGACGACCTTCTCTTTCCCGACGCAGCGACAGATCGCCTTTTATGCCAGCCCGCGGGTCACGGTGGGGCTGGGGCTCGCGCTCGCTGCGGCGCTTGCGCATATCGCGCTTTTGACATGGGCTTAGAGGGGGCCGGAGGGGACCGATGAAGAAACGCTGGATTGCATTGGGCGTCGTCGCGCTGATCGGCGCGGGTGGCTATTGGGGTTTTCAGGAGAATAAATATCGTCTGCCCGGGATGATCCAGGATTGGCGCGACCCGGTGCAGCCGAACCACGCGGTGGTCTGGCAGCAGGGGCCGGGTGCGGCCCCCGTCACCGCGCCGGGGACCAAGCGCCCGCCCAACATCATCCTGATCGTCGCCGACGATCTGGGCTGGAACGACATCAGCCTGAACGGCGGCGGCGTTGCGGGCGGGATCGTCAAGACGCCCAACATCGACGCGCTGGCACGTCAGGGGCTGAACTTCACCACCGCCTATGCCGCGAACGCCACCTGTTCGCCGTCGCGCGCGGCGATGATGACCGGCCGCTATCCGACTCGCTTCGGTTTCGAGTTCACCGCGGTGCCGACCGCCTTTGCCGAGAATCTGGCGCATGGCGGCGGCCTTGGCCCGCTGAAGGCGGTATTCCACAAGGAACTGATCACCGACGATATTCCCGACTATCCCGACATGGGCGTCCCGCCGAGCGAAATTACCATTGCCGAAGCGGTGAAGGCGGCGGGATATCACACCATCCACATCGGCAAATGGCATCTGGGCGAAGCGCCGCGCTTGCAGCCCAATGCGCAGGGTTTCGACGAAAGCCTCGCGATTCTGGCGGGGGGCGCGAAATTCCTGCCCGACGACGATCCCGATACGGTCAACGCCAAGCTGCCGTGGGATCCGATCGACCGTTTCATCTGGGCCAATCTGCGCCACGCCGTCACCTTCAACGGCGGCAAGCGCTTTCATCCCCAGGGGCATATGACCGACTATTTCGCCGCCGAAGCCGAAAAGGCGATCGAGGCGAACAAGAACCGGCCCTTCTTCATGTATCTGGCGTTCAATGCGCCGCACACGCCGTTGCAGGCAACGCGCGAGGAATATGACCGGCTGCCGCAGATCAAGGATCACAAGACGCGCGTTTACGGAGCGATGATCGCGCAGCTCGACCGCCGCATCGGCGATGTCATGGCGAAGCTCAAGCAGGCGGGGATCGACGACAATACGCTTGTCATCTTCACCAGCGACAATGGCGGGGCCTGGTACACCGGCATCCCGCACCTCAACGCGCCCTATCGGGGATGGAAGGCGACCTTCTTCGAGGGCGGCATCCGCACGCCCTTCTTCATGCGCTGGCCGGGCCATATCGCGCCGGGTTCTACCCGCGCCGACGTGACCGGGCATATCGACATATATTCGACGATCGCCGCCGCGGCGGGGGCGAAGGTGCCGACCGATCGCATCGTCGACAGCCAGAATATCCTTGCCGGGCCGGCGCATCGCCAGGCGATGTACTGGCGTTCGGGCGACTATCGCGTCGTGCGCGCGGGCGACTGGAAATTGCAGGTAACGAAGCGGCCCGAAAAGGTTCGCCTCTATAATGTCGCTATCGATCCGACCGAACAGCATGATGTGTCGGCGCAGGAGCCGCAGCGCGTCGCACAGCTTCGTGCGATGATCGAGGCGCAGAACAAGGGGATGGCCAAGCCGATCTGGCCGGGGCTGATCGAGGGGCCGGTGCGGATCGACGTGCCGCTCAACGCGCCGTGGAAGGACGGGCAGGATTATATCTACTGGACCAACTGACCGGTTCGGTCGTCGCCGGAGGGAAGGGGTCAGCGTTCGATCTTGGTCACCAATATGACCGACGTCGTCGTGCGTTCGACCCCGTCGAGCAGGCCGATCTCGTCGATCAGCTCGTTGAGCAGGGCGCTGTCCTCCGCTTCCAGCATCGCGATGATGTCATATTCGCCGCTGATCGCGTGGATCGCCTGAACCTGGGTAAAGCCGGCGAGGGCGGCCTCGACCTCGCGGTGATAGCGCGGCAACGTCTTGATCATCATATGGGCGCGGACGCGGCCGGCGGCAAAGGCTTGTCCCAGCCGCACCGTATAGCCCGCGACGATATTATCCTCTTCCAGCCGCGCGAGCCGCGAATAGACCTGGCCGCGCGAGATGCCGAGTTCCTTCGCAAGCTGTGCGATGGTCTGGCGCGCATCGTCGCGCAGCAGGGTGAGCAGGCGATCGTCGATCTCGTCGAGACTGACGGTCATCGGCGCCATCAGTCCGCCCATGCCTCGTCAGCGAAGATCGCCGTCTGTGGTTCCGCCCCGGCCGTCATCCGGCCACGATACATGCCAAGGTCGTTGAGTGCAAAGACCGGGCGGCCGTCGGGGCCCATCGCGATCAGGCCGCCGTCGCCGCCGATCGCACCGACCGCCGCGATGGTCGCCTGCGCCGCGTCGTTCAGGCTTTCGCCTTTCCACGCGACGCGGTCGCAGACCTGCCGCGCCGCGCTTTCGCGGATGAAATATTCGCCCGATCCCGTCGCCGAAACCGCGCATCGGCCGTTGCTGGCATAGGTGCCCGCGCCGATGATCGGCGAATCGCCGATGCGGCCCCAGCGCTTGCCGGTCATGCCGCCGGTCGAGGTTGCGGCGGCGAGATTGCCGTTGGCATCGATCGCAACCGCGCCGACGGTGCCGAACAGATGCGTCGGGTCGAGCGCGGCCTGATGCTTCTTGCGCCAGGCGAGCAACTGCTGCCACCGCTGATCCGTCCGGAACCAGGCGGGGTCGACCTGTTCGAGCCCCTGTTCGACCGAGAAGCGGTCGGCGCCGTCGCGCGCCAAGAGAACGTGCGGGCTCTTGTCCATCACCGCGCGGGCAAGGTCGATCGGGTGACGGGTGCGCGTGACACCCGCGACGGCACCGGCCTTGAGCGTGGCGCCGTCCATGATCGCGGAATCGAGTTCGTTGGTCCCCTCGGCGGTGAACACGGCGCCGCGACCGGCATTGAAAAGCGGATTGTCCTCGAGCACGCGCACCGCCGCCGCGACCGCGTCGAGCGCCGGGCCGCCCTTGTCGAGCACCGCCGATCCGGCGCGCAGCGCGGCGTCGAGGCCGGCGCGATAGGCGGCTTCCTTGTCGGGGGTGAGCGAGCCGGGCTTGATGACCCCGGCGCCGCCATGGATCGCGAGCGACCAGCGCGGCACCTCGACCAGTTCGCCCGCGCGCGCGGCATAGTTGCGCACGAACACCGGCGCATCGACGCGGCCCGAGGGCAGGTGAACGACCGAGCCCGGCCCGACCCCCGTCACCTTCACCCGCGGCACATCGAGCGGCCTGCGGTCGCTGACGTTGCGCAGTTCCGATCCGTCCACGACCCAGGCATAGCCGTCGGGTGCGGTCGCATAGATGCGCCCCGACCCGTCGGGTTCGACCGCGAGCGCGGCGCTTTCATCGACGCCGAGCCCGATCATCGCGGGCGCGTCGGCAGCGCGTCCGACCTGCGCCTTGGCGACGAAGGCGAAAAGGCGGCCGAGCCGGTCGCGTTCCTTGAAATGCGTATCGGTGACGATGCCCTTGAGCAGCGCCAGGTGCAGGAATTCGCCTTCGATGGTGTTAGCGGGGCCGAGCGGATCGGCGAGCGCCTCAGGACTCTTGATGCTGCCGTCGTCCATCGCGCCATAGAGTTTTTCGCCCTGCATCGCGAGGCCGGCGCTGGTCCCGGCGAGCGGCTTGCCCGCCGCGACATGCGCGTCGATGATCTCGTTGACCGGCGTGCCGCGCCAGAAGCGCACATATCGCGACTGGTCGCCGCCGGCGATGAAGATGCCGTCGGCCTTGCGCAGCCGGTCGAGAATCTTCTTGTCGGTCGCTTGCGAACGCGCGTGGAAAACGAAGATTTCGACCGACTGGATGCCGCCGATGTCGCGATAGAATTCCTCGCCGATTTCCTTGCCGTAAGAAGCGCTGAGGACGACGATGTGGCCCTTTCCGGCCTTGCCGAAGAACCATTTCATCGCGTCGATATTCCGGTCGCCTCCGCCCATCAGCAGCAGTCCGCCCGATACCGGACCCGGCGTCGGCGTGTTCAGCGCGCCATAGACATAATGTTCGTAGGGCTGGTCTTTCGCCGCCGCTGGCGGCGCGGCGAGAAGGAGCGCGTACAGCAGTGCGGTGATCCATTTGAACAGTCTGATCGGCGGCATCAGCATATCTCCTTCGGCAACTCTGATCGATGGACGTTACATAATCGACACGCAAAATGACAATATGATTCCTGTTTTAGTCATAATGATTGAAATTTTCGGTCCGTTCTGGCTGATAGGGCGCGTCTCGTGACAGGGCATTGGGGGCGCCGATTCGCGCCGCAAACAGGATAGGGGCTTTTCGATGGAACATCTCGGCCGACGGTCGCTTCGCATCATTCTAGGGCTGGGCGTCTGCCTTCCCGCGCTCGCCACGCCGGCGCTGGCGCAGGACGCGTCGGACGAGGGCGCGGTGCAGGAGATCATCGTCACCGGTTCGCGCATTCCCACGATAAAGGATCAGGGGCCGTCGGCGGTCACGACCATCGATTCCGATGCGATCCGCGCCAACGGCTATACCAGCGTCCCCGAACTGCTCGCGGCGATGACCCAGAACAGCGGCGAGACGCAAAGCCCGCAGTCGGGCAGCAGCGCCGACTTCACCCCCGGCGCGCAGCAGGTCGACCTGCGCGGGCTTGGCCCCAACCACACGCTCGTGCTCGTCAACGGGCGCCGCATCGCCGATTTCCCGCTGCCCTATATCGGCCGCAGCAACTTCACCGACATTTCGAATATCCCGGTGGGGCTGATCGACAAGGTCGAGATATTGTCGGGTGCAGCCTCGGCCATTTATGGTTCGGACGCGATTGCGGGCGTCATCAACTTCAAGATGAAGGAAAATCTGGACGGCCTGACGCTCGACTATCGCCACGGCCGCACCCAGCATGGTGGCGGCATGTCGCATCGCTTCACCGCGACCGGCGGCTGGTCGACCGACCGTTTCAGCATCGCGGCCGGTATCGAATATCTCGACCAGCGTCCGCTGTGGGCTTATGATCGTTCGATCCAGGACAGCACCGACGACAGTCCCGGCAGCACGATCGCGCGCCGCACCTTCCTGCGCTACAGCATCGAAAACGACAGCTATATCGATCCGGGTCCGGCGGCCTGCGCCGGGGTTGCGAACCTCAACGGCGGTTCGACCATCTATACGTCGCGTCCGCGCTACGGCGATTATGATCCGGCGATCGACGATTACGGCCCCGGCTATTACTGCGGCAGCAAGACGTCGATCGGCTACGGCACGATCGTTTCGGGTCGCAAGGGCTTCAACAGCTTCGGCACGATGTCGTACGAGCTGTCGGACAATGCCAAATTGTTCGCCGACTTTCAGTTCGGAATCAGTAAGGTCCGGCTGATGTACGACGTCACGAGCTGGGCGTTCGAAAGCTCGTCGTCGAGTTCGGACAACAGTTTTTACAACGCGTTCGACGATACGATCGACGACTGGTCGCGCCAGTTTGCCCCGGAAGAAACCGGCGGGCTGGAAATGCAGCGCAGCAAGCAGACGACCTACAGCATCACGCCCGGTATCCGCGGCAATTTTGGCAATGCCTGGAATTACGAGGCATCTTTCAATTACAGCCGCTACCAGTCGGTCGTGCGCTGGCCCCAGATCGTCAATTCCAAGGCGATCGCCTTCTTTCTGGGCGAACAGCTGGGGGTCGACGAGGACAGCGGCTATCCGATTTTCAACGCCGATCCCGCGCGGCTCTACACCGCGCTGACGCCTGCCGAATATGACAGCATTTCGGCCGATACGGTCTATCGTCCGTATAGCTGGACCAGCAATTTGCAGGCGACGCTGACCAATGGCGAGCTGTTCCAGCTTCCGGCCGGCCCGGTCGGGGTCGCGGTGGTCGCCGAATATGGCAAGCAGGGCTATAATCTGCGTCCCGATCCGCTGGCGCTCACCGACTATTATTACAGCTGGAAAGACAGCGACGGTGCGGGCAAGCGCAGCCATGCCGCGATCGGCGGCGAAGTGCGCGTGCCGGTGCTCGATTTCGTGACGCTGACGGGTGCCGGCCGCTATGACACCTTCGGCTTTGCCGGCCGCGATGTCGGCAAGTTCACCTATAATGGCGGGGTCGAAGTCCGACCGACGAGCAGCCTGCTGCTGCGCGCCGCCTATGGCACTGCCTTCCGCGCGCCCGACCTCCACTATGTCTTTACGGGGCCGGGCAATGTGCAGAGCAGCGTCGATGACTATTATCTGTGCGCGGTCGAAGAGCCCGACGAGGATATCGGCGATTGCAGCTATTCGGGGACCGGCGTCGTCGTGAACCGGACCGGCAACCGCAACCTCGACGCCGAAACCGGACGAACGCTGACGGGAGGCATCGTCTTTTCGCCGTCGAGCCGCCTCCATGTTTCGGTCGATTATTTCCGCGTGACGCTCGACAATCAGGTCGACGATCTCAGCATCGACACGCTGGCCCGGACCGAGGCGGACTGCAGCGTGCTGACCGCGGGCGGCACGCCCAAGCTCGATCCCAATTCGCCGACCTGTCAGGATGCCTTCGCGCGCATCACGCGCTTTGCCAGCGGCGGCAATGCCGGGCAGATCTCGTCGATCCGCGTCAATCCGATCAACATTGCGCGCGAAAGGACGAGCGGGATCGATATCGCCTTCCGCGGCAGCCTGCCAACCGGTATCGGCAACTTCACCCTGTCGCTCGCGCACAGCCATGTGTTCAAGCACAGTTTCCAGCAATATCCGGGCGATCCGTTCGTCGACAAGCTCGCCGTCGATAGCGGCTATTACCTGCCGCGCGACAAGTCGAACGGCAGCATCTCATACGAAAATGAGGGCTTTCAGCTGACCTTTTCGGGCACCCGGCTCGGCAAGCTGCCCAATTATGACGAGGATGCGTTCATCAAGGCGAGCTACCTCTTCAATGCGACCATGCAATATGATTTCACCGATCATCTGCGCGGCTCGCTGACGGTGCGCAACCTGTTCGACACGAACCCCGTCAAGGACCCGACCTGGTCGAGCTATCCCTATTACAACACCAGCTGGTTCGACAGCATCGGACGCAGCGTGTTCCTGCAGCTCACCTACAAATTGGGAGGATCGGCGCTCTGACCGGTCGCGGCGGGGGCGGGCTTCCGTCCCCGCCGCCCTCCTCTTAGGCGCTTGTGAAACAAGGCGGACGCGCGTTAAGGGGAGCCATGGCTAATGGCACCGGTCCCCTTGGCGGCGGCAATGCGCGCCCGACGATGGCCGACATCGCGCGCGAGCTGGGCGTCGCGAAGATCACCGTTTCGCGCGCGCTTTCGGACAGCCCGACGGTCAAGGAAAGCACGCGCCGGCTGATCCGCGACACCGCCGAACGCATGGGCTACCGGCTCAATATTTCGGCGCGCAATCTGCGGCAGCAACGCACCCGGACCATCGCCGTAGTCATCGAAATGGCCCCCTCGCACGACCGCCTGATGAGCGAACCTTATCCGCTCTCGCTGCTCGGCGGGATCATGCAGGAACTGACTGCAGCCGGACAGAATATGGTGCTGACGACGATCGAGTTGTTCGCACAGCACCCGCCGTCGGCCGACGGGGTCATCCTGCTGGGGCAGGGCGTGCATGACGATGCCGCCGCGGCGATCGAGGCGACCGGGCTGCCGTATGTGGTCTGGGGCGCGGCGCACGGCCCGCCCGGACGCGTCGTCGTCGGCAGCGACAATCGCGCGGGCGGCCGGCTCGCCGCCGACTATCTGCGCGCGCGCGGGCGCCGCGCGCTGCTGTTCCTTGGTGAAACCCAGCATGGCGAGGTCGAGGATCGGCTCCAGGGCTTTGCCGACGCGCTGAAGGGCAGCGACGCCGCGGTGATTGAGCGGATCGCCTGCGCCTTCACCGCCGCCGCCGGGCGCGAGGCGATCGATCGGCTTCTGGCCAAGGGCACTGCCTTCGACGGCGTCTTCGCGGCGAGCGATGCCATTGCGATGGGCGCGATCGAAGCGTTGCAGGCGCGCGGCCTGTCCGTACCCGGCGACGTATCGGTCGTCGGCTTCGACGATTCCCCCGGCGCAGCGATCGTATCGCCCAAACTCACCACCATCCGGCAGGACTGGGCGGTCGGCGGCGAATTGCTCGCCAAGAAGGTGCTCGATCTCGTCGCGGGCAAGGGCGCCGATTCGCGCGCCATGAGCGTGGAACTGGTCGCACGCGAAAGCTGAATCACTGCGCGAACGCGCCGTAGTTCGCACGTCCTTTCCCGCAATGGTATCGATAACTTGACATCGATACCATTTTTGCACCACAAGATGGCTTCGATGGAGCGCGCGCCGGCCGAGCGTGCGCCGCGGGTGAGGATGACAGTGGCAATTTCCAGCGCAGCTTCTGATACGATGCGGCTTGTCCGACACGGCGGCGACGCCGTCGGCGATCAGGCGGCCGCGCTGTTCGCGCTCGCCAACGGCCTGGTCGGCGTTGAGGGCGTCGCCGACGAATGCGCCGCTGCGCCCTGCGCCTATCTCCCCGGCGCCTATGTCAGCCGCCCGATCGATTATCATGAAAGCTTTCCCGGCTACGCGACCGCGACTGACACGCGGATCAAATGCCCGAGCCCGGTGGCCCTGCGCCTGCGGATCGACGGCGCGCCGGTCGATTTTGCGGCTGCCGAGCGCCTCGAAGCCGAGAGCCTGCTCGATCTTGCCTGGGGACAGCTTCGCCGCCGCACCCGCTGGCGTCTCGCCGATGGCCGGACGATCGAGATTGCGGCCGTTCGCATCGTTCCGCTGGACGGCGATGCCTGCGTCGCAACGCGTCTGTCGGTCTCGCCGGTGGATTTCGCCGCGACGATCGAGATCGATCTGATCTTCGGCACCGATGCCGATGGCGGCAACGCCGATGCGGCCGACGATCCGCGTATTTCCGGGCGGCTGCGGCCGGTCTGGACCGTTCAGCCTTCCGAACCGGGCGACACCCCTTCCGTGGTCCGGTTTGCCCAGGGTGCCGTCGAACTCGCCTATCGCCAGCGGGTCGCCAGCCTCGATGCGCCGGTGGTGCGCATCGACGGCGGCCATATGGTGCGCGGCGCGTTGGTCGCCGGCGGCACGCTGAGCGTCGACCGGGTGGTCGCCATGGCCTGCACCCGCGGCCACCCGGTCGACATCGCTGCGCTGCTCGAACCGCAGCCGTTCGACGCCATTGCGGCGGCGCAGCAGCGCGCGGTCGACCAATTGTGGGCGCATGCCGATTTTGCGATCGCGGGCGACGACGCGCTGACGCAGGCGCTGCGTTTCGACCTGTTCCAGCTCCACCAGTCGGCCAGCCGCGACCCGGACCACAGTATCGCGGCCAAGGGGCTGTCGGGCGAAGGCTATGAGGGCCATTATTTCTGGGACGCCGAATCCTTCATGCTCCCGGTGCTGGCGCTCCAGATGCCCGACCGGGCGCGCACCCTGCTGCAGTATCGCATCGGCAAGCTTGCGGCGGCGCGGGCGCATGCGCGCGGCATTGGCCATGCGCGCGGCGCGCTCTATCCGTGGCGGACCATCGGCGGGGCCGAATGTTCGTCACATTATCCGACGGGGTCGGCGCAATATCATATCAACGGCGACATCGCGCATGGCGTTGCGCTGTATGTCGCGGCGACGGGCGATAGCGACGTCCGCCGCGCTGCGGCCGAAATGCTGTTCGAAACCGCGCGCATCTGGCCCGAGATCGGCGCCTTCGACCCGCGCCGCGGCGGGGCCTTCTGCATCTATGGCGTGACCGGGCCCGACGAATATTCGGCGCTCGTCGATAATGATTATTACACCAACGCGATCGCGGCGCGGCACCTTGCCTATGCTGCCGACACCGCCGACTGGCTGGCGCACACCGATCCCGCGGCCTTCGCGGCGCTGGCGCAGGCCATCGGCCTCGACGCCGAAGAAGTCGCGATGTGGCGCCGCGCCGCCGAGGCGATGTGGTTGCCGGTCGATGCAGAGGCCGGGGTAAGCCCGCAGGACGACGCCTTTCTGGGAAGGCCGAAGCTGGCTGATCTGGCACCGCTCGACGAGCGCGGGCCGCTGCTGATGCGCTATCACCCGATGATCCTGTTCCGGCACCAGATCGCCAAGCAGGGCAATGTGCTGCAGGCGATGGCGATGGATCTCGTGTCGTTGCCGCTCGCGCTGCAGCGGCGCAATTTCGACTATTACAGCCGCGTCACCGCGCATGATTCGACGCTGTCGTCGGTGGCCTTCGCAATTGTGGCGGCGCGGCTCGGCGAGGATGGGGAGGCGCTCGATTTCCATCGCGAGGCCGCCTTCGTCGATCTGGAAAATCGCCACGGCAACACCTCGCACGGCCTGCACATGGCGGCGCTTGCGGGAAGCTGGCTCGTGCTTGCGCACGGCTGGGGCGGTCTGTGGCTCGGCGGCGATTGCCCCGCCTTCGCGCCGCGCATCCCCGCCGGCTGGGCGCGCTATCATTTCCGCCTGATGTGGCGCGGCAGCGTGATCGAGGTTGCGGTCGATGCCGAAGGGGCGACCTATCGCCGCCTGTCGGGCGCGCCGGTCGATATTGTCGATCACGGCCGCCCGGTTCGTCTTGCCGACGTGGCGGTCCGGATGGCGCGCCCGGCGGTGCAGGGCGTGATCTTCGACCTCGACGGCGTGCTGACCGACACGGCCGAGGATCATTACCATGCGTGGCAAGCGCTGGCCGACCAATATGGCTATGCCTTCGACCGCGCCGCCAACGACCGGCTGAAGGGCGTCGATCGCGCGGGATCGCTGCGCCTTATCCTGGACGGCGCGGGCGCGTCGGTCGACGACGCGCGCTTCGAGGCGATGCTTGCAGAGAAGAATGCGCTCTACCGCGCGCGGCTGGCCGCTTATTCGCCCGCCAATCTGTTCGACGGCGTGCGCGCGCTTTTTGCCGCGCTGCGCAGCGCGGGCATCAAGATCGGCCTCGCCTCGGCGAGCCGCAATGCCGGCGACGTCGTTCGGTTGCTCGGCATCGCCGACCAGTTCGATTTCATCGCCGACGCGGGCGCGATCGCGGCGAACAAGCCGGCGCCCGACATATTCCTGGCCTGTGCCGACGGCATGGGCCTCCCCCCGGAACGCTGCATCGGTATCGAAGATGCGCAGGCCGGAATTTCAGCCATCCATGCGGCGGGCATGGTGGCGATTGGCATCGGGTCTGAAGAGGCGCTGCCCGATGCCGACGTGCACGTCCCCGCCATCGGGGCGCTTTCGGTCGACCAGATCCTGTCAGCAGAACGGGAAGCGGCGAGCGCGGGCAACCTTTCAAAGAAAACAGGATAAGTGGAGGAACAGCCATGTTGAAACGGACCTATCTGCTCTCGTCGATCGCGCTCATCGCGCTGCCGGCGGTGGCCCATGCCCAGGAAGCGCCTCAGCCCGCCGACGATGCGGCAGGCAATGAAATCGTCGTCACCGGCACCGCCGGCGGCGGGGTCAGCCGCCAAGCCGCGGCCTTTGCGATCACCAGCATTTCGGCCGATGCCATCGAACAGGCCGCGCCGAACAGCACCGCCGACCTGCTGAAGGTCGTGCCGGGCGTCATGGCCGAAAGCTCGGGCGGCCAGAATGGCGCCAACATCTTCGTGCGCGGCTATCCGTCGGGTGGCGACGCCGAATTCGTCACGCTGACGACGCAGGGCGTGCCCTTCTTCTCGCCGCCGACGCTGTCGTTTCTCGAAAACACGCAGCTTATCCGCGTCGACGAAACGATCGCGCGGGTCGAGGCGGTGCGCGGCGGCACCGGCGCGCTGTTCGCCAACGGCCAACCCGGCCTGACCGTCAACTTCGTCCAGAAAGAGGGCGGCCCCGAATTCGAAGGGCTTGTGAAGGCCAGCGTCACCGATTTCGGCGACATGCGCGGCGACCTGCGCCTGTCGGGTCCGCTCGGCGACAACACGACCTTCATGGTCGGCGGCTATTATTCGAGCGGCCACGGCATCCGCAATCCGGGCTTCACCGCCGAAAAGGGCGGGCAGATCACCGCCAATATCCGCCATGACCTCGACAAGGGTTCGATCCTCGTCTTCGCGCGCTATCTCAACGATCATGGCCAGTGGCTGCTGCCGATCCCGGTGATCCGCGACGGCGACAAGGTGCGCCAGTTCGGCAATATCGACCCCGGCACCGGCGTGATCGCCGGCCCCGAAACGCGCCTGTCGGTGCTTCCCGACGGCACGCGCGCCGACCTTGGCGACGGTCGCGGCGCCAAGCTGATCAACCTTGGCACCAATTTCGATTACGAGATCGGCGACGGGCTCCAGCTGCGGTATCGCGCGAGCTATCTGAAGGGCGATGCCGATACGACCGGACTGGTTCCCGCGAGCACCGCGATGTCGGCCGCCGACTATGCGGCGAGCCTCGGCAGCACGATCGGCAGCCTGACCTATGTCAATGGCGGCGATGCGGTCGCCAATGCGGGCAGCCAGCAGGTGATCCGCGCCGGCACCTGGATCGTGCGCAAGCAGATCGAGGATTTCACCAACGACCTCAACGTCGAATGGGACAGCGGCAACAACAAGTTCACGCTGGGCGCCTATTTCTCCGACTTTTCGTCGAAGGACCAGTGGAACCTCGGCAACATCCAGCTGCTGACTGCCGAAAACAATGCGCGGCTGCTCAACCTGACGCTCGCCGATGGCCGGGTCGTGACCGATCGGGGCTTTACGCAAGGCAGCTTCTTCAACGTCAACGCCGCCTATGACGGCCGCGAATATGCCTTTTATGCGGTCGACGAGTTCCAGATCACGCCCGAACTGCGCTTCGACGCGGGCTTGCGCTATCAGCATTACAAGGCAACCGGCACGCTGGAAAACAACGCGACCGTGCTCGACGCCGACGGCGACCCGAACACGCTTTACGACCAGAATGTCGCGGTGCTCGACGGCACCTTCCGCAATATTTCGTACAGCAAGGGCGCCTGGTCGTGGACGGCGGGCCTGAACTACGACTTCTCGTCGTCGGTCGGCGCCTATGTCCGTTACAACCGCGGCAACACCAATCCCTTCTTCGACAATCTGCGCGACGGCATCCGCGTCTCGCCGCGCGTCGACAATTTCGAAGGCGGGGTGAAGGTGCGGACCGACATGCTGTCGCTCTATGCCACCTTGTTCCACACGAAGTTCGAAGGCCTTGTCACCACCGTCATCCAGAATGGCGCACCGCAGGCGTCGATCGGCGGCGCGCGCAGCACGGGTGTCGAGCTGGAAGGACAGCTTCGGCCGGTCGACAATTTCACGCTCGCCTTCTCGGGCACGTGGCTCAACGCCAAATATCGCGACTTCTTCACCAACAACGGTGCGACCGACCTCAGCGGCAACCGCGTCCAGCGGCAGCCGAAGTGGCAATGGCGCGTGACCCCGGCCTATGAACTGCCGTTCGGCAACGACGGCAAGGTCGGCGTCTATTCGACCTTCACCTATATCGGCGATCGCTTCTCGGATACCGGCAACACCCAGTCGCTGCCGCATTATTTCAAGATCGATGCCGGCGTGACGGTCGACGTCAACCGTGCGCTCAGCTTTGCGGTCACCGCCGACAATCTGACCAACGAGATCGGTCTGACCGAAGGCGATCCGCGCACGCTGGGCCAGAATACGGCTGAAGTGCTGAACGCCCGTCCGATCCTCGGCCGGTCGTTCCGCTTCAGCGCCGCCTATAAATTCTAGGTCATCCCTCCCTGGGTGGTCGCGGCCTCTTCGCGACCACCCCTCTTTGCGGCAAAGGACTTGGCATGGCCCGCACGCGTTTGATTGCCGCAATGATTCTGACCTATGTCGCCTTCGCGATGCTGCTCAACAGCGTCGGGACGGTGATCCTGCAGTCGATTTCCAGCTTTCATGTCACGAAGCCCGAGGCGAGCACGCTCGAAGGTTTCAAGGATATCACGATTGCGATCGTCTCTTTCCTGACCGCGAGCTATCTGCCGCGCATCGGCCTGCGTAACGCGCTGATCGGGGCGCTGCTGCTCGCGATCGCGGCGTGTACGGTCATGCCGCTCGCGGGAAGCTTCGGCGCAGCGCAATTGCATTTCGCGATGGTCGGCGCGGCCTTCGCGGTCGCCAAAGTCGTCGTCTATTCGATGATCGGCCTCGTCACCGACGACGCGCGGCACCACGCCAGCCTGACCAGCCTGATCGAAGGCATGTTCATGGTCGGCGTGCTGTCGTCCTATTGGGTGTTCAGCGCCTTCATCGACCCGATGGGTCTGCGCTGGCTCAACGCCTATTGGGTGCTGGCGGTGATCCCGGCGCTGGCGCTGGCCTTCATCCTGTCTGCATCGCTCGACGAGCGCCGCACCCATGCGGGGGAGGAGGCCGCCGACGAACAGGGGCCGCCGCTCGTCGCGATGCTGCGGCTCGCGGCGCTGCCGCTGGTGCTCGTGTTCATCGTCTGCGCCTTTGTCTTTGTCCTGATCGAGCAGGGGATCGGCACCTGGCTGCCGACCTTCAACAACGAGGTGCTGCACCTGCCGGCGCAGATGAGCGTCCAGGCCGCGAGCCTGTTCGCGGCGTGCATCGCGCTCGGCCGTTTCGGCGCCGGCGCGGTGATGGCGCGCTTCGACTGGTATCCGGTCCTGAATGTCTGCCTGGCCGTGCTCGCGGCGCTGATCATCCTCGTGCTGCCGCTCGCCGACGGCCTGCGTGCGGTGCCGATCGAAACCTGGCGCGACGCGCCGATCGCGGCCTTCCTCTTCCCGATGATCGGCTTCGCGCTCGCGCCCATTTATCCGACGATCATTTCGGTGATGCTGAGCGCGATGCCGAACCGGCACCACCCGTCGCTGATGGGGCTGGTCGTCGTCTTCTCGGCGCTCGGCGGCACGACGGGGTCGCTGATTACCGGCGCGCTGTTCGCGCATCTCGACGGGCGCACCGCCTTCACGCTGATGCTGGTGCCGACGGCCCTGCTCGCCGCCGGCCTGTTCCTGCTCCGCCGCCGCATCCGTGCCGGCGAAACGGCAACAGCGCAGCCCGCCTAACCGAGCGAGGGCAGGTCGAGTCCCTTTTCGCGCGCGCAATCGATCGCGATGTCATAACCCGCGTCGGCGTGGCGCATGACGCCGGTGCCGGGGTCGTTCCACAGCACGCGTTCGAGCCGCCTGGCCGCACCGGGGGTGCCGTCGGCGACGATCACCATGCCGCTGTGCTGCGAAAAGCCCATGCCGACGCCGCCGCCGTGGTGCAGCGACACCCAGGTCGCGCCGCTCGCGGTGTTGAGGAGAGCGTTGAGCAGCGGCCAGTCGCTCACCGCGTCCGACCCGTCGCGCATCGCTTCGGTTTCGCGATTGGGCGAGGCGACCGATCCCGAGTCGAGATGGTCGCGGCCGATGACCACGGGTGCCTTGAGTTCGCCCGACGCGACCATCTCGTTGAACGCGAGCCCAAGCCGGTGACGATCACCGAGCCCGACCCAGCAGATGCGCGCGGGCAGGCCCTGGAAGTGAATCCTCTCACGCGCCATGTCGAGCCAGTTGTGCAGATGCGCGTCGTCGGGCAGCAGTTCCTTCACCTTGGCATCGGTCTTGTAGATGTCCTCGGGATCGCCCGACAGCGCCGCCCAGCGGAACGGACCGATGCCGCGGCAGAAGAGCGGGCGGATATAGGCGGGAACGAAGCCGGGGAAATCAAAGGCATTTTCGACGCCCTCGTCCTTCGCGACCTGCCGGATATTGTTGCCATAATCGGTCGTCGGCACGCCCGCGGCCTGAAAATCGAGCATCGCGCGGACATGCACCGCCATCGAGGCCTTGGCCGCCTTCGCGACAGCCTGCGGGTCGCTTTCGCGCTTCTCCATCCATTCGGCGACGCTCCAGCCAATGGGGAGATAGCCGTTCACCGGGTCGTGCGCGCTCGTCTGGTCGGTCAGAAGATCGGGACGGATGCCGCGGGCGAACAGGTCGGGCAGGATTTCGGCGGCGTTGCCGAGCAGGCCGACCGACACCGGCTTTTTGTCGGCGCAGCTCTTTTCGATGACCGCCATCGCTTCCTCGATCGTCTGCGCCGCGACGTCCAGATAGCCGGTGCGCAGTCGCATTTCGATCCGGCTCGGCTGGCATTCGATCGCGAGGCACGATGCGCCCGCCATCACCGCCGCGAGCGGCTGTGCCCCGCCCATGCCGCCAAGCCCGGCGGTGAGCAGCCATTTGCCCGCGAGGTCGCCGCCATAATGCTGGCGCCCCATTTCGACGAAGGTTTCGTACGTCCCCTGCACGATGCCCTGTGTGCCGATATAGATCCACGATCCCGCGGTCATCTGCCCGTACATGGCGAGCCCGCGCTTATCGAGTTCGCCGAAATGCTCCCAATTCGCCCAATGCGGGACGAGGTTGCTGTTCGCGATCAGCACGCGCGGCGCGTCGGGGTGGGTGCGAAAGACCCCGACCGGCTTGCCCGACTGGACAAGCAGCGTCTCGTCGCTTTCGAGGCGCTTCAGCGTCTCGACGATGCGGTCATAGCTTTCCCAGTCGCGCGCGGCGCGGCCGATGCCGCCATAGACGACCAGTTCCTCGGGGCGCTCGGCAACGTCGGGATGAAGATTGTTCATCAGCATGCGCAGCGGCGCTTCGGTCAGCCAGCTCCTGGCGTTGAGCCGGTCGCCGGTCGGCGCCTTGATGACGCGGCTGTTGTCGAGGCGGGTCATGGATATCCTTTCGCAAAATCGAGGGTCGCGGCGATCACTTGCTGCAGCGTCGGCAGGATCGCGGGATCGGAGTCGAGCGGGCTTGGCCAGTTACCAGGGTCGAAAGACGCCGGTTCGACCATATAGCCGCGCTGGGCGAGCTCCATCTGGATCGCGTGGATGCCCGCGTCGGGGCGGCCGTAATGGCGCGTTGTCCAGCCGCCCTTGAAGCGGCCGTTGAGGACATGGCTGTGGCCGCTCGCGGCGCAGATGCTTGCAACCACGGTTTCCAGTTCGGGCGCACAGGTCGCGCCGCCGTTGGTGCCGATGTTGAATTGCGGCAATTCGCCGTCGAACAGGCGTGGCACATGGCTGCGGATCGAATGGGCGTCGGAAAGAATGACCTTTCGATGCTGCGCCTTCAGTCGCTCGATCTCTGCCGCGATCGCATCGTGATAGGGGCGGTGATAGAGGCCCAGCCGGCGGACGACTTCGGTCTCGTCGGGCGCGCCGAAGCGATAGAGCGGGTCGCCGTCGAAGGTCGTCGTCGGGCAGAGCTCGGTCGTCGCCTGCCCCGGATAGAGCGAGGCGCCCGACGGATCGCGGTTCATGTCGATCACGCTGCGCGAGATCGCGGTCGCGATCGTCGTCGCGCCCAGATCGAGCGCGAAGGCGTAAAGATCGGCGATCCACCAGTCGGTATCGAGCTGCGCGCGCCATGGCGAGACGAACTGATCATCGAGGCCCGCAAGATCGGTGCCGCCGTGCGGGAAGGCGACGATCAGCGGGGCGTCGCCGCGGTGGATGCGCAGCCAGTCCATCAGCCGATCCCCGGAAGCTCCGCGGCCACCGCGGTTGCAAGGCTGCCGGTGCGGATCAGCGCGGTCGCGGCTTCCATATCGGGATGGAAATGCCGGTCGTCGCCGAGCGTGGGGACGACCGCGCGCAGATGCCCGCGCGCCGCCTCGAGCGCGGCGCTCGATGTCAGCGGGGCGTGGAAGTCGATGCCCTGACAGGCCGCGAGCAATTCGATGCCGATCACCGCGCTGACATTATCGGCCATGTCGAGCAGGCGCCGCGCGCCATGCGCCGCCATCGAGACATGATCCTCCTGATTGGCAGAGGTCGGGATCGAATCGACGCTGGCGGGATAGGCGCGCTGCTTGTTCTCGCTGACCAGCGCGGCGGCGGTGACCTGCGGGATCATGAAGCCCGAATTTAGGCCGGGCCGCGGGGTGAGGAAGGCGGGCAGGCCCGACAGCGCGGGATCGACGAGCATCGCGATGCGCCGTTCGGCGATCGACCCGATCTCGCACAGCGCCAGCGCGATCATGTCGGCGGCGAAGGCGACGGGCTCGGCGTGGAAATTGCCGCCGGACAGCGCCTCGTCGCTATCGGCGAAGATCAGCGGATTGTCCGAAACGCCATTGGCCTCGACGTGCAGCGTCGTGCCCGCCTGCCGCAGCAGATCGAGCGCCGCACCCATCACCTGCGGCTGACAGCGGAGGCAATAGGGGTCCTGCACGCGCGGATCGTCTTCGGCGTGCGAGGCGCGGATCGCCGAACCCGCCATCAGGCCGCGCAGCGCATCGCCGACCTCGCGCTGCCCCGCATGACCGCGCAGCGCGTGGATGCGCGCGTCGAACGGCGCGTCGGAGCCTTTTGCGGCTTCGGTCGAGAGCGCGCCGGTGATCAGCGCCGACTGGAACAGCGTTTCGGCGCGGAACAGCCCGGCGAGGGCGTTCGCGGTCGAAAATTGCGTGCCGTTGAGCAGCGCCAGGCCCTCTTTGGGGCCGAGCTCGAGCGGTGCCAGATCGGCGGCGGCAAGGGCCTCGGCCGCGGGCAATATCTTGCCGCCGACCTCGATCGCGCCGACGCCGATCATCGCGGCCGCCATATGCGACAGCGGGGCGAGGTCGCCGCTTGCGCCGACCGAACCCTGCGACGGGACGACGGGGGTGAGGCCCTTGGCCAGCATCGCTTCGAGCAGTCCGACCGTTTCGCGCCGTACCCCCGAGGCGCCGACGCCGAAGCTGGCGAGCTTGAGCGCCATCATCAGGCGGATGACGGGCGTGGGTGAAGCGAGGCCGGTGCCGGCGGCGTGGCTGAGCACGATGTTGCGCTGCAGGATCGACAGCTCGTCGTCGGCGATGCGGACGCTCGCCAGCTTTCCGAAGCCGGTGTTGATGCCATAGACCGGGGCGCCGCGCGCGACGATGCGCGCGACCGCCGCGGCGCTGGCGTCGATCGCGTCCCAGGCCGGCGCGGCAAGCCGCGCCGCCGCGCCTTCGTAAATGGCCCGCCAGTCGGCCAGCGTCATGCCGCCCGGCGTGATGACAATCTGCGTCACGTCGTCTGTCCCATCCATATCCGCTGGTGCAGCGGGTTGAGGCCCATGCGGCCGACCAGATCGGACGGCCGTTCGATATCCCAGATCGCAAGGTCGCAGCGCTTGTCCGACTCGATCGTGCCGATGCTGTCCGACAGGCCAAGCGCCTGCGCCGCATGGCGCGTGACGCCGAGCAGGCATTCGTCGGTGGTGAGGCCGAACAGCACCGCGCCCATGTTCATCGTCAGCAGCAGCGAGGTGAGCGGCGAGGTGCCGGGATTGCAATCGGTTGCGAGGGCGATCGGTACGCCCGCCGCGCGCAGCGCCGCCACGGGCGGCAGCTTCGTTTCGCGAAGGAAGTAAAAGGCGCCGGGCAGCAGCATCGCGACCGTCCCGGCATCGCGCATCGCGGCAATTCCCGGTTCGTCGAGATATTCGAGATGATCGGCCGACAGCGCGCCATGCCGCGCGGCGAGCGCCGCGCCATGCTGGTTGGAAAGTTGCTCGGCGTGCAGCTTGACCGGCAGGCCCTGCGCGGCGGCGGCGGCGAACATGCGTTCGGTCTGCGCGGGCGTGAAGCCGATATTTTCGCAAAAGGCATCGACGGCATCGGCGAGCCCTTCGGCCGCGATGGCGGGCAACACTTGCTCGCATAGCAAGTCGATATAGCCATCGGCGTCGCCCACAAATTCGCCCGGCAGCGCGTGAGCGCCAAGAAAGGTCGTCCGCACCGCGACCGGTCGTGCTTCGCCCAGCGCCCGCGCGGCGCGCAGCATCTTCGCTTCGTCGGCCAGGGTCAGGCCATATCCCGACTTGATCTCGATCGTCGTGACGCCCTCTGCGATCAGTGCGTCGAGGCGCGGCAGCGCGCTGCGGACCAGCGCCGCCTCGCTCACCGCGCGCGTCGCCGCCACCGTCGAGGCGATGCCGCCGCCCGCGCGCGCAATCTCTTCATAGGACGCGCCCTTCTGGCGCAGTTCGAACTCGGCGATGCGGTCGCCCGCGAAGACCAGATGGGTGTGCGCGTCGATCAGCCCGGGGGTGATCCAGCGACCCTCGCAGTCGATGACATCGGCGGCATCCGGGGCGTCGGCTGCGGGGCCGGCAAAGGCGATCCGGCCGTCGCGCATGCCGATCGCGCCGCCCTCGACGACACCGAGACCGGGCAGGTCGCGGCGCATCGTGGCGAGACGGGCGTTGGTCCACAGGCGATCGCAGCGCATGCCCTCTCCTCCGGCTTGTGGCATCGACTCAATAATGTATATACATAAATCCGAACGCGGAAGATTGTCCAGACGGGATGAGGCGATGGCGCTTTGGTGCGAACAGGCATGGTTGGCGGAGGGTTGGGCGGAGAATGTCCGGCTGACGATCGCCGATGGCCATGTCGGTGCGATCGAGATGGCGGCGCCGCCGCTGCCGGGCGACGACCGGCACGCCATTCTGATCCCCGGTCTGCCCAATCTGCACAGCCACGCCTTTCAGCGCGGCATGGCGGGCCTTGCCGAGCGCGCGGGCGAAGGCGACGACAGTTTCTGGACCTGGCGCGAGGTCATGTATGGCTTCGTCGATCGCCTCGATCCCGACGGTATGCGCGCGATCGCGGCGCTCGCTTATGCCGAAATGCTGGAGAGCGGCTTTACCCGCGTCGGCGAATTTCATTATCTGCATCACTCGCCTGATGGCCGGCCCTACGGCGATGTCGCGGCGATGGCACAGGCGATTGCGGCGGCGGCCGATGAAACGGGGATCGGGCTGACCCTGCTTCCCGTCTTCTATGCCCATTCGGGGTTCGGCGGCGCGGCGCCGACTGCGGCGCAGCGGCGCTTCGTCAACGACCTCGACAGCTATGCCGCATTGATCGAGGCTTCGGGTGCCGCGGTTGCGGGGCTGGGCGATGCCATCGTCGGCGTCGCGCCGCACAGCCTGCGCGCGGTGACCGCCGCCGAACTGACCGCGGTTGCCGCGATGGCCGCCGGTGCGCCGCTGCATATCCATATTGCCGAACAGATCGCCGAGGTCGAGGCATGCCGCGCATGGAGCGGCGCGCGGCCGGTCGAATGGCTGATGGCGAACGCCGAGGTCGGCGCCGACTGGTGCCTCGTTCACGCGACGCATGTCACCGAAGCCGAATGGCGCGCGATCGCGCAGAGCGGGGCGGTCGCCGGGCTGTGCCCGATCACCGAGGCCAATCTTGGCGACGGTCTGTTCCCGGCACGCGAATTTCTGGCGGACGGTGGCCGCTTCGGGGTCGGCTCGGATTCCAATGTCGAGATCGACGCGGCGGCCGAACTGCGCCTGCTCGAATATGGTCAGCGGCTGGCGCATCGCGGCCGCAATCTGCTCGCGGGCGGTGCGGGGCGTTCGACCGGCGCCGCGCTCCACCAGGCGGCGCAGGCGGGCGGGGCACAGGCGCTCGGCCAGGCGGGGCACGGCATTGCGACGGGCGCGGCGGCCGATCTTGTCAGCCTGACTGCGGCCGACCCCGCGCTCGCCGCGCGGCGCGGCGATGCGATCCTCGATAGCTGGATATTCGGGCGTGGGGCGCGGCTGGTCGACTGCGTCTGGCGCCGCGGCGTCCAATGCGTTGCCGGCGGCCGCCATGTCGCGCGCGCGGCGATCGACGCGCGCTATCGGGCCGCGATGCAGGCGCTTCTCGCATGAAGCAGAGCGGCGCTCTCCATGCGCAGATCCGCCGCGATATCGAAGCGCGGATCATGTCGGGCGAATGGAAGCCCGGCGACCGCATCCCCTATGAACATCAATTGATGGCGACCTATGGCTGTTCGCGGATGACCGTGAACCGGGCGCTGCGCGCCTTGGTCGAGGCGGGGTTGATTGAAAGCCGCAAGCGCGCCGGCACCTTCGTTTCGCATCCGCGCATTCACCGCGCCGCGCTCGAAATCCCCGACATCCGCGACGAAGTGGCACAGCAGGGCGCGGATTATCGGCTCGACCTCGACCGCCGGGAGATCCGCCCCGCGAACGAGGAGGATCGGCGCCTGCTCCAGATCGACGGCGGCTCCGTGCTCGCGATCGAGTGCCGCCACCATGCCGGCGGGCGGCCCTATGCGCTCGAGAGACGCCTTATCAATCTGGCGGCGGTGCCCGGCGCGGCCGAGGTCGATTTCGCGGTGGAGCCGCCGGGATCGTGGCTGCTCGCGCATGTCCCCTGGACCGAGGCCGAGCATCGCATTACCGCGGTCAACGCCGGGGCGAAGGAACTGGTCGCGCTCGGCATATCGGCGGGGGCCGCCTGCATGGCGCTCGAGCGCTGGACGTGGCGCGGCGCCGAGCGCATCACCTATGCGCGGCAAGTCTATCCGGGCGACCGCTACGCGCTTGTCGCGCATTTTCGGCCCTGAAGAGGAATGGTCATGGATTTTTCGCGTCTCGAAACCAGCAGCAAGATCGGCGACGGCTGGCGTTATCCGGCGGCGGAGCCGCGGCGCAGCGGCTGGCTGGACGTCGATGCCGAGGCGGGGCACCGCATCTATTGGGAGGAATATGGCGCCGCGGGCGGCGAGCCGGTGATGGTCCTTCACGGCGGGCCGGGCGGCGCCTGCTCGCCCGAGATGGCGCGCTTTTTCGATCCGGCGCGCTATCGCATCATCCTGTTCGACCAGCGCGGCTGCGGCAAGAGCGAGCCCAATGTCGCGGCCGCCGGTCCCGCCGCGGCGCTGCGCCACAATGATACGCCGCACCTGATCGCCGACATCAACCGGCTGCGCGATGCGCTGGACATCGCAGGGCCGATGCATGTGTTCGGAGGCAGCTGGGGCAGCACGCTCGCCATGGCCTATGCCATCGCCTTTCCGCAGCATTGCGCCAGCCTGATCCTGCGCGGCATCTTTCTGGGATCGGCCGAGGATCTTGACTATCTGTATCAGGGCAATGCCGCGACATGGCACGAGGCGCCTTATGCGCTGACCGCGCCCGGCGCCTACATCAACTATCCCGACGAATGGGCCGAACTGCTCGGCGTGCTGTCGGTCGCCGAACGGCGCGATGTGATGGCGTCGTACAAGGCGATCTTCGACATGGTGCCGCAGACCGACGCCGAACGCGAGCGGCAGCTGCATGCCGCGCTCGTCTGGTCGCTGTGGGAAGGGACGATTTCCAACCTGATTCCCGAACATGGTGCGACCGGCAAGTTCGGCGATGCCGACTTCGCGCTATGCTTTGCGCAGATCGAGGCGCATTTCTTTGCAAACGACCTGTTTCTGGAGCCCGGTCATCTGATCGGCGGCGCGTCTACGCTCGCGTCCATCCCCGTGCATATCGTCCACGGCCGCTTCGATGAGGTGTGTCCGCTGACGCAGGCGTCACGGCTGGTCGCGGCGCTGCGCGCCGCGGGTGGCGAGCCCGCCACTTACGTCGTCACCAATGCGGGGCACAGTGCGATGGAGCGCGAAAATGCGCTCGCGCTGACCGCGATCATGGACGGATTGCCGCCGCTGCGCTGAATTATGTCGACAGCAGCGCGAGGATGACGCCGCCGACAACCAGCAGCAGCCCCAGCGTCTCATGCCAGCGGACGGGCTCGCGCAGATAGAAATGCGCAAAGGCGATGGTGAACACCACCTCGACTTGCCCGACGACGCGGACCAGTGCCGCGGGGGCGGCAGCGAAACCGGTGTACCAGCACGCCGATCCGAGCGCCGATAGCAGCCCGACCTGCGCCGAGGAGCGCCACGTCCGGCCGACCGCGGCGAGCGTGTCGCGGTCGCGCGCGATGATCCACGCAAGATGCAGCGCGCTTTGCATCGCCATCACCACGACGAGGGTGACGAGCGCCGAGCCGACCGTATCGACGCCGTGCAGCTCGGCGGTGGCAAGCTTGATCGCGACCGCGGCGCAGGCGAACATCGACCCCGCGCCGAGCCCGAATAACGCCGCCGGCTGACCGAGTGAGCCCGCAATTTCGCGCAGCGTCAGCCCGCGTCCCGCAAGCGCGAGGATCAGTACCCCGGCGACCCCTGCAACGATGCCCGCCCAGGCAAGCAGCGGCAGCTGTTCGCCCAGGAACAGCGCGGTGACGAGCGCCGCCTGCACCGCTTCGGTCTTGGAGAAGGCGGTGCCGACGACGAAGCCGCGGTGGCCGAAGGCGGTGATGAGCAGGATCGTCCCCGCCATCTGGGTCACCGCGCCGACCGCCGACAGACCGGCGAAGGCGAGGCCGAGCGGTGGCAGCGCCGCATGGCGCGCGCCGAGCCAGGCGACTGCAAAGGCGAGCGCGAAGGGCAGGCCGTAGAGATAGCGCACCAGCCCCGCGCCGCTGACGCTCAGTTCGGCGCGCAGCCGCTGCTGCAGCGCGGTACGCCACGCCTGAAAGAGCCCGCCGAACAGCGAGGCGGGAAGCCAGATGGGGTTCATGCGGCGGCGGCGTCAGGCAGGCTGATTATAGATCTCCGTCGGTCCCGGATATTCGCGGCCGTCATCTTCGCCCACCTCGCGCGCGACCAGCGCGTTGACCATCTTGTTGAGCCGCAGCACATTCGCCTTCTGCTTGGGATCGTACGCCAGATTGACGATCTCGCCCGGGTCGGCGTGGGTGTCGTATAGCTCGAGATCGTTCATCGCGGCCAGCGTCTTCCAGTCGGTCGGCGTATGATGATGCGCCGGCGCGAAATAGCGGGCGAATTTGTAGCGGCCATCGTGGACGCCGCGGTGCAGGCGGCGCTTCGACAGGTCATATTGCTTGCTGTAATCGGGCTCGCCGCTCGGCAGCTTGGCCGCGCGGTCCTTGGTCGGCTCCCAATAATGGACGACCGCATAGTTGAAGAGGTGGCCCGTCCTGTCGCGCTGCGTCGGCAGCGTCGGCGATCCGAGCAGCGCCGACACGTCGACGCCGGGCAGGCCGGGGAAACGGTTCTGCTGTTCGTCGGCGGACAGGCCGGCGAGCGTCATCAGCGTCGGGGCGATATCGATCGCGCCCATCAGCCCCTTGGTCGACCGCCCGCCGGGGAAATCGGGGTGGGCGATGATCATCGGGATATTGGTTTCTTCGCGGTACATCGTCGCGCCCTTCTGGCGCATCCCGTGCGCGGCGGCGCGCTCGCCATGGTCGCTGGTATAGATGATGATCGTATTGTCGATCTGGCCGCTTTCCTTGAGCGCCCAGAGCAACTGGCCGAGCCGACGATCGACGTCGCGCAGGCAGTTATAGTAATAATTGTTGAAGCGGTGCCACGAGGCGAGATCGTCGTGCGCCATCTTGCCGTAGAAGACGTCGTTCAGCCGTACGATCGCGCGATGCGCCTCGGGCTTCGTCGACAGATCGTCCTTGCTGAAGCTTTCGGGCAGGTCGATCTTGTTGTCGACCTCGTAGATCGGATCGCCGGGTTCGCGGCGCAGCGGCCCCAATATGTTCGGATCGGGGCGGCTTTCGGCCTGCTTGCCCGTCGCGTCATAGAACATGATGTCGTGCGGATTGACCAGACCGACGACCTGGAACCACGGCTTGCCGCCAGCCTTGTCGTTGCGCGCATAGTCGAAGATCGCGCGCGCCGCGTCGCCCGCGACATACATGTCGGCCTTGTAGCCGTCCCATGTCAGCCCGACTTCCTCGCCGTCGAAGCCGTAATCGTGGAAGCCGTATTTCTCCATGGCATTTTCGGTGGTCGGATAGATGCCGCCCGGAATCCGCGTCCAGTTGCGTTCGTAATTGATGCGGCTGAGGTGCCATTTGCCCTTGTAGCTGGTGTAATAGCCCGCTGCCTGCATCATGTGGCCGAGCGTCGGCATGGTTTCCGCCGCCACCGGATAGGGGGCGTTGTCGCTGTTGAGGAACAGGCCCGTCTGCTGCGTATGGTGCGCCTGAAAGATCGTCGAGCGCGACGGGGTGCAGGGGGTCGTGTGCACATGATAATTTTCGACGAGCATCCCGCGTTCCATCAGTTCGCGGTGCGCGGGGAGCTTTTCGAGCAGGCCCTCGGGATAGCTGGCGACGCTCTGTTCCTGATCGGTGACGATCATCAGGACGTTGAGCTTCTTGCCGTTCTTCGCATAGGTCGGCATCGCGAGACCCGCGGCGGCGAGCGCCCCCATTCCCCCGACGAACGTGCGGCGGTTCACATCCCAAGCCATCTCAATCTCCCTTGGCCAGCAGTCCCGAAATGCGATCCGCGGCGCTTCGGCAAGGAAGCGCCGCGGACGGATTGCGTCAGAATTTGAACGACAGGTCCACCCCGAATTCGCGCGGCGGCTGATAGAATTGCGAGATCGGGGTCGCGCCAGCGTTGGTGGCGCCCGATATCACCTCCTGATCGGTCAGGTTGGTGCCGTAGAGCGTCACCTTCCATTTGTCGTCCTGCCCCGCGACCGCGATGCTGGCGTTGAGCAGCACCACCTCGTCCCGGTAATAGCCGGGAAGGTTGCTGCGGCCCCAGGTGTTGAAGCGCGACGAATAGCGCGCGTCGCTGTGCAGCTTGATCTCGCCGAACGACATCGGAATGGCATAATCGACCGACAGGCTGCCGCTCCATTTGGGTGCATTGGCGAGGTCGAGGCCGCTCGAATCGGTCGGGACGGCGAAGGTTCCGTTCGGCACCCCGTTGATCAGGATCGGCACCGCCGGCCCGCACTGGCCGGGTTCGGGTGCGCCGTTGGTGAAGACCCCGTTCGTGTCCGCGCAGAAATCGGTATAGCGCGCATGCAGATAGGCCAGGTTCGCGCCGATGGTGAAATTGGCGGCGGGGCGCAGCAGCGTTTCGACTTCGAAGCCCGATATTTTGGCGGCCGCGATGTTGGTCGTGATATTCTCCGCCCGTACCGCACCCATCTTCGTTACCGAGCTTTGCAGATCGCGATACTTGTTGATGAAGCCCGACACGTTGAAGCGCAGCAACCGGTCGAACAAGTCGGTCTTGGCGCCGATTTCGAACGCGTTGACGCGTTCGGGGTTATAGGGACCGATATTCTCGGGGATCGTCCCGCGCGAGTTGAATCCGCCCGATTTATACCCCTGCGAATAGTTGGCGTAGACCATGGCGGCGGGCGAGAAGCGATATTCGGCGGTCAGGCGCGGCGTGAATTCGGCCCATGACGCCTTCAGGCTGCTCGTGAAGGACGAGGCCTGGTTGCCGTTGACGAACACCTGCGAGGCGATGTCATATTTCTTGCGATCGTGGCTGTAGCGCCCGCCGAGCGACAGCGTCAGCCCCTCGACCGGATGCGCGTTGACGAGCGCGAACATCGCATAGCTCTGCGTGTCCTGATGAAGCTGCGCGAGCGTCGTCGTGGTCGGGGTGGCGAGCACCGTGTTGAACTGACGCCATTTGTCGGCCTGATAATAGAGGCCGACGACGAAATCGACGGGCTCGCCGGCCGGCGACACGTAGCGCAGCTCTGCGCTTTTCGATTCGCCCGAAAAGTCGCGGGTCACGTCGAGCTGCGGGGCGGGATTGATCAGCCCGTCGAAGTCGCCGCGGGTGATATAGGTGAGGTGACGATAGCCGAGAACCGAACTGATCGTGCCCCAGCCCACGTCGAGGTTCGACGACCAGGATCCGCCATAGCTCTCGGTGTTGGCATAGGGATCGAACAGCACCGCCGCCTTGCGCACGTCGGTCTTCACCGCGTCGGGCAGCAGATCCCAATTGGGATCGCCATTGTCGAGGACGTGCGGCGCCGGACCGGTCGTCTTTTGCTTCAGCCAGTCGACGATCAGCGTCGAATCGAACGGCCCGCCATGATCATAATTGAGCGCGCCGCGCACCGCCTTCACATTGGCGCCGTTAAGACGGTTGCCGGTGATGACGTTGCGGCTGTAGCCGTCATAGTCGCGGAAATTGACTGAGATTTTGGCGGCCAGCGCGCCATCGGCGAAGCGGCCGCTGTTGAGCTTGCCGCGGAACTGCTTGAGCCCGTAGGATCCCAGGCTGACGCGCGCTTCGCCGCCGAAATCGTCGGTCGGGCGCGCGGTGATGACGTTGATCGTGCCGGCAAGGTTGTTCTTGCCGAACAGCACGCCCTGCGGCCCCTTCAGCACCTCGATCCGTTCGACGTCGAACAGGTCGAGCATCGTGCTCGATACGAAGGGAATATAGACGCCGTCGATGATCGTGCTGACCTTGGGGTCGGCGTTGGGATCGGGATCGGCGGTGCTCATGCCGCGGATCGAGATCATCGGCACATTGGCGACGAGGCCCTGCGTCTGCAGCACCACATTGGGCGCGAGGCCGTTGAGGCTGGTGATATTGGTGCTGCCGCTCGCCTCGACCATCTCTGCATTGAAGGCCGAAATCGCGATCGGGACATTCTGCACGCTTTCGCTGCGGCGCTGTGCGGTGACGACGATGTCGCCATAGCTATTGTTTTCGGCGCCGGTGGCGACTTCTTCCGCCGCGGCGGTTTCGCCGGTCTGGGCATGCGCCGCCGTCGGTGTGGTGCCAAGCGCGACCATGGCGGTCGAAAGCAGGAACAAGCGCGTCGTCATCATATCCTCCCACATGGTGGCCGCACCGATCCCGTTCCCGCGCGCGCCAGCGCGGCGGAAATGCGGGTTCGCATCCGGCCTTGTCAGTCCATGAAACGGGGTGATGCTGTGGCAGACTGCCCATTTTGCCGCCGGCGCCGGGCATCGTCTTGTGCCCGAATATCGTGCCGGTGGAGCGACTCTATCCTCCGTTCCCATCGCATGATTAGCAGGATTGAAAAATACTTCAACTACTAAGTATTATGATTTTGTGACATGCTGATACCTCGCAAAACCGCTTGATTCGACGTGCTTGCTTGCCATATAAGTTAGAATTCTAAGTAAATCGCGGTAGTGAGGATCTACCCGGCGGGGAGCAAGGACAGGGTGACGTCTTTCGAAAATCCGGGCGCGGTGCGGGCGGCGAATCGATGACCGGCCCGCGCACGCTTTACGACAAGATATGGGACGCCCACGCCGTTGCCGAGGATGATGGCGAAACCCTGCTCTATGTCGATCTGCACCTGCTGCACGAAGTGACGTCGCCGCAGGCCTTCGCCGCGCTCGAGGAGGCGGGGCGGGGGGTCCGCCGGCCCGAGCGGGCGCTCGCGCTGTCGGATCATAATGTCCCCACCGAACGGCAGGCCGCCGGACCGACCGGGGTTGCCGATGTCGAGGCGCGCGCGCAGCTCGAGGCGCTGGTCAGTAACACGGCGCGGCACGGTATCGAGAATTTCGCCATGGGCGACCCGCGCGGCGGCATCGTCCATGTCGTTGGCCCCGAACAGGGACGCTCGCAGCCCGGCATGACGATCGTGTGCGGCGACAGCCACACGTCGACACATGGCGCGTTCGGCGCGCTCGCTTTCGGCATCGGCACCTCTGAAGTCGAACATGTGCTGGCGACGCAGACGATCCGGCAGCGCCGTTCGCGCAACATGCGGATCACCGTCGACGGCGTGCTGCGTCCGCATGTCCAGGCAAAGGATCTGGCGCTGCATCTGCTCGCGGCGATTGGCGTCGACGGGGCGACGGGGCATGTCATCGAATATGCGGGCAGCGCGATCGGGGCGCTGTCTATGGAAGCGCGGATGACGCTGTGCAATCTCAGCATCGAAATGGGCGCGCGGGCCGGACTGATCGCGCCCGACGACACGACCTTCGCCTATCTCGCGGATCGGCCGGCGGTGCCGAAGGGCGATGCCTGGACCGCGGCACTGGCGCGCTGGCGCGCCTTGCCGACCGATGCCGGGGCCGTCTTCGACCGCGAATTGCGGATCGATGCCGACGCGGTCGCACCGATGGTCAGCTGGGGCACAAATCCGTCGCAGGTGATCGCGATCGACGGCGTCGTCCCCGATCCCGCTTGCCTGGCCGATCGCGACGCGCGCGCGGTTGCCGAGCGCGCGCTCGCCTATATGGGCCTGACGCCGGGCCGCCCGATCGCCGGGACGCCGATCGATCGCGTTTTCATCGGAAGCTGTACCAACAGCCGCATCGAAGATCTGCGCGTCGTCGCGGCGGTGGTCGAGGGGCGCCGGGTCGCGGACCATGTGCGCGCCATGGTCGTGCCAGGGTCGGGGCTGGTCAAGCGACAGGCCGAGGCGGAAGGGATCGACCGCATCCTGCTCGCAGCGGGCTTCGACTGGCGCGAGCCCGGCTGTTCGATGTGCGTCGGGATGAACGCGGACCGCCTTTTGCCCGGCGAACGCTGCGCCGCGACGTCGAACCGCAATTTCGAGAATAGGCAGGGGCGCGGCGGCCGCACCCATCTGATGAGCCCCGCGCTCGCGGCGGCGAGCGCGATTGCCGGTTGCATCGCCGATCCGGCGATCCTGACCGATGAAGGATCGGGCTAGGCCGCCGTTTCGAAACGGGTGATCGCGGCCTCGTGCCGCAAGGTGCGGGCAATGTCGTCGCGTCCGTCCAGCAGCGTGCGGCGATCGTCGGGGTCGATGGCAAAATCGATGCCTTCACCCGACGCCAGCGTGAGGCGCTGTTCGGCAAGGTCGACGGTCATCGGCGCGAATTGCGCGAGCGCGACCTCATCGCGCAGCCGGTCGCAGATTGCGGCGGGCAGCCGGATCAGCAGCAGGCCGTTTTTGCGCGCATTGTTCGAAAAAATATCGCCGAAGCTCGGCGCGATCACGCAGCGGATACCGAAGTCGCGGAGCGCCCATACCGCATGTTCGCGCGACGAGCCGCAGCCGAAATTGCGGTCGGCGATCAATATCTGCGCGCCGCGGGTTGCGCCGCGGTTCAGGACGAAATCCTCACGCTCCAAGCCATCGGGCGTGTAGCGCAATTCCTGGAACAGATGCCGCCCCAGTCCAGTTCGCGACAAGGCTTTCATGAAGCGCGCCGGAATGACCATGTCGGTATCGACGTTGGCGATCGGCAGCGGCGCCGCCACGGCGGTCAGCCGGGTGAACATCCGATTATCCTTTCCATAACTTAGAAAGCTAAGTATATGGGTTGCCCCTCCCTGTCCAATGATATTGGTATATCGAAGCATATTGCCGGGCAAATCATAGGCCCCTAAGGTTCGGGAAAAGGGGAAGAGAATTGGCGAAGAAGACCCAGACGTTTCGGCATCCGGCCGAATATTACACCAATCCCGAAAACAGCATCGGCTATCTGGCGCGCATCGTCTTCCGCTCCTTTTCGCGGCTGCTCGAGCGCGGGACGCTGACCTATGATGTGTCGGCTGGGCAATGGCGGTTCCTGCGCCAGCTGTGGCGCGAGGACGGCATCACCCAGCGCGAATTGAGCGAGCGTGTCGGCATGCGCGAACCGACGACGGTGGTCGCGCTCAAGGGGCTTGAGAAGGCGGGCTTCATCACGCGCAAGAAGACGTCGGACGACCGGCGCAAGACCTTCATCCATCTGACCCCGCACGCGCGCAAGCTCGAGCTGATCCTCGCGCCGATGAATGCCGAGGTCCATGAAATCGCGACCCGCGGCATGACCGATGAAGAGGTCGAAACGCTGCAGGCGCTCATGCGCCGCGTGATCGAGAATCTGGCCGACGAAACCGCCAAGCTGTCGACGCTGTCCGACATCAAGGCCTGACCCCTTTCGCAACGGGCTTGCGGACGTCCGCGATAATAGGTTAGTATTCTAATCATTATCGCGGGGAGGGTAAATTGCCGAAAATTGCCGTTGTCGTCGGAAGCACGCGCGAAGGATCGTTCAACCGGGCGCTGGGCAGGCTCGCCATTCGCGCGCTCGAGGCGCAAGGGGCTGAGGTCACCGAGGTCGATCTCGCCGGCTACGACCTGCCGCTCTATTCGGCCGCGATCGAATCCGGCGCCTTTCCCGCCGATGCCGAGCGGTTGAAGCGTGTCTTTGCGGCGCAGGACGGGCTGTTGTTCGTCTCGCCCGAATATAATGGCTCGGTGTCGCCGCTGCTCAAAAACGCGATCGACTGGGCGTCGCGGCCGACGGGCGACGAGGGGCTTGTCGCGCTCGTCGCCTATCGCGGCAAGGCGGCGGCGATCATGTCGGCCTCGGTCAGCCCGTTCGGCGGGTTGCGCGGCCTGATCCATCTGCGCCAGATCCTGTCGACGGTGCAGACGCTCGTGATTCCCGAACAGGTGCTGATCCCCAACGCGCATGCCGCTTTCGACGAGAGCGGCGCGTTGAAGGACGCGCTGCCCGCATCGCTGGTCGACATGACGGCGATGCGGCTCGCCAAGGTGGCGGCCGCGCTCGCCGCCTGACCCTAGGCCGGGCGGCGTTCCTTGTTGTCGCCCCAGTCGGCCTCGAGCGTCGCGAGCAAGGCATCGAAGCGGTCATGGCCAAGCCGATCGGCCAGCTGGTCGGCGAGCTGATCCATCGCGCGCTGCGCGTCCTGACGCATCCGGGCGCCCGTTTCGGTGAGCGAGACGATCATGTGTCGCCGGTCGTCGGGATCGGGCGCCAGTTCGACCATGCCCAGCTTGACCATCTGGTTGATCGTGCTGTGAATCGCCTGCCGCGAGACGCCCAGATTGCGCGCGATGTCCGACGGGCGCACGATGCCGCTGACGATATTCGTCATCACCATCGATTGCGGGCGGCTGATATCGGGCCAGCCGCGGTCGTGCAGCCGCGCCTGCAGCCCTTCGTCGAGCCAGCAGAAGCGTTGGAAAAGAGCGATGATAAGCTGGTTGGTGCGCATGGAGTGACGCGATATTCCCCGTTTTCGGCGGCACGCCGATGGTGCGCACGCTAGAAGAAGCGCGGGGGCTAGGCAAGGCGCGGCTGAGCGTGTAAAGACAAAATACTTAGTATGCTATGTTTTTGGGATGAGCGAGGAAGAGGCGCCGCCGATGGACGGATTGATGCAGAATGTCCCGCTGACGGTCGACCGGATTTTCGACCATGCGGCGGCCTGGCACGGCGCGCGCGAAGTCGTGTCGCGCGACGCCGAAGGGCGCGTCACCCGGTCGACCTATGCCGCAATCCACGCCGATGCGAAGCGGGTATCGAACGCGCTGGTGGCCGCCGGGATCAAGCCGGGCGACCGCGTTGCCACGATGGGGTGGAATGGCGCGCGGCACCTCGCCACCTGGTATGGCGCGGCGGGGATCGGGGCGGTGCTTCACACGCTCAATCCGCGGCTGTTCATGGAGCAGATCGCCTATATCGCCAATCATGCCGCCGACCGGTTGCTGATCGCCGATCCGGCGGTGGCCGATCTGGTCGGCGAATTGCTGGCGCAGGTGCCGTCGATCGAGCAGGTGATCTTTTTCTGCGATCGCGCTGCGCTGCCGCAAACACCCTATCCCGCGCTGGCGTTCGACGACTGGATCGCGGGCTATCCCGCCGAACATGACTGGGGCGGGTTCGACGAAAACAGCGCCTGCGGCCTGTGCTACACCAGCGGGACGACGGGCAATCCCAAGGGCGTGCTCTATTCGCACCGCTCCAACTATATCCACATGCTGATGACGCTGCAGCGCGATGCGCTGGCCTTGTCGGCGCGCGACACCGTGCTGCTCGTCGTGCCGATGTATCATGCCAATGCGTGGGGCGTCGTCTATTCGGCGCCCGCGGTCGGCGCGAAGCTGGTGCTGCCCGGACAGCGGATGGACGGCGAATCCATCTATAATCTGATCGAGGAGGAGGGCGTGACCTATTCGGCCGCGGTGCCGACGGTGTGGCAGATGCTGCTCCAATATATGCAGGAAAATGGCAAGCGCTTCACCACGCTGGAACGCGTCACGATCGGCGGGTCGGCGTGCCCCGAATCGCTGATCCGCGCCTTCCGCGACGATTATGGCGTCGATGTCATCCAGGGGTGGGGGATGACCGAAACGTCGCCGCTCGGCACCGTGTCGGTCCCCAATGCCTCGGTCGCGGCGAAGGGGGACGACGCGCAGATGGCGTACAAGCTCAAGCAGGGGCGGTTGCTGTGCGGGCTGGAGATGAAGCTGGTCGATGATGCCGGCCACCGGCTGCCGCACGATGGCAAGACGCCGGGGCGGCTGATGATCAAGGGGCCGACGATCGCGCGCGGCTATTTTGGCGGGGAAGGCGGCGATGTGCTCGATGATGAGGGCTTTTTCGATACCGGCGATGTCAGCACGATCGACGGCGAAGGCTATATGCAGATTACCGACCGCGCCAAGGATGTCGTCAAATCGGGCGGCGAGTGGATCAGTTCGATCGAGATAGAGAATATCGCGACCGGCCATCCAGCGGTAGCCATCGCCGCGGTCGTCGGCATCGCGCATCCCAAATGGGACGAACGGCCGATCCTGCTATGCGAGCTCAAGCCGGGCGTGCACGCGGGGGCCGACGATATCCGCGCCTATCTGGACGGCAAGATCGCAAGATGGTGGATGCCCGACGACATAGTGTTCGTCGACGCCATCCCGCTCGGCCCCACGGGCAAGATCGACAAGAAGGCGATCCGCGCCGGGCTGGAGGGGTATGAACTGCCCTTCGAGGTGAGCCGCTAGTATGTTTCCCACGCTCGTCATCCCGGACTTGATCCGGGATCCATTTAACCAGCGTCGAGAGAATGGATCCCGGATCAAGTCCGGGATGACGATTATGAGATATAACAGGCAGGAGAGACGATGATGGTGGACCCGAACGGGATTGCAGGACTGGACGCACAATTCATCGGCCGCACGTCGCCGACCGCGCCGCGGATTCAGGCGGGCGGCCATCCCTGTCAGGGCATATATTGGACCGAGGCGGGCAAGCGGCCCAAGGTCGCGATCATCGCCACCCACTATAATGTCGATTTTTCCGAACATTATATCGCACCCTATTTCGCCCGCGCCGGTTTCGGCTTTCTCGGCTGGAATACGCGCTATCGCGGGTTCGAGGACCAGTTCCTGCTCGAACATGCCATCCTCGACATCGGGGTCGGAATGAAGTGGCTGAAACAAGAGGCCGGGGTCGAACAGATCGTGATCCTCGGCAATTCGGGCGGCGGCTCGCTGATGGGCGCCTATCAGGCCGAAGCGATCGCGCCGACCTTGACCGACCGGCTGCCGTCAATCGGTCAGGATGCGCTGGCGCAGCTCATCAGGGGCGATCTCTATATCAGCTTCAACGCCCACCAGGGACGTCCCGAGGTGCTGACCGACTGGATGGACGCGTCGGTGATCGACGAAAATGATCCGACGCTGACCGATCCCGAGCTCGACCCGTTCAATCCCGACAATGGCCCGCCCTATTCGGACGCCTTCATCGAAAAATACCGCGCGGGCCAGCGCGCGCGCAACCAGCGCATCACCGATTGGGCAAAGGCCGAACTCGCGCGGCTCAATGCGGCCGGAATCCCCGACCGCATCTTTCCGATGTTCCGCTGCTGGGGCGACATCCGCTGCGTCGATCCGGCGATCGATCCGTCGGACCGCAAGCCCAACTGGTGTTATCGCGGCGACCCGGCAATCGCCAACCGCACCCCCAGCATCGGCCGCGCCAATACGATCAAGACCTGGCTCAACATGTGGAGCCTCGAAACCTCGCCGTGCCAGGGGCAGCCGCACCTCGCCAAGCATGACACGCCCGCGCTGGTGGTACAGGGGCTCGCCGACACCGGCGTCTTCCCCAGCGATGCGCGCAAGATCTTCGACTTTCTCGGTACCGCGGACAAAGGGCTCGAACTGATCCCCGGCGCGCATTATTTCGAGGATTCGATCGAAGAACGGCAAAATGCCGCCGATCTGGTCAGCGGCTGGATCCGGGAGAAGCTGTAAGTGGAAACGGCGACCGCCGACATCATTGCGGGATTGCGCGCGGCCGGGCTGGCGGGCGAGGGCGAGGTCGTCCTCGAGCCATTGACCGGCGGCGTGTCCTGCGACGTGTGGCGGGTCGACGGCCCGGCGGGGCCGATCGTCGTCAAGCGGCCGCTCGAGCAATTGCGTGTCGCCGCCGAATGGCACGCACCGGTCGAACGCGGCGCGAGCGAAGTGCGCTGGCTGCGCCGGGCGCGCGGCGTCGATCCGCATCTGGTGCCCGAGGTGCTGGCCGAATTGCCCGGCCACGGCTTCGCGATGCGCTTCCTGCCGGATTGTCCGGTGTGGAAGGATGAATTGATCGCGGGCCGTGTCGATCCGGCGTTCGCGGCGGCTGTCGGTCGCGGCATCGTGGCGGTCCACGCCGCGACCGCGAACAGCGCCGCCGACCGCGACGCCTTTCCGACCGATGCGATGTTCCGCGCGCTGCGCGTCGATCCCTTTCTGCTGTTCGTTGCGCAAAAGGATGCCGAGCTTGCGCCGGCGCTCTACGCGCTCGCCGACGACCTCTCGTCGCGCAAGGTGGCGCTCGTTCACGGCGACGTCAGCCCCAAGAATATTCTCGTCGGTGCAGACGGGCCGGTGTTCCTTGACGCCGAATGTGCAGTCTATGGCGACCCGGCGTTCGACCTAGCCTTTTGCACCACGCATCTGCTGCTGAAGGCGGTGTGGCTGGGGAACGAACGGCTCGGCGAGGCCGCGGCGGCACTGGTCGAGGCCTATCGCGCCGGCATCGATTGGGAAGACGCCGACGCGCTGGCGCTGCGCGCCGGCAAACTGACCGCCGCGTTGCTGCTCGCGCGGGTCGAGGGCAAATCGCCCGCGCCCTATCTGACCGACAGCCATCACAAACAAATCGTGCGCGATCAGGCGCGTACGTTGCTGCTCGCGCCAGCGCCCATCGATGCGCTCGTCGCAAACTGGAAAAGGACCAAGGAATGACGTCGCCTATCGCTTCGGTTACCGGCCGCCAGCTTTGGGATTCACGTGGCCGCCCCACGGTCGAGGCCGAAGTTATACTCGAATCGGGCGCGGTTGGCCGCGCCATTGCGCCCGCCGGTGCCTCGCGCGGCGCGCATGAGGCGATCGACCTGCGCGACGGCGGCCCGGCCTTCGGCGGCTATGGCGTCAATGGCGCGGTCGCCGGGATCGGGGCCGAGATCGCGCCCGCGCTGATCGGCATGGATGCGGGCGATCAGACGGCGGTCGACAAGGCGCTGTGCGATCTCGACGGCACCCCGAACAAGGCGCGGCTGGGGGCGAATGCGGTCGTTGCGGTGTCGATGGCGGTGCTGCACGCGGCCGCCGCCGACGCGCGGTTGCCGCTGTGGCGCTACCTCGCCGGGGACCGCAAAGTCCGCATCCCGCTGCCCGAGATCCAGATTTTCGGCGGCGGGGCGCATGCCGGGCGGCGTACCGACGTGCAGGATTTCATGATCATGTGCCCCGCGGCGGGCAGCTTTCGTCGCGCGCTCGAAATCACCGATGATGTGTATCGCGCCGCGGGCAAGCTGATGGAAGCCAAGGGGCCGCTGTCGGGGGTCGCCGACGAAGGCGGCTGGTGGCCGAATTTCGCCTCGAACGAGGATGCGCTGGGCACGCTGACAAAGGCGATCGAGGCCAGCGGGCACCGCGCGGGCGAAGACGTCTTCATCTCACTCGACATTGCGGCGAACGAACTCGGCGATGCGTCAGGCTACAGCCTCGCGCTCGACGAGGGGCGGTTGACGAGCGAGGACATGGCGGCGCGCATCGTCGAATGGGCGGGGCGCTATCCGATCCTGTCGATCGAAGACCCGGCGGGGCAGGATGACTGGACCGCGATGGCGGCGGTCACCGCGGCCATCGGCGACCGGGTGCAGATCATCGGCGACGATGTGCTCGTCACCAATGCGGCGCGCGTCGAGCGCGCGGGCGATGCGGCGGTGTGCAATGCGGCGCTGATCAAGGTGAACCAGGTCGGTACCGTCACCGAAGCGAAGGCCGCGCTCGACGCCGCGGTCGCGCGCAGCTGGGGCGCGATCGTCTCGGCGCGCTCGGGCGAGAGCGAGGATGTCACGATCGCGCATCTCGCCACCGGCTGGGACGCGGGGCAATTGAAGGTCGGCAGCTTTACCCGCTCCGAACGGATGGCGAAGTGGAACGAGATGCTGCGGATCGAGGAAGCGATGGGCGCCGATGCCGAATTTGCCGGCTTTTCGGCCTTTGCGGGGTCGATCGGGCGGGTCGCGGCATGATCGTTCTCCACGCCCGCCCAAGCCCCGGTTTCCGCGCGGCGGTCGATGCCGTCTTTGGCGCGGGCGTCGTGACGCATGTCGACGAAGCCGCACCGCTCGACGCGGTGGCTGGCGAGATCACCGCGCTGCTCCATGTGCTGACCCCGGTTACGGCCGACTTCATCGCTTCGGCGCCCAGGCTCAAGCTGATCCAGAAGCTCGGCGTCGGCGTGAACACGATCGCGCTCGACGCGGCGCGCGAGCATGGCGTCGCGGTGTGCAACATGCCGGGCACCAACAGCCAGGCGGTCGCCGAAATGGCGCTGTCGCTGATGATGGCGGTGCTGCGCCGCACCTGCTTCTTCGACGCACGGACCCGCGCCGGCGAAGGCTGGACCGCCGATCCGTCCGAACTCGATTCGGTGGGGGAGGTCGGCGGGCGCACCGTGGGGCTTGTCGGGTTCGGCAATTCGGCGCAACTGCTCGCGCCGGTGCTCGCCGCGCTGGGGGCGCGGGTGGTCTTTACGGCGCGGAGCGAGCGCGACGGGCCTTATGAATTTCTGCCGCTTGGCCAGTTGCTCGCGGAGAGCGATATCGTCTCGCTGCACATCCCGCTGACCGAAGAGACGCGCGCCAGCATCGACCCGTTCGCGATGAAGCAGGGCGCGATACTGGTGAACACCGCGCGCGGCGAACTGGTCGACGAGGAGCGGCTGGTCGCGGCCCTGACCGCGGGCCATCTGCGCGGCGCGGGGCTCGACGTGTTTGCGGAGGAGCCGTTGCCGCGCGGGAATCCGCTGCTCGGCCTGCCCAATGCGGTGCTCGCGCCGCATATCGCATGGCTTACGCCCGAGACGCTCGTGCGCAGCCTGACGGTGGCGCATGAGAATTGCCGTCGGCTGGGGGCGGGCGAAGCGCTGCTGCATCAGGTGGTATGAAACATTTCGTCATTGCGAGCGGAGCGAAACAATCCAGTGCGGTTTACGCCTGCTCTGGATTGCCGCGTCGCCTTGGGCTCCTCGCAATGACGACGCTTTAGGATTGACCCCATGACGCTTCCGATCGTCCTCATCACCGGCCAGCTATTGACCGACGCGGTATGGCAGCCGCTCCTTGACGCGTGGACCGACCGCGAGGTCATCGTCGCAGATAACCGCTGCGACGATACGATCGCGGGTTTCGCGCAGCGCCTGCTCGACAATGCGCCGCCGAAATTCGCGCTGGTCGCGCACGCCATGGGCGGCTTCATCGCCTTCGAGGTGATGCGCCGGGCGCCCGAGCGGGTTGCGAAGCTGGTGCTGATCTCGACGCTCGCCTCGGCCGATGGTCCAGGGCAGACCGCGCGGCGGCAGGGCTATATCGACCTCGTGACAAGCGGCCGGTTCGATCAGGTGGTCGAGGAGCGCATCCCGATCCTGTTTCCCGAAGAAAAGCGCGGCGACGCGCGCCTGCTCGGCATCGCGCGGCAGATGGCGGCGGATACCGGCGCCGATACCTTCCTTGCGCAGCAGCGCGCGATCATGGCGCGCATCGACAGCCGCCCGCGCCTGGGCGAGATTGCGGTGCCGACCCTGCTGATCTGGGGCGACAAGGATGGTATCACCAGCCGCGCGCACCATGACGAGATACTGGACGCGATTCCGGGCGCGCGGCTGGAGGTAATCGCGGGGGCAGGGCATCTGCCGATGGTCGAGGCGCCGGAGTTGGTGGTGCCGTTGTTGACGGATTTCATCGACGCCTGACCTCCCCTCCCGCAAGCGGGAGGGGCAGCGAGAGTTGTGAGCTTGCTCGCTACTCGCAGCGGGGTGGGCCAGGGCGGCGTCGCTGCCCACCCCCGACCCCTCCCGCAAGAGGGAGGGGAGAGTGGTTACTTCAGCTCCGCCCGCACCAGCGCCGCCCCGTCGACCATCGCCTTCAGCTTCGCCTGGCTATGGTCGCGGCTGTGATATTTCATCCCGCAATCGGGCGCGATCCACAGCCGTTCGGCGTCGACATAGCGCAGCGCCTCGCGGATGCGGCCCGCGACGATTTCGGGCGTCTCCACCTCGGGCATCGACAGGTCGAGCACCCCGTACATGATCGTCTTGGTCGGCAGTTCGGCGAGGATCGCGGGGTCGAGCCCCGGCTGCGCCGCCTCGATCGAAATCACGTCGATCGCCGACGCTTCGAGTTCGGCGAGGAAATCATAGGCCTTCGGCTTCGGCCCCGTCGCGCCCGCGCTGTGGTGCACCATCGCATAGCCGAAGCAGATATGCAGCGCGGTCGTGCCGCCGACGCCGTCGAGCGCGCGGTTGATCGCCTCGATCGCATAGGCGTTCGCCTCGGCGGCGCGCGCCTGCAGATAGGGTTCGTCGAGTTGGACGACATCGACGCCGGCGGCGAACAGATCCTTCACCTCGGCATTGACCGCATCGGCATAATCCATCGCGAGCGATCTGAGGTCGGGATAATAGGCGTTCTCGGCCTGCTGGGTCATGGTGAAGGGGCCGGGCAGGGTCAGCTTGACCGGCTTGGTTGAATGGCGGCGCAGAAAGGCGGCGTCCTGCGCCTCGATCGGCGCCACGCGGCGGATCGGGCCCGAGACGAGCGGTACCGGATTGGCGTTGCCGGTGCGGTCGATCGCGGTGCCATGCTGTTCGGTGTCGATCCCCGACAGCGCGGTCGCGAGCCGGTTCGAATAGCTTTCGCGGCGCATCTCGCCGTCGCCGACGATGTCGATGCCCAGCTCTTCCTGATCGCGGATCGCCATCAAGGTCGCGGCCTCCTGTGCATCCGCCAGCCAGGGTTCGGGGATGCGCCACAAAGTCTCGGCACGCACGCGCGGCGGCAGGCTGGCCTTCAATCGTTCGCGGTCGATCAGCCAATCGGGTTGGGGGTAGCTTCCGACGATCGTTGTCGGCAGGATGGGGTGATCGAACAAGGCGGATCCTCTCGCTTTTTTGCTGGCCAAGTATTTGCTTAGTATTCTATCTAATTCAAGATCAAAGTGACGATGGGAGAGCGAAATGATCGATCTGGAGGCCATTCGGACGCTGGCCGATATTCCGGCGGCGCAGGCGCGCGCGCGTGGGCAGGCGGTCGCGGTCAAATATGGAGATCGCGAAACGAGTTTTGCCGCGCTTGATGCGCAGTCGAACCGGGTCGCGAACGCGCTGCTGGCGTCGGGGGTGGGGCCTGGCGACCGGGTGTCGGTGCTGACCAAGAACCACGACGCCTGGTATCCGCTCTTCTTCGGCACCGCGCGTGCGCGCGCCTGCCTGGCGCCGATCAACTGCCGCCTCGCCGCGGGCGAGATCGGTTTCATTTTGGGCGACGCGGCGCCGAAGCTGCTCTTCGTGGGCGAGGATTTCTTCGACACCGCGCTGGCCGCGGTCGCCGGGCTTGCCGAAAAGCCGCGGTTGGTGGTGCTTTATGGCGCGCACCCCGACTTCGAAAGCTTCGACGCCTGGCTCGGCGATGCGGCCGCGACCCCGCCCACCGACGCGCCGCAACTCGCCGACGATGTGTTGCAGCTCTATACGAGCGGCACCACCGGGCGGCCCAAGGGCGTCGTGCTCGCCAACAAGAACTACCGCCGCTTCCTCGAAATGGCGACCGAGGTCGATGGCTTCGCCTATGGCGAGGACGAAACGGTGATGATCGTGATGCCGCTGTTCCACGTCGCCGGCACCAATGTCAGCTTTTCGGGGCTGGCGCAGGGCGGGCGGCTGGTGCTGGTCAAGGATTTCGCCGCGGACGATGCGGTGCGGATGCTGACGGAGGAACGCGTTGCGCACGCCTTCCTCGCGCCCGCGATGATCCAGATGATGCTGCAACAGCCCGCCGCAGCGACAGGCGACTATTCGGCGTTGCGGTCGATCGCCTATGGCGCCTCGCCAATCGCGGAGGATGTGCTGCGCCGCGCGCGCACGACCTTTGGCTGCGATTTCGTGCAATTCTATGGCATGACCGAAAGCTCGGGCGGCGGCTCCTACCTCTCGCCCGCCGCGCACGACCTGCCCGGCAAGCTTACCTCGTGCGGTCAGCCCTGGCCGCAGACCGAGATGGCGATCCTTGATGGCGAGGGGCGGCCGCTCGGCGACGGTGAGATCGGCGAGATCGCGATCCGCGGCGACATTGTGATGAAGGAATATTGGAACCGCGCCGAGGCGACCGCCGAAACCGTGATCGGCGGCTGGCTGCACACCGGCGACGTCGGCTATCGCGACGCCGACGGCTTTTACTTCGTCCACGACCGGATCAAGGACATGATCGTGTCGGGCGGCGAGAATGTCTATCCGGCCGAGGTCGAAAGCGCGATCATGGGCTGCCCCGGCGTCGCCGATGTTGCGGTCATCGGCGTGCCCGACGACAAATGGGGCGAGGCGGTAAAGGCGCTGGTCGTCCCCGCGCCCGGCGCCACGGTCGAGCCCGCCGATGTCATCGCATGGGCGCGCGAGCGCATCGCTGCCTACAAGGCGCCGAAGAGCGTCGAGACGATCGACGCGTTGCCGCGCAACCCGTCGGGCAAGGTGCTGCGTCGCGAACTGCGCGCGCCTTATTGGGAAGGCCGCGACCGCGCTGTGGGCTAGGGCCCCGACTCTAGGGGCGCCCTACAATATTTCGTGGATCACATGGCGCACGCCGAAGTCGGTGCGTTCGCCCACGCCGACGGCGAGCAGGCCGTTGAGCCAGTCGTATCGGGGACTCGCGGTCTCGAACACGGGCGCGATTCGCAGATAATAAAGCGCGGGATCGACATAGGGCGCGGCAGGGTCGGCGAAGGCAGCGCGGACGTCATCGGGGATCAGGCTGCGCCCCGTATAGCTGAGGTAGATGAGCGCGCCGTCGTCGGTCTGCCACACCGCGCGCGCGTCGAAGGTGCCGACCGACGCCGCCTCGCCCAGCCGCCCGCTGCGCGACCAATTGCCGCCACCCGGCAGAACGATACCCTTGATTCGCGGTCCGAAAAATCGTCCGCCCGTGATATAGCCGAGCCGCTGGTCGCCGAAAGGCGAGGCGCCGATCCCGATCAGGCCGCCCCCCACCTCGAACTCCACGGTGCACAAGGGGCGGCTCGCAAGCGCGCTCTGGCGATTTTCGTTGGTCATAATCGGGAATCCTCTCTTGAAACTCTGGACAAGCATAAAACCATTAGTATACTAAGGGTCAATCAGATTGACGGATCGGACGGAGAAACCGGTACCGTTGCACTAGGCTCTATGGGAGGGTGAAGATGAAGGCTCGACATTCGAATCTGCTCGCTGGCGTCGCGACGCTTGCGATGCTGGCTACCGCCGCGCCGGCGATGGCGCAGACTGCCGACGATGGCGCCGATACGTCCGCGGAAGCAAGCGGCAGCGGCAATGAAATCATCGTGACGGCGCAAAAGCGCGCCCAGAACATCCAGGATGTTCCGATCTCGATGGAGGTCGTCAGCGGCCAGCGGCTCGACGATTTCAACTCGAACGACATCAAGGCGGTGATGAATTACACGCCGAACGTCTTCGTCCAGTCGACCGCGGGCAACGACGTGATCTACATTCGCGGCTTCGGCTCGCCGCCGGCGAACTTCGCCTTCGACCAGTCGGTCTCGCTCTATGTCGACGGCGTCTACGCCGGCCGGTCGCGTCAGGCGCAGGCACCCTTCTTCGACCTCGCGCGCGTCGAGGTGCTGCGCGGTCCGCAGGGCGCCCTGTTCGGCAAGAACACCGCGGCCGGCGCGGTCAGCGTCGTGTCGGCGGGGCCGACCGACCAGTTCGAAGGCAAGCTGACCGCCAATTATAACTTCGATTTCAAGGGCACCGACTTTTCGGGCTATCTGTCGGGGCCGCTGACCGACACGCTGAGCGCGCGCCTCGCGATGAAGGTGCTCAACCAGCAGGGCTATATCCGCAACCTCGCGACCGACCATGACGATCCGGAGATCAAGCAGCAGCTTCTCCGCCTGACGATGAAATGGGAACCGTCGGCCAATTTCGATTACACCGCGAAGGTCGAATATGCGAACCGCGATGTCGTGGGCGGCATTACCGTGTCGAGCCCGCTGACCAGCGCGCAGGATCCGCACCTTACCCGATATCTCGACAAGTCGGCGCTCGGCGATGAAGGGACCAAGACCAAATCGGTCATGATATCGGGCACCGGCAACATCGCGATAGGCGACTATACGCTGACGTCGGTGACCGGTTACAGCTGGTTCAACGCCAATATCGTCAACGGCTTCGATCAGACGATTCCGGGCGGCGGCGGCGCGTTTACCAACAATTCGGTATACAACAGCTTCCCCGAACGCTTCGAGCAATTCTCCCAGGAAATTCGCCTGTTGTCGCCGACCGGCCGCACCTTCGATTTCATCGTCGGCGCTTATTACGACCATGGCAAATACCGGCTCGACCAGCTGCAGGGCTTCAATATCGCCAACCTGTTCGGTTCGCCCTATTTCGGCCGCATCGACAGCCGCTTCAACCAGACGTCGGACAGCTGGTCGCTCTTCGGACAGGGTACGCTGAACCTGGCCGACACCTTCCGCGTGATCGGCAGCCTGCGTTACAGCCACACGAGCAAGGACGCCGATTTCGCCTCGCGGCTGGTCTATGGCCCGTTTGCGATCCGTCCGATCTCCAGCGCGGTCGGTTCGCTCAGCGAAGGCAATGTCGATCCGTCGGTGACGGTGCAGTTCGACGTCGCACCGCGCATCATGCTCTACGCGACCTATGGCCGCGGGTCGAAGTCGGGCGGCTTCGTGTCGAATACCCTCGGCACGACGAACGCGACCTTCGCGTTCAAGCCCGAGCGTTCGACCAACTATGAAGCGGGCGTCAAATCGACGCTGTTCGACGGCAAGGTCGTCGCCAACGTCTCGGTCTATGACACCCAGTTCAAGAATCTGCAGGTTTCGGTCTATCAGCCGGCAACCTCCAGCTATCTGACCGGCAACGCCGCGAGCGCGACGTCGAAGGGCATCGAAGGATCGTTGGCGCTCTATCTGTCGCCCAACCTCGATATCACCGCATCGGGTGCCTATCAGGACATAAAATATGATGATTATCCGGGGGCTGCCTGCCTTGCGTCGCAGCCGAGCACCTGCACGCCGGCGACCAACAATCTTGCCGGCTATCGTCTCGCCTACACGTCAAAATGGACCGGCAATGTCTCGGCGCATGGCCGCGTGCCGCTGGGCGATGATCTGAAGCTCGACATCACGGGCGTCGCGGCGGGCCGCTCGAAATATTTCGACTCGGACAATCAGAGCCCGATTTTCGGCATCCAGAAAGGCTATGTGAAGCTCGACCTGCGCGTGCAGCTTTCGGATGCGGACGAGCGCTGGTTCCTGGCCTTCGTCGGCAAGAATCTGACCAACGAGCTGACGACGGGCAGCGCGTTCAACCTGCCGGCGCCGATCACCGCGGTTCCGCGCGCGATTCTCTATCTCGAGCCGCCGCGCAACCTGTCGATCGAAGCCGGCTTCAAATTCTAGCAGTCCCGCTAGCTGGCAGTCCCACTAGAATGCCGACGGACGCGGCCGCTATCGACGCATTCTTTGACCGGGAAGCGGCGGTGGCGGTCGTGACCGCTTATGCCACCGCGCTCGATACGCGCGACTGGGGCGCGTATCGAGCGCTGTTCGCCGACCGGATCGCGATCGACTATGGCGCGATCGGGTCGATCGTCGCGACGATCGATGCCGATGAATGGACGCGCCGCTGCCGCGCGCTCGAGGGTTTCGACGCGACCGCGCACCGGCTGCACAATGTACGCGCCGAGATCGAGGGCGATCGCGCCGTGGTGACGGGAATCGTCGATGCGGCGCACTTCATTACCGTCGATGGCGCCGCGCTGATGGGCGACGTTGTCGGTCATTACACCCACCATCTGATCCGCGACGGGCGATGGCGGATCGCGGGTGTCACGCTCACCGTTGCGGGCTACCCGGCGGGGAAGCCTGCCTTCGACGCCGCATTTGCCGCCGCCCGCGCCCGTTTTGCCGAAAGAGGAATTGCATGATCGAGGTTTATTTCACCCCCACGCCCAACGGGCACAAGGTTTCGATCATGCTTGAAGAGACGGGCTTGCCGCACAGCCTGCTCAAGATGGATGTGCTCGCGGGCGATCATCTCACCCCCGACTTTCGGCGCATCAACCCCAACGGACGCCTGCCCGCGATCGTCGACCATGAACCGATCGGCGGTGGGGCGCCGCTGCCTGTCTTCGAAAGCGGCGCGATCCTGCTTTATCTTGCCGAAAAGAGCGGCAAGTTCCTGCCCGAAAATCCGCGCCGTCGCAGCCAGGCGCAGCAATGGCTGATGTGGCAGATGGCCAGCTTCGGGCCGATGCAGGGGCAGGCGCATCATTTCATCCGCTACGCACCCGAAGGCCAGACCTACCCGACCGAGCGCTACCGGAACGAGACGGTTCGCCTGCTGCACGTTCTGAACGGACGCCTGTCCGAGGCAGACTATCTGGCCGAGGAATATAGCATCGCCGACATGGCGGCCTGGCCCTGGGCGCGCGCGGTGCAGCTGATCGGGCTGACGCTCGACGATTATCCTGCCGTTGCCGACTGGTTCGCGCGCGTGGGCGAGCGGCCGGCGGTGATTGCCGGAACCGACGTCAAGAATGCCGCCAACCTTGCGAGCGCGCGGCCCGTGCTGACCGAGGAGCAATGGTCGAACCTGTTCGGCAAGAATATGCTCGCCGCGCCGACGCGCTGACCTCCTGCGCCATTGCGAAGAGCGAAGCGACGCGGCTTCGCCCGCAATGACGAGCGTGGATCAGACCGTATCGGCATGACCCCACTGATATTCGATCTTTCCGGCGAGCCGCCGCACCGCGAGCCAGTCGCCCCCGGCCAAACCGTCATCCTCGATCAGCGCGATGACGCCGCCGGCGATATCCCTGGGTTCGCAGGCTTCATTATTGGCAAGCACTTGCTCCATCCACTCCGATTTGCCGCCCGCGCCCGTGGTGTCGAGGATCGGTGTATCGACAAGGCCCGGCAGCATCCCCGCGACGCGGACGTTGCATTCGGCCTTCAGCGGCGCGCAGCAGCGGGTGAACATCATCACCGCCGCTTTGGTCGTCGCATACATCGTATCGTAAAATCCGGTGCCGAGCGCGACGGTCGACACGGTGTTGACGATCACCCCGCCGCCGCGGCGGCGCATCGCCTGCACGGCGATCTGCGTCGCGGCGATCAGCGAGGTCACATTGACGTCGATGATCCAGCGGATGCGCGCCGCGTCGACGTCGGGAAATTGCGGCAGTCCCGATACGACCCCGGCATTGTTGTGGAGAATGTCGACGTCGCCATGCGCCGCGAACCAGGCTTCGGTCGCGGCGATGTCGGACAGGTCGAGGCGGTGGACCGTCGCTCGCGCGCCCGCCGCCTCGACGCGACCCGCCGTTTCGCGCAGGTCGATTTCGTTGACGTCGACAAGTGCGATCGCGGCGGCGCCGCGCTCGGCAAGCGCAACGGCGGTGGCGCGGCCGATGCCGCTCGCGGCCCCGGTAACGATGGCGGTTTTACCCTTGATATCCATTGCTCTCTCCCGTTCGATGTCGCCTTACCGTAAAGCACATTGACAGATAAACTTAAATACCTAAGTATTTTGACCCGACAAGAATCACATGTTTGGGGAGAGCTATGACGCAAGCCACCGCCCTTGATGCGGGCGCCGCGCCGGCCGACCGTTCGATCGCCGTCCGCCGCAATTTTGCGCTCGCGATGCTGTTCCTGGTTGGCACGATCAACTTCGTCGACCGTCAACTGCTGTCGGTGCTCGTCGAACCGATCCGCGCCGATATGCAGTTCAGCGATACGCAGTTCGGCTTGCTCACCGGCCTTGCCTTCGCGCTCTTCTATGCGGCGATGGGCGTCCCGGTCGCGATGATCGCCGACCGGTGGAACCGGGTGAAGCTGATCGGTATCGCCTGCGTGGTGTGGAGCGGCTTCACCGCCGCGTGCGGCATGGTGTCGAACTTCTGGCAACTGGCGCTGATGCGCTTCGGCGTCGGCGCGGGCGAGGCGGGGGGCACCGCCCCGTCGCTGTCGGTGATCGCCGATTATTACCCGCCCGATCGCCGGCCGCTGGCGATCGGCCTGTTCACGCTGAACGGTCCGTTCGGCGTGTTCGTCGGCGCCGCCTTCGGCGCCTGGGCGGCGGCCAACATAGGCTGGCGCAATGCCTTCCTGGTCATCGGCGTCGTCGGTATCCTTGTTGCGCCGCTCTTGATCTGGCTGGTCCGCGAACCCGCGCGCGGCGCCATGGACAAGCAGCAGACGGCCGACGAAGCGCTGCCCTTTCGGCAGAGCCTTGCGATGTTCGTGCGCCGCCGGTCGCTGCGCATGGTGATGGTCGGCAGCGGCCTTGCCGCCTTCGTCAGCTATGGCATGCTCAACTGGATCCCGGCCTTCCTGATGCGCACCCAGGGCATGCCGCTCGATGCGATGGCGACCTGGTTCGCGCCCGCCGCCGGCATTACCTTCGGGATCGGCATCCTCGGCGGCGGCTGGCTGGTCAGCCACGTCGCGAAGCGATCGCCGCGCGCCTATGGATCGATTCCCGCTTTGGCCACCGCCGTCCTGATCCCGAGCTTCGCCGCGGCGCTCTTCGTCGATAGCTGGCAAGTGTCGCTTGCGCTGTTGCTGATCCCGATGGCGGCCTGCACCGCCTATGTCGCCCCGGCGCTGGCGCTGGTGCAGAATCTCACCCCGCCGCGCAGCCGCGCGACGGCCGCGGCGGTGCTGATGCTGATGTTCAACATCGTCGGCCTCGGCCTCGGTCCGCTGTTCATCGGCGTGGTGAGCGATTACCTCAAACCGGCCTATGGTGATGAAAGCTTGCGCTGGGCCTTGCTTGCCATCCTTCCCTTTGCCGTCGCCGCAGGGCTGGCCCAGTTCGCGATGACGCGCCACCTCGACCAGGATTTCGCCGAATGACCGATGTTGCAGGCAAGACGGCGTTCGTCACCGGCGGCGCCAGCGGGCTTGGCCTCGCGACGGCGCGGGCGCTGGCGGACAGGGGCGCGCGGCTGGTCCTCTCCGATATCGACGGAGCGGGGGCGGAAGCGGCGGCGGAAAGCCTGCGCGCCGCGGGGGCCGAGGCGATCGGGTTGCAGCTCGACGTGACCGACGAGGCAAGCTGGGCCGATGCCGGTGCCGCCGCGCAGGCTTTCGGCCCGGTACGCATCCTGTTCAGCAATGCCGGTGTGGGCGGCGGTTCGGGGCCGTTCGAGGATTATGACACCGACGTCTGGCGCTGGAACTATGCCGTCAACGCCCATGCGCATCTTTATGCCTGCCGCACCTTCCTCGGTGCGATGAAGGCATCGGGCGAGGCGAGCCACCTCGTTATCACATCGTCGATGGTTGCGATCGTGCCGCCGCCGATCTCGGTCGCCTATATCAGTTCGAAATATGCAACGCTCGGCATCGCGATGGCGCTGCGCAACGAGCTTGCGGGCACCTGCGTCGATATTTCGGTCCTGATGCCGGGGATGTCGGCGACGCGCATTGTCGAAACGACGCGCGATCTGCGCCCGGCGCAGGTCGAGGTGGGCCGCGCGGCGGCGACCAGCCAGGCCATGCAGGGCGTGCTTGCGGGCGGGATGGACCCGGCAAAGATCGGCGCGCGCGTCGTCCAGGCGATCGAGAATGGCGACTATTGGATTTTCACCCACCCCGAATGGAAGGCGATGGCCGAACTGGTGACGCGCGACATGCTGACAGCCTTCGGCGAATCCGCCGATCCGGATTACAAGGGCGACGATATCGACGGGCTGATCGCGGCCAATGGCGGCCGCATGTTCGGCGCGCGGATTTGAGGAGAGACTGGTGAGCGAACAGGACGACATTCGCGCCATGGCGACGCGCTTTTTCGACGCGATCGAGCAAGGCGACATCGAAACGATGCAGAACAGTTTCACGCCCGATGCCGAGATATGGCACAATACCGACGAACTGATCGTGACCCCGGCGCAGACGGCGCAGACGCTGACCGGGATGGTCGCGCGCATCAAGGACCGCGAATATGCCGACCGCCGCCTGACCACCTTTCCGGGGGGCTTTGTCCAGCAGCATGTGCTGAAGGGGCGCCGCGTTCACGACGACGGCCCGGTGCGCCTGCCGTGCGCCATCATCTGCGAGGTAGAAAACGGCCGGATCACGCGCCTCGACGAATATTTCGACAGCGCGCACGTCGCCGAATTCCGCAAATTTGCCAACGCCTGAGGAGTCCCTTTCATGCCCGTCTTGCGCCAGGTTCCGCGGTCCGAAGTGACCGACGAGATCGTTCTCGCTTATTATCAGCGCCTGTTCGGCGACCGCGACCCGGTGGCCGAACCCGGTACCGCGACCGGCACGCCGGGCGATTGGTGGACCGTCTATGCGCTGTCGCCCGACATCTTCAAACATGCGGTCGACGGTTTCGCGGTCTATCGCAATCCGGCGCGTTCGATCGACCCGGTGCTGCGCGAGCTTGGGCAGACGCGCGCAGGCTGGGTGAAGGGCAGCCAGTTCGTCTTTTCGCAGCATTGCAAGTCACTGCGCGGTCTGGGGGTCAGCGAAGAGAAGATCGCATCGATCGCCCATTGGCAGGTCGCCGACTGCTATAACGATCAGGAACGCGCCGTCCTCGCCTATGCCGATTGCCTCAGCCAGGCGAACGGCCGCGTCCCGACGGCGGTGTTCGACAAGCTCAAGACCTTCTGGAACGACGAGCAGATTTTCGAGTTCACATACATCACCTGCCTCTATGACATGCACGCGGTCATCACCCGCGCGCTGCGCATGGAGTTCGACGCGCGCGAAGATCCGATCGTCGAGGTCGCGGCCCCCGAAGGCTTCGATGCCGCCGACTTCCTGAGCGCGCCGCGGTCGAAACCCGAATGAGCGACTTCGGCGCGCCCGAGGTCGTCGCCACCGGCCTGCGCTTTCCCGAAGGGCCGGTGCCGATGCCCGACGGGGCGGTGCTGCTCGTCGAGATTGCCCGCGGCACGCTGACCCGCGTCGCCCCGGACGGAAGCCTGTCGATCGTGGCCGAGCTGGGCGGCGGGCCCAATGGCGTGGCGATCGGCCCCGATGGTGCTGCCTATGTCTGCAACAATGGCGGGTTCCAGTGGACCCGGGCGGGGCCGCTGCTCTTTCCGGGTCATGCCGCGCACGACGCCGCCTGCGGCTCGATCCAGCGGGTCGACCTCGCCAGCGGGGCGGTGACGACGCTCTACGACAGTTTCGAGGGCGAGCGGCTGAAGGGGCCGAACGACATCGTCTTCGACCGCGATGGTGGCTTCTGGTTCACCGACCATGGTCAGGTGCGCGGCAGCGGCCGCGATCATGGCGCCATCTACTATGCCAGCACCGACGGCTCCTCGATCACGCGCCAGCGCGCCGAGATGATCGGTCCGAACGGCATCGGCCTCTCCCCCGACGGCGGGACGCTCTACGTCAGCGAGACCATGACCGCGCGCGTCTGGGCGATGGAGGTGGTGGCACCGGGCCAGCTCGCGCCGCCGCCGCCGTGGGCGCCGGGGCGGTTCGTCGGTACGCCGCCCGCCTTCCGCCTGCTCGACAGCCTTGCGATCGAGGAAGGCGGCCGTATCTGTGTCGGCACGATGGTCGAAGGCGGCATCACCATCTTCGATCCTGATGGCGGCGGGTCGGAGTTTCTGCCGCTCCCCGATATCGGCGTGACCAACATTGCGTTTGGCGGCGCCGATCGGCGCGACGCCTATATCACCGCGTCGACCACCGGGACGCTCTACCGCGTCCGCTGGCCGCGCTCCGGCATAACCGTCAATTAAGTTGACGGTTATGCCGGAAGCTGCTAGAAGGATACTGAGAGGATGGCCATGAAATTCTATAATAGCGTCGGCCCCAATCCCCGTGTCGTGAAACTGTTCATGGCGGAAAAGGGGATCAGCCTGCCCGAGGTCGAGATTGACCTGCGCGGCGGTGAAAACCGGCGCCCTCCCTATAACAGCAGCGTGAACCCGGCGGGGCAGACCCCGGCGCTCGAGCTCGACGACGGGACGGTACTGACCGAGATTACCGCGATCTGCGAATATCTGGAGGAGCGCTTCCCCGATCCAGCGCTGATCGGCACGACGGCCGAGGAGCGCGCGGCGACGCGGATGTGGACGCGGCGCGTCGACCTCAAGATTTGCGAACCACTGACCAACGGCTTTCGCTTTGCGGAGGGACTGCCGCTGTTCGAACCGCGCATGCGCTGTCTGCCCGAAGCCGCGGCGGGGCTGAAGGCGATGGCACAGGATGGTCTCAAATGGCTCGATCCGCTGATCGCCGGTCGCGCGTTCATCGCCGGCGACCGCCTGACGCTCGCCGACATCATGCTCTTCGCTTTCCTCGATTTCGGCGCGAGCGTCGGTCAACCGCTCGACCCCGACAACAGGAATATCCTGCGCTGGTACCAGGGCATGAAGGCCCGCCCCGGCGCCAATCCGAACTGAGACGCAAAGGAGACGGACGATGGCAGAAGCGAACAAGGAATTCGAATTTTGCGGGGTCAACCACCTCGCGCTCGTGTGCAAGGACATGGCCAGGACGGTGGAATTCTACCGCGACATTCTGGGCATGCCGCTGACCAAGACGATCGACCTTCCCGGCAATCGCGGCCAGCATTTCTTCTTCGATATCGGCAATGGCGACAGCCTGGCCTTTTTCTGGTTCGACGGTGCGCCCGAAGCGGTGCCGGGAATCTCGGCGCCCGAAGCGCTGCCGACGCAGGGCAATTTCATGTCGGCGCACGGATCGATGAACCATATCGCGATCAATGTGCCCGCCGAGCGCTTCGATGAATATTACGACCGCCTCGTCGAAAAGGGCGTCAAGGTCACCAAGATCCTGAACCACGACAATTCGCCGACGCAATCGTCGGACGAGATGAACGATGATGTGTTCGTCCGTTCGGTCTATTTCTTCGACCCCGACGGCGTGTGCCTCGAATTTGCGGCCTGGACCAAGGTATTCGACGACAGCGACGTCGCGCATGACCCGGTCCGTGCGGACGGAACGAAGGTCGAAGGCATGATCACCGCGCGCAAGCCGGTTCCCGCCGAATAGGCCGAAACAGCGAAACACTCCTCGGGCCCGGCCGCTGTGCCGGGCTCTTTTTGTTGGCGAATCTTAGGCATTCGGCCCGCGGCGCGGCGCCTTGGCGCGGAGGAAATTGCCGAGCGCGACGAACAGCATTTCGCGCGCGTCGCCGCCCAGCATTTCGGCGCTGAGCCAGTCGAACGCCGCGCGGTCGTCGCGACCGGCGGCACCGACCAGCGCCGCGAGCAACGCTTCGTCGAAGCTGGCGCGCGGGCAGCAGGGCGGGGCGACCGCGAAGGGGTCGGGCCAGCAATGACCGATCGCCTCCACGACGAGACGGTAGCGGCGCGCCGCGAGGATGTTGCCCCAGCGCCGTTCGAGTTCGGGCATCGGGTCGCGCTCGCTGCGATGGCACAGCACGCAATAGCGCAGCGCGAGAACCGCCTGCGCCGCGCCGACCGGCAGGTCGCGTACGAACGGCTGTTCGGTCAGGCGGCGGACAAGCGTGCTGGTTTCCATCATTCCTCCCATCGATGGCCCAAATCCGCGGCGCATCGGCATGCAGCCCGGTCCCTCCGAAAAAGATGCCGGCTGCCGCAGGGCCGCAGCAGCCGGCAGGAGGGGACTGCGTAAACAGAGCTATTGATAGTCATTAGCAAAAACAAGCAAAAAATGAGGCGCCCGCAGGCGCCCCCAAAAAATCCATGGATTTTTGTCGTTCCGGCGTCAGTCGTCGCCGGCGGGCTTCGACTGGAGCTGGACGTAATTTTCCATTCCCATGCGCTCGATCATCTCGAACTGCTTCTCCAGCTCGTCGACATGATGCTCTTCGCTTTCCAGAATGTCGGCGAACAGATCGCGGCTGACATAGTCGCGCACGCTTTCGCTATGCGCGATCGCGTCCTTGAGCAGCGGGATCGCCTCTTCCTCGAGCGCGAGGTCGGCCTTGAGGATCTCTTCGACTGTTTCGCCGACGCGCAGCCGTCCGAGCAGCTGGAAATTGGGCAGGCCGCCCAGAAAGAGGATGCGGTCGGCCAGCTTGTCGGCGTGCTTCATCTCGTCGATCGATTCCTCGCGCTCGAAATGCGCAAGACGCGCGACGCCCCAATTGTCGAGCATGCGATAGTGCAGCCAATATTGGTTGATCGCCGTCAGCTCGTTCTTGAGCGCTTCGTTGAGAAAATCGATGACCTTGGGGTCGCCCTTCATTGTCCGTCCTGTCCTTGTCGGGTGGGGTGAGAAGACAGGATTATAGGCGCCCCGACCCGTTCAGGCCAAGCTGAAAAGTGGCGGAAATCTCGGAAAAATTCAGGCGGTCGCTGTGATGTCGCTGATGATATTGCGAGCGAAAGGCAGGCATTGACCGCATTTGGGTTTGCGACCCAGTTGCGCATAGGCGGCCTTGGCGCAGCGCAACTGGCCGTCCTTTGCGACGTCGCGCAAATCGCGTTCCCTTATTGCGTTGCAGACACAGACGACCATGTGCGAATCCTTCTCAACAAGGCTGATCTAGGGATAGTGCGAGGGATTCGCAACAGGAAAGTTGCGAGCGGTTCGCATTTTCCGGGTGCGGCCGATTTGCCGCGCTGGCCCCTTGCCCGCGCGGCGATTCGCGGGCATAGGCGCGCCCATCCTCCCCGGCCCGAACCCGCCCGGCCGAAACATGAAGGGACGCGCCCATGAAAGTGAATGTCTATGTGACGCTCAAGCCCGGGGTGCTCGACCCGCAGGGCAAGGCGATCCATCATGCGCTCGAAGGGCTGGGCTTCGGCGGCGTGGCCGATGTGCGCGCCGGACGCTTCATCGAACTCGACGTGGCCGACGGCACCAGCGATGCCGATCTCGACGCGATGTGCGCAAAGCTGCTCGCCAACACGGTGATCGAAAACTACCGCATCGAACGCGCCTGACCGCCGCGAAGGAGCCTTGCTCATGAAGACCGCCGTCATCGTCTTTCCCGGCTCCAACTGCGATCGCGACATGGCCGTCGCGCTCGAAACCGTGACCGGCGTCAAGCCCGCGATGGTTTGGCACCGCGAGACGGCGCTTCCGGACGGCACCGATTTCATCGCGCTGCCCGGCGGCTTTTCCTATGGCGATTATCTGCGCTCGGGCGCGATGGCGGCGCGGTCGCCGATCCTGCGCGCCGTTGCCGACGCCGCGGCGCGCGGCGTGCCGGTGCTGGGCGTATGCAACGGCTTTCAGGTGCTGACCGAGGCGCAGTTGCTGCCCGGCGCGCTGATGCGCAACGCGGGCCTCAATTTCGTCTGCCGCACGGTGCCGCTGACCGTCGCCAACAGCCAGTCGCTGTTCACCGCCGCCTATCGCGCGGACGAGACAATCCATATTCCGGTCGCCCATCATGACGGCAATTATTTCGCCGACGCCGACACGCTCGACCGTATCGAGGGCGAGGGGCGCGTGGCCTTTCGCTATGCCGACAGCGTCAACGGCTCGGCACGCGCCATCGCAGGCGTGCTCAACGATGCGGGCAATGTCCTCGGCATGATGCCGCATCCCGAACGCGCGATCGACCGCGCGCATGGTGGCACCGATGGGCTACGCCTGTTCGAAGCTGCGCTCGGCGTTCTCGCCTGATATAGCCGCCGGCGCTGGCGCATCGGCGCGCGGCCCCAGCCAGCGTCCGACGATCAACAGCACCGTCGGCCAGAACATCGTGTTCCAGATATCGTGCCAGTGCGCGGCGTCGGGCTGGATCGCCGAGCGGCTGATCTCGGCCTGAAGGTCGAGCCATTCGCCGCCGCACGCCATGACAAGTACCGCAACCCAGGCGATCAGTCCGACACCGCGCCGCCGCCAGATCAGCCGCACCGCCAGAAACAGCGCCAGCCCGAAATAGATATGCAGCGCGTCCTTGCCGAGCCCGACCGAGGCGACGATCGACAGCTTGTGCTCCTCGAACAGCGCGGCGAGCAGGGTCAGCGTCACGCGGATCAGACCTTGGCGCGGAAGGGGGTAAAATCGGTTCCCTCGTCAAACACGTCGACGCCCTCGCGGCGCTTGAGCGTGCCGACCACCAGATAGGTGACGGGGGTCAGCGCCGCCTCCCAGGCGGTCTTGATGAACCATTGCGACAGCACGACCTGATAAAGCTGCTCGGGAGGCCAGCCGGCGAGTCCGTAAAAGGCGAGCGGGTAGAAGATCAGGCTGTCGAGCCCCTGGCCGACGATCGTCGACCCGATGGTGCGCATCCACAGATGCCGGCCCTCGGTCCACAGCTTCATGCGCGCGAGGACATAGCTGTTGGCGAATTCGCCGACCCAGAAGGCGGTCATCGAGGCGATGACGATGCGCCAGCTGTTGCCGAACACGAACTCATAGGCCGCTTGCCCCGGCCAGTCGCGCGCCGGCGGCAGCGCGACGACGACCCACGCCATGAACGCCATGAAGACGAGCGCGGCGAACCCGGTCCAGATCACCCGGCGCGCCCGCGCATAGCCATAAACCTCGGTCAGGACGTCGCCGATGATATAGCTGATCGGAAAGAAGAGCACGCCCGCGCCAAAGGCCCATTCGGTGCCCCCGGGCAGGGTGACATAGCTCGGCTTCGATGCCCCGATGATGTTGCTGAGCAGCAGGATCGCGACAAAGGCCGCCATCACCAGATCATAATAGCGGAACTGGTGCACGCTGGCGGCGCGGACGTGCACGGGATGGGCGGGCGGCGGAGACTCGGTCATCGCCGCATTGCTTAACCGGCTTTGCAGCCCTCGCAAACCACGCTATTCGCGCGATCCACAGCCTTGGTGCACGCGCCCGTAGCTCAGCTGGATAGAGCACCCGCCTTCTAAGCGGGTGGTCGCAGGTTCGAATCCTGCCGGGCGCACCACTTCGGAACAAAGCTGGGCACGGCGCCCGGCTTTGTTTCGGCGGCTCCCGCGATCAGCGCTTGCAGCAGATTGCTTTTCGAGCCGAGAATCCGAACCTCCCCGACATCGACCTCCACCCGCTGTGCCAGCGCGCGGACATGCTCGCGGCGATAGCCGCCTCCCTCAATTCGCATTCTCTGGCGCGCGGCGGCGGCGAACTTCGCCAGCAATTCAGGCGCGACCGCCTTCTGGCCCGCAGCGCTGAGCGAGGCCGTCACGCGCTCCGCATCGGCCTTCGCCTGATCGCGCGTCGCCTTGAGCGTTGCGATGCGCTCCTTGAGGTCAGGATCGTCCACATCGGCAATGCCGTTCTCGATTGCGTCAAAGAGTCGCTTTAGCCGTAGGTCGGTCTCGGTGGCTCGCTTGTTGAGATCGGCCACATGGGCGCGCTTGCGCGTCGCCTGTTCCTGCCGCCGATCCAGCACGGCGGACAAAATGACTTCCAGCCGGTCGGGCTGGAGAAGCCTGTCCTCCAAATGCTTGGCTACCAGATCATCCAGCCGCTCCATTGGGACACTCATCCCGGTGCAAGCGGTCGGTCCCTGCCGCGCCTTGGTCGAGCAGGCGTAATAGCGATACTGCCCGCCCTTGCCGGTGCGGATGGTCATCGCGCCGCCGCACTTCGCGCAATGAATGAGGCCTGTAAGGAGCGTAGGACCGCTTCCAACGCGAGGCGGCACCTTCTTGGGGTTGCGGGCCTGCAAGTGCGCCTGCACCCCGTCAAACGTCTCCTGATCGATGATCGGCGGCACATCGACCACGACGGCCTCAGACTTCGGCTTGAGTTTCCTGTCCTTGCCTCGCCGATTGAACTCGTGGCGTCCGGCATAGGTTGAGCGGGTCAGAATCTGGTGGACAGCGCCGAGGCCCCAGCGCCCGCCGTCGCGGGTGCGAATGGACCTCTCGTTGAGCCAAGCCGCGATGGCCTTGACTCCCATCGAACCTGCCACGCCATCGCCCTCTAAGGCGAGCCGGAAAATGGTCCGCACGGTCTCGGCATGGAAGGGGTCTATCTCCAACCGCTTTTTGACTTTGGCGCCGCGTTGCTCGGCAGCAACCACGCGGTAGCCAATCGGCGGCAGCGATCCGTTCCAGAAGCCTTGGCGGGCATTCTCGCGCATGGCGCGCAGGACGTGCTTGGCGGTTTCTTTCGACTGATACTCGTCGAACAGCGCCATAATCTGCCGCATCATGACGTGCATGGGATCGTCGCCCATTTCTTGCGTGATGGAGACCAGCTTCACGCCGTTCTTGGCGAGCTTGCGGATATAAAACTCCAGCTCGAAATGATCGCGGAAGAAGCGCGAGAAGCTGTGGACCACCACGAGGTCAAACGGCGCAGGTTTCGACGTCCCGGCCTCGATCAGTCTCTGGAACTCCGGGCGGCGATCATTCGTCGCGGAGGCGCCGGACTCGACATAGGTATCGACGACCTTGAGACCGCGCGCTGCGCACCAGCCTTCGCCCTGCCGCTGCTGGTCGGGGATCGACACGTCATGTTCGGCTTGCCGCGCCGTCGAGACGCGAAGATAGAGCGCCGCACGCGCCCCCGTGATGGTCTGCGGCGCGGTCATGGCACTCTCCAATAGGTCTGCTCAAATGGGGGAGGAAAACAGTTCGTCGAACAGGTCGCCGAACCAGCGTTCGAACACTTCGACTTCCGCCAGCGTGACCGGAACGGGATCGGGCCAATCATCGGTGACGCGCCATGTCGAGAGGTCATGCTTGGGAGGGCGACCCGGAAAGGGCCACGGCTTGCAGAGCAGGGCTTCAAGCTGCTCCGATGCGCTGGACGCTCGCTCGGGGGAGGGGAGGGCCATGCCGCGATGGTTGCGCGGTTCATTGCCCAACGGAACATAAATCCGCCGTGCGGGGCCGAGAGTAGGGCGCTGGCGAAGAAATACTTACTTTCGAGGCGTAGCGCAGGCGCGGCTCTTCGTTCCGCGCTCCGGTCTCGTCCCCCAAAGCGAATCGAAATCCCTGCCCCGGATACCCGATGGCTACTCGCCTTGCTCGCGGTCATAATCGTCCCTCGCCTTGCGGATAGCGCACAACGTCCTAGCGATTTCCCCCTCAACCGCCTTTTCACTTATGCCGAGGCGATGCGCGATGCGGTCGTATGGCAGATCGTCGAACCGATGCATCAGGAACACCTCGCGGGTCTGCTCAGGCAGACACGCAATGGCCCACTCCAGTCGCGCAATCAGCGGATCAGGATGTTCGTCGAAATCAGGTACGAAGGGCGGCGGGATGAGCAGGTTTCGGATTGTGCGCGCGAAGCGCGCGACGATGTTTTCGTCAGCCATGAGCCTTCCTCCGCCGCGGGCGAGGATGCCCCGTCACTCCTCCCACATGATCGAGCAGTTCTCGGAGCAAGGGCGGAATCTCTGGCAGCGACGTAGGAACCGGGGGCCGCGATCCGTCGAAGTCCGGATTGCGCCAGACATTGTAGGGCGACAGCACCGGAGCCAGCCGTTCGAGCGCGGCGGACTGATAGTTGAGGCCGGTGGCGTTTGAATATGCCAGTGCCTTGCCGATATGCAGGCCGATATGTCGGGCGCACCATCTGTCATCAAAACCGACGTCCAGTAGATGCGAGGTCAATGCCAGCTGCGCCACGATTCCAGTCTGGTAGAGAAGATCGCTCGTGTCAGAGAAAAGCCGCTCCTCAATCGCTACAAAGAAGCTCTCGGCGTTGCTATAGCGAGTTTTACTTAGCGCGCGTCGGGCGCACGATCGTTCGAGAACGGGGGCAAGAGGGAGCTGGCCCCGCGATGGGGTTGGAGCAAAGGGCGGCGCTGGAGGCATCATCCCGGCGCCCTTAGATCGGGTTCTCGTGGCTTCGTGGATCATACCTCCTCCATCGCTAGCGTGATTCGGCGTCAGCTCATCGTCCGCGGGTGAAACAAACCTTGTTTACGCTATCGTTTATATCATAAACGGTAGCGTATATGCAAATAAACGATGTCATTAACGCGATTCTCTTTGAGATTGAGCGCGAGGCCGATAGCGACGATGGCATGGGACGCCCGCCGCTTGGAATGAAAGCCACGACTATCCGGCTATCGGTAGACACGATCCGCCGGATCGAAGCCCAGGTCGGTAATCGTCAGTTGGCGAAGTTCATCCGTGAGGCGGTCGAGCGTGAGCTTCGGCGGCGAGAAGAAGAGCAAAAGCTCTAAGCCCGACCGTGGCGCCGGTCGTCAGGGGCAAAGGGAAGGGCAGGTAGCTCACCCACCTCCGTCAGCAATGTTCGCGTTGATGAGGTTGCGATGCGCAGCCTCGAAATGTACAAGAAAACCGCCGATTTCTGTCGGAGAGGCAACAGTGTAATCGGATTAGCCTCTCAAAAAGTGGCAGAAAAGCGTTATGCACCCGTGCGTAGGGTGTGTGACTATAAATTGTGGGTCCGATGCGAAGCATCGCGACCCGACAACATCGCGGTAAAGGCAGCGTTTCAGATTGGTGCTGACCAGCTTTCGGAATGGCATGGGACACGGTTGTAGATTTTAGCTCGGCTGCCTGCAAAGGCGGATAGCCGGGAAGAGGAGTTAAGCTATGGCGAAAATGGACTGGAACGATTTCGTTGATGCGCACAAAGCGGGTCATGGTGTCGGCATCCGCTCGCTGCTCAAGTTGAAGCCTCTTGATGCGGACGGAAAAAAGCCCGCCCCGGTGCGCTCAGTTCTTTTGAAAACCGTTGGGGCAGCCGTGTCGGACGATTGGTCGTTTATGACTTCGCCGTCAAAAGCCAAACTCGGTGGCAAGACTATCGCCGGGACTATCTATCACTTCATTTTCAGGACAACGAGTGATCAAACCGCCGCCATGCAGGCGATCGGCGCTACGGCCCATCGGGCGGCGCCAACGCCACAAAAGCCTTTTGTCACATACAACCATCTGGGCGATTTGACGTCGGTTGGTTATGACAAAATGGCGAAGGCACTTTCTAAGCCAAAGTCGCCGTAGATTGTTTCGCGTGAGAGCGACCACTCCCGAATGCTAATCTCAGTTGCCGCTCCAGTCCCCTTGGAAAGCGTCACGTCGCGATCCGTTGTTTCCGTCCGTTCACGCATCCGCGTTGCACCCGGCAGTGTTTAATCGGGCTCCACTTAGTGTCCAAAAAGCGCAGGGGAGGGCGAATTTTGGGAGGGCGAGATAAAAGCGCTGCCAGCTTGGGATGCGTATCGAACGGTATTTCAGTAGCTTGCGCGTATGGCACCAATTTTGGCTTGCCGTACGCTCCTAGATTTTCTCCTTATATTTGAGTTATGTACGGTCTGGCATCGACATCATCTGTGTCAGCGACGCCATATGGGCCGGGGAACTGCGTCCTTAGGATTTCACGTACCTCGCGCAACTTAGCACCGTCGGCTTAGCGCCCGAGGTCAGTCGTTCCTGCGATAAAACCACCGCCCCGAATGCCGCCATTCACATTGCGAGCGGTCAGAGGCAGTTTTCGCACCTAAACGATCTAAAAACATCCATTATGACTGAATTTCCTTCGGTTGCGGACCGCATTGATTGGGATATACACGGACGCCGGAGGGGCTATGCGGATCGAATTTGTCGAGATTGCTAATTTCAGGAAGCTGATCTCAACGAGAATCGGCCTGTCTAACGACAAGACCGTATTCGTTGGGGCAAATAACAGCGGGAAGACTTCTGCTATCACCGCGTTGCGCTATTTTCTCGTTGATCGGGAACGCAATAGCTTTTGCTTCAATGATTTTACGCTGTCCCGTTGGCCGAGCATCGACGCAATGGGGGCTGCTTGGGAGGCAGCGCACGTCGCACAGCAACCGTTACCGGAACCAGAATGGGAGCCGTTCCTTCCCTTTCTGGACGTCTGGATGCAGGTCGAAGAGAACGAAGTGCACTACGTTCAGGGAATTTTGCCGACCTTGGATTGGGCGGGTGGCCGCCTAGGCGTTCGCGTCAGGTATGAACCGAAGGATCGCGACCAGCTCCAGAAAGATTACCTGACGGCGCGTGCCGACGCCCGCGATCTGCAAACGGCGGGTGCCGCGCTTGCCCAGCAACAAGGGCAAGATGCCGCAAAGTTTCAAGTCGCAATCTGGCCGCAAACGTTGGTCGAATTTCTTCAACGCCGCGTCACGCGCTACTTCACGATACAAACTTATGTGCTCGATCCGACCGCATGCGTCGATCCGCTGCATGGTCGGGCTCAGCCTCAGGCACTGAACGGTAGCGAGCCTATCGACGGTGATCCGTTCAAGGGCCTCATCCGGATTGACGAGATCAGCGCACAGCGCGGCTTTGGCCAAGCCGGCGAAAGCAACATCGACGAAGGTGAAACGTCAGGATCGGGATCGACGTCTCGCAAACTTTCATCACAGCTTCGGCAATACTACAAAAGCCATCTTGATCCGTATGAGAGCCCAGACGCGAGAGACCTTCTCGCGCTCAAGGCGATCGAGGAGGCCCAAGAGGCATTCAACGTTCGTCTAAGCGATGGCTTTGAGAGCCCGCTCAAGGAAATGCACACGCTGGGCTATCCCGGCGTAACAGATCCCAAACTCAATATCTCAACTCGATTGCGGCCCGTCGAGGGGCTCAACCACGATGCCGCGGTGCAATTTGTTGTGCCGATGCAAGCCGGCGGCGCTTCAATCAATTTGCATCTGCCCGAAGATTCAAACGGTCTTGGCTATCAGAACCTCATTTCCATGGTGTTCCGCCTGATGGCATTTCGCGACAGCTGGATGAGAGTTGGAAAGGCACAAAGCAAAGCGTCCGATGACGCGATCATCCCACCGCTACATCTTGTTCTGATTGAGGAGCCCGAAGTGCATTTGCACACGCAGGTGCAACAGGTTTTTATCCGGCAGGCTCACAAAATCCTTCGCAATCACGATCAGTTAGGAACTGGTTCTAACTTCGTGACGCAGATGGTGGTGAGCACCCATTCCAGCCACATTGCTCACGAATGTCACTTCGATTCTCTGCGCTACTTCCGACGGCTCCCGGCCAGCGAACACGCGATCCCCACTTCGTGCGTGGTGAACGTCGGCGAGGCTTTTGGCGATGAGCAAGAAACCAAGCGCTTCGTGACCCGCTACCTGAAAGTCACCCACTGCGACCTCTTTTTCGCCGATGCAGCCGTACTGATCGAAGGACCGGCTGAGCGTATTCTCGTTCCCCATTTCGTGAACTCGCATGGCGAGTTTGATAAGCTCGCTGAGAGCTACATCACCTGGCTCGAAATCGGAGGCAGCCATGCCCACAAGCTGCGCAGCCTCATCGAGAAGATCGGACTAACAACGCTGGTCGTTACCGACATCGATTCGCAGGACGCAGCGGGCTCCAGTGCGGCGCCTGTGCGCGGGGCGAACTATACGACGCGTAACCACACGCTCAAAACGTGGTGGCCTGCAATCGCGGAATTGGACGCGCTGCTGGATAAGCCCGAGGCTGAAAAGTCCAAAGACTATGACGCCGAACAATTCACGCTGCGCGTCGCGTATCAGTGTCCGATCGAGATCGAGTTCAAGGGTGCCGTGACCGAAGCGTTGGCTTACACGTTGGAAGACGCGATCGTGGTCGGCAACATCGATTTGTTCGCCACGCTTCCCGGCAACGGCCTCATCGCCAAATTCCGAACCGCCATCGCCGAGAGCGCGGATTTTGCGGCACTCAGCGCGGCCATGAAGGACGCATTAAAGGGCGGTAGTAAAGCCGAGTTCGCACTCGATCTTCTTGAAATCGACAATCCCAGCGATTTGAAACCGCCCAAATACATCCGCGAAGGTTTGCTGTGGCTGGCAGCGCAGCTTGAGCAAAAGCAGACCGAGCTGGGGCTGGTCGCGATAGAGCCTATAGAACCTGAGGCTGGTGCCGATGCCGGCGCTGGCAATGAGGTCGCCGCGTGACCGTTGAGTACGCTCCAGTCGAATCGAATGTCACGCTCGACGACCCGGTCGAGGACGAGATCGCATCGTATCTCGACTTGGAAAATCCTGCGAGTTTCTTCTTGTTCGCCGGAGCTGGCTCCGGGAAAACGCGTTCACTCGTCAACGCGCTTCGGCACATCGCATCAAAATATCGGGATACACTTCGCCTACGGGCGAGGCACGTCGCGGTCATCACTTATACCAACGCTGCCTGTGACGAGATCACGCGTCGGTTGGAATATGACCCGCTCTTCGTGGTCAAAACCATCCATAGTTTTGCGTGGTCGCAAATTCAGGGATTCAACTCCGACATAAGGGAATGGCTACGCGCCAATCTTCAAACTGAGATCGACGATTTGATGGCCGAAGAGGCCAAGGGGCGCGCCGGTACGAAAGCGTCGGCCGTGCGGTTGGCATCGATTGAATCAAAGCAACGCCGCCTTGCTCGGCTCGATGAGATCAAGGCTTTCACCTACAATCCTAACAGCGATAACCGCGAGCGCAACGCCCTCAATCACAGTGAAGTCATTAAGATTTTTTCGACTTTCCTGCTTGAGAAGTCGTTGATGCAGCGGATGTTCGTTGAGAAATATCCGTTCGTGCTGATCGACGAGAGTCAGGACACGAACAAGACGCTGGTGGATGCCCTCCTGACGGTTCAACAGGCGCACGCAAGCCGCTTCTGCTTGGGGCTCATCGGCGACACGATGCAGCGCATTTATCTGGACGGCAAAGAGAACATTGAAAATGCGCTGCCACCGGGGTGGAAAACGCCCAAGAAGGTGCTCAACCATCGCTGCCCAAAGCGCATCGTGCGCCTGATCAATGCCATTCGATCGGACGCCGACAAGCAGATGCAGGAACCTCGCGACGACGCAATTGAAGGATGGGCGCGGCTATTCTTATTCCCCGTCGACACGGCAGATAAGCCTGCAAAGGAAGATGGCGTTCGCGCCTACATGGCCGACCTCACCGGCGATGCGGGTTGGAGTGATCGCGATCAGTGCAAGATTCTCACGCTTGAGCACCATATGGCTGCGAAGCGGATGGGGTTTGAGCAACTGTTCGAGGCAATCGCGCCGGTCGAAGCTTTCCGCACAGCGTTTCTCGACGGCAGCTTCGCGCCGGCCCGATTTTTCACGCACAGCGTTCTTCCGCTGGTTACGGCCACCCAACGAGGCGACAAGTTCTTAGCGACCAAGCTCGTCCGCGAAGCGTCGCCGCTGTTGAGCAAGGACATGCTCAAAGGCTCGGAAAAGCCTTTGGAGCAACTGCGCACAGCGCAGGCAGCGATCGATAGCCTGATGTCGCTCTGGGCGAATGGCGAACCCACTTGCGGCGCCGTTCTGGAAAACGTCGAGAGCACCAGCCTTTTCGTGGTGCCCGATAGCCTCAAAGCTGCCCTAGCTGCATCGCGTGCAGAGCCGGTTATTTCGGAAGATGACGAAGAGGCCGATCCGGTCGGAGAGAACGTCGCCGCCCTGCTAACTCTTCTGGACTGCCCTTTCTCGATGATCGCGCCCTATGCCTCGTACGTCGCACATGAGGCATCTTTTGACACCCATCAGGGGGTTAAAGGGCTCGAGTTTGATCGCGTCATGGTTCTCATGGACGACGGCGACGCCCGCGGCTTCCTCTTCGGATACGACAAGCTGCTTGGAGCCAAGGCGCCGAGTGCCAGCGATCTGAAGAATAAGGAAGATGGCAAGGATTCCTCGGTCGATCGCACGCGACGACTTTTTTACGTCACTTGTAGCCGAGCCAAATCCAGCTTGGCACTGGTAGCTTACTCGACCGATCCGGGCGCAATGAAAGCACATGTGATCCAGTCAGGCCTTTTCCTTGAGGACGAGGTGCTTGTGGGTTTGCCGACATGAGCTGGCGAAATAAACTCCTCCCAGCAACGCTGGCAAAGTCGTGACTCAGCTGCACTTGCGGCAGTTAGAACATCGTCTCGCAATCGTCGCGCAAGCGCTCCGCGACGAGTTCCCGGACGACTTCTATAAGCGCTGTTCCTATGCAACCTTCGGCACTCTCGCGCTGCTTCGAGAAGCCGGAGAGCGCGCGTGGGCCGTTGCCGGGGATTCAGTGGCCTTTATTCTTTCGAAGGACGCTAAGACGCCAAGCATCAAAGGCTTCGCCAGCGATGGCCAACATTTCTCACACTTCTGGGTCGAAACCCCGGATCGTCTAATAGACGTGAACACACACTTTCTGCCGGAAGACGCGACTTGGCCCACCACCCCAATGCCTGCCGTTGCGTGGGACAAGTCGAGCGAGCTGCCTCGCTATCTCCGTTACAAGAAGCTGGCTGTCATACCGGAAGGTCAGGAAATGGATGGCCAGTCAGTCGTTTCTATGCGCGGTAGAGTCTTCGTCGACCGCTGCTTGGCGCATCTGGCCGAGCAAACCGAACTAATGAGGTTTCCGACTTGGATCGTGACCGGTCGGCCATCAGTGTCCATCGCAGCCAAGCGCGGAAACCTCTGGGCAATCGGCGCAGAGAAGTTTGACGGTTGGGTCGATCCCAAGATGCTCCCTTTTTGACGACGTTGGCTTAGCCGACTGGCATTCGCCCCGGCCAAAGCGATACCTACTGCCGCTTGGGCCGGAGAAAGCGCTCCTCGATACTGTGAAGGTCGCAAAGCCATGAGTCCGTATAACCGAACGCGATGCAATGGGTATCGATCGCTTTACGTCTTCTACGCTAGCGCTCGACGATTGTCCGCTTTCTTATACTTGCGTCTGGAAGTTGCCGAACCGCATTCGGCCATAGTGAGACCGATAAGTCGGCTTGGCCCTTTAAGCGGTGATGTGCCAACTTTTGGATCGATTCTTGACCCTAGTGTGCCTTCGATGGATCGATCATTCAGGCAATTTCCCCACGGCAACATATTTGTCACACCCTGTCACGTGCGATATACGGTCTGTAAGAGGGGCTTATGACAAAAAAATTGACACCAATTACTGAGGCGCTGACTCGTCTGGGCGATGCTGTGAAAGCATCCAATACTTCGAATACGACCCTGCGTCAGAATAATGGTTGGAATTTTCCAAACCTCACCGCAGCGAACATTGCGAAATTGGCCTATTCGTTGCGCGATAGAATAGCGCGAATTGATCCGGCGATGGTCGATTCCAAGTTCAATGTGGACGCCTACGCTACACGGATCGACGAAGAGACGGCCAATCTTCCCCAGTATTTTTGGAATGGCAATGGCGCCGAGGCGTTTCGGGCGTACACAGCTTTATTGGATTGGCTTGAGGCTACGTTCGCAAATTTGTTCGTCATTCGCACCGACTGGGAAAGCCTCGCGAAAGACGAAAAAATGCCAGGCGATCTGGCGAAGAAGACACGTGCGCTTGCCGCGCGCATAAAGACGGTCACGGCCAGCGTTTCGACCTTGGATGATCAGGTCAAGGCTATAAACGCCGCCCACGACGCAGCTCTCTCGCTCCCTACTGATCTAGAAACCCTCAATGAGGCTCGGGAAGCAGTAGCTGCTATGTCGAAAGACGCCGAGCGAGACGCCAGCACTGTCGCCGCTAATGCCGATGTCGTTAAACAGGTTATGGCAGACCTTCAGCAGAAGAAAGAGGAGGCTGTTCAGCTCGTCAAGCGCACAGAGGATGCATACAGCGCAGCAACAACAATGGGGCTGGGAGCAGCATTCGAAACGCGGGCTAGGTCGCTTGCTTGGTCAATGTGGGTATGGGTCGGTGGACTTCTGGTTGCGCTGATCGCCGGCAGCGTCATCGGCTGGTTTCGTATCTCGCTGGTTGAGGACCTGATCAAGTCTAATGCGAGCGCGACAGCTATTTGGTTAAACACATTCCTCAGCTTCCTATCAATCGCCGCTCCTGTCTGGTTCGCGTGGATTGCGACGAAGCAAATAGGGCAACGTTTTCGCCTTGCCGAAGATTACGCCTTCAAAGCTTCAGTTGCGAAAGCCTACGAAGGTTATCGCCGGGAAGCAGCAAGCATAGACCCTTCATTCGCGCAGCGCTTGTTCTCGTCTGCGCTGGACCGTCTCGAAGAGGCGCCGTTGCGATTTGTTGAGCATGAAACTCATGGAAGTCCATGGCACGAAGCTTTGAAGTTTGGTGGGAAAAAGGCCGAAAAGTCGGAGGGTGTTCCTGCGGGCGCTCCCATAACTCCTAGACCTACTAAGCCTGCCGATATTGAAATGGATGAAGAGGTCGAAGAGGGCTAATTTCTAACCGCTAGGTCAGAGGCTGTATCCGCCGCAAGGGCCGACCAGCCTTGTCACTGACATTGAGACCCTGCCTCGAAGGCAGGCCCAATCCTGCGCCGAAATTATAGTTTCATCTCGATCTCCTTGCGCTCGATCTGTTGGGAGAAATTAATGTCTCGTCCCGTCTCGTGAGACGGGGCTGAATCCGGTGCTAGCGAACGTCAATTTTTGGGAGGTGGTGCCGCGAAGCCGACAGTCAACTACGAATCAGGTTCGCTCTACGCATTGCTCCTCGGCGCCGCGCAAGGGAGTGCTATAGCGAAGCTGTATTGCTCATCTTCGCCGGTCGTGGCGCGCCATTTTCGTTGCTCTTTATGGTGCGACATTGCCGCTGGCGGTCGGCTACGACATTTTCGCTCCGACCGGAAACGACCGAAGCGCGACATTCACAGCATCGTCATCCTGAACTTGTTTCAGCATCCATGGTCCGCCATTTCCTTTTGCGCTGCGCCGGACGAAAGCTCCGTCCATGGATGCTGAACCAAGTTCAGCATGACGAGAAACGACGGCTATGCGGCGCCACCTTTCCGCTCACCCTGAGCTTGTCGAAGGGTGTTCACAGGCCACCCTTCGACAAGCTCAGGGTGAGCGGTTGGGGAAAGTGGCAACGTTCGCTTCCTACCCCGTTCGAGATATCGAGGCATCGCAACGGCGCTCGCCCGCTTCACCCGTGCGGCATTTCATTTGTTCACGCACATGTGAGTGAGTGTTGACATCGAAGCGGGCCGCGGTCATAAATCCGCGGCAGAGACGGCTTCGATAAGGCCGTCCAGGAGGGAGAGGTTTCATGAAGGCACCGTTGCTCGTGTCCGCTTCGGCGGTCGCCCTGTTCGCGCTACCCGTTGCTGCCCAGGCCCAGTCGTCCGACGCGCCGCCGCCCGCCGACGAGGCGGCACGGGACGGCGCGCGGCCCAGCGAAGATATCATCGTCACCGCGACGCGCCGTAGCGAACGTCTGCAAGACGTGCCGCTCAGCGTCACGGCGTTCGGCCAGCGCGAGCTCGACGATTTGGGCATCGTCGGTTATGAAGGTATCGCGCAGAATACGCCCGGCATCGTCGTCAACCGTCCGACGCAGAATTTCAACAATTTCACCGCCCGCGGCATCAACACCAACGGCTATTCGGCGGGGCTGCAGAGTGCGGTTGCCATTTATGTCGATGAACTGCCGATCTCGGCGAACGGCAATTCGACCATCCTCGATCCCAACCTCTACGACGTCGAGCGCGTCGAGTTTCTGCGCGGGCCGCAGGGGACGCTGTTCGGATCGAACTCGCTGGCGGGTGCGATGCGGATCATCACCAAGAGCCCCGACCTCAATGCGTTTGCCGCCTCGGCGAGCGTCGATCTGGGGCTGACGGGATCGAGCGCGCTGCGCCAGCGCTATAATGCGATGGTCAATGTGCCGATCATGCAGGACGAAATGGGTCTTCGCATCACCGGCTATTATCGCAACGAGGACGGCTGGGTCGACAATATCGGCACCGGGATCAAGGATTCGAACAGCCTGGAAGCCTATGGCGGCCGCGCGATCCTGCTGATGCGGCCGAGCGACCGGATGAAGGTGAAGCTGCTCATTTCCTATGAGAACAGCAAGCCCGCCGATTCGGGCCTGATCAACCCGACGCTTGGCAAGTTCGTGCGCAATTCGGACCGGCCCGACCTGTTTCAGGGCAAGCTCACCAACTATAATCTCACGGTCAATTACGAGTTTGATTTCGCCGAGCTGATCAGTTCGACGACGCTGTCGACCTATGATGCGTCCTTCTATGTCGACCTGGCCGGCACCTATGCGCAGGCCTTCCCCTTCGCGCTCGACGCCTATGGTTATGACGATCTGTTCGTTCAGGAAACGCGGCTCGTCTCGCGCGGCGACGGGCCGTTCCAGTGGGTTGCGGGCTTCTTCTATTATGACAAGCGCCGGAGCGTCGATTTCGCTTACCGGTCGAGCCCCGAATATCTGGCGGCGAAGAATATCGTCGGGCTGCCCGACGAATATTATCAGCGCTTCAACAGCTATACCGACCAGAGCGAGGTCGCGGGCTTCGGCGAGCTGACCTATAAGTTCAGCGACAAATTCTGGATCACCGGCGGGCTGCGCTACGGCAATACGCAGGTGCAAAGCTTCACCCGCGGCGGCGGCTACAACAGCAATTACCTCACCATTGCCTATTGCCTGTCCTTCCCGGCGGCGTGCGGCTTTTTTGTGCCGCCGCTCGCGATCACCTCGATCCCCTATGCCGAGGGGCTGAAGGTTTCGGACGACCGCCTGTCGTGGAAGGCGAGCGCGTCGTGGAAGCCGAGCGAGGATCTGACGACCTATGTCACCGTGTCGACCGGCTTCCGCACCCCGGTGGTCAATGCGCGCGCCGGGCTGGTGAGCACGATCGACCCCAATGATATCGTCATCCCCAGCGGCGCCCGTTCGGACAGCGTGACCAACTATGAGGCCGGGCTGAAGGGCCGGTGGCTGGGCGGCGATCTGACCGCCAATCTTGCCGCCTATTATATCGACTGGAAGAATATCCAGGTCCAGGCGAACCGCGTGTCGGATTCGATCCAGTTCGCGACCAATATCGGCGGCGCCGAAAGCTATGGTCTGGAGTTCGAGATCATGGCGCGGCCCATCCAGGGCCTCAGCCTCGCGGTCAACGGATCGTTCAACGAGGCGAAGGTTACCAAGCTGACGGCGGTCGAGGCGGCCATTTCGGGCGCCGAAGTCGGCACCCGGCTGGCCTCGCCCCATTTCCAGGGCTCGGCGACGCTGCGCTATGATTTCCAGATGGCCGGCAGCAACAGCGGCTTCGGCGCGGTGAACGTGTCGCATGCGGGGTCATTCCCCAACCAGTTCCCGAACGTGCCGGGCAAACCCAATGTGGTCAGCCCGACCTTCGATTATACCGAGGCCTGGACCAACGTGAACCTTTACGCGGGGGTCAAGCTCGGCGCGCTCGGGCTGACCGCCTATGTCGAAAATCTCTTCAACGACAGTTCGATCACCTACGTCCATCCCGAAGCCTTCCTCGACGGTCGCTACGCCCGGATGCGCCCGCGCACCGTCGGCGTTCGCGCGGACTATCGCTTCTGATCGGCCGGAGCAGGAGAGACATCATGCCCCGCTTGCGGATCTGCGCGCTCGCGCTCTCGCTTCTTCTCCCGGCCCCGATCGCGGCGGCGGCGGACGCCGATCCGGTGGTCGCGGCTCCCGCGGGCAGCGTGCGCGGCGTTGTGGAACGCGACGTCCGCATATTCCGCGGCATTCCCTATGCCCAGGCCCCCGTCGGGGAGCGCCGCTGGCGCCCCCCGGCGGCGGCGGCGGACTGGGACGGGGTACGCGACGCGAGTCAGTTTGGTGCCGCGTGCATGCAGCCCAAGCCGCGCGCCGGGAATATCTATGCGGGAAGCTTGCCCGCGATGAGCGAGGATTGCCTGTCGCTCAACGTCTGGGCGCCCGAAAATGCGAAAAATGCGCCGGTGTTCGTGTGGATACACGGAGGATCGCTGATGTCGGGATCGGGCGCCGAACCGCTTTATGACGGCAGCGCGCTGGCGCGGCGCGGGATTGTCGTGGTGACGATCAACTATCGGCTCGGCATGTTCGGCTATTTCGCGCACCCGGCGCTCAGCGCAGAGGCGCCCGATCATGTGTCGGGCAATTACGGCCTGCTCGACCAGATTGCGGCGCTGCAATGGGTGAAACGCAACATCGGCGCCTTCGGGGGCAATGCGGCAAATGTCACCGTCGCGGGCGAATCGGCCGGTGCGTTGAGCGTGATGTATCTGATGACCGCACCCGCTGCGCGCGGCCTGTTCGCCAAGGCGGTGGCACAGAGCGCCTATATGGTGTCGGCACCCGCACTGCGCGACCGGGTCAACGGCATGGTTCCGGCCGAAGAGCAGGGGAGTGATCTGGCCGCCAAGCTTGGGGCGACCGACCTTGCAGCGCTGCGGGCGCTGCCCGCCGAGACGATCGCCGACAAGGTGCCGACGACGGGCTATTTCCCCTTTCCGGCGATCGACGGCAAGACCGTGCCGCGCCAGCTCGTCGACAGCTTCGATCGCGGCGAACAGGCGCCGGTGCCGATATTGGCGGGTTTCAACAGCGGCGAAATCCGGTCGCTGCGCTTTCTCTTGCCGAAGCCGCCGGCCGATGCGGCTGCTTATGAGGCCGCGGTTCGCGCTGGCTATGGCGAGTTCGCCGACATGTTCCTCGCGCGCTATCCGGCCAAGAACATCGACGAAAGCATGCTCGCGGCGACACGCGATGCGATGTACGGCTGGACCGCCGAGCGGCTGGTTTCCGACCAGGCGGCGGCGGGCAAGGGCGCCTATTTCTATCTCTTCGATCATGGCTATCCCGCGACCCAGGAGTGGAATCTCCACGCCTTTCACGCCTCCGAACTGCCCTATGTATTCGGCACCGCGTCGCGGACCCCGCCGCTGTGGCCGAAAATTCCCGACACGCTGGCCGAACGCAAGCTCAGCGAAGCGATGGGCGATTATTGGGCGAGCTTCGCCGCGACCGGCAAGCCCCAGGCCAAGGGTTGGCCGGACTGGCCCGACTATACCGACGATCGCGGCTTTCTGCATTTTGCGGATACACCGCGCGCTGGCCACAATCTCTTCCCCGGCACCGCGGCGCTGCACGAGGCGGTGGTCTGCCGCCGCCGCGCGGCGGGCGATATAGCGTGGAACTGGAACGTCGGCATCATCGCGCCGCCGCTGCCGCCGAAGGCCGAGGGGTGCCAATGATCGACGGTTCGATGCAGTCCTATGCCCTGACGCTCGACAAATTCCTCTCCCATGCCGCGAAATGGCATCCCGGCGCCGAAGTGGTGTCGGCGGGACTGGACGGCGGCGTCCGGCGCATCGCCTATGCGGCGCTGCGGGACCGTGCGCTGCGCGTTTCAGCGGCGCTGGCGGCGCTCGGGATCGCAAAGGGCGCGCGCGTCGCGACGCTGGCCTGGAATACGCAGGGCCATGTCGAGGCGTGGTACGGCATCATGGGGATGGGCGCGATCTGTCACACGCTCAACCCGCGCCTGACCCCGGCGCAGCTCGGGTCGATGCTGCGCCAGTCGGAAGCGTCGGTGCTGCTGGCGAGCGCCGACCTTCTGGGGCTGGCGCGCGATGCGACGCGCGGCCTCGGCGCGCCGCCGCGCATCCTTTTGCTCGACGAGGCCGAAGGGGAGGATGCGCTCGAACCGCATATCGTCGGCGCGGCCGCCGATGTGCCGTGGGGCGATTTCGACGAGAATACCCCGTCGGGGCTGTGCTTTACATCGGGCAGCACGGGCGCGCCAAAGGGCGTCACCTATACGCATCGTGGTTGCTATCTTCACACGATGCGCCAGCTTCAGGCCGACGTTCTCGGCATTACCGCGCGCGATGCGGTGATGCCTGTCGTGCCGATGTTCCACGCCAATGCGTGGGGAATTCCCTTCACCGCACCCGCCGTCGGCGCCAAGCTGGTGCTGCCCGGACGGCACAGCGACGGCGCGCATCTTGCCCGGCTGATCCGGGCCGAAGGCGTTACCGCGGCGGTCGGCGTGCCGACGGTGTGGCTGGGGCTGGTCGAGCATCTGGAGGCCGAGGGCGGCGAGGTACCGACGCTTGAGCGTATCCTGGTCGGCGGGTCGTCGATGCCGCCGGCGCTGATGGACCGGATCGAACGGCGGCTGGGTGTCGAGGTGCAGACGAGCTGGGGCATGACGGAGTTGTCGCCGCTGGGGACGGCGGCGCTGCCGGGCGACCCGGCGCGGCGACCGGATCTGTCGGGGCGCCCCGCGATGGGGATCGACCTGTTGCTCACCGACGGCGACGGGCGGGCGCTCGCCGAGCAGCGCGGTGCCGAGGGGCATTTGCGCGTGCGCGGCGGTTCGGTCGTCGAACGCTATTTTGGGCAGAGCGAGCCGGCGACCGATGCCGACGGCTGGTTCGACACCGGCGACCTCGCGCGGATCGACGCCGGGGGCAATCTGACCATTACCGGGCGCGCCAAGGATCTGATCAAATCGGGCGGTGAGTGGATCAATCCCGCCGAGATCGAGGCGATCGTCGCAGGGCTGCCGCAAGTGTCGCTCGCCGCGGTGATCGGGCGCAGCGATCCCAAATGGGGCGAGCGGCCGATCCTGCTCGTCGAAACCTGCGACGATGCGATCAGCGATGCCGATCTGCTGGGTTCACTCGATGGCCGCGTCGCATCCTGGTGGGTTCCCGACGCCGTCGTGCGTCTGGCCGCGATGCCGCTCGCGCCGACGGGCAAGATCGACAAAATGCAATTGCGGGCGGAATATGGACAGGTGTAGGCCCACGCGGTCGCACCCGATTGAACGAAGCCCCGGAAGGAAGTGAATTTGGCGTCGAAGGCAAAGACTGCGGCAAAGCGGCCATCGAAGGCGGAGCAGCGCGCCGAAATGATGGAGCAGATTCTCGACGTCGCCGAACTTCTGTTTTCGAAGCATGGCTTTCACGGCGTCACGCTGAAGGATGTCGCAAAGCAGGTCGGCGTCCACCACACGCTGCTGAACTATTATTTCGACGACAAGCAGACGCTGTTCGATGCCGTTTTCGCGCGCCGCGCCGTCGTTACGATCGATCGGCGGATGCAGGCGCTCGACGATTATGAGCGCGCCGCCGCCGGCAAGCCGACGGTCGAAGGTGCGCTGCACGCCTTTCTCGACACCGACCTCGATCTCTACATCCAGGGCGGCGAGGGGTGGAAGAATTACGGGGCCTTTGGTGCGCAGGCGTCGAACAGCCCCGAAGGCGCGGAATTCATGGACAAATATTTCGATCCCGTGGTCCTGCGGCTGATCGACATATTGAAAAAGGCGCTGCCCGACGCGGCCGAGGAAGATATTTTCTGGGGCTATCACTTCGTGACCGGCGCGCTGATGCTCACGCTCGCGCGGACCGGGCGTATCGACAAATTGTCGCACGGCCTGTGCCTGTCGGACGATTATGAAGCGGTAAAGCACCGGATGGCGCGCTTCATGGCGGCGGGTTTCCGCGAAATTTGCGAGCAGCGAAAGCAGGACAGGGGTTAAAGCCAGCGTGCGCTGCGTGTCTACCGCGGCTCACAGCGCACCAGAGTAAATTCACTCACAAGTGAGTTATGATTTGAAAGCGAGAGGGCGGCGATGAAGAAGGACTTGCAGGACCGGGTAGCGATCGTGACCGGGGCGGGCGGCGGGCTGGGCCGCGCCCACGCGCTGATGCTGGCAGGCCATGGCGCGCGCGTCGTCGTCAACGATCGCGACGCCGCCGCCGCCGAAGCCGTGACGGCCGAGATCGTCGCATCGGGCGGGCAAGCGATCGCGGCGCCCGCTTCGGTTACCGACACCGCTGAGGTCGCGGCGATGGTTGATGATGTGACCGCGGCATGGGGCGGGATCGACATATTGATCAACAATGCCGGCATCCTGCGCGACAAGAGCTTTGCGAAGATGGACATCGACGATTTCCGCCTGGTCGTCGACGTTCACCTGATGGGCGCCGCCATCTGTTCGAAGGCGGTGTGGGACCAGATGCGCGCGCGGCGCTTCGGACGCATCGTGATGACGACCTCTTCGTCGGGGCTCTACGGCAATTTCGGCCAGGCCAATTACGGCGCTGCAAAGATGGCACTCGTCGGCTTGATGCAGACGCTCGCGCTCGAAGGCGAACGGCACAATATCCGGGTTAACTGTCTGGCGCCGACCGCGGCGACGGCGATGACCGACGGCGTGCTCGCGCCCGAAGCGCTGGCGCGGCTGGCGCCCGAGGCGGTGAGCCCCGGGCTGCTCGCGCTGGTCGGCGATACCGCACCGACGCGCGCCATCCTCTGTGCGGGGGCCGGGCATTTCGCGAGCGCGCATGTCACGCTGACCGACGGGCTGTTCGTGGGCCGCGGCGAGGATGCGGCCGCGCGCGTGGTTTCGGAATGGGACCGCATCACCGATCGCCGCGGCGAGGTCGTGCCGGCCTATGGCTTCACGCAGGCCGAGCGCGAACTGGCGAATGCGGGTTTCACGGCGCCGACGATGGCGGTGCAACGCTGACAATCCCCGGGGCGTGGCGGACGGGCCGGTCAAGAGCCCGCCGTCGCTGCCGGGATGAAGGGAGAAGGATATGACGACCGACAGCCAGGCCGCGCCCGAAGCGGGCAAGGGGCAGAATGAGAAGCTGGTGATCGCCGCTTCGTCGCTGGGGACAGTGTTCGAATGGTATGACTTCTATCTCTATGGCCTGCTCGCTACGGCGCTTTCGCATCACTTCTTTTCGGGGGTGAACGAAACGACGGGCTTCATCCTTGCGCTGATGGCGTTTGCCGCGGGGTTTGCGGTGCGGCCGTTCGGCGCGCTCGTGTTCGGCCGCGTCGGCGACATCGTCGGCCGCAAGAATACCTTCCTCGTCACCATGGCGATCATGGGACTGTCGACCTTTGCGGTCGGCTTTCTGCCCGGCTATGATACGATCGGGGTCGCGGCACCGATCATCCTGATGCTGCTGCGTCTGCTGCAGGGACTGGCGATCGGCGGCGAATATGGCGGCGCCGCCGTCTATATCGCCGAACATGCCCCGCCCGGAAAACGCGGCCTCTACACCAGCTTCATCCAGACGACGGCGATGATCGGGCTGATCCTGGCGTCGACCTTTGTCGTGTCGCTGCGATTGTTCATGGATGCCGATACCTTCAACGCCTGGGGCTGGCGGCTTCCCTTCATCTTTTCGATCGTGCTGTTGTCGGTCGCGCTGTGGATACGCCTGCAGCTTGAGGAAAGCCCGGTGTTCCAACGGATGAAGGCGGCCGGCGCGACGTCGAAGGCGCCGCTGAAGGAGGCCTTTGGCGAATGGCGCAATTTGAAGATCGTGCTCATTGCGCTGTTCGGGGCGGTGGCGGGGCAGGCGGTGATCGGCTTTGCCGCGCACCTCTATCCGCTCTTCTACCTCGAACGTATCGCGCGGGTGGACGGCGCGACCGCCAATTTCCTGGTCGCGACGGCGCTCCTCATCATCATTCCAAGTTTCGTCTTCTTCGGCTGGCTCAGTGACCGTATCGGCCGCAAACCGATCATGATGACCGCCTGCGTGATCGCGGTGTTCGTCTATTTTCCGCTCTACAAGGCGCTCGTTGTCGCCGCGAACCCCGCGATGGCCGCGGCGGTCGAGCGCGCGCCGGTCACGGTCGTTGCCGATGCCGGCGAATGCTCGTTCCAGTTCGACCCGATCGGCAAGAACAGCTTTGACCAATCGAGTTGCGACATCGCCAAATCCTATCTGGCAAAGAACGGCATCAACTATGCCAACCGCGATGCGCCGGCGGGAAGCGCCGCGTCGGTGCGCGTCGGCGACCGCGTGATCGCCGTCGCCGACCCGGTGGGGCTCGACAAGGATGCTCGGGCGGCGGTGGTCGCCGCCTTCGGGCGCGAGGCGAAAACGGCGCTCGATGCGGCGGGCTATCCCGACAAAGCCGACCCGGCGCAGGTCAACAAGACGAAAGTGATTCTGATCCTCTGCGTCTTCGGGCTGCTCGCGACGATGGTCTATGGCCCGCTCGCCGCGCTGCTCGTCGAGCTGTTCCCGGCGCGCATCCGTTACAGTTCGCTGTCGCTACCCTATCATATCGGCAACGGCTGGATCGGGGGCTTCATGCCGACGATCGGCTTCGCGATGGTCGCGGCGACCGGCAATATCTATCAGGGGCTGTGGTATGCAGTCATCATTGCGGCGGTGACCGCGGTCGTCGGCATCCTGTTCCTGCCCGAAACCTACAAGCGCGACATCGAGGCATGAGCGGGGGCGATGCCATTGCGCGCCGCGCGCTGATTCAGGGGGCGGTCGGCGCCGCCGCCGCGCCGGTGCTGCTTGGCAACGCCCCGGCGCCGGCGCGGCGCAAGCCCGCGCCGAAGGGCTTTCTGTGGGGCGCGGCCATCTCGGCGCATCAGAGCGAAGGGAACAACACCAACAGCGACGCCTGGCTTGCCGAGAATATCGAACCGACGCTGTTCAAGGAGCGGTCGGGCGACGCGTGCGACAGCTATCACCGCTACGATCAGGATTTCGCGCTCGCGCAGCAATTGGGGCTGAACTGCTATCGGCTCGGTATCGAATGGGCGCGGATCGAGCCGAGCGAGGGGCATTTCTCGAACGCCGAACTCGACCATTATGCTCGGGTGCTGGCTGCCTGCCGCGCGCGGGGGCTGGCCCCCGTCGTGACGCTGAGCCACTTCACCGTGCCGCTGTGGTTCGCGAAGCGTGGCGGGTTCGAGGTCGCCGACGCGCCGCAGCTCTTCGCGCGCTATTGCGCCAGGGTCGCCGAGCGGCTCGGCGGGCTGATGCATCTCGTCACCACCTTCAACGAAGCCAATATCGGCCTGCTCGTGTCGCTGTTCCCCCAGTCGGAAGCCGGTGCGGAGCTGCAACGGGCGGCGCAGGCGGCCGCGGTCGCCGCAACCGGATCGCCCAAATTCTCGCGCCTCGCCTTCGCCGATCCTGCGGTTACCACCCCGCTGATGCAGGAGGCGCATCGTCGGGCCTATGCGGCGATCAAGGCAGCGCGGCCCGAACTTCCGGTCGGCATCACGCTTACGACTCAGGATATCCAGTCGGCGGGCGCGCCGTCGCTCGTCGCCGATTATGAGCGGCGGCTCTACGGCAACTGGATCGATGTCGCCCGCGACCACGCCGACTTCTTCGGGGTGCAATGCTACACGCGGCTCGTCTTCGACGAAAAGGGCATGGTGCCGCCCCCGAAGGACGCCGAAAAGACGCTGTCGGGTTATGAATTTTATCCGCAGGCCTTGGCGAATACGATCCGCTGGGCGCACCGGACGATCGGCAAGCCCATCTATGTCACCGAAAGCGGGGTCGCCGTCGCCGACGATGCGCGCCGCATCGCCTTCATCGACGCGGCGCTCGACGGCGTCCGCGCCTGTCTCGACGAAGGCATTGCCGTCCACAGCTATATCTACTGGTCGCTGCTCGACAATTTCGAATGGACGTCGGGCTATTCGGTGCCCTTCGGGCTGGCCGCGGTCGATCGCGACACTTTCGTCCGCACCCCGCGACCCAGCGCGCATCACTTCGGCGCGATCGCGCGCGCGAACCGGATCTAGAATCCTACACTAGCCCGGCGCGGCCGCGGCAAGGAGCAGCTTCCGGAAGGCGGCGGTGGTTGCCGCGACCGCACCCGCATCGACGCAGCGCGCATCGTCGCCTTCGACATGATGGAAACGATGGACGCCGAAAATGCCTGCGACCGATGGGTAGCCTGCGGCGATGATCGCGGTGAGTTCGCCGGCCGACAATTTGTCGCTGGGGTAAGGGCTTTCAAGTCCGGCAAAGCCCGCGAACAGGCGCCGCGCGGTCGCAAGCAGCGGGGGGCTGACGACCAGATAGCGCTGCGAATCGGTGCCAGCCAGCGGGGCGAGGCCGAACAGGCCTTCGTGCCAGTCACGCGCCGCGAGGTTGGCGCCAAGGTGGAGCCAGAAATGCGTCGCGTCGGGCTTGGGGGCCACCGCCTTCAGCGCCTCCTCGGCGCCCAGATTTTCATATTCATGGCCGCTGTTGCACAGGAAAGCGAGGTTGTGGTCGGGAAGCAGCGCCGGGATGCCGCGGGCCAGGTCCAGCCATGCGGCAATGCCGCCGCCGCGCTCGCCCGCACAGTCGGTCCAGCCCGAACGCGGCGTCGATACGACCACCCATTTCGCCTTGCCGCGGTCGAGGCGCCCGATGACGTTGAAGGCGGCCCGCCGTCCACCATCGCCGGTCAGGCGCACCGTCGCCGCGGCATGGCGCATCGCTGCCTCCCAAAAAGGTGCGGCGTCGGCAGGCGTGAGCAGACCGACCGGACCCGCAAACATCGGCGCGCGGCCATCGGCGTTGAGCGCGATGATCTTGCCCGTCGGCCCGTTGGTGACGATCACCGCCGCTCTGGCGCCCGCCGCGAAGGCGGTCTCGACGGGCGCGCGAATCGGCTTGGCAAGCGCCGACGACCAGCGGCCATAGGGCAGGTCGACGAGCGCGATCGCGCCCGCCAACGGCGCGTCGGCGCGGCCCTGCGCATCCACGCGCACCAGCGGCCCCGTCACGCCCCCGGCGGCGGTCGGTGTCACGATCGGCTGCGGCATCAGCGCGGCGCGGGTGTCGCCGACGACCATGTCGCACGTTCCGGCGTCGAAATGGGGAACAGAGATGGCCGGCTTTTCGACCGCGTAGCCGGCGCGCGCGAGCTGATCGGCGAGCCAGTGGCCGCACGCATTGTCGCCGGCGCCGCCTGCGCGCTTGTTGCCGAAACCAATATAGGCGGCGAGGTCGCTCGCGATCGTGTCGGTCATGGTGGCGCCCGCGCTCACGGCGCTGACGGCGACGGGAAGGGCGGTCGCGGCGGTGATGAAATGGCGCCTCGTCGGATCGGTCATCGGCTCTCCCTTGCGGCTGTTCCCGCCGCTGTTTTCAGACGGCGGGACATTGTGACGCGGCGCCCGTGCCGGTCAATGCCGGCTGACGGCTTGATATTCACTCACAAGTGAGCGTAGATACTCGGATAGACGATGGCAAGCATCGCCGCCGGGAAGAGGAAATGCGCTGATGAGCCTGTCGCCGCTTGGAAAGATCGTCATCGGCCTGTGCGCCGTCCTTGGTCTGTCGGGGGCCGCACCCGCCCCCCGCGAGGCGCCGACGGCGACCGTCGGCGAAGGACGCGTCGCCGGCACATGGCAGGACAATGTGCGCATATTCCGCGGCTTGCCTTATGCCGCGCCGCCCGTGGGCGAGCGGCGGTGGCAGCCGCCCGAAGCGCCGCCATCCTGGTCGGGCCTGCGACAGGCGGCCGAGTTCGGACCCGACTGCGTCCAGCCCGCCTATCCCGCCGACAGCGTCTATTTCGAAGCGCCCCGCCCCCAGAGCGAGGATTGCCTGACGCTCAACATCTGGGCGCCGGCGGGGGCGAAGAAGGCGCCGGTGATCGTGTGGATTCACGGCGGATCGCTGCAATTCGGCGGCAGCGCGAGCCCGATGTACGACGGACGCGAATTCGCCCGGCGCGGGATCGTCTTCGTGTCGATCAACTATCGCCTCGGCGTCTTCGGCTGGTTTGCGCACCCGGGGCTGAGCGCCGAATCGCCGCAAAATGTCTCGGGCAATTACGGCTTGCTCGACCAGATGGCGGCGCTCCGCTGGGTGCAGCGCAATATTGCGGCCTTCGGCGGCGATCCCGCCAATGTGACCGCGATGGGGGAATCGGCCGGGGCGCTCAGCGTCTCCTATCTTCTCGCCAGCCCGCCAGCCCGCGGCTTGTTCGCGAAGGCGATCGTCCAGAGCACCAATATGCGCGCGATGCTGCGCCTGCGCGAAGCGGCGTTCGGTCTGCCATCCGCCGAAGCGAGCGGGCAGGCTTTGGGCGAAGCGCTGGGCGCTGCCGACATCGCCGCGCTGCGCGCCGTCGATCCCGATGCTTTGCTGGCGGCGGCGGTGCGCGCCCGTTTCCCCGCGCAGCCGGTGGTCGATGGCGTGGTCGTCCCTGACCAGCTCGTCAACATCCTCGACCGCGGCGCGCAGATGAAGGTGCCGCTGCTCGCCGGCTTCAACAGCGGCGAGGTGCGATCGCAGCGGCGGCTCGTGCCGGCCATGCCGGGCGACCCGGCGGACTATGCGGCGGCGGCCGCGAAGCGTTACGGCGATCTCGCCGCCGCCTATCTCAAGCTGTATCCGGCGTCGGGCGGGACGGAGAGCATGCTCGCCGCGACGCGCGACACCATCTACGGATGGGCAACCGAACGGCTGGTCCGCGCGCAGACCGCGGCCGGAGCGCCGGCTTATCTTTACGTCTTCGATCATTGCTACCCGGCGGCCCGCGCGCGCGATCTTTGCGCCTTTCATGCGAGCGAGCTACCGTTCGTCTTCGGCATTGCCGGGCGTCCGGTCGCGGGGTCGCGCAACTGGCCTGCGGCGGAGGGACCGGCCGAGGTGCGGCCCGCGGAGCAGATGATCGACTATTGGACCAGCTTTGCCGCGACCGGAAAGCCGGTCGCGCCGTCGGCAGCCCGCTGGCGTCCCTACGGCGGCCAGGAATATGCCATGCGCTTCGCCGATCGTCCGCTACTCGAACGCAATCCCTTTCCCGGCACCTTCGAATTTCACGAAGCCCGCATGCAGCGCCGGCGCGCCGACGGGCTGCAATGGTTCATACCCTAGCGCCATAGCCGAAGGGGGGGCTGCGGCCTGGCCCCTCGATCGACGCGCCGATACGGGCACGCCCGTCAAGGACTGGTTCGTCGCCTGACGATCAGCCGCGCCAGTAGAGCCACGCGGCCCACAGCCAGCCGGCGATCAGCAGGGTGCCGCCCACGGGTGTCACCGCGCCCAGCCAGCGCGGTCCGCCGAGCGCCATCGCATAGAGGGTGACGGCAAAAAGCCCGCCGCCGATCAGCAGCATGATCGCCGGGCCCCGTGCGGTCCCCATGATCGCGAGCGCCGCAACCGCGTGGACCAGTTGATACAGGCCGCCGGTGCGCAGCCAGTCGGCCTCCTGCGGTCCCGCCGCGCCATGCGCCCCGAAGGCACCCGCCGCGACCGCCAGTGCCGCCGAAATCGCCGCGAACAGTCCGATCATGTCCGTCTCTCCTTTGTAGCCATAATCTTAGCGCGCCGAGCGCGCCGATGGAATAAGCCGCGCCGCGGGGGCGTAAACCGGGCATGAAGCATGATCTGGAATCGAGCCGGGTCGCGGGGCGTTCGCCCGCCGGCCGGCCGCTGCGCATCGGGCTCTTCTCGGGCAATTACGACTGCGTGCGCGACGGCGCCAATCGGGCGCTCAACCGCCTCGTCGCCTATCTGCTCGATCGCGCAGGAATGGCGGTACGTATCTATTCGCCGACCGCGCCGACGAAGGCGTTCGAATCGGTCGGCGATATTGTCTCGGTGCGCTCTGCAAGCATCCCGGGGCGCCCCGAATATCGCCTCGCGCTTGGCTTCACGGGCGCTGCCCGCGCCGACCTCAAGGCATTTGCCCCGGATATCGTCCATCTCTCGGCGCCCGATATCTTGGGCCGCCAGGCGCAAAAATATGCGCGGGCCGCCGGCATTCCGGTAGTCGCGAGCCTCCACACGCGCTTCGAAACCTACCCTGAATATTATCATCTCGGCTTTCTGCGCCGGCCGATGGAGGCCTATCTGCGGCGCTTCTACGGCGATGCCGATCATATCCTTCTGCCGACGCCGCCAATCCTCGACGAATTCGCGGCGCTCTACGGCCGCGACAATGTGTCGATCTGGTCGCGCGGGGTCGACCGTACCGCCTTTCATCCCGCGCTGCGCAGCAACGCCTTTCGCGCCCGGCTCGGCTATGCACCCGGCGATGTGGTGCCGCTATTTTTCGGGCGGCTGGTGCTCGAAAAGGGGCTCGGCGTCTTTGCCGACGCGATCGAGGCGCTCCGCGCGCGCGGCTATAATGTGCGCCCGATGATCGTCGGCGAAGGACCGGCGCGCGACTGGCTCGCGCGGCGACTGCCCAATGTCGCCTTCCTGGGCCATCTGGCCGGCGCCGACCTTGGCTGCGCGGTGGCGAGCGCCGACATATTGGTCAATCCCAGCGTGACCGAGGCTTTCGGCAACGTCAATCTGGAGGCGATGGCATCGGGGATCGGGGTGGTGTCGGCCGACGTTTCCAGCGCCTCGTCGCTGATCGTGCATGGCGGCACCGGCCTGCTGGTCCCGCCGCACGACGCCGCGGCCTATGCCGATGCGATCGCGCAGCTTATCGACGAACCCGCGCAGCTCGCGGTGCTGCGCCGCGCTGCTGCGGCGGCCGCGGACCGCTATTGCTGGGACGATATTCTCGCCGGGGTCGCGGCGCTCTATGGCCGGCTCGCCGGAACCGCTACTATCGCGGCGCTGGCGAGAGTCGCCTGAGGAGTTTCGATGCGCAAGGGCCGCGACGCCGACCTCGATATCGACGGCGATCTCGCCGCGATGCGGCGCTATGCGCGCTCGCTCGCGCGCGACGATCAGGATGCCGACGATGTGGTGCAGGATGCGCTGCTGCGCGCGATCGAACGGCGCGACACCTTTCGGGCCGAGGGCAACCGCCGGGGCTGGCTGCTCGCGATCGTCCACAATGTCTTCGTATCGGGCACCCGGCGCCGCGCGGCCGAGGCGCGGCGCAACGATCGTTTCGCCGATACGCTGGCGACGCAGGCCGACGCGGCGCAGGAACATCATGCGCGGCTGCGCGAGATCGCGCACAGTTTCGCCGCGCTTCCCGACCATCATCGCGCGGTGCTGCACCTGACCGCGGTCGAAGGCCTCAGCTATCAGCAATGCGCCGACCTTCTGGCCGTCCCGATCGGAACGGTGATGTCGCGCATTGCGCGCGCGCGCGCGGCGCTCCGCGATCTCGAAAATGGACGCGAGGACACGGACGGACGGCGCCGCGCCGCGCCGCTGCGACTGGTTGGAGGACAGGATGACTGACGGGCCGAACGAAAGTGAACTCGCCGCCTATGTCGACGGGCAACTCGATGTCGAAGGGCGTTTCGCCGTCGAGGATCATCTGCGCCGTAACCCCGACCTTGCTGCACGCGTGATGGGCGATCTCGGCGCACGCAGCGCCTTGCAGCTTCTGGCGCAGGACAAGCGCGCGATGCCCGCCGCGGTCGCGGCGCTCGGCCGCGATCTGGCAGAGCCGGTGCGGCGCTGGGGTCGCTGGATGTCGGTCGGCGGCACCTCTGTCGCCGCGGCGGTGGTTGCGCTGCTGTTCGTCGCAACCCAGGGACCGCCCGCCTACGTCGATTATGCCATCTCTTCGCACCGCATCGCGATGATGCGCGCCGGGCTCGATTCGCAGGCCGAAACCCCGCATTACGACGCGCGCGAGATTGCGAGCACTACCAATATCGCGATCCCCAGCGTGCCGAAGAGCTGGAAGATCACCGACGTTCAGCTTTTCCCGACCGAGCGCGGCCCGGCCCTGCTCGTCGCGGTCCGCACCCAGGCTGGCGATCCGCTGTCGCTCTTTGCGCTGCACCAGCGTTCCGGGGCGCCCGAACGCCCCGATGCGGTGCGTGAAGGCGCGCAATCGGTGGCCTATTGGCGCCGCGGCGACATGTCCTATGCGCTGGTCGGCAATACCGGGCCGGGCGCGATCGACGCGACGGCGGAGAAGCTGGCGCGCAGCTGGTCCTGACGATGATGCAAGCGGCGCGACATGTGTTCGAAAGATTGACAATTCAAGGCGTTTTTGATCGATTAAATCGATTATAGCTGTGCGGATTTCCAATTTCCGCACTGCAACATAAATCGCTAGGGGAGGGCTCCACAAACAAAAGGAGGCTCTCCATGTCCGTGCTCAACACCACCATCAAGCCCTTCAACGCGACCGCGTACAAGGACGGCAAGTTCGTCGACATCAGCGACGAAACCGTCAAGGGCAAGTGGGCCGTCTTCTTCTTCTATCCGGCCGACTTCACCTTCGTCTGCCCGACCGAACTCGAAGACCTCGCCGACATCTATCCGACGCTGCAGAACATGGGCGTCGAAGTGTTCGCGGTGTCGACCGACACGCATTTCTGCCACAAGGCATGGCACGACACCTCGCCAGCGATCGGCAAGATCAATTACTATATGGTCGGCGACCAGAACCACAATCTGTCGAACAATTTCGAAGTTCTGCGCCAGGGCGTCGGCCTTGCCGACCGCGGCACCTTCGTGCTCGATCCGCAGGGTGAAATCCAGCTTCTGGAAATCACTCCCGAAGGCGTGGGTCGCAACGCCGCCGAACTGCTCCGCAAGATCAAGGCGCTGCAATATTGGGTCAGCCACCCCGGCGAAGTCTGCCCCGCGAAGTGGGAAGAAGGCGCCGAAACGCTCGCGCCCTCGCTCGACCTCGTCGGCAAGATCTAAGGTATAATCGTCCGTGTGTCCCCGCGAAGGCGGGGACCCAGAGCGTTAGGTCGCTACACTTGCGCTCTACAGCCCTGGGCTCCCGCCTTCGCGGGAGCACACGGATTTTCTTTGAAACCAGGCAGGAACTCTCCCCATGCTCGACGCCAATATGAAGCAGCAGCTTCAGGGCCTCCTCACGAACCTTCGTGAACCGATCGAACTGCTCTCGTCGCTCGGCGACGATGCGAAGTCGGCCGAGCTGGCGGCGCTCCTCGACGATATCGCCGCGCTGTCGGACAAGGTCAGCGTGACGCGCACCGACGACGATGCGCGCCGGCCCAGCTTCCTGATCCGCCGCGCGAGCGACGCCCGTGTCGCGGTGCGCTTCGCGGGCATCCCGCTCGGCCATGAATTCACCTCGCTCGTTCTCGCGCTGCTCCAGGTCGGCGGCCACCCGCCGAAGGTGAGCGCCGAGGTGCTCGGGCAAGTGGCGGCGCTCGATGGCGACTTCCACTTCGAAACCTATTTCTCGCTGTCGTGCCAGAATTGCCCCGACATCGTGCAGGCATTGAACCTGATGAGCGTGGTCAACCCGCGCATCACCCACACCGCGATCGACGGCGGGCTGTTCCAGGCCGAGGTCGAGGAGCGCAAGATCATGGCGGTGCCGACGATTTTCCTGAATGGGCAGAATTTCGGTCAGGGCCGCATGGAACTCGAACAGATCCTCGCCAAGCTCGACACCGGCGCCGAAGCGAAGGCGGCGGAAAAGATCGCCGCCAAGGAGGCGTTCGACGTGCTCGTCGTCGGCGGTGGCCCCGCGGGCGCCGCGGCTGCGATCTACGCGGCACGCAAGGGCATCCGCACCGGCATCGCCGCCGAACGCTTCGGCGGTCAGGTGCTCGACACCATGGCAATCGAGAATTTCATCTCGGTCCAGCACACCGAAGGGCCGAAGCTCGTTGCGCAGCTCGAGAGCCACGTCAAAGACTATGACGTCGACATCATGAACCTGCAGCGCGCCGAGAAACTGATCCCGGCGAAGGCCGAAGGGGGTCTGCACGAAATCGTGCTGGCAAACGGCGCGTCGCTCAAGGCGCGCACCGTTATCCTCTCGACCGGCGCGCGCTGGCGCCAGCTCGGCGTGCCGGGCGAGGATGCCTATCGCAACAAGGGCGTCGCCTATTGCCCGCACTGCGACGGCCCGCTCTACAAGGGCAAGCGCGTCGCGGTGATCGGCGGCGGCAATTCGGGCGTCGAGGCGGCGATCGACCTCGCCGGCATCGTCGCGCACGTCACGCTGATCGAATATGACAGCCAGCTCCGCGCCGACGCCGTCCTCCAGCGCAAGCTCGCGAGCCTGCCCAACGTCAAGATCATCACCTCGGCGCTGACCACCGAAGTGCTCGGCGACGGCGAAAAGGTGACGGGGCTTGCCTATAAGGACCGCAATTCGGACGCGCCGCACCAGGTCGAACTCGAAGGCATCTTCGTTCAGATCGGCCTCGTCCCGAACAACGAATGGCTCAAGGACATCGTCACCCTGTCGCGCCACGGCGAGATCGAGGTCGACCATCGCGGCGAGACGAGCCAGCGCGGTATCTTCGCCGCGGGCGATTGCACGACCGTGCCCTACAAGCAGATCGTTATCGCGATGGGCGAAGGATCGAAAGCGGCGCTGTCGGCCTTCGACTATATGATCCGCCTGCCGGCGGATGCGGAAGCCGAAGCGGCGTGAACGCCATATTTTCGTCATGCCGGACTTGATCCGGCATCCATTCGCGGCGCAAGCTCGCATGGACCCCGGATCAGGTCCGGGGTGACGAGAGAAGAATGACCGACAAGAAGAAACCGCCCGCACCAATTCCGCTCTGCCGCTTCGAAGAACTGGCCGAGCGCGAGAACCGGCTGCGCGAGCAAGCGGGCGAAAGGGAAAAGCGGCCGCCGCACAACCGCCGCGTCAAAGCCTGATCTATTCGGGCAGCGCGGGCTTGACGGCGATGCCGTCCAGAAAGGCATCCATCCGCTTGATGTCCTCGGCGGTGAAATGCAGCCCCAGCTTGCTGCGCCGCCACAATATGTCGTCGCTCGTCTGCGCCCATTCGCGGTCGATCATCCAGCGGATTTCGGCGGCCGACAGTCCGTGCGCGATCTCGCCGCCCAGATCGTCCCAGCTTTGGGCTGTGCCGAGCCATGCCCGCGCGTCGGTGCCATAGGCCTTGACGATGCGGTCGACCGTCGCGGCGGAGAGGAAGGGGTGGGCAAGCCGATAGTCGGCCTTCAGCGTCGCCGCGCTGTCGGTCCGAAAATCGCCGCCGGGCAGCGGCGCGCTGGCGGTCCAGCGCGCGCCGGTCAGCGCGGCGACATGCGCCGCCAGATCGTCGACCGCATGTTCGGCGACATGGCGATAGCTGGTGATCTTGCCGCCATAGATGGTGAGCAGCGGCGCGCCTTCCTCCATGTCGAGGTCGATGCGGTATCCGCGCGTTGCCGCCTCGGGCTTGCCCGATCCGTCCTCGACCAGCGGCCGCACCCCCGAATAGGTCCACACGACATCGTCGGGGCCGATCTGCGCGGCGAAATACTGGTTCGCTCCCTCGCACAGATAGGCGATTTCCTCGGCACTTGCATGCACGTCGGCCAGCGATCCCTCATGATCCTGGTCGGTCGTCCCGATCAGCGTGAAATCGCGCTCATAGGGGATGGCGAAAAAGATGCGGCCGTCGGGAAGCTGGAAGAAATAGGCGAAATCATGGTCGAACAGCTTGCGCACCACGATGTGCGATCCGCGCACCAGCCGCATCTGATAATCGGGCGGCGCGGCGGCGCGGCGCAGCAGGTCGAGCACGGCGGGGCCGGCGGCATTGACAAGGCTGCGGCCGGTAAAGCGATAGGCTTGGCCGTTCGCGCCCGTCGCCTCGACCACCCATAGCCCGTCCTCGACCCGCATCAGGTCGGCGCGGGTGCGCGTCTTGATCCGCGCCCCGCGGTCGGCGGCGTCGCGCGCGTTCAGCATCACCAGCCGCGCATCGTCGACCCAGCCATCCGAATATTCGAAACCCTTGGCATATTGCGGCTGCAGCGGCGCGCCCGCCGGATGCCGCGCCAGGTCGATCGACCGCGTCGGCGGCCATTTCCGGCGCCCGCCGATATGGTCGTAGAGAAACAGGCCGAGCCGCAGCAGCCAGCGCGGCCGCAGCCCGTCGCGATAGGGGAGGACAAAGCGCATCGGCCAGATGATGTGCGGCGCGATGCCCCACAATATCTCGCGCTCGGCCAGCGCTTCGCGCACCAGGCCGAATTCATAATGCTCGAGGTAGCGCAGCCCGCCGTGGATCAGCTTGGTCGAGGCCGAGGAGGTGCCCTGCGCCAGATCGCCCTGTTCGATCAGCAGCACGCGCGCGCCGCGCCCCGCGGCATCGCGCGCGACGCCGGCCCCATTGACGCCGCCGCCAATCACGATGACATCATAGGGGATGGGCGCGTCGGTCATGGCGCGTTCCTATGCCAGATGCGGGCGGCTTGCCAATGGCGATGCAAAGCTATGCGGCTTACGTATGCGCGTTGCAATCGCCAGGGGCTTTCGCCACCGTCCCTGTCCGTTATCCAAGGGGATATTTGTGAGCGTCAAAGTCGAAACATTGGTGCTGTTCGGGGCGACGGGGGATCTTGCCCATCGCATGCTCTTCCCCTCGCTCTACAATCTGCACATGGACGGGCTGCTCGACGATGCGATGACGATCGTCGCCTCGGGCCGATCGCAGATGGACCGGGCAGGGGCGCACGCGATGGTACGCGCCGCGCTCGACGATCACCTCGCGGGCGATCGCATCGACGAAGCGGTGATTGCCGCTTTCCTCGAGCGGATCGACTATTGCGCGGTCGATGCCGGTGCAGCGACGGGGTACGACCGGCTTGCCGAAATGCTCGGTGACCGGATGAACCGCCCGATCGGCGCCTATCTGTCGACCCCGCCATCGATGTTCGGCCCGATCGCGCAGGGGCTCGCCGCGGCCGGGATTGCCTGCGCCGAATGCCGGATCGCGATGGAAAAGCCGATCGGCCACGATCTCGCCTCGTCGCGTGCGGTCAACGAACAGGTCGGCAGCGCCTTTGCCGAGGATCGCGTTTTCCGCATCGATCATTATCTGGGCAAGGAAACGGTCCAGAACCTGCTCGCGCTGCGTTTCGCGAATATGCTGTTCGAACCGCTATGGAACGCGCAGGCGATCGACCATGTCCAGATCACCGTGGCGGAAACCGTCGGCCTCGAAGGCCGGGTGTCCTATTATGACGGCGTCGGTGCATTGAAGGATATGGTGCAGAACCATATGCTCCAGCTCCTCGCGATCATCGCGATGGAGCCGCCGGCGAGCGTCTCGGCGACCGCGGTGCGCGACGAAAAGGTCAAGCTGCTGCGGTCCTTGCGCAAGATGCGCGCCGACGATGTCAAGGCGCACAGCGTCAAGGGTCAGTACACGAGCGGCGCGGTGAACGGCGCCGCGGTCGCGGGCTATGCCGACGAGCTGGGCCATCCGTCGAACACCGAAACCTTCGTTGCGCTCAAGGCCTATATCGACAATTGGCGCTGGAAGGGCGTGCCCTTTTACCTGCGCACCGGCAAACGGATGCCGCAGCGCAAGTCGGAAGTGCTGATCCAGTTCAAGCCGGTGCCGCATAATATCTTCGCGCGCGTCGGCGCCGGCCGGCTCGACGCCAACAGCATGATCATCAACCTGCAGCCCGAAGAGAATATCCGGGTCAAGGTGATGGCGAAGCAGCCGGGACTCGACCGCGACGGGGTAAAGCTCAAAGAGGTCACGCTCGACGTGTCGCTCTCGCACAGTTTCGAGGGCGAGCGGCGGCGCATCGCCTACGAACGGCTGTTGCTCGACTTCATCGAGGGCGATCAGACGCTGTTCGTGCGCCGCGACGAGGTCGAGGCGCAGTGGGAATGGATCGATTCGATCCGCAACGCCTGGGCATCGGTCGATCTGGCGCCGCAGACCTACACCGCGGGAAGCTGGGGCCCGTCGAGCGCGATCGCGCTCATCGAACGCGACGGAGCGAGCTGGCATGATTGACGGGAATAGCCATGACTGATCTCCACCCCACGATCGCCGCCGTCACCGACCGCATCACCCGCCGTAGCGCGCCGCGCCGCGCCGCCTACCTCGATCTGATGCAGCGGCAGCGCGAGGCCGGAACCAATCGCAGCAATCTGTCGTGCGGCAACCTTGCGCATGGCTTCGCGGCGTCGGGCGAGGACAAGCCCGCGATCCGCGCGGGCGCCGAGATGAATATCGGCATCGTCACCGCCTATAATGACATGCTGTCGGCGCATCAGCCCTATGGCCGCTACCCCGAACAGATCAAGATTTTCGCGCGCGAAGCCGGTGCGACGGCGCAGGTCGCGGGCGGCGTTCCCGCGATGTGCGACGGGGTGACGCAGGGACAGGCGGGCATGGACCTGTCGCTGTTCAGCCGCGACAATATCGCGCAGGGCACCGCGATCGCTCTCAGCCACGCGATGTTCGAGGGCGCGCTGCTGCTCGGCATCTGCGACAAGATCGTTCCCGGCCTACTCATCGGCGCGCTGCGTTTCGGCCATCTGCCCACGATCCTCATTCCGGCCGGGCCGATGCCGTCGGGCCTCGCGAACAAGGAAAAGGTCCGCGTCCGTCAGCTGTATGCCGAAGGCAAGGTCGGCCGCGACGCGCTGCTCGAGGCGGAGGCGGCCAGCTATCATGGCGCGGGCACCTGTACCTTCTATGGCACCGCCAATTCCAACCAGATGATGATGGAATTGATGGGGCTGCACATTCCCGGCAGCGCCTTCGTCAATCCGGGCACCAAGCTGCGGCAGGAACTGACGCGTGCCGCGACGCACCGGCTGACCGAAATCGGCTGGACCGGTGACGACTATCGCCCGCTCGCGCGCTGCGTCGATGAAAAGGCAATCGTCAATGCCGCGATCGGCCTGCTCGCGACCGGCGGTTCGACCAATCATGCCATCCACCTGCCGGCCATCGCGCGGGCGGCGGGGATCATCATCGACTGGCAGGATTTCGACGAGCTGAGCCGCGCCGTGCCGCTGCTCGCGCGCGTCTATCCGAATGGCGCGGGCGACGTGAACAATTTCCACGCCGCGGGCGGGATCGGCTATGTCGTGCGCGAACTGCTCGGCGCCGGACTGCTCCACGGCGATGTGCTCACGGTGGGCGGGTCAATGGCCGACTATTCGGGACAGCCGGTGCTGGTCGACGATGCGCTTCATTGGGAGGCCGCACCCGAGACGTCGCGCGACGACACGATGTTGCGTCCCGTTTCCGCGCCTTTTTCGTCCGACGGGGGCATGCGGCTGCTGTCGGGCAATCTCGGCCGCGCGATCATCAAGACGAGCGCGGTTGCCCCGGATCGCTGGACGATCGAAGCCCCGGCTCGCCTCTTCGACGATCAGGATCAGGTGCTCGCTGCATTCAAGGCGGGTGAACTCGACCGCGACTGCGTCGTCGTCGTGCGCTTCCAGGGGCCGCGCGCCAACGGCATGCCCGAACTCCACAAGCTCACCCCGGCGCTCGGCGTGCTGCAGGACCGCGGCTACCGCGTCGCGCTGCTCACCGATGGCCGCATGTCGGGGGCGAGCGGCAAGGTGCCTGCGGTGATCCACCTCTCGCCCGAGGCGCTGCCCGGCCCCGACGGGGTCAGCGGCCCGCTCGCCTGTCTGCAGGACGGCGACATGGTGCGCGTCTGCGCGGTAAACGGCGAGGTGACGGCGCTCGTTGATCCCGCTGAATGGGCCGCGCGGTCGCCCGCCATCGCCCCGCCGCCCGCACTCGGCGTCGGGCGCGAGCTGTTTGCGCTGTTCCGTCACCACGCCGACGAAGCCGAAAAGGGCGGGTCGGCGATGCTCGCGGCGATGGAAACCGTCGTCTGATGCGAAAACCGTTTGTCCTGAGCTTGTCGAAGGACCGCTCTTCGTTTCAACGGATCCGGAATAGAACAGCCCTTCGACAAGCTCAGGGCGAACGGAGTTAGAAGATGTCCGACAAGTCCATCGACCAGATCATGGCGCTAGCCCCCGTCATCCCGGTAATCGTCATCGACCGCGTCGAGGACGCTGTCCCGATGGCCGAGGCGCTCGTCGCGGGCGGCCTGCCAGTGCTCGAGGTCACGCTGCGCACCCCTGCCGCGCTCGCTGCGATCGCGGCGATGAAGGCGGTGCCGGGTGCGGTCGTCGGCGCCGGGACCGTCCTTGATCCCGCGATGCTGGCGGGCGCGATCCATGCGGGCGCCGAATTCATCGTTTCGCCGGGGCTGACCGACAATCTCGGCAAGGCGGCGGTCGCGAGCGGCATTCCCTTCCTCCCCGGCACCGCCAATGCCGGCGACATCATGCGCGGCATGGATCTTGGCCTCTCGCATTTCAAATTCTTCCCGGCCGCGACGAGCGGCGGCATCCCTGCGCTCAAGGCGCTCGCGGGGCCGTTCGGGCAGGCGCGCTTCTGCCCCACCGGCGGCATCACCGCCGTGACCGCACCCGAATGGCTCGCGCTGGACGCGGTGCTGTGCGTCGGCGGCAGCTGGGTCGTCCCCGCGGGGCCGCTCGATCCGGCCCGGATCGAGACACTCGCGCGCGAGGCGTCGGCGCTTTCGCGCCATTGATTAACCCCATTTTACCTGTCATCGTGCAGGGATAAGGCGGTACAGCCGCCAGTGGGGGAGATGCGCGTGCCAAGGCCGCAGCCGCATTTGGAAGAAGTTCTCGCGTCCGAACCCGGATCGCATATCGCCGCGCTCTTCGATTTCGACGGAACGATCATCGCCGGCTATTCGGCGACGGCGATGCTGCGCGAAAAGCTGCAGCGCCGCGAAATGTCGGTCGAGGAAATCGCCGAGACCGCGAATGTCATCGCGCAGCACAGTCTGGGCGCGATTGGCTTTTCGGGGCTGATGAGCGGCGCCGCCAAATTCATGAAAGGCGTCGAGGAGGAAAGCTTCGTCCAGTTCGGCGAAGAACTCTACAAGAAGCATATCGCGCGCAAAATCTATCCCGAGACGCGCGCGATCATCGAGGCGCATCAGGCCAAGGGGCACCGCGTCGCGATCATCTCGTCGGCGACGATTTACCAGATCGAACCGACCGCGCGCGACCTCGGCATATCCGACATCAAATGCTCCGCCTATGAAATCGAAGATGGCGTGTTCACCGGCGACATCATCCGCCCGCTCTGCTTCGGCGAAGGCAAGGTGCTTGCCGCCGAGGAGCTTGCCGCAGACTATGGCCTCGACCTCGATCAGAGCTATTTCTATTCGGACAGCGACGACGACATCGAACTGCTGGAACGCGTCGGCAAGCCGCGGCCGCTCAATCCCAATATGAAATTGAAGGCGATCGCCGACGAGCGGGGCTGGCCGGTGCAGCGCTTCGCGAGCCGCGGCACGCCGTCGTGGGTCGACTATACGCGCACCATCTACGCCACCGGCTCGCTGATCGGCGCCTTCGCGGCTGGCCTGCCGATCTGGGCGCTGACGCGTTCACAGCGCGAGGCGGTCAATTTCTCGATGGGGCTGTTCGGCGACTTCGCGACCGCGATCACCGGCGTCGAGCTCGAGGTCGAGGACGAACGCCACCTCTGGTCGTCGCGCCCGTGCATTTTCATCTTCAACCACCAGAGCAAGGCGGACGTCATGATCCTTGCCAAGCTCATCCGCCGCGACATGGGCGGGGTGGGGAAGAAGGAGATCAAGGACATTCCCATCTTGGGGAAGCTGATGGAATGGGGCGGCACCGTCTTCGTCGACCGCGCCGACGGCAAAAGCGCGATCAAGGCGATGGAACCGCTGGTCGAAGCCATTCAGAAGGAAGGCAAGTCGATCTGCATCGCCCCCGAAGGGACGCGCAGCCTGACCCCGAAGCTCGAACCCTTCAAGAAGGGCGCCTTCCACCTCGCCATGCAGGCGGGCGTGCCGATCGTCCCGATCGTCATCCACAATGCGACCGACGTCGCGCCGAAGAACGAATTCGTGATGCGCCCCGCGACGGTGCGCGTCACCGTCCTGCCGCCCGTCGATACGTCCGAATGGCAGGTGAAGACGCTGAACACCCATGTCCGCGACGTGCGCAACATGTTCCTGCGCACCCTCGGCCAGCCCGAGGAGACGGTCGCGGAATCGGTTGCGAAGGAGGCGGCGCCAGCGGCAAACCCCGAAAAGGCGCCGAAGAAGGCGGCTACCAAGAAGCCTGCCGCCAAGAAGAAGCCGACGCCCCGAAAGGTAAAGAAGGCCTAGCCCATGTTTCACCTCGTCATTGCGAGCGAAGCGAAGCAATCCAGGGCGGGTTACGCCGCGCTGGATTGCCGCGTCGCTACGCTCCTCGCAATGACGGTGGTTTAAGGCCATGGCCGACGGCACGCCCCGCAGCGAATTCGTCGCGGAGCAGCTGGCCGACCGACTCTACATCATCGACGCGCGCAACCGGATCGAGCGGCAGATATTGCTCGACTGGATCCACGCGACCTCGGTCGATCCGGGCGGGGAGGGCGCGCCGATGTGGGTCAGCCTCGCGATCGCCGATGACGATCATGCCCTCGACCTCGATGCGCTCAAGGCGCGGCTGGCGGGCGATCCTGCGCGCACGGTGGTGCCGCTGCGCGTCGCGTGGCGCATCCCTGGTTTCGAGCGCGATCGCGCGCTGAAATTCCGGCATCTGATCTTCGGCGACCCGCGCCGTCCGGGGCCGCTGCGCGCGCGGTTCATCCTGTGGCGCGACCGGCGCCGGGCGCAGATCCTGGTCGGCGAAGCGGCAACGCAGACAGAGCTGAAGGCACGCTATCTCGCGCAGACCGGTGGCGGTGACGGCTGCAAGGAGGGGAGCAGCGAATTTGCCGGCTTCGTCGCGCGGCAGGCGGGGCTCGCGCTCGACGTCGCTGAACGCGGCATCCGCGGCAGCCGCTACAAGGTGCCGCGCTTCGTTGCCGACTCGCTGCGCACCAACCCCAAATTTCGCGCCGCGCTTGCCGATCTTGCCGGCCAGCTCGGCCGTCCCGTCGCCGATCTCTACCGCGAGGCGCGCCCGCTGATGAAGGAGGTCATCGCGACCCCCAGTGCGCTGTTCCTCGACCTGCGCGCGCGGCTCGACCGGATGATGTTCGGCGGCTATGCGCCCGAGATGGAGGTCGACGCGGCCGAGCTTGCAAAGCTGCGCTCGGTGCTGCGCGAACATCCGACCGCGATCCTGTTCACACACAAAACCTATATCGACGGCGCGACCCCCAGCCGCCTCGCCTATGAAAATGACCTGCCGATGCTGCACAGCTTTGGCGGCGCCAACCTCGACTTCGCGATCATGGGCCAGTTCTTCCGCCGCTCGGGAATGATTTTCATTCGCCGCAGCTTTCAGGATCAGCCGGTCTACAAGCTGGTGCTGCGCCACTATATCGCCTGGCTGCTCGCCAAGCGATTCCCGCTGTCCTGGGCCTTCGAAGGGACGCGCTCGCGCCTCGGCAAGCTGATGCCGCCCAAATATGGCCTGATGAAATATGTCCTCGACGCCGCGCATGCGACCGGGACGCAGGGGGTGCATTTCGTACCCTTCGTGACCAGTTTCGACCTGATCCGCGATGTCGAGGAATATGCCGCCGAACAGACCGGGCGGACCAAGAAACCCGAAAGCCTCGCCTGGTTCATCGGCTATATGAAGAGCCTAAAGGAACCGTCGGGGCGCATCCGTCTCGATATCGGCGAGCCCGTCCTCATTCCGGAGGCGCCGGCCCCCGACGACCGGCGCGCGCTGGAGCGTATCGCCTTCGCCGTCGCGGTCGAGGCGAACCGCGTCACCCCGCTTACCGTCACTTCGGTCATGTGCCTCATCCTGCTCGGCACCGCGCCGCGCGGCGTGACCGAGGCTGAGATGATCGCGACGATCGCGCGCATCACCGCCTGGGCACGCGAGCGCGGCATCCGCCTCAGTCGCGAGCTCGAAGGTGGCGACGCCGCGGCGCTCGCGGCGACGCTCGACACGCTCGTCGAGGGCGGCCTGCTCACGCGGTTCGAGGCCGGCAGCGAGACCGTCTATTCGATCGACCCCGCCAAGCATCCGATGGCGAGCTATTATCGCAATATCATCGCGCATCATTTCCTCGACCGCGCGATGATCGAGCTGGCGCTGTTCGAACTGCGCGATGCCGACAGCAAGGATTCGACCGCCGCCTTCTGGACGCGGATCGACCGGCTGCGCGATCTGTTCAAATTCGAATTCTTCTACCCGCCGCGCGGCGAACATCTTGCCGCGCTGGAGGCCGAACTTGAACGCATCGATCCCGCCTGGGCCAAACGGCTGGCGAGCGGGGACCGCGGCGTTGCGCAGCTCATCCGCCGCTGTCAGCCGATGGTCGGCCATGCGATCCTGCTACCCTTTGCCGAGGCGTATTCGGTCGTCGCCGACATTCTGGCGCGCGCGCGGCCCGGCGATCCGGTCGACGAAAAGATGCTGCTCGACGCCGCGCTGATCGAGGGGCGGCAGGCCTGGCTCTTGCGCCGGATCAGCAGCGAGGCGTCGATCGGCAAATTGCTCTTCGCCAACGCCCTGTCGCAGATGCGCCATATGGGGCTGGCGGAAACCGCGACCCCCGACGGCCTGCGCGCGCGCCGCGCGCTGCTCGTGGAGCTCCGCGGGCTCGCCAACGTCATGGAATCGATGCGGCTCGCCACGCTTGCGCTCGCCGACCGATTACCGGGGCCGGGAGAATGACATGACTCAGCTTCCGTCATGGCGAGGGTCCGCAGGCGACGCGGCAATCTCACGCCTTCGCCCCTGCGCCCGGTCGATGACGGGGGATTGCTTCGCTCCGCTCGCAATGACGGGATCATCGATGTTGGATGGAGGTTCGCATGCTTAAGCAACTCAGCGCCCAGGACGCCCAGTTCCTCTATACCCAGACCGCGAACAATCTGACGCACATCATGGGTATCTACATCTACGATCCCTCGACGGCGCCGGGCGGCTTCGTGCGGTTCAAGGACATCATCGCGCACGTCCAGTCGCGCGTCGACACCTCACCGCTGTTCAAGCGCCGGCTCCACCGGCTGCCGCTCGATCTCGACCACCCCTATTGGGTCGAGGACGAACATTTCGACATCGAAGCGCACATGAGCCACGCGCGCCTGCCCGAACCCGGCGACTGGCGGCAATTCTGCATCGCGGTCGCGCGCTATTTCTCGAAGCCGATGGACATGAACCGGCCGCTTTGGGACATTTACATCATCGAGGGGCTCGATCGCATCCCCGGCATCCCGAAGGGCAGCTTCGCGATGCTCCACCGCGTCCATCACGCCGCGGTCGACGGCGCATCGGGCGCGCATGCCTTCATCGCGATGAGCGACATCGACGCCAAGGGCACACCGGCAATCCCCGGCGCGCCGGTGGAGGATCTCGGGCGTGCGCCGTCGAGCGCGGAGGTCGCCACGCGCGCCTGGACCGCGTCGATGCAATCGCCGGTCAAATTCATGAACGCGCTGCTCAAGGTGTCACCCTCGCTGATGACCGCGGCGCGCAAGTCGATGCTCAGCGATCAGGGGATGACCGCGGGCGTCCCCGAAACGCGCTTCAACGCACCCGTCGGCCCGCACAAGATGTTCGACGCGACCCGGGTGGCGCTCGCCGATATCGCGAAGGTGCGGGCAAAGGTGCCCGGTGCGACGGTCAACGACGTCATTCTTGCGACCTGCGCGGGCGCGCTGCGCAAATATCTTCAGGCGCATGGCGAACTGCCCAAGGAAAGCGTCGTCGCGGTCGCCCCGATCAACCGGCGCGGCAAGGGCGGCAAGGCCGACAGTCCCGGCAATCAGGTGACCGCGATGAGCGTGCCGCTGCGCACCGACATTGCTGATCCGCTGAAGCGCCTCGCGGCGATTCGCGACTATACGGTGGAAGCGAAGGAGGCAAAGGCGGGCGTCAGCGCGCGGATCATGACCGACCTGTCGCAGCATATTCCGGGCGCGACGATGGCGGCGGTTGCGCGCATCCTGACGAGTGAGCGCTTCGCGGTGCGCGGCACCAATCTTTTCATCTCGAACGTGCCGGGCGCGCAGGTGCCGCTCTATCTCGCGGGGGCGCAGCTAGTGCAGCAATATGGCGCAGGCCCGCTCGCCAACAATATGGGGCTGTTCATCGCGACCCCCAGCTATAACGGTCAGGTTGGCTTCTCGATCATCTCCGAACGCGCGATCATGCCCGACATCGCCTTCTTCCGCACGTGCATCGACGAAAGTTTCGCCGAGTTGCTCGCCGCGCAGCCCAAACCCGAAGAGGCGGCCGCCAGGCCCAAAGCCGCTACGGCAAAGCCGAAAGTAGCGGCGAGGTCCGCCGCCAGGGCAAAGCCGAAGGCCAAACCTGCCGCAAAGGGCAAGGCGAAACCGGTTGCCAAAGCCGCCGACAGCGGCAAGAATCGCAAAAAATAGGCGATGTTGCAGGACCACAGAATGATCTTTTCCCCGACGCTCAGCGTGGACGCCGATCTGGCGAAGGCGCCCGACTATGCCGCCTGGACCAGAGCCGCAATCGCCGCCGACGGCAAATCGGGGATGCAGGCGTGGCGCGACGCCGACGAAAGCAAGCATTTCGACTATCGCGCGATCCGCGCCCGTCTCGAACGGCTGCGCAATCTGTCGGCGGCGGGCGATGTGAAGGGGCTGCTCTTCGTCCTCAACGAAGGCATTCACGGCAATATCGACGGCATGGGCCACGAACGCCTTTATCAAAAGGCGCGTTTCGGCACCAAAAGGCTGATTGAGAATTATGTGGCAGAGGTCGTCTCCGCGCTGGGCAAGATCGCTGCGGCGCGCAGCATCCCGCGCGACGAAAAGCGCGATTTCTTCCGCCGCGCCCAGCATTGCTACGGCCGCTCGGCGCTGCTGCTGTCGGGGTCGGGCAGCTTTCTCTATTTCCATGTCGGCGTCGTGAAAGCGCTGTGGGAGGAGGGCGTGCTGCCGACGATCCTCGCGGGATCGAGCGGCGGTTCGATCGTCGCCGCGGTCGTCTGCACGCGCAAGGATGCCGAGGTCGGCGCCTTCCTGGCCAGCGACAAGCTTGCCAGCGCCGACCGCGATCCCGAAGTGCGCCGCCTCGCCCCTGACGAGGTCGCCGCGCGCCTCGCCGAGCTCATCCCCGACCTGACCTTTCAGGAAGCCTATGAGGTCAGCGGCCGACATCTCAACGTGTCAGTCGCGCCCGCCGAAAAATATCAGAACGGCCGCCTGCTCAACGCGATCACCGCGCCCAATGTGCTGATCCGTGAAGCGGTGCTCGCCTCGTGCGCGGTGCCGGGCGTCTTTCCGCCGGTGATGCTGATGGCGCGCGACGAAGCGGGCAAGCGCGTGCCCTATCAGCCCGACCGGCGCTGGGTCGACGGGTCGGTGACGCACGACATCCCGACCAAGCGGCTCGAACGCCTCTACGGCGTCAACCATCATATCGTCAGCCAGGCGAACCCGCTCGCGCTGCCTTTCGCGACCGACACGCGCAAGCAGATGGCGCCGATAGAGGCCATTCAGCATGCCTCGATGGCGACCTTCAAGGCATGGCTCAACGCCAATATGGTGATATTCCAGAAGCCCCTCGAACTGGTGCCGCCGCTCAACAGCCTCGCCAATATGGCGCGCTCGCTGATCAATCAGGAATATACCGGCGACATCAACATCATCCGGCCGCCCAAATTCTGGTCGCCCACAAAGATATTGTCCGATCTGTCGCAGGAGGACATCGACGAGCTGATCGACACCGGCATGCGCACCGCCTGGCCGAAGATCGAGATGGTGCGCACCCAGACCGCGATAAGCCGCGCGCTCGACGCCATCCTGGCGCGCATCGACAAGGGCGGCGACGACGGCCCCGGCCACCGCAGCGCGGCGCTGAAAAAGCCGGTCCGGTGAGCATGGCGGGCGTGATGCTGCCGCCGGGATCGGCGGGCGCGGGCGCGACGCTGCACGTCACCCATTGGCTTCCTGCTGCGGCGCCCAAGGCCGTGGTGCTCCTCGCGCACGGCTATGCCGAGCACGCCGGGCGTTACGCCCATGTGGCAAAACGGCTGACCGACGCCGGCTATGCCGTCTATGCGGTCGACCATTGGGGCCATGGCAAGTCGGATGGCGAGGGGGGCTATGTGCCGCGCTTCTCGGCTTTCACCGACGGCATGGCCGAATTGCTCACGCTCGTCGAGGTCAACCATCCGGGCGCGCCGCGCCTGCTGCTCGGACACAGCATGGGCGGCCTGATCGCGACGCTGTTCCTGATCGATCGGCAGGACGCCTTTGTCGCCGCCGCACTGTCCGGCCCGGCGATTGTCCCCGGTACGCCGCCTTCGCGCTTCACCGTCTGGATCAGCCGCTTTCTGTCACGCTTTTTTCCGCGCCTCGGCGTATTGGCGCTCGATCCCAACGGGGTCAGCCGCGATCCGGCGGTGGTCACCGCCTATCTTGCCGATCCGCTTGTCTATACGGGAAAGATCGGCGCGCGGCTCGGCAAGGAATTCATGGACGCGATGGCGGTTGCGCAGGCATGCGCACCGAAAATCACGCTGCCGATCCTGCTCCAGCATGGCGACCATGACAGCCTCGCCTCGGTGGCGGGCTCGCACTATCTGTTCGACCATGTCGCATCGACCGACAAGCGGCTCGAAATCTATCCCGGCCTGTTCCACGAAATCTATAACGAGCCCGAACGCGATGCGGTGCTGGACGATCTGATCGGCTGGTTCGATGCGCATGTGTCAGCCTGAAGCCAACGGATCGACAGGGAAATTCCGCACGTCATGAAGCTCCTCCTCATTCTGCTTTTTGCGCCGCTGATCGCTCTGGCGATCTTCTATTTCGTATTCCCCGGCCGCCTGGTCGCGATCGGTCGCGCGCTGCTCCGCCGGCGCGGCGGCACGGTGCAGAAAAGCGTTACCGTCGACGGCCGCGCCTGGCCCTATCTGGAGGGCGGCGATCCCGCCAAGCCTACGCTGCTGCTCGTCCATGGCTTTTCGGGCGACAAGGATAATTGGTCCTTTCTCGCGCCCTTTCTGACGCGCGACTATTACGTCGTCGCACCCGATCTCCCCGGTTTTGGCGAGAATGAACGCAACCCCGATCTTGCGTATGACATCGAAGCGCAGACCGCGCGGCTGAAGGCATTCGTCGATGCGCTCGGACTGCGGCAGCCGCATATCGCGGGCAATAGCATGGGCGGCTGGATCGCGCTGCGCTACGCGCTCGACTTTCCCGATGCGCTCGCCAGCCTGATCCTGATCGACAATGCCGGGGTGGCGGGCGCGAACGAGAGCGACCTTCAGAAACAGGCGGCGAACGAGGATTATAACCCGCTCGTCCTGGCCGGTATCGAGGATGCCGACCGCCTCGTCGCGATGGTCGTCCACAAACCGCCCTTCGTGCCGTCGCGATTGAAGCCGGTGCTCTATGCCGACGCGCTCAAATATCGCGATCAGCTCGACACCGCCTTCTGGGTCATTGCGACCGAGATGCGCGACCGCCCGCTCAACGACCGGCTCGGCGAGGTGACGGTGCCGACGCTGATCATCTGGGGCCGCCACGACCGGCTGATCGACATCAGCTGCGTCCCCGTGCTCGAAGCGGGTATCGCAAACAGCCGCGCGCATGTCCTCGATCATGTCGGCCATGTCCCGATGGTCGAGGATCCGAAGGCCACCGCCGCGCTGATGAAGGATTTTCTCGGGCCGCTCGATTAGCCGCCGATTACGTCGGACTTGATCCGCTGGTCAAACCATGCGTCATTGCGAACCCGGCAAAGCCGGGTGAAGCAATCCAGACTGGCTCGAGCCAGCACTGGATTGCGTCGCTTCGCTCGCAATGACGGGCAGGGAGAAGGAGGGGCTATGCGCCTGAAAGTGGGCCTGCTCGGCGGGGGGAGCTGGGGGACGACGGTCGCCGCGACGGTATCGCGCAACGCGCCGATCACCTTGTGGGCGCGCGACGCCGAAATGGTCGATGGCATCAACCGCGATCAGGAAAACCGCAAATATCTGCCCGGCATCCGCCTGCCCGCGGCGCTGCGCGCGACGGCCGATCTCGGCGAAGCTGTGGCGGGCGCCGACGTCCTCGTCATGGGCGTGCCGTCGCACAGCTTTCGCGCGGTGCTCGAGGAGGCGCGCGATCATCTGCGTCCCTGGGTGCCGGTGATCAGCCTGACCAAGGGGCTCGAACTCGCGACGGGCAAGCGGATGACCGAGGTGATCGAGGAGGTGCTGCCCGGCCACCCCGTCGGCGTGCTCACCGGCCCCAATCTCGCGCGTGAGATCATGAGCGGCCAGGCGGCGGCGAGCGTGCTGTCGATGGAGGATGAAATCGTCGTGCGCGCACTGCACCCGCTTTTCCATTCGGGGCTGTTCCGCGTCTATACCAACACCGATCTGCTCGGTTGCGAACTCGGCGGGGTGCTCAAGAATATCATCGCGATTGCGGTCGGCATGGGCGACGGGCTCGGCGCGGGCGACAATACGCGCGCCGGGCTGATGACGCGCGGGCTGGCCGAAATCACCCGGCTCGGCGTCGCGATGGGCGGGCGCCCGGAAACCTTCGCCGGTCTGACGGGCATGGGCGACCTGATCGCGACCTGCACCAGCCCGCTGTCGCGCAACCGCCACGTCGGGGTCGAACTCGGCAAGGGGCGCCATATCGACGCGATCATCGCCGACATGCACATGGTCGCCGAAGGCGTCAAAAGCGCCCCCACGGTGATGGCGCTCGCCGACCGTCACGGCATCGCGATGCCGATCGCGCGCGACGTCTTCGACGTGACGCAGGGCAAACGGACCGCGCAGGATGTGTTCCGCGGGCTGCTCAAATCGAGCGTCGGTGACGAGGCGCATCCGGGGTAGGGGCAATCGTCGATGCCGCCGTCAGCTTCGGCGTCGGATGAAAGCGCCGCCTTGCCTGCGGGGACGGCCGTGGACGGTTCCGCCGCAAGGCGTGTCGAATCCTCGTCGGTCCGTGAAGAAAAGCCGGTTCTCTTTCGTTCTTTCTCCTGACCAGCAGGGTCCACCAAGGAGACGAACGATGAAAAAAAGGACGACTTTGGCGGCGCTTATGGCTCTTCCCGCCGGTGCTGCAATGGCGACGGTTCCCTATGGGTCGATTCCGCCGGGTTTCGATCGCCCACCGGTTCGCAGCGTGCCGATTGCGGGTGTCTATAATAAATATTGGTACAATTATCGCACCGATATTCTGGAGGCTGAAAAGGAGCTCAAGAGTGACTTGGGCCGCGCAACCGATCGCGAGGATCGCTGGGATGCATGGGACGAGTGGGCGACCGAAGTCGTCGACGCCGACAAGGATTATACCAAGGTGATGCGCAAGAAGGGCTACCCTGTGGGGCGCGTCTCGATCGAAGGCTGATCGTCGAAATGAGTTTCAAAAGGCGGCGGGCGCTATGCGTCCGCCGTCTTCATTCTACACTCCGCCTTCCGCCAGCAGCGCCTTCGCTTCCTCGCCCTGCCAGTCGATGGCGCCCACCACGCGCCACAGTTCGCGCCCGTTCGCATCGTAGAGGATGCTCGTCGGCAGCGCGGTATTCGCTGCGTCCAACAAAGTGTTCTGCGGATCGAGATAGGGTTGCAGCGCCTTCAGCCCCGCCTTCTGGAACCAGGGATCGACGACCGAAGCGCCTTGCAGATCCTGCGCCACCGCGACGACCGTCAGCTTGCCTGCCTTTTGCGCGGCAAGCGCATCGAGCGTCGGCATTTCGGCGACGCAGGGCGCACACCAGGTCGCCCACAGATTGACCAGCAGCGGCTTGCCGCGAAACGACGCGACGGTCACCGGTGCGTCGTCGGGGCCGCGAAAGACGGCGGCCGGTCCGGCCTTGCCGGCGTTGCCGCGCTCGACGACATGCTGAAAGGTGGCGGGGTCGCGGCCATGCGCCGCTTCGCCGGGCGAAATATTTGCTTGCCCCGCGCCTGCTTGCTCCGAGGCCTCCTTTTGCCTATCGCACCCCGCGAAGGAACCGGCGATCAGCAGGGCCAGCACGGCAAGACGAAGATTTGGAACGCGGCGGATGGCGAATACTCCCGATAGCAACAGCATGTGGGGCGGCCGCTTCGGTGGCGGACCTGCGGCGATCATGCAAGAGATAAACGCCTCGATCCCCGTCGACAAACGTCTTTGGGAAGAGGATGTCGCCGCCAGCCGCGCGCATGCCGCGATGCTCGGCGCGCAGGGGATCATTGCCGCCGCCGACGCGGCGACCATCGATCGCGGGCTGGCGCAGATCGCCGACGAGTTCGCCGCGAACGGTGTGCCGGTCGATCTTGCGCTCGAAGATATTCACATGACGGTCGAATCGCGCCTCAAGGAACTGGTCGGCGAAGCCGCCGGGCGGCTCCACACCGCGCGCTCGCGCAACGATCAGGTCGCGACCGATTTTCGGCTCTGGGTGCGCACCGCTTGCGACCGTATCGATTCCGGCCTGAAGGCGCTTCAGGGCGCCCTGCTCGCGCGCGCCGATGAACATGCGGACAGCATCATGCCCGGCTTCACCCATTTGCAGGTCGCACAGCCGGTGACGCTCGGCCACCATCTGCTCGCCTATGTCGAAATGTTCGGCCGCGATCGCGGCCGTTTCCGCGATGCGCGCGCGCGGCTCAACGAATCGCCGCTCGGCGCCGCGGCGCTTGCGGGCACCAGCTTCCCGCTCGACCGTCCGGCGACCGCGGCGGCGCTCGGTTTCGACCGGCCGATGGCGAACAGTATCGATGCCGTATCGGACCGCGATTTCGCGCTCGAATTTTGTGCCGCCGCCTCGATTGCCGCGATTCACCTCTCGCGCCTCGCCGAAGAGATCGTGATCTGGGCCAGCCAGCCCTTCGGTTTCGTCAGTCTGCCCGACGCCTGGTCGACCGGCAGCTCGATCATGCCGCAAAAGCGCAATCCCGATGCCGCCGAACTGGTGCGCGGCCGCGCAGGCCTGCTGCTCGGTGCGTTCCAGCGGCTTTCGGTGATCGTGAAAGGGCTGCCGCTCACCTATTCGAAGGATTTGCAGGACGATAAGGAAACGGTCTTCGGTGCCTTCGACGCGCTAGCGCTTTCGCTCGCCGCGATGACCGGCATGGTCGACGCGCTGGCCTTTCGCACCGACCGGATGCGCGCGCTCGCCGCATCGGGCTTTTCGACCGCGACCGATCTGGCCGACTGGCTGGTGCGCGAGGCGGGGGTGCCGTTCCGCGACGCGCACCATATCGTCGGTGCCTGCGTGAAACGATCAGAAGAGCTCGGCGTTGAACTGTCGGCGCTTCCGGCGGACGAAGCGGCGGCGATCCATGCCGCGGTCACGCCCGCCGCGCTCGCGGCGCTGACCGTCGAGGCGTCGGTCGCCAGCCGCATGAGCTATGGCGGCACCGCGCCCGAACGGGTAAGGCAGGCTGTTGCCGCGGCGCGCGCGGCGCTGGAGATTTAGGTGATGGCAAAGATCCGCACGACGATTTTGCTGGCCGCCTCGGGCGCTGCGCTCGTGGCGCTTGGCGCGTGCGGCAAGAAGGAAGATCTGAAGCCGGTGGCGGGTTCGGCCCCGCCCGCGCTACCCATCGGGGCACAGCGCCAGCCGACCACGGAGGAGCTCACGACGCCTGACGCGCAGGCCCGGCCCGCGCGCAGCGACGACCTTCTTAAACGATCCGAAAAGCGCGAACCCGACGATTTCGACTTGCCGCCTCCGGGCTGAGTTCAGGACCTTTTCCATGGATCATTTTGCTTATCGTGACGGCGTTCTCTACGCCGAAGACATCGCCTTGCCGCGCATTGCCGAGGAAATCGGCACCCCCGTCTATGTCTATTCGCGCGCGACGCTTGAACGCCATGCGCAGGTGTTTCGCGACGCGCTTGCCGACATTCCGCGCAAGCACATTGCCTTTGCGATCAAGTGCAACCCCAACCTCGGCGTGCTGCGTGTCCTCGCGCGGCAGGGCTATGGCGCCGACGTCGTGTCGGGCGGCGAGCTCGAACGCGCGATCGCGTCGGGGATGGCGCCCGAAGATATCGTCTTTTCGGGCGTCGGAAAGACGCGGGCCGAACTGGCGCTCGGTCTCGACCGCGGCATCGGCCAGTTCAACATCGAACATGAACCCGAAGGTGTCGCGCTCGCAGAGATCGCCGCACGAAAGGAAATGACCGCGCAGGCAGTGCTGCGCGTCAATCCCGACGTCGATGCGGGCACCCACGCCAAGATCTCGACCGGCAAGGCCGAAAACAAGTTCGGCGTCGGCATCGACGTCGCGCCCGAAATATTCGACCGCCTTGCGCGGCTACCTGGCCTCAAGCTGCGCGGCATTGCACTCCATATCGGCAGTCAGCTCACCAGCCTCGACCCGCTCGAGGCGGCGTTCGTCCGCGTCGGGCGGCTGATCGCCGATCTGCGAGCGGCGGGACACGACATCACCCATGTCGATCTCGGCGGCGGGCTCGGGGTTCCTTACAAGGAGGGCGACAACCCGCCGAGCCCCGCCGATTATGGCGCGATGGTCGCGCGCGTCACCCGCGACTGGGACGTCACCTTGATGTTCGAACCCGGGCGCGTCATCGCCGGCAACGCGGGCGTGCTGCTCACCGAAGTGCTGTGGGTCAAGCCGGGAGCGCAGAGCGATTTCGTCATCGTCGACGCAGCCATGAACGATCTGGCACGTCCGGCGCTCTACGATGCGTGGCACGATTTCCAGGCAGTGCGTCCGAGCGGCGAGACGATGACCGCCTCGATCGTCGGCCCGGTGTGCGAAACCGGCGACACCTTCGCGCGCGACCGCGTGATCGACAAGGTTGCGGCGGGCGATCTCGCCGTTTTCCGTACCGCGGGCGCCTATGGCGCGACGATGGCATCGACCTACAACAGCCGCAGCCTGGTTCCCGAAGTGCTCGTCGACGGCGACCGCTATATCGTCGTCGCCGATCGCATCGCCGCCGGTACGATCATGGCGGCCGAACGCGTCCCCGACTGGATCGACTGATGCGCCAGTTTCCTCTCTTCCTGAACCTTGCAGGCCGCACGGTCGTGCTGGTCGGGGAGGGGGAGGCTGCGGATGCGAAGGCGCGGCTGATTGCGCGCGCCGGCGGGCGGATCGTGCCGCAGTGGGAAGACGGCGCGGCGATCGCCTTTGTTGCGCTGGACGAGGGAGCTGAAGAAGCGGCGGCGGAGCTGCGCGCGCGCGGCCTCCTCGTCAATGTCGTCGACCGGCCCGATCTTTGCGATTTCACCACCCCCGCGATCGTTGATCGCGCGCCGGTGACGATCGCGGTCGGCACCGGCGGCGCGTCCGCCGGGCTTGCCAAGGCGGTGCGCCAGCGGATTGAGGCGTTGCTGCCCGCCACCCTCGGCAATCTCGCCGCCGCCCTGTTCGCGGCGCGCGGTGCGATGAAAGCGCGCTGGCCCGATGCCGCCGACCGCCGCCGCGCCATCGATGCCGCGCTTGCGCCCGGCGGCGCGCTAGATCCGGTTGCCGGGCCGGACCAAGGCGCTGTCGCTGCCTGGCTCGCCGCCGATCATCTGGCGGCGCCCGCGCGCCTTGAAATGATCGCGCTCGCCAGCGACGATCCCGACGATCTGACGCTGCGCGCGGCGCGCCTGCTGGGCGAGGCCGATCATATCTTCCACCCCGCTGCGACTCCGCCCGCGATCCTGGCCCGCGCGCGAGCCGATGCGGTGCGACACTGCACCGAAACGCCGCCCGCCGATCCGCCCCCCGGCCTGTCGCTCTGGCTCGCATCGGCGATTACGCGAAGCTAATTGGGCTTCGCTCAGTCGCCTTCCTAGCCCTGTCGCCGGCGGCATCGTCGCCGCCGTTTCAGCCAGGAGAGGTTATGGAATTTCCGCCCATTGCCATCGACGCGCTCCCGCTGCTCGACACCGCGGCGGGCCTGTACGGATCGACGGCCGACGGGTCGGTCTTTGACATCGCCGTGACCATCGCGACGGTCGGCTGCAACTGTCCGCGCGCTGACGCGGTGTACTGTCTCTGCGTCGGCCCGGATCGCACGCCATGTCGCGCTCGAACCGGCCACCCTGCACGCCGCTGCGATGGCCGACGCCGATCCGCGCCCCGAAGTTCGCGCCGCCGCCGGCGCGACGCCGCGCGGTGGGGCACGATCGCCAGCCGGCCGACGCTGACGCCCCCCAAAGCGTTGCTCCGCTGCGCAATCCGCCTGACCGACAATGCCCGCGACATCGCCGACCATATGGCGGTCAGCCATCCGGTTCCGCGGGCGCGCGCCAGCGCCATCGCCGCGCTCGCTGCTGTCGCAGACGATAAGGGGGCGAACGGCGGCGCTCGAGCTCGGCCGGCGCGACGCCGATGCGCGGGTCAGGGACGATTGCGAACGATGGCTGACGCTCTGACCCTGAGCGATCAGACCCCCGGCAGGCTTTCGATTTCAGGTGCTCCGGCGAGGCAGGGGCCGAGTTTCGCGCCGAGGGTGCGGAAATGGTCCGACGCGCGGTGCGCGGCGACCGCGGCCTCGTCGTCATAGCATTCGAGCACCTTGTAAACGCCGGCTTCCGCGGTACGGAAGAGCTTGTAGAAGCTGTTACCCTTCTCGTTCGCGCGCACCGCGGGGGCCAGCTCCGCAAACACGCCTTCGAATTCCGCTTCCTTGCCCGGCTGCACGCGCAGCGTGGCGATAATGCCGATTCCGCTCATATCGTCTCTCCCCAGAAAATAGTCAGGCTCAAATGGTTAGGCGTGCAGGTCGGGATCGACCTCCCAGCCCGCCTCGACCTGGATGCCGAAGCTGTTAAGCATCATCGAAACCTGTGTGTACTGACCGACGGTCATCACCAGATCCATGCGTCCCTTGTCGCCGAGCGGCGCCAGCGCCGCCCAGGTCGCGTCGGCAACGAAATGGTTCGCGGTCAACTCGTCGGCCGCGCGCAGCATCGCGCGGTCGATATCGCTCCAGACCGCAGCGTCGGGTCCGGCCTTGATCCGCTCGATCTCGTCTTCGGTCAGGCCGCAGTCGAGTCCGATGCGCTTATGCTGCGTCCATTCATAGCCCGACCGGCAATTATAACCGGTGCGCAGGATGACGAGCTCGCGATCCCGCGGGGTAAGCGCATTGCGCTTCGACAGGATATAATTGCCCCAGCCGAGGAAAGCGGTCAGCGCCTTGGGCGCCTGCGCCAGCGTGCGGAAGATATTGAGGATCCTGCCGCCGCCCACCTTGCCGCCATCGGAGGCAAGAAAGGGTTCAAGCGCCGCGCGCTGGTCGGCATCGAGCCGGTCGAGATCGACCGGCTCGACACGCGGAGCTTTCAGCCGCAAATCAGAAGACCTCGAACAGGCCTGCTGCGCCCTGGCCGCCACCGATGCACATGGTGACGACGGCATATTTGACGCCGCGGCGCTTGCCTTCGAGCAGCGCGTGGCCGACGCAGCGCGCGCCGGTCATGCCGAAGGGGTGGCCGATCGAGATCGAACCGCCGTTGACGTTGAGCAGGTCGTTCGGAATGCCGAGCTTGTCGCGGCAGTAGAGCACCTGCACGGCAAAGGCTTCGTTGAGTTCCCAAAGGCCGATGTCGTCCATCTTGAGCTCGAAGCGTTCGAGCAGCTTCGGGATGGCGAAAACGGGGCCGATGCCCATTTCGTCGGGCTCGGTGCCGGCAACGGCCATGCCGACATAGCGGCCCAGCGGCTGAAGCCCGCGCTTTTCGGCGACCTTGGCCTCCATGACGACGCAGGCCGACGAGCCATCCGAAAGCTGGCTGGCGTTGCCTGCCGTGATCGTGTGGCCTTCGCCCATCACCGGCTTCAGGCTCTGCAGACCTTCGAGCGTGGTGTCGGGACGGTTGCACTCGTCCTTGTCGGCGACGACATCCTTGAAGGTGACTTCCTTCGTTTCCTTGTTCACCACCGCCATCGTCGCCTTGCAGGGGACGATTTCGTCGTCGAACTTGCCAGCGGCCTGGGCCGCGGCGGTGCGCTGCTGCGACTGGAGCGAATATTCGTCCTGCGCTTCACGGCTGATATTGTAACGCTTTGCAACGACTTCTGCCGTGCCGATCATCGGCATGTAGATGTCTTTGTGCATCGCCAGCAGTTCCTGGTCGGCCTCGAAGAAGGTCTTGCCGCTGCCGCTGACTTTCGAGATGCTTTCGACGCCGCCGGCGACGCAAATGTCCTGGCGGTCGACGATGATCTGCTTCGCGGCGGTCGCAATCGTCATCAGGCCCGACGAGCACTGGCGGTCGATCGACATGCCGGGGACGGTGACGGGCAGGCCGGCGCGCAGGCCGATCAGGCGCGCGACGTTCATCGTCTGCGATCCCTGCTGCATTGCGGCGCCGAACAGGACGTCGTCGATCTCGCCTCCTTCAACCCCGGCGCGTTCGACCGCGGCGGCGACCGAATAGGCGCCCAGCGTCGGCGAGGTCGTGTTGTTGAACGATCCGCGCGCCGCCTTGGTCAGCGGGGTGCGGGCGGTGGAAACGATGACGGCGTCACGCATGATAAACTTCCTTCTGCTTGGTTCCGGTTGTCTTTTCGGGGGAGGTTCGGCCGGAATGCCGGTTTATATGTCAGACGAAGAACTGGCTGATCCATTCGGCCATCAGCGCGGGCTTTTCTTCGCCCTCGATCTCAACCGTGAATTCCAGCGTCTGCTGCCACTGGCCCGGACGCTTTTCGTCGAGCTCGAGCAGCTTGAAATGGCCGCGCACGCGCTTGCCCGAGCGCACGGGGGCAAGGAAGCGCACTTTGTTGCCGCCATAGTTGACGCCCATCTTGACGCCTGCGGGGCGCGGGCAGTCGGATTTGGCCATCAACATGGGGAAAAGAGAGAGGGTCAGAAAGCCGTGCGCGATGGTGCCGCCGAAGGGCGTCAGCTTAGCCTTTTCTTCGTCGATATGGATGAACTGATGATCGCCGGTCGCGTCGGCGAACTTGTTGATCATCTCCTGATCGACCAGCACCCATTCCGACGTGCCGAGCGGCTTGCCGACCAGTTCCTTCATTTCCTGCGGCGTCATCGCGCTCATCCTTTATCCCCTCTATGTCTGTCGAGGGGCGCGTTCTAGGCCCGCGGGGCGGGGTAGCACAAGAGCCTAGGGCTTTGCGCTACGGCGCCGTAGCGTCAGGACTGTGCGGACTTCGGCGTCTTCATCGTGACGCTTTCGGCATAGGGGAGAATCATCGTCCCGTCGGGCGCCGCGGTGAAGGTCGTCTGCGTCGGATAGGCGAAGTCGTAGCCGGCGTTGATCATCTCTTCGAAGACGCGGATGCCGATCGCGGTGCGGGCCGCGATGACCTCGTTATAGTCTGCGCTCGGAATGTCGGCGACCAGTTCGAAGTCGAGGCTAGAGGCGCCGAAGCCGATGAAACTCGACCGGATGAACTCATGCCCCTCGGCTTCGACCTGCGCCTTCAGCAGGTCGGGCAGCGCGCGCAGCATCGCGGGCGTGGTCTGATAGATTACACCGATCGCGAACTGGACGCGGCGGCGTTCGAGATGGGCATAGTTGGTGATTTCCTTCGATAGCAAATTGGTGTTGGAAATGACCAGCAGCTCGCCGTTGACCGACCGCAGATGCGTGCTTTTCAGCCCGATGCGCTCGACGGTCGCGACGCTATTGTCATATTTGATCGCTTCGCCGACGCGGAAAGGCCGGTCGAAGATGATCGACAGCGACGCGAACAGGTCGGAAAAAATGCCCTGCGCGGCAAGGCCGATCGCGATGCCGCCGATGCCCAGGCCGGCGATCAGGCCGGTGACATTGACCCCCATATTGTCGAGGATGACGATCGCCGCGACCGCGAACAGCGCGATGCTGATGAGCAGGCGGATGATGCCCATCGCGTTGACCAGCGTCTCGTTATGCCCATCGGCGGCGCGGCGCTGGATCAGCCCGAGGACGATCTCGCGCGCCCAGATCGCGACTTGCAGCACCACCGCGACGGTGAAGACCAACTGGATGATATGCAGGACGACGACCGGCGGATTGGCCGATGCCGCGACCAGTCGGACCGAGACGATCGCCAGCACCAGCGACTTGGTCTTGTGGATCACCCGCCCGACAATGTCGGTCAGCGTGAATTGCCCCGGCGCCGACTGCGCTTTCTTGAGCGCGAAACCGCGGATCAGCGACAGCGCAAAATAGATGAGGAGCCCGGCGCCGATCGCGATGCCGATCTGCAGCCAGTGCGTATCGACCCACGCGACGCTGCTGGTCCACCAGGCGCGGATCTGCGCGGCGGGGTTGGCGGTCGCGGTGGCAAGGAAAGGCAAAGTCACGTCGGTCCTCTTGGTCTGGTCGGTCGGTCAGGCGGAACGGAGCAGCGCGCCGGCATCGGGCGCGCGCTCCAGATAGGTCAAAAATCCGCGTTCGTAACGCGAAAGATATTTGGTCGCGCGCGGCAGGCGCCCCGCGACCGCGGCAAAATCTCCGCGATCCTGCGCAGCGGCGATCATCGCCGGGTGGACATAGGCGCGCCGCGCAACGGCGGGCGTGTTGCCGAGCCGGTCGGAGACGCGCGTCAGCATCGCCTTGAGCGAGGGTGGCTCTTCGGCGTCGTACAGACAGGCGAACGCCTCGACGCTCGCCCACCAGGTGCGGAAATGCTTGGCGCTGAAATCGGCGCCCATCGCCTCGCGGATATAGGCGTTGACCTCGTCGGACCCGACCGCGCACGGGCCATCCGCATCCTCATATTGGAAAAGATGCTGGCCGGGCAGGTCCTGCAACCGGCGCACCAGGGTCGCCAGGCTGCGGTCGCTGATCGTCACCTCGCGCCGCGCGCCGCCCTTGGCGCGGTAGCGGAGCCGGAGGCGCTGCCCCTCCAGTCGCGCGTGACGCCGGCGCAGCGTCGTCGCGCCGAAGCTCTTGTTTGCGGCGACATATTGTTCGTTGCCGACGCGCAGCGCGGCGAGGTCGAGCAGGCGGACGACGGCCGCGACGACGCGATCCGCGCACAGCGATCGGCGGCGCAAATCGCTTTCCAGCCGCGCGCGGAGCAGCGGCAGGGCCTGGCCGAAGCTGGCGCAGCGATCATATTTGTCCGCCTCGCGCGCGGCCCGGAAATCGGGGTGGTAGCGATATTGCTTGCGCCCGCGCGCGTCATAGCCGGTCGCAAGGATATGCCCGTTCGCGGCCGGGCAGAACCAGGCATCCTCATAGGCGGGGGGCAGCGCGATCGCGTTGAGGCGCTCGATCTCGGCGCGGTCGCGGATCACCTTGCCCGCGGCGTCGCGATAGCGCCAGCCCGATGCGGCCCGTTCGCGGCGGATGCCGGGCAGGCTGTCGTCGACATGGATCAGGCGGGGGGCGGCACGCGGCGACGGCATGCCTTGTTAAGCGTCCTGGCCGGGCGATGGTTCCCTCCGCCGGCGCAGCGGGCAGGCGTCAGCTTTGGCGGGTTTGCGCCTGCCGCCCGGCCGCCAGCCGCGACAAGAGAGCGTCGCCGCCGCGCTGGACGATCCGCCGCGCCGGGACTTCCAGCCAGCGGTGGAGCAGGTGTGAGACGGCGAGCGTCAGCGCGACGAAGGCGGCGATCTTTATCGGCGCGACCATCGCCGGATCGTCGACAAGGACCAGCTTGAACAGGATCCACAGGAAGAAGTGCGACAGATAGACAGCGTAGCTGATGTCGCCGAGCCACTGGGCGAGCCGTCCCGACAGCAGCGGATGCGGTGCGAGCGACGCCTGGAGCGCGGTGATGACGACCGCCGCCATCGCCAGCGGGATCGCCGCAGGCTGGGGCAGGCCGGCGAACAGGATCAGCGCCGCGAGCAGCGCGAAGATCGCCGCGGTCGCATATATGACCCGGCTCCCGTCGCCGCGCGCGCGCTGCGCCGTCCACCACTGGCAGAGCGCGACCCCGAGGAAGAATTCGGCGAGGCAGCGGACGAGGCCGGTCGCCGCGATATCGTCGCCGATCCCCGCGCGCCCCGTCGCGGCGAACCAGCCGCCGAGCGCTGCCGCGAGCAGCAGCGCGAAGAGCGGAAAGCTCCACCGCCCCGCGGGCAATCGCGCCGCCCAGCCGCCGGTCGCGGCGAGCAGCAGATAGGCCGCCCATTCGGTCGAGATCGACCAGGCCGGGTCGTTCCAGCGCAGATCGGCGGTGAAGCCCCAATTCTGGACCAGCAGCGCGTGCGCGGGCAGCGTGGCAAAGCCGTAATGCGGCCCCGGATCGCGCCCGCTGGCGAGCAGCGCGACCGCGAACAGCGCCATCGCCGCCAGGATCGCGAGATGCAGCGGAAAGATACGCGCGATGCGGCGGACCAGAAAGCGCGGCGCGGCGCGCGTCCCCTCGGCAACGAACGCCGGACCGTAATTCCACCACAGCACGAAGCCCGACAGGACGAAAAAGAGATCGACCGCAAGATAGCCGTGCGCGAAACCGTCGATGACCGCGCCGTGCAGATAGCCCGCCATGCCGCCCCGGATATGATAGAACAGCACCGCGAGCGCCGCAAAGCCGCGCACCCCGGTCAGCGTCGGCAGCATGCGGGGCTTTTGCGCCGCGATCATGCGGCAAATCCCTGCGCGCGCGGCCGCATCCAGTTGCGTCCCGATTCCTGCTCGCGGCGGCGGCAATAGGTCGACAGCCCGATTTCGAGCGCCAGCATCATGTAGATGAAAGGCTGGAACGCGATTCCGACGAACAGCGACCCGACCATATAGACGATATGGCCGTGCTGGAGCGCGGTCGCGAGCGGCGCGATCCATTGCTCCTCGGCGCGGCGTGTCTTGAGGTAACGGCGGCGCACCCGCTCCATCTGGACGATGCCGGTGATGTGGAGCAGCAGCCACAGCAGCGTGCCGGGATAGCCCTGTTCGCCCAGCATTTCGAAATAGGCCGAATGATAGGCGCGCGACTGTTCGTCATGGATCACCGGATCGCCCGCGCCCGGACGACCCGCATCGGCGTTCGACCCGGTGGTTTCGACGCGCAGACGGTTCTGCATATAGGCCTCGAACCCGCCGCCGAACGGATGGTCCTTCGCATAGTCCCACGTCCACGCCCACACCGCGACGCGCGTCGATGCCGACTGGTCGGTGCGATAATCCTGCAGCGTTTCCATGCGCTGGGTATAGCTTTGCGGCAGGAAGGGGATCGCCGCGGCGACGAGCAGCACCGCCCCCATGATATATAGCAGCCGGTGCTTGACTGCGCGCAGCGACAGCAGCGCGAGCACGCCGAGGCAGATCAGCCCCGTGCGCGCCTGCGTCCCGACCGGCAGCAGCATGCAGGCAAAGCAGAGCGCGAAGCAGAACAGCGAGACGCGCCAGTCGGGCGGAAAGACGGTGCCGTGGCGGCGGAACCACAGGATCGCGGGGATGATCGACACCGCGACCGTCGACATGGTGCTGCCTTCGTACAGGCCGTAATTTTCGGACAGCAGCAGTTGCAGTTCGCCATAGCCGCCGCCGCCCGCCGCGGTCTTGATCCCGCCCGCGATCGCGATCGTCGCGGCCGACAGCAGCATGAAGAGCAACAGCGATTCGATGCGCAGCTTCGTGCGCAGCGTCAGCGGCAGGAAGATCGCCCAGACCAGCGCCTTCCAAACCCATCCCCATTTATCGAGCGCCTCGACCGGAAAGTCGGCGCTCATCGTCGTCATCCAGCAATAAAAGAGCAGGATTAGCATCAACGTCTGCCGCCCCGACCAGCGCGTGTCGCGCTTGTCGTCGAAGGCGAGCCAGCCGATGATCGCGAGGATGAAGACGATCAGCGAGATCGGAATCGAATTGATCAGGAAATAGCTGAGCCGCTGCGGTGCGACGATGTCGATGTAGCAAAAGCACAGCACGAACAGGAACGGCTTGCGAAAGCCGACCCCGATGAAGGCGAACAGAAAGGCGACGAAGGCAAGGTCACGCATCGGATCGGCGATCCTCCGCGGCCTCGGCCGCCATCGCCGCCATGCGTTCGGCGTCGCGCTGTTGCTGCCACAGCATGCGCGGGCCGACCTCACGGTCGAGGTCGTCGCGGTGCAGCAGGCGCCAGAGGGCGATCGCCATCAGCACATGCGTCAGGGCAATCGCAAAATTGTCGATCATCTGCTGCGCACCTGGCTTCCCCTCCGGCCCGCAGGCCCGTTTCGGCGGCTTTACCCGATCGGGGTTGACGCGGCGTTAAGGCTTGTATGGCAAAGGCTTGGCCGATGACCCGGATCCTGCACGTCCTTGACCATAGCCTGCCGGCGCACAGCGGCTACACCTTTCGTACCCGGGCGCTGATGAAGGCGCAGGCGGCGAAGGGGTGGGCGGTCGCTGGGGTGACGGGGGTCCGCCATCCCGACCCCGGACCGCCCGTCGAAACAGTCGACGGGCTGACCTTCTATCGCACGCCGCCGATCGCGCCCGCGCGCTCGCCGTGGCGCGAATGGCGCGAAATCGGCGCGCTGGCGGACCGCGTCGCGGCGCTGGTCGACGAATGGCGCCCCGATCTGCTCCACGCCCACTCACCGGTCCTCGACGGGCTCGCGGCGCTGCGCGTCGGCAAACGGCTCGGAATTCCGGTGATCTACGAAATTCGCGCCTTCTGGGAGGATGCCGCGGTCGGTAACGGCACGGGCCGCGAGGGCAGCGCGCGCTATTTTCTGACCCGTCAGCTCGAAAGTCATGCCGTCCGCGCCGCCGACGCCGTCGCGGTGATCTGCGAAGGGCTGCGCGGCGACCTCATCGCGCGCGGGGTGGATCCCGCCAAGATCGTCGTGTCGCCCAACGGCGTCGACCTTGACCTGTTCGGCGACCCGCCGCCGCGCGACGATGCGCTCGCCGCCGACCTCGGCCTCATGCCGGGCGACGCGGTGATCGGCTTCATCGGCAGCTTCTATGATTATGAGGGGATCGACGATCTGATCGCCGCGATGCCCGCGCTCGTCGCTGCCGAACCCGGCGCGCGGCTGCTGCTCGTCGGCGGCGGGCCGATGGAGGCGGCGCTCAAGGCTCAGGCCGCGGCGTCGCCCGTCGCCGACCGCATCCTGTTCGTCGGACGGGTGCCGCACCAGGCGGTCGAGCGCTATTATTCGCTGATCGACATCCTGGCCTATCCGCGCAAGAAGATGCGGCTTACCGATCTCGTCACGCCGCTGAAACCGCTTGAGGCAATGGCGCAGGGCAAGCTCGTCGCCGCATCCGATGTCGGCGGCCACCGTGAACTGATCGCCGACGGCGTCACGGGCACGCTGTTCGCGCCCGACGACCCACCGGCAATCGCCGCGGCCCTTGCCGGGCTGCTGCGCGATCGCGACATCTGGGATGAACGCCGCCGGACCGCGCGGGCGTTCGTCGAGGCCGATCGTAACTGGTCGTCAAACATTTTGCGTTACGAGCCCGTTTACCAGAGATTGTTGCGCCGCGGCGCTGCATCGCTCGCGGCTTGATGATATAGGACAGGCTCCTCTTCGGGAGCGACGGATTTGGACGATATGGACGATAGCGCCGACGGCTCCGACAAGGTTTCGCATCGCAAGGCCCGCGCCGCCGCCTGGATGCGCGCGCTACGCCCGGCGATGCCGGCGGTCATCGGCGCCGCGGCGCTGACCTTCCTCTTCGCCGCGATCATGCCGATGGCCTGGGTATTCGGCATTGGCTGGAATCTCTATCTCGACCGTCTGTCGGACCTGTTCGTGCCGCCGGTCGGCAATGGCGCCCGTCTCGCGCTGGCGCTTGGCATGGCGCTTGTCGCCGCGCTGGTTGCGGCCTTTGTCGCGCTGCTGATCGCCGAGCCCGAGGCGTCGGGCCTTGCCGCGCTCGGGCGCCGTCTGCGCCGCCGCCAGGAGGCTGTCGACGATGATATTCCGGTGCGCCGCCGCGCCGACCTCCACCCCGATGATCTGCCGCGCGCGCCGCTGCGCGCCGGACGCGACCTTCCCGAACAGGGGCTGGGGCCGGTCGATGCGGCGCCCGAGGTCGCGGCGGACTATCTTCTTGAATATGAACCCGACGCGCTCGCCGGTGCCGATGTCGTCGAGGATGTGGACGCTGTCGAGATCGTCGAAGCGGCCGTGGCACCCTACACGCCGCCCGCAGCCGACGCTGCGCCGGACGAAGAGGATGAACTGATCCTCGCCGATCTTGCGCCCGTCGAGGTTGAAACACCCGGTGACGAACCCTGGCTTCAGCCCGCGAAGATTGCTGGACCGGCGATGCCCGATCCCGCCGACAAATCGCTCGGCGCGATGGTTGCGCGCTTCGAGGCAGGGCTCGCCCGGCGCCGCGAAACCAGGACGGCAACCGCCGCAGTCCCGGTGCCCGATGTCGCCGCCAACGAAGATGCCGACGAAGAAATCGACTTCGCGCTCGAAGCCGCGCTCAGCACTTTGCACCGCCTGAACCGCGGCACGACGGGCTGAACCGCCGCACCCGGCGGCCTGAAATCGCTTTCCTGCATTGTTCCGGCGTGTCAGCCTCGCCGCATGCCTTCCGTGCCATCCTTTCCTGCGCGACCATCGCGGCGGCTGCGGCTTCGCGCCCTACGCACTGCCGCAGCGTCTCCGCCCCGAAACGGCCTGCCCGGTGCAATCGCGCGTGAAGTAGCGCAATTTTCCGCCATTTTTCGAATGGCACCGCGCCGCGGGCATCGCCCGGTCCTGCGGCGCCTTCGGGACGCTGCGAGCGCTGCAATCGCGTGTGAAGTTACACGCTTTTCTGCGCCTTTCGCGCCGGTGGCTGCGCGCGGCTGCGCGGCGGTGCTGACAGCGCGCAATTCCCCTGCTAACGGCGCGCGATGACGACTCCTCTCTCGCATATCCGTAATTTCTCGATCATCGCGCATATCGACCATGGCAAGTCGACGCTCGCCGACCGGCTGATCCAGTTCACTGGCGGGCTGACCGAGCGCGAAATGTCGGCGCAGGTTCTCGACAATATGGACATCGAGAAGGAGCGCGGGATCACGATCAAGGCGCAGACGGTGCGCCTGACGTACAAGGCGCACGACGGCGAAACCTATCAGCTCAATCTGATGGACACGCCCGGCCACGTCGACTTCGCCTATGAAGTCTCGCGCAGCCTGGCGGCGTGCGAGGGCGCGCTGCTCGTCGTCGACGCGGCGCAGGGGGTCGAGGCGCAGACACTCGCCAACGTCTATCAGTCGATCGAGCATGACCATGAAATCGTGCCGGTCATCAACAAGATCGACCTGCCCGCCGCCGACACCGACAAGGTGAAGGCGGAGATCGAGGATATCATCGGCCTGCCCGCCGACGATGCGGTGCTGGCCAGCGCCAAGTCGGGGATCGGCATCGAAGAAACGCTCGAAGCCATCGTCGCCAGGATTCCGCCGCCGAAGGGCGATGCCGCGGCGCCGCTCGTCGCGATGCTCGTCGACAGCTGGTACGACCCTTATCTCGGCGTCGTGATTCTCGTCCGCGTCGTCGACGGGGTGCTGAAAAAGGGTCAGCAGATCAAGTTCATGCAGGCGGGGACGACCCATCTGATCGACCGCGTCGGGTGTTTCACCCCGAAGCGGACCGACCTTGTCGAGATCGGCCCGGGCGAGATCGGTTTCATCACCGCACAGATTAAGGACGTTGCGCAGGCGCGTGTCGGCGATACGGTCACCGACGCCAAAAGGCCCGCCGCGGCGCCGCTACCGGGGTTCAAGGAGGTTCAGCCGGTCGTCTTCTGCGGCCTCTTCCCGACCGATGCCAATGATTTCGAGAAGCTGCGCGAAAGCATCCAGAAGCTGCGGCTCAACGATGCGTCGTTCAGCTTCGAAATGGAGACGAGCGCCGCATTGGGCTTCGGCTTTCGCTGCGGTTTTCTGGGTCTTCTCCACCTCGAGATCATTCAGGAGCGGCTGACCCGCGAATATGACCTCGACCTGATCACCACGGCGCCGTCGGTGGTCTACAAGCTCAAGCTCACCCGGTCGAAGGAAGGCGGCCCCACCGAGATGGAGCTCCACAATCCGGCCGACATGCCCGATCCGAACCGGATCGAGGAAATCGAGGAGCCGTGGATCGAGGCGGTTATCTATGTCCCCGACGAATATCTGGGTTCGATCCTCAAGCTCTGTCAGGACCGCCGCGGCATCCAGAAGAATCTGACCTATGTCGGCGGCCGCGCACAGATCACCTATGAACTGCCGCTCAACGAAGTCGTGTTCGATTTCTACGACCGGTTGAAGAGCATCAGCCGCGGCTATGCCTCGTTCGACTATCACCAGATCGGCCACCGCCCCGGCGATCTCGTCAAGATGAGCATCCTCGTCAACAATGAGCCGGTCGATGCGCTCAGCATGATCGTCCACCGGGGCAGCGCCGAGGCACGCGGGCGCGGGATGTGCGAGCGGCTCAAGGATCTGATCCCGCGCCACATGTTCAAGATCCCGATCCAGGCGGCGATCGGCGGCAAGGTGATCGCGCGCGAAACCATCGCGGCGCTGCGCAAGGACGTCACCGCCAAATGCTATGGCGGCGACGCGACCCGCAAGAAAAAGCTCCTCGAAAAGCAGAAGGAGGGCAAGAAGCGGATGCGCGAATATGGCAACGTCAACATCCCGCAGGAGGCGTTCATCGCGGCGCTGCGAATGGGCGACGACGCCTGAGGGTGCGCGCTACATCTCGATGATGATCTTGACCTTCGCCGGCGTCGTGCCGGCGGCCTCGGCGATCTCGCGGCGCGCCTGCGCGACCAACTGGCCAAGATGCGCCGACTGAGGCGGACCGCCGAGGCCGTTCAGGTCTGCAAGCGGGGTGCCGAGCACATCGGCGAGCCGGCGCAGCCGCGCCGGCTTGGGGCGCGACCGGTCCTGCTCCCAATAGCAGACCGACGTCACCGCAACGCCAAGCTGGCGGGCAATATCCCGCTGCGTCAGCTGCCGCGCCTTGCGCAACTGCGCCAGCCGCCCGCCAAGCGTTTCGGGAAAGGCTGCCGCCCCCGACGTTTTGAGGGGATTGAGATCCATAATATACACGACCCGGCCTTTTTTGCTTTTTGGCCGCCCCGAATATCAAAGCCCGCCACCGGCTACTTTCAACTTCTCACGCAAAAATAAGGGGCTGCACCCTCCGGCAGGAGCGATTGTCTTTCGGCCCGGGCGGCGATAGCTTGCCGAACACCGACGACAGCCGGGAAAGGACGAAGCGTGCACGCTCCCGCAAGGCCGATCGACGACATCGTCGTGCACAGCGTGCTCAACGACGGAACCGCGGTATGCCTGCGGACGATCCGGCCCGACGACGCCGGCCTGCTCCGCGCCGGAATCCAGAAACTCTCGGCCGAATCGCGCTATCTGCGCTTCTTTTCGCCTGCGCCGGCCATGCCCGATGCGGTGATCGAGCGGCTGGTCGATGTCGATGGCCACGACCATATCGCCTGGGGCGCGATTTGCACCGAATGCGAGGGCGAACCGGCGATCGGTGCGGTTCATGCCGTTCGGCACAAGGCAGGGGCCGGCGGGGGCGAGATGCGTGTCGGCGAATATTCGATCGCAATCCTCGACGCCTTTCACGGCCAGGGCCTCGCCCGGATGATGACCGCGGCGCTGCTCGTCGATTGTCTCGCCGAAGGGTTGACGACGCTCGACGTCAATATCCTGTCCGAAAATCACGCCGCACTGGGGCTGATCAAGGCGATGGGCGGCACGCGCAAGGAGGAATCGCGCGGCGTCGCCGAATATGTGATCGACGTCGCGGCGGCGCTGGAGGCGCTGCGCAGCGACGCGGACGCACGCGGGGTTCAGGATGTGCTGAAGCAGCTCGGTGCCGGATAGGCCGGTGGTCCTCCCCGCCGCCGGGGGTCGCGACCGGCGGCGGGAAGGTGAAGAACGCGGGTGTCGGAGCTCCCGTGTCCCACGCACATCGCTCTAGCGGCGCTGCCATGACGTCACCGTGACCGGCGTCACAGGGGCCAATCTTTTATGTCGCGAACAAGCGAAAGGGCGCCAGCGGCATGCGCTGGCGCCCTTTCCAGGCTGTCCGTGACCCGCGGGGGGCGCAGGTCGGGGACAGTCTTACTTCTTCTGCGTGTCGCCGACGCCGGTTTCGGACGGGGCAACCTCGCCATTGTCGTCCATCGCGTTGGCTTTTTCCTCGCCCATTTCTTCGACCCGGTCGGCCTTGTTTTCCATGGCTTCCTTGGCGGGGCCATCGGGCATGGTGTCGGCCTGATCATCAATGGCGTCGGCCCGCGATTCGGCCTGATCCTCGACACTGTCGGCGGCGGGGCTCTGGCAAGCGCCGAGCGCGAGAGCCGAAGCGGCGGTGAGGGTAAGAGCAATCTTGCGCATTATAACAGTTCTCCCTTGTTACAGGGGGGGCAACGCCGCGCCGCTGGCATCGGTTGCAACAAAATTTGCAAGCCTATGCTTTCGCAATGCTATTTTTTGATTCCACGCCGCTCCTGTCCCGCTCCGACGCAAAAAAGGGGGCGCCCGCAGGCGCCCCCTTCATCATGTATCGCACGCGATGCGATCAGAAGCGCTGCTGGCGCTCGTAAAGATCGCGGTAGTGCTGGATACGCGTGACGCGCAGGCCCGGCATGCCGCTGCGGTCGATCGACCGCTGCCAGCCGGCAAACTCCTCGAGCGTCAGCGAATAGCGCTCGCACGCTTCGTCCACGGTCAACAGGCCGCCATTGACGGCTGCAACCACTTCCGCCTTGCGGCGAACGACCCAGCGCGTGGTGTTCGCAGGCGGCAGACTGTCCAGCGTCAGCGGTTCCCCAAGGGGGCCGATGACCTGGGCGGGCCGGATTTTCTGATTCTCGATCATGCTCATTCCATAAAATCTTCGTCGTGGGGGATCGGCAAAGCCGACGTCCGTGCTTTTATAGAAGAGGGGTTCAACATCGGCTGAAACCCTCTGGTAAACGCGCTGTTCACAGTTTCGGGCAGCCCGTTCGCTTCGTCGGACAAGTCGAAGAAGCGCGCGGGACGAAGCATTCCGTCGTCCAGTGCCTGCACCCCGCCGCCCAGCATTTCGCGCACCGCGCCGACCGCTGCGGCATGCGATTCGTCGGTCTCGCGCTCGCGCAGCAAGCGAACGGTCGGAAGCGCTGCCTGCCGCGCCCGCGACACCGCGAGCAAAATGTCGAAGCCGGGCTTCGACAGGCTCGTCGCATCGGCTGGATGCGGAAGGTCGGAGGGAAGCAAGTTCATGCTGCCTGTCTAGCGCGTGCGGCCTAAGGTCCAGTAAATGCCCATTTCATCGCTTGTTAGCGAAGCTTAACTCGCGTCAATATCTTGACACCCGCCGCGGAAAAGCTGGCATTTTGCCTGATCGCTCCCTAGATGGCGCGCATCATGGCAACCGTAATTTCACCCGCGGGCCTCGCCCAGGCCGACTTCCAGCTCGCCGGTCCGTTAAAGGATCGGCGAATCATGGTCGCGATGTCGGGCGGAGTCGATTCGAGCGTCGTCGCCGCGCTTGCCGCGCGGTCGGGCGCCGAGGTGATCGGCGTGACGCTGCAACTTTACGACCATGGCGCCAAGGCCAAGCGCGTCGGGGCTTGCTGCGCGGGGCAGGATATTCGTGACGCCCGCGCGGTCGCCGACCGGCTTGGCTTCGCCCATTATGTCCACGACCATGAAAGCCGCTTCCGCGATACGGTGATCGATCAGTTCGCCGACGAATATCTCGCGGGCCGGACTCCGATCCCGTGCGTCCGTTGCAACATGGGTGTGAAATTCACCGATCTTTTCCAGCTCGCGCGAGATCTGGGTGCCGATTGCCTTGCGACCGGCCATTATGTCCGCCGCATCATGGGGTCGGCCGGAGCCGAGCTGCACCGGGCGGTCGATCCCGCCCGCGACCAAAGCTATTTCCTCTTCGCCACCACGCAGGAGCAGCTCGACTTTCTGCGTTTCCCGCTCGGCGGGCTCGAAAAGAGCGTGGTGCGCGAAATCGCCCGAGATCTCGGCCTTGGCGTCGCGGGCAAACCCGACAGCCAGGATATCTGTTTCGTCCCCGACGGCGACTATGCGACGCTGGTGCGCAAGCTGCGTCCGGAGGCGGAAGATCGCGGCGAGATCGTGCATATCGACGGCACGGTGCTGGGCGCACACAAGGGGCTTATCCATTATACGGTCGGCCAACGCCGCGGCATCGACATCGGCGGGCAGACCGAACCGCTTTATGTCATACGCCTCGATGCGGCGACAAAGCGCGTCATCGTGGGGCCGCGCCGCGCGCTGGCCGTCGCAGGCGCGCGGATCGGCGAAGCGAACTGGCTTGCCGAGGTCGATCGTCGCCCGGTTCTGGCAAAGGTGCGCAGCATGGCGAAGCCCGTGCCGGCGCAGATGAACGGCGACCGGCTGGTCTTCGCCGCGCCCGAATATGGCGTTGCGCCCGGCCAGGCGGCGGTGCTCTATGATGCAGCCGAACCCACGCGCGTACTCGGCGGCGGCTGGATAGAGGAAAGCTTCGCGGCCGAGCCGACGGAATAGATTGCACTTTCTGTCCCGATGCCGCAGCTTCGGCGCTAAGCAAGGGGAGAGACGATCATGGTCAATTGGGTGTTGCGCGGCGCGGTCCTGCTCTGGGCGCTGCTCTTTTTCATCGTCGGCATTCGCGGCGTGTTGAACCCTGCCAGCTTTACCGAAACCTTCGGAATCATTGCCGATGGCGTCGCCGCGAACACGGTGCGTGCCGACATGTCGGCCTTTTTCCTCGTGGCCGCCGGTGGCGCGGCGCTCGGGGGGCTGCTGCGCGGCTGGTCGCGCGCGCTGCTGGTTCCCGCTGCGCTTTACGGCACTGCGCTAGTCGGCCGCCTGATCGGGGTGGCGAGCGGCGACATGGTCAATGGCGGCATCGTGCAGGCGATGATTATCGAAGCCTTGTCGGTCGGCCTGATGATCACGGCCTATTATATGCTCTCGCGCGCCTCGGCTGCGGCTTCGGGGGTCGAGATTTCGTCATAATGAGCTGATCGGTAACGAGAAATTCGGTCCTGTTGTGTTGCGGGCCGGTTTATGCGTAAATTAATATCGGGTCGCGCTTCTGTTTCCTGTGTGAAAGGGGCCGCACATGACATCCGATGACGACAAGCGGGACCGTTCGGACCGGCGCCAGAGCGATCGGCGCGTCGCGGACGATCCCGACTACAATGGCCCCGAGCGCCGTCAGGGCGACCGGCGGTCGGGCAAGGAACGCCGTACCGGGGGCTGACCGATCGGGCAGGCTGGCGGCACGGTTCAGGAGAATGACCGTGACCCGAACAGAATTGCCGCGCCTCAGCGTTGATATCGTGTCCGACGTGATGTGCCCCTGGTGCATTATCGGCTGGCTGAAGTTTCAGAAGGTCATGGCGCATTTTGAGGGACGGTTGGCCTTCCGTGTCCAATGGCACCCTTTCGAACTCAATCCGCACATGCCCCCCGAGGGCGAAGACGCGGTCGAACACGTCATCCGGAAATACGGGATTACCCAAGCACAGAGCCGGGCCAATAGCGGGCGACTGGCGGCGATTGCGGCCGACCTCGGCTTTGCATTCAATCGGGGGCCGGGTTTTCGGATGCGCAACAGCTTCGATGCGCATCGTTTGCTCACCTGGGCCGGAGCGTTGGAAGAGTCCGATCAGGCGGCAGCGACCGGCGTTCAGACCGCGCTGAAACTCGCGCTGTTCCGCGCCCATTTCACCGACAATCGCGACGTCGGCGATCCCGCCGTCCTGATCGATGTCGCGGCCTCGGTCGGACTCGACGCGGCTCGCGCCGCCGCGATTCTGGACGGCGACGACTATGCCGAGATGGTGCGGATGGAAGAGGCTTATTGGGCAGACAATAATGTCACCGGCGTTCCGGCCTTCATCCTTGGCGGCCGCATGCTGATCCCTGGTGCACAGGATCCCGAAGCCTTCATTCGGGTCATCGAAAACAAGGTTCTGGCGAGCGCCGCCTGAGGAACTGTCCCCGCCGCACGGGCGTTTTCGATCCATTCCCGCCGCACAGGCTATTGGGGCCGATAGGCGCAATCAAGGAGATGGTTCGATGCCCGCTTCCCCCGACGAAGATGCCCCCGAAATGGTCAACCGCGAACAGGATGACGAACCCGCACAGGCGCAAACTGTCGCCGCGGCGGCGCGGCAGGCGCGTCCCCTCGAAGACAGCCGGAAAGTGCCCGCGCGCGACGAGGGCGACGACGCGCAGGATCTGGTCGATCATATGCGGCAGATGGAACGATCGGGCCGCATCGACATGGACGCCTATCGCGGCGAACGCAGCGACGATGACGAGGATGACGAATTGGGACCGGGCGGGGTAGAAGACGACGAACCGCGCGGCGCTCCCTGAATATCGGCGGTACTAAAAGGGATTGAGCGTATAGCCCTGCTGCTGAAGCAGCGCGTGGGCGGTCATCGCCGATAATGCCAGTTCGACGCCCGGGAGCAGATCGGTCTTTTTGACGCCCTGTCCCGCCGCGCTTTGGCCGCACACGATAATACGGACACCGGCCTTGATCAGGGCATCGACAAGCGCGGCGTTGGGATTTTCTGCGCTGGGATACTTACGCCCATAGGCTTCGGCGCCCGCCACATCGAAGGTTGCGGGGCCATGCACGACAATTGCGAGATGGATGCGTTCCGCCAGTACCCCGGCTTCGACCTGCATGTTGAGAAAGCGGGCGGCCGATTCCAGCGTGCGATTGAGTGTCGCCTCTTTCGCCGTGGCAACGTCGAACGCGATGTGAAATTCGGTTCCGGCGGGAATGCGCATATCGGCGTCGGTGACACTTGCGACCTTGCCGAACGCCGGGATGGCCGTACCGCTATGAAAAGATGCCATCGGGTCGGGCGACGCCTTACCCATATCAGCGGCATGCAACGGCGACAGAAGGGCAAGGCCGGCAACAGCGAAGGCAAGCGCGAGCGGGCGGGACGGTGACATCGTGAGGTTCCTCTCGGATCGGGATTGATGGCGCAGCCTACCGTTCCGCTTCAGGCTGCACCAGCCCGCGAGCCCGTCAATCGCGCCGTTTGCGCATCATATCCGCCGTCGCGAGGCCGCCGACGACGACGATGAAGCTCACCATCATCAGCGCGAAAAGAAGAACGGGGGTTTGGGTCAAGGGATCGGTCATGTCTGGGGCTCCTTGGTGGTTCGGAAGCCCTGACATGAATGAGCGGCGGCGCGGCGGCATTGATCCTGATCAATGTGGCGCCGCAGTGGCGGCGTCTGCCGGTCGTCGCTGGCGGTTCGGACCGCACTCGTCATTACTTTGGTATGCCTGCGCTGGCAAATTCGCCTGCATGCCGCACCCGACAGATATCCGTTCCGCTTCGTGTCGTCGCCGTATCCGCGCCCGCCGATCTGGGGGGATGTGGGTGCTGGTGGCGGCAGCCGGAGCCTTTGCGGGAACTTTGGCGGCTTGCAGATGCAGGCATCCGCGCCGGCCCACGCCGAGCTGTCATGGCCCACTGCCGCGCCGGAACCGCATTCGGCGCATTTCGGATTTTGTCATACCGGAGGCGGGCGCAATTGCGTCGTCGATGGCGACACCTTCTGGTTCGAGGGCTAGAAATACCGCCTCGCCGACATCGACACCCCGGAGACGCATCCGCCGCGTTGCGCGCAGGAGGCGCGTTTGGGGACGCAGGCGACCGAGCGGCTGCGCGATTGGCTCAATTCCGGGGCCTTCCGGCTCGAAGAAAACGGACGCGACAGCGATCGTTACGGGCGCAAGCTGCGCATCGCCACCCGCGACGGGGTGAGCGTGGGCAGCGTGCTCATCGATGCGGGGCTGGCGCGGCCGTGGGAAGGGTATCGGCGCCCGTGGTGCTAGTCGCCGCCGGGCGCAGGGGGTAAGGCCTCGCGCAGCGGCTTGTTCGGTCCTGCAAGCTGCGCGTCGAGATCGTCGGCCAGCAATTGCGCGACGGGGTCGTCGCGGCGCGCGCGCAGCGTATCGCGGCGATCGGTCAGCGCCGCCGCGCGCTCGGCTTCAGGCAGCGCCATCACCTCGAGGTAAAAGCGCACCGCGGTAAGCCACGGCGCGTCGTCGCCGGGCACATCTTCGGCCCAGCGCGAGAAGGGGCCGCCCGCCGGCCCCCATTCTCCATCGTGGCGGTCAAGGAAGAAAAGCAGGCGCGAGCCGAGCGGCACCATGTAGCGGACGCAGCCGCCGATATAGGCGAGCGGATGGGCGTGCTGGAGCTCGTAGGGATTGCTGAGCGTGGCGAAGCGGCCGGTGGCGAGCGCGATCGGAAGCGTCTTCGGCGCGTCGGCAAGATTGCCCTTGAGCGCCGCGATCGGCCGGATGTCGAGGCGCATGTTGTCGGGGGCGCCGGCCGCGTCCATCGGGGTGCCGCCGGTGACGGTGGCGAGGAGGACCAACTCGGCTTCGGCGGTCAGTTCCATGTTGGTCGGCACCGCATAGCCTGGCGCGGGCGAGCAGGCGGCGGCGGGAAGCGGCGTGGCGAGGCAGGCGAAAACAGCGAGGAGAAGGGGGAAGCGCATGGCGGCCAGGCTAGCCCGCGTGTCGCCGCTTGGAAAGCCGGCGCGGTTTCGGAGCGCTTCGTCCAAGCCGATGGACCCGACTCGGCGCCCCATGCGTATCATCCCCGTCGCGGCCGCCGGATCAGCTGGCGACGGCGCGGCAAGGAGAAGAACCATGGCCGAACACGATCATAGCGCTATCAAGGAACATATGGCCGTCATCGGCGCCGACGGCGTCCATGTCGGTACCGTTGATCATGTCGATGGCGAACGCATCAAGCTGACCAAGGCCGACAGCCCCCAGGCCGAAGATGGCGAAGGCGCCGGGCACCATTATCTGCCCGCCGGCCTCGTCGCCGCGGTCGAAGGCGATACGGTGCGCCTGTCGGCGACCGCCGCCAATGCGGCCGATTTGTTCGAAGAGGCGGATTGACCGACACCCCGATAACAGATGGCCGGGACGCAATCGGGCGCCCGGCACCGAAACTGGCCCGCCCAGCTGCCTCCGGGCGGGCCATTTCATGTGCGCATCAGGCCGAAAGCTTGCGCGCGCATTCGATGCAGAGCGCCGCCTCGGGCTTGGCGGCGAGCCGTTCCTCGCCGATATCCTTGCCGCAGCTGGTGCAGATGCCGTAGCTCCCTTCGTCGATACGGGCGATCGCCGCCGTCACCGCCGCGACTTGGCGCGCCAGCAGCGCATCCTCGCTCGCCAGCGCATCGTCATCCTCGCGCTCGATCGCTGCATCTTCGGCGTCGGCGCTGATCGGCGCGGTAAGGTCGGCGGCGACCCGCGCCCCGCGCGCTCTGAGGTCGGCGAGGCGCAGGATCAGCCCGGTGCGCACCGAGGCGAAGCTGTCACCGCCGCGGCTCATGTCGTCTGCTCCGCCGCGATGATCGCGGCGATCTCGTCGAGCAGCGCCAGCCGCTGCCGCTTCAGTTCCTCGGCATGTTCGTCGGACACCGGCTCGACTTCGCTCTCGGCGCGGTGGATGGCGCGGTTGACGACATGGTAGTGCTCCGCCAGCGCCGCAAAATGTGCGTCGCTTTCCTTGAGCCGGTGGATTGCCGCGGCATCGTCGGGAAATGCGTCGGCCAGTTCGTGGGGGGTATGCGACATGGGGCCTTCCTCCTGCTTCGATAATCCGCCGATCTTACCCCCAATGCGCCGGCGTGCATTGCGCTGAGTCAAAAACGGAGCCGGGGCACATCGCCCGGCTCCGTTCCGGTCGCCGTCCCGCGACCCACGGGACGGCGATCATCGATTGTGGCCCCGAAAGGCCGACAGCGTTTCAGCGCGCTTCTGCGGCACCCGCCGCGCGGACCGACAGATCGGCCTTGGGCAGCTTCGTCACCAGCGGCCCGGTCACGCTGTCGGCCTGGCTGTAGAGCGCCGAAAGCGGGACATTGTAGAGCTTGCCGCCGTCGACGACGATCGCATTGTCGCCGTCGATACCCTGCACCGTGCCGATGCTCGCGCCCTTGGCGTCGGTCACCTGTGCACCGGCGCGCACCTGTTCGCGCGTTGCGAGCGTCAGCTTCGCCGAATCGACCGCATCGTTCGCGGCGCCATCGACGCTGGCGACCGTCTGGCCGACGCGGTCGGTCACGCCGCCGACGGTGGTCGCGGGATCGAGTGCGGCGCCCGCGTTGACATTGGCCGCGCCGCCAAGGCCGACCTGCGCGACGGCGGGAACGGCGACGATCGCGGCACTAGCGGCGAGCGTCATAACGGTCTTGCGCATCGGGTTTCTCCTTATTGTCCGATCAAGGCCGCCCGGAGGGGGGAAGGGGAGATGGACGGCCTTGCCGACGACAAACCGGCGCGCCGGGCGTTCGTTGCCGCACGGGCGGCGGATCGACCGGCGCGCGCGACGGAGCGATCAGGCGGGGGTGGGCCGCCGCGCGATCAGCTTGTTGAGCGTCGCGATCCGCCGCCGAGCCGCGCTCCAGTCGCGTTCGGGATGCGCCGCGATCTGGCGGAGGAGAGTGCCGAGTTCCTTGCGACGGTCGCCTTCGGTCACGGGTTGCATGGGCTTTCTCCTTTCAGGCGCGCAGCATAGCATGGCGGCGGCCCGCCTGCGCACCGCTCACCCCGCGGGCGGGGCGGACCGGCTGGCGGCGCGCGGTCCCGGATTCGGAAGAACGACGGATCAGTCGGCCGCGGTCGGGGGATAGGGGGCAGCCGCGCCGTGGTCGTAGCTCAGGCTTTCCGACAGGCGGAAGCGGCCTTCGGCGGGCATCCATTGCCAGACGTGCATGTAGCGCGCGCCGCCGACCATGTCCCAGCGCGCGTCCTTGGCATTCCATTCGAAGAAGACATGCGCCGCCTCTTCGAGTGCGCCCCAGTCGCCGAGCGCGCGGATGACGCGCGATCCGGGGACGAGCAGGCGGCGGTTGCGATAGCCCGCCTGCGCACCGCCGGGCGCGCGTGCGGCGCAATTTTTCTCCATCCCCGCGACGAAATCGGCGCGGTCGGCGATAGCCAGCCCGTCCTTGTCGTGGAGCATCCGGTAATCCGGGGTGAGCAGATCGGGCAGCGCGGCGGGATCGCAGCCTTCGAACACCGCCCAGAACAGCCGCGCATCGTTTGCCGCAATCGCCGCGTCGAGCGCGGCGCCGGTCGGCATCGGCGCGGACTGCGCAGCGACGGCGGGCGGGGGTGCAGGTGGGGCCTGCGGCGCGGGCGCCAGTGCGGCGGCGAGGAGAAGGGCGAGGGACATGGGTCGAAGCTCCTTGCTGTGTTGTTTGTATAATACGGCTGGACTCGGCGGGGCGCAAGCGGCGTGTACGCGATCCCCCCTGCCGCGCAGCGATGGAGAATCGCAGACGGCGCGCAGCGCCAGCGGCTGCTCCGTCAGCCCTTGCGGGCTGCCACCTCCCCATGGCTTCGCCAAAGGGAGGATCGGGTGGGACTGTTGCTGTGTGCCCCGGCCTTCGCCTGGGATCACGGGGCCGGGGGCGTGGAAACGGGAAGCGGCGGGGTTGCGCTGGCGGGGCTGGCGTCGGGGCGCAGCTGTCCCTATTTGTGCGGTTGATGAGCAATGGGGACAGAAGGATCGTCGTGATCGCGCGGCTGAAGCCCAAACCGCTGCTGGCGGGGGCGATCGTTTGCGCGCTGATATTGGCGGCGCTGGCGCTGGGGCAGGCGGAGCCGGTGCGCGGCGACGGCATGGGCGCGATGCTGCGGAACCTGGTCTTCGGCGATGCGGTGGCGACGACGGCGATGATCGCCGCGGCGATCGGCCTGTCGACCTGTTTCCGCCTGTGGCGCCAGCGCGACGCCTGGATCTTTCACGACGGTATGCGCCTCTATCGCGGCAACAGCCTGTCGTGGCCTCTGGCGACAATCCGCGATGTGGTTGTTGAACGCAGTGACATCGGCATCGCCTCGCTGCGGCTGGTCGTAGACGACGACAGCGAGACAACGCGCGAGCTGGTGAAGCTGCCGCTGCTCGAAGGCTCCCCCGAAGCGGTGCGCGGTGGCGTGCTGTTCGCGGCGGCGGGGGTGAAAGCGGTGCCGAGCGGGGTCACGGTGAATTGAGGGTGGCCGGGGGCGGGCCTTTCGGATTTCACACGAAGACGCTAAGCGGTCTGGCTTCCTCCCCATCGTCATTCCGGACTTGATCCGGCATCCATGGGCCATTGCGTCGGCTATAATGTCATGTCTGCCGCAATAACCGTCGCAGGTTTCGGATCAAACCGAAAACCCGCCCTTGTTCCGCCGGTTCGACCCCGCCGCCAGCACCTTCTTGCCCGTCGGGGTCAGCGTCCATTTCGCGCCCTGTTGCGCCACCAGACCCAGCTCGACGAGTTCGTCGCGGACGGGGTCGGTGGGGAGTTGGGGGCGGCGGTTCGACAGACCCTCCAGGCAGGCGCGTTGCGGCTGGCTGAGGATCAGCAATTTCAGTTTTTTCTTGTCGGTCATTTGCGACTTCTCTTTTCGATCATCGTTTCGGGCCGTGTGGCCCACCCCGCTTCGTCAAGCCGGCAAGCTTCGCTGCTCTTCCCCCCGGCCTGCGCCGGGGCAGGCTCTGAAGGAGAGGGGTTCGTTGGTTACTCCGCGGCGATGCCGGCCTGTTTGAACATGTCGTCGCCGCCATCGTCACTGCTCGCGGCAGCCGGGTCGTCGTTCGCCTTGGCCTTCTTGCGGCTGTCGAAGCTGGTCCACACGGTGTTCCAGTCGCCGCGCGTCGCGGCCTTCGAATATTCGGTGGCGCGCGTTTCGAAGAAATTGGCATGCTCGACGCCGTTCAGCAGCGGGGCGAGCCAGGGCAGCGGGTGTTCGTCGATCATGTAGATCGGCTGGAAACCGAGCTGTCCCAGGCGCCAGTCGGCGATGTAGCGGATGTAGCGCTTGATCTCTTTGGGCGTCATGCCGGGAACCGGGCCCTGTTCGAAGGCAAGGTCGATGAACGCATCCTCGAGCCGCACGGTCTTCTGGCAGCAATCGATGATGTCTTCCTTCACCGTCTTGGTCAGGCAGTCGCGTTCCTTGACGAAGGCGTGGAACAGGCGCGTGATGCCTTCGCAGTGCAGGCTTTCGTCGCGCACCGACCAGCTGACGATCTGGCCCATGCCCTTCATCTTGTTGAAGCGCGGGAAGTTCATCAGCATCGCGAAGCTGGCGAACAGCTGCAGCCCCTCGGTAAAGCCGCCGAACATCGCGAGCGTGCGCGCAATATCCTCGTCGCTGTCGACGCCGAAGGTGCCGAGATAGTCGTGCTTGGCGCGCATCTCGTCATATTCGAGGAACATGCCATATTCGCTTTCGGGCATGCCGATCGTGTCGAGCAGGTGCGAATAAGCGGCGATGTGAACGGTTTCCATGTTGCTGAACGCGGTCAGCATCATCTTGACCTCGGTCGGCTTGAACACGCGGCCGTACTTGTCGTGGTAGCAATCCTGCACCTCGACATCGGCCTGGGTGAAGAAGCGGAAGATCTGGGTGAGCAGATTGCGTTCATGGTCGCTGATCTTCTGCGCCCAGTCGCGGCAATCCTCGCCCAGCGGCACTTCCTCGGGCATCCAGTGGATCTGCTGCTGGCGCTTCCAGAAATCATAGGCCCAGGGATATTCGAAGGGCTTGTAGGTTTTGCGGGCTTCGAGCAATGGCATCGGCGTTTCCTCGGATCAGAATGGCGTGTGATTATTGGTCAAGACGACGTGACTCGGTGACGGGCAAACCCGCCTCGGTCGGAACATAGATCAGGCTGGCCTTGGTCCCTTCGAGCGCCTGAATTTGAAGGTAGCGCAGATACCCCTCGGGGCCACCAAGGCTGTTCTGCAGGATAGCGTTAGCCTGAGCGGCGCCCTTGGCACGAATAACCTCAGCATCGGCGAGCGAGATGGCGCTTTCCTTTTTTGCGCGAGCTTCAAGTATTGCGACTTGGCGCGAGGATTGCGCCTCGGCTAGCGCCGCCTCGCCCGCCAGGCGTTGCGAATAGACGCGATACTGTGGATAGCCGATCAGGAAGACGAGCAGTAGAATGATCGCTGCTCCGACCGCCGCGAGGGTACAACCCGCATTCTTGTTCATGGGGTTAGATCCTTATTGGCAGGCCAGACACTCGTCATAATCGGTGCTCTCGGCCGAAAGCTCGAACTTCGCCGCCTCGGGCGTGTTGTCGGCCTCGACCCCGCCCGCGAAGCCAGCGCGCTGGACCGATTTCGAGCGGAGATAATAGAGCGATTTGATGCCGAGTTCCCACGCGCGGTAGTGGAGCATGAGCAGATCCCATTTCTCGACGTCCGCCGGGATGAACAGGTTCAGCGACGCCGCCTGGTCGATATAGGGCGTGCGGTCGGCGGCGAGTTCGAGCAGCCAGCGCTGGTCGATCTCGAAGCTCGTCTTGAACACATCCTTTTCGTCCTGCGTCAGGAAGTCGAGGTGCTGGACGCTGCCGCCGCGCTCGAGGATCGAGTTCCAGATATTGTCGCTGTTCTTCGCCTTGTCGACGAGCAGGGCTTCGAGGTGCGGGTTGCGGATCGAGAAGCTGCCCGAGAGCGTCTTATGCGTGTAGATGTTCGCCGGGATCGGCTCGATACACGCGCTGGTGCCGCCGCAGATGATGCTGATCGACGCGGTCGGCGCGATCGCCATCTTGCACGAAAAACGCTCCATCACGCCCTGGTCGGCGGCGTCGGGGCAGGGGCCGCGCTCGTTGGCGAGCAGCATCGACGCCTGATCGACCTGCGCGCGGATATGCTTGAAGATACGCAGGTTCGACGACTTCGCCATCGCCCCCTCGAACGGCAGGCCGCGCGCCTGGAGGAAGCTGTGGAAGCCCATGACGCCGAGGCCGACCGAGCGTTCGCGGCTGGCGCTATATTTGGCGCGCGCCATTTCGGGCGGCGCGCGGTCGATATAGTCTTGGAGGACATTGTCGAGCATGCGCATGACATCTTCGATGAAGCGCTTGTCGCCGTTCCACTCGTCCCAGGTTTCGAGGTTGAGCGACGAGAGGCAGCAGACCGCGGTGCGATCGTTGCCGAGATGGTCGCGGCCCGTCGGCAGCGTGATTTCCGAGCAGAGGTTCGAGGTCGACACCTTGAGCCCGAGATCGCGATGATGCTTGGGCATCATGCGGTTCACCTGGTCGATGAAGATGATGTAGGGCTCGCCCGTCGCGAGGCGCGTCTCGACGAGCTTCTGGAACAGGCTGCGCGCGTCGACGGTGCCGCGGACGCTCTGGTCCTTGGGCGAGCGGAGGTTGAATTCCTTGCCGTCGCGCACCGCTTCCATGAATTCGTCGGTGATGAGGACGCCGTGGTGGAGGTTCAGCGCCTTGCGGTTGAAGTCGCCCGACGGCTTGCGGACCTCGAGGAACTCCTCGATCTCGGGGTGCGAGATGTCGAGATAGCAGGCGGCCGAGCCGCGGCGAAGGCTGCCCTGCGAGATGGCGAGGGTGAGCGAGTCCATCACGCGGACGAAGGGGATGATACCGCTGGTCTTGCCGTTGAGGCCCACGGGTTCACCGATGCCGCGCACCGCGCCCCAATAGGTGCCGATGCCGCCGCCGCGCGACGCGAGCCAGACATTCTCGTTCCAAGTGCCGACGATCCCTTCGAGGCTGTCGTCGACCGAATTGAGGTAGCAGCTGATCGGCAGGCCGCGGCCGGTGCCGCCGTTCGAAAGAACGGGGGTCGCGGGCATGAACCACAGCTTCGAGATATAGTCGTAGAGGCGCTGCGCATGCTCGGCATCATCGGCATAGGCCGAGGCGACGCGGGCAAAGAGATCCTGATAGGATTCGCCGGGGAGCAGATAACGGTCCTGCAAGGTTTCCTTGCCGAAATCGGTCAGCAGCGAATCGCGCGACGAATCAGTGACGACCTCGAATCGGCGCGCATGCACCTTGGGCTCCGACGAATCGTTGAGCTTTGCGGCGGGTGCCGCAGCCTTTGATTCGGCACCCGATTCGGGCGCTGCCGGAGCGTCATTCTTTGTCAGTTCCACCGTCGCCACGTCGCTTGTCTCCACCCGTTCGGTCTCGCGAAAATCCATGTTTCAATGCCCCGTTTTCCGACCGCGCAGCGGCGCAGTCTGTTCCCGTCTTGTTCGACTCAGGGCGAAGCCCCAGCCTAGCACCATTCGACCGCCGGGTGGCACTTATTTTCGGACGCAAAAAGCTGCTTCCCGCCCCCATATGGGATGGAGCGCGGAAATCCGCCACTTTCGGCCGCATACTAATTCTTGGGGTGCCCCCGTGGTCTACCCACCATCTATAGTGCCACGTCGGCGCGACGATGCAAGAGAGTAAATGACAGATTAGGGACTCGGTTCGTCGCTGATTTGATTCAACTCGTCGATGGAAAAGCACGCCTCAGGGGGTGATCGCCAGCGTTTCCGCGGGGTTCGGCCATATGTGGCGAAAGAGCATCGCTGCCGCAAAAAACACGGAACGCCGGCACAAGATGTTGGGGTACGTCTGAAGGAGGGTCTGGCTCCAAAAGAAAAGGCCCCGGCGATGCCGAGGCCCAATCTTTAAATTCCTAGTGCGGGTCAGGCCTGCGCACCACCGTTGCCGGTGCCGCCGCCGCCCAGGAAACGCCAAAACCAACCCATGTCAGATCTCCTGTCGGTACTGCCCACGAAGAACAGTTAACGGAGCATATACCTTAATCGACATGGTAAATCGAGTCTTAACTATAAATTCCCTGCCAATCTGGCACCTTAGGCGCGGCGGCTGTCGGAGGGGGGGGAGAGGCTGGCGAGGAGGTCGCCAATTAGCTGTGGTTTGCCAAGCAGATAGCCCTGGCCGATATCGCAGCCAAGCTGATCGAGAAGCGCCATCGTTTGCGCATCTTCGATGCCTTCGGCGACCGCGGTGGCGCCCAGGCGGTGGGCGAGATCGATGGTCGATTTAACCACTTCGAGGTTGCGCTGCGAATCGCGCATGGTCATCACGAATCGCTTGTCGATCTTGATTTCGTCTGCCTCGATTTCGGTCAGATATTCGAGGTTTGACTGCCCCGTGCCATAGTCGTCGATCGACAGGCGCATGCCGGCGCGGCGGATTTGCGCCAGCGTCTGGCGGGCCTGGAGGCTGTTTTCGATCTGTGCGGTTTCGGTGATTTCGATGGTCAGCCGTTCGGGCGGCAGATGATGCGCGCTGAGCATGACGCGGATCGTCGAGACGAGATCCTTGTGATCGAGCAGGGTCGCCGACAGATTAACCGACATGTGAATTTCAGTGCCGAGTTTCTGCAACTGCGCCGCCGAACGGATCGCCTGGTCCATGACGAACAGGGTCAGGCGATAGATGTCCTGGCTCTTTTCGGCCTGAACGATGAATTCGTCGGGCGAGATCGGCCCGCGCGTCGGATGCGTCCAGCGCACGAGCGCCTCGACGCCGACGAGCTGCCGCGTCGCGATCCGGTATTGCGGCTGGAAGGCGACCCAGATGTCGCCCGCGTTGAGTGCATCCTCGAGCTGCGAGTGGAAGCTGAGCTGCCAGCCGGCATCGTCCTTTTGCTGCGGCGTATATTTGGTCCACAGCACGCGGCTGCGGATCGATTTTTCGGCGGCGACCAGCGCGGCGGCGAGCCGCTGCGCGTTCGAGCCTTCGAACTCGTCATTGACCCCGAACGCCATCGACACGTCGACCTTCAACTCGTCGATGGTCAGCGGCGCGTTGAACAGCGCCGCGAGTCCCATGAGCTGCGTTTCGATCTGGCTGTGCTGATAATAGGGGACAAGCCATGCGAAGGTGCCGTCGAGATCGTGATAGAGGGTGGTGTCCTGCGACGCGAGCTGAAGCCGGCGGGTGACCTGCTCGACGAGCTTGCTCAGCCCTTCGCCCGGGATGAAGGCCGCAAGGTCTTCGAAATTGACGACTTTGGCCGCAATGACGGTCGCACTGCCATAGGATGCCTGTGTCCGCAGCGCCTCGAAATTGGGCAAGCCCGAAACGGGATTTTCATGCTGCGCCGATTTGCGGCGGCTGGCGCGGGCGACGTTGGTGCTGATCGTGGCAATCAGGAACAGGCTGGAGCCGATCGACACGGTAACGAGCATCGGCATGAGCGCGACTTTGACGACGATCAGGCCGAGTCCGGTGGCAACGGCGATCCAGTTGAAATGGCGGGTTCGCCGGAACGCAAGCGCACCGATCAACGCGGCGGCGGTCAGCGCGAGCGCGGGTATCCAGCCGATATCAATCGGCTGGCCGCGCTTCAGCGTTTCGCCGCCGATCAGATGGATGAAGGCGCCGGGTATCTTGTCGTGGCCAGGGAGGTAATGGGTATCCTGATACGCGGTTGCGGTTGCTGCGAAGATGACGTCCTTGCCCGCCAGCTCGCGGGCGCCAACTTGTCCGGAAATGACGTCGATTGCGCTATATGTCCTGATTGTGTCAGTGTTGTACGACAGATCGAGGGCATAGGTGCCGACCCCGGGATTGCGAACATTCGCGAGCAGCGAGGAAAAGGTCGGAATGTCACGACCGTTGACGTTCAGCGCCGTCGGCAAGCGCCAGACTTGCCAGAATTCGTATTCCCAGCCGATGCAGGCGAGTTGTGCCGCCGTCCCGAACGCGGGGCTTGGAAAGCGGGTGAGCTGTGAGTCGCCGAGATCGGCCGACTTGGCTTCGACCGCGAGTACCGCTCGCGAGCCCATTCGGCGGATCGCGGCGGTCATTGTCGGAAAATCGCGATCCGCGCCGCGGCGATCGAAAAGGAAATCGACGAAAAGCCGCTTCGCACCGGCACGATTGACCCCATCGACGACCCGCGCATGTTGGGCCATCGAAAAATCGTTCTTTCCCATGCGCTCAAGCGTCTTGTCGTCAAGCGCGACGATGACGATGTCCCCCGACACCGGGCGCCAGGCAACGCGGCCTACCGCGCTTTCGATAATGCGATCGATCGGTTCGGCGATCGACGACAGGCCCGCGGCCACGCTGAGCAACAGCGCCAGCGCGATCGTTCGCCAACTGATGAAAAGGCTCTTGACCTTAACTGGCACGCACGGGTCTCCAAAATGACCCGTTGGCATTAACTGAACCTGGTTAGCATCGCGTTAATCATGCCGGGAAACCGCGCCGCCCGATCGCGGTAAGCGGCGCGGCTTTTCCGGCGTCATCCAAGGCGCGGCAGCGGCCCCAGCGCGGCGTCGCCGGCAAGCGCCGAGGGCGCGAGGCCGGTTGCCGCGGGGACGATCTGTTGCAGATAAAAGCGCGTCGAGGCGATTTTCGCTTCGAGGAAGGCGGTATCGCTATCGCCCGCGTCGAGCGCGGCGCGCGCGCCCTGCTGCTCGACGGCCATCAGCCAGCCGCAGGTCGCGGTCGCGAGCATGGTGAGATAGGGGTAGCTGCCCGCGAGCCGGTCGGGCGCGTTCGCCTGTTCGAGCCAGTCGGTGACCGCGGTGCATGCCGCGGCAAGGTCGGCGAGTTCGGGATGGCCGGCGGCGCCGTGCGTGATGTCGGCGAGCAGGCTGCGCACGCCTTCGCCGCCCGCCATCCCGAGCTTGCGCCCGACGAGGTCGGCGGCCTGGATGCCGTTGGTGCCTTCATAGATCGGCGCGATGCGCGCGTCGCGATAATGCTGCGCGGCGCCGGTTTCCTCGATGAAGCCCATGCCGCCATGCACCTGCACGCCGAGGCTGGCGACCTCGCAGCCGATGTCGGTTGCGTGCGCCTTTGCCAGCGGAATGAGGACTTCGGCGCGCAGCGCGGCGGCTTCGTCGCCGAGTTTGCCGAAATCGGTCTGTGCCGACGCATAATAGATGAGCGCGCGCGCCGCCTCGGTCTGGGCGCGCATCCGCCACAGCATGCGCTTGACGTCGGGGTGGTGCTCGATCGTGACTGGGGTGCGGTCGGCGCTGCCTGCGAGCGATGACTGGACGCGCTCGGCGGCGTAGCGCTGCGCCTGCTGCGTCGCGCGCTCGGCGATCTGGACGCCCTGGCAGCCGACCATCAGGCGCGCGTTGTTCATCATCACGAACATCGCCTTCATACCGCCCATCTCGTCGCCGACGATCTCGCCCAGGCAATCCTCACCTTCGCCATAGACCATCACCGCTGTGGGCGAGCCGTGGATGCCGAGCTTGTGCTCGATCGAGGCGCAATGGACGCCGTTCGAGATGGTAGGATTGCCGGCGTCGTCGAGGCGGTATTTGGGCACGAGGAAGAGCGAGATGCCGCGCGTTCCTTCGGGCGCACCGGGTGTGCGGGCGAGAACGAGGTGGACGATATTGTCGGTGAGGTCATGCTCGCCGAAGGTGATGAAGATTTTCTGGCCCTTGATCTTGTAGAGGCCCGCATTGGGGCCTTCGGTAACCTTTTCCGCGGTCGAGCGCAGCGCGCCGACGTCGCTGCCCGCGGCAGGCTCGGTCAGGTTCATCGTCCCGTTCCATTCGCCGGTGACGAGCTTAGGCAGCCAGGTCTGGCGCTGCTCCTCGGTACCATAGGCAATCAGCGCGTGGATCGCGCCGGGGGTCAGGATGTTGCAAAGGGTGAAGCCCATGTCGGCGCTGCCCAGCGCTTCGATGATCACCGTCGCGAGGGTGAAGGGCAGATCCTGTCCGCCATAGGCGGCGGGGCCGTCGATGCTGCCCCAGCCGGCCTCGACGAACTGCTTATAGGCTTCCTTGAAGCCCGGGGGCATCGTGACCTTGCCGTCCTGCCATATCGGGTTCTGGACGTCGCCGACGCGGTTGAGCGGCGCATAGACCTCGGCCGCGAAGTCGCCGATGCCGGTGACGATCGCCTCGACCATGTCGGGAGTCGCCGCGGCAAAGCGGTCGTGCTGCGCCATCGCATCGATGCGCGCGATATGCTGGAGGACAAAGAGCTGTTCGGTGGTCGGCGCCGTATAGGTCATGGGGTTTCCCGCTTTTGGGGGTGATTCCGTTGCGCCCGGCGCTATAGCGCGGCATGGCCGAGCGTCAAAACGAGAGTGTGGCAACAAAGGTCGCGCCCTACGGGGCCGATGCCATTGCGCGCGCTGCGGAGCTTGTCGCGGCAGGGCGGCCGGTCGCGGTGCCGACCGAGACCGTCTATGGGCTTGCCGCCGACGCGCGCAACCCGCAAGCCGTCGCGCGCATCTATGCCGCGAAGGGGCGCCCCGATTTCAACCCGCTGATCGTCCATGTCCCCGACTTGGCGGCGGCCGAGCGACTGGGCGTGTTCGGCGCGACCGAGCGGGCGCTCGCGGCGGCGTTCTGGCCGGGGCCGCTGACGCTGGTGGTGCCGCGCACGGCCGATTGTCCGGTGGCGCGTATCGCGACGGCGGGGCTCGATACCATCGCGCTGCGTGTGCCGGAACACCGCGCGATGCAGGCATTGCTCGCCGCGACTGGCGCGCCGCTCGCCGCGCCGAGCGCCAATGCGAGCGGCCGCGTGAGCCCGACCAAGGCGGAGCATGTGCTGGCGAGCCTCGACGGCCGGGTCGCGCTGGTGATCGACGACGGCGCGACGCGCGCCGGGGTCGAATCGACGATCGCGCGGGTGAAAGACGGCGCGGCCGAGATGCTGCGGCCGGGGCCGGTGACCGCCGCGATGCTGGGCGCGGCGAGCGGCCTGCCGGTGACGGGCGTTGCGGGACCGGAGATCGTCGCGCCGGGGATGCTCGCCAGCCATTATGCGCCAGGCAAGCCCGTGCGGCTGGGCGCACACGACTTCGCGGCGGACGAATATGGCATCGGCTTCGGCGCGCTGGCCGGCGACTATAATCTGAGCGCGGCGGGCGACCTGACCGAGGCTGCGGCGCATCTGTTCGATGCGCTGCACGCGGGGGCGGCGAGCGCGAAGCCGCGCATCGCGGTGGCGGCGATCCCGGCCGAAGGGCTGGGCGCGGCGATCAACGACCGGCTGGCGCGCGCGGCGGTCTAGGCAGCCGCCGGCTCGATCGGATCGAGCTGCGGGGTCTTGCGCGCGACGATCAGGCAGGCGGCGACGATCAGCAGCGCGCCGGCGATGGTCGGCAGCGTCACCGGTTCGGCGTAGAAATACCAGCCGAACATCATCGCCCAGAGGAAGCCGGTATATTCGGTCGTCGCAAGGATCTGCGCCTCGGCGCGGGCATAGGCCCAGCTCAGGAGCAGCAGCGAGATCGTCGCGAGAATCGCGGCGCCGACGATGTGCGGCGCATGGGCGCTGCCCGGCGGCAATGCGAACCACGGCGCGCCGAGGCCGAGGAACAGGGTGACGAACAGATTCTGGTAGAAGGCGATTTCCATCGGTTCGGCCATCTTGGCCTGCCGCCGCGCGAGGATGAGGTTGTAGGCATAGAAGATCGCCGACAGGAACACCGCACCGACCGCGAGCAACGCCTCCGCCTCATATTGCCCCTGTCCGAGCTTGCCCGCGACGATGACCACGACGCCGACCAGCCCGAGCAACGAAGCGGCGATCGATCGCGGGCCGATCTTCTCTCCCAAGAAGATCGCCGCCATGTAGAGCGTCATCAGCGGCGCCACGAAGGCAAGGGCGATCGCTTCGGCCATCGGCAACCGCGCGAGCGCCCAGAAGAAGGTGATTGCCATCCCCGCGACGAACAGCGCGCGCACCGCGTGGATCTTCATCGTCGCGGTATCGGGCCAGGCGGCCGGTCGAGAGGCGAGGTAGAGAAGGCCGCTAAACAGGGTGCCGGCGCCGGTCCGCCAGAGCACGGCATTATAGGCGCCGATGTCGATCGACAGCCCCTTCATCAGCACATCCATCGCCGAAAAGGTCGCGATCCCCGCGCAGGCGATCAGGAAGGGGATGACGGGCGAGGGCGAATCGGGGCGCATGGGTGGTGCTGTAGAGCCGGATGACATGGGTTGGAATCGTCATTGCGAGCGACGCTAAGCAATCTCAAGCTATCGGCCTTGTACAAGGCCGATAGCTTGAGATTGCCGCGTCGCCTTCGGCTCCTCGCAATGACGAGCTGAATAAGTCGAGCGGCGCTTTCTAATCGATCCCGTCGGTCCCGCGGATGAAGGCCGCGGCGTCGTCGTGCATCTCGCCGAGCAGCGCGGGGTTCACGTAAACCATGTGGCCCGAGGGGTAATATTTATAGACTATGTTCGCCTGCAATTGCTTGGGTACGGGCAAGTGCGCGAGTTCGTAGCGGCCGGCGAAATAGGGCGTCGAAATGTCGAAATAGCCGCCCGTTACCAGCAGCTTCAGCTTCGGATTCTGCTTCATCGCGACCGCCAGGTCGGGGAGGACGTTGGGGAGCGCGATCAGCGGCTGGCCGGCGCCGGGCGGCTGGTGCCTGTAATCCCAGCTGCCATAGACATCGAGCCCGCCTTCATAATGCTTGCCTGCGCCATAGCCCAGGGTGCCGCGGACATAATCGTTGAACGCGGCGGTGTAGGCGGCGCCGATCGCGCTGCCCTGCGGATCGTAGGATGCGGTCTTGCTCAAGGGATCAAGCGTTGCCCCGGTGAAGCGGGTGTCGAGCGTGCCGGTGGTTTCGCTCTTGTCGGCGAGCAGCTCCTTTTGCAGCGCGCCATATTCGATGCGCAAATTGGTCTTGAGCAGATAGTCGACCGGCAGGCCGGTATATCCGTGGAGCCTGGCCGCCATCGCCTGTCGTTCGGCATCGGGCAGGTTATTGCCCTTGAGCAGCGCGAGCGCATAGTCGCCGGTCGCAAAGGCCTCGACCTCTTTCAAAAACGGCGCGAGCTCGCGTCCCGCGCCCGCGCGCTTGTGATACCAGGCGGTCGCGGCATAAGTCGGTAGCGAGACGATATAGGGAAGGTCCACCCCCGGATTGACTTGCGGATCGTCGGGAACGAGATCCCAGTTCAAAATGTCCGAAAGCAGGATCACGCCGTTGAGGTCGATGTCCTGCCGTTGCAGCGCCAGCGTCATCCCGGCGGCGCGCATCGTCCCATAGCTTTCGCCGTAAAGATATTTGGGCGATTTCCAGCGGCCGTATTTCGACAGGAAATCGCGGACGAAGACCGTGAAGGCGTGGATATCCTGATCGACGCCGAACCATGCCTTTTCCTTGTCCTTGCCGGCGACGCGGCTGAAGCCGGTGCCGGGGGCATCGATAAAGACGAGGTCGGAGACGTCGAGCAGGCTGTGCTCGTTGGGAACGGTGCGATAGGGCGCGCTGCCATGAGCAAGATCGGGGGTTTCGACGCGCTGGGGGCCATAGGCGCCCATGTGGAGCCACAAGGTCGGCGATCCGGGCCCGCCGTTGAACAGAAAGGTGATCGGCCGCGTTTCGGCGGGCGCGCCCTCTTTGAAATAGGCGGTGTAGAACATTGAGGCTTCGGACGCCGGAACCTCGGCGGCTGCATCCTTGTTGCGCTTGCGTTCGATGGCGACGGTGTCGTCCCAGCCCCTGGGGTGGACGATCAGCGTGCCCGCGACGGCGCGATAGGGGATGGCGACGCCGCCGACCTCCACCGAACCGCGGCTTTCGACCTCGGTGGGGGTGAACATCGGTTCGTCGGGGGCGGGACTCTCGGCGGCTGCGCGCGGTTCGCGCGACTGCGCCGTGGTACAGCCGGCGAGGGTGAGCGCGAGCGCGGCGGCGGCCATGAATTTCATACGGTCGATCTCTGCATTAGGTCGTCATTGCGAGCGGAGCGAAGCAATCCAGGGTGGTTTGCACTACTCTCGATTGCCACGTGGCTCCGCCGCTCGCAATGACGAGAAGGGCCTATCGGAAAGTCGCCTGCCCCGCGCCGTCGATGTTGAGTTTCTGACCCGAGCAATAGGGGTTGGCATCGCTGACGAACCAGAGCACCGCCGCAGCGACGTCGGAGGGATCGGACACGCGGCCGAAGGGGAATTTGGCGTCGAGATGGTGAATGTCCGGATTACCCGTGATCGCCTGCGCCAGTCGTTCGCCCATGTCGCTGATCGTCAGGCCCGGAGCGACAATATTGACGCGCACGCCGTTCCGCAGTTCTTCCTTGGCAAGCGCGAGGGCGAGCGCTTCGCCCGCGACCTTGGCCATGGTGTAGGGCGCGCTGTTGGCGCTGTGCTGGAGCGTGGCGACGCTGGAAATGACGATCACGTCGCTGCGCGCATGCTGGCGAAGCTGCGGCAGCGCGAGGCGGCTCAGCCGGTGCGCGCCGACCGCGTGGACGGCAAGGAGTTTTTCGACCTCGGCGGCGTCGGTGTCGGCGACCGTCCGGCCGCGGCTGGCGATGCCGGCATTGTTGATGAGGATCGACATCGGCCCGAAATCATCCTCGATCGCAGCGACCATCGCGGCACTCGCCGCCTCGTCGGTGACCGACGCCTGATAGGCCTTGGCCTTGCGGCCGAGCGCCTGGATCGCCGCGACGGTTTCGGCTGCGGCGTCCGCGTCGCGGGTGTAGTTGACCGCAACGTCGGCGCCCGCCCCGGCGAGCGCCAGCGCGATGCCGCGTCCGATCCCCCGCGATGCCCCGGTGACGAGCGCGGTGCGACCGCCAAGGTTCATATCCGCCATCAGTTTTCCTCTCCCATAAGTTCGTTATAGATGTCGTCGTCGCTGCGGCTCGCGGCGTTGCGCCATCTGGGCGCCGCCTTGCGGTTGAGCACGCGGCCGTCGCCGTCGAGGATCGCGACGGTCGGGGTGCCCTTGATCTTGAAGCGGAAGCGCGCCGGAACCTCGGGATGCCGGACCAGGCCGGCGTGCGGCATCCCGACATCGGCGAACACGACGATATAGCGGCTCCGCACCGGGGCGAACCGATCTGTCGCGAGCAGATTGGCGAGCCACGCGCTGTCGTGGCAGGTGCCCGTCCCCATGACGAGCAGCACGTGCTTGCCCGCTGCTCTGGCGGCAGCGAGCGCGGCGTCGATGGCGGCCATCGGATCGTCGTCGGGATGGAAAGCGTCGGTCTTGTAAGGTTCGGCAAAACCGGGCATCGCGCGCGCCGCCGCTGCGGCGGAAAGAGGGGATGTCAGAGCGAGCGCGGCGGCAAGCGCGAGGGCGAAGCGGCGGGTCATCGCGCGACGGTAGCAGCGCGCGCGAAGAATCGGAATGACGTTTCCGTCAACGTAAGCTAGCCTGATCGGCATGAGCTGGAAAAAGGAAGTCGACGAGCTTTCCGCGCGGCGCGCGATGGCCGAAAAGATGGGCGGCGAAGAGAAGGTCGCGCGCCAGCACAGCCGCGGCAAGATGGACGCGCGCGCGCGGCTCGCCGCGATCGTCGATCCGGGCAGCTTTCGCGAGATCGGCAAGATCGCGGGGCGGGGGGCTTATGGCCCCGACGGCACCCTTGAAGACCTCGCCGCGTCCAATTTCATCTTCGGGCGGGCCAATATCGACGGGCGGCCGGTGGTCGCGAGTGCCGACGATTTCACCGTGCGCGGCGGCGCGGCCGATGCGGCGCTGCACCGCAAGTTCATCCAGTGCGAGGCGATGGCGCACGAATATCGCCTGCCGCTGATCCGCATGATCGACGGCACCGGCGGCGGCGGGTCGGTGAAGACGCTGGAGGATATGGGCTATACCTATATCCCGCACGTACCCGGCTGGGACGAGATCATCGCCAATCTCGATGCCGTGCCGGTCGTCGCGCTGGCGCTGGGGCCGACCGCAGGACTGGGTGCCGCGCGCGTCGTCGCGAGCCACTACAGCGTGATGGTACGCGGGCTGTCGCAATTATTCGCGGCGGGGCCCGCGGTCGCCGCGGCGATCGGCGACACGCTCGACCGCGAGGAGCTGGGCGGGGTCGACGTCCATACGCGCAACGGCGTCGTCGACGACGAGGTGGCGTCCGAGGCCGAGGCCTTTGCGCGGGCGCGCTGGTTCCTGTCCTACCTGCCGTCGTCGATCCATGAGCGCGCGACGCGGACGCCGTGCAGCGACCCGGTCGTCCGACGCGACGAGGCGCTGCTGTCGGTCGTTCCGCGCGAGGCAAAGCAGGTCTATTCGATGCGGCGCATCGCGGGAGCGGTGTTCGACCAGGGCAGCTTCTTCGAAATGGGCGCGCGTTGGGGGCGAGCGGTGATCACCGCATTTGCGCGATTGGACGGTTATCCGGTCGCGGTGCTGGCGAGCGATCCCACCTATCTGGGCGGATCGTGGGACGCCAAGACGAGCGAGAAGGCCGAGCGCTTCGTGAAGCTCGCCGACCAGTTCCGGCTGCCGATCGTCCATCTGGTCGACAATCCGGGCTTCATGATCGGCGGCGAGGCCGAGCGGACGGGGACGATCCGCTATGGCGTGCAGGCGATGAACGCAATCTACCGCGCGAGCGTGCCGCTGGCGTCGGTTGTGGTGCGGCGGGCCTATGGCATCGCGGGCAGCGCGATGTCGAACGCCGAGCGCTTCCAGTACCGCTTTGCGTGGCCCTCGGGCGACTGGGGCAGCCTGCCGATCGAGGGCGGGGTCGAGGTCGCGTACAAGAGCGAGCTCGAGGCGGCGGAGGATCCAGCGGCGCATCTGGAAGCGATCCGCGAACGGCTCAACCGCGTCCGCTCGCCGTTCCGCACCGCTGAGAAATTCGGGGTCGAGGACATCATCGATCCCAGGGATACGCGGCCGCTGCTTTGCGAGTTCGCCGAGCTGGCGTGGCGGGTGCTCGATTAAGGCGTTTCAGCCCTCCAGCTTCTCCCGAAACCGCCGGCTGCCGCGGAGCATCTCGCCGCTTTCCATCTCGACCTCGAAATCGCCGCTCTTATGTGTGACGACGCGCCGGACCGCCTGTTTGCGGACGATGCGTCCGCGGTGGATGCGGACGAAACCCGCGTGGGCCAGTTCGGCTTCGATCGCGCTCAATGTCGCGCGGTGGAGCAGGCGCTGGCCACGCCATGCGATCTCGACATAATTGCCCGCTGCGGTGACATGCTCGATCTCGGCGACCGGCAAGTGGTGCGTTACCGATCCGTCGCCGACCGCGAGCGTCGTCGGCGCGACGATTGCGACCGGCGGCATGGCGTAACGGTCGATCAGCCACTGCATCAGGAACATGAGCAGGATCAGCTCGGCATAAGTCGCCAGATCCTTGCGCAATTCATAGAAGACCGGCGTCCCGTCGGGCGATTCAAAATGATAGGTGCCACCCGATAGCCGCCACGCGAGCATGCGAAAGCCGACCATCAGCGCGATATGCGCGAGCGACACAGGAAAGGCGAGCGCGGCATGGATCGCGACCGCCGTGCGCCAGCCGAAGCGCGGTGGGCGGACGGTGCGGACGCTGAACCAGCAGACGATCATCATCAACGCCCAGGCGAGCAGACTGGTGCTTTCGTAAGTCCATGCGGTCGCCGCGGTCACATCGACGCCCGCCGCGCGGCGGTCGGCAAGATAGGAATAGACGTTCGAGGTGATACGGATGAGTCCGTAGGCAAGCAGCGCCCCGAAGGCGAGCAAGGTCAGCGCGCGCGGGCCGAAACCGCTCGTCCCGGTCGCGCCGCCGCTCGTCCCTCGCCCGTCCTTCTCCGTCACATCGGCTCCGCAATTCGTCCCGCCGCCGTCGCCCGGCTGCCGCCATCCCGATTAGCGGCTGCGGCGGGGCCCGGCAAAGGAGATTTGGGTATGGTGACGACACGGCATTATGGGATGGACTGGTTGCGCATCGGCGCGTTCGCGTTGCTCATCCTCTATCATATCGGGATGTATTTCGTGCCTTGGGGGTGGCATGTCAAAACGCCGCATCCGATGGACTGGGTGCAAATCCCGATGATGGCGACGAACAGTTGGCGATTGCCGCTGCTCTTCCTCGTGTCGGGTTATGCCAGCGCCGCGCTGTTCGCCAAGCTCGGCGGCGCGGGGGCATTCCTGCGGTCGCGTAGCGCACGGCTGCTGATCCCGCTCGCCTTCGGGATCATCGTCGTCATTCCGGTGCAGCCGTGGATCGAGTTGGCGACCCAGCATGGTTATGCGCATGGTTTCGGCTACTTCTGGGTCCACGACTATTTCCGCTTCGGAACGCTCGACGGGATCGTGCTGCCGACGTGGCAGCATCTGTGGTTCGTCGTCTATCTGTTCGCTTACACGCTGCTCGCGGTCGCGGCTCTTGTGCTGGTGCCCGAGCGGGCGCGGACCAAGATCGCCGATGGTGCGGCGCGGTTGTGTGGCGGCTGGGGGTTGCTGATTGCGCCGCTCGCTATATGGCTCGCCATCCTGTTCGCCTTTCCTGGCTATCACGAGACGCACGCGCTGGTCGACGACGGGCCGAACCATCTCCATTACCTGGTTCCCTTCTTTATCGGCTGGCTACTTCGCGAGCGGCCGGTGCTTTTCGAAAGCGTCGCGCGCCGCTGGCCGGCGGCGGCGCTGCTCGCGGTCGCCGCCTATGGCTATATCGCCTGGGCGATGTGGAGCACGCCGGACGAAGGCCCGGTCCCGGCGGGAATCGTGACGATCTTCATGGTCGTGCGACTGGTGCAGGGCTGGGCGACGATCGTCGCGCTGGTCGGGATTGCCGACCGCTTTGCGAACCGCGACCATCCAAGGCGCGCCATGCTCGCCGAGGCGGTGTTCCCCTTTTACATCATCCATCAGACGATCATCGTCGTCGTCGGCTGGTGGCTGTTGCAGGGGCAGGTCGCGGCGTTGCCGGCCTTCCTGATCCTCGTCGCGGCGACGGTCGCGGGATGCTGGGCCTTTTATCTCGGCGGACGGCGGATCGACTGGCTGCGGCCGCTGATCGGGCTTCAGCGCCGCGCGTGACAGCGGCGCGGCTTTGTGTCAGCTTCCCTGCAAGAAAAAGGGGAGGCTGACATGCAGATCGTTAGAGGATTGGCGGCGATCGTCGGGGTCGCGATGGTGCTGATGGGCTTGCTGTGGATATTGCAGGGACTCGACATCGTGCGCTGGCCCGCGAGCAGTTTCATGCTGGGCGACATCGTGTGGACGCGCAACGGCGCAGTCCTGGCGGTGCTGGGCGTCGTCCTGATCTGGGTGGGGCGCAAACGCGCCTGATCATCCATCGACTACAATTGTAGTTGATCTGTATTGCAGATATGATACAGCTTCGTCGGACGGCGCGGCGCCGGACGGGGACCGGTCGCGCCGAATATCCTTTCGATGGAGACCGATATGATGCCTGGCCGTTTTCCCCTGTCCCTGCTGTTGCTCGCGGCGAGCCCCGCGGCACTAATGCTGCCTATACCCGCCGCGATGGCGGCCGATGCCGGTGCGGCGGTGCCGTCCGACGTCGTCGCCGAACATTATGCCGCGCAGCTCCAAGCCAATTATGTCTATCCCGATATCGGCAAGCGTTACGCCGCTGCCCTGCGCGCCGGGATTGCGGCGGGGCGCTATGCCCCCCTGACCGGCGCGGCGCTCGCCGAGGCGCTGGGCGCGGCGGTGCAGGGCGTGTCGCCCGACGGGCATCTGCGCGTGAAGCCGCCCGAGGGCGCGGATGCGGCGCCCGGAACGCCCGCCGCGCCGCGCCCGCAAAAGCCCGCGATCGAACAGCCCGGCTGGATCGCGCCGGGCATCGCCTTCATCCGCTTCAACGTCTTTCCGGACGACGCGGCGGTCACGCAGGCGGCGGCGCAGTTCATGGCCGATCACGCCGACGCCAAGGCGATCATCTTCGACATAAGGTCGCACAATGGCGGCGGGATCGAGCAGATGGACGTCATCTTTCCCTGGCTGTTCGCCAAGCCGACGCGGCTCGTCGCGATGGCAACGCGCGCATCGGTCGACGCCGAAGGCGGCTCGCCGATTGACGGCATTTCCTCGATGCGGCCGGTCGCAGGCGACCCGGCCATGGTGACGCGCGAACATTGGGCGATGCCGAACGGCGACCCGCGGCTGACGCAGGCGAAAGTCTATGTGCTTACGTCCGGCGCGAGCGCGTCAGCGGCTGAACATTTCGCGCTGGCGATGAAGGCGAGCGGGCGCGGGGTGCTGATCGGCGCGCCGACCGGCGGCGCCAATCATTTCGGGCGCGGCGAAGAACTGGGCGGTGGTTTTACCGCCTTCATCCCGGTCGGGCGGACCTATGATCCGGCGACGGGCAAGGATTGGGAAGGCGCAGGGGTGCAGCCCGATATCGCGGTTCCGGCTGCGGCGGCGCTGGAGCGCGCGCTGACCGAATTGGGGATTGCGCCGGGCGAGGCGAAGCGCCTGTCCGACGCGCACATGCCGAGCTGGCCGATGGAGCGGCGCCGCCGCCCCGGTGCGTCAGGCAGCTGACGGCGCAGCGCGGGCGAGGGCGGGAAGCGCGTCGCCATCGACGCGCATCACCGTCCATTCGTCCATCATCCGCGCGCCGAGGCTATGGTAGAAGCCGATGGCGGGGGCGTTCCAATCGAGCACCGACCATTCGAGACGCGCGCAGTCGCGCTCCACGCAAAGCTGCGCCAGATGCGCGAGCAGCGCCTTGCCGAGTCCGGCGCCGCGCGCTTCGGGACGGACGAACAAATCTTCGAGATAGATGCCCGGCTTGCCCTCGAAGGTCGAAAAATTGTGGAAGAAGAGCGCGAAACCTTGCGCCACGCCATCGACCTCGCCGATCACTACTTCGGCATAAGGGCGTTCGCCGAACAGCTTGGCACCGAGTGTGGCGTCGTCGAAGCGGACTTCGTGGGCTAGCTTTTCATAGTCGGCGAGCGCGCGAATCAAGTCGGCGATCAACGGCAGGTCGGCGCGGGTGGCGGAGCGTATGGCAAGGGTCATGCCGGCGCTTTGTCGGGCAGCAGAGCGGTTGTCAATTTTCGGGGGCGGGGATGTCTGGAAACGACCGATACTGTTGAAAAGTCGGCCGCCGCACGGCGCCCGTCGAATTTTAGTAATAATGATTCATGAAGTCTCGACTGCGCGAACGATCGATGCGCATAGGTAAATAACTTGATTCCAATATTGCCCGCCAAAACCCCTTTCGGACTTTTTCAACAGCATCGACCGATTGCGGACATTGCAGCTTCCGCTACGCTATGCGGATGACAGAATGTCCAGATACCGAGGCAATCGCGGAAGCGTGGATAGCCGAGAGACTTGCAAACCTCACGGTCGCTCAAGGAGAGCCCATTGAGGTTGAGTATACAGATTTGCTCGATGGACTGATATTCGCGCAACCCTCTATGGCATGGGAGGCCCTCAAAAACATCTCACGCGATGAGCGGGTAGACCCGGTCGACGATGTTTTTGGAATGGGGCCGCTCAGCTCGTTCATTTTTCAGTGCGGCGTCGACTTCCGCGAAGAGATTCATGATTTCTGGAAGCTAAATTACAGATTCCGAGAGCAATATAAGATGGTGGTGTTTAGGGATATTGCTGAGGCAATCATTGCGCCAGACAGCATTGTGGGTGCTGCCTAAAACGTATGATATATCAATGTCAGCTTTCCACGGTGGGTTCAACGGGTCGCCGCAACACGCTCGGCGAACATTTCAGCTGGTGTCTGGTACATCAAGGTTTTTCTTGGTCGCTCGTTGAGCTGGCGAGCGATGGCGCTGAGTTTGGCCTGGCTGTGCAAGGAGAGATCGGTTCCCTTGGGCAGGTACTGGCGCAGCAGGCGATTGGTGTTTTCGTTGGTGCCGCGCTGCCACGGGCTTTGGGGATCGCAAAAATAGACTTCGACCTCGGTAGCCAAGGTGAAGCGCCGCGGTGATCGGCAAGCTCCTTGCCGCGGTCCCAGGTCAGCGACTGATAGAGCTCGCGAGGCAGTTTGCGCGCCTGTTTGATCAGGGCCGTGACGACGCTGGCGGCATCCTTGTTCGCCACCTTGGCCAGGATCACATAGCGCGACTGGCGTTCGACCAGCGTCACGATATGGCTGTTTCGCGCGCCCGAGATGAGATCGCCCTCCCAATGTCCGGGCACGGCGCGGTCCTCGACCGAAGCGGGGCGCTCGCTGATCGATATCGCATCCTTGATTTGGCCAAGCCCGTCGCGCTTCAAGCTGGCGTGTCGCGAGCGGCGGATCGTGCGCTTCGCCCGCAGATGCTCGAGCAACTGCTTCTTCAGGACGTCGCGCGCCTGGATGAACAGGCTTTTGTAGATCGTCTCGTGTGACACGCGGTGCTGCTCTCCGTCGGGAAAGCCGCGCTTTAGCCAGCCAGCGATCTGCTCGGGTGACCAACTGCGGCGCAGCTTGCGCGATACTGTTCGGCGCAAGGCGGGATAGCAAGCCAGCTTGCACCGCTTGGGCCGCAGCGCGCGGTCCCACGCCGCCTGATCCGAAACGGTCCCGCGATACCGATCGCGACCGCCACCCCGCCCGACCTCCCGACTGATCGTCGAAGGCGCCCGACCAAGCTCGGCTGCGATCGCTCGGAGCGAGCGGCCGGCGACAAGGCCTCTTGATATCTCCTCGCGCTCGCTCAGGCTGAGCGATCGCTCCGACCGCTTGCGCTCCGACGGACGAATGCCGCCCGACGGCGACAGCACCGAGAAAATCGACGACGACTGCCGATCAAACCGCCGCCCGATCGAACTCATCGACTCCCCGCGCTGCCACCGGTCCCAAATCTCGGATCGCTGTGCCGCCGAGTAATAAATCCGCTGACGCTGCTTCATCCCAACACTCCTTCTCCTCAAAGAATGAAGTGTTGCGACGACCCGTTGAACCCACCACCCGATTCTGTTGAAAAAGTCGGCCGCGGCGACGCGCACATCGATTCTCAGCAAGAATGATTCACGGCTGCTCGGGCTCGCGAATGATTGATGCTCACAATGCACTAGGCCGATTCCGATGTTGCCCGTCAAAACCCCCTTCGGACTTTTTCAACAGCATCCACCCCATTTCAGCCGTTCGTCGCCGAAATGGAAAGCACGACCGGAAGCGACCGATTGCGGAACTTACACCCCAATGCGAAGAGGGGCCGCATGGACCTAATTCACGAAATGATCAGTCCGAACGGCGAGAGGAAGGTGCGCGTCTACAAACGGACGGATGGCTTTTTCGAGTATGAAGAGGTTTTTGAAGCGTTCGATCAGATCGCCGGGACCTACTGGTCGTCCGGATATCAATCCGGTATGTTCGGCACAGAAGGCGCCGCGATGGCGGAGATTACTGCAACGACGCCTTGGCTTCGGAGCGGCGCCTGACGACCGATTGCAGACATGTTTGGCCCCGGTAATGTCGATATGGAAATCTTGATCGTAGATCTTGCACAAACGGCCATTGAGCATGTGGACGACCGCCATGGTCGCGCGGCAGCTTGGATCGTCGCAATTTTAAGCATTTCGGTCCTGATTAGCGTACCCGTTTCAATCGTGCTGTATCTCATAAACTAACGTCCGCTCCCACCCCAAACTGCCACCCCGCGACCGTCAGAACTGCCGCGCCACCCTTTCGGCGACGTCCGGCGCAACGCCGGCGCTGTTGAACACTTCGTGCGCGAGGCCGGCGGCGAGGGGAAGGTCGGCTTGTTCGCGGTACAGCCGCTTGTAGGCGAGGACGCTGTGGCGCGACTGGGCGGCGATGGCTTCGGCGAGGGTGCGGGCTACAAGGTCGAGCCGCTCGTCGGCGACGCAATGATTGGCGAGGCCGATGCGGGCCGCCTCGTGCCCGTCGACCGGCAACCCGGTGAAGCTCATCTCCCGCGCCTTCCATTCGCCCACGCGGCGCGGCAGGCGCTGGCTCATCCCCCAGATGGGGACGAGCCCGAACTTGCCGTGCGTATCGGCGAAATGCGCGCTTTCCGCCGCGATGATGATGTCGCCGGCCAGCGCCAGTTCGAGCCCGCCGGTAAAGCAGCCGCCCTGCACCGCGACGATCACCGGTTGCGGCAGCTCGGCGAGGCGGGTGACGATCGACGCCTGATAATGCAGCCGCGGCGCTTCGACCCCGCGTTCCTTCAGGTCGTTGCCGGCGCAGAAAACCGGCCCGTTCGCGCGCAAAATGACCGCTCCGATCGCATCGCCCGCGGCCGCGAGGTTCGAAATATGCGCGTCGAGTTCAGCCCATAGCGCGAGGTTCAGCGCATTGCGCTTGTCGGCTCGATTGAGCGTCAGCGTCGCGATCCCGCCTTCGTCGGCGCGCAATACCAGATCCGTCATCACCCGATCTCCATCCCGTTTCGCGCCAGCATGGGCGGTCGCTGTGGGCAAGTCCAGTCGGTGCCGACGACGACGCCGACGGCGCCGCTCGCGGCGGCGGACCCGGTGGGCGCATGGCGGCGCGTGCTTAACGCTCTTTTCAGCATGCGGCGCTATTTAGACAAGCGAGGGACCGCTCGACTGGAGGGTGGTTCATGCCTTTGACGCAGGAAATGCGCCGATTGCGCGCCGAACATGCGGCGCTCGTCACCCTGTCGGGTTTCATGATCGAATTTGTTGCAGCGCGGCGCCCGCCGCGGCCGACCGAGCTGGCCGCGGTGCGCGGCATGTTTCGCGACACGCTGGTGCGCCATCTGAAGTGCGAGGATTGGGCGCTATATCCGCGGTTGCAGGCGAAGAGCGAGCCGGTGCTTGCCGAACTTGCCGCGCGCTTCGTCGACGAGATGGGCCATATCGCCGAGGCGTTCGAGGCCTATGACAGCTATTGGACCCAATTGCGCGTCGAGGCCGACTGGCCTGGCTTCTGCGGCGAAACGCGCGCGATCCTCACCGCGCTGGGCGACCGGATCGCGCGCGAGGAAAGCGAGCTTTACCCGGTGGCCGAAACGCTGTTCAAGGCCGAGGCGCCGCCACCCCGCGAGCGTGGGCGCCGCACGGCCTGAGAGCGCCGGTCAGGGGCGGATCGACACTTTCCAGGCGAGCGCGACGCGCCAACCCTGATCGAAGCCGGGGGTGGGCTGGTTCCACGCATCGGCGAACTCGACCCCGATCGTCGCATTGTCGCGGTAGGACAGGCGCACCCCGCCGCCCCAGCTTCCCAGATCGAACCGGCTGCGCGATGTCGTGGGGCGCGCGAGCAGCGTCACATCGGCATAGTCGGCGAAGGCATAGACCTCGCTCTTCGCCAGCGCGCCCTTCGCCAGCGGGCGCAGCGCCAGTTCTCCGAAGCCTGCATAGCCGCGGTCGCCGCTAACCAGCCCGTCGTCGGAGGCGCGCCCGAAGCTGGCGCCGCCGACGCTGAAGCGCTGTGCCGCCGGCAGGCGGTCCCGCGTCCAGCGTCCGGTGGCGGCCGCGCGCAGCACGACGCGCTTGCCGATCGCCTGATTCGCCTCGACCGCTGCGTCGGCATGGAGGAACCCCGCTTCCCCCACCGCCGGATCGACGTGCGCGCCCGCAATGTCGAGGCCGCGCGAGACGCCGAGGTGGGCGCCGACGACGCTGCGGTCCTCGGTCAGGCGAAAGGCCAGCGCGCCGCTCGCGGTCCAGCTTTTCTCCGCCGCGAGAGTGGTGCCGAACAGGGCGTTGCGCGAATCGAGATAGTCGAGCCGCCCCGACAGGGTGAGCGTGCGCCGCGTGCTGCGGATCAGCGGGTGGGTGACCGCCAGCCCGCCGCTCCACGCCTTGCCGTCGATGGCGAGCGCACGCGGCCGGGTGCGCAGCGCCGCGACCGACAGCTCGGCGCGCGTGCCCGCGGCGCCCAGCGGCGTCGAATGGCGCGCGGTGATATAGAGCAGCGATTTGAAATCGACCGCCGCCGCGCCGCCGAGCTGGCTCTCGTCGCCGCTGCGCAGGAGGCTGTAGCCGCGCGCGGTCGCCTCGACGATGCCGTCGCGGACATAGGGGCTCGACCGCGTCGTGAAGCCGACGCCGAGCGTCGGGCGGCTGGCGTCGACCGCCAGATCGAGCGCCACCGCGCCGGGGCTGTCGCCGAGCGCCAGCGTCGGGGTGACCTTGGTGCCCGGAATGTCGGCGATAGTGCCGAGCGCGCGTTCGAACCGGGCGCGCGGCAATGGGGCTTGCCCTGGCAGTGGTGCGGCCATGCGCGCGATTAGCGGGGCGGGGCCGCCCTTCGCATCGCCGCTGATCGTCACGCGGCTTATATGCCCCTCGGCCGAGGCGACGGTGACGACGCCGTCCGCAAAATCCTGTTCGGGGATGACGAGCGTGAACAGCGCGACGCTCGACCGGTTGTAGGCGCGCGTCATCGCGGCGGCGAGGCGCTTCAGATTTTCGGTCGAGGCGGGGCGGCCGATATAGCGCTCGGCTGCCTTGGCGACATTGGCGGGAACGCCTGCCCCGATGAAGCGGACTTTGCGGATCGCGATGTCGGGGCGCCCCTGCGGCGCCGTGCGTGCCGGCGACGGCGCTGCGATCTGGGGATCGGGAAGCGGGAAAGGCCGGTCGCTGGTCGGGGACAGCGGCGGGCGCCCCGGTTCGAGCGGGGTGGTCGACGATTGGGCGGCGGACGCCGCGGCGGGCAGGAGCATCGCTGCTGCCAACGCCGCGGCGCCGCACCGGTTCGGGCTGCGCATGATCGCGATCAATCCCCGCGCGGCGGCTTCAACCCGCCGAGGAGGCCGCCGACACCCTGGGTGACGCCCGAGACCAGACCGCCTTTTTCGGTGCCTGAACCCCCGGCCTGACCGCCTGCCTGACCGACTACGCCGCCGACGGTGGTGCCGACCGTGCTGGTCAGCGTGCCGACCAGATTGCCCGCCCCGCTGCCCGGTGTGCCGGTCCCCGGCACCGCGCCGCCAAGACCTCCGAGCAGATTGCCGCTGCCGCCGGGTTGCAGCGTCACGAGGTTGCCGTTCGACCCGACCCCGACGGTCAGCAGCGATCCGTTGGTCTGGCCGGGCGACAGGATGCTCGCCCCGATCAGCGGCGAGGCGTCGGGCGACCCGATCGCGGTGGCTTTGCCGATCGTCGCGGTGACAAGTTCGCCGGGCGCGGCGGCAAGGCCGTCGAGCAGATATTGCTGGCCGTTGCCCGTCTGGACGAGCGCGACGCCGGTGCTCTTGACCACGCCGACGACCGTGCCGACGAGGTTGGTGCCGCCGGGCAATTTGCTGTCGACCGCATTGGCGAGGAGCAACGTCTTGTCGGCGACGACATTGACGAGGCCGCCCGATTTGACGAGCACGCCGCCGATCACCGGATTGACGTTCGCAGGGTCGCCGGTGTTGGCAAGCAGGCCGGTGCCCGCGATACCGCCCGGCCCGACCAGACCGCCGACAGCCAGCGCGCCCGCATCCCCAAGGCCGAGCGCGCCGCCGGCGGGGCCGGCGGGGCCAGCGGGGCCTTGCGGTCCGGCGGGCCCTTCGGGGCCTTGCGGGCCGGCAGCGCCGGTCGGTCCGGCCGGGCCGACCGCGCCGACGCGGTAGCTTCCCGACGATTCGCAGGCGCCGAGCGCCAGACAGACGGGCAGGGCGATGAGCAAGGAAATGCGACGATCAAGACGCGTCGAAACCATGGACGTTCTCCTTCACGCGTGGATATGGTCCCTGTCCAGAAGACGCCGCCTCCCCGAAAAAAGTTTCGTCTTTTCCAATGGTTAATTCGGATTTCGGCGCGCATGTTGCCGCTTGGGCCAAGCAAATGCGCGCCATTCGGCCGGTTCCGGAAATATCGGGCATTAACCCTCTATTTCGCGACGGGACGTTGCGCGCGCGGCGCGGGGTAGCGCTTCTGTTCCGCTATGGCACGCAAGGCGCGGCGGCATGGCAGGGCGCCGCGGCGCTTGATTTGCGAGGCTGGCTCGCCTAGCGGCAGCGGCCAGAAAACGGAGATTTCAGATGACCGATACGCCCCCCGACCGCCTGTCGACCAACCCCCGCTCGCCTCATTTCGACATGGAGGTGCTGCAACGCGGCATCGGCATCCGGTTCAAGGGCCAGGAACGTACCGACGTCGAGGAATATTCGATCTCGGAAGGCTGGATCCGCGTCGCGGCGGGCAAGTCGAAGGATCGTTTCGGCCAGCCGATGACGATCAAGCTGTCGGGCCCGGTCGAAGCCTGGTTCGAAGATGCCGGGGCCGAGAGCGACGACGCGTCGGACGACTGAACGGCCTTTCGCCATTGCAAGCGCAGCGAAGCAATCTCCGGCTGTCGATCTGGAGATTGCTTCGCTGCGCTTGCAATGACGATTAGCGGTTAGACTTTGCTCAGTTCAACTCAGCGCAGCGAAGCGGCGACGACGTCGAGGCCGTTGCCCGGCTTCCAATTGTTGCTCGCCCACACCGGTGCGTCGAAGGTCGAGCTGTCGGGCGCGCTGTCGCTGTCGGGATAGATGAAGCCCTGCACCGGGTTGGCGCGCAGGCCGAGATCGCCGATCGGCGCATACCAGACGCGCACCGCGCTCCAGTCGCCAGCGTCGCTGACGTCGACGACGCGGACGTTGCGCTCGATCTGGCCGCGGCGGCCGTTGATCGGCGACCAATTGGCATGATCGATCAGGATTTCGCGGTCGCTGATGACCTTTTTCACGACGGCGACATGGCCCAGCGGCATGCCGCGGGTCGCGGCGAATGCCATGACGGCACCCTTCCGGGGTTCGTGGCCACGCTTATATTCACCGGCCGCCTGCGACCACCAGGTCTTGGCATTGCCGCGGATTTCGACACCCGATTCCGAACGGGCGAAGGGGACGCACTGGAGATAGCTCTGCGCGGCGGCAGGAAGGCTGACGAGCAGCGAAGCACACAACGCAAATGCACCCAGAAAGCGGCGATGAAGCATGAAAGGCGACCCCCCATTGGCTTGTCTTCAAGCGTTGCAGCGTCTCTGCCACAGGCTTTCGCAACCACCACCCGTCTAGCGGTGAGTTGCGCCGTTGGTGCGGTGGGTGGGGGAACCTTTTGTTAAGCCGTGCAATTCGTCGCTCAGGCTCTTCGCTTCGTCGCCGAACGGGCATTTCGGCGCCGCGGCGGACCGATGCGGAAGCGGTGAACCGAGGGCGCTCAGGCCGCCGCGGTCGCGATCGATTCGGGCGGCCGGAACAGCGTCAGCACGTCAGTTGCCGGCATCGGACGGCCATAATAATAGCCTTGGATATTGCTGCACCCGAGCGTGCGTAGCGTGTCGACCTCGACTTCGGTTTCGGCGCCTTCTGCGGTCGTAGACATGCCGAGGCTGTCGGCGAGCGCGACGACGGCGCGGATGATCGCGATCGATTCGATGCTGCCCTTTGCGGCGCCGACGACGAAGCTGCGGTCGACCTTGATGGTCGAGAATTGCGTCTTGCGCAGATAGCCGAGCGATGAATAGCCGGTGCCGAAATCGTCGAGCGACAGCCGGACGCCGAGGCCGATGAGTTGGTCGAGCAGCTGCGCTGCGCCGCCGCCGTCGCGCAAAAAGACGCTTTCGGTCACTTCGATCTCGAGCCGCTGTGGAGGCAGGCCGCTCTGCGCGAGCGCGGAGACGACAACCGAGGCGAAATTGGGATCGGTGAGCTGTTCGGCCGACACGTTGATCGCGATCTTCAGATTCGACGGCCAGCGCATCGCTTCGGCGCAGGCGGTGCGCAGCACCCATTCGCCGATCGGGCCGATCAGGCGGCTGTCCTCGGCCAGCGGAATGAAGCGGCCGGGCGATACGCTGCCGAGTTTCTGGTTGGTCCAGCGGATCAGGGCCTCAAAGCCGTTGAGCGTGCCGTCCTCGGCGGTGACGACGGGCTGGTAGTAGAGTTCGAACTCCTTGCGATCGAGCGCGCCGCGCAATTCCTGCTCCATCACGCGCCGTTCCTCGGCCTGGGCGTGAAGCGAGGCGACATAGGCGGCGACGACATTGCCGCCCTTGTCCTTCGACTTGTAGAGTGCAAGGTCGGCGTTGCGGGTCAGCGTTTCGACCGTATTGCCGTCCTGCGGCCCGATCGCATAGCCGACGCTGGCGCCGACGAAGAGCTGGTGATTGTCGACCACATAGGGCCGGCTGATCGTCGCGATGATCCGCCGCGCCAGATCCTCGATCTCCTTGGACGAGACGATATTGTGAAGCACGACCGCGAATTCGTCGCCGCCCAGGCGGCCGCAGGTCATGCCCTGTTCCATCATGCTCTTGAGCCGCGCGGCGACCTGCGCGAGCAATTTGTCGCCGACCGGATGGCCGAGCGTATCGTTCACCGCCTTGAAGCGATCGAGGTCGATCATCATCATTGCACAGCGTGATTTCGCCTCGAGCGCGTGGGTCAGTGCGCGCGCCAGGTCTTCGTGCAGGCTCAGCCGGTTGGGCAGGCCTGTCAGATTGTCGAAGCGCGCCATCTTGGCAATCTGTTCGGCGGTGGCATGTTGTTCGGTGACGTCTGATCCGACGCCGCGGAAGCCGAGGAACTTGCCGCTCTCGTCGAGGCGCGGCGATGCCGACAATTCCCACCAGCGGCGCTTGCCGGCGATCGTCACGGGGACGATCAGGTTTGAAAAGCTTTCGCGTCGCTTCATCCGTTCGGCCATGTCGTGCAGCGCCTTGGGAAAGGTCGCGCTTTCCCATGCGTCGCCCGACAGCGCCCGAAGCAGCGGAATGCCTTCGAGTGCCTCGGCGCTGCCGCCGAGCGCATAGGCAAGGCGCGGCGATACATGGACCAGCCGGCGCGAATTGTCGGTCTGCCACAGCCAGTCGGCCGAGGTGTCCTCGAACTCGCGCAGCAGCAGGCTGACCGTCTCGGACTTTTCGTGCAGCACCGTTTCGGCCCGGCGGATACGGATGTGCGTCTGCGCAAAGCGAAGGCAGAAGGTGGCGAGGAGCAGCCCCGCAACCATCGTCACGCCGGTCAGCTGCGGCGCGCCTGCCGCCGCGGTCGCGAGCGAGGCCGAAAGCGTGACGGGCGCGATATAGAGAATGCAGGTCAGCGGCATGCTGTGCGCGACCATCGTCAGCGCGAGCATCAGCAGCAGCGCGATCGTCCACAGCGAAAGGACGTGGTCGAGCGTGGGCGTCAGACCCTGCAACCAGAAGGCGCCGCCCCAGAGCAGCGCCGAATACAGCGCATGGCGATGACAAAGGCGAAACTCTGCCGCGGTCGCGAATTTGGGATCGTCGAGCGGCAACCTGTCGAAGGTGCGGAACGACCATATCGAAAAGGCGAGCGTGACGAGGAGCCACCCGACGACGACCGGCCACGCCGTTTCCATCATCATGGTGAACCCCGCGACCAGCGCCATACCCCCGTTGAGAAGGAGGCGCAGTGCGCCCCGGCCGCGCAGCGGCGCGATCTGGAGCTGGCGCAGGTCGCCGACCGCTTCGTCCTGCCGGGTCAGGCCCAACAGGGTGCGCAGCGGAAGATCATCGTCCGAAATCTGGTCGCTAAACAGGCTTTTCACGCCGCTTGCATAGCGAAAGCGGGTTACCCGAAAGTAACCGCGCGCTTCGCTTCGTCGCATTTTCTGTACCGAAGCGGAACAGAATTGGCGCTGCGCACCGTTCGGCTCAGGCGGCGATCCGGAAGGGCTGGATCTCGCCCGCCAGATATTGCGCGCGCGCCTTCGAGCGGCTGAGCTTGCCCGAGCTGGTTCGCGGCAGCGTGCGCGGCGGGATCAGCTCGACGAGGCAGTTCATGCCGGTGATCGCGCGGACCCGGTCGCGGATCGTTTCGTGCAGCGCCGCGCGTTCCTTTTCGTCGCTGGTGCGGCATTGGACGAGCACCGCCGGCGTCTCTTCACCGCCCGGCGTGGTGATCGCGAAGGCGGCGATGTCGCCCGACTTGAAGCCCGGCAATTGTTCGACCGCCCATTCGATATCCTGCGGCCAGTGATTCTTGCCGTTGATGATGATCATGTCCTTGGCGCGGCCGACGATATAGATGTAACCATCTGACAGATAACCCATATCGCCGGTATCGAGCCAGCCGTCCTTCATGCAGGCGGCGGTCGATTCGGGATCGCGATAATAGCCGGTCATCAGCGACGGGCCGGTGCACCACACCTTGCCGACGGTCTGGTCGGGAAGGATATTGCCGTCCTCGTCGCGAACCTCGATCGTCATGTCGCGCACCGCGCGGCCGCAATTGACGATCGCGCGGTAGCGGGTCGGACGTCCGGCGTCGCCGCTGGCCCCCGACAATTCGGTTTCCTCGACCAGTTCGACGACGATCCCCTCGCCCGGCGGCATGATGCTGACCGCCAGCGTCGCTTCGGCGAGGCCGTAGCTCGGCAGAAAAGCGCTCGCCTTGAAACCCGCGTCGGCGAAGGCGTCGACGAAGCTTTGCATCACGTCGGGGCGGATCATGTCGGCGCCGTTGCCGGCGACGCGCCAACGCGACAGGTCGAAGCGGTCGGCGACATGCGTCTGGCTGGAAATACGGCGCGCGCAGATGTCGTAGCCGAAGGTCGGCGAATAGCTGAGCGTCGTGCCGCTGTTCCGGCTGATGAGATCGAGCCAAGCGAGCGGACGGCGGGCGAAATCCTCGGTCTTCAGATAGTCGACCGAGACCTGGTTGGCGACCGGCGACAGGAAGCAGCCGACGAGCCCCATGTCGTGATACCAGGGCAGCCACGAAATGCAGCGGTCGCTGTCCCGCAATTCCATTCCGTGCGCGTGCGCCGCGAGATTGTTGAGCAGTGCCGCATGGGTGACGGCGACCCCGTGCGGGAAGCGCGTCGAGCCACTGCTATATTGCAGATAGCAGGTTTCGTCGGGCTTCTGTTCCGGCAGGTCCGCGACGGGGGCCGGGCGCGCCGCAAATTCGCTCCAGTCCATCGGCTGGACGCCGCGCTGTTCGGCGGCTTCGGTCGCCATGGCGGCGATTTCCGGCGGGAAGAACAGCATCTTGGGGTCGCAGCTCGTGAGCTGGACGACAAGCTGTCCGACATAGGAATCGCGCCCGCCGAAGCTGGTCGGCAGCGGCAGCGGCACCGGCCAGGCGCCGGCATAGATGGTGCCGAAGAACAGCGCGGCAAATTCGGCGCCGGTTTCGGCGACCAGCGCGATGCGGTCGCCGGGCTGTACCCCCGCCGCCACGAGGCGATAGGCAGCCTCGAGCGCATCGGCCTTGAGCTCGCTATAGGGATAGGGGCGGATCAGGCGCCCGCGCGGATCGTGAAAATTGAGCCCGCGCGTACCCGCGGCGGCATAGTCAAGCGCTTCGCCGACGGTGGCGAAGTTCGAAAAGCGGCGCGGCTGGGCGCATTCGGTCGGGGTGGGGACAAGCGCCTCCACCGCAGGAGCGGAATTTTCGGTCATAAGGGGTGTCGAATCCCGGGAAACGGGGGATGCGGCAACAAGCATGTCATCTTCCGGTGCCATGATGAGCGTGCGCGATCCCTGACTGTTTGAACATAATCGCCCATTTTTCCGGGCTTTCCGCCGGGCATAGGGGCTCTGATCGTTCTCAATCGGACCCGACTGTGGCATAAACATGGCATATGGCCAACCGCCGCACTCCGTCCGACCGAAGCAAAAAGCCGCTCGACGCATCGCGACTCGACGAATTGGCGCTCGCCTATGTGGCGCGATTCGCCACCAGCCGGGCGAAATTGCTGCGCTATCTGGGGCGCAAGCAGCGCGAGGCCGAATGGACCGATGCGGCCGATCCGCGTGCCGCTTGCGACGCGATCGCCGACCGTATGGAGCGGCTGCGCTACCTTGATGACCGGCAATACGCCGCGATGCGCGGCGCCGCGATGACGCGGCGCGGGCTGGGCGCGCGGCGCGTGCGCGCGCAGCTTTTCGTCGACGGCATCGACGAAGCCGATGCGGGCGAGGCGATCGACGCCGCCGAGGGCGCGGCGATGGCTTCAGCCCTCGGATTTGCGCGTCGCCGCCGCTTCGGTCCGTTCGCGCGCCAGCCGCTCGACGATCCCGCGCAGCGCGAGCGCCAGATGGCCGCCTTCGCGCGCGCCGGCCATTCGCCGGCGCTCGCGCGGCGCATCCTCGCTGTCCCGCCGGGGGACGCGGCGGCGCTGGCCGCGCTGGACGCCGAGGCGGCGCTCGATTAGGCAGCGGCGCTGAACGTCCGGTACCCCGAGACCGGCGACAAGAAGGCGACCAGAAAGTCGACAAGGAGATGCCGATGCGAGCCATGCTGACCGCCCTCACCCTGGCGCTCGCGCTACCCGTCGCGGGCTGCGACAAGGGCGCCGAGGCCGAAGCCGGCGCCGAGGCGACGGTGCCGCTGATCATCGCGATGGCGGGCACCACCCACCGCTTTCGCGTCGAGGTCGCGCGAACCGAGGCCGAACAGGAAAAGGGGCTGATGTTCCGCACGTCGCTGCCCGCCGATGGCGGCATGCTGTTTCCGTTCGCCAAGCCGAAGATCGCCAATTTCTGGATGAAGGACACGCTGATCCCGCTCGACATGATCTTCGTGCGCGCCGACGGCAGCATCGACCGGATCGCCGAAAACGCCATCCCCGAATCGCTCGATCCCGTCGTCAGCGGCGGCGAAGTGGCGGCGGTGCTCGAGCTGGCGGGCGGTACCGCGGCGAAGCTGGGGATCGATGAAAGCGCCAAGGTGACGTGGCAGGACGCAAAGTAGGGGCGGGGCAGGCGCTAATGGCGCCGCTTTTCGCCAAAGACCGCTTGCGAAGCCCGCACGCTTGCCTGTAAACGCCACCGCCATGAGCATCTTGGGCAAGATTTTCACCTGGTGGGACGGCGCGACCGTCGGCACGCTGCTGAGCAGCTGGAAAAATGGCGAGCAGGTAGGCGAGGACGGCCTTGGCAACCGCTATTTCCGGTCGCGCGACGGCAAGCGCCGCTGGGTGCTCTACAAGGGATCGAACGACGCGAGCCGCGTGCCGCCCGAATGGCACGGCTGGCTGCACGGCACCTTCGACGAACTGCCGTCCGACGTGCTGCCTGCGCCGCGCCCCTGGCTCGCCGAGCCGACTGCAAATCTGACCGGCAGCCTGGGTGCCTATCGCCCCGCCGGCGCGCTCGAACGCGGCGGGCATCGCGCCGCCGCGACTGGCGATTACGAGGCCTGGCGGCCCGGCGCCGACTGAGCGCCGTGGCGACGCCGCTTTTCCGTTCCGCGCTGATCGCGCTGCTCGCGGCGACGACGCTGGCCGGCTGCGATCGCGGCAACCAGACCAAGACGACGAGCAACATCCCGCAGATCGCCAAGTCCGAAACCGTGCCGCAGGAAGTCGGCGGGATCGAAGGCGCGACCCCGATGGCCGAACGCGTTGCAGTGGTGGGCCTGCTCAACAAGCGCAACGGGCTGGTGCAGGATCTGACGATGAAGCCGGGCGATACCGCGCGTGTCGGCCGCGCGATCGTTCGCCTGCGCGCCTGCGAACAGACGGCGCCGTGGGAAGATCCCCCCGAAACCGGCGCCTTCGTGCAATTGTCGGTGCAGGATCAGCGCGACAATAAATGGTATCGCGTCTTTTCGGGCTGGGTGTTCAAGGAACGCCCCGAGCGCAATGTGATCCAGCACCCGATCTATGATGTCTTCGTCAAAAGCTGTGCGATGACATATCCGGGCGGCGAACCCGTCGCGCGCTCCGCGCCTAAGGCAGTATCGGCGCCCAAGGCATCGAGCGCCGACCAGTCGCCCGCCGGGAATGGCGGCGAGGGTACTCCGGCTCCGGCCGCTCCCGCGGCGGCACCCAAGGCCGCATCGCCGGCCCCCGACAACACCGAGTAAAGCCGCGCGAGATAGGCGGCCTGGGGCATTTCGATCGCGCCCAGGCTGGCGAGGTGCGGCGTCATGAACTGGCAATCGAGCAGCTCGAAGCCCCCGGCCCTGAGCCGCGCGACGAGATGCGCGAGCGCGATTTTCGAGGCGTCGCGCATCCGGCTGACCATCGACTCGCCGAAAAAGGCGCGCCCCAGCGACACGCCATAGAGGCCGCCGACCAACTCCCCGTCGTACCAGCATTCGACGCTATGGGCATGGCCCATGCGGAACAATCGTTCGTAGCTCGCACGGATCACCGGGTTGATCCACGTCGTCGGCCGGTCGTCGGCGGCTTCGGCGCACAGCGCCGTCATCGCGGGAAAGGCGGTGTCGGTGGTGACGCGGAAACGGTCGGCGAGCAGCAGCTTGCGCAGGCTGCGCGACAGGTGAAAGCCATCGAGCGGCAGGATCGCGCGCAGCCGCGGTTCGACCCAATGGACCGACGGGTCGTCCGCCCCGTCGGCCATCGGGAATATCCCCTGCGCATAGGCGCTGAGCAGCAGCGCGGGGTCGATCGTTTCGAGCGGCTTGCTCAGCTTGCCGGCTTCACGAACTTCAGCGTCATGCGGTCCGATTCGCCGATCGCGACATATTTTTCGCGGTCGACATCCTTGTTGGTCAGCGTCGGCGGCAGGCTCCACACGCCCTTTTCATAATCGTGCGTGTCCCGGGGGTTGGCGTTGACCTCGCTTTCGCCCGCCAGCGTGAAGCCGGCGGCTTCGGCAAAGGCGACGACCGACGAGCGCTTCATATAGCCGCTCTTTTCCTCGAGTGCCGAATCCATCCCCTCGGGCAGGCGGTGGTCGACGACGCCGAGTACGCCGCCGGGCTTCAGCATCGCATAGATTTGCTGGAAGGCTTCGGCGGTCTTGTCCATGCCGCCGAAGCGCCAGTTGTGGACGTTGCGAAAGGTCAGCACCACGTCGGCGCTGCCGTCGGGCACCTTGGGTCCGGCACCGGTTGCAGGAAATTCGGCGAGCTTGACCGCGCCATAGGCGTCGGGCTTGGCCTCCTGCCATTTGCGGACCGTATTCAGCCCGCGCTCCCACGGGGCCGCGGCATAGAGCGTGCCGCCACCGCTTTGGGTCAGCGGCGCCAGAATCTCGGTATACCAGCCGCCGCCCGGCCACAGCTCGACGACCGTATCGCCCGGCTTCACGCCGAAGAAGGCTAGCGTTTCGGCGGGATGGCGCGCCGCGTCGCGCGCGACGTTGGCGGGGGTGCGGGTCGGCGCCGCCACCGCTGCGGCGATCGCGCCGTCCGGCGCGGCACCGTGTGCGCCATGATCGCCATGTCCGGCGTGCGGATCGGCCATCGCGAACGCCGGAGCGGTGGCGGCAAGAAGAGCGGTTGCAATAATCGGAAGCGAACGCATATCGGCACCTCGTCACTGGGGGGGGGGGGGAAGATCCCCTGTTTGCGAAGGGTTGAGCGTCAATGCAAGTGTCGATGCTGTCGGTGAGCGTAACTGCTGCGATCCTGTTCGGTGTCGCCGAACTCGCCGAGTGGCGCCGCCGCAATCGCCACGACGTCGACAACGTCGGTTTCATGCCGTGGCGCGGCATCGCGCTGGTGAGCGTGGCGGTCGCGATCGTGGCGGCGGCGCTGGCGCTCAAGCCCTAAGCGTCACCTCCCCCCCGCAGGCGGAGCTTACAGGCAGGCCTCGAGGTACGGCTGATCGAAGCCGTACTGGCGCGCCTTTTCCAGCGTATAGGGACGCAGGCCCATCGAGCGATATTCGCCGATGATCTTTCCGTCCTTGTCCTCGTCCAAATATTCGAACTTGAACAATTCCTGGGTGACGATGACGTCGCCTTCCATGCCGATTACCTCGGTCACGTTGGTGACGCGGCGCGAGCCATCGCGCAGACGCTTGATCTGGACGATCAGGTCGACCGAGTCGGCGATCTGTTTCGAGATCGCTTCCTTCGGAATCTTGATGTCGCCCATCAGCACCATGTTCTCCATACGGCCAAGGCATTCGCGCGGGCTGTTCGAGTGCAGCGTACACATCGACCCGTCGTGACCGGTGTTCATTGCGGCGAGGAGGTCGAAACACTCCGCGCCGCGGACTTCGCCCATGATGATGCGGTCAGGACGCATACGCAGCGCGTTCTTCACAAGGTCGCCCATGTGAATGGCACCGTTGCCTTCAAGGTTCGCGGGGCGCGTTTCGAGCGGCAGCCAGTGCGGCTGCTGTAGCCGCAATTCGGCGGCATCCTCGATGGTCAGCACGCGCTCGCCGGGGTCGATCATCTTGGAGAGCGCGTTGAGCATCGTCGTCTTACCCGAACCCGTACCGCCCGAGATGACGATGTTGAACCGGCTCGCGCCTGCGATCTTCAGCGCGGTGCACATCTTCTGGCTCATCGCGCCCCACTGACAGAGCATGTCGAGCGTGATCGGCTTAGCCGAGAATTTACGAATCGAGATCGCGGTTCCGCGAAGCGAGAGCGGCGGCACGATCACGTTGACGCGGCTGCCGTCCTTGAGACGGGCGTCGGCGAGCGGCGTTGTCTGGTCGACGCGGCGGCCGACCTGGTTACAGATGCGCTGGGCGATCTGGAAAAGATGCTGTTCATCGCGGAACTGGATCGGTGCGATGACGAGCTGGCCCTTGCGCTCGACATAGGTCTGATACGGGCCGTTGACCATGATGTCGCTGATGTCGGGGTCGGAGAGCAGCTCTTCGAGCGGGCCGAAGCCGAGCAATTCGTCGACGAGCACCTTTTCGAGCGCGAATTGCTCGCGGCGGTTGAGCGTGATGCGCAGCTCGGCGAGCACTTCGAGGATGATCGGGCGGAATTCCTCGGTCAACTCGTCCTTCGACAGCGTCGCCGCGGCCTCGGGATCGACGCGTTCGAGCAGGCGCGGCAGCACCTGTTCCTTGATTTTGTGGACGCTGGCTTCGAAGCCCTGCGCCTTTTCGGGCTCCATCGCCTCGGCGGTCGACCGCTGGTTCAGCCGCTCCATCGCCTCCATTTCGGGGCTCAGGTTCGACGGCGGCGGGGGTGCCTCGGCGGCCGGCGTGTCGATCGCAGGAAATTGCGCGCCGCCGGCCATGCCGGGGCCAGCCTGCATCGGCTTGGCCACGCCAAAGGCGGGGCGGCCTGCGGTTCCGGGACGGCGTCCGAATGCACTCATCGCTTCTTCCTGCTTCGACTCTACAGACTGGGAAATCGGCCACATTTGATGGCCAAACCCCCATTCGACACGGTGAATAAATCGGAAACTTTGATATTGTCCTAATGCGCCGCCCGGCTTTTCGGGAACCGACCGGCAAGGGGTGACGCGGCGTGCGGAAGCGCGCTATCAGGTCGCCGATGCGCGAGAAGGAATTACGCTTTGCCCTGATCTGCTACGGCGGCATCAGCCTTGCCGTCTACATGCACGGCATCACCAAGGAAGTGTGGCGGCTCGCGGCGGCGTCGCGCACCTTTCACGACGAGGCGGAACCGGCGGCGGTCGATGCCTATGGCGAATTGCTGGTCGCGCTCGCGGCGCGCAGCGGGATCAAGCTGCGCGTCCTTGCCGACATCATCGCGGGCGCCAGCGCGGGGGGGATCAACGGCATTTTCCTCGCGCGGGCAATGGCGACCGGCCAGTCGCTCGACCCGCTCACCGAATTATGGCTCGACGATGCCGATGTCGACCGGCTGATCGACCCGGATGCGCGGCCGTTGTCGGCGGCAACCAAATTCTGGGCGGTGCCGATCGCCGGCTGGGCGATGAAGCGGCGCGGCAATGTCATCGACCGCACGGTGGGCGAGGGCGCGCAGGACGAGGTGCGCGCCAAGCTGTCGCGCTTCGTGCGCGCGCGCTGGTTCGAACCGCCCTTCGGCGGACAGATTTTCTCCGGCCTGCTGCTCGATGCCTTCGATGCGATGGCGTCGGGGCCGCAGGGGCGGCCACTGCTGCCGGCGGGGCAGCCGGTCGACCTATTCGTCTCGGTGACCGACTATGCGGGGCACAGCATGCCGCTCGCGCTCAACAGTCCGCCGCGCGTGACCGAGCAGGAACACCGGCTGATTATGCATTTCCGGCAGGACGGCCGCGCGGGCAAGCGGCTCGACGACGTCCCCGGCCTCGCCGCCGCGGCGCGCGCGACCGCCAGCTTTCCCGGCGCCTTTCCGCCCTTCACGCTGCGCGAACTCGACAGCGTACTCGAAAAGCGCGGTATCGCCTGGCTGGCGCGCGCCGATTTCGTCCGCGTCCAGCTCCCGACCGGAAGCGAGGCCGATCCGTCCGACCGGGTGCTCATCGACGGGTCGGTGCTCGCCAACGCGCCGTTCCGTCCGGCGATCGCGGCGCTCAAGCAGCGGCCGGCGCGGCGCGAGATCGACCGGCGCTTCGTCTATATCGATCCCAAGCCCGATTATCGCTCGATCAGCTTCGGCAAGCCTGGCGAGGCAGGCGAGGGCGAAGCGCGCCGCCCGCCGGGCTTTTTTTCGACCATCCTCGGCGCACTGTCCGAAATTCCGCGCGAACAGCCGATCCGCGACAGCGTCGAGGCGATCGAGAATATGTCGCGGCGCATCCGCCGCATGCAGCGCGTCGTCGATGCGATGAAGGTCGAGGTCGAGGAGCAGGTGGCGGCGCTGTTCGGCACGACCTTCTTCCTCAACACCCCGACCCCGGCGCGGCTCGACCGCTGGCGCGCAAAGGCGCAGGCCGAGGCGGCGGCGCGCGCCGGCTTCGCCTATGCGCCCTATGGCCACCTCAAGCTCTCGGCGGTGGTCGAGGAGCTGGTCGCGCTGATCGACCGGCTGGCACCGCCCGAGGGCGACATCCATCAGCGCAACCGGCGCGACGCCGTGTGGGACGAAATCCGCAGCCGCGGGCTCGACCGCATTTCGGGCAAGCGCGGTTCGGGCGCGAGCACCGACGCGATTGCCTTTTTCCGCACCCACGACCTTGGCTTTCGCATCCGGCGTCTGCGCTTCCTCGCGCGCGAACTCGACGCCGCGGTCGAGGCAAAGCGCGATGCGCCCGATCCGGCGTGCGAGACGATGCGCGGCGCGATCTACACCGCGCTCGGCCTCTATCTCGAACGCGAGGGCGACCAGTGGCTCGAGCGGCTCGACGTGCCCGCCGACGCCAGCGCGGCGCAGTGGATCGACGCGATCGCCGAACGGCGCGATCTGGTCAGCGTCGATGCCGATGCCGATATATTGATCGCCGCCGCGCTCGGCAGCCTGCCCAAGGACGACCGGCGCACGATGCTGCTCGCCTATCTCGGCTATCCTTTTTACGACATTGCCACCCTGCCGCTGTTGCAGGGCGAGGGGTTCGACGAATTCGATCCCATCAAGATCGACCGCATCTCGCCGTCGGACGCGACCGCGATCCGCACCGGCGGCGCGGCGTCGATGCTCAAGGGGATCGAGTTCAACAGCTTCGGCGCCTTCTTCAGCCGCGCCTATCGCGAGAATGACTATCTGTGGGGGCGGCTCCACGGTGCCGACCGGCTGATCGACATCGTCGCGTCGAGCGTCGGCGGCGAGGGTGCGCTGCGCACCGACGAACTGGCGGCGCTCAAACGCCGGGCTTTCTACGCGATCCTCGATGAAGAGGAACCGCGCTTACCCAAGGTCGCGGCGCTGATTGCCGAATTGCGGGGCGAGATTGGGTAACTCACCCGTCATTGCGAGCGAAGCGAAGCAATCTCCAGCTATCGAGGTGGTAGGACGATGGCTGGAGATTGCTTCGTCGCGGCGCTCCTCGCAATGACGAGGTGAGAAGTATGGAAGCCTAATCCGTCAGATCGTCCCACATTTCCTTGAGCCGTCCGAAAAAGCCCTGGCTTGCCGGGCATTCTTCGCCGGTCTCGGTTTCGCGGAACGCCTGCAGCAATTCCTTCTGCTTGGCATTCAGCCGCGTCGGGGTTTCGACGTCGATCTGAACCACCAGGTCCCCGTGGCCGCGACCGTTGAGCACGGGCATCCCGGCGCCGCGCTGACGAAGCTGCTTGCCCGACTGGATGCCCGCGGGAATGCTGATGTCATGCTTGCGCCCGTCGAGGCCGGGGATGGTGATGCAGCCGCCGAGCGCGGCGGTGGTGAAGCTGATCGGCGCGCGCGTGAACAACGTCGTGCCTTCGCGTTCGAACAGCTTGTGCCGCGCCATGTGGAGGAAGATGTAGAGGTCACCAGCCGCTGCGCCGCGCGCGCCGCTTTCGCCTTCGCCCTGCAGGCGGATGCGCGTGCCTTCATCGACGCCGGGCGGGATTTCGACGGTCAGCGTCTTGCGCCGGTCGACACGGCCTTCGCCGTGACAGGTGCCGCACGGGTCGGTGATGACCTCGCCCGATCCCTGGCAGTGCGGGCAGGTGCGCTCGACCATGAAAAAGCCCTGCTGCGCGCGGACCTTGCCGTGGCCGTTGCAGGTGGTGCAGCGGTGCGTCGCGGTGCCGGGCTTCGCGCCCGACCCGTCGCAGACGTCGCAGCGCGCAGCGACATCGACCTGAATCTCGCGGCTGCAGCCGGCAAAAGCGTCTTCGAGCCGGATTTCCATGTCGTAGCGCAGGTCGGCGCCGCGCGCGGGGCCGCGCTGCTGCTGCCGACCGCCGCCGAAAGCCGACCCGAAGATCGATTCGAAAATGTCGCCGATATCGCCGAATTCGGCGCCGCCACCGAAGCCGCCGCCCGGGCCGCCGCCATTCTGGAACGCCGCCTTGCCGAAGCGGTCGTAGGCTGCCCGCTTTTGCGGGTCTTTGAGGCAATCATAGGCTTCGTTGATTGCCTTGAACCGCGCTTCGCTGTCGCCGCACCCCGGATTCTTGTCGGGGTGGTATTTCATGGCGAGCTTGCGGTAGCTGGCTTTCAGCGTCGCGTCGTCGGCGCCGCGCTCGCATTCGAGCAGTTCGTAATAATCGATGTCGAGCGACATGGTCTATCGGCCCCCTCTGCCCCGCCGCGCCGGGAAGCGCGACGGGGAGAGTTTCATGCTTACTTCTTGTCGTCTTCGACTTCGGAGAATTCGGCATCGACGACATCGTCGTCGGCCTTCTTCTCGTCAGCATCGGCGGCGGGCGATGCCGCGGCCTGCTGTTCCTTTTCGTAGATCGCCTGGCCCAGCTTCATCGCGACCTGCGCCAGCGCCTGCGCCTTTTCGGTCATCGCAGCGCTGTCCCCGCCTTCGACGGCCGTCTTGGCTTCGGCGATCGCCGCTTCGATTTCCGACTTCAGCCCGGCGTCGATCTTGTCGCCATGCTCGGCGATCTGGCGCTCGGTCGTGTGGATCAGACTTTCGGCGTTGTTCTTCGCCTCGGCTGCCTCACGGCGCTTCTTGTCCTCTTCGGCGAACTGTTCGGCGTCCTTGACCATCTGGTCGATGTCAGCATCCGAAAGTCCGCCCGAAGCCTGGATCTTGATCTGCTGTTCCTTGCCGGTGCCCTTGTCCTTCGCGCTGACGTTGACGATACCGTTGGCGTCGATGTCGAAGGTCACCTCGATCTGCGGCACGCCGCGCGGCGCCGGCGGGATGCCGACCAGATCGAACTGGCCGAGCATCTTGTTGTCGGCGGCCATTTCGCGCTCGCCTTGGAACACGCGGATCGTCACCGCCGACTGATTGTCGTCGGCGGTCGAATAGACCTGGCTCTTTTTAGTCGGGATCGTCGTGTTGCGGTCGATCATGCGCGTGAACACGCCGCCCAGCGTCTCGATGCCGAGGCTCAGCGGGGTCACGTCGAGCAGCAGCACGTCCTTGACGTCGCCCTGCAGCACGCCCGCCTGGATCGCCGCGCCGATCGCGACGACTTCATCGGGGTTGACGCCGGTGTGCGGTTCCTTGCCGAAGAAATCCTTCACGACTTCGCGCACGCGCGGCATGCGGGTCATGCCGCCGACCAGCACGACTTCGTCGATCTGGCTAGCCGAAACGCCTGCGTCCTTGATCGCCTTCTTGCACGGTTCGAGGGTCCGCTTGATCAGCTCTTCGACCAGCTTTTCCAGATCGGAGCGGGTGATCGTCTTGACGAGGTGCTTCGGCCCGTTGGCGTCGGCGGTGATGAAGGGCAGGTTGACCTCGGTCGTCGCGGCCGATGACAGTTCGATCTTCGCCTTTTCGGCGGCTTCCTTCAGCCGCTGAAGCGCCAGCTTGTCGCCGCGCAGGTCGATGCCTTCGTCCTTCTTGAAGCCGTCGGCCAGATATTCGACGATCTTGCTGTCGAAATCCTCGCCGCCCAGGAAGGTGTCGCCGTTGGTCGACTTCACCTCGAACACGCCGTCGCCCACTTCGAGCACCGAGATGTCGAAGGTGCCGCCGCCAAGGTCATAGACCGCAATGGTCTTGTTCTCGCTCTTGTCGAGACCATAGGCGAGCGCGGCCGCGGTCGGCTCGTTGATGATGCGCAGCACTTCAAGGCCGGCGATCTTGCCGGCGTCCTTGGTCGCCTGGCGCTGCGCGTCGTTGAAGTAAGCCGGAACGGTGATCACCGCCTGCTCGACCTTTTCGCCCAGATAGGCTTCGGCGGTTTCCTTCATCTTCTGAAGGATGAAAGCGCTGATCTGCGACGGCGAATAATCTTCGCCGCCCGCCTTGACCCACGCGTCGCCGTTGGCGCCCTTGACGATGGTGTAGGGGACGAGTTCCATGTCCTTCTTGGTCATGGGGTCGTCAAAGCGGCGGCCGATCAGGCGCTTCACCGCAAAAATGGTGTTTTCGGGATTGGTGACGGCCTGGCGCTTTGCCGGCTGGCCGATCAGGCGCTCGCCATCCTTGGCGAAGGCGACGATCGACGGGGTCGTCCGCGTGCCTTCCACATTTTCGATAACCTTGGGCTTGCCGCCTTCCATCACCGCGACACAGCTGTTCGTGGTGCCGAGGTCGATCCCGATCACTTTGGCCATAGTCTCAACGTCCTTATCATTTTCCGGCGCCCTAAAGAGGCGCGCCGCACATGGGTTCCCTTGCGGGTTTGATGGGCGCGATATAGGTGCGCTAATCCTTGGCACAAGGGTTTTGACCGCTTACTGTGGATCGAAAATCGACGCATTTCGGGAGTCCCGCATCATGAAGCCTTTCGCCATCGCCGCCCTTGCAGCCAGCGCCCTCGCCCTCACCGGCTGCAACGGTAAAATCGGCAGCGACCCGCAGCTCGCGGTGGTCGCCGGCTATATTCAGATGGGCGCGACCCCCGACAGCCCCGCCGCGGGCTACTTCACGATCAAGGGCGGTCCGCAGGATGTCGAACTGGTCGCGGTGACCGCCGACCTCGCGCAGCGCGTCGAAATGCACGAAAGCGTCAAGGAAAATGGCGTGGTGACGATGAAGCCGCTGACCACGGCGACCGTCCCCGCGAAGGGCGAGCTGGAATTCAAGCCCGGCGGCAAGCATCTGATGATCTGGCACATCAACGGCGCCGCGGTGCGCGCCGGCAAGCTGCCGATGCAGTTCGTCTTCACCAATTATAACAATGACCGCATCCTCTTCGACCTGCCGATCAAGCCGGCGCCGGGCGCGAGCGCCGACGGCAGCGGCGACGCGCCGACGGGTGCGATGGCCGGGATGGAGTATGGCTCGATGGACCATGGCGCGGCCAACACGGACGCGGCGAAGAAGTAAGCACTCGTGGCAAGGCCGTCGCGGCCCCTGACGGCGGGCGAAATTGCGCTGGCCCGGTCGGTCTTCGGCGATGCGATCGCCTATGACCGGGTGCGCATATGCCATCGCAAATGGATATTCTTCCAGCCGCGCCGCGTCGTGATGGCGCCGATGGGGTCGCTGCATTTCCACCCGCACGGCGATTTATACTGCGACGATTTCGCCGCCGCGTCGCGGTCGCTGAAGGGCCTGTTCGTCCACGAAATGACGCATGTGTGGCAGGCGCAGACGCGCGGGCGCTGGTATCTGGTGCTGATGCGCCATCCCTTCGCGAGCTATGGTTACAGCGTCAAGCCGGGCTGGCCGCTTGCACGCTACGGGCTCGAACAGCAGGCAGAGATCGTGCGCCATTACTGGCTGCTTACCCAAGGCGCGACGATCGCCGGCGCGCCGGGGGTAGAGGCCTATCGCGCGATCCTGCCCTTCGCGGACGGCGGGGCGGCGGCATAGGTGCCGCGCCGCGCGGCGTCAGGCAGCGATCAGCCGGAACTGTTCGCGAAAATCGGCGTCGCTGTCGATACGGCCGCGCATCGGGGTGACGACATCGCTGCCGTCACCCTCGCCCTCTTCGAACAGCGCACACGCAACGTCGCGGCCGCGCGCGACGCTGTAGCGCTGCGCGATCTGCCCCGTGGGACGGAAGCCCAGCTTGCGAAGCACCGCGCCCGAGGCCGGGTTGTCGAGGAAATGCCCCGCGGTCAGCTTCGGCAATTGCATCGCGCGCGCGATCCGGACGAGCTGGCGACCCGCTTCGGTCGCAAAGCCAAGGCCCCAATAGGGGCGGGCGATCCAATAGCCCATTTCGAGCGGACCTTCGGGGCTCGGCGCGATGCCGCAGCCGCCGACGAGGCGCGGGGCGCCGCCGGTGCGCGCGAAAATCAGGAAGCTCGGCTGCGCCGGATCGACCGGACGGCCGAGGAAGTCCTGCGCCTCGTCCATGCCATAGGGCCAGGGCGCCCGCGCCAGGTTGCGCACCACCGCTTCCTCGCCGATTGCACGGGCGAGTGCGGGGGCATCTTCGAGCCAGCCGGGCCGCAGCAACAGTCTTTCGGTACGCGCAAACATTTTCGTCACTCCCATTTGCCTGTCGCCGTGGCGCCAGATGGTGACGCTTTGACGACAGTCGATATGCGAGGGAGATGGATGGCCCTGTTTTCGCGCCGGAAATTCAAAGGGACCGGGTTGGTCCGGATCCCGGGCAAGAAAAAAGGGAGACCGGGGGCGACCCGTCTCCCTCTTTTCGAACTTTGTTCCCGCCTGGGCGGAAAGGACCGTTCCGGGTCGTCCCTTGGTGGACGACCCTGGAAGATCGTCCTTATTCGGCGGCTTCCGCCATGGCGTCGACCGACACATATTTGCGGCCAAGCTTGCCATCGTGGAATCGGACGCGGCCGTCCGCGGTCGCGAACAGCGTGTGGTCCTTGCCGATGCCGACGTTGACGCCCGGGTACACCTTGGTGCCGCGCTGGCGCACGATGATGTTGCCGCCGATCACTTCCTGACCGCCGAACTTCTTCACGCCAAGGCGCTTGGCCTGCGAGTCGCGACCGTTGCGCGACGAACCGCCTGCTTTCTTATGTGCCATGACCTAAACTCCTTGTTTCGTTCTTCAGCCGAGCCGCGTGATCGCGCTCAGGCGTCCTTCTTGGGGGCCGCCTTCTTGGCAGCGGGCTTCTTTTCGGCGGCAGCTTCGGCCTTGGGCGCAGCGGCCTTCTTCGGCGCAGCAGCCTTCTTTTCGGGCGCGGGCGCAGCGGCGGCTTCTTCGGCCTTCGGCGCCGCTTCCTTCTTGGGAGCGGCCTTCTTGGCTTCGCCGATCGCGGTGATGCGCAGCAGCGTCAGCGACTGACGATGGCCGTTGCGGCGGCGATAATTGTGCCGGCGGCGCTTCTTGAAGACGATGACCTTTTCGCCGCGGGTCTGGGCGATGATCTCGGCCGAAACGGTCAGACCCTTCGCATCCTTCACATCGCCGCCGTCACCGGCCAGCAGAACGTCACCCAGCGACACGGTGTCACCGGCCGCGCCTTCGATCTTCTCGACGGCGATCTTGTCTCCAGCGGCGACGCGATACTGCTTGCCGCCCGTGCGCACGATTGCGAACATGGTCTTCCATCCAATCAGAAACTAAAACACCCGCGCTCCCGGTCAGCCGCCGAAGCGACCGATTTTTCCGGCATGCGGGAAAGTCAGCGCCACTAGCGGCGAACGGCGATGCTGTCAACCGCATATTTCCGCGCTTTTCATCGCGAAAGGGGCGGTTCGGGGCGCGCGGCGCCGCTCCTCCGATTCGGCTTGCTGCGATGCGTCTGCGCCCATATCAGGGGCGGCGATGAAGCCAATCCTTGCAATCCTGCCGCTGATGGCCGCAATCCCGCTGTCGGCCTGCGCCGCTGCACAGGGCGGCGACTATCCTTCGCTGGCGAAACGTCCGGTCGAGGGACGTTTCGACGTCGCGCCGCCGTCTGTCGTTGTGCCGCCGCCGGGGCCGCTGCCGACCGATCTGGCCGGGCGGCTGGCGCGGTGGGAATCGGACGCGGCGGGCGCGCAGCAGGCCTTCGCGCGCGAACGGGCGCCGACCGAGGCGGCCGTCACCGCAGCGGGCGGCGCGGCGATTTCCAGCGAAAGCTGGGTCGTGGCGCAACAGGCGATCTCGCGCCTTCAGGCGGCGCGCGCGCCGTTGACCGACGCGCTAGCGGACATCGACCGCCTCTATCTTGAACGCAGCATCGCCGAATCGGTCGACGGCCTGCCCGAAATCTATGCGCTGCGCGACAAGCTCGCGGCGATGCTGGCGGCGCAGGACGATGTCCTGGCCGCGCTCGAGCGGCGGCTGCCTGGGCAATAGCTCAGTTGTTGAGCCCGTGCTTTTTCAGCGCGTGGCGGATCTGGTCATAGCTCAGACCCAGCGCTTCGGCGGCGACCTTCTGGTTGAACCGGCAGCGCGCCATCGTGTCCGACAGGATTTGCCGTTCATAGGCATCGACCGCCGCGCGCAGATCGCTGACGGCGCCGCCGGTGGGCGGGGCCGGGGTTGCCATTGCGCTATCGTCACCGGGCGCGGAGGGGGCAGGGGGCGCCGCGTCGGCTTTCGCCTGCGTGTTGCGCACTGCGGGCTGCCACGGGCTGGCGAAGGGGTCGAAGCTCAGCGCGTCGACCGGACGCGTCGGGTCGGCCCAGCGATAGATGGCGCGCTCGATGACGTTGCGGAGTTCGCGGACATTGCCCGGCCAGTCGTGGCCCTCCATCGCCGCGAGCGCGCGCGGGCCGAAGCCCGGCCATTCGTCCCAGCCGAGCACCGCGGCCATGCGCTGTCCGAAATAGGTGGCGAGCACCTCGATATCGCCTTCGCGCGCGCGCAACGGGGGCAGGGTGATGACCTCGAACGACAGCCGGTCGAGCAGGTCGGCGCGAAAGCGGTTTTCATCGACCAGCGCGGGCAGATGCTCGTTGGTCGCGGCGACGATGCGGACGTCGACGCGGATCGGCCGCGACGAACCGACGCGCGTCACCTCGCCATATTCGACCGCGCGGAGCAGCCGCTCCTGCGCGCCCATCGACATTGTCGCGAGCTCGTCGAGGAACAAGGTGCCGCCGTCGGCCTCCTCGAAGCGCCCCGCGCGCGTCTTCGTCGCGCCGGTAAAGGCCCCCGCCTCATGCCCGAACAATTCGCTTTCGATCAGCGTCTCGGGCATCGCGGCGCAATTCATGATCACATAGGGCCGGTCCCAGCGCGCCGACAGGCGGTGCAGGCGTTCGGCGATCAGTTCCTTGCCGGTGCCGCGCTCGCCGATCACCAGCACCGGACGGTCAAGCGTCGCCGCCTGGCTCGCGCGTTCGACCGCATCCTGAAAGGCGACCGACTGGCCGATGAACTGCGTTTCGCGCTCCATTCCCAATCATTGGCAAAATTTCCCGCTGATTGGCAAGGCATTTTGTTCGGACGGGGTGATTCCGTGTGAATTTGGGCGCCTTTCCGCCGCTTTCGGCAATTGGCACGCCTCATGCATCGATATTTGCGAACCGGCGCAGAAAGCTCCGGTGCAGCGAAAAACAGGAAGGAACGATCATGAAGACGCTGTTTGCCCAGACTGCCACTTTCGCGCTCAGCGCGGTCGGTGCGCTGGCCATCCTTGTCGGGGTGATCGACCATCCGCAGGTCGTTTACGACGTCGCTGCTGCAACCCCGGCGGTCAGCCTCGTGGCCTGACCGAAAACTGGTGCCGGGGCACTCTCCCCCCTTGCCCCGCCCCGGCACCAGCCATTTTCGACGAATTTCGACAGGAGCATAGACCATGGGTATTTTTTCACGAACCCGCGACATCATCGCCGCCAACGTCACCGATCTGCTTGACCGGGCCGAAGATCCCGAAAAGATGATCCGCCAGATCATCTTCGAGATGAACGAAACCCTCGTCGAAGTCCGCGCCTCGGCCGCCCGCACCATCGCCGACCAGAAGGAAATGCGTCGCCACATCGCGAAGCTGGAAAGCCTTCAGGACAGCTGGAAGGAAAAGGCCGAACTGGCGCTGTCGAAAGATCGCGAAGACCTGGCCACCGCCGCGCTGGTCGAAAAGCAGAAGGCCGGCGACATGGCCGAAAAGCTGAAGGCCGAAATCGCCGTGCTCGACGATGCGCTCAAGGGCTATGAAGCCGACATCACCAAGTTGCAGAAGAAGCTCAGCGAAGCGCGCGCGCGTCAGTCGAGCGTCGTCAATCGCCTCGAAAGCGCCGAAAACCGCTATCGCCTGCGCGAAATGACCAATGGCGACCGCGTCCAGGACGCCTTCTCGCGCTTCGAAACGCTCGAACGCCGCGTCGACGAAGCCGAAGGCCGTGCCGACGCGCTGGGCCTCGGCTACAAGAAGTCGCTCGACGAAGAAATCGCCGAGCTGCAGGCGGCCGACAAGGTTGCCGACGAACTCGCCGCGCTGAAAGCCGCGCAGGGCAAGAACTAAGGAGCCGGACCGATGGAAGAAGTGATCATTGTCCCGATCGTCATCGGCACGCTCTTCCTCGGTCTGCCCTGGCTGATCCTCCACTACATAACCAAGTGGAAGCAGGCCAAGACATTGACCGGAGAGGATGAACAGCTGCTCGACGAAATGTATGACACGGCGCGCCGTCTCGAAGCCCGCCTGCATACCGTCGAACGGATCATCAGCGCCGACCATCCCGATTTCCGCCCCGCGGTTCGCAGCGATGAAGATCTGGCGCAGCTTGAAAACATCAGCAGGAGGAACTGAGATGTCCGCTAGCCGCACGAAATTCTATCTCGACAAACAGAACGCCAAATGGAGCGGCGTCTGTGCGGGCATCGCCGACTATAGCGGGATCGACGCCCTGTGGGTCCGCGTCGGCGCGGTGCTGCTGACGCTAATGGGGGGCTTCCCCTGGACGCTGATCGCCTATTGGCTCGTTGCCTGGATGGCGCAGCCGAAGCCCTTCGCGCTCTATGGCTCGCAGGAAGAGGCGAAATTCTGGCAGGGCGTGCGCTCGAACCCCAGCGCCTCCACCCGCGACATCCGCTCGCGCTTCCGCGACATCGATCGCCGGCTTGCCGACATCGAACTTTACTACACGAGCCACAACCGCCGCCTCGCCGACGAGATCGACGCACTGCGCTGATCCCGGCGACGCCCGGAACCATGGCAACAGGGAGTTGAAACATGAATTTCGGTGGTCCCGCTTTCGTCCTCGCCATCATCGGTATCTCGATGGCCGGCTGGATGTTCACCACCTGGATCCGCGCCAAACACGGCTATCCGGTTGAAAATGAATGGGGCGGCACGGTTCATCGAACCGACGCCGACGCTGATCGAAAAATCGCACTGCTCGAAAGCGACAATGCCAAGCTCGCCGGCAAGATCGTCCGGCTGGAGGAACGCATCTCGGTTCTCGAACGCATTGCGACCGACACCAACGGACAGGCGGCGCAGCTCGCCAGTCAGATAGACAGCCTGCGCTGAGGGGAATAACCATGGACTTCATCATCCTGAAGGAAGCAATCGCGCCGGTCGCGGCGATCATCGGCCTCGCGGCAATCGGCGGCTGGATTTTCACCACCTGGCTGCGCATCAAGCACGGCTATCCCCTCGAAAACAGCTGGGGCAAGGCGATCTATCCCAAGACCAGCGACGAGGCGATGGAACGCGTCAAGCTGATCAGCCAGGAAAATGCCCAGCTTCGCGCCGAACTCGGATCGGTCAAGGATCGCCTGGCGGTGGTCGAACGCATCGTCACCGACGAAGGCCACCGGCTGGAGCGCGAGATCGAGGCGCTGCGGCGTCCGGCGAACTGAGGAAGGAGCAGCCGTCATGAGCGATACCATCTGGATCCTGATCCCGCTTGCCCCCTTTCTCCTCGGCGGCTTCGCCATCTGGTCCAAGCACCAGCAGAAGATGATCGAGAAGCAGTCCGAACTCACCGCCGAAAAGGCCGCGCAATATGCGGCGCAGACCGAGCGGCTGGAAGCGCGCGTCCGCGTCCTCGAACGCATCGTTACCGACAAGGGAATCGACGTCGCCGACGAGATCGAGAAGCTGCGCGAAGCCCCGCTGAACTGACAAGACAAGACAAGACCGAAAGGATCGCTCCCCATGAACCCCTTTGAAATGGTCATCGGCATCGTGCTGATCGTGACGATCGGCAGCATTGTCCGGGCGAAATATGGCGTCCACCGCGACCGCCGCGGCAACGAGTATTTCGTCGGCAACGCGAATCAGGATGCCGAGACCAAGGCGCTGCAAGCCGAAATCCGTCAATTGAAAGAGCGCATCCAGGTGCTCGAACGGATCGCCACCGACAATAATCGCGCCGTCAGCCTCGACGAGGAAATCGAGAAGCTGCGCGATCGTTCGCACCCCTGATGTGACGAAGAAGGAGCCCTGTCATGGCCGCCATCACTTCTGACCTCGCAACCAATCTTGTCACCGCCGCAGTGGCGCTGTCCGCTCTCGGCATCGTCAGCCTCGCCGCGCTGCGCGGCTGGCGCGACTGGATCCAGCTCAAGCGCGAAGAACTCGCCATCTGCCACAGCGTCGGCCAGGACCCTGCGGTGCCGAACGCCGGATCGCGGATCGAGATCGCCGACCTCAAGGAACGGCTGCGCAAGCTCGAAGCCATTGCGGCGGGGGTCGATCTTTGATCAGCCTGCCTCCGTCATTGCGAGCGTAGCGAAGCGACCCAGGGCGGCCCACGCTTCCTCCGGATGGCTTCGCCACGCTCGCAATGACGCCGTGAGAGAGGCTTTCCTTCCAACGCGCTTTCTGCCACGGCCGCGACCATGCGCAGCCTCGACGACATTTTCGAAGAATATGACTTCCTCGACGGCGACGATCGTTATCGCCTGCTGATCGATCTCGGTCGCGAACTGGAGCCGATGCCCGATCCGCTCAAGACCGACGCGACGCTGGTCCGCGGCTGCTCGGCGAGCGTCTGGGTCTACCCGCTGCCGCATGACGGCGACCGGTTGCACTTCCTTGCCGACAGCAATGCCGCGATCACCAAGGGGATCGTCGCGCTCGTACTCGCCGCGGTGCAGGACAAGCCCGCGGCAGAGGTCGCCGCGATGGACATCGCCGCCGCGCTCGCCCCGTTCGACCTGACCCGCCAGCTGTCGTCGAACCGCACGCAGGGCGTCCCCAACATGATTGCCTTGGTCCAGGACACGGCGCGGCGCATCGCCGGCGCCTGAGCATCCCGATTCAACTATCCATCGCCAACGAGGTCGGCACGTCCTACTGACAAGCACGAAAAAGGGCGCGGGAGTTTCCTCCCGCGCCCTGATTTTCGCATACTGCTGGGGGCTTAGAAGCCGACGGTCAGCGTGCCGCTGATCGTGCGCGGTGCGCCGATCTGGGCGAACGGCGGCGACGACGTGCCCTGAGCGAGCGAGGTCGTGTAGCTGCCGACGTAGAGCTTGTCGAACAGGTTGTAGACGTTGAGCTGGAAGAAGGTCTTGTCGTTCAGACCCAGGAATTCCAGGCTCAGGCGCGCATCGAGGTTGACCAGCCAATACGCATTGGTCTTGGCCGGATAGACTTCAACACTGGTTCCATTGACCGTCGCCGTGACCGGCAGGTTGGTGTCGTAGATGTAACGGCCACCGGTGCGCTTCGCCGTGACGCCCAGTTCGACCGGGCCGAGGGTGCCGCGCGCCGAGCCACCGAAGGTGTAGGCGGGCGCTCCCGATTCGCGCTTGCCGGCGGTCGGTGCGAAAACCGGATCGCCATTGCCATCCACGCCCGACTGGACGTCGTCCTTGATGTCCGACTTTAGGTACGAACCGAACACATAGAGCGCGAGGTTCGATACCGGCTGATAGGCGATGCTGCCATCGATGCCATATTTGTCGACGCGGCCGAGGTTGCGGTACACGTTGCGTTCGGTGACGGGGTCATAAGCCGAAGCCAGACGATCGCTGTACTTCGTGAACCAGCCCGAAAGCTGCGCCTGAACCTGACCGGTGCGATAGCGAACGCCAAGGTCGAAGTTATCCGACTTTTCAGGCATCGGACGCGCCGATGCGGTGTTCGGTGCAAAGAAGAACGCGTTGTAAAGCGAGTCCGTGCCCGGAACCTGCAGACCCTTCGAATAGTTCGCAAAGATCGACATGCGGTTGCTCGGCTTGAACAGCAGGCCGACGTTCGGAAGAATGTCGTCATACTTGAGCACGCGGCGCTGCGGACCCTGAACTGCCGGGTTCGCGGCCGCGTAGATCGCGTTCGACGCGGCATTCTGACCGAAGCAATCGAGGAAGCCGGAGTCGCTGGTCGTGAAGCAGTAGTTATTCAGGTCGCGCTTGAAGAAAGGCGCACGAATGCCGAGCGTGGTGACGAGCGAGCCGTCCATCCATTCGCCGCGATATTCGCCCGAGATCTGGTTCAGCGTCGCGTAGGACAGGCGATCGCGCTTCTGCATGACGGTGCCGGTCGAATCGATCAGCGGATTGTTGACCGGGAAGACGTCAAGCGGTTCGCCATTCTGCTGGAGCCCCAGGACCTGACCCGTCTGACGGTGACGCGCGCGGTCGAAGGTGTAGCCGATACGAACGGTCTGACCGTCCGAAATATCCCAACGCAGGTTGGCGATCACGCCATAGCGGTGCGTCTGGGTCTGGCTCGGTGCAAGCAGCGTGACCTGATCGAGCAGATCGCCGTCGCCGTTGAGGTCAACGCCGAAATAATAGCGGCCGCCGACGAAGCCGGGGATGTTTGTGCCACCGACGTTGCGGAGGTCTTCGCGGCCGGTAACCGTGCCGCCGCCGTTCGCCTTCACATACTGGTAGCTCGGATCGACGGTCAGGGTGAGGCCGTCCGACAGGGTGAACTTCGATGCGCCGCGAATGTTTCCGGTGTTCGACGGGTTGTAGCGACGATCGAATTCGGTGCCGCAGCCGTTGGTGGAGTCAGGAGCGCCGGCCTGCGGCGTGTCGATCGTGCACGGATAGTTGATGTTATATTCGCGCTCGTCGGAGGACTGCGGGAAGCCCGAGGGAACGGCGCGATCGTTACGCAGGCTAACCGAACCGAAGAAGTTGTTGCGGTTCTCGTTATAGTGACCGGCCACCGAGATGAAGTCGCCGTTGCTGCCGATCGGCTGCCAGATGCGGCCGTTGAACTGCTTCTTGCGAACGCGGCCATAGTTGTTGAACGGATTGTCGTTCGATGCGCTCGAAGCCGAGATGAAGGCGCGGGTGCCGAACGGCGTGAATTCGCCGGTGTTGATCAGGCCGAAAACGCGGAAGAAGCTGTATTCGCCCGCCGAACCCGAGACCTTGACACCGAATTCTTCGGTCGGGGTCATCGTGCGGTAGTTGACGGTCGAGCCGGTTGCCGCGGCGGTCGGGCTGTCGACGTCGGTCGAACCGAGGTTGACGTTGACCTGTTCGATCAGTTCGGGATCGAGCTGCTGGTTCGAATAGATGGCATAGTTGCCCGAGTCGTTCAGCGGAACGCCGTCGAAGGTCAGGCTGATGCGGTCGGCCGAAAAGCCGCGGATGGTCAGCTGACCGCCTGACGAACCATAAGCGTCATTGTTGGTGAAGACGACGCCCGGGACCAGGTTGATGGTGTCGAGAATGGTCTGACCGGGGTTCTGACGCGCGATCACTTCCTGACCCAGAACCGACTTCGCCTTCGACGTATCGGGCGACTGGATGCCGGCGACGTCCTGCGCCGAGGTGCCGGTGACGACGATTTCGTTGTCGAAATCGACCGAGCCCGTCGACTGGGCAAAGGCCGGCGTGGAAAGCAGCGCAAGCGGAAGCAGCGCGGCGCCAGCGGCGAGCGTGTTGCGGAAATTCATGACAGGTTGTCCCCTTGATTGTGGCATTCGGCAGGCGCGCGGCTTGGGGCGCGCTTGACCTGCGAGCGCCCCTGAAGCCCGCATGTGGCACGATTGTGACAGCAAATGTGACAGTGCAAGCCGCGCCGGCGCCCAGGCGCGGGAAAAGGTCAAAAAAGCGCGAATTTCCGTCGCTGCGGCAGAATTATCGAAAGGCAGCGCTGCGTTTTTTCGTGCAACTGTTGCTGCAATGCAACATTGGCAGGGGCGAAACCGCGGCGCGGGTGCGCGCCGCGACTCGACTCAGGCGGCGTCGCCTGCTTCCTTCGCCTTGTCGGCGTAGACGCGCACCGGCGCCTTGCGGCCTTCGACGACGTCCTTGTCGACGACGATTTCGATCACGTCGGTGAGGTCGGGCAGGTCGAACATGGTATCGAGCAGGATCGCCTCGACGATCGAGCGCAGCCCGCGCGCGCCGGTCTTGCGTTCGATCGCCTTTTTGGCGACCGCGACTAGCGCGTCGTCGGTGAAGGTCAGCGCGACTTCTTCGAGATCGAACAGCTTCTTATACTGCTTGATCAGCGCATTCTTGGGCTCGCCCAAAATCTTGACCAGCGCGTCGATGTCGAGATCCTCGAGCGTCGCGATCACCGGCAGGCGGCCGACGAATTCGGGAATCAGGCCGAACTTGAGGAGATCCTCCGGCTCGATATTTTTGAGCACCTCGCCCGCGCGGCGCTCGTCGGGGCCGGCGACATGCGCGCCGAAACCGATCGATTTGCCCTGCAGGCGGTCGCCGATGATCTTTTCGAGGCCGGCAAAGGCGCCGCCCGCGATGAACAGAATGTTGGTCGTGTCGACCTGCAGGAATTCCTGTTGCGGATGCTTGCGCCCGCCCTGCGGCGGCACGCTCGCGGTGGTGCCTTCCATCAGCTTGAGCAGCGCCTGCTGCACGCCTTCGCCCGACACGTCGCGCGTGATCGAGGGATTCTCGGCCTTGCGGCTGATCTTGTCGATCTCGTCGATATAGACGATGCCGCGCTGCGCCTTTTCGACATTATAGTCGCTGGCCTGCAGCAGCTTCAGGATGATATTCTCGACATCCTCGCCGACATAGCCGGCTTCGGTGAGGGTCGTTGCATCGGCCATGGTGAAAGGCACGTCGAGGAAGCGCGCCAGCGTCTGCGCGAGCAGCGTCTTGCCGCTGCCCGTCGGGCCGACGAGCAGGATGTTCGACTTCGCCAGTTCGACATCGTCGCCGCGGCCCGAATTGGCGAGGCGCTTGTAATGGTTGTGGACCGCGACCGACAGCACGCGCTTGGCGGTGTTCTGGCCGATCACATAATTGTCGAGGTGCTGGCAGATTTCGAGCGGCGTCGGCACCGCGCCATCCTTGCGCGCGGCGACCCCGCCCTTGATTTCCTCGCGGATGATGTCGTTGCACAGTTCGACGCATTCATCGCAGATGAACACGGTGGGGCCGGCAATCAGCTTGCGGACTTCATGCTGCGACTTGCCGCAGAAGGAGCAGTAAAGAGTGCTCTTGCTGTCCGAGCCGCTCAATTTCGTCATAAATCTTCCTCTGGCAGCCGCAAAAGGGCGCTGCCGTCCTTCATCCTAGCCCGCGATCACCCAATTACAATATGGCAATTAGGTGACATTGGGACATGTCCAACCTGACGACGGCCCGCGAACGGGGGCGTCAACAAACGCGGTTACCGAAAGCGGGCTGGCCGGCGTCAGGGCGTCGGACCTTCGCTGATTTCCTTGGGCGCCTCGTCGCCGGGGAGCGCGGGGCGGCGGTCGTAGACATGATCGACGATCCCGAATGCGCGCGCTTCCTCGGCTTCGAGGAAAGTGTCGCGATCCATCGCCTTTTCGATGTCTTTCAAGGGCTTGCCCGTATATTGCGCATAGAGGTCGTTCATCCGCTTGCGGATACGCAGGATTTCCTTGGCCTGGATTTCGATGTCCGACGCCATGCCGCGCGCGCCGCCCGAGGGCTGGTGGACCATGATGCGGGCGTTCGACAGCGCGACGCGCATGCCGGGTTCGCCGGCGGCGAGCAGGAAGCTGCCCATCGACGCCGCCTGGCCGATGCACACGGTGCCGACGCGGGGGCGGATATATTGCATCGTGTCGTGGATCGCCATGCCCGCCGTGACGACGCCGCCCGGCGAGTTGATGTACATATAGATGTCCTTCTTCGGATTTTCCGATTCGAGGAACAGAAGCTGCGCGACGATCAGCGACGCCATATTGTCCTCGACCTCGCCCGTCACGAAGACGATCCGTTCGCGCAGCAGGCGCGAGAAGATGTCAAAGCTGCGTTCGCCGCGGCTCGTCTGTTCGACGACGACGGGAACAAGGGCGGCGAGCGGGTCGATCATGGAAATTTCGTCCTTCAGTATCCGGGATGCCCGCCGCGAACCGGCGGGCTGCCCCTCGGCGCCTTACATCGGCGCGTGGCGTAAGGGATTCAAGGGGGCAAATATCGCGTGCCGGCGCGCCCCGCTATTGCGGGGGCTTGCCGCCCTGTTCGGTCCAGAAGGCGGCGATGCGGCCGGTGATGAGTTCGGTCGCGAGCGTGCGCGCGGTATCGCGGGGCAGGCCCAGCGCTTCGGCCATCGGGCCGCCAAGCTGGGCATCGCCCATCGCCATCAGCACGAGCGCCAACGTGTCTTCGTGCATCAGCCGCTTTTCGTGCGCGTCGGGCGCCGTTCCGTCGATCAGGCGGTGGATGGCATCGAGGATCGGGTCGAGCGCGTCCTCATTGCCCGTCGCCGCCATCCAGGTGGCGAGCGCCCCGGCGCCGCCGCTGTCGAAGGCGTCGAAGGCAAGGTCGACGATCTCGCGCACATTGCGTTCGCCCGGCGGCGACGACGTCATCTTCGCCGCAATCGTGTCGCACACCGTTTCGGCTAGATAGGCGGCGAGCGCCTTTTGCAGCCCGGCGGCGCTGCCGAAATGGTGGAGCAGATTGGCGTGGGTGCGGTCGATGCGCGATGCCACGGCTTTCAGCGTCACCGCCTGCGGCCCCATCTCGATCAGGATCAGCCGCGCGGCTTCGAGCGCCACCGACCGGCTTTCCTCCGGGCTGAGCCGTTTCTTTACTATTGACACCACTGTAAGTAATTCCTATTTCTTGCCCCGTCGGGCGTCCCCACGCCCTGGACCCCCTTTTCGACGGTGAGAACCATATGTCCAGCCTTTCCCGCACGCCGACGCCGCAGGATTTGTCGATCACCCCGCGCGATCGCCGCTTCGGCCGCGACGACCGGCAGGGGCGCTGGTGGATGAACGGCGACCCGATCGCGTCGGTCTTTCACACCGCGCTGTCGGTCACCTTTCCCAAGGGCGAGGCGATGTTCATCGAGGCGGTGAAGGCGCACCGCGACGGCGTGCCCGAAAAGCTCGCGCGCGAAATCCGCGCCTTCACCCAGCAGGAAGTCATTCACAGCCGCGAACATGTCGTCTTCAATCGCAAGGCGGCGGAGGCGGGCTATGACCTGTCGGAGCTAGAGGCCGATGTCGACAATGTGATGGAACTCATCAAGACGCGCCCGCCCATCGTCAACCTGATGGCGACGATCGCGCTCGAACATTATACCGCGATGATGGCGGCGATCATGCTCAAGGATTCCGCGATGTACGACGGCGCCGAGCCCGAATGGGCGGCGCTGTGGAAATGGCACGCGATCGAGGAAATCGAGCATAAGGGCGTGGCTTACGACACCTGGCTCCACGCGACGCGCGACTGGAGCCGCTGGCGGCGCTGGAAGGCCAAGTCGCTGATGATGGTCGCGATCACCGCGCGCTTCTGGCCCAAGCGCATCCGGGGCATGAAGGCGCTCTTGCAGCAGGACGGGCTGACCGGCTGGCGCGTCAGCGCGCGCATCTGGTGGTTCATGCTCGGCTATCCGGGCATCCTGCGCAAAAGCTTTCTGCCCTGGCTGGCCTATTTCATGCCGGGCTTTCACCCTTGGAACCATGACGACCGCCAACTCATCAAGAAATTCGAAAGCGATTATTCCGATGCGGTGATGCCGTCGCATTCGTCGGTCGCGCCCGAGCTGGCAACAGCCGCGGCCTGACGCCGCGGCCCGGCACCCCCGCGAAGGCGGGCGGCCGGAGAGGCCTCTCTCTCCCTCTCCGGGTCTCTGCCTTCGTGGGGGTGTTCCATAGCTGGACGGCTGCGGCGAAGTCCCATATCTCCTGCGGGGGGGGAACAGGGGACCGTTCATGCCATCGATCTGGACCGCGACCGAGCTCGTGCAGCTCGAACTGCAACTCGCCGGACGCCAATCGCTGCTCGAATTCGGATGCGGCGAGGCGACGCTCGTCGCCGCGCGGCAGGCCCGGCGGATCGTGGCGGTCGACGGCGATCGCGAGCGGCTCGCCGCCATCGCGCGCCGACTGGGCGAAGAGGCGGAGGGCTACACGCCCTATCAGCCCGAAATCGGTCCGGTCGATGCGGAGGGCCGGCCCACCGACCCGGCGCGCCTGCGCGATTGGCCGCGCTATCACACGCATATCTGGCGCCACCTGACCGGCAGCCCTGACGCGGTACTGATCGACGGGCGCTTTCGTGTCGCCTGCCTGTTGCAGGCGATCGTCCACTGCAAACCCGACGCGATGCTCCTGTTTCACGATTTCAGGGACCGCGCCGCCTATCATCTCGTGCTGAACCATTGCGACGTGCTGGCACGCGTCGATACGCTGGCGGTGCTGCGCGTCCGGCCGCAGGTCGACGGCAAGGCCGTGTTGCACGACCTGTTCGACCATTTCTTCGACCCCGATTGACCATGCCCGCCGCGCTGGGCATGTCGGCACGATGATCACTTCGCCTCCCACGATCGAAACCGCGCGGCTGCGCCTGCGCCCGCCGCATTTTTCGGACAAGCCGGTCCATATCGCGATGTGGGCCGATCCGCGCGTCACGCGCTTCATCGGCGGCGAACCGCGTGCGCCCGACGTGAGCTGGGGCAAATTTTTGAGCTCTGCCGGGCTGTGGCCGGTAATGGGCTTTGGCTATTGGGTGTTCGCCGACCGCGACAGCAATGCGCTGATCGGCATGGGCGGGCTTTCCTATTTCTGCCGCGGCATCCCCGAACTTGAGGATCTACCCGAGGCGGGCTGGGCGTTCGACGCCGACCATTGGGGCGGCGGGCTGGCGACCGAGGCGATGAGCGCGGCGCTCGGCTGGGCCGACGCGACGCTCGACGCGCCCGAGGTGCGCTGCATCATCGATCCGGGCAATGCTGCATCAGAGCGTGTCGCCGAAAAACTGGGCTTTCGCCGCATCGGCGACAGTGACGCGCTGGGGCATGTGGTGGGGATTTATTCGCGGCCGCGGGGTGGTTGAATCGGTCGTCATCGCGAGCGGAGCGAAGCAATCCAGAGAGGTTTGCGCTACACTGGATTGCCGCGTTGCCTTCGGCTCCTCGCAATGACGATTTGGATCAAACCGCCTCGACCACCAGCACGCCGCCGTCGGCGCTGACGACGCGGACCTTGGCCCCTTCGGCGGCGTTGGGTCCGCGCACCGGCCATTCGCCATCGCCAACCCGGGCGCGGCCGCGGCCGTCTTCGATCGCCGTCGTCACCGTCAGCACCTCACCGACGAGACGGCCGCCGCGCTGGTTGAGCAGCGGGTCGGTCGAGACGATCGGATTGTCGCGCAGCCATTTGCGCGCGCCATAGAGGATGATCACCGCCAGCACTGCGAAGATGCCGAGCTGAATCGGTACGCCGATCGGCGCGATCCACGCGATGACCCCAGTGACGATCGCCGCGGCGCCGATCCAGATCAGGAAAAATCCCGGCGCGACAATCTCGGCCGCGGCGAGCAGGACGCCGACCGACAGCCAAATCCAGTGCGGTTCCATGCTGGCCAGCCAGTCGGGCATGTCAGGCCTCCGTCTTGCGTTCGAGCGCGTCGCGCGCGAGTTCGCCGATGCCGCCCAGCGTGCCGATGAGCTGCGTCGCCTCGACCGGGAACAGGATCGTCTTGGCGTTGGGGCTGGTCGCGAACTGACTTACCGCCTCGACATATTTTTGCGCGATGAAATAGTTGATGGCCTGCGCATTGCCGCTCGCGATCGCGTCGCTGACCATCTGCGTCGCTTTGGCTTCGGCTTCGGCCTCGCGCTCGCGCGCTTCGGCGTCGCGGAAGGCGGCTTCGCGCCGCCCTTCGGCCTGCAGGATCTGGCCCTGCTTCTCGCCCTCGGCGCGCAGGATTTCGGAGGCGCGCAGCCCTTCGGCTTCGAGGATCGCGGCGCGCTTTTCGCGCTCGGCCTTCATCTGGCGCGCCATCGCGTTCGAAATGTCGGCCGGCGGGCGGATGTCTTTGATCTCGACGCGGGTGATCTTCACCCCCCATGGCGTCGTCGCATCGTCGACGACATGCAGCAGGCGCGCGTTGATCTCGTCGCGCTTCGACAGCGTCTCGTCGAGGTCCATCGACCCCATGACGGTGCGCAGGTTGGTCGTCGTCAGGTTCATGATCGAGAGGTACAGGTCGCTGACCTCATAGGCCGCCTTCGCGGCGTCGAGCACCTGGAAGAAGACGACGCCGTCGACCGCGACCATCGCATTGTCCTTGGTGATGATTTCCTGCCCCGGAATGTCGAGCACCTGCTCCATCATGTTCACCTTGCGACCGACGCGGTCGAAGATCGGCATGATGAAGTTGAGGCCCGGCTGCGCGGTGTGCGTGTAGCGGCCGAAGCGTTCGATCGTATAGGCGAAACCCTGCCGCACCGGCGTCAGCGCCCAGATCAGAAACACCAGCGCCAGCACCACCAGTGCAAGTGCGAAATACATGATCATCCCCTTTGCAAATTCGATCGCAATCCCGCTTCCTTATTGCGGCAATGGTCCAGCTGCGCCACAGAAAAGCGCATGACCCATGCCGCCTTCGCCCCGCGCTCGCTCCTCTATGTGCCCGGCTCCAACGCCCGTGCGCTCGAAAAGGCGGGCGGGCTCGCCGCCGATATGCTGATCATCGACTTGGAGGATGCGGTGCCCGCGGAGCGCAAGGCAGAGGCACGCGCGGCGATGCGCGCCGCGGTGACGGCGGGCTTTGCGGGCAAGCGCGTGGCCGTGCGCGTCAACGCCAGTGGCAGCGCCGAGCAGGCGGAAGATCTCGCGGCGCTGGACGGCCTCGTGCTCGACGCGGTGGTGCTGCCAAAGGTCGACGCGCCCTCGGACCTCGACCCGCTGCGCGCTCTGGGGCTACCACTGCTCGCGATGATCGAAACGCCGACCGCCATCTATGCGGCGCAGGGGATCGCCGCCGATGCCGCGGTGCAGGGGCTGATCGCCGGGCTCAACGATCTGGCCTATGAGCTCAAGCTGCCCGACGGCATGGATCGCGGCGCGATGGGCCATGCGATCCAGGCGATTGTGCTCGCGGCGCGCGCAGGCGGCGTTTGGTGCTTCGACGGGGTCTATAATGCGATCGACGACGCGGAGGGATTTGCGGCCGAAGCGCGCGAGGGGCGGCGGCTCGGTTTCGACGGCAAGACGCTGATCCACCCGTCGCAGGTCGATCCGTGCAACCGCGCCTTCGCCCCGTCGGCGCGCGAGATCGCCTCTGCCGAAGCGCTGGTCGCCGCAGCAACCGGCGGGGCGCAGCGGCACGCGGGCCATATGATCGAAGATATGCACGTCGCGGCGGCGAAGGCGCTGCTGGCGCGGGCGCGGGCGCAATAGCGGCCTGCTTTCCGTCGATGCTGTTCATCGTTCGACAAACGCGCCTTGCCGCTTCGGCATGGCCATGCCATCGGGCACATCCATGACATTGTCGCCATTTCGCGCCGCCGTTGCGGCTGCCGCCCTGCTTGCCGTCACGCCCGCCGCCTATGCGAAGGGCAATACGCCCGTCGCCGAAGCCGATCTGGCGCAGCATATCCGCGTTCTTGCGAGCGATGCCTTCGAGGGCCGCGGTCCGGGTGCCGAGGGCGAGGACCGCACCATCGCCTATATTGTCGGCGAATGGGCAAAGGCTGGATTGCAGGCGGTGCCGGGCAGCGACACGCCCTGGCTGCAGCCGGTTCCTTTCGTTGAAACGCAGACGACGGGCGGAAGCGCGCGGTTCAAGGTGGCCGGACAACCCTTCGCGATCGGCGACGAGGATATCATCGTCACCGGCAGCGAGGCGTCGGTGGCGCTGGCCGATACGCCGCTCGTCTTCGTCGGCTATGGCGTCGATGCGGACGGCCGGGTCAACGCCGATGTAGCGGGCAAGGTCGCGGTCATGCTGTTTGATACGCCGCCCTTCGGCGACAAGCTGCCGCGCTACCGTGAGCGGCGCCAGATGCTCGCCGACGCGGGCGCGGCGGGCGTATTGATCGTCGCGCCGGATTCGATGCCGTGGAACGAGATTCGCGAGAGCCTGGGCGCCAAGAGCATGCGCATGGGGTCGGCGCCGGCAGGACCGACGATCAGCGGCTATATCGCTCCGGCGGCGCTCGATGCCATGCTCGCCAAGGCGAGGCAGAACGGCGTGGCGCTGCGCGCAGCAGCCGAGGCGGGCGATTATCGCGGCGCGCTGCTGCCGGTGACGGGCGATTTCACTGCGACCGCCGCGGTGCGCAATTTTGCCAGCAACAATATCGTCGCCAAGCTGCCGGGCGCGAAGCCCGACGGCAAGGCAGTGCTGTTCCTCGGCCATTGGGACCATCTCGGCATCTGCCGGCCCGAAGGCGCCGCCGATCGCATCTGCAACGGCGCGGTAGACAATGCGAGCGGGATCGCGGTGCTGATCGAGGTGGCCAAGCGTCTTGCAGGGGGGCCGCGTCCCGACCGCGACATCTATTTCCTCGCGACCACGTCGGAAGAGAAGGGGCTGCTTGGCGCGCGCTGGTTCGCCGACCATCCGGTCGTGCCGCTGTCCGGCATCACTGTCGCGCTCAACATCGACACTATCGCCATTTCGCCTCGCGGCACGCCGGTCGCGACGATCGGACGCGGCAAGCCCGCCTATGACGCGATGGTGCGCAACGTTGCGACGTCACTCGGCCGGACGATCGACAGCGACGGCGAGGCCGATGCCTTCGTCCAGCGGCAGGATGGCTGGGCGCTCGGCGCCAAGGGCGTCACCTCGCTAATGGTCGGCGGCAGCTTTTCGGACATGAAACTGCTCGAGGCGTTTCTCGGCAGCGACTATCATCGCCCCGCCGACGAATTTTCGGACAAGGTACCGCTCGGCGGCGCCGCCGAGGATGCCGATCTGCACGTCGCGCTGGGCCGCGCCTTCGCCGACACGAAACGCTGGCCGGGAACGGCGGACTAGGTTCAGGCCCCGCCGCCGCGCGCTGGTCAGCGGGTCAGCACGAAATAGGCGACGTAGAACCAGCTGAAGATGCCGTGGATGATCGCCCACAGCACCGATTTGTGGGTGGTGAAACTGATCGCCATCGCCAGCGCGCTGCCGAAGCCGACCCCGTTGCGGATCACTTCCTTCTGCACGATGATGCGGCGTTCGCTCATGCGGCCTGCTTTGCCCGGTCGGTCATTTCCTGATTGAGCATTTCTGCGAGCAGGAAGGCGAGTTCGAGGCTCTGCCCGGCGTTCAAGCGCGGATCGCAGTGCGTGTGGTAACGGTCGGCAAGGTCCATCTGCGTCACGTCCATCGCGCCGCCGGTGCATTCGGTGACATTCTGGCCCGTCATCTCGATATGGATGCCGCCGCCATGCGTGCCTTCGGCGCGGTGGACCGCGAAGAAGCCGCGCACTTCGGCGAGGATGCGCTCGAACGGGCGCGTCTTGTAGCCATTGCCCGTCTTGATGACATTGCCGTGCATCGGATCGCACGACCAGACGACCGGGTGCCCCGACGCCTTCACCGCGCGCACCAGCGCCGGCAGATGCGCTTCGATCTTGTCGTGGCCATAGCGGGTGATCAGCGTCATGCGCCCGGGGACATGCTGGGGATTCAGCGTATCGAGCAGGCGCAGCAGCACGTCGGGGTCGAGGCTGGGGCCGCATTTCATGCCGACCGGATTGCCGATGCCGCGCAGATATTCGATATGCGCCGACCCTTCGAAGCGGGTGCGGTCGCCGACCCACAGCATATGGCCCGACGTGTCGTACCAGCCGCCGGTCAGGCTGTCCTGCCGGGTCAGCGCCTGCTCATAGGGAAGCAGCAGCGCCTCGTGACTGGTATAGAAGCTCGTGCCTTTGATCTGCGGCACCGTTTCGGGCGTCACGCCGCACGCTTCCATGAAGGCGAGCGCTTCGGAAATCCGCGCGGCGGTTTCCTGATATTTCTTCGCCCACGGGCTGCGGTCCATGAAATCATGCGTCCAGGCGTTGACCTGATGCAGATTGGCATAGCCGCCGTTCGCAAAGGCGCGCAGCAGGTTGAGCGTCGCCGCCGACTGGTTGTACGCGCGGATCATCCGCTGCGGATCGGGGGCGCGGCCTGCGGCTTCGAAAGCGATGTCGTTGATGATGTCGCCGCGGTAGCTTGGCAGTTCGACGCCGCCCACTTCTTCCATGTCGGCCGAGCGCGGCTTGGCGAACTGGCCCGCCATGCGGCCGACCTTAACGACCGGCATTTTCGACGCGAAGGTCAGCACCACCGCCATCTGCAACAGGACGCGGAAGGTATCGCGGATATTGTTCGGATGGAATTCGGCAAAGCTCTCGGCGCAGTCGCCGCCCTGAAGCAGAAACGCCTTGCCTTCCGCAACGCGGCCCAGCTCGCTGGTCAGCTCGCGCGCCTCGCCGGCAAAGACGAGCGGCGGATATCCGGCAAGCTCACGCTCGGCGGCCGCAAGCGCGGCTTCGTCGGTGTAGGTCGGCAGCTGACGGGCTTCGTGCGAGCGCCAGCTTTGCGGTTGCCATTGGTGCGTCATATGCGGTCTTCTTACGTTTTCTGCGTCAAAATCGATTCGCCGGGTGCCTTGGCGCGATTGCCCCGCCAAAGCAAGCGCGGGCGATAAAATTAGCATGATGGTGGCTTTCGCGCACCTATGCTTTTCTTCATTGCAAAAAACTGTTAGTTTCTTTCGCAAATCGGGACGCTTTTACGGGTCGCGCGTCCGTCTTCGGTAATCGGTAAGATTTGCTCCCTAGCAATCTAAGCACAGGGACCGCTGTAAAACGATTGGCTATGGCGAATTTCGATCCGGCCCTTCTTGGCTATCTGGCCCTGTTCATCCTGCTTGCGGCGAGCTTTGCGGTGCGCATCGAATATGTGCGCGCCGGGCTGGCGCTCGCCGCGCTCGTCGCCCTGCCGCTGGCGCTCGTCGCGGGGCAGGCGCTGGTCGCGGGTCTGCTGCTGCTCGCGATCATCCTCGCCAATATCGCGTTCGGCTGGCGCGACTGGCTGCGCAATCTGAGCATCCGCTTCTCGTCCGAGGAGGAGCAGCTTCGCGCCCGTCATTTCGACCGGTTGAGCGCGACGGCGGCGCGCGGGCTGATCGATCAGGGGCACTGGATTTCGGCGCGGCAGGGCGAGGTGCTGATCCGCGAAAATCAGGCGGCACCCAGCCTTTTCTATCTGAGCCAGGGCGCGGCGTCGGTGCTGCGCGACGGGGTCGAGGTCGGCGCGGTGAGCGACGGCGCGCTGATCGGCGAGGCGACTGTGCTCGACGGCGCGCAGGCGACGGGGACGGTGACGCTATCGACCAACGCCAGGCTGTGGTTCATCCCCGCCGCGGTGCTACGCGACTATCTTGCCGCCAATCCCGACATCGCTGCGGCATTGCACGAAGGCTTTGCCCGGGCGCTGCGCGGAAAATTGGCAAGCGCAAACGCTCGCATTGCCGAGGCGCCGTCGCTATGACGGCGGCATGGCACTGACTCTCTATGGCATTCCGAACTGCGACACGGTGAAGAAGGCGCGGCGCTGGCTCGACGAGCGGGGCGTGGCTTATGCGTTTCACGATTATCGCAAGGACGGGCTCGATCCCGCCTTGCTCGATCGCTGGGTCGATGCGCTCGGCTGGGAAAAGCTCCTCAACAAGAGCGGGACGACCTTCCGCAAGCTGCCCGATGCCGACAAGGCGGGGATCGATGCGGCGAAGGCGAAGGCGCTGATGCTCGATCAGCCGGCGATGATACGGCGCCCGCTCGTCGATGCGGACGGCGCGTATAGTGTGGGATTTTCCGCCGGTGACTGGCAACAGCGCTTTGCGGCATGAAGGCCTGGCGCGCCGCGCTGGCGCTGCTCGCGCTCGCCGGCTGCGGGGCTGAACCGATGGCGGCGCAGCCCACGCTCGACGGAAAGCCCGCGATCGTCATCGCGCATCGCGGGGCGTCGGGCGAACGGCCCGAACATACGCTCGCAAGCTATGAACTCGCGATCGAACAGGGCGCCGATTTCATCGAGCCCGATCTGGTACTGACCAAGGACGGCGTGCTCGTCGCGCGGCATGAGAATCAGATTTCGGAGACGACCGACGTCGCCGACCACCCCGAATTCGCCGCGCGCAAGACGACGAAGCAGATTGACGGCCAGGATGTGACCGGCTGGTTCACCGAGGATTTCACGCTGGCCGAGCTCAAGACGCTGCGTGCGAAGGAGCGGCTGCCACAACTGCGCGCGACTGAATTTGACGGGCGCTACCAGATCCCGACCTTTGCCGAGATCCTCGACCTGCTCGTGCGGGTCAACAAGGGGCGCGAGCATCCGGTCGGCGTCTATCCCGAAACCAAGCATCCGAGCTATTTCGCCAGCATCGGCCTGCCGCACGAAGCGCCGCTGCTCGCCATGCTGGCGCGCTATGGCTATCATGGCCGCAGCGCGCCGGTGTTCATCCAGAGTTTCGAGGTCGGCAATCTGAAAGCGATCCGGGCGAAAAGCGACCTGCCGCTGATCCAGCTCATGGACGGCGAGGGCGGTCCGGCCGACCATGCGCAGCAACGCTACGCCGCGATGGCGACGCCTACGGGGCTGAAGGCGATTGCCGCCTATGCCGACGGGATCGGACCCAACAAGACAATGATCATCCCGCGGACTGCGCTCGGCACGCTCGGCGATCCGACCCATCTGGTGCGCGATGCCCATGCCGCCGGACTGAAGGTCCATCCGTGGACCTTTCGCCGCGAGAATTATTTCCTGCCGCTTGGCGACAAGAGCGGCATCAACCCCGCCGGCCAAGGCGATCTGGCGGACGAGATCCGCACCTATCTGAAGACCGGGATCGACGGCCTGTTCAGCGACAATTCGCGCGAAGCGGTGCCGGTGGTCCATGCAGGAGTATCGCAATGACGCAGCGTCCCCTTGGCCAGAGCGGCCTGTCGGTCCGTCCCTTCGTGCTGGGCGGCAATGTCTTCGGGATGACCGCCGATCGGGCCGCAAGTTTCGCGATCCTCGACCGCTTCGTCGAGCGCGGCGGCGGGATGATCGACACCGCCGATGTCTATTCGGCGTGGGTGCCGGGGCACAAGGGCGGCGAATCCGAAAGCATGATGGGTGCGTGGCTGAAGGATAGCGGCGCGCGCGACCATGTGCTGATCGCCACCAAGGTCGGCATGATGCCCGGCGGGCTGAAGCCCGATCGCATCCGCGAAGCGGTGAAAGGCTCGCTCGATCGGCTCGGCGTCGATACGATCGACCTCTACTTCGCGCACAAGGACGACCCCGATGTGCCGTTGGACGAAGTGCTCGGCGCGTTCGGCGAACTGGTCGATGCGGGGACGGTGCGCGCGATCGGGGCATCCAATTATAGTGCCGAGCGGCTGGCCGAGGCGCTGCGCGTCGCCGACGCCGGGGGCCTGCCGCGTTTCACCGCGATGCAACCCGAACTGAACCTGCTCGACCGCGATCAATATGAAGGCGCGCTGCAACAGCTTTGCATCGCCGAAGGGCTGGGCGTCGTCACCTATTTCAGCCTCGCGTCGGGCTATTTGTCAGGAAAATATCGCAGCGCCGAGGATCTCGGCAAGAGCCCGCGCGGCGCGCGCGCCAAAGCCTATCTGGAGGGCAAGGGGCCGGCGGTGCTCGCCGCAATGGACGCGATCGCTGCCGAAACCGGCGCCACCCTGTCGCAGATCGCGCTCGCCTGGGTCGCCGCGCAGCCGGGCGTCACCGCGCCGATCGCGAGCGCCACCTCGGTCGCGCAACTCGACGAGATCATGGACAGCGAGACGGTCACGCTGACCGACTTGCAATTGGCGGCGCTGAACGAAGCGGGGCGCGGCACCGCATAAGGTTCGCCGCGCACGCGGCCGTTTCGGCCCGGCCGGCCCCCGGGGAGAGACGAGCCGGGCCAGCGCGGCCGCGCATCGGATCAGCCGCTTTCCTCGTCCCACCCGAACACCTGTTCGAGCGGCTTGCCGAAGGTGCGCGCGATACGGAAGGCGACTTCGAGCGAGGGCGAATATTTGCCTTGTTCGATCGCGGCGATCGTCTGGCGGGTCACGCCGACGCGCTCGCCGAGTTCGGCCTGCGTCATTTCTCCCGCGAGAAAGCGCAAGGTGCGGATGTCGTTCGAGAAGGGCAGCCTAGCCATGCCAACCCCGGCGATAGCTGATGAGGACGACGGCGCTGTTCACCAGTTCGGCGAGAACGATTGCGAACAGGCCTGTGTTTGCGAGCGGCACGCCCTGCTCGACAAAGGGCAGATAGACGCCGACGACCATCATCCCCGCCAGCAGGACATAATAGGCGATCGTGGCGCCGCGACGGCGGATCGCGCGGTCGCGCTCATCGGCACGGACCCGCTCCGACTTTGGCGCCTGCGCGGACAGGATGATGGTGCCGACGATGACGATGGCCGCGTGCGCCAAGGCGATCGAGCCGAACAACCACAGCATGGGGAAAACTTCGCGCCCGGCCGGATGCCCGGCGATGATGAGTCCGAAATAGAGACTATAGGCGGCGAGCATGGCCAAGACGTTCAGCCACGCGGACTTTTCGCGGAAATTCATGGACAAGTCTCCGGTACCTGCGCTGGCAAGCTGCCGCGCCGTTTCAAGGGTCGCGCGGGGCATGGGTCAATAGCCCCGGCGATAAAGGTAAAGCTGGACGCCGATCCGCGTCAGTTCGGCGAGGACGACCGTCGCAAGCAACAGGTTGAGCTGCACCGCCGGCCCCGCGTTCCAGAACAGGGCGAAGATGCTGACCCACACGCCGACGACGAGCGGATAATAGGCATAATGGGTGCCGCGATAATGGATCGAACGGTCGCGCTCGTCTTCCTTGAGGTTGGCCTCGGCCGGGGCGCGGATCGCCATCCAGGCCGATGCGATCGTCATCGCGATGATGATCGCGACGGTGACCGGCAGCAGCATCCCCGCACTCGCCCAAAGGCCTGCCGGGCTGGCTGCGATCCCCCACGGATAGGCAAGAAAATACCAGCCGAAGGCGGCGATCATCGTGACCAGCGTCACCCAGTGAATTTTTTCGCGGAACGACATTTGGCGTCTCCATGTTCATAATATGCGACTCGATGTAAATAATTTTTGACATAGAGTCAATCTTTGCGAACATCGCTCCGCTTTGCAGCCTTTCGCAGCGCAGCATAAGCCGCTAAACCCGCGCCCCATGTCCACGCTCCCAAAAACGCTCACCCTCGATACCTCCACCAGCCGCGCCAATCCGACGCCGCAGCCGATGAAGCGCCTGACGGTGCCGCGCATTCGCCAGCGCAAGGGCGGCGGTGAGCCTTTGGTGATGCTGACCGCCTATACGGTGCGGCAGGCGCAGCTGCTCGACCCGCATTGCGACATGCTGCTCGTCGGCGATTCGCTGGCGCAGGTGATCTATGGCCTGCCGCATACTGTCGCGGTGACGATGGAGATGATGGCGTTGCACGGCGCCGCGGTGGTGCGTGGCAGCTATCATGCCGCGGTGATCGTCGACATGCCCTTCGGCAGCTATGAGGCGAGCCCCGAACAGGCCTTCGCCAATGCCTCACGCCTGCTCAAGGAAACCGGCGCGGCGGCGGTGAAGGTCGAGGGCGGCAAGGTGCTTGCCCCGACGATCGAATTTCTGACCCAGCGCGGGATTCCGGTGATGGGGCATGTCGGGCTGACGCCGCAGGCGGTAAACATCCTCGGCGGCTATGGCGTGCGCGGCAAAAGCGACGAGGAAGCGCGCACGATCGTCGAGGATGCGGTCGCTGTCGCGCAGGCCGGTGCCTTTTCGATCGTTATCGAAGGCGTGCTCGAATCGATCGCGATCGAGATTACCGGCAAGGTTGCCTGTCCGACGATCGGTATCGGTGCCTCGGCGCAATGCGACGGGCAGGTGCTCGTTACCGACGACATGCTCGGCATGTTCGAACGCGTCCCCAAATTCGTGAAGCGGTACCAGGATATGGCGGGTGTGATCGACGGCGCAGTGAAGGAATATGCCCAGCAGGTCAGGTCGCGTTCATTCCCGACCGACGATCAAATCTACAAGGGTTGACGGCGTCCCGGACGGGTGCCTGCAGGGGTCAAGTGAATCGCTTGGCCTTTTTCGGCATGACCGCTAAGGAACGGCCGGCGGACCCGAAGCGGGCATCGCTCGCGAACGAGTTATGGAGGATTGATTGGCCCTGAGCCCGACGAACAATGCGGCCTTCCTGCAGGAAGTCGACGAGGCCGTCCGCAAGGATCAGCTCAGCTCCATCATGCAGCGCTACGGCCGCTGGATCGTCGGCGCGGCGATCGCGGCGCTGCTGGCGTTCGGCGGCTATCTCTATTGGGAGCACCGTCAGACGGTGGCGCGCGGCGAAAAGGCCGAACAGCTGCTGGCCGCTTTCGACAAGGCCGCGGCGCAGCCCACGGCGGCGACCGCCGATCTCAAGACGCTGGCAGGCGAGGGCAATGCCGCCTATCGCGCCGCCGCGCTGATCGAGCAGTCGAACATGAAGGCGAAGGCCGGAGACCTGAAAACCGCCGCCGCGCTGCTCGCGCAGGTCGCGGGCGACGCCAAGCTCGACCAGTCGATGCGCGATATGGCGCTGGTTCGCCAGACCGCGCTCGAATTCGATACGATGAAGCCTGAGGCGGTGATCGCGCGGATGAAGCCGCTTGTCGATGCGACCGACCCGGTATCGAGCTGGTTCGGCAGCGCGGCCGAGCTGACGGCCGCGGCTTATTATCACCTCGGCCAATATGACAAGGCCGGCGCGCTCTATGCGCGGATCGCCAAGGCGCCCGCCACCTTCAAATCGCTGCAGTCGCGGACGGTGCAGATGGCGGGGATGCTTGGTGTCGATGCGGTCGAGGATCGCGCGGCGGAAAGCGCCGCCAAGGACACGACAAAGGACCAGCAAGGCGGTGCCGCCCCGGGCGCAGCGGCCGCCGCCAAGAGTGAGGAAGCCAAATAAGATGCGGAAACGCCACTATGTGATTTGCGCCATGATGCTCGCGCTGCCGCTTGCGGGCTGCGGCGCGTTCAAGGGCAAGGGCGGCCCGCGCACGCCGACGGTCGGCGAGCGCGTTTCGATCCTGTCGAACGACAACAGCATCAAGGTCGACCCGACCACCGCCGCGGTCGCGGTGGTGTTGCCCGATCCGGTGCTCAACGCCGATTGGGCGCAGTCGGGCGGCAATGCGTCCAAGTCGATGGGGCATCCGGCGCTCGGCGCTGCGCGCACCAAGGCGTGGGAAGCGTCGATTGCGGGCAGCACCAAGAAGCAGCGGCTCGCCGCGGCGCCGGTGATTTCGAACAACCGGCTGTTCGCCGTTGACACCGATGCCGTCGTGTCGGCCTTCGCCGCCGATACCGGCGCGAAGCTCTGGAGCGTGTCGATCGGCAGCACGGGCAAGGATTTCGAAAATTCGCTGTTCGGCGGCGGCGCGTCGGTCGACGGCAATGTCGTCTATGCGACGAGCGGCGTCGGCGACGTCGCCGCGCTGAACGCCGAGGATGGCAAGCTGTTGTGGAAGGTCAAACCCGCGGGGCCGCTGCGCGGTGCGCCGACGGTTGCCTTCGGCGGGGTCTATGTGATCACGCAGGACAACCAGATTTTCGCGCTCAACGCCGGCGACGGCGCGGTGCAGTGGCAGGCGACCGCGTCGATCGAGCCCGGCAGCGTGTTCGGTGCGGCATCGCCCGCGGCGGGGCAGGGGACGATCGTCGCCGGTTTTTCGTCGGGCGAGGTTCAGGCCTATCGTTACGAAAACGGCCGCGACCTGTGGGAAGACGCGCTCGCGCGCACCTCGATGGCGCTGTCGGTTTCGACGCTGACCGACGTCGATGCCGACCCGGTGATCGACCGCGGCCGCGTTTTCGCGCTCGGTCAGGGGGGGCGCATGGCGAGCTATGACCTGCTCACCGGGCAGCGCATCTGGGAAATCTCGATCGCCGGTATTTCGACGCCCTATGTCGTCGGCGAATGGGTCTATGCGATGACCGACGACGGCAAGCTGCTGTGCGTTGCGCGCGGTTCCGGCAAGGTCCGCTGGATCCAGCAGCTCGCGCGCTATCGCGTCGAAACCGAAAAGAAGAAAAAGGATCCGATCCGCTGGACCGGTCCGATTCTGGCCGGCGGACGCCTGATCGCGGTGAACAGCGAGGGACAACTCGTCGAATTTTCGCCGACCGATGGTTCGACGCTCGCGACCACCGAATTCAAGTCGTCCTTGTCGCAGCCGCCCGTGGTTGCGAACAACCGGCTCTATATCCTGGCGGACGACGGCACGATCACCGCCTGGCAATAACAGGGCGCGGCCGGGTTGGCCCGCCGCGAAGATAGGATAGACGCATGGCGCGATCCGCGACGATCGCCATTGTCGGCCGGCCCAATGTCGGCAAATCGACGCTGTTCAACCGGCTGGTCGGCAAGCGCCTGGCGCTGGTCGACGACCAGCCGGGCGTGACGCGCGACCGGCGCGAGGGCGATGGCAAGCTGCTCGGCCTGGAATTTCTGATTGTCGATACCGCGGGGTTCGAGGATCAGGACGCGGCGACGCTGCCCGGCCGGATGCGCGTGCAAACCGAAAAGGCGGTGCGCGAAGCCGATGCGGCGCTGTTCATGATCGACGCGCGCGCGGGCGTGACCCCGCTCGACGAAGAAATTGCGCGCTGGCTGCGCAGCGAAGACACGCCGATCATCCTTTGCGCCAACAAGGCCGAAGGCAAGCAGGGCGAGGCGGGGCTGATGGAGGCCTATTCTCTCGGCTTCGAATCGCCGATTGCGCTCAGCGCCGAACATGGCGAGGGACTGGTCGATCTGTTCGACGCGCTGCGCCCGATCGTCGAACCCTTCATGGACGCCGACGAAGAGGCGGTCGGCGAGGATGCGGACGAGGATGCGCCGCTCGGCCCGCTCAAGCTGGCGATCGTCGGGCGGCCCAATGCGGGCAAATCCACGCTCATCAACCGGATGATCGGCGAAGACCGGCTGATTACCGGACCCGAGGCCGGGATCACGCGCGATTCGATCCGCGTCGACTGGCAATGGGAAAAGGATGGCGAGGTCCATCCGATCCAGCTTTTTGACACCGCGGGGATGCGCAAGCGGGCGAAGGTTCAGGACAAGCTGGAAAAGCTGTCGGTGGCCGACGCGCTGCACGCGGTCGATTTCGCCGAGGTCGTCGTGCTGCTTCTTGACGCCACAAAGGGGCTGGAGGCGCAGGATCTGCGCATCGCCGACCGCGTGCTGGAGGAAGGGCGCGCGCTGATCATCGCGCTCAACAAATGGGACGTCGCCGAAGACCCGTCATCGCTATTCAACGGCGTCCGTGCAGCGCTCGACGACGGGCTCAGCCAGATCAAGGGCGTGCCGCTGCTCAGCATTTCGGGAGCGACGGGGAAGGGGATCGACACGCTCGTCCGCGTCGCCTTTGAACAGCGCGCGATCTGGACCAACCGTGTCTCGACCGCGAAGCTCAACCGCTGGTTCGAACGCGCGGTAGACGCCAATCCGCCGCCGGCGCCGGGCGGCAAGCGGATCAAGCTGCGCTACATGACGCAGGCGCGCACGCGTCCGCCGACCTTCATCATCTTCGGAAGCCGGACCGATTCCCTGCCCGCCAGCTACCAGCGCTATCTGGTCAACGGGATGCGCAAGGAACTGGGGTTCCAGGGCGTGCCGATCCGCATCAATTTCCGCAACACGCGCAACCCCTATGACGAATGACGCCGCGGGGGCATCGGCGGCGCTGACCGTCGATGCGCGCGGCATGCGCTGTCCCTGGCCGGCGCTGCGGCTCGCCCGCGCGATGCGCGTCGCGCAGGATGTCGTGCTGATCGCCGACGACCCCAACGCCGCGCGCGAAGTTGCGGCGCTTGCCGCCGAACAGGGCTGGCGGGTCGATGACGCCGGGCCGATGGGCGACGCCGCGCGCTGGCGCGTTCGGCGCGACTGACCCGTTTCGGGGCGATTCGGCGGTGTCCGCTTTGCGCGCGTAACCTCTTTTTTACCGACTTCGGTGCATGTGCAGGACGGGACCACGGACCAGACTGAACACCGAGGGACGGAAAATTGGACGAGATCCTGGTCGATTGGAATGAATTTCGCGCGACTCGCACCCAGTTGGGGGCGGCATTCGTGCGGATTCTGGGCTATTTTCGCGAGGACGGCATCAAGTCGGTCGCCGCGATCGAAGAGGCGATGCGCGCCCGCAGCGCCGGCGGCCTCGTCATGCCTGCGCATACGCTCAAGAGCGAGGCGCGCCAGTTCGGCGCCGAACGGCTCGGCGCGCTGGCCGAAGATATCGAAATGTTCGCGCGCCACTGCGTCGAGGCGCAGGTCAGCCCGGAAGAATATCTGCCGCGCGTCGTCGAACTGCGCCCGCTGTTCGAGGAAACGCTGACCGCGCTCGAACGCGAAGCGAACCCGCTCGTCCAGCGCCGCCCGACTTTCGGCCGCGCCGTCAGCTAAGCCCTGGACCTTCGGCCAGCGTGCGCCGCATCGGTTGTCGCTGCCAGCGCGACAGGCTGCGCCACAGCCATTCGAGCGGGCCATATTCGAAACGCGCGAGCCAGGGCTTCGACCATAGCAGCATCGCCGCCCACATGGCGAAGCAGAAGAGGTAGAGCGCCGCGCGCGGCACGCTGCCGAACAGCGCCAGCCCATAGCCATAGAAGATCGTCGTCATCACCGCCGACGTCGCGAGATAGTTGGTGAAGGCCATGCGCCCGGTGGCCGCGAGCCGGGCGCGCAGCGCCGGCGACGCCGCGGTCTTGATGAGCAGCATGATGATTGCGGCCCAGCCGACCGTCATCACGAAATCGAACGGGGTCGACCAGACGAGTGCCGCCCCGAACACCGCGACGGTACCGAAACCCGCGGCTGCGCTATGCCAGGCCAGCAGCGCGAGCGGCGGCGCGGATAACAGGAAGGCCGCGATCGCCCATTTGCGATAGCGCGCGGCGTCCCATTCGCCCGTCAGCATCCGCGCCTTGAACAGCGCCATGCCGATCAGCATCAGCGCCATGCTTTCCCAAAGGAACAGCATCACCTGCGTCAGCGGTTCGAGCGCACCCGCGCCGAGCCGCATCCCCGCGATCGCGCCGTAGCTTCCCAGATAATGGGCGACATCCCTGGCATAGTCGGGCGAGTCCGGACCCATCATCGCGTTGAATTGTGCCATCTGTTCCCGCGCCTCGGCGGCCGCAGTGCCGGGCAATTGCCCCGCTTCGAGCAGCGCCATCGACAGCCACATCGATCCCATCAGCGCCATCGCGACCAGCAGGAAGCCCGCCGCCCACCAGAGCAGCGCGCGCACTGACAGACCGCGGAACAGGAAGAGCAGCAGGCCACAGACGGCATAAAGCGACAATATGTCGCCGAACCAGATGAAATAGAAATGGGCGAGGCCAAAGAGGCCGAGGCACAGCATCCGCGCATAATGCGTCGCCGCCGCGCTGCGGCCCGCCGCCTCGGCGCGCTCGATCACCAGCAGCGTGCTCGCCCCGAACAGCATCGAGAACAGGCCGCGCATCTTCGAATCGACGAAGACGAAATTGAACGCCCACGCCGCAAGGTCCGCGCCGCCCGGCGCACCGCCCGCGGCGGGGTTGAAATAGGCGCTCATCGGCATCGCAAAGGCGACGATGTTCATCGCCAATATGCCCATCACCGCAACGCCGCGAATCGCGTCGAGGCTTTCGTACCGGTCGGTCATGCTTTGTCCCCCAACACGTCTATCGCCGAGCCCAGCGGCCGCGTCCAGCGGCTTGTCCGGCCCGCATATTCCTGCCATTCACGATATATTGACATTTGTGTCAGTAGTGACTAGATCGAGACTTCACGGCCCCAACCGCAAGAGATACGCCATGACCGCTATCCCGCTGATCCACCCCGACCGCACCGACACCGGCTTTCGCCCGCTGAAGGCGCTGCACCATTTCCGCAAGCTGATCGCCGACAAGGAGGACACCGAACAGGTGTTTCACATTCTCGACGCGCTGCGCGACAATCGGTTCAAACGGTCGGTCGCGCGTTTCTTCGCGACCGCGGAAGGTCAGAAGGTCCTGGCCGATCGTCCCTATCTGCCGGCGATGCTCGACGATCATGACGCGCTGCGCAAATTGCCCGAAGGCAGCGTCGGTCGCGTCTATGTCGATTTCATGGAACGCGAAGGGCTGACGGCGCAGGGGCTGGTCGATGAATCGATGAAGTTCCGCCGCACCAAGCCGCGCTTCGACGATATGGTCGAGCTTTATGGCGACCGGCTGCGCGATACGCACGACCTGTTCCATATCCTGACCGGCTATGGTCGCGACGCGCTGGGCGAACAATGCGTGCTCGCCTTTTCGTACAGCCAGACGCCGAGCTGGGGCACGCTGTTCATCGCCTGGGCCGGCGCGCGCGAGATCCGCAAGGGTTTTGGCAGCCGCTACCCGATTTACGGTGCGGTCCGCGAAGGCCAGCGCATCGGCCGCGTCGCGCAGCAGATCGCCTTTCAGGATATCGAGGCGCTGCTGGCTGAACCGATCGACGCGGCGCGCCAGCGCCTGGGGATCGCCGAGCCGAAAATCTACAAGCAGGTCCACGCGATGATGCGCGCCGACGGCGTCGATCCTTATGACCTGCTCGGCACCAAGCAGGCCGCCGAAGCGGCGAAGCAGCCCGAACTCGCGCAGGCGGCCTGAACGCCGCGCGCGCTCAGGCGCCCAACCGGGCGATCAGCGCCTGCGCCGCTGCAGGATTGCGCACCTTGGCGCCCGCGATAAAGAAGATATAAGCGTCGCGCCCGCCGGCCGCCCAAGCCTTCGCGCGCGCCGCCCAATGGTCGAGCGCCGCCTCGTCATAGCCCGTCGCGACATCGTCGCGGCTGCGCTGCAACCGCGCATAGCTGAAGTCTGCCGTCGCCTCGTCGATGCACGGAAATTCATCGCTGTCGGCGAAGACGATCGCCATGTTGCGCTCGCGCGCCAGGTCGACGAAGGCGGGGTCGCGAAAGCTCTCGTGCCGCACCTCGAGAGCGTGGCGCAGCGGTAGCCCGTCCTGGCTTTCGGGCAGCAGGTCGAGGAAGCGCGCGAAATCATCGCGATCGAAGGTCTTGGTCGCCATGAACTGCCACAATATCGGCCCGAGCCGGTCGCCGAGCCGCGTCAGTCCCTGCGTCAGAAATTTCTCGACCGACGCCGCGCCATCGGCGAGCTGCTTGCGATTGGTGCAGAAGCGTGACGCCTTGACGCTGAATTTGAACCCGTCGGGGACCGCGGCCGCCCAATTGGCGAAGCTTTCGGGCTTCTGGCTGCCATAATAGGTGCCGTTGATCTCGATCGCGGTCAGATGCTGCCCGGCATAGTCGAGCTCGCGCTTTTGCGGGTGCTTCGGCGGATAGAAGGTACCGCGCCATGGTTCGTAGGTCCAGCCGCCGACGCCGATGTGGATGGTCATAGACTTCTACCTCCGTGCCAATGAGCATCGCGTCATTGCGAGCGTAGCGAAGCAATCCAGAGCATGCGTACGCCACTCTGGATTGCTTCGCTACGCTCGCAATGACGACCTAGGCAAGCGCTGCGTCGGCCCCCATCAGGTTGGGGAAGAAACCTTCATGCGCCTCGCGCAACTCGGCCAGCGTCACCGAAAAATCGCTGTCGGGCAGTTCGAATACGATGCGGTCCTTGATCGTACGGCCGAGCGGATCGACCGGCACGTCGGCGCGGTTCGCAGCGTCGAGGAAGTCGGCGAGGCAGGTGTCGCAGACGGTGACGAGATAGAGGCCCTGATCCTCGCCGAAAAAGCTTTCGGCAATACCGAAGGGCTGTTCCTCGCTGACGAGCACGCCGATGCCTGATTTCAGGGCCATTTCGGCGAGTGCAACCGCGACGCCGCCGTCCGACACATCGTGGCAGGCGGTGATCCAGCCGGCGTTGATCGCGTGGCGGATAAAATCGCCAGTGCGCTTTTCGGCGCGAAGGTTGACCGGCGGCGGGGGGCCTTCCTCGCGGCCATGGATTTCGCGCAGCCAGACCGACTGGCCGAGGTGGCCGGCGCGCTCGCCGACCGCGAGCACGATATCGCCGGTGCGCTTGAAGCCGATGCCGACGGCCTTCGACAGATCGTCGATCACGCCGACGCCGCCGATCGCGGGGGTGGGCAGGATCGCGCTGCCGCCGCCGGTCGCCTTGCTCTCGTTATAGAGGCTGACGTTGCCCGAGACGATCGGATAGTCGAGCGCGCGGCACGCCTGGCCCATGCCGTCGAGGCAGCCGGTGATCTGCCCCATGATTTCGGGGCGCTGCGGATTGGCGAAGTTCAGGCAATTGGTGATCGCGAGCGGGGTCGCGCCGACCGCGCTGATGTTGCGCCAGGTTTCGGCGACCGCCTGCTTGCCGCCCTCGACCGGGTCGGCATAGCAATAGCGCGGGGTGCAGTCGGTGCTCATCGCGAGCGCGCGGTTCGTGCCGTGGATGCGGACGAGCGCGGCATCGCCGCCGATCTGCACCGTGTCGCCGCCGACCTGGCTGTCATATTGTTCGTAGATCCAGCGGCGGCTTGCGATGTCGGGCGATCCCATGAGCGTCTTGAGGTCGGCCGCGACATCGGTGGTTTCGGGGACGTCGGTCAGTTCGGGCTGCTTCGGCGTCGGAACGTGCGGCCGGTCATAGAGCGGCGCATCATCGGCAAGCGGGGCGAGCGGGATGTCGCAGACGATCTCGCCATGATGTTCCAGCACCATGCGCCCCGTATCGGTGACGGTGCCGATAACCGCGAAGTCGAGTTCCCATTTCTCGAAGATCGCCTTCGCAAACTCTTCCTTGCCGGGCTTCAGGACCATCAGCATGCGTTCCTGGCTCTCGGACAGCATCATCTCATAGGCCGTCATGCCGGTTTCGCGCTGCGGCACGTCGTCCATCTTGAGGTGGAGGCCGACGCCGCCCTTCGACGCCATTTCGACCGACGAGGAGGTGAGGCCCGCGGCGCCCATGTCCTGGATCGCGACGATCGCGTCCGACGCCATCAGCTCGAGGCATGCCTCGATCAGCAGCTTTTCCGTAAAGGGATCGCCGACCTGCACCGTCGGGCGCTTCTCCTCGGCATCCTCGCCGAAGTCCGCGCTCGCCATCGTCGCGCCGTGGATGCCGTCGCGGCCGGTTTTCGATCCGACATAGACGATCGGATTGCCCACGCCGCTGGCGGCCGAATAGAAGATCTTGTCCTGTTCGGCGACGCCGACGGTCATCGCGTTGACGAGGATATTGCCGTCATAGGCCTTGTGGAAATTGACCTCGCCGCCCACCGTCGGCACGCCGACGCAATTGCCATAGCCGCCGATGCCGTGAACGACGCCCGAGATGAGGTGCTTCATCTTCGGATGGTCGGGGCGGCCGAAGCGCAGCGCGTTGAGGTTGGCGACCGGGCGCGCGCCCATGGTGAACACGTCGCGCAGGATGCCGCCGACGCCGGTCGCCGCGCCCTGATAGGGCTCGATGTACGACGGGTGGTTGTGGCTCTCCATCTTGAAGATGGCGGCAAGCTTCTTGCCGTCCGGCCCTTCGCCAATGTCAATGACGCCGGCATTCTCGCCGGGGCCACAGATCACCCACGGCGCTTCGGTGGGCAGCTTCTTCAAATGGATGCGCGAGCTTTTATAGCTGCAATGCTCGGACCACATGACCGAGAAGATGCCGAGTTCGACAAGGTTCGGCTCGCGCCCCAGCGCGGCAAGGACGCGCTCATATTCTTCCGGAGACAGGCCATGGTCGGCGACGATCTCGGGGGTGATGACGGAGGCGGGCGCGGTTGCTGTCTGAGTCATGGCGCGCCTTTAGCGATGTAGGCGCGAAACGAACAGACCCCATGATGCTTTTCGCACCATGGGGCCTGCGGTCGGAGAGACGTCTCAGCGCGCGGCGAGCGTCACGGCGGCTTCGCCGAGCGGTTCGACGTCGCGCAGCGAGAAATTGACCTGCTGGGTGCCGACGGTGCCGCGCACGCGGTGCGCGCCGACGCGCAGCTTGAACGGCTTGCCGCTCTTTTCCTCGACCCCGCTGATGACGCGATAGCCGTTGGTTTCGGTCACCGAATAGGCATAGACGTGACCGTCATGCTCGAAACGCTGCTGCGCCGGTTCGGCAGCCGCGGCAAAAGCGGGTGCCAGAACGGCGGCGGCGAACGCAGGAAATAGGATATTTTTCATTGCGCAAGTCCTTGTCTTGATGAACAAAACTTGCCTTTAAGCCCCTCTTTATTGTGCGTTGCAGCATGACGGCGCGCGCACGGCGCAGCAATTGCAAAAAACTTTATCGCGATTGCAAAATGGGGCGGCGTGTCAGGCGGTGCGCGGCGCGACGGTCAGCACGATCCACGCCGCTGCGCCGGCGGCGACGCCGGTTGCGACGCCGCCCCAGGCGATGTCGAGCAGCGTCACCTTGGTTGACCAGATTTTCATCGTGGCATGGTTGGTGAGGTCGTAGGTCATGTAGCAGAAGAAGCCGAACAGCGCCCCCCATTGCGCCGCGACCTGCCAACGCCCGGCCTCGATCGCGGGGGCGACCGCGAAAATCTGGATGCCGAGCATATAGAGGGCGTAGAAGATCAGCGCGGGCGCGGGCCGCCATCCGTCCATAAGCAACGTACCGATTTCGGGGCGGTAGACCGCGGGCACCATCGTGCGGAGCCACAAGGCGTCGAGCAGGCCGAAAAGGATCGCGGTGGCGACATAGCCGATCGCGTAGTGGATCATGTCGAGGCCTCCTCCTGCGCCATCACGACAGCGCGGTTCGCGCCCGCCCACGCCGCAACGAGCGCAAGGACGATATAGGCGGCGAGCATCGTCAGCGGGATTTCGATCGAATAGTCGGGCGCCTTGGCGCCGAACCAGTCGACCGCCTGGACCGCCGCGAGCAAGCCGCCGAGGATCCACAATCGCCGGTTGCCGGTCGGCGCGCTGGTCCGGCGTGCATAATAGATCATCGCTGCGGCGGTCAGTCCGATCTCGAGCGGCATTTCGGCAAGCGGGTAATTCCACAGCCCGAACCCGAATTTCGGCGGCGCGCCATAGAGGGTGAGGTCGGGGATATGGACGATCAGGTCGACGAACCAATGCGAAACGACGACCAGTGCCGTCAGCAACGCCGCCTCCCGCCGCCGGGTAATCGCCCCGACCAGCGCGCCGAACGCCGCACCCCACAGCAGCGCGCCGAGCAGGCTGTGCGTGTAGGGCATGTGATAGAGGTCCATCGGGTTCATCGCGGTGATGCCGGGAACGACGCGCATCGCCTCGACCCCCGGGATCAGCAGCGCGGCGAAGCCGATATCGACGAGTTGCGCCGCGACGAACAGCGTTCCGAGCCCCGGGGCCCTGGGCCGGGTGGCGGCGACGAGCGCCGGGGCGAAATGGCCGACGAACATGGCGGCGATGCTATCGACGAAAAGGGCGACGTCAAGCTTGACCGCAGCGCCCTTCGCGGGCCAAAGCTGGGGGATGACGGATACCCCCGATACCGCCGCTGCCGCCGATATTGCGGCGCTGTCCTTCGAAGCCGCGATGGGCGAACTCGAAACCATCGTCCGCCGCCTCGAAAGCGGCGATGTCAGCCTGGAGGAATCGGTGGCGCTGTACGAACGCGGCCATGCCTTGCGTGCGCACTGCGAAGCGCGGCTTGCCGCGGCGCAGGCGCGCATCGAGCAGGTCGGGCTCGGCGCCGATGGACAGCCCGCCGGAACCAAGCCCTTCGGCGAAGGCTGAGGCGCGGTGGCACTGGCCGAGGGGGCGATGCAAAATTCTTCCGATCTTCTCCGCAATGCGCTCGTCGATGTGGCGGCGGGCATCGACGCGCTGTTCGATCGCCTGCTGGCGGTCCCGCAAGACCCGCGCGCGCGCCTTTATGAAGCGATGCGCCATGCTGCGATCGGCGGCGGCAAGCGGCTGCGCCCGCTGCTGGTCTGCGCGGCGGCGGACCTGTTCCATGTCGACCGTCAGCTCAGCCTGCGCGTCGGCGCCGCGGTCGAGGCAATGCATGTCTATTCGCTGATCCACGATGACCTGCCGTGCATGGACGATGACGATCTGCGGCGCGGCAAGCCGACCGTGCACAAGGCATTCGACGATGCGACCGCGGTGCTGGCGGGCGATTCGCTGCATGCGCTCGCCTTCGAATGGCTGATCGATCCGGCGACGCATGCCGATCCCTTCGTGCGCAGCGAGCTTGTTCGCGAACTCGCACTCGCCGCCGGACCGGCGGGCATGGCGGGCGGGCAGATGATGGACCTGATGGCCGAAACGTCGAATTTCGACCTGCCGACGGTGACGCGGCTGCAACAGCTCAAAACCGGCGCCCTCATCGGCTTTTCGGTCGAGGCGGGGGCTATCCTCGCGCGCATTCCGGCCGAAGGGCGGCGCCCGCTGCGCGGCTATGCGCGCGACATCGGCCTCGCGTTCCAGATCGCCGACGACATCATGGACGTCGAGGGCGACGAGGCGCTGGCCGGCAAGGCGCTGCACAAGGACGCGGATGCGGGCAAGGCGACCTTCGTCACGCTGATGGGGATCGACCGCGCGCGCGAACAGGCCGGGCTGCTCGTCGATCAGGCGATTGCGCATCTGGCCGGTTTCGGCGAAGAGGCGGCGCTGCTGCGCGCGATCGCGCGCTTTGTGGTGGAAAGGGACCGTTGATGCGCATTGGGGTTTATCCCGGAACCTTCGACCCGATCACGCTCGGCCATATGGACATCATCCGCCGCGGCGCGAAGCTGGTCGATCGGCTGGTGATCGGGGTGACGACCAATATCACCAAATCGCCGATGTTCGACGACGAGGAACGGCTGGCGATGGTCCGCCGCGAGGTAGAGGGCATCGACGGCGACATTCGCGTCGTCGGCTTCAATTCGCTGCTGATGGACTTTGCCGAGCGCGAGGGGGCGACGGTGATCGTCCGCGGGCTGCGCGCCGTCGCCGATTTCGAATATGAATATCAGATGGCGGGGATGAACCAGCAGCTCAACAACCGCGTCGAAACCGTGTTTTTGATGGCGGACGTCAGCCTGCAGCCGATCGCGTCGCGGCTGGTCAAGGAAATCGCGATCTTCGGCGGCGACATCCACAAATTCGTTACCCCCGCCGTTCGCGATGCCGTCGTCGCGCGGATATCCGAACGCGGACTTCGCCAGGGCGAGGGCTGATCCCGTCGCCGGCAATCCGATCATTGAGCGTTCAGCTTTTTCCCGCTAGGTCGCGCCAACGGGGCGCGAAGCAGTTTTTGATAGAGGCCTGACCCAGCATGAAGATGATTATCCGACCCATGGTCCTGACGGCGCTTGCGTTCGGGCTCGCGCTTCCCGCCATGGCGCAGGAGGCCCCGGCGACGACGGACCCCGTGGCGGCCGCCGCACCCGCAACCGAAGCGGCGCCGGCAACCGATACCGCGACCGAAGCCGCGCCGACGATCAAGCCCGAGCAATATCTGGGCAATCCCGAGTATATGCTCAACCTCGACCTTTCGACGGGCGGCCGCGTCGTGGTGCAGCTTTATCCCGATGTCGCGCCGCATCATGTCGAACGCGTCAAGCAGCTTGCACGGGCCGGCTTTTACGACGGGGTGAAGTTTCACCGCGTGATCGACGGCTTTATGGCGCAGACGGGCGATCCGACCGCGACCGGGCAGGGTGGATCGGAGCTTCCAGACCTCAAGGCCGAGTTCAACGATACGCCGCATCTGCGCGGTACCGTGTCGATGGCGCGCGCGCAGAGCCCCGACAGCGCGAACAGCCAGTTCTTCATCATGCTGCAGCCGCGCTTCAGCCTCGACCATAATTACACCGCCTTCGGCCGCGTCGTGTCGGGCATGCAATTCGTCGATGCCGTGCACAAGGGCGAGCCGCCGGCGGTGATGTCGCGCATGGTCCAGGTGTCGGTGGCCGCCGACAACAAGCCGGTGCCGCCAGCATCGATGCTGACCGAGGATCAGCCGGCAAAGCCCGCCACGGATATCACGGCCGATCAGCTCAACGCGCCGATCCAGCGCTGATCTTGCCGCACGCGCGATCCCGATAATGCGCGTCGACGCCTTCGATTTCGATCTGCCGCCCGAGCGCATCGCGCTCCGTCCGGCGCGTCCGCGCGATGCGGCACGCATGCTCGTCGTGACGGGCGGCGCGATGACCGATGCCGGGGTGCGCGACCTGCCGCAATGGCTGCGGCCGGGCGACTGTCTGGTCTTCAACGATACGCGCGTTATCCCCGCCCAGCTCGAAGGGCGACGGGGCGATGCGCGCATCGGCGCCACGCTCCACAAGCGGATCGACCTGCGCCGCTGGCAGGCGTTCGTGCGCAACGCCAAGCGGCTGCGCATCGGCGAGACGGTCGATTTCGGCGCAGGCGTCAGCGCACTCGCCGAGGACCGGCTGGCCGACGGCAGCTTCATGCTCTACTTCCCGGGCGAAGAGCCGGTCGAGCTGCTGCTCGAACGCGCGGGCACGATGCCGCTGCCGCCCTATATCGCGGGCAAGCGCGCCACGGACGATGCCGACCGCAGCGATTATCAGACGATGTTCGCGCAAAAGGACGGCGCCGTCGCTGCGCCGACGGCGGCCTTGCATTTCACGCCCGATCTGCTCGCGGCGCTCGGCGCGGCGGGGATCGAGAGCGAAACGCTGACGCTGCACGTCGGCGCGGGCACCTTTCTGCCGGTCAAGGCCGACGATACCGAAGATCATGTCATGCACGCCGAATGGGGCGTGATCGATGCCGCGACCGCCGAGCGGCTCAACGCGGTGCGCGCCCGCGGCAACCGGGTCATAGCGGTCGGCACCACCAGCCTGCGCCTGCTCGAAAGCGCGGCGGGCGAGGACGGGGTGATCCGACCCTTCGAAGGCGATACGGCGATCTTCATCACCCCCGGCTACCGCTTCCGCGCGATCGACGGACTGATGACCAACTTCCACCTGCCGCGATCGACCTTGTTCATGTTGGTTAGTGCGCTGATGGGATTGGAGACGATGCAGGCGGCCTATGCGCATGCGATCGCCGGTGGATACCGGTTCTACAGCTACGGCGATTCGAGCTTGCTCCTTCCCTGAACGGGACAATTTTCCGCGGCCGGAAAGCGGATATTTACATTATCGCAAGGCATTGGGCCCAAACATCTCCGCTAGTGGGGACCAGCACGAGTGTCGTTGTAATCATGCCATTTCGCGGGGACGGGGAACATGTCGATGGGGGCGCTGCGACGGGTGGTCGCGGCCTGCTCGGCAAGTTCGGCGCGCGCGCCGCGCGTTCGGGTGCCGAAGCGATCCCCAATCTGCACACCCGCGAAGCGCTGCTGCTGCTCCAGAATTACGAGGAAAGCGGCCGCGGCTGGTTCTGGTCGACCGATACCAAGGGTCGGCTGACCTATATCACCGATGCCGTCGCGCGCCTGATGGGCCGGTCGAGCGGCGAACTGCTCGGCACGCCGCTCACCGATCTGTTCCTGCCGCCCGAAAGCCATGGCGAGCGGCAGCGCACGCTGCCGTTCCTGCTGACGCGCCAGTCCAAATTCGACGATCTGCCCCTGCGCAGCGCCTTTGAGGGCGACGATCGCTGGTGGGCGATTTCGGGGCGGCCGCACCATGACGATCGTGGCAATTTCTGCGGCTATCGCGGCAGCGGCACCGACATCACCGCGCAGCGCCGATCGGCCGAGGATGCCTCGCGGCTCGCGCTCTATGATTCGCTGACCGGACTCGCCAACCGTTTCCACATTTCCAAAAAGCTCGACACGACGCTCGCGGCCTTTTCGCAGCAGCAGCGGAGCTGCGCGATCATGCTGCTCGACCTCGACCGCTTCAAGCAGGTCAACGACACGCTCGGCCACCCGGCAGGCGATGCGCTGCTCAAGCAGGTGGCCGAGCGGTTGCTCAAGATCGTCGGCGACAAGGAGATGGTCAGCCGCCTCGGCGGCGACGAATTCCAGATCATCCTGCCCGATATCGAGGATCGCGGACGCCTCGGCGATATGGCCGCCGACATTATCGGCAGCCTGTCGCAGCCCTATTCGGTCGAAGGCAGCCGCTGCATCATCGGCGCGTCGGTCGGGGTCGCGATCGCGCCCTTCGACGGGCAGTCGAGCGAGGATCTGGTCCGCAACGCCGACCTTGCGCTTTATGCCGCAAAGGGCAACGGACGCGGCCGGTTCCGCTTCTATTCGAGCGACCTGCATCAATCGGCCGAGGATCGCCGCGCGCTGGAGGAAGACCTGCGCGACGCGCTGGCGCGCGGGCAGATGGAATTGACCTATCAGCCGGTCGTCAATGCCAAGAGCAATATGGTGACCGGCGTCGAGGCGCTGCTGCGCTGGAACCATCCCGACCGCGGCCCGATCTCGCCCGCGCTGTTCATCCCGATCGCCGAGGAGGCCAATCTGATCTGGCCGCTCGGCGAATGGGTGCTGCGCAAGGCGTGCGAGGATGCCGCGCGCTGGCCGGGCGACCTGCGCGTCGCGGTCAATGTGTCGGCGATCCAGTTCGCCAACGGCGACCTGCCCAAGATCATCACCAGCGCGCTGTCCAACGCCGGGCTGCCCGCCGACCGCCTCGAACTTGAAATCACCGAAAGCGTCTTCCTGGCCGATTCCAGCGAGACGGCGCGGATGTTCACGGCGCTGAAGGCGCTTGGCGTGCGGCTGGCGCTCGACGATTTCGGCACTGGCTATTCGTCGCTCGGCTATCTGCAATCGGCGCCGTTCGACAAGATCAAGATCGACCAGAGCTTCGTGCGCGGTGCGACCGTGAAGGGGTCGCGCAATGCGGCGATCATCGCGGCGATCGTCGCGCTCGCCGAAGCGCTCGACATGGAAACGACCGCGGAAGGCATCGAATCGCTCGATCAGCTGGACCTGATCCGCAAACTCAACGTCAGCCACGTCCAGGGTTATGTCTACAGCAAGCCGGTCGCCAACGCCGAACTGGTGGAGCAGACCGAGCGCGGCGCGTGGACGATCAAGCCGTCGGGCCCGGCGCGCCAGCGCAACGACCGCTTCCAGATGTTCCGCAAGGTGCATGCGATTCACGACAATCATCGCTACGCGGTGGTGATCCGCAACCTGTCGCGCACCGGCGCCTTCATCGAGGGAATTCTGGATGTTCCAGTCGGGACGCAATTCGTGATCGACTTCGGCGAAGGGCAGCTCGCGACGGCGACGGTTCGGCGCTCGATCAATCATCAGCAGGGCATCGAATTCGAACAATCGATGGTCAGCGACGGCAACGGCGGGCTCTGCACCCGTCACCGCGTCTCCCCCTATCTGATCGCGGCGGCGAGCCAGCAGGCGGCGAATACGCTCGTCCTGCCGGCGTTCAGCACCTCGAGCGACTGGAAGGCCGCCTGAACCGGGAACCGCGCCGCGCGTAGGTCGTTCTACCTCCGATCCCATTCACGGAACGGAGACCATCATGGCTGAGACGAAGATTTTCGCGCGGCTGAAGGCCGACCACGACCGCCACCGCGACCTGCTGGCGCGCATCGACGAGACCCACGGCGACAGCGACGAGCGCCGCACCTTGTTCGAGGCGTTCCGCGTCGAAGTGACCGCGCACGCCGCGTCCGAGGAAATGTCGCTCTATGCGACGATGCTCGCCAAGCCCGAACTGCGTGACGATGCACAGCACAGCGTGTCGGAGCATAAGGAGATCGAGGATTTCCTGACCGAGCTTTACGAAATGGATTTTGCCTCGACCGGCTGGCTCACCCGCTTTCGCACGATGAAGGACCGCTATCTTCATCATATCGACGAGGAAGAGGAAGAGATGTTCCCGGAGGCCGAGAAGGATCTTTCGGAGGCGAAGAAGCAGGAATTGCTCGCCATCTTCGAAAAGGAAAAGCCGAAGGAAAAGGCCAAGGCGGCCGAGGAAGAACCGTCGAGCGAGCACGAGCGCGCCTAGGCGGCGGTCTCTGTTTGCCGGACAGCGTTGCGGCGTCCTTGGCGCTCTGACCTCGACTTTCGGCGCTGTCCCCGTCATAGGCGCGCGCCATGACCGACAGATTCGCTTTTCAGGTCGCCGCGACCGACGGCGCCGCGCGTACCGGCGTGATCCGGATGCAGCGCGGCGATATCCGCACCCCCGCCTTCATGCCGGTGGGGACCGCCGCGACGGTGAAGGCGATGCGCCCGGCCGAAGTGCGCGCGACGGGCGCCGACATCATTCTTGGCAACACCTATCATCTGATGCTGCGTCCCGGCGCCGAGCGCATGGCGCGCCTCGGCGGGCTGCACGATTTCATGGGCTGGGACCGGCCGATCCTGACCGACAGCGGCGGCTATCAGGTGATGAGCCTCTCGGCGCTGACCAAGCAGAGTGAAGAGGGTGTGGCGTTCAAGAGCCACCTCGACGGCTCGCGGCACATGCTGACTCCCGAACGATCGATGGAAATTCAGCGGCTACTCGGCAGCGATATCGTCATGGCGTTCGACGAATGTCCGCCGAACGGCGTCGACGCCAAGCGCGCCGAGGCGAGCATGGAGCGGTCGATGCGCTGGGCGGCGCGCAGCCGCGCGGGCTTCGACGCGGGTGAGGCGCACGCCGCGCGGTCGGCGCTTTTCGGCATTCAGCAGGGCTCGCTCGACGAGAAACTCCGTGCGCGATCGGCCGAGGCGCTGATCGACATCGGTTTCGACGGCTATGCGATCGGCGGGCTGGCGGTCGGTGAGGGACAGGAGGCGATGTTCGGGGTGCTCGATTTCGCGCCCGGCCAGCTTCCGGCCGACAAGCCGCGCTACCTGATGGGGGTGGGCAAGCCCGACGATCTGGTGGGAGCGGTCGCGCGCGGGGTCGACATGTTCGATTGCGTGCTGCCGACGCGCTCGGGCCGCAACGGGCAGGCCTTCACCTGGGACGGGCCGCTCAATATCCGCAATGCCAAATATGCCGAGGATCTGGGGCCGCTCGATGCGTCGTGCGACTGCCCTGTCTGTACCACATGGTCGCGCGCCTATCTCCACCACCTCGTCCGGTCGGGCGAGATGCTGGGCGCCATGCTGATGACGCAACATAATCTGCATTTCTATCAGGCGTTGATGCAGGCGATGCGCGACGCCATTGCCGAAGGCCGTTTCGCCGCCTTCCAGAGCGATTTCGCGGCGCGTTACCGGCGCTGAAAAATCAGTCGAGCTTGTTCAGAAGGTCGAGCATGGATTGCGGGATCGTTTCGTCGATCGCCGACTCATAGGCGCGCCGAAGCGCAAGATTGACATCCTGCGCCTTTCTGGGGAGCTTTTTCTCGGCGTCTTTCCCGGCGGCCTTTTCGGGCGACGAGCCGGCCTTAGACGTCATTATCGTTGCTTCCTTGCGACATGGGCCCCGTTGCTAACCGCGCCTTCACCAAACTGCAATGGCGCGTTTGTTCCTTCCCTATGAAACCAAATTGCGGCTAAATCGTTCCCATCAGGTGAAATTATGTCGGGGGCGCACGCATTTCCTTGCCGGACCCTCGATATTCTGCGGGTTTTCAAGCGGGTTCATCGTCCGCATGTGGAGGTTATATATGTCCTTGGGTCAGGCGATCGCGCCGCATCTTCCCTATCTGCGGCGCTATGGCCGCGCGATTTCCGGAAGCCAGCCGGCGGGCGATGCGCTGGTGGCACGCTTGCTCGAAACGCTGGTGGCCAACCCGGCCGCGGTCGATCTCGATCATGATTTGCGCGTCCAGCTCTATCGCATGGTTCATGACAATTTCGGCCTCGTCGCCGAACAGGCGGCCGCGAACGACGATGGCGCCTCGCCCGAAATCGCGATCGCCGACGCGCGGCTCCGCCGTATCCCCTCGCTCGCACGCCAGGCGCTGCTGCTCACCGCGGTCGAAGGCTTTGATGCCGAGGATACAGGGAGGGTCATCGGCCGCGACACCGATGCCGTGAACGCCCTGATTGCAGAGGCGACCGAGGAAATCGAACGCCAGACGCGCGCGCGCATCCTGATCATCGAGGATGAACCGATCATCGCGATGGACATCGAAATGATCGTCCGCGACCTGGGGCACGACGTCGTCGCGGTGGCGACCACCCACGCCGAGGCGGTGGCCGAAGCGCAGACGCACAAGCCGGGCCTGGTCCTCGCCGACATTCAGCTCGCCGACAATAGTTCGGGCATCGAGGCGGTGCAGGAAATCCTGACCGGCATGAACGTGCCGGTGATCTTCATCACCGCTTTCCCCGAACGACTGCTCACAGGCGACCGTCCCGAACCGGCTTTCCTGCTGACCAAACCCTATCAGCCGGCCACGCTCCGCGCCGCGATTTCGCAGGTACTGTTCTTTGACGAAAGCACCGTTCCGGCCTGACCTTTTGTCAGTGAGGGTTGCGAGCGCCGGTTGAGCAGGCGATAGCGGCGGGCGATGACAGCCGCCCGCCAGTCCGCGCTCGACCGCCTGACCGCCAACGCCCCGTTTCTCGCGCGGCTCGCGGAGCTTTATCCCGACGACGTGGCGCGCTTTCTGGCCGATGGGGCCGATGCGGCGCTGCCGCCGGTGGCGCTGCCAGCGGCGGACGACGACATCATGCCAGCGCTGCGCCGGTGGCGCGGGCGCACGGCGCTGCTGCTCGCGCTCGGCGATCTGTCGGGCGAGCATGATGTGGCGGCAACGACGCGCCACCTCTCCGCCTTTGCCGATGCCGCCTGCGACGCGGCGCTGGCCGCAGCCTTTGCCGAGCGCGTCCCCGGAGAGGCGCCGCGCGGGATTGCCGTCATTGCGCTCGGCAAGCTCGGCAGCCACGAACTCAACTATTCGTCGGACATCGACCCGATCCTGATCTTCGACCCCGACACCATGCCGCGCCGCTCGCGCGACGACCCCGATGAGGCGGCGGTGCGGATCGCGCGGCGGATGGTCGAAATCCTGTCGGCGCGTACTGCCGATGGCCATGTGTTGCGCGTCGATTTGCGCCTGCGCCCGCACCCCGAAGTGACGCCGATCGTCCTGCCCGAAAGCGCCGCCATATCCTATTATGAGTCGGAGGCGCTGGCATGGGAGCAGGCGGCCTTCATCCGTTCGCGTGCGTCGGCGGGCGACCGCGCGCTCGGGGAGCATTTCCTCGACGCGATCCAGCCCTTCATCTGGCGGCGCAGCCTCGATTTCCGCCAGCTCAAGGAAATCGGCGCGATGAGCGACCGCATCCGCGACCATTTCGCGCAAGGGCAGGCATTCGGCCCGGGTTTCGATCTCAAGCGCGGCCGCGGCGGCATTCGCGAGATCGAATTTTTCGCGCAGGTTCACCAGCTCATCTACGGCGGGCGCGATCCGTCGCTGCGCGTGCCGGCGACGGTGGACGCGCTCGCTGCGCTCGCCGGAGCAGGACGGATCGATGCCGATATCGCGACGCGGCTTGCCGATCATTATGCGGTGCTGCGGCGGATCGAACACCGGTTGCAGATGATCGAGGATCAGCAAACGCACAGCCTGCCGGTCCAGCCCGTCGCGCTCGACGCTGTGGCGCGGCTCGACGGAGCGCCCAACGGCGCCGCGCTGCTCGCCGCGCTCGAACCTGTGGTTACCGATGTCGGCGCCGTCTACGACCGGCTGGTGGCCGAACGCGCGGTGGCGCGCGGGCTGCCGATGGGCGAGGGGGAGCTGGCGGGGGCGCTCGCCGCGGCGGGGTTCGATCCGCCCGACGCCGCGCTGCGCACCATCACCGAATGGCGCGGCGGCAAGGCGCGCGCGCTGCGCAGCCCGGCAGCACTCGAGGCGCTGGAGACGGTGCTCCCCGAACTCGTTCGGGCGCTCGGCGCGGCACCCGATCCCGACGCGGCGCTCGTCCGCTTCGACAAGCTGGTGGGGGGGCTGCCCAGTGCGGTGGGCTTCTTTCATCTGCTCGCGGCGCAGCCCGCGCTGGCGAAAATCGCGACGCGCATCCTCGCGCTCGCGCCCGCGCTTTCCGATGCGCTCGCGGCGCGCGTCGAGCTGATCGAGGGGCTGATCGACGCGCGCGCGTTCGAGGCACCGGCCAGCAAGACCGAACTGCTCGCCGAATGGGCGCCGACGCTTGCCGGTCTCGATTATGAGCGGTTGCTCGACCGCGTGCGCGACCGGGTGGGCGAGCGGCGTTTTGCCTATGGCGTACAACTGATCGCGGGATCGACCGACCCGCTGATCGTCGCGCGCGGTTATGCCGATCTGGCCGAAGCGGCGTTGCAGGTGCTCGCCGACGCCACGGTTGCCGAATTCGTCGTCGCGCACGGCCGCGTTCCGAACAGCGAACTGGTCGTGCTCGCGCTCGGGCGGCTTGGCGGCAGCGCGCTGACCCATGCCTCCGACCTCGATCTCATCTATCTGTTCACCGGCGACCATCTCGCGGAATCCGACGGGCTGCGGCCGCTCGGCGCCACGACCTATTACAACCGGCTTGCGCAGCGGGTGACGGCGGCGATGTCGGTACCGACCGCGGCGGGCAAGCTCTACGACGTCGATGTCCGGCTCCGCCCGTCGGGCGCGCAAGGGCCGCTGGTGGTCACGGTCGACAGCTTCGACCGCTATCAGCGGGAGGAGGCGTGGACGTGGGAGCATATGGCGCTGCTGCGCGCGCGCGCTGTCTATGGCTCCGACGCGGCGCGCGCCGAGGTGGGCCGCGTGATCGAAAAGGTCCTGACGGCGCCGCGCGACCGGGCCGCGGTCGTCGCTGACGCCGCGACGATGCGCGATAAGATCGCCGCGCATAAGCCGCCGCAGGGCGCGCTCGACATCAAGGGCGGCCCCGGTGGGCTCGTCGATCTGGAATTTGCGATGCAGACCGAGCAACTGGCGAGCGGGCGCTGTCGCGATCCGCATATCCCGACCGCGCTCGCCTGCCTGGAAGCAGCGGCATTGGCGCCGACCGGAATGGGGACGGCGCATGCGCTGCTTGCGCGGATGCTCGTCATGCTGCGACTGACCGCGCCCGAAGGCGCCCCCGCCAACGCGGCGGCGCGCAAACTGGTCGCCAGCGCCTGCGGCGAACCGGGCTGGCCGCAACTGCTTGCCGCGCACGATGCGGCGCGGCAGGAGGTCGGCGACTGGTGGGCCGCGATTCGGTCCGCCGCGCCCCAGAAGGAGAAGGACGAATGAGCGCACTCGCGATCGGAGACGATATTCCGGCCGGCACGCTTGCCGATGCCGACGGCGCAGAGATCGACCTCAAGGCGCTGAAGGGGGCGCCGCTGGTCGTCTATTTCTATCCCAAGGCGGATACGCCGGGCTGCACCACCGAGGCGCAGGATTTCACCCGGCTCGCACCCGATTTCGCGCATCTGAATGCGCAGGTGATCGCGGTGTCGCGCGACGCGCCGGCGAAGCTGTGCAAGTTTCGCGACAAATATGGTCTGACCGTGCGGCTCGCCTCCGACGAGGACGGCAGCGTGTGCGAAGCCTTTGGCACCTGGGTCGAAAAGCAGAATTATGGCCGCACCTATATGGGAATCGAACGCTCGACCTTCCTGTTCGGGGCCGATGGCAAGCTCGCCCGCGAATGGCGCAAGGTGCGCGTGAAGGGCCATGCCGATGCGGTGCTGGAGGCGGCAAAGACGCTCTGATGCAAAGCCTGGGCGAAGCGGCGCGCGCGGTCCTGCTGACGGCGGACCCGCACGACAAGCGCCGCGCGGCGCGGGCGTTGGCGCGGGCGTGGCGCCGCGGCGCGCTTGCCCAGCGCTGCGACGTGGCGATGCCGGATCAGCCCGCTTGGCCGGCCGAGCCCGCGCTGCTGCCGCCGAACCAGATGCCGCGCCGCCGCAAGGGCGGCTCCGAGCGGGGTCGCATCGCGATGCTCCATGCGCTGGCGCATATCGAATTCGTCGCGATCGATCTGGCGGTCGATCTGTTGGGGCGCTTCGGCGACCGCTTCCCGCGCGGCTTCGTCGATGACTGGATCGCCGTCGCGGCCGACGAGGCGATGCATTTCGCGCTGCTCGAGCGGCGCCTGCGCACGCTTGGCAGTCACTATGGCGCGCTGCCCGCCCATGCAGGCCTGTGGGAAGCGGCGGCGGCGACCGCCGACGATCCGCTCGCGCGGCTGGCGATTGTGCCAATGGTGCTGGAGGCGCGCGGCCTCGACGTGACGCCCGCCACCGTCATGCGCTTCCGCGCCCAAGGCGACGAGGCTTCGGCAAAGATATTGGAGCGCATTTATACCGACGAGATCCGGCATGTGAGCGCCGGCACTGTCTGGTTCAACTGGATGTGCGACGAATTGGGATTCGCCCCGGCGCCGACATGGCAAACCCTCGTGAAATCGCGATTTCGCGGGGTGCTGAAGCCGCCGTTCAACGACTCGGCGCGCCGGGATGCCGGTTTAACGCAAGAATACTATGCTGTTATTGCTTCGTAAGGATCGCCCACGCAGTAACCATCGCGGGCAAGGGAATAATCCCATCCACGAGAAACAACCGGCGCCGACACCGCCGTAAAACGGGTCGGCGACAAGGCGATAGCGGGGTCGATACGTGCGAAACGCTTCTCTGGGGCAAAAGTTCCGATTTGGTCTTGTTTTCGGTGCCTTGGCACTGACAGGCATGACTGTTCCGGCTGCACATGCGGTCGAAGGCAGCAGCGACGCGGGCATCGTCGTCCCCGACGAACCCGATGAGGACAGCGTCCCGGGGGCACCGACGCAGCGCGACGACAGCGAAGCCTATGCGATTTTTCAGGCGTGGAAGCGTCTCGACACGGGGCTGACGGCCAATATTGGCATCGCGATCCCGTCGCGCCGTCCGATCGAGCAGATGTCGCTCTCGTCTTCGTATGGCATGCGCGTCCACCCGATTACCGGCAAGCTCGCGCGTCACAATGGCGTCGACATTCCGGCGCCTTATGGCACCCCCATCTACGCCACCGCCGACGGCATTGTCGGCCGCGCCCAGCGCCTCGGCGGCTACGGCAATTATGTCGAAATCGAACATGGCAACGCGATCGAGACGCGCTACGGCCATATGTCGTCCTTCGTCGTGCAGCCCGGGCAGCAGGTGAAGAAGGGCGATGTCATCGGCTATGTCGGTTCGACCGGCCGCTCGACCGGCAACCATCTCCATTACGAAGTCCGCATCGACGGCGAACCGGTCAACCCGATGCCGTTCGTGCGGTCGGATTCGATGACGATCGCGGCGCTCACCGGCGACAAGCTGGCCATGGGCGGTCCCGAGTAACAGTTTCTCTGGGTCGGAGAGGAGGGGCGTCCCCAGGCCAGCGGCCGGGGCGCCCTTTTCTTTTGGGGCTAGCAATCCTATCTTCACAGGATGGCCACGCAGATCGACGATATCACCCTGTCTCCCGCCGCTGCGGCGCGCGTCCGCTGGATCGCCGAACGCAAGGGCGGCGTGGAACCTGCACTGCGCCTTGCAGTCGACGGCGGCGGCTGTTCGGGCTTCACCTATCGCTTCGGTCTGGCTGAAAGCATCGACGCCGATGACCGCGTCACCGAAACCGACGGGGTCAAGCTGGTGGTCGATTCGATCAGCCTCGATCTGTTGCGCGGCTGCATCGTCGATTTTGTCGATTCGCTCGGCGGATCTTCGTTCAAGGTCGAAAATCCCAACGCCGCCTCGGGCTGCGGTTGCGGCTCCAGCTTCTCGATCTGACGCCTTTCTAAGCGGCGCGCTTCCTGCCATAGCGGGGCGATGAAAGTCGCCACCTTCAACATCAACGGGATCAAGGCGCGGATGCCGCGTCTTGTCGAATGGCTCGATGAAACGCAGCCCGATGTCGTCTGCCTGCAGGAACTGAAATCGAGCGACGAAACGATGCCGACCAAGGAGATCGAGGCGGCGGGCTACGGCTTCCTCTATCACGGGCAAAAAGGCTTCAACGGCGTCGCAATCCTCGCCAAGGGGACCGATCCGGTCGAAGTGCAGCGCGGACTCGCCGGCGAGGCCGAGGACGAACAGTCACGTTATCTGGAGGCGGATGTTTTCGGCGTCCGCATCGGGGCGATCTATCTTCCCAACGGCAATCCGCATCCCGGCCCCAAATTCGATTACAAGCTGCGCTGGATGGCCCGGCTGCGCGAACGCGCGAAGGCGCTGCTCGCAAGCGAAATTCCCGCGATCCTGGCAGGCGACTATAATGTCATCCCACACGATGACGATGTGTGGGACGTGCGCGGCATGGCGGACGATGCGCTCATGCAGCCCGAATCGCGCGACGCGTGGTTCCGAATTCTCGGCGATGGCTGGACCGATGCGATCCGCAGCCGCCATCCGGCCGGGCATGTCTGGACCTTCTGGGATTATCAGGCCGGCGGGTGGCAGCGCGACCATGGTTTCCGCATCGACCATCTGCTGCTAAGCCCCGCGATGGCCGACCGCCTGATCGATGCGCAGGTCGACAAGGCGTATCGCGGCCGCGAAAAGGCGAGCGACCACGCGCCAACCTGGGCCACCTTTGCATGACGCCGCTGTCCGCCGATCAACTGGCGGACGTCCCGCTCTTCGCCGGACTGGGAGACGCCGAACGCGACGAACTTGCGACCGCCTTTGCGCCGCGCCACTTCGCCGACGGCGAGGCGATCCTGATCCAGAACGAGCGCGCCGACGGTCTCTATCTGATCGCGGACGGCCGCGTCGAAATCGGCAAACGGCTGCCCGGTGGCGGGCTCGCCACGCTGGCCCAGGCCGGGCCGGGCGAGGTGATCGGCGACATGGCGCTGATCGGCCGCGATCTTCGGCGGTCGGCGATGGGCATCGCGCGCGGGCCGGTGGCGACCTGGCACCTGCCGGCCGAACAATTTCGCGCCGCGCTGGCGCAGCTTCGGCCGGCATCGCTGCAATTGCAGGCGGCCCTCGGCCGTGCGATCGCGCAGCGCATCCAGGGGAAGACCGGCGACATTGCCGCGCTCCTCGAGCGCTGGCCGGACAGTTTTGCCGCCCGCCCGCAGCGCGCGCTCCCGCCTGTCGCCGAAGATGATTTCGCCGCCGAAGTCTTTCTGGCGCGGCTGCCCTGCTGCGCGGCGATGAGCGCGGCCCAGCGGCTCGCTTTCTGGAATGCCGGTCGCCGTGTCGATGTGGCCGCCGATCGCGATCTGGCCGCGCCGGGCGGCGATCCCGCGTGCATCTGGCTTGTCGTGCGCGGCGCGGTGCGCAGCGCGCTGCCGCATCGCGCGGGCATTTACCAGCTCACCGTGACCGGACCGGGGCAACTCGTCGGGCTGGCCCCCGCGCTGTTGGACAGCCCGCACGACCGGGTGCTGCGTAGCAGCGAGCAGACCACGCTGCTGGCTTTCGATCACGCGATCTTTTCCGAACTGCTGGCGACCGGCGACAGCCTAGCGCGCGAGCTCGGTACGTCGGTCAACGCCGATCTCGTGACCGCGCTCGATACGCTCGATCAGGTCGAGGCCCGGATCGTGGCGATGCGCCGCGGACATTCCGTCGCCGCTTAGGCGCTAGCGCTCCAGCGGGATCACCCGGAAATCGGGCCGCTTTCCGTCCATAACCGCGTGGACCATCGCATATTCGGGCACCGGCATCCATGTCGCGCTGTTCGACGAAAGCGGTTCGGATGCGATGATGATCGCGCGCGGTTCCTCTTCGCCGCCGAACATTTGCCACTCGCCATCGTGCAAACCGTAGTCGCGCCCGGTGGTGAACCACATCGACAGGAAGTTCATATTGGCTTCGTGGAGCTGGTCGGGCGATCCGGTGCGGTAATGGCCGAAATCGAAACAGTGGCGCAGCCCCAATATCTGGCGGCCGGTGGTCAGAAAGAGATTGCAGCTCGATGAGATGGCGATGCCGTGCCGGCGCCGCGCCGCCTCGACCAGATCCACCGTCCGCTGGACCGCGGCCACCAGTTCATCGGGCGCGGGCTCGGCGCGCCAGTCGCCCAGCTGCGATAGCAGCAGCGCATAGACCCATTCGCTGTCGGTCGATCCCGAGATCTGCGCGAGCAAGTCGGGCGCGATTGCCTCCGCCAGCGTGCGCTTGAGATCGCCGATGCGATAGATGTCGCCATTATGCGCCATCGCCACCGCGGCGCCGGGAAAATGAAAGGGGTGGGTATTCTGTTCGCTCACCTTGACGCTGGTCGAATAGGGCACCCCGCGGACATGTGCGATCACACATTCGGCGCGCGTCTTGATCGCCAGCGATTTCAGATTGCCGTCGAAAATTGGCAGCGAGGGTGATCGGTAACGGTGCGGCACATCGGGCACGAAACTGGTCGAATCCCACGCCATCATCCCGAACCCGGCGAGATTCAGCATGTGCAACATGCGCGGCATATAGGCCTGATTGACAAGGCTGGAATCGGGCTTGAACAACAGATCGTCGAGCTGCACCGGTTCGCCCAGATACATCATCGCACGGCACATGATCGGTCCCCGCCCGCTGCTTCGCGTTCAGCCTACACCATTCGGGCCGTTATGAAAGGCCGCCAGCCCCGTCCGTCGCGATGGCACCATGGCCTCAGGCGTCGGGATAGAGCGTCTGCATCACCCGCGCCGGATCAAGCGCATAGTGATGCGCGATCGCGGCGCCGATCACGCTTTCGAGGCTGCGCGTCGGTTTGAGGTCGCGGCCGTCGAGGCGGTTTGCGGCGCTCAGCCCGGGCCAGTCGGCCGAGACCATCCCGCCCGCGACCGGCCCCCCGCCCGCCAGCGCACCGCCGAAGAACATCGCCGCCGATCCGGTGCCATGGTCGGTGCCGCCGGTGCCGTTGACCGCAACCGTGCGCCCGAATTCGGTCGCGACCACGACCAGCGTGTCGTTCCACGCCGCGCCAAGCCCGACTTGCAGCGCGCCGACAAGCTGGTCGAGCCCGCGAAGCTGCGCCGTCAGTCGCCCGCGCTGGCCGCTGTGCGTGTCCCAGCCGCCGGTTTCGATCATCATTACCCGCGCGCCGTCGGCCGGAAGCATCAGCGATGCCGCGAGCTTGCCGAGGTCGGCGCCGTTGCGGCCATTGTTGCCGCCAATGTCGCCCGCCAGCTCCTGCGTCTTGACCGCGCTGTCCCACAGCGGGTGCAGCAGCGCGTCGTCGGCATAGAGTGCCGACAGTCGCGCGATCAGATCGGCGTCGGCCTGCGGCAGGCGGCTAGGGGCGTAGGTGGCGACGGGGGCGCTGCCGCGCAGCGCCAGCGGCACCGCCGGCGCAATCGCGAGCGCCTCGCGCTCGGCGGGCGGCAGCAGCGTCAGCAGCCTTCCGACCCAGCCGTCGCTCTTTTCATAGGGACGCGAGCCACCGCCTTCGAGCACATTCTGGCCGTCGAAATGCGACCGGTCGCGATAGGCGGTGGCGACGGCGTGCGCGAAATGCGCCTGCCTGGCGCGATAGAGGTCTGCACCGGCGGCGAGTGCCGGGTGCAGCGTGAACAGGCCATTGAGGCTGGCGCCGCCCCCATCTTCGGCGAGCGCGCCGCGCGCCGCGGCATAGGCGGGATCGCCCGTCGGTGCGACGATCGCAAGGCCGTCGGCGGCGCCGCGCTGGATCACGAACACCAGCCGGCGCGGCGTCGCCGCGGCGGCATAGGCGAAACGCGGCACCGCACCGGCGGCGACAACGGTCAGTCCGCTGATGAGCATATGGCGGCGGGAGAGGGTCATCGTCTATCTCCGCAGAAAGGCCGGGCTGGCATAGAGCAGCGCGAGCGCCTGGCCGGGGCTGTCGGCGCGGGCGACCGCCTGCGCGGTTTGCGTCGTCAAGGCGTCGGCAAGGATCAGCGGCGCGAGCTGGCGGGCGTCGACGCGGTCGCCGATGCGACCGGCGATCCGGCTGGCGAGCTCGACGCGCTGCATCAGCGCCGCCGATCCGGCCCAGGTCGCGACCAGATCGTCATAGCCGGCGGGCGATCCGGGGCGCCAGATCGGCTGGCCGAGCTGGGTGAACAGCGCCGGGACATTCTGCCGGTCGCCAAGCGCCGGCAGTTTCAGACTTCGCATCACCGATACGGTCCAGTCCCACGGCGATTTGAACATCGCGGGGGCGGCCGCCCATGCCTCGGGCGCGGCGACGAGCGTGCGGTAGAGCGAGGTCAGGTCGCCGCCCGTTCGAAGGAAATCGGCCTCAAGCCGCGCAACGAGCGCGGGGGCAGGCGTGTCGCCGGAAAAATGCCGGGCCAGCTTGGTCGCGATATGCCGCGCGGTTGCCCGATGTCGCGCGAGGTCGAGCAGCACCGCCTCCGCCTGGTCCGCGCCGCCTTGCGCATAGCGTTTGCCCATGATCGACTGCGCGCCGGGTTCGTGCAGCGGTGCGATAAAGACGGTGTCGCCGTCGGCCGCGCCCGCAGGCATCAGCCGCTGCCCGGCACCGCGGCCAAGCCCGGCGACGGTCAGCCCGGTCAGTACCTTGGCAAAGGCCGTGACGTCGGCCTGCGTATAGCCGGTACGCACCCCCAGCGTGTGCAATTCCATGATCTCGCGCGCCAGATTTTCGTTGAGCCCCGGCGCCTGCCGCCGCCCGCGCGCGCGGATGCGGTCGGACACCGGACTGTCGGGCCCGAAACTTTGCGCCTGATCGAGATAGAGCAGCATGGCGGGATGCCGCACCGCCGCGATCAGGAGATCCGAAAATTTGCCCATGATGTGGGGGCGGATCGCCTCGAACTCGTAATTGCCGGCAAAACCGATCACCGGCAGCTTGTCGGCCGACACGGCGAAATGGTTGGACCAGAAGTGGACGAGCCGTTCGGGGAAGGGCGTTGGCGTCGCGACCGCATTGGCAAGCCGCGCGGCGGCAGCATCGACATAATGGGTGCGGATTGCCGAGCGCGACAAGCGTTGCAGTTCGGGGGCCATCGCCGTGCCTGTGCCGTCCTTCTGGGCGACATCATCCGGCGCATTGCGGCGCATCGCTCGCCGGTCGTCCTGATATTCGACATAGGCGGCGGCGATGGCGGCGCGGCCGGGCAAGGCGGCGATCGGTGCGGGAACCGGGTCATAGTCGTCAAGTTGTCGCAGCAGCCAGGCCTGCGGATCGTCGGTCGCGGGATCGTCGAAGCGGCGGCCGAGGCCGAAGCGGTTGGCGGCAAGATAAAGGCTGGGCATCGCGCATCCTTCGGGTTCAGACCCCGAAGCTGCCCGCCCTTTGTCGCAAAATCATGCCAGCAGAATGGCGGCCCGCCGCGTCAGGATAGCGGCTTGTCGTAAAGCTGATACACGCGGTTGACCGTCGCGTTGATGGCGTCGGCGACTGCGTTCATCCCCTGATTGTCGTCGAGCACCCAGCCGATATCGCCTTGCTCGGCGCCATATTTGGCGACGCCGTCGCGGCGGATATATTCGATCATCATGAAGGCGAGGGTGCTCGCCATGCGGCTGTTCTGCAACTTCTTGACCACGCCCATCAACGGCACGCGCAGCCGCTTGCTCTTGGGCTTGCGCAGCCACCAAAGCAGCCGCGCCCAGTTGAAGGGGAACAACGATCCGTCCATCCCGATCAAGAGTTCGTTGAGATCGGGCAGCACGATCATGAACGCGACCGCCTCGCCATCGACTTCGGCGACGCGGATCAGATCCTCGAAAACAATGTCCTTCAGCTTCTTGCCGACATAGGCGATTTCGCTGTCGGTCAGCGGAACGAAACCCCAATTGTCCGACCAGGCGTCGTTCAAAATGCCCATGATCAGCTGCGCCTCGGCATCGAACTTGCGCTTGTCGACGCGGCGGATGCGGATGCGCTCGTTCTTCTCGCCCGCCGCGACGATGCGGTTTACCAGCGGCGGAAAGCCGTCGACGATATCGACCGCATAGTTGAACAGCTTCTTGACCGGGCGATAGCCCTCGGCCTCGATCCACCCCTGATAGAGCGGGCTGTTGTGGCCGAGCATGATCGTCGGCGGCGTCTCGAAGCCTTCGACCAGCAGCCCGGGTTCGTCCCAGATCGAAATCGACAGCGGGCCGAGCGCGCGGTTCATTCCCTGGCCGCGCAGCCAGTCTTCGGCGCTGACGATCAATGCGTGCGCGACCTCGGCATCCTCGGCCTCCAGCAGCCCCCAATTGCCCGTCCCCGGACCCATGCCCTGGCTCGCCGGCTGTTCGAGCGCGAGGAAGTCGACATGCGCCGAAATGCGTCCCACCGTGCGGCCGTCGCGGCGTGCGAGGAACAGCTGCGCCTTGCCATGTTCGAACCAGGGGTTCTTGCCTGGCGTCAACAGGTCGAACGCTTCGTTTTTCAGCGGCGGCACCCAGGCGGGATCGCCGCGGTTGAGCCGAAAGGCCAGTTCGACGAATTCGCGCTTGTCCGCCTTGTCCTTGACGGGATGGATGGAGACGGGACCTTGCGAATGTGCGGCCATGGCTGGTTTCCTGAATGACGGTGCCTATATTTGTGGCGACGCATTAGGGCATAGCTGTGGCGCTGGCGACCCGTATTCGGCCATCATGCTGCCACGAAATCATGGTGAAGACGCCGGCATGATGACGACCAATCCCGCTGCCGAACGGATCGCGACTCCCCCCGCGGCCCCGGCCACCCAGACGCCCAAATCGGCGATTGCCGACGATATGGCGATGATTCGCGCGGCCTCGGAGCTGACGCGCGATCTCGTCAATCCGAACGCGCGCATCTATTGGGTGGATTTCCTCGGTTCGGCATTCATCGGCTATGCCGGTGTCGCGGCTGCGATCCTGGCACCATCGACCGCATGGATGCTCGCCGCGGCGCTCATCGCCGTCGTCGCGCTCTACCGCGCGGGCAGCTTCATCCATGAACTGACGCATATCCGCAAAAACGCGCTGCCCGGTTTCCGGCTCGTGTGGAACCTGCTCGTCGGTATCCCGCTGCTTATCCCTTCCTTCCTTTACGAAGGCATCCACAGCCTCCACCACAACCGCACCAAATATGGCACGGTAGAAGATCCCGAATATCTGCCGCTGGCGCTGATGAAGCCGTGGACGGTGCCGCTGTTCGTCGTCGCGGCCGCCTTTGCGCCGCTGGCGCTGCTCTTTCGCTTTGCGGTGCTGACCCCGCTGTCGTTCGTCATCCCGCCGCTCCGCCGCGTGGTGATGGAGCGCTATTCGGGGATGATCATCAACCCGATGTTCCGCCGCCGCCCGCCCGAAGGCGATTTCCGCCGCCAGTGGGCGTGGCAGGAGGGCGGGGCCTGGGCCTGGTCGACGCTGCTGATCGCGGCGGGCGTGTTCGGCTGGGTGCCGCTGCGCGCGCTGCTGATCTTCGGCGCGATTGCGGCGGCCAGCCTCGTGCTCAACCAGATCCGCACGCTCGTTGCGCATCTGTGGGAAAATGACGGAGAGGTGCTGACCGTAACCGCGCAGTTCCTCGACAGCGTCAACGTCCCGCCGCCGGGCCTGCTCCCCGAGCTGTGGGCGCCGGTGGGGTTGCGCTATCACGCGCTGCATCATCTGCTGCCCGGCGTTCCCTATCACGCGTTGCCAGAGGCGCACCGCCGCCTGCAAGCAGCGCTGCCCGGCGATTCGCAATATCATGCCGCCAACTACCGCAGCCTGCCGAAGCTGGTGATGAACCTGGTCGCGGGTTCGGCGAAGGGCGTGGCTGGCTGACCGTCGGCCGCGCGGTCGCTCGAAATAGGGCCGGCAGCGACTGCTTCTACTGCGTTTCGACAGCCTGCTTGAACCGCGCAAGCTGCGCGGCCGCCGCTGCGGCATGCGGGCCGATCCAGCGGTCGTGGATGTCCTGAATCGGCATCGCGTTCAGATGGTTCCAGCGTTCGCGGCCGCGACGTTCGGCGATGACAAGCCTCGCCTCCTCCAGCACCTTCAGATGCTGCATCACCGTGCATCGGTCGAGATCGGCGAAATGGTCGCACAGCGCCCCCGTCGTGAGCGGCTGATCCTTCAGATCGTCCAGAATCTGCCGCCGCACGCCGTGCGCGAGCGCCTTGAAGATGCGGTCGAAATCGTCGTGGATTGACATGTTATAAATTTATAACATAATTGAATGCGACTCAAGCGGAGAATGAAAATGGAACTGAAATTCAGGGTCGCGGCGCGCATCGCCAAGCCGGTGCATGAGGTGTTCGAGGCGGTTGCCGATCCCGCGCAGCTTTCGCGCTATTTCACCACCGGCGGCGCGCAGGGGCGGATCGAGACGGGTGCGGTGGTGACGTGGGATTTCCACGATTATCCCGGCGCCTTTCCGGTCCATGTGATCGAGGTGGTGCAGGATGAGAAGATCGTTCTGGAATGGGCGGCCTATGAAGGCCAGGCGCCGGGGGTAGAGGGCGGCACGATGGCGGACGCCGCTTACCGTACCCGCGTGACGATGACCTTCAAGCCGCTCGATGACGGCCGCACACTGGTCGAGATCGCCGAGGGCGGCTGGCGCGAAACGCAGGCGGCGCTCGACGGCAGCTACGGCAATTGTCACGGCTGGACGCAGATGCTCTGCGCGCTCAAACTCTGGGTCGAACGCGGCATAAACCTGCGCGCCGATTTCTATGTCTGATGCCGTCTATGCGTTGCGCGCCATCAGCCCGCCATCGACGGGGATCACCGCGCCGGTGATATAGCTAGCCGCGGGCAGGACGAGGCTCAGCGTCACATGCGCGACCTCCTCGGGCTCGCCATAGCGGCGCAGCGCGGTGCGGCGCCGTGCGAAGATCGCCTTGTCCGCGTCGGGCACCTTGTCGGTCATCGCGGTACGGATCGGGCCGGGGCAGATACAGTTGACGGTGATGCCATCCTTGCCCAGATCGACCGCCAGCCCACGCGTCAGCCCGGTCACGCCCGTCTTGGCCGCGACATAGGGCGTGTCGCCGGGCGTCGCGCCCAGTCCCTCGGTCGAGGCAATGTTGACGATGCGCGGCGCGTCGCTTTGCCGCAGCCACGGCAGCGCCGCGCGCACCATCCGCTGGTGCGCGGTCAGCATCACCGCGATCGCGCGGTGCCAGATCTCATCGTAATCGTCACCCGAATCGAGCGGGCAGAAGCTCGACACGCCGGCGTTGTTGATAAGGATGTCGATGCCGCCGAAATGCGCCGCGACGTCGGCGACGACACGCTTGATCGCCTCGCCGTCCGATACGTCGAGCGCGAAGGCGCGCGCGCCGTCGCCGGCTTCCGCGGCAACGGCCTTGCATGCGGCAGGGTCAAGGTCGGTGACCGCCACCTTCGCGCCCTCGCGCGCTAGCAGCAGCGCGGTCGCCCGCCCCATTCCGCTCGCGGCGCCGGTGACGATTGCGACGCGGCCCGCGACGGAGCGCGAAAGGGCGGCTGCCGGCGTCACCGGAACGGCGGCTCGTTGAACGCGCGCAGTTTGCGGCTGTGCAGCTTGGCGCCCTCGTCGTGCATCAATTCGCAGGTGCGGATGCCGATCTGGAGATGCGCCGCGATCGCTTCTTCATAGAAACGGTTGGCCTGTCCCGGCAGCTTGAGTTCGCCGTGGAGCGGCTTGTCGGACACGCACAGCAAGGTGCCGTAAGGCACACGGAAGCGGTAGCCCTGCGCCGCGATGGTCGCTGACTCCATGTCGATGCCGATCGCGCGCGACTGCGAGAAGCGCAGCGCGGAATCGGTGAAGCGCAATTCCCAGTTGCGGTCGTCGGTGGTGACGACGGTGCCGGTACGCATCCGTTTCTTGAGGTCGGCACCGCTGGTTCCCGACACCGCCTCGGCGGCGCTCGCCAGCGCCTGCTGGACTTCGGCGATCGGCGGGATCGGAATTTCGGGCGGCAGCACGCTGTCGAGAATATGGTCGTCGCGCAGATAGGCGTGGGCGAGCACATAATCGCCGATCCGCTGGCTGGGGCGCAGCCCGCCGCAGTGGCCGATCATCATCCATGCCTCGGGCCGCAGCACCGCGAGGTGATCGCAGATCGTCTTGGCGTTCGAGGGGCCGACGCCAATGTTGACGAGCGTGATGCCGCTGCCGCCCTCGGCAATCAGGTGATATGCGGGCATCTGGTGCCGTCGCCATGCGCTGTCGCTCGCGAGCGCGCTGGCATTGATATCCGGCTCGTCGACATAGAGACCGCCCGCACCGGCGAGCGCGGTGTAGCGTCCCTTGCCGACCTGCGCCCCCGCCCAGGCGACGAATTCATCGACATAGCGGTGATAGTTGGTGAACAGGATATAGCGCTGGAAATGCTCGGGCGCGGTGCCGGTATAGTGACGCAGGCGCGCGAGGCTGAAATCGGTGCGCAGCGCGTCGAACAGCGCGAGCGGCTGCGCCGCCGCGGGGTCGAAGCCGAACAGGCCGTCGGCCAGCTCGTCGCCGATATCGGCGAGCTCGGTGGTGGGAAAGTGGCGCGCGAGTTCGAGCGGAGTGACGCGGCCCATGTCCGACCCGTCGCTGGCGTCGAGCACATAGGGGAAGGGGATCTGCTGCCCGGTGCGCGTCACCTCCAGCGTCACCTCATAGTGGCGGACGAGCAGGGTCAGCTGTTCGCGCAGATAGGCCTCGAACAGATCGGGGCGCGTTACCGTCGTGACGAACTCGCCCGCCCGCTCGAAATGACCGAAGGCGAGGTTGTGGCCGCCCTGGCCTTCGCGAAACTCGCCATTGGTGACGAGGCGCAGCGCCGGATAGTCAAACAGGCCGGTCGCGGCGGCGTCGGCGGGCGGCAAGGTGCCGTCACGGACGAAGGCGGCGATGGCGGATTTGAGATTGCCGACCGACGTGCGGAAACGCGACTGAAGTTCGGCGATGACCCCTTCGACAAGGGTGGTGGGGTCGGCGATATTTTCGTTCGATGATTCTGATGTCATCGCGACGCTGTTGCACGAAAATATGACAAAAGGAAAGGGGGGCGGCGCCGCGCCGCGCCGCCCCTCATTTCAATCCGCAAACCGCTCAAAGCTGTTCGAGCATATGGTCGGCGCTCGACACCTTGAATTCGCCCGGGGCTTCGACATTGAGCTGCTCGACGACGCCATCGTTGACGACCATCGAGAAACGCTGGCCGCGCTTGCCCATGCCGAACGCCTTGCCATCCATGGTCAGCCCGACCGCTTCGGCGAAATCGCCATTGCCATCGGCGAGCATCGTCACGCTGTCGGTCGCGCCGGCATTCTTCGCCCAGGCGCCCATGACGAAGGCGTCATTGACCGCGGTGCAGACGATTTCGTCGATGCCCTTGGCCTTGAGTTCGGCTGCCTTCTCGACGAAGCCGGGCAGGTGCTTGGCCGAACAGGTCGGCGTAAAAGCGCCTGGAACCGAAAAGAGCGCAACCTTGCGGCCCTTGAAATAATCGGCGGCCGAAACCTGTTCGGGGCCGCCTTCGGTGACCTTCACCAGCTTGGTGTCGGGCAGCGAGTCTCCGGTAGTGATGGTCATGCTGGCATCCTTTCGTTGAGGGGGGTCTTGTGCGGGCGAGACATTGGGTGTGCGCCGCCGCGAGTCAAGCGGCGGAGCGTTCACATTGCACAATGGACCCCGCCGTTCGTCGATATGGCCGCAAAGACGCTGGACCGTGCGCGCCCGGCAGTCCATGATGGGGCGATGGAAAAGGCGCCGACCTGGTTCACCGGCCAATTGCTGCTCGCCCTGCCCGGCATCGGCGATCCGCGTTTCGATCACTCCGTCATCGCGATGATCAGCCACGACGAGGATGGTGCGATGGGGATCAGCATCGACGATCCGATCGACGGCATGACCGTCGGTGCGGTGCTCGATCAGCTCGATATCGCGCACGACGCTCCGCTCGATCAGCCGGTCTTTCTGGGCGGACCGGTCGAACCGTCGCGCGGTTTCGTGCTCCACAGCCGCGACTGGTCGGGCGAAGGCGCGGTGCAGGTGTCGGGGCGCTGGATGATATCGAGCTCGCACGACATATTGCGCGCCATCGGCGAGGGGCGCGGGCCGTCGCAATGGCTCGTCGCGCTCGGCTATGCCGGATGGTCACCGGGGCAACTCGAAGAGGAAATGGTGCGCCATGCCTGGCATCTGACGCCCGGCAGCGACGCGCTGCTGTTCGACACGCCGCCGGCGCAGCGGTGGCAGGCAGCCTTTGCCGAAGCCGGCATCGATGCGCGCCTGCTGACGGTCGAGGGCGGCGAAGCGTAGGATCGCCGCCCGTCGATCGGCTGCGTCAGTGCGCGAGGGCGAGGAGCGGGCGCCCTTGGTCAAGCCGCGCGAGCGCGGTGCGGGCGGCCCAGCGCGAATCCATGAAATCGCCGTTCGCAAGCTCGAGGTCGTAGCGGATCGGGCTGTCGATCGCCGACCGATAGGCGGTCGCGGCGTCGGCGGTGCGGCCAAGCCGGGCATAGGCGGTGCCCAGATTGATCAGGCGCGACGGATCGCGGGCATCGACCCGGCCGTCGGTCAGCTTGGCCACTGCCGCCTTGTTTTCGCCCGCCTGTAATTCTTCAAAGGCAACCGACAGCGGCGTCGAGGCGCTGTCCTCGGTGCCCGTGACGACGATCGACTGAGCCATCGCCGGCGACGCGACGGCCAGGGCAGCCAGGCTGAGCAGAATTTTTTTCATCTAGGTATCTCCCCGAAAACTTTGACCTATTTTCTCGTTTGTGGGGATAAAAGTCAATGAATCGCGGGCTATGTAACATTGGTGTCACATAGACGGATTATACTCATCGCAAGGCGTATTATAAGGCAAATTTCTTAGGAAGTTGGCCATTGCAAGGCTGTGTCACAATTGCGCCCCGCGGGTTGTAACATTGGCGCGCGCCCGAAATTTATTTTGCGCTGCCTCGCGTTTGGCGGAGGACGAATCGTGCCTGCGCCGCGTTCGACTGCGACCCGCGCCTTGCAGATATAAAGAAAAGTTTATATTTGAATGGCGACGCGCTTTCGATTAGGGCGCGCAACATAATTGCTCGACAATTCGGGGCCGCTCGCCTGCGGCCGTACTCGCCAATATGGAGACTCCCCCGTGGCCACCACCGCAGCCAATGCCACCATTACCGCCGCCAATGCCGCAATCGCGGCGGCGAAGACCAAGGACGGCGCCGCCGACTATGTGATTGCCGACATCGGCCTCGCCGACTTCGGCCGCAAGGAAATCGCGATCGCCGAAACTGAAATGCCCGGCCTGATGGCGCTGCGCGCCGAATATGGTGCGGCGCAGCCGCTGAAGGGCGCGCGCATCACCGGATCGCTGCACATGACGATCCAGACCGCGGTGCTGATCGAAACGCTGACCGCGCTGGGCGCCGAGGTGCGCTGGGCGACCTGCAACATCTTTTCGACCCAGGATCATGCCGCCGCCGCGATCGCCGCCGGCGGCACGCCCGTCTTCGCGGTGAAGGGCGAGAGCCTCGCCGAATATTGGGACTATGTCGGCCGGATCTTCGACTGGGGCGACGATCAGACCGCGAACATGATCCTCGACGACGGCGGCGACGCCACGATGTTCGCGCTGTGGGGGGCGCGCGTCGAAGCCGGCGAGCCGCTGTTCGAGCCGACCAACGCCGAAGAAGTCGAATTTGTCCGTGCGCTCAAGGAATTTCTGGCCGCCAAGCCGGGCTATCTCACCAAGAGCGTGCGCGCGATCAAGGGCGTGTCGGAAGAAACGACGACCGGCGTCCACCGCCTTTACCAGCTGGCCAAGGAAGGCAAGCTGCCCTTCCCGGCGATCAACGTGAACGACAGCGTCACCAAGTCGAAGTTCGACAATCTTTACGGCTGCAAGGAAAGCCTGGTCGATGCGATCCGCCGCGCGACCGACGTCATGCTGGCCGGCAAGGTTGCGTGCGTCGCGGGCTTCGGCGATGTCGGCAAGGGCTCGGCCGCCTCGCTCCGCAACGGCGGCGCGCGCGTGCTGGTTACCGAAATCGATCCGATCTGCGCGCTGCAGGCGGCGATGGAAGGCTATGAAGTCGTCACGATGGACGAAGCGGTCGCCCGCGCCGACATCTTCTGCACCGCGACCGGCAACGCCGACGTCATCACCGCCGACCATATGGCGGCGATGAAGCCGATGGCGATCGTCTGCAACATCGGCCACTTCGACAGCGAAATCCAGATCGCGGGACTCGCCAATTACAAGTGGACCGAAGTGAAGCCGGGCACCGACCTCGTCGAATTCCCCGATGGCAAGCAGATCATCGTGCTGGCGAAGGGCCGCCTCGTGAACCTCGGCTGTGCGACGGGCCACCCGTCGTTCGTGATGTCGTCGAGCTTCACCAACCAGACGCTCGCGCAGATCGAGCTGTTTACCAAGGCCGGTGATTACAAGAACGACGTCTATGTCCTGCCCAAGCATCTCGACGAAAAGGTCGCGGCGCTGCACCTCGAAAAGCTGGGGGTGAAGCTGTCGACGCTGACGCAGAAGCAGGCCGATTATATCGGCGTGCCGGTCGAAGGACCGTTCAAGCCCGATCATTATCGTTACTGATCGTTACAAATTTTTCATAAGCAGACTGTAGGGTCGCGCTGCCGTCCGGAGACCGGATGGGGGCGTGGCCCTTTGCTTTTGGGGGTTCGGGGCACCGCTCGCTCGATTCATATTTTGGTGCGGCCGGGGGGCATCGCTTAAACGAGGGAGTTCCCGGAATGATTACCGTGCGCGCGATGCGAGCAGGGCTTTATGGCGGCCTGTCCGCGCTGGCTATTCTGGCGGCGGCTACACCGGCTGCGGCGCAGGATGTTGCGCCCGATGCGTCGGCGGACGCCGACAGCGGTGCACAGATCATCGTCACCGGGTCGCGCATCGCGCGCACCGATGCGGACACGATCCAGCCGACGCTGGTCACCACCGCCGACCAGATCGACCGGCGCGGCTATACCAATGTCGCGCAGGCGCTGTCGGAAATTGCCGCCTTCGGCGTTCCCGGCAACAGCAATGTCGGTGCGCAGGAAGGCCCCTTCGGTTCGGGCCAGACCTTCGTCGATTTCTTTTCGCTGGGCAGCCAGCGCACGCTGACGCTGGTGAACGGCCGGCGCTTCGTGTCGTCCAATACCGCCTCGGTATTCGGGCCGGTGGGGCCGGGCAGTCAGGTCGACCTCAACGTCATCCCGGAAACGCTGGTCGATCGCATCGAAACGGTCGCGGTCGGCGGCGCGCCCATATATGGCTCCGATGCGATCGCGGGCACGGTCAACATCATCCTCAAACGGGATTTCGACGGGCTTGAACTCAAAGGCCAGGCGGGCGTGTCGCAGCGCGGCGACGCACCGGATTATCGCATCAGCGGCATCTGGGGCGCCGGTTTTGCGGGCGGGCGCGGCCATATCACGCTGAGCGGCGAATGGAATCGCGCGCGCGGCCTCACCACGGGCGACCGCTTTCTGACGAGCGCCGCCGGCCCCTTTTTTACGACCGCCGCCGATCCGGCATCTCCCTTTCAGCAGCAACTCTATTACGACCAGCGGCTGAATGTCTTCACCAACAGCGGCGTGCCGCTCGCCTTCGACAGCATTCCCGAATTCGGCGGAATTTTCGATGCATCGGGCAATGTCCTGACGTTCAACGACGCGGGGCGGCTCGTCCCGCTCGACTTCGGGACGCGCACGGGCAGCCTGTTCGAAAGCTCGGGGGGCAACGGCTTCGCGACGAAAGATTATGGCAATCTCTCGACGAACAATGACCGCTATCTCGCAACCGCGCTCGGCAGTTTCGACCTGAGCGACACGGTCCGCTGGTTCGGCGAGGGCTGGTATGCGCACAGCAAAGGGACGAACATCGCGGCCCAGCCGCTGTATAACACGGCGCTGGCCGGACCGGGAACGTCGCCGAACGGCAATCTGGTGCTCAGCCTCGACAATCCCTATCTGAACGACGCCGACCGGGCGACAATCCGTGACAATCTGGCCGCCTATGGTCTGCTCGGCGGGATTCCGATCGATGCCGACGGCGACGGCAATCCCGATTTTGCGACGGCTCCCGACAGCTTTCTGATGGCCCGTGCCAATACCGACCTGACGACGGGCCGCGCCGACACGACGGTCGAACTCTATCGCTTCGTCACCGGGCTCGACGGCGAACTCGGCGTCGGCGACCGGATCTACAAATGGGATGTCTCGGCCAACTACGGCCATTCCAAAACGCGTGGGCGTGAACGTGTGCTGGTGCAGCAGAATTTCCTCAACGCGGTCGATGCCGTCGATGAGGGTGTGTTCGGCGGCGGTGCCGCCAACGGCAATATCATCTGCCGCCCCGGATACAGCAACGCGAACATCGCGACGCTAAATGCCACCTGCGCGCCGCTCGACCTGTTCGGTGTCGGCCGCTTCAGCCAGGCTGCGCTCGATTATGTGACGACGATCGCCGATCCGACCGCGACCAATTCGCAGTTCGTGCTCAGCGCGTCGGTCAACGGGCCGCTGTTCCAGCTGCCCGGCGGCGATGTCATCGCCTCGCTCGGCTATGAACATCGGCACGAGAAGACCGCTTTCGACCCCGGCGCCTATTATTATGGCGAGGATGTCGGGGGCGGATTCCGGATGCCGTTTGGCCGCAGCATCCCGATCGATCCGGTGCGGGGCAGCTTCACGACGAATGAATTTTCCGGCGAGCTCAAGATTCCGGTCATTACGCCGGGGATGGACAGCTTCGTCAATGCGTTCGAACTCGACGGCGCGGCGCGCTATATCGATCATTCGGCAGCGGGGGGCGACTGGACGTGGACCGCGGGCGGACGATTGTCGCCGGTCGCCGATGTGACGATCCGCGGCAATTTCACCCGCTCGGTGCGCGCGCCCGCGATCACCGAAAGCTTCAGCCCGACGTCGCTGGCCTTTGCGACGGCCAATGATCCGTGCGATCGCCGCTTCGTCAATTCGGGACCGAACCCGGCGCAGCGGCGCGCAAACTGCATTGCCGGGGGGATAGCGAACCCCGATGCCTTCACGTCGAACATCGTCGGATTCACGGCGCCGATCTCGGTTTCGGGCAATGCCGCACTCAAGAACGAGCGCGCCGACAGCTGGACCGTCGGCGCGATTGTCCGCCCGCGCTTCGTGCCTGGTCTGACGATCACCGCCGACTGGGTCGATATCCGGCTGCGCGATGCGATAATATTGCTCGGTGCCGGCCAGACGCTCGACGCTTGCTATGATGCGGTCGCCTATCCGGCGGCGGTTTGTCGCCAGATCGACCGCGATCCGGGCGGGCAAGTGACTTTCGTGCGCACCGGCTATGCCAATGCGGCGTCGATGGACTTCCGCGGCCTGACCGCCGAAATCGCCTATCGGCGCGAGATTGCGGCGGACACGGCGCTCGGCCTGTCGCTCAATTACTTCTATCTCGACAAGCTCGAAACGCGCGTCGGAACCGGCGATATCGACACCGCGCGCGGCGAAATCGGCAATCCCAAACATTCGTTCACCGCGAATGTCACGGTCGATCGCGGCCCGGTAAATCTGCTCTGGCAAACGCAATATTATGGCAAGAGTGTGTGGAACGCCGACGCGGCGCCCAACGCGCTGGAATATAGCGGTGTCGGCTCGTGGTGGCTGTTCAACGCCTCGCTCGGCGTCGACGTGTCGAAGCAGTTTTCGTTGCGCCTGATCGTCGACAATGTCTTCGACGCAAAACCGCCGTTCCCGGCGCCGGCGGCCAATGGCACGATCACCTATTATTCGGGCATTTTGGGACGCTATTTCCGCGCATCGGCGACGGCAAAATTCTGACCGCGTACCGGCGCGCAATCCGCGCGGGGTGCGGGGGATATTCGACCGGACGAGGCCTTCCGGCGTCCTGTTCCGCCGTGCCTGTGCGGCGGACGATTGAATAGAGGCTGCGCAGTCGATAGGGGCAGACGGATGATATCCGGCGTCCCTGTCGTCCTCTTGCTTCGATCGGCGCGATGCCCGTGCCGATGAGCGCGGGCTTGCTCTTCGCGCTCGGCCTGTTCGCCGCGCTCTGGCTGGTCGCTGGGCTGTGGGCGGTCGGGCGCGGGGTTGCGATGCAGCGGCGCTCGGCGTTCGTCGCCGGGCAGACCGAACGCCTCGCCAGCCTGCTCGAAGCGTCGCCCTATCTGCCCGTCGTGGTGCGCGGCGACTGGCGCATCGAGGCGAGCGAGCGGCTCGGCCGCTGGCTCGGGCTCGATGCCGGACCGCGCAGTTTCGACGAGCTTCGCGGACTCGGCGCCGGGCTCGACGCGCAGGCGCACGAAGCGCTGCGCCAGGCGATCCTCGGCGCCCAGCGCGGTGCCAAACCCTTCACGCTCAGCCTGCGTCCGCAGGGCAGCAACCGTACGATCGTCTGTCAGGGCGTGGCGGCGCCGCAGTCGGTCGGCGGACCGGGCAGCGTTCTGCTGTGGCTCAGCGATGCGACCGACGGCCAGCAATCGCTCGCCAAGGCGCGGATCGAGCGCGACGAGGCGATGGCGGCGTTCGAGGCGCTGTCGGGACTGATCGAGGCGGCGCCGTTTCCGATGTGGTTCCGCGAACCCGATCTTCGCCTCGCGCTCGTCAACACCGCCTATGTCCGGGCGGTCGAGGCGAAAAGTGCGGCGCGGGTGATCGAGGATGGCACCGAATTGTGCGAGCCGATCGCCGGGGTCAGCGCGACTGACGCGGCCGAAGCGGCGCGTGCCGCGGGCTCGGCGCATATGCGCACCGTCCCGGTGACGATCGAGGGCGAGCGCCGGATCATGCGGGTCGTCGACGTGCCGCTGGCGCCCGAGGGCGGCCGCGTCATCGGCATCGCGGGCTATGCGATCGATATTCAGGAGCTGGAGAGCGAGCGCGGCGCGCACCGCCGCTTCGTCGATACGCAGCGCGAATTGCTCGACCGGCTGTCGGCGGCAGTGGCACAGTTCGGCCCCGATCATGGCCTTGTCTTTGCGAACCAGCCCTTTCGCCGGCTGTTCGACGTGACGGCCGAAGATGTGTCCGAAGGCCGGGCGCTCGCGCGGTTGCTCGATGCATGGCGTGAGGGCGGCCGGACGCCCGAGGTGCGCGACTATCCCGAATGGCGGCAGGCGCATGTCGACTGGTTCGCGCTGCCGCACGCGAGCGAGGAGGAATGGCGCCTGCGCGACGGCACCCATCTGCACGTCGTCGCCCAGCCGACCCCCGACGGCGGCCTGCTGCTGATCGCCGAGGATCGCACCGAGCAGGTGCAACTGGCCTCGACGCGCGACACGTTGCTGCGCGTGCGCACCGCAACCTTCGACAATCTGTTCGAGGCGATCGCGGTCTTCGCTCCCGATGGCCGCCTGCATCTGTGGAACCAGCGCTTCCGCCGCCTGTGGGGCGTCGATGAATCGACCCTTGCGGCGCATCCGCGCGTCGATGTGCTGATGAACGGCCTCGCCGACCGGCTCGCCAAGCCCAACCAGATCAGCATCGTCCAGGAAGTGATCCGCGCCGCGACGCTCGAGCGGACGCAGCGCGCGGGCGAAATCCGGTTCAAGGACGGGCGCCATTTCGATTTCGCCTCGATCCCGCTGCCCGACGGCAATGCGCTGCTCATCATGCTCGACATCACCGCCAGCCGGAAGATGGAGGGCGCGCTGCGCGAACGCAACGAGGCGCTCGAAGCGGCGGACAAGGTCAAAACCGCCTTTCTGTCGCGGATGAGTTACGAACTGCGCACGCCGCTGACCTCGATCGGCGGCTTCGGCGAGATGCTGCAGGCGGGTTATGCGGGCGAACTTCCGCCTGCCGCGCGTTCCTATGTCGACGCGATCATGGATTCGGTCGCGGTGCTCGGCCGCCAGATCGACAATGTGCTCGACCTCGCGCAGGGCGAGGCGGGGACGCTGGCGGTCGAACGCGCGCCGGTCGACGTCCGCGCGCTGCTCGGCAAGGCGCTCGCCGACGCGGCTCCGTTCGCCGAGACCGAAAACATCGAACTCGTCGGCAATCTGTCCGACAATCTTGGCAGTATCGAAGGCGATGCGCCGCGCCTGTCGCGGGTCGTGGGCGGGCTGCTCGACAATGCGATCCGCTTTACCGCCCCGGCCAAGCGCAGCGGCGGGCGCGTGCTGCTCCACGCCGACGGCGACGCGCGCGGAGTGGAGATCGTCGTGTCGGACAACGGCCCCGGCATGCCCGATGCGGTCGCCGCGGTGATGAAGGGGCAGCAGGCGGGTACGCAGACCGGCGGCATCGGCCTCGCGCTCGCGCGCCAGCTCGTTGCCGCGCACGGCGGCACGATGGAGGTGCTCAGCGAAAAGGGACAGGGCACGCTGGTCCGCGTCACCCTGCCGCGCGGATGAGCTTCAGCTGCGCCTATGATCTCGAAGACGCCGATCGCATCGGTGCCGCCATCGGCGCCGCGCTGAGGCCCGGCGATGTCGTGCTGTTGTCGGGCGACCTCGGCGCGGGCAAGACGACGCTGGCGCGCGCGATGCTCAAAGCGCGCGGTCTGGCGGGCGAGGCGCCGAGCCCGACCTTCGCGATCGTCCAGCCCTACGCCCCGCCCGAAGTCGATCTGCCGATCGCGCATGTCGATCTCTATCGCATCGACGGAGAGGATGAACTGATCGAACTCGGCCTCGACGATTATCTCTACGACGGCGCGCTGCTGATCGAATGGCCCGAACGATTGGGCGCCCAGGCATGGCCCGACGCGCTGGCGCTGACGATTTCGGGAGGGGGCGATGCGCGCGTCTTGACAGCGGCGGTGCCGCCCGCTTGGGAAGCGCGATGGCCGCTCAGATGATTCCTCCCGACCATGCGCCCGCCTTTCTTGCCGCGCATGGCTGGGGCGATGCCCGCATTCTGCCGCTCGCGGGCGATGCCTCGTTCCGCCGCTATTTCCGCGTTGTCGGTGAGGGGCGGCAGGCGGTGCTGATGGATGCGCCGCCGCCGCACGAAGACCCGCGCCCCTTCATCGCGGTCGCCGAATGGCTGTGCGAACAGGGGATGACCGCGCCCGCGATCCTCGCCCTCGATCTGGCGCGGGGCCTGCTGCTGATCGAGGATTTCGGCGACGTGCGGCTGCGCGAAACGCTCGACGCGCGCCCGGCGGCGGAGGCCGAATTCTACGCCGGGGTCACCGACCTGCTCGTCCATCTGCACGCGCGCCCCGCGATGCCGGGGCTGCCCGTCCACGGCATCGAACAATGGCTGGGCGAGGTGATGCTGTTCACCGACTGGTACTGCCCCGCGCTGGACCTTGCCGTCGATCGCGACGGATTTCGCGCGGCGTGGCAGGCGACGCTGGCGCCCGTCGAGCAGGACGGCCTGCCGCGTGTCACCGTACTGCGCGACTTTCATGCTGAAAATATCATGCTCGTCGATGGACGCAGCGGCATTGAACAATTCGGCCTGCTCGATTTTCAGGACGCGCTGGTCGGCCATCCCGCCTATGACCTTGCCTCGGTGCTCGAGGACGCGCGCCGCGACGTGACCCCGATGGTCGAGGCGGCAATGCTCGATCGCTATGTCGCTGCGACGGGACAGGGCACGGCGTTCCGCGCTGCCTATTGGGCGCTCGCGGCGCAGCGCAACACGCGCATCCTGGGCGTTTTCGTGCGCTTGTGGAAGCGCGACGGCAAGCCCGGATACCGCCAGTTCCAGCCGCGCATGTGGGGTCTGCTCGAACGCGACCTTGCGCATCCGGTGCTCGCACCGGTCAAAAAATGGTTCGACGACAATGTGCCCGCCGCCAAGCGCGCGGCGGCGTGGAGCGAGTGACGGCATGAGCGCGACGATCGAAAGCGCGATGGTGATGGCTGCGGGGATCGGCAAGCGGATGCGCCCGCTCACCGCGACGCGGCCCAAGCCGCTGGTGCGCGTGGCCGGCAAGCCGCTGATCGACCATAGCCTCGACCGGATCGAGGCGGCGGGGATCGGCCATGTCGTCGTCAACGTCCATTATCTCGCCGACGCGCTCGAGGCGCATCTCGCAAAGCAGAAGCGATCCTTTACCCTGGCGGTTTCGGACGAGCGCGGCGAACTGCTCGAAACCGGTGGCGGCATGGTCAAGGCGCTGCCGCTGCTCAAGGGCGATCCGATCCTGGTCGTCAACAGCGACAATATCTGGACCGACGGGCCGCAGGACAGCATCCGTAATCTGGCGCGCCACTGGGACGGCGATCGGATGGATGCGCTGCTCCTCGTAATCCGTCAAGCGAGTGCGACGGGACACGGTGGCAAGGGCGATTTTCACATGGACCCGGGCGGCAAGCTGTCGCGGCGCAAGCCCGGCCGTGTCGCGCCTTTCGTCTATACCGGAATCCAGCTCATTTCGCCGCGCCTGCTCGTTGGCGCGCCCGAAGGGCCCTTTTCGACGAACCTGTTGTGGGACCGCGCGATCGCGGCGGGGCGGCTTTATGGCCTGTCGCACATGGGGCAATGGTTCGACGTCGGCACCCCCGCCAGCATTGCACCGACCGAAGCGGCGCTGAGCGAGGTTTGATTCCTTTCCGCAGTCATTTCGAGCCCTTCGACTGCTTTGCAGGCGCTCGGGACGAACTGCGCGAAGCAATCCAGAGCTTGCGTAAGCCGCCTTGGATTGCTTCGCTGCGCTCGCAATGACGGAGATGTCCACACCCACCCTCTATTCCATCCCGATTCATCGGGCCTTCGCCGACGCGCTCGCCGCCGGGATAATCGCGCGCTTCGACGACGGCGCACTGGGATTGGCGCACGGCCTGATCCTGCTGCCGAGCAATCGGGCGCGCAGCGCGGTGCAGGCGGCGTTCGTCCGCGCGGGCGGGCAGGGGCTTCTCATGCCGCGGCTGGCGGTGATCGGCGATACCGATCTCGACGAATCGGTCGCGCTGTCGCTCGATGCGATAGACGACGATCCGCTGCCGCCTGCTATCGATCCGCTGCACCGGCGCCTGCTGCTCGCCGAACTCATCGAGCGGCATACGCCGCCGGGCGAACCGGCAATCACCGGCGCGGCGGCGTTCCAGCTTGCCGACGGACTCGGCCGCGTGATCGACCAGCTTCATTATGAAGAGGTGCCGGTTTCGGCGCTCGTCGACCTCGATCTCGGCGCCTTTGCCGACCATTGGCGGGCGTCGCTATCGCGACTGCGGCTGCTGGTCGATGAATGGCCGGCCACGCTTGCCAGGACCGGCGCGATCGACCGCGCGGCGCGCCGCAACTTGCTTCTCGATCGCGTTGCCGCGGGATGGCGTGCGGCGCCGCCGGCGCGCTTCGTCGTCGCGGCGGGCGTTACCACCGCTGCTCCTGCCATCGCGCGGTTGCTCCGCACCGTGGCCGATATGACGCGCGGCATGGTCGTGCTGCCCGGGCTCGATCAGGTGATGGCGGCGGATGAATGGGATGCGCTCGGCCCGACGCGGCCCGATGCAGATGACGATCGGCGCCCGCTCGAAACGCATCCGCAATATCATCTGAAGCTGCTGCTCGATCGCATGGGCGTTGCTCGTGATGAAGTGCAGCCATGGGATGCCGCATCGCCGCACGATGGCCCTGAAGCGCGAACGCCCTTCGCGTCGCTGCTCTTCGCGCCCGCGGACTACAGCACCCAGTGGCAGGCGGCGGGCGATCTGTCGGCGGCGGTTGCCGGCCTGTCGGGCGCCGTCTTCGCCGACGACGGGCAGGAGGCGCAGGGAATCGCCCTGCTGATGCGCGAGGCGATCGAGACGCCGGGGCGCACGGCCGCCCTCCTAACCCCCGACCGCGCGCTCGCCGAGCGCGTCGCCGCCGCGCTGACGCGCTGGGGCATCAGTGTTGATGACAGCGCCGGCCAACCGCTGTCGCGCACCGCGCCGGGCGCGCTGTTGCTGCTGCTTGCCGACCTGGCTGCCGCCTTCGATCCGGTCGCGTTGGTGGCGCTGCTCGGCCATCCGCTCGTGCGCGCGGGAGGGGAGCGCACCATGTGGCTCGACGAGGTGCGGCGGCTCGACCTGACGCTGCGTGAGCCCGGACTGCTTCCGGGATGGGACGGGGTGAGCGCGCGCATTGCGGCGCGCGCTGCCGATCCCAAGGCGCGCGGTCATGCCATTGTGGTCCAGATGGCGCCCTGGTGGACGCGTGTTTCGACCGAACTCGCCGCCGCGCTCGTGCCCTTTGGTGCCGGGCCGGCGCCGCCCGCCGACCTGCTCGCGGCGTTGCAGCGCGCTGCCGAATGGCTGGCGGGCGACGCGGTGTGGGCGGGGCCGGCGGGCCGGATGCTCGCCGAACTGTTCGACCAGTGGGCGCTGGCGCGCGGCGCCGGGCCGGCGCTTGTCGATCCTGCCGATTTTCCCGCGATGCTCGGGCAATTGCTTGGGCAAGCGAGCGTGCGTCCGCCCTATGGCGGGCATCCGCGCCTGTTCATCTGGGGCTTGCTTGAGGCGCGGTTGCAGCGGGCCGACCTGATGATTCTCGGCGGACTCGACGAAGGGCGCTGGCCCGCCGCGACGCAACCCGACCCGTGGCTCGCGCCCGGTATCCGCCGTCTGCTCGGTCTTGCCGCGCCCGAACGGCAGCAGGGGATGGCGGCGCATGATTTCGCGGGCGCGCTCGGAGCCGGAAAGATCGTCGTCACGCGCGCGCAGCGCAGCGGCGGCGATCCCGCCGTCGCCTCGCGCTTCTGGCTGCGGCTCGCGGCGCTTGCGGGCGAGCTTCCCGAACCCGCACCGGGCGGGGTGCCGCTCACGCGCCTTGCCGCCGAAATCGACCTGCCGCCGGGCGGCGCGCAGCCCGCCGGTCGTCCGGCGCCGCAGCCGCCCGCTGCCGACCGCCCGCGCCGGATCAGCGTCACCGGCGTCGACAAGCTCGCGCGCGATCCCTTTGCCTTTTATGCCGACCGGATGCTCGGCCTTTCGGCGCTCGATCCATTGAGCGCCGCTCCCGATCCGCGCTGGCGCGGCACGCGGGTGCATAAATTGTTCGAGGATTGGGTGCGCGGCGGCGCCACGCGCGACGCGTTCGAGGCAGAACTGGCCGCGCTCGCCGCCGATCCGGCGCTCGACGGGCTTGCGCGCGCCTTCTGGCTGCCGCGTATCGCACCCGCGCTGCGCTGGGCTGCGGAGCAGGTTTGGGACGCCGAGCGCAAGCCGGTCGCAGTCGAGGCGCGGGGCGAACGGACCGACGACGGCATCACGCTGCATGGCAAGGCCGACCGCATCGACCGCGGCCCCAATGGCCTTGCCATCATCGATTATAAATCGGGCGGCGCGCCGAGCGCGCAGGCCGCCGCCGACGGGCTCGACAATCAGCTCGGGCTGCTCGGCCTGCTTGCGCGCGAAGGGGCGATGGAGGGTATCGATGCCGCCCCCGTCGTGGCGCTCGAATATTGGAGCTTGCGTCCCGATCGCCGCGCCGACGGTGCGGGGCGGATTTCGAACAGCTATGGCCCGCGCAGCACGCTCAAGACCGCCGAGGCGGCGATCGACCATGCCGCCGACATGCTGACCCGGCTGGCGCGCGATTATTTGCTCGGCGACGCGCCCTTCTTGCCCGGCGAGGGCCGCGGCTATGGCGATTTTGACCAGCTCATGCGCCGCGACGAATGGTTCGGGCGCGGGGAGGACGGGCTGTGAGCAAGAGCGCCGGCCTCGCCATCCTCGACCCGCGGCAGGGTGCCGCTGCCGATCCCGAAAGCCATGTCTGGCTCGGCGCATCGGCGGGGACCGGCAAGACGCAGGTGCTGTCGGCGCGCGTGCTGCGGCTGATGCTGGACGGCGTTTCGCCGCAGGCGATCCTGTGCATCACCTTCACCAAGGCGGGCGCTGCCGAAATGGCGCACCGCATCCACGAACGGCTCGCGACCTGGGTGCGGATGAGCGACGGCGATCTGCGGCTCGATCTCCACGCGCTGGGGCTCGACTGGGAGCGGCCGGGGCTGATGACGCGTGCGCGGTCGCTGTTCGCGACAGTGATCGACAGCCCCGGCGGCGCGATCCGCGTCCAGACGATCCACAGCTTCTGCCAGACCCTGCTCGCCAGCTTTCCGCTCGAGGCAAAGCTGCTTCCCGGCTTTCGCGCTATCGAGGAAGATGAAGCATCGGCGCTGAAGCGGCAGATACTCGGCGATCTGCTCGAGCATGATCCCGACCGCGAGGCGCTGCGGGCGGTTGCGGCGATGCTGTCGCGGCGGCTGGGGCAGGAATCCGCGCTTGCCTTCCTGTCGAGCTGCGCCGCGGTCTTCGGTGGCCCGCGCGCTGCGTTGCCGCCCGCGGCGCATGATCTGCGCGCGGCGTTCGACCTGCCGGGCGGCGATCCCGATGCGTGGCTCGCTGCCGAAATTGCAGGCGGGGCGATTTCCGACGCCGATATCAAGGCGGTCGCGACCAGCGGGGCGGCGTGGGGTACCAAGACCGGCGAGGCTTGTTCGGACAAGATGGTCGGCTGGCTCATCGCCGAGGCCTCGGCGCGCGCCGCGATGCTCGATGAACTGCTCGGCTGTTTCCTGACCGGCAAGGGCGAGCTGCGCGCAGATTTTGCGAGCGATAAGGGCCGGATGACCGATTGTGCCGATAGCGCGGTGCGCATCGTCGATGCCGCCGGGCGGCTGCGCGCGACGGCGACCGCGATGCGCGTCGCCGACGATCTTGCGGCGGGGTGGAAGCTTGGCGCGCGCTTTGCCGAAGCCTATGCGCTCGCCAAGCGCGATGCGGGTCTTGCCGATTTCGACGATCTCATCACGCTCGCCGGGACGCTGCTGCGTGTCAGCAGCTTCGGCGAATGGGTGCGCTTCAAGCTCGATCAGCGCACCGACCATATCCTCGTCGATGAGGCGCAGGATACGAACATGCGCCAGTGGGGCATTGTCGTGTCGCTCGCCGAAGAGTTTTTCGCGGGCGTCAGCGCGAAGGACGACCGGCTGCGGACGCTGTTCACGGTCGGCGACCGCAAGCAGGCGATCTTCGGCTTTCAGGGCACCGACCCCAGGGCGTTCGCGAACGCGCGCGACATGTTCCACGCGATGGGCGAGATGGGCGGCCAGCCCTTCCGCCAGGTCGATCTCGTTTCCAACTATCGCTCGACGCCCGCGGTGCTCGACGTCGTCGACCGCTGGCTCGGCGACGGCGGGACGATAGCGATGGGACTCGACGGCGAAGAGCCGCCACACCGTCCGTTTCGAAGCGCGCAGGCCGGCCAGGTCGAACTCTGGGCGCCGCTGCCCGTCGGCAAGGCGATCGATGCCGCAGCCGCGGAGGACGGCGGGGACGAGGGGGGCGGCAGCGCCCCCGCATCCGATCCTGCCTCGATGCGGTTGGCCAAGGCGATTGCGGGCGAGGTGCAGGACTGGATCGCGAACGGCAAGGATGGCCGCCCCGTGGCGCCCGGCGATATCATGATCCTCGTACGCCGGCGCCGCGATCTGGCGGCGCGGATCGTCGCGCGGCTTCAGACGCTGCACGTCCCCGTCGCGGGCGTCGACCGCTTCGCGCTGACCCAGCCGCTCGCGGTTCAGGATCTGATCGCCGCTATGCGCTTCGCGGTGCAGCCGCTCGACGATCTCAACCTCGCCGCGCTGCTCGTGTCGCCGCTGCTCGGCTGGACGCAGGACGAGCTTTACGCGCGTACGGCAAAGCGCGGCCGCGCCGCCATCTGGGAACATCTGCGCTCCCATGAGGAGACTATGCCGCCCGCAACGATGGCGGCGCTGCGCGCACTGCTCGGCATGGCCGATTTCACGACCCCTTTCCGCTTTCTCGAAACGATCCTCTCAGGGCCGATCGACGGACGGCGCAAGCTGTACGCGCGGCTGGGGCGCGAGGCGCGCGACCCGATCGACGAACTGCTGAGCCAGGCGCTGGCGTTCGAGGCGCGCGAAACCGTGTCGCTACTCGGCTTTCTGACCCGGATCGCGGGCAGCAGCGCCGATATCAAGCGGCAGACCGAAGCGCGCAGCGACGTCGTGCGCGTGATGACGGTGCACGGATCGAAGGGCTTGCAGGCGCCGATCGTCATTCTCGCCGATGCGACCGACGATGCCGCGATCGGTCATCGTCCCTTCACCGTCGATGTCGCCGCCTGGGAAAAGCTGCCCGTCTTCGCGATGCCCGCCGACGAGCGGCAGGGTGCGCTGGCGCAGGCCTATCAGGACGCGGCCGATGCCGCGGCGCAGGAGCATTGGCGGCTGTTCTACGTCGCGATGACCCGCGCCGAAGAGATGCTGATCGTCGCGGGCGTTACCAAAAAGCCCGACCTGTCGGTGCCCGAGACAAGCTGGCACAGCGCGGCCGCGATGGCGCTGGAGGGGCTTGGTTGCGATTGGGAGGATGCGGGGCCGCTGTGGGGCCGCCGCCGTGTCCACCGCGTCAATGATGGCAAATGGGCGCGCAAGGATGCGGCTGTGCGCGCCGCACCGCCGCCGCTCGCGCTGCCCGCCTGGACCCACGCCACGGCGCCCGAGGAGGCGCGCCCGCCGCGTCCGCTCGCGCCCTCGGCGCTGGGCGAAGACGATGTCGCGGTGCCGCCGCAGGGGGCGGCGCGCGTCGCGGCGGTGACGCGCGGCCTGCTGCTCCACGCGCTGTTCGAACGCCTGCCGCCGGTCGCGACCGATAGGCGGCGCGCGGCGGCGCTGCGCTGGCTCGCGGTGCAGGCACCGACGCTCGACGATGCGGCGCGTATGGCGATGGCGGACGAGGTGCTCGCCATCCTCGATGATCCGGCGCACGCCGCACTCTTCGGCCCCGACAGTCTGGCCGAAGTGCCGCTCTCGGCGGTGGTCGACGGCATGGTCGTGGCGGGGATCGTCGACCGGCTGCGCGTGACAGGCGACGCGGTGACAGTGATCGATTACAAGACCGGGCGGCGGATACCCGGGAGCGCGGCCGATGTCGCGCCCGCCTATCTGCGCCAGATGGCGGCCTATCGCGATGCGCTGGCGGTCATCTTTCCGGGCCGGCGCGTCGAAACGGCGCTGCTCTATACGGCGGGGCCGCGCCTCATCGCGCTCGACGATGCCGTGCTGGCACCGCACAAGCCCGGCTTGCTTGCCGCCAAGGCGAATTTGCCGCCGCCGCCTCTTGAGCCGGGCGCCCCGACGTCCTAGCTTGGCATCAACGATTTTTCAGAATTTCAGGAGTTCAGACGATGGCAACCAAGGCAATCACCGACGCCAGCTTTCAGGCCGATGTCCTCGACAGCGACACCCCCGTGCTCGTCGATTTCTGGGCGGAATGGTGCGGTCCGTGCAAGATGATCGGCCCGTCGCTCGAAGAAATTTCGAACGAACTCGCCGGCAAGGTGGTGATCGCCAAGCTGAACATCGACGACCATCCCGACGCGCCGAGCAAATATGGCGTGCGCGGCATCCCGACCATGATCCTGTTCAAGAATGGCCAGATCGCCGACACCAAGGTCGGCGCCGCACCGAAGAGCGCGCTTAAGGGCTGGCTCGAAGGCGCGCTTTGATTTTAGCCAGCCCCCCGACGCCGAGTGATCGGTGTCTGGGGGAGCCTTCTATCGGTCAGTCACGCCAATAGCCGTGTCGTTCGGAGCCATCGAAACCGGCCCGAAGCGAGGCAGAAATTGCGGAAACCTCTGGCCTGATCCGCATGGGCACGGGGCTTTTCGGCCGAGTTTTTCGATAAGTTCGATATCGCCGCGGACGAAGTGATGACCACGCTTGACCTGCGTTTCGGACGGGTAACTCTTACGCCGCTTCGAGGTGATCTCGAAAGCAAGGCAGGTCGGCGAAGTCTTTTTGCCGTACCATGACGGCCTCCTGTGGTCGGCGCACCTGATTGCGCGCAGGGGGCGGACCTAAAAGATCGCGGTCAACTCCGGTAGTCGGCGTTGATGCTGATATAGCCGTGGGTCAGGTCGCAGGTCCAAACGGTCGCGCGCCCGTCGCCGAGGCCGAGGTCGGCGCCGACGCGAATGTCCTGGCCCTTCAGATGCGCCGCAACGGGGCCCTCGTCATAGCCGTCGACGGGTAGCCCGTCCTTCGCGACCCAATGGTCGCCGAAGCGGATTGCCAGCCGGTCGCGGTCGGCAGGTTCGCCTGCCTTGCCCACCGCCATCACGACGCGGCCCCAATTGGCATCCTCGCCCGCGATCGCGGTCTTGACCAGCGGCGAATTGGCGATCGACAGCGCGACGCGCTTGGCGCTGGCATCGCTGACCGCGCCGGTCACCGTAATTTCGATGAATTTCGACGCACCTTCGCCGTCGCGCACGACAAGCTGCGCAAGGTCGAGCGCAACGCTTTGGATTGCCGCATAAAGCGCGTCGGCGCCCGGATCGTCGCGCGTCGTCAGCACCGGATTGCCCGCCCGCCCGGTCGCGAACAACAGCACCGTGTCGCTGGTCGACGTGTCGCTGTCGACCGTGATCGCGTTGAAACTCCCCGCGGTCGCCTCGCTCAGCATCGCTTGCAACAGATCAGGCGCCACCGCGGCATCGGTGAAAATATAGCCGAGCATCGTGGCCATGTCGGGCGCGATCATCCCCGATCCCTTGACGATCCCCGCGACTTGCACCGTGGCGCCGCCGACGACCGCGCTTGCCGCCGCGCCCTTTGGGAAGGTGTCGGTGGTGGTGATCGTCTGCGCCGCTTCTTCCCAGCTTGCGCTCGGCGTGTCGAAGCCGATGACCTTGGCGACGCCGGCGTGCGCCTTGTCCTTGGGCAGCGGCACGCCGATCACGCCCGTCGAACAGACGAAGACTTCCCTCGGATCGCACGCCAGATGCGCAGCGACCTGATCGACGATCTGCTCGACCGCCTCGCGTCCGCGATAGCCGGTGAAGGCGTTCGAATTGCCCGCATTGACGATCAGCGCGCGGGCGCGGCCGTGCGCGATGCCCTCGCGGCACATTTCGACCTCGGTCGAACAGCAGACATTCTGCGTCGTCACGCCCGCGACGACGGTACCCGGCGCCAGTTCGACATAGGTGAGGTCGCAGCGGTCCCAATTTTTGTAGTGCGCGCGCGCGATACGGCGCGTCACCCCGGCGATTTCGGGCAGGGCGGGGAAGGCAGCGGGCGCGAGCGGCGAGCGATCAGTCATGGCGCGCGCATAGCCGTTGGGGGGGCAAAGAAAAACCCCTCCCGCGAACGGAAGGGGCTTTGCTGCCGGAGTTCAGCGACGAGCGCTTCCCGGCGGTCGTCCTCCCCGCGGCGTCGCCACAAGGAGGATCGTCCGGCTTACGCCGGGATGCCGCTGATCGCCTTGACTTCCATGAAGTCCTTGAGTCCGAACAGACCGCCTTCGCGGCCATTGCCCGACGCCTTGTAACCGCCGAAGGGCGCGCCCGGTCCGGGGCCCCAGGCGTTGACGGCGACCATGCCGGCGCGCAGCTTCGGTGCCACCTCGGCGGCCTTGGACGGATCGCCCGATACCACGGCCGACAAGCCATATTCGGTGTCGTTAGCGATATCGACCGCTTCGTCGAGGCTGGAATATTCCATGATCGTCGCAACGGGGCCGAACACTTCTTCCTTGGCGATCCGCATGTCGGGCGTGACGCCCGAGAAGACGGTCGGCTTGATGAAATAGCCGCGGTTGACGTTCGCGGGCAGGCCGGTGCCGCCGGTTTCGAGCGTTGCGCCCTCGTCGATCGCCGACTGGATCAGGCCCTGGATCTTTTCGAACTGCGCCTTGTTGACGACGGGGCCGATATGACCCCCTTCCTGCGCCGGATCGCCAACCTGCGTTCCGTCGAACATCGCCTTGATGACGCCGACGGCCTCTTCCTTGCGGTCCTTGTGGACCAGAATACGCGTCGGGGCGATACAGCTCTGACCAGTGTTGACGAGCACGCCCTGCACCGTCGGGGGCAGGACCTGGGCCAGATCGGCGTCGGGCAGGACGATGTTCGGCGACTTGCCGCCCAGTTCCTGATGGACGCGCTTGACCGTGTCGGCCGCCGCCTTGGCGACGAGGATGCCAGCGCGGGTCGATCCGGTGAAGCTCACCATTTCGATCCCCGGATGCGCGCTGATCGCATTGCCGACGGTCGGGCCGTCACCCTGAACCAGGTTGAACACGCCCGGCGGAACGCCTGCCGCATCGAGGATTTCGGCGAAAATAACGGCATTGCCGGGGCATTCTTCCGACGGCTTCAGCACCATCGTGTTGCCGGCGGCGAGCGCGGGCGCGACCTTGAGCGCAATCTGGTTGAGCGGCCAGTTCCAGGGGGTGATCATCCCGACGACGCCGATCGGTTCATAGACGACCTTGTTCGCGCCATGCTGTTCGCTGAACTCGAAATTCTTCAGCGCCTCGATCGTGCCGAGGAAGCCGCCGATGCCGGCGCCGACTTGCGCGGTGCCCGCGAAGCTGACCGGTGCGCCCATTTCGGCCGCCATCGACTTGGCGAGATCAGCGCCGCGCTTCTTATATTCCTCGACGATACGGCCGAGCAGCGCCAAGCGCTCCTCCCGCGTCGTCTGCGAATAGGTCTTATAGGCTTCCTTGGCGGCGGCAACGGCATCGTCGACGTCGGCCGCGGTGCCGAGCACGACGGTCGATGCCGCTTCCTCGGTCGCCGGGTTGATGACGTCGTGCAGCTTGCCGCCCTTGCTGTCGACCCATTTGCCGCCGATGTAATTCTGTTTCAGGTGCGTTTCGGTATCGCTCATCATCTTTCTCCCATCGGCGGAAACTTCCGTCTCGGATTGCTACCTAATCACTGTGCCGCGCGAATCAAGCGCGGTCGGCTGCGATTTCTTCCAGCTCAGCGCTTTTCAGCGGCTATGCGTGACATGAGTATCGCAGCGCGCGTCGCCTGGCGTGCGATGCTGGACAATTCGACCCTTTCGCCGGGCGCATGATCGCCGGTCGAATAGGTGCCGAGCCCGGCAAGGCCATCGACATCGGCGGCGACGAAGCTGATGTCGCCGGCGCCGCGTTTAAGCGGATCGAGCGCGGCCATTTCGGGGAGCCCCATGTCGCGGTTCACGCCGTTGAGCCGGTCGAGCAGCGCCTTGTTGCCCGCCGTCGGCGCCATCGGCGGATAGGCGCCGGGGTCGAAGGCAAGCTTCGCATCGGTGCCGGGCAGATGGCGCGCAACGATCGCCGCCATCTTGTCCTTCACCCGCGCCGACTGTTCGGGCGACAGGGTGCGCAGGTCGCCGCGCGCCACCGCAATCGGGGCGACGATGTTGGTCTTGCCGTTTGCGGTCGCGCGGATACCGCCGGTGTCGAGCGTCGCTTCCTGTCCGCCGGCGATTAGCCCGACGTTGAAGGTCAGATTGGGTTCGGGCAGTTGGGTGCGGAAATCGCGGATGATGCGTGCCAGCTCGTTGATCGCGCCGTCGCCGACCTCGGCGCTGAAGATGCCCGAACTGTGGGCGCTCATGCCCGTCGCGGTGACGGTCCAGCTTTCCGAACTGCGGCGGGCGATCGATCCCATATCGGCGCCATTGTCGCGGACAAGTCCTTCGAAATCGAGCGCGATGTCGCTGCGCTTGCCCGCGGTGATCAGGTCGGCGCGCGATTTTTCGATCGGATCGCCCGCGTCTTCCTCGTCGCCGGTCATATGGATTTCGATATTGGCGTCTTTCAGCGTGCCCGCAGCCTTCATCGCGCGCAGCGCCGCGACGATCACCACCATGCCGCCCTTGTCGTCGCCCGCGCCGGGGCCTTCGCCCCAGCCGCCCTTGCGCGTGAAGGTCTGGAAGGGCGAGTCGGGTTCGAACACCGTGTCGAGATGCGCGATCAGCAGCATCTTCTTGCCGTCGGCACGCCCCTTGTGCACCGCGATCAGATGGCCGGCGCGCTTCGTCTCGGGCGTGGGTTTCCAGGTGACCGTAAAGCCCAGCGGCTCGAGCTCGGAGCGCATCATCTCGGCTACCTTTTCGACCCCGGCGAGGTTCAACGTACCACTGTTCTGATTCACCAGCCTTTCGAGCAGCGCGATCGACCGTTCCTGCTCGGCCTTTACCGTTTCGGCCATCCGGCTTTCGGTCGGGCTCAGCTTGGCATGCGCGGCCGGGGCGAGCGCGAGCGCGGCAAGGGCGGCGAACGCGGCGAAGCGGGCTGATTTCATCTGCACAATCTCCTTTGTCGGCGCCCTTGTGCCGCTTGAAGGCCGCCGCCGCAAGCCATCGCGCCCGGCAATATTCGCTCGCTTGCCGATCCCCATCTCGAGCACGACCTGTAAAGAGTGTTTGACAGCATATGTTTCGCGTCTGTAAAGAGTGTCTGACAGGCTGAAAGGATGGTCATTGCAAAATCGCGTTCGGGATTGCCGCGAGCAGGCGGGGTGGAGCCAGGGCGAACTGGCCCGCCGGCTCGGCGTCTCGCGGCAGACGATCAATGCCGTCGAAACCGACAAATATGATCCCAGCCTGCCGCTCGCGCTGCGCATGGCCCGGCTGTTCGGGCTGGAGGTGCGCGAGCTGTTTATCGATCATTGGATGCCGGAGGACGAGTGATGGACAAGATGGTGGCCGGACATAGCGCTGCGGCGTGGAAGAAGAGCGGGATCGGGGCGCTGGTCGGCGCGATCGTCGGTGCGGGCACGGTCGCCGGGCTGATGCATGTCGCCGGGACCGATTTCATCGATGCGATGGGCGGATCGCGCGTTGCGCTGGCCGGGGTCGCCATCCTCTATCTCCTGATGGCGGCCTTTGTCGGCTTCGGGCTGGCGGTGCCGCGCACCGGCGCCAGGCTGCTCAACGTCGCCGATGCCGACGAACTGCGCGAGGAGCGCGCGGGCATGGGGCGATCGGTCATCGTCATGGGCGCAATCGGGGCCGCACTGCTTGCGCTCGCGCTCGCACGCACGCCCTCCTTTCCGACCGGACCCGTTCCGGCGCAGGCGGCCGCGGCGGTGCTGGCCCTCGTGATTGCGGGCGGTGTCGCGGCGAGCTGGGCGTGGCGGTGGCAATATGACGAGCTTAACCGCCAATTGGGCATCGAAGGCGGCTATTGGGCCTTCGGCCTGAGCTGGATCGGGCTCACCCTCTGGGGCGCCGCCGATTTTCTAGGGCTCGGACCGGCGCTCACCGCGATCGACGTGGTGACGACGCTGGCGGCGATGATGCTTGTCGGGGCCTTTGTGGCGATCGGTCGCCGCGGCCTGATGATGCGCTGAGCGCAGGTAGCAGATAAGGGAAGGGCGTCCGAGCTCCCCCAAGCCGGACGCCCTTCGAGCGTGACTGATCGCTGCAGATCAGGCGCTGTAATACATGTCGAATTCGACCGGGCTCGGGGTCTGTTCGAAGTTGTAAACTTCGGCCCATTTGAGTTCGATATAGGCTTCGATCTGATCCTTCGAGAAGACGTCGCCCTTCAAGAGGAAGTCGTGATCGGCCGCGAGGCTGTCGAGCGCTTCGCGCAGGCTGCCACAGACGGTCGGGACTTCGGCGAGTTCTTCGGGCGGCAGATCATAGAGATTCTTGTCCATCGCGTCGCCGGGGTGGATCTTGTTCTGGATGCCGTCGAGCCCCGCCATCAGCAGCGCCGAATAGCAGAGATAGGGGTTCGCCATCGCGTCGGGGAAACGGAATTCGACGCGCTTCGCCTTGGCGCCCGCGCCATAGGGGATGCGGCACGAAGCCGAACGGTTGCGGCTCGAATAGGCGAGCAGCACCGGCGCCTCGAAGCCCGGGACGAGGCGCTTGTAGCTGTTCGTCGTCGGGTTGGTGAAGGCATTGAGTGCCTTCGCATGCTTGATGACGCCGCCGATGAAATAGAGGCACATGTCCGAAAGGCCGGCATAGCCGTTGCCCGCAAAGAGCGGCTTGCCCTTTTCCCAGATCGAGATGTGGGTGTGCATGCCCGATCCGTTATCGTCCTTGATCGGCTTGGGCATGAAGGTCGCAGTCTTGCCATAGGCATGGGCGACCTGATGCACGACATATTTGTAGATCTGCATGCGGTCGGCGGTCTGCGTCAGCGTGCCGAAGGTCAGGCCCAGCTCGTGCTGCGCGGCGGCGACTTCATGGTGATGCTTGTCGCAGGGCAGGCCCATTTCGAGCATGGTCGAGACCATTTCGGCGCGGATGTCGACGGCGCTGTCGACCGGCGCGACAGGGAAATAGCCGCCCTTGGCGCGCGGACGATGTCCAAGGTTGCCGCCTTCATAGGCGCGGCCGGTGTTGGTCGGCAGTTCGATATCGTCGATTTCGAAACCCGACTTGTTATAGCCGGTTTCGAAGCGGACGTCGTCGAACATGAAGAATTCGGCTTCGGGGCCGACATAGACGGTGTCGCCGATGCCGGTCGAGGCGACATAGGCTTCGGCGCGCTTCGCGGTGGTGCGCGGGTCGCGGGCATAGCCTTCGCCGGTCGAAGGTTCGACGATGTCGCAGAACATCACCAGCATCGGGGTTGCCGAGAAGGGATCGTCATAGACCGCTTCGAGATCGGGCTTCAGGATCATGTCGCTTTCGTTGATCGCCTTCCAGCCTTCGATCGACGAACCGTCGAACATCAGGCCGTCTTCGAGGGCGTCTTCGTCGATCACGCCGGCGCACATGGTCAGATGCTGCCATTTGCCCTTGGGATCGGTGAAACGCAGATCGACCCACTCGATGTCATTATCCTTGATCCGGGCGATGATATCCTTCGGCTTGGTGGCCATGGTCACTTCTTCCTTTTTGCGAATAGTACCGGCTGGACCGGCGTCTGTTGAACGGGATGGAGCGATGGAAGCTTAGAGCGCGTCCTCATTGCGCTCGCCGGTGCGGATGCGCAGCGCGGTTTCCACGGGGATCACGAAAATCTTGCCGTCGCCGATGCGGCCCGTCTGCGCCGCCGCGGCAATCGCCTCGACCACGCGTTCGGCCATATTGTCATCGACGATAACCTCCAGCTTCACCTTCGGCAGGAAGTCGACGACATATTCAGCGCCGCGATACAGTTCGGTGTGACCCTTCTGGCGACCGAAGCCCTTCGCCTCGGTGACGGTGATGCCGCTGACACCCACTTCGTGCAGCGCCTCCTTCACCTCGTCGAGCTTGAACGGTTTGATGATCGCCTCAATCTTCTTCACGCTTCATGTCCCCCTTTGGGCCTTCCACCTTTGCCTGTGGACGAAGCCGGGTCAGGTACGCCTGAACCGGTTTCCCCCGTGAGTCGGTGCGGTGTGCGGCCATCTTGCACCAATCAAGACCCGTGCCAATTGGCGAATCGCAAGCTTTCGGTAAGAAATTTGGCACGAAATTACGCCGCTGCCTGTCCTTTGGGCAGCGGCGTGATTTAGGTGATTAAATTTTGTGCAATCAGCGCCCGACGGGCGCCGACGCGTCGGGCAGGTTAGCCTTGGTCCAGTTCGACCGGTCGATGACATAGGCGCGAATCGCCTCGACATCGGCGGGGGAGAGCACCTTGGCAAAGCTCACCATGCCGCGGTCCTTCAGCGCGCCGTCGAGGATCACGCCCTTCCATGCATCGGCACTGGTCAGCGCACCCGAAACGCGCAGGTCGGGGGTGAAGCCGTTGCCGATCGCGCTGTCGCCGTGACAGACTTGGCAATAGCGCCCGAAATGCGCCTTGCCCGATGCGATCTGCTGCGGCGTGCCGAACTGCGCGGGCGGATTCCACGCCAGCGTCGTGGTCGCGGGCGGGGCGGGGAGCTGCACCGTACCGCCGAGCTTGAGCACCACGAGGCGCGGAATATTGGGCACCTTGCGCGTCACTCCGCCCGCGACCCCGGCGACAAGTGGAAAGGCGCCGCCCTTGCTGGTCTGGAAAGCGACATATTGCACTCCGCCCACGCGGAAGGTCGATGGCGCGCTGACGATCCCCGACTGCATGTCGAGGTCGAGCAGCTGCTTGCCGGTGTCGGCGGCATAGGCGCGGAAGCGCCCGGTGCTCGTTCCCTGGAAAACCAGATTGCCGGCGGTCGTCATCGTGCCGCCGTTCCATGCGGCGGGATAGTCGACGCCCCAAGCGACCTTGCCGGTGCGCGGGTCGAAGGCAACGAGACGGCCGGTGGTCGCGGCGACGGCCGCGCGGAAGGCAGCCTTGTCGTCGGGGAGCATCGCTGCGGTCAGCGAGGCGCCGATGTTGAAGCCGAGTACCTTGCGCCGGTCCAGCTCATCCATATCCTGGATATAGCCCTGCGGAATCTGCTGCGCCGGAATATAGACGAGGCCGGTAGCAGGGTTGTAGCTCATCGGATGCCAGTTGTGCGCGCCAAGCGCGCCCGGGATCGCGATGAAGGGCTTGCCGGTCTTGTAGAAGCGCGCGTCGGGATTTTCGATCGGCCGGCCAGTGGCCATGTCATAGCCGGTCGCCCAGTTGATCCCGTCGACGAAAGGCTTGGCGTCGATCAGCTTGCCGGTGGTCCGGTCGATCGTGAAGAAAAAGCCGTTCTTCGGTGCATGATACAGCACTTTGGTCGGCGTGCCGTTCACCGCCTGCTCGGCAAGGATGATCGGCTGCGTCGCGGTATAGTCCCAGCTCTCGCCGGGCGTTTCCTGATAATGCCATTTATATTTGCCGGTCGACGCATCGAGCGCCACCACGGACGAGAGGAACCAGTTGTCGCCTTCGCCGTTCGAACGCGTGCCATGGTTCCACGGATTGCCGTTGCCGACGCCGAGATAGATCTGGTCGAGATCCTTGTCATAGACGATCGCGTCCCACACCGTGCCGCCGCCGCCCGACGTCTTCCATTCCCCTTGGTCTGACCAGGTTGCATTGCCTTTCGACGCGAAGATGTCGTCGCTTGCGGCGCCGTCCTTCTTCTTTTCGGGGTTCGGCGCGGTGTAGAAGCGCCAGCGTTCCTTGCCGGTATCGGCATCATAGGCGGTGACATAGCCGCGCACCCCGAATTCGGCGCCGCCGCTGCCGATGAGCACCATGTCCTTCACGACGCGCGGCGCGCCGGTGATCGTGTAGGGCTTTTGGGGATCGAAGGTCTGCGTCGACCACAATTCCTTGCCGGTCTTGCGATCGAGCGCGATCAGCCGCCCGTCGAGTGCGCCGACGAAGAGCTTGTCGCCCCATACCGCGACGCCGCGGTTGACGACGTCGCAGCAGGCGTTGACCGCGCGGTCGCCCGACACCTTGGGATCGAAGGACCAGAGCTTCTTGCCGGTCCCGGCGTCCCACGCGTCGACCTTCGACCAGGCGTGGCTGACATAAAGGGTGCCATCGACGACGACCGGGGTGGCTTCCTGTCCGCGCGCGTCCTCAAGATCGGCGAACCAGGCAATGCCAAGCTCGCCCACATTCTTGTCGTTTATGTCGGTGAGCGGGCTGAAGCGCTGCTCGTCATAGCCATAGCCGATGCCGGCCCAGTTGTCGCCGTTGCCGCCGGTCTTGAGCAGTGCTTCGCTCGCCCTCTCGGCATCGTCGAGCGACCTGCCCGTGCCGCCCGACTTCGACGCGTTGCAACCCGCCAGAACCAAGGCCGCACCACAAAGCAGCGCGGTCGCCATGACCCGTTTCGCCATATTCGCTCTCCCTCGACGTCCTATGCTTGACGTTCACGTCAAGACTGCGCCGGGCGAAGCGGATTCGCAAGCGGGAATTTAGGGTGTTCTACCTAAAGTCTGGCAGGTTTCAGGCCCAGGGCGGGGTGTTGAGTCCCTTGGGGCTTGCGGTAAAGATTTCGCAGCCGTCCTCGGTGATGCCGATGCTGTGTTCGAACTGCGCCGAAAGCGACCGGTCGCGCGTCACCGCGGTCCAGCCGTCGGCAAGCATCTTCACGGCATATTTGCCGGTGTTTATCATCGGTTCGATGGTGAAGAACATGCCGGGCCTCAGCTCGGGGCCGGTGCCGGGGCGCCCGGCGTGGACCACTTCGGGCGCATCGTGGAACATCTGGCCGAGCCCGTGACCGCAAAAATCGCGCACCACCGAATAACGGTGGCGTTCGGCGTGGCTCTGGATCGCGTGCGCGACGTCGCCCATCGTATTGCCGGGCTTCGCCTGTTCGATGCCCAGCATCAGGCATTCATAGGTCACGTCCACCAGCCGCCGCGCCTTGATCGGAACTTCGCCGACCAGATACATGCGGCTGGTGTCGCCATGCCAGCCGTCGATGATGCTGGTGACGTCGACATTGACGATATCGCCTTCGCGCAGCGGCTTGTCGTCGGGAATCCCGTGGCACACGACATGGTTGATGCTGGTACAGCAGCTATGCGTGAAGCCGCGATAGCCCAGCGTCGCGGGAATGCCGCCGCCCGCAAGCATCATCTCGCGCACCAGATCGTCGATCGCCCCGGTGGTCACGCCGGGCTGGATGAAAGGAACGAGCGCGTCGAGAATCTCGGCCGACAGCCGGCCGGCCTTGCGCATTCCGGCAAAGCCGGATTCGTCGTGAAGCTTGATCGTGCCGTCGCGGACGGGGGCGGGGGTGGCCGCTTCGTCGGCGGTTACGGAGATGTAGTTGTACATGCCGGTGATATAGGCGCCGCAGCCCCAAAAAGCGAGGGGGTCAAACAAAACCCCTCCCGCAAGCGGGAGGGGTTGAAGCGGTTTCTACTCTGCCGCCTTCTCAGCTTTGGCCTTGCCCTTGCCCTTGCTCGCCTTGGGCGCCGCCGGGGTGATTTCGAAGCTCAGCGGATTGCCGACCTTGGCATCCTCGCCGGTTTTCAGCTTCACCTTGACCTCGCCGCCGTGGACGAGCTTGCCGAAGAGCAGTTCTTCGGCGAGCGGCTGCTTGATCTTTTCCTGGATCAGGCGGCCCATCGGGCGTGCGCCATAGAGCTTGTCATAGCCCTTGGCGGTCAACCATTCGCGCGCCTTGTCGTCGAGCTGGATGTGGACGTTGCGGTCGGCAAGCTGCAGTTCGAGTTGCAGGATGAACTTGTCGACAACGCGCGCCACGACTTCCGGCGGCAGATAGCCGAAGGGGACGATCGCATCGAGGCGGTTGCGGAATTCGGGGGTGAACATGCGCTTCACCGCCTCTTCCTGCGCATCCTCGCGCGTCTGGGTGCCGAAACCGATCGACTCGCGCGTCATGTCGCTCGCGCCCGCATTGGTCGTCATGATCAGGATCACGTTGCGGAAGTCGACCGTCTTGCCGTGGTGGTCGGTCAGCCGGCCATTGTCCATCACCTGGAGCAGGATGTTGAACAGGTCGGGATGCGCCTTCTCGATCTCGTCGAGCAGCAGCACGCAGTGCGGGTTCTGGTCGATCGCGTCGGTCAGCAGGCCGCCCTGGTCATAGCCGACATAGCCCGGCGGCGCGCCGATCAGGCGGCTCACCGAGTGGCGTTCCATATATTCGGACATGTCGAACCGCTGGAGCGGAATGCCGAGCAGATGCGCGAGCTGTTTCGCGACCTCGGTCTTGCCGACGCCGGTGGGGCCGCTGAACAGATAATTGCCGATCGGCTTTTCGGGATCGCGCAGCCCGGCGCGGCTGAGCTTGATCGCCGACGACAGCACCTCGATCGCGGTATTCTGACCGAAGACGACGCGCTTGAGGTCGGTCTCGAGCGTTTCGAGAACCTTCTTGTCGTCGCTCGACACCGATTTCGGCGGGATACGCGCCATCGTCGCGATCACCGCCTCGATCTCCTTCGCGGTGATCGTCTTGCGGCGCTTCGACGGCGGCACCAGCATCTGCATCGCGCCGACTTCGTCGATCACGTCGATCGCCTTGTCGGGCAGCTTGCGGTCGTTGATGTAACGCGATGACAGCTCGACCGCCGCGTTGATCGCGTCGGCGGTGTATTTCACATTATGATGGCTCTCGAACGCGTCGCGCAGGCCGGCGAGGATCTTCTTCGTGTCCTCGATGCTCGGTTCGATCACGTCGATCTTCTGGAACCGGCGCAGCAGCGCGCGGTCCTTCTCGAAATGATTGCGGAACTCCTTGTAGGTGGTCGAACCGATGCAGCGGATCACACCGCCCGACAATGCGGGCTTCAGGAGGTTCGACGCATCCATCGCGCCGCCGCTCGTCGCGCCGGCGCCGATCACCGTGTGGATCTCGTCGATGAACAGGATCGCGTGCGGCATGCCTTCGAGTTCGGAGACGACCTGTTTCAGCCGCTCCTCGAAATCGCCGCGATAGCGCGTGCCGGCGAGCAGCGCGCCCATATCAAGCGAATAGATCACCGCTTCCTTCAGCACCTCGGGCACGTCGCCCTCGATGATCTTGCGCGCGAGGCCCTCGGCGATCGCGGTCTTGCCGACGCCGGGGTCGCCCACATAGAGCGGGTTGTTCTTGCTGCGGCGGCAAAGGATCTGGATCGTGCGGTCGACCTCGGCGCTGCGGCCGATCAGCGGGTCGACCTTGCCGCCCTTCGCCTTTTCGTTGAGGTTGACCGTGAACTGGTCGAGCGCGGTTTCCTTCTTGTTCTTGCCTTCGCTCTTGTCCTTCGCTTCTTCCTTTTCCTCGGGCTCGGCGGTGGGCGACGGCTTGCCGCCCTTGCCGACCCCGTGGCTGAGGTAGGAAACGGCGTCGAGCCGCGTCAGATCCTGCTGCTGCAAGAAGTAGACCGCATAGCTCTCGCGCTCCGAAAACAGCGCGACGAGGACATTCGCGCCCGTCACCTCATCCTTGCCCGACGACTGGACGTGCAGGATCGCGCGCTGGACGACGCGCTGGAAACCGCTGGTTGGGGAGGGGTCGCTGTGCCCCTCGACCTTCAGGCTGTCGAGTTCGGTGTCGAGATAATGGACCACCGCCGACTGCAACTCGCCCAGCGCGACGCCGCACGCGCGCATCACTTCGGCAGCATGTTCGTCGTCGATCAGCGCGTAGAGCAGATGCTCCAGCGTCGCATATTCGTGGTGGCGCTCCGACGCGGCCTTCAGCGCGTTGTGCAGGGTCTTTTCGAGGGACTCCGAAAAGGACGGCATGGTCTTCATCTCCTTGCGGGGACGTGCCGGGGAGAGGCCGCCCCTAGGAACACAACGTGGCGATGCTCCCGTCTCTCCGCAAGGGAAAAGCGGAAGCTCGTGTGAAATTACGATGACAGGCTTGTCTTATGGTTAACGCAGCGTTGCGATTTGGCGGGCGCGACGCCGCTCAATCACAGGGCCTGCGCTAGGTCGCGTCGTCGGAGTCGGGTTTGTCATCGTCGTCCTGCGCCGTTCCCATCTGGAAACGGACCCGCTCGACGCAGCCCGTCCATCCTTGCGGCGAAGCCGCGGCCCGCGCGGACAGGAGCATTCGCTGCGCCTGGGTGCCGAAGTCGGCAGCAGGCTGCGCCGCGGCAACCTTGACATTGCCGATTTCACCCCAAGGGGCGATGTCATACGTCAGCACCGCCCAGCCTTCGACTGCGCGCCGGCGATAAGCGGCGGGGTAGATCAGGGCCGGCTTGCGGTCCCACGCGCGATCGTCGCCGCAGGTCGCGCCCTGCGGCCTGAATGCGTCGGCATCGGGAATCGGCGGCGGTGATACCGTCTCTGGCGCCCGCCGATAAGGGTAGAGGCATTGCGTGCGAACGCCTCCGGTGAAGCGCGATCGTGCCACGGCGTCGCGCGCCGCCGCATCGAGCTCCCGATTGCCCGACGTCGCAAATGTCTTCAGGTTGACGGGGCGCCCTTTCGCATCGGTGTCGTAAAGGACAAAGGACCAGTCTTTTCGTCCCCGCGTCGCCGGGATTTTCGAAAAGTCCGGAAAGGCGCGAAGGAGCGGCCGGGGGCGCGGCGGTGCGGCGCAAGTGCCGATGTCGCGGATGCGCGCCCATCCCTCTTTGGGCAACGGTCCCGAAATCGGCGTCATCGTATAAGCGAGCAGATCCGGGGGTGCAGCGGCGCCGACCGCCTGCGCGCTGATGCGATAGCGTATCGTGCATCGGGTGCGGGCTTGCCCGACCGGGAAACGGCTTGCCGCCAGCGATGCCGGTAGATCCTGACCAAGAGCGCCAGGCGACCCGTCGCTCTCGATCGAAATCGGCCGTCCGTCGGCGTCGATGTCGAAACGATAAATTATCTGGGCGGCGGTGCGCATCGGCCGGTTCGACATCGCGCGCAGGACGGCCTTTACGCCCGCAGTGTCGAGGGCGCCGTCGCTGCAGCGCGCATCGGCGATATCCCAGGAAAGCAGCGCCGGCCAACCGTCGGCAGACTCAAGCAGCGGAAGGGGCGACTTGTCGACAGGAGCCGGAATGACAATGGGCGGAGGGGGTGGCGGCGTGCTGGCCAGGGCGGCAATCGAAAGCGCGACAATAAGGGGCATGGGCTCGTTCCGTTCCTGATTTCGGGGGAAAATTTCGGCTACAGGCTAGGCAGAGCCCATGCGGCGGGCAAGAGTCGACCCCGCCAAATCGGCCGCTTTTGCCTGCAGATTCATGGCGCTGCAGCGACGGCCGCCCCGTCATCCCTTGCGGAACAGTGCCTCCGCATTTGCCTTGAAGCTGCCCGCTGCCGCCTTGTGCGCCTTTGTGCGTGCTATCTCGGCTTCCAGCACCGCAAGCCGATCGTCGAGTTCGGCGACCGACAAGGGGTCGAGCGACTGTTTGGCGAGCGCCGTCAGCACATCGTCGCGGCGGCGGGGAAGGTCGTCGTCGTCCATGGCCATCCTCCCTGTCGAATTGCGGCCTTGTGGGGCGCGAACTGTTGACCCCCGCGCCGCGGCTGTCAATAAGGCGGGACGAGTGGGAAATCGAACAAAGTGGGGGATTTAGCGTGACCAGCCTGCCCGAGAGCATGACCGCCGTCGCGATCCGCGAACCCGGCGGCCCCGAAGTGCTCGTTGCCGAGCAGCGACCCGTGCCGCGGCCGGGGCCGGGCGAGTTGCTGATCCGCGTCGCCGCGGCGGGGGTGAACCGTCCCGACGTGCTCCAGCGCATGGGCTTCTATCCGCCGCCGCCCGGCGCGTCGGACCTTCCCGGCCTCGAAATCGCCGGGACAGTGGTCGCGACCGGACCGGGCGGCGATCCCGAAATGCTGGGGCAGGCGGTGTGCGCGCTGGTCGGGGGCGGGGGCTATGCCGAATATTGCGTCGCGCCCGTGGGCAGCGTGCTGCCCGTTCCCGCAGGATTCACCATGGCCGAAGCGGCGGCACTGCCCGAAACGGTGTTCACGGTATGGCATAATCTGTTCGAGCGCGGCTGGATCAAGGAAGGGGAGACAGCGCTCGTCCACGGGGGGACCAGCGGTATCGGAACGACGGCGATCGGCCTGTGCAAGCTATTCGATATCCGCATCATCGTCACCTGCGGCAGCGCCGACAAATGCGACGCGGCGCGGGCGCTCGGCGCCGACCTCGCGATCGATTATTCGGCCGAGGATTATGTGGAGGCGGTAAAGGGCTTTACCGGCGGGGCGGGGGTCGATGTCGTGCTGGATATGGTCGGCGGCGATTATGTGCCGCGCAATCTTGCGTGTCTGGCCGACGACGGGCGGCACGTCACCATCGCCTTCCAGCGGGGCGCGAAAGCCGAAATCGACATGTCGCAGCTCATGCGCCGCCGCCTGACGATGACCGGATCGACGCTGCGGGCGCGCAGCGCCGACTTCAAGGCCGCGCTGGCCGACGAGATTCACAAGACGTTGTGGCCGCGCCTTTCCAGCGGGGCCTGGAAGCCCGCGATGGATCAATCCTTTCCGCTTGCCGATGCCGCCGCTGCGCACGCGCGGATGCAGGCGGGCGCGCACGTCGGAAAGATCGTCCTCAAGATCGGATAATCGCTTGCTGCGCGCTGGTCCCCGGCGGCTGGCCAAGAAAAAGGGCGGTCGTCCGGTTGGACGCCGCCCTTGACCTTGTGTCGATGGAAAGTTCGGCTCAGGCCGCGTCTTCCAGTTCCTCGTCGGTCAGCACCGGGCCCGAATCCTGGCCCTTGGCATCGACGTCGCGGTCGACGAATTCGATGATCGCGATCGGCGCGGCGTCCGAAGCGCGGATGCCGGCCTTGATGATGCGGGTGTAGCCGCCGTTGCGGTCCTTGTAGCGTTCGGCGAGGACGTCGAACAGCTTCTGAAGCTGCGCTTCGTCCATCAGACGGCTCATCGCCAGACGGCGATTGGCAAGGCCGCCACGCTTCGCGAGCGTGATCAGCTTTTCGACATAGGGACGCAGTTCCTTCGCCTTGGCGACGGTCGTCGTGATCTGCTCATGCTTGATGAGCGAAGCCGACATGTTGCGGAACATCGCGATGCGATGCGCGCCGGTGCGCTGAAGCTTCCGGCCACCCGATTTATGACGCATAATCCATTCCTTCGTTTGTCAGAGGGGCCGTTTTACGGAACCCCAAGCCAGGCCCGCTTGCGGGGGAGCCCTTTTCCCTTTGTGTTCCCCGGCGAAGGCCGGGGTCCAGATTCAGCGTTGCACCTGTGCCCCGGCTTTCGCCGGGGAACAGTTCGGGACTTAACCCAGTAGCTCCTGTTCGAGCTTCTTGGCCATTTCCTCGATGTTTTCCGGCGGCCAGCCGGGGATGTCCATGCCGAGGCGCAGACCCATCGACGAGAGCACTTCCTTGATCTCGTTGAGCGACTTGCGGCCGAAGTTCGGCGTGCGGAGCATCTCGGCCTCGGTCTTCTGGACCAGGTCGCCGATGTAGATGATGTTGTCGTTCTTGAGGCAGTTGGCCGAACGAACCGACAGTTCGAGCTCGTCGACCTTCTTGAGAAGGAAGCGGTTGAGCTGGTTGACGTCCGATTCCTCGGTCGAAGCCGACGGAGCCGCCATGCCGATGAGGCCGCTGTCGTTCATCGCTTCTTCGAAGTGGACGAAGACCTGAAGCTGGTCCTGGAGGATGCGCGCAGCATAGGCGACGGCATCTTCCGGGGTCACGGTGCCGTCGGTATCGACGGTCAGCGACAGCTTGTCATAGTCCAGTTCCTGACCGATGCGAGCATTGTCGACCTTGTAGGCGACCTGACGCACCGGCGAGTAGAGCGAATCGACCGGGATCAGGCCGATCGGCGCGTCGGCCGGACGGTTGGCCGTCGCGGGAACATAGCCCTTACCGGTGTCGGCAACGAGTTCCATGTTCAGCGTCGCCCCGTCGTCGAGGTGGCAGATCACGTGATCGGGGTTCATCACCTTGATGTCACCCGACACCATGATGTCGCCGGCCTTGACGGTCGCGGGACCGGTCGCCGAAAGCTGCAGCCGCTTCGGGCCTTCGCCTTCCATCTTGAGCGCGATCTGCTTCACGTTGAGAACTATGTCGGTCACGTCCTCGCGCACGCCGGCCAGGCTCGAGAATTCGTGCAGGACGTTCTCGATCTTGATCGACGTGATGGCCGCACCCTGGAGCGACGACAGGAGCACGCGGCGCAGCGCGTTGCCAAGCGTCAGGCCAAAGCCGCGTTCGAGCGGTTCGGCGACGAAGGTGGCCTTGCGCTTGCTGTCGCTGCCAGCCTTGATTTCCAGGTTGCTGGGCTTCTTCAATTCCTGCCAGTTCCGGATATTGACAGTCATGGACTTCCCTTTGCTTTGGGCGGGACGGGCGGGGCGGGTCGAGCCTGTCCTGCGTTAGATATGGTGACGGCAGAGCGGCCCGAAGACCGCCAGTCCGGAAACGTCAGACGCGGCGGCGCTTGGCCGGACGTACGCCGTTGTGCGGGATCGGCGTCACGTCGCGGATCGACGTGATGTGGAAACCGACCGCCTGCAACGCGCGCAGGGCCGATTCACGACCGGCGCCGGGGCCTTTCACTTCGACTTCCAGCGTGCGGACGCCATGTTCGGCGGCCTTCTTGCCGGCGTCCTCGGCGCAAACCTGCGCTGCATAGGGCGTCGACTTGCGGCTGCCCTTGAAGCCCATCATGCCGGCACTCGACCAGGCAATCGCATTGCCCTGCGCGTCGGTGATGGTGATCATCGTGTTGTTGAAGGTCGCGTTGACGTGGGCGACGCCCGACGAGATATTCTTGCGTTCGCGCCGACGAAGGCGCTGCGGTTCACGAGCCATTTTGAATTCCTAAACCCTAAATCCTGAAAACGACCGGTGGTGCCAGTGCGATGGCGACCTCCGGCGGAGAAATAAGGAAATCCGTCCCCCGGACGAATCTCTGCTCTTACTTCTTCTTACCGGCGATCGGCTTGGCCTTGCCCTTGCGGGTGCGCGCATTGGTGTGCGTGCGCTGGCCGCGGACCGGAAGGCCCTTGCGATGACGCAGGCCGCGATAGCAGGCGAGGTCCATGAGGCGCTTGATGTTCATCGCCGTGTTGCGGCGAAGATCACCCTCGACCGTGAGGTCGGCGTCGATCGTTTCGCGGATCTGCAGGACTTCGGCGTCCGACAGGTCCTGGATGCGGCGGGTGTGGTCGATGCCGAGCTTGTCGGCGATGTCGACGGCGGTCTTGCGGCCGATGCCGTGGATGTAGGTGAGCGCGATGATTACGCGCTTGTTGGTGGGCAGGTTTACGCCCGCGATACGTGCCATCTGTTCTTTCTCCTGCTCCACAGGGTTCGCTGGCAAACGAGCCCTATCTCAAAGCGTCTGTTTTCCAACGCAAAAAACGGACCACGAAGACGCGCTGAGCGTTTCGCCGTCCGGTCAGGGTGTTGGAATGGATGCGCAATTAAGGTGAGTCGGGCGAATTGTCAAGCGAAGCGGCGGCTTTTGCAGCCTGCCGGGGCGCGCCTCAATCATCGGCGGTCAGCGCCACCGCCCGGTCGTGCAGCCGGTTGACGACCGCGCCATGAATGCCCGGCGCGCTCGCGATGACACCGAAGGCCTGCGCGCGCGGCGTGTTGAAGACGAGCGGCTCACCAAAGGCGTCGGTGACGGTCGCGCCGGCCTCGGTCGCGATCAGCGCCGCGGCGGCGACGTCCCATTCGAAACCCCAGCGCAGCGTCGCGACCAGATCGGCGCGATCGTCGGCGACCAGCGCCATGCGCAGCGCGATGCTGTTGGGCTTTGTCACCATGATGAGGTCGCGGTCGATCTTGGGCAGGCTGTCGGCGGGAACGCGCGATCCGTTGAAGATCATCCGGCGGCTGGCGCGCAGCGTTTCGCCGTTGAGCGTCGCACCCTGACCCTTGCGGGCGACCCACAGTTCGTCGAGCGCGGGCGCGTAGAGCACGCCGATTTCGGGGGCGCCGTCGACGACCAGCGCGACCGACACCGCCCAGCCCGGACGGCCGCGGATGAAGTCGCGGGTGCCGTCGATGGGGTCGACGCACCACATGAAACGGCGCGACAGCCGGTCGCTGTTGTCCGCGGTTTCCTCCGAAAGCCATCCGGCCTCCGGCACCATCGCGCCGAGAACCGCCTTCAACCGGGCATCGACCGCCAGATCGACGTCGCTGACCGGATTATTTTCCGACTTGTGCCAGACATTGACTGCCTTGCCCTCGCCGCGCCAGCGCGCCATCGCCATGTCGCCGACCTCGCGCGTCGCGGCGATCACGGCTTCCAGGTTGCGCGCGGGCATCGGGCGGCCGGCCTAGCTGCTGGCGACGGTCATGCCGTCGATGCGCAGCGTCGGCACGTTGGTGCCGTGGCGGAAGACCAGATCGTCGGCGGGGACCAGCGCGGCGAACATGTCGATCAGATTGCCCGCGATCGTGAATTCGGCGATCGGGCCGGCGATCCGCCCGCCCTCGATCAGGAAACCCGATGCGCCGCGGCTATAATCGCCGGTCACGGGGTTGACGCCTTGGCCGATCAGTTCGGTGATATAGACGCCGCGGTCGATGTCGGCGATCAGCGCGTCGGGCGCAATCGACCCGGCCGCGAGATGCAGATTGCTGGCAGAGACCCCCGACGCTCCGCCGCCGCGGCTCGCATGGCCGGTCGGTTCGAGCCCGAGCTGCTTCGCCGACGCGGTGTCGAGCAGCCACCCCGTAATGCGGCCATCGGCGACGATATCGCGCGCGGCGGTCGGCAGGCCCTCTCCGTCGAAGGCCCGGCTGCGCAGCCCGCGCGGACGATGCGGTTCGTCGCGCACGACGATTGCGCTGTCGAACAGCGCCCGCTCTTCCTTGCCGAGCAGGAAGCTGGTGCCGCGGGCGATCGCGGGGCCGGCGATCGCGCCGAGCAGATGGCCGACGATACTGCTGCCGATGCGCGGATCGAGGACGACCGGCACCTTGCCGACGGGCGCCTTGCCGGGGTTCAGCCGCGCGACGGCGCGGGTTCCGGCGCGCGCGCCGATTTCGGCGGCGCTTTCGAGGTCGGACAGATGATGCGCGCTGTGCCAGCCATAATCGCGCTGCATCGCCGCGCCTTCGCCGGCGATGACGCTCGCCGACAGGCTGTGCCCGCTCGACCCATAGCCGCCGGCGAAGCCATGGCTCGTCGCGAGCGCGAAGCGCGTGCGGCTGTGGCTCGCGCTGCCGCCTTCGCTGTTGGTGACGCCGGCGACGGCGCGCGCAGCCTCCTCGACCGCCAGCGCGGCCTCGCGCAGCGCCTGGGGATCGGCTTCGCTGCCGTCGTCGAGATCGAAATCGGGGACCGGGCCGGTGAACAGGCGGTCGGCGGGGGCGAGGCCCGCATAGGGATCTTCGGGCGCCTCGCGTGCCATGGCAACGCAGCGCTCGACGAGCTTCGCCAGTTCGGCGGCATCCATGTCGGCGGTCGAGACGCTGGCGCTGCGCTGCCCGACGAAAACGCGCAGGCTGATATCCTGCCCCTCGGACCGCTCGACATCCTCGAGCGCGCCCAGCCGCATCGAGACCGAGGTCGCGGCATTGCAATAGTAAAGCGCGTCGGCGGCGTCGGCGCCCGCCTTGGTCGCGGCGGCGCAAAGCATTTGCGCGCGGTCGAGGGCTTCGGAAACACTCAGCATGGCCGCGCCCTATACGGCGCGCGGCGGGGCGTCAAAATCAAAGTCGGATGACGTGCGCTTCAGCGCGCGATGGCGGCGATGGCATCGGTGGCCGCCATCGCACCGCTGACCCACAGGAAGGGCAGGGTGATCGCGGCAACCCACAGGCGGCGCACATCGCGGCGGAAGCGGGCGTGCAGCCCCCAACTTGCCAGCGCCTGGCGGCTCAGATGATACCAGCGCCGCTCGGTCGAGCGCGCGACGGGAAGCGCGAGCGCAAGGACGACGATCAGCGACACGACCGCCAGCATCGACGGGGCGCCGGCGGAAACCGCGCTCATGACCAGCCAGACCTGGAGGGCCGCAAAAACGATCAGCGCGGCGGCGGCGTGCCAGGTCATGCGACGACCTAGACTGCGTGCCGGTGGAACGCTGGCGGTAGCGCGGCGCCAAAGGCGCGGTTCGAAGGTCGATGCCATGTTGTTTTTCAGCCTCCCCGGCTGGCGATTCCCATAAATGCGAAGTTTTCAGCCGAAAATTCCCAAGTCAAGACAGGTTGCCAGCGATTCGTTAATTTTCGGGTTCGATTCACCGCAGAATCGCAACAAAATCGGGTCCGACGGCTGATATTGCGGCAGATTCGGTTGTTTCACCGGGAGCCGGGCGCGAAGGCGCGCGCCATCAGCCCCGGTCGCGAGGCCGAACTCTGCCCGAGTCGAAAATAGCGGTAGAGAGGGGCGCGCGCCGCGCGCCGTGCCGCAAATCAGCGCGGCGGGGGGACCGGCAGCGGTTCGGCGTCGGGATTGTCGGTTGCCGGTGCGTCGGTTGCGGGCGCGGTCTCTTCGGCCTGCTTCTGCCGGTCGGCCAGCGCCTTTTCCTCGGCGACGACGGCTGCTTCGACCGTGTCGGCGGCCGCATCGATCCCGGCGAGGCGCTTGGCGCGCTCGTCAGCAATCATCGCCTGCCAGTCGGTCTTGTCGGCGGCCTGCCGTTCGGCCTTGGCGCCGGCGAGCAATTGCTGGGTGCAGCCCGTGAAGCCGCCGAGTCCGACCGGCGAACAGCTGTCGGTGCCGAAGCGGCCGACGCGCTGGAGCGATACGACCCGGTTCACCCAGGCTTCGTTGCGCGGGTCGAGCGGGTCGCCGCCACGGAAAATCTGCGGGACGCGGTAACGGTCGCCTTCGGGCAACACGGCGCAGACCAGAATTTCATCGCCATTCGCCTCGGGGCATTTGTCGTTGCCATAGACGATGACCTGATTGATCTTCTCATTCGCGGGGCCCACCGGCCCCGTATCTTGCGCGGCGGCGGGCTGGGCGATCGCTGCCCCGGCGAGGATCAGCATGGCAAGCGGCAGGCGGGTCATCGTCATTTCCTTTTCGTTTCGGGCGGCTTGCCACCCGCTGCCTGCATCCGCGCTGAACGGTCAGGCTTTCCCTGTGGAACCCTATCAGATACGCTTCGACAGCGCGATGGCTGCGCGGCAGCCCGCGCGGATCGCGAGGCTGAGCAACGGATAGGCGGGTGCGCTTTCGGCCCCCGCGGCAATCGCCGCTTCCTTATGCTCCAGCTCTTCGGCGCGGAAATCGGCAACCGCTGCGCTCAGTTCGGGGTCGCTGTCGCCCAGCGTATCAAGCTGTTCGCGATAGTGGCGATCGATCTCGGTCTCGACGGCGGCGGTGCAGGCCATGGCGGCGCGCGGCCCCATCGCGGCGGTGACGGCGCCGAGCGCGAAGCCTGCGACGTTCCAGAAGGGCTGAAGCGCGGTGGGGCGCACGCCGCGGCGCGCGACCATCGCGTCGAAAAATTTGCGGTGTCGCTCTTCCTGTTCGGCCATATGCGCGATCTCGCGCGCCATCGGATGGCGGTCGCCCATCACCGCGAGCTGACCCGCATAAATGCGCGTCGCGCCATATTCGCCCGCCTGATCGACGCGGATCATCGAGGCCGTTTTGCGGTCAGCTGTCATCATGCCGCCGATGTGGGACGGCGGCGCAGCAAGGTCAAGACGAGCGCCGCGCCGGCGAGCGAGAAGATCGCGTTGAAACCGGCGAGCGAAACGCCGAGCAGCGTCCATTGCGGGACGTCGCAGCGGGTGATCGGCGCCGCCATGATGTCGCTGAGCGATACCGGTCCGCTGACGCCGGTGCTGCACGTCGTCAGCCCTTCCCAGAAGCCATATTCGACCCCGGCGTGAAAGACGCCGATGACGCCGCTGATCGCGATGGCGATTGCGGCGAGCAGGGTCAGCCCGCGCATCGCGGCCGTATTGCGGGAGAGCAGCAGTGCCAGCGCCGCCAGCACGATCGCCGCCTGATGCGGCCAGCGCTGCCAGTAGCACATCTCGCACGGGTGGAGTCCGAAGCCGAATTGCGACACCAGCGCACCGCCATAGAGCGCCAGCGGGATGGCAAGCGCGGCAAGCGGCGCGGCGTAACGCGAAGTTCGCATCGTCGGTCAGCCCCTCTTAGTTGCGCGTCGTCGGCTTGGCGGCGGGCTTGGTCGCCTGCGCCATGCGCGACGTTGGCGGGCCGATGCGGCCGAGCGTCTGCAGCGCATAATAGAGCTGATAATCGTCGATGCCCTTGGCCTTCAGCTCCTCGGCGGTGGCAGTGAAGCGCGGATCGTCCTTCTCGTCCTTTTCGAGCAGGCTGTTGTCGACCTTTTTCTCGTTGATCAGATGGCGGCGCAGGTCGCTTTCGCGAAAGCGCGGACGGTCCTTATAGTCGGGGTCAGACAGCTGCGGCACACGGATATCGGGTTCGATTCCGCCTTCCTGCACGCTCCGACCCGACGGGGTGTAATAGCGCGCCGTCGTCAGGCGCAGCGCCGTCGTGTCGGTCAGCGGCAGCACGGTCTGCACTGACCCCTTACCGAAGCTGCGTTCGCCCATGATCAGCGCCCGGTGCTGGTCCTGCAGCGCGCCGGCCACGATTTCGGACGCCGATGCCGATCCGGCGTCGATCAGCACGATCAGCGGCGCGCCCTGCGCAAGGTCGCCGGGTTCGGCGAAGAAGCGCTCGATGTCGTTCTTGCGGCGCCCCCGCTGCGAGACGATTTCGCCGCGGTCGAGGAAGACGTCGCTGACGCTCACCGCCTCATCGAGCAGACCGCCAGGGTTCGAGCGCAGGTCGACGATCCAGCCGCGCGGCTTATGGCCGAGCGACTTTTCGACCGCGACCATCGCGGCGCGCAGATCGCGACCCGCATCGGCGGAGAAGCTGGCGATGGTCAGCACGCCGACATCGTCCTTCACCTCCCATTTGACCGGCTTCACGTCGATGATCTCGCGCTTCAGGGTCAGCTCCATCGGCTTGTCCTGGCCTTCGCGCACGACCGTAATCTCGACTTCGGTGCCGGGACGGCCGCGCATCTGTTCGACCGCTTCGTCGAGCGTCATGCCGAAGATGAGCTGCTTGTTGATATGGGTGATATAGTCGCCGGCCTTGATGCCCGCGCGGTCGGCCGGTGTGTCGGCGGTCGGCGCGATCACCTTGACCACCCCGTCCTCCATCGTCACCGACAGGCCCAGGCCGCCATATTCGCCATCGGTCTGCGTCCGCAGCGTCGAATAGTCGCGCGCGTCGAGATAGCCTGAATGGGGATCGAGGCTGGCGAGCATGCCGTTGATCGCGCCTTCGATCAGCTTGTCGTCGCTGACCGGTTCGACATAATTGGCCTTCACTTCCAGGAACACGTCCATGAAGCGCTGGATTTCCTCGGTGGTCTTCGAATCGACCGTCGCCATCGCGCCGGTTGCGAGCGGCACGAGCGCCAGCGTGCTGAGCGCGGCAGCCCCCTGCCAGAAGGCGAAGCGGCGCTTCGGGGAGGCGGGAGTCTTGGTCGATTCGGTCATGGATGTCTTTCAGTCACGCGGAATAGGCCGCACTATAATCCCCGGCGAGCCATCGTCCAATGCCTTTGCATCGGCGTCAAGCGCGCGATTGCCCTAGCAAAGGTCGCCCGAACGGCGCGTTAACGGCGGCGGCGTCAGCCAAGCATCGCGACCAGATCGACCGGGCGCCCGGCGCGGCGCAGTTCGACCGTGATGCGGCTGTCGTCCGACCCGGCGCGGCCCACCGGCGCCCCGGCGTCCAGCGTGTCGCCGACCGAAACCGACAGCGCGATCATTCCCGTGATCAGCGATGTCCAGCCGCCGCCATGGTCGATGATGACGATCTTGCCATAGCCGCGATAATCGCCGGCAAAGCTCACGCGGCCCGCGGCGGGGGCGACCACCTGACCGCCGGGCTGCGTCGCGACGGTGATGCCGCGCGAGCGGACGCCGCTGTCATTCACTTCGCCGAGCCCCGCAACGATGCGTCCGACGACCGGCAGGCGATAGGCGCCCGCGCCGAAGTCCGCATCGCGGCTTGCGGCCGGCGCGACGGGCGCGGCTTGCGGCGCCGCGCTCGCGGGGTCGGCGGGGCGCGGAAGCGGCCCGGACAGATCAGCGAGTTCGCCGCGCACCGCCGCGTCGGCCTCCAGCGCGTCCATCAGATCGACGATGTCGCGCGCCTTTTCGCCGAGACCAAGCGCGCGGTCGGCTTCGAGCTGCGCGCTGCTCATCAGGTCGCGCGAGCGCAGCCGGCCTTCATTCTCGAGCCGCGTCAGCGCGTCCCGCCGCTCGGCAAGCTGTGCCTTGCTTGCCGAAAGCGCCTGCAGCGCGACGCGTTGCTGCTGCTGCGTAGTGCGCAGCCGCGCGAGTTCCTGCCGGACTCCCGCGGTGCGCTCTTGAATCACCGGCATCACCGCGTCGAGTACGGCGCGCGCGTGGACCATGTCGCGCAGCGAGCCAGGCTGGGCGAGCACGCTCACCGGCGGGCGGCGGCTCAATTGCTGGAGCGAGGCGGTGAGCGCGAGCAGGGGTTGCTGCTGTTCGGCGAGCCGCGTCTGTTGATCGGCAAGGCGGCGGCTGACCAGCGCGACGCGCGCCTCTGCCGCGTCGATGTCGGCCTCGGCGGACTGTATCCGCGCGGCGAGGGCGGCGCTGCGCTTCTTCAGCCGGTCGGCCTCGTCGCGCGCGGCGCTTGCCTGCGCTTCGAGCACCGCGCTTCGCCGCATTGCCGCGGCCGACTGGGCCTTGGCGGTCAGCAGTTGCTGGCGCTCGCGCGCCGCAATCGCGGCGGGATCGAAAACGTCGCTCTGCGCAAGCGCCAGCGCGCCGCCGGCGATCGCTGCGAAGGCGACGACGACAAGCAAGGCGGCCCTCATTGGCGACCCTCGCGGTGATAGGGGTGGCCCGCAACGATGCTGGTGGCGCGCCACAATTGCTCGGCGAGCATCGCGCGCGCCATCAGATGCGGCCAGGTCGCGCGGCCGAAGGCGATGACCTTGTCGGCCCCTTCGCGCTCGTCGGGGGTGAAGCCGTCGGCGGCACCAAGACAGAATCGTGCCTCGCGTACGCCGCCGTCGCGCCATTTTTCCAGCAGTTTGGCGAATTCGAGCGACGACATCTGTTCGCCGCCTTCGTCGAGCAGCACGGTGCGACTGCCGACGGGTGCGGCGGGCACGCGGCCGCCGGTGTCGGGAAGCTCCGAAATCTTCTGCGCCCAGGTCACGCGCTTCATATAGCGCTCGACCAGTTCGGCCTCGGGCCCGCGCCCGATGCGCCCGCGCGCGATGATGTGCAGCAACATGACGCCTCGCCTACGTTAGCGAGGCAAAGGCGTCAATTTACCGCGGCAACCGGCGGTGCATCGCCGAACGACCACATGCGTTCGAGATTATAGAAGCTGCGAACTTCCGGACGGAACAAGTGGACGATCACGTCGCCGGCGTCGATCAGCACCCAATCAGCATTGGGCAGCCCCTCGACGCGGACCGGCCGGCCCGTTTCCTGCTTGATCCGCTGCGCCAGCTTGTCGGCGATTGCCGACACATGGCGCGTCGACCGACCGCTCGCGATCACCATATGGTCGGCGATGCTGCTCTTGCCGGCAAGCGGGATGGAAATGGTTTCCTGGGCCTGATCCTCGTCCAGCTGGTGAAGGATCAGCGCGTGGAGGCTTTCCACGCTGTCGTCCGAAGACTTGGGTGCGGACGCGGCGCCGGGCGCGGCATCCTTACTGGCGGCTATCAAGCGGTTTCATTCCTTTCATCCATGGCCAGCCGCGAATGCGTGACAGGGTCGCGCAGCGCGCGGCCTGCATAGCTTTCGAACCAGCGGGGGTTGGCCTGCCGTATTGCAGTTGCGGATCGCACATCGGGCGAAAAACGCAGGAACACGAGGGCAGGCGGTCTCCAGTCTGTCCAAAGACGTTTCTGGTCCGCGGGCCGGACAAAGCGCCGCAGCCAACCCATCGCCTCTGCAGCATGGGTGCGGCCATTATAGCCCGGACGCGCGATAACCGCAATCGGCATCAATCGCGCAATCTCCCGCCAGTCGCGCCAGCGGGGCAATTGAACCAGATTGTCGGCGCCCATGATCCAGATGAAGCGCCGATTCGGATAGCGATGGATGAGCGCGCGCAGCGTGTCGACCGTATAGCGCGTACCCAGCTCGGCCTCGATCGCGGTGGCGCGGATCGGCGAGCGCCGCGCCATGCGCTGTGCCGAGGCCAACCGGGCGGCAAGCGGCGCCATGCCCGCCTGCGCCTTGAGCGGATTGCCGGGCGAAACGAGCCACCACAGCTCGTCGAGCCTCAGCGCATCGATCGCGTCAAGACTGATCGCGCGGTGCCCGCTATGCGCGGGATTAAAGCTGCCGCCGAGGAGGCCGGTGGTAAGCGGACGGGTCAGGGTCGAACCTGCCCGCTCCCGCGCACCAGCCATTTATAGGTGGTGAGCCCTTCGAGTGCGACGGGGCCGCGTGCGTGGAGGCGTCCCGTCGCGATTCCGATCTCGGCGCCAAGGCCGAACTCGCCGCCGTCGGCGAATTGCGTCGAGGCGTTGTGCATGACGATCGCACTGTCGACTTCGGACAGGAACCGCTCGGCGGTCGCGACATCCTCGGTGACGATCGCGTCGGTGTGGTGGCTGGAGTGGGCGTCGATATGCGACAGCGCGCCCTCGATCCCGTCGACCGCGGCGATCGAGACGATCGCGTCGAGATATTCGCAGTCCCAATCAGTCGCGCTCGCGCGCGTGACATGGGAGCTGAGCGCCGCGATGGCGGCATCGCCGCGCACTTCGCAGCTCGCGGCGATCAGCGCGTCGACGATGGCAAGCGGCGCGGGATAGGCCCGGTCGATCAGGATCGTTTCGGTCGCGCCGCAGACGCCGGTGCGGCGCATCTTGGCGTTGACCGCAAGATCCACCGCCTTGGCGGGATCGGCGGCGCCGTCGATATAGAGATGATTGATCCCGTCGAGATGGGCGAGCACGGGTACGCGCGCCTCGTCTTGCACGCGGGCGACCAGCCCCTTGCCGCCGCGCGGGATGATGATGTCGATCAGGCCCTGCGCGCGGAGCAGCGCTCCCACCGCGGCGCGGTCCTGCGTCGGCACCAGTTGCACGGCATCGGTGGGGAGGCCGGTCTGGGCGAGACCCGCGGCGAGTGCGGCGTGGATCGCTCGGTTCGAGTGAACCGCCTCGCTGCCGCCGCGCAGGATTACCGCATTGCCCGACATCAGCCCCAGCGCCGCAGCATCGGCGGTGACGTTCGGGCGGCTTTCATAGATGATGCCGACGACGCCCAGCGGAACGCGCACGCGGGCCAGCGTCATGCCGTTGGGGCGCTCGGTCCGGTCGATTTCGGCGCCGACCGGGTCGGGCAGGCCGGCAATACCCTCGACCGCGTCGGCAATCGCGGCGAGCCGATTCTCGTCGAGGCGCAGCCGGTCGATCATCGCCGACGACAGGCCGCCTTCGCGCCCCGCCTCCATATCGCGCGCATTGGCATCCAGGATCGTCGCGGCGCGCGCGCGCAGCTCGGCCGCAGCCGTGCGCAGCGCCTTGGCCTTTTCGGCTGTCGTCGCCACCGCGAGCGCCTTCGCTGCCAAGCGTGCGCGTGCGCCCATGTCGGCGATCAGCGTATCCGCGTCGTTATGGTGCAGCGCGGCGCCGAGGGCTGTGGAGGTTTCAGCGTTCATGCGACGGGCCAATATCACTTTTGGCGTGATTCCCGAAAGCCCCGTTGCACGAGGTCATTCGGCCCACTAGTCAGGGCGCATGAGCGGGGACATCGAAGCATTCGGGGCGGCGATCACGGCAGGGCTTGCAGGCCGCGCGATCGAGCCGGGGCATGGCGAAGGCAGCGCGCACGCGGGCGCCCGCTGCCTCAATTGCGGGACGGTGTTGCGCGGGTCGCACTGCCACCGCTGCGGGCAGAAGGCCGATGTCCATCGCAGCTTCGGCGCGATCGGACATGATCTGGTTCACGCCATCTTTCATTTCGAGGGCAAGCTGTGGAACACGCTGCCGCTCCTGACATGGCGGCCTGGCGATCTGACGCGCCGCTACATTCACGGCGAGCGGGCGAGCTTCATTTCGCCGCTGGCGCTGTTCCTGTTTGCGGTGTTCCTGACCTATGCGGTGCTGGCGATGGTCGGCGCGGGCGGCGGTGTCGGGGAGGAACTGAACAAGGCCGCGGCCGAACAGACGCGATCGGCCGCGATCAAGGACAGCATGCAGGTCGAGGTCGACCGTATCGATACCGAACTTGCGAAAAAGGATCTCCCCGCGGCGCAGCGCCAGGAATTGCAGGACGAGCGCGCCACTCTTCAGAAAAGTGCCGACTATCTAGGCATTTCGCGGAGCCGCAGCAAGGATGAGCGCACGGCCGACCGCGCCGCGGGGCCGCCGGTTCTCGACAACCCCGTCGATCAGGTGAAGACCAGCGCCGATTTCGTCACGCGCAACAAGGTCGATACGGGGGTGCCCTTCATCGACCATGGTCTGCAAAAGGCGTTCGCGAACCCGGCGCTGATTCTCTACAAATTGCAGGCCAACGCCTATAAATTCGCCTGGGCGCTGATCCCGTTGTCGCTGCCCTTCATGTGGCTGCTCTATCCGTTCAGCCGGCGTTTCCACACCTATGACCATTTCGTCTTCGTCACCTATTCGATCAGCTTCATGCTGCTACTCTTCGTCGTGGTGCGGCTGCTCAATCTGACGTTGCTGGGCGATCTCGCGACCTTCTTCGCGATGCTCTATGTTCCGTTCCACATGTATCGCCAGCTTCGCGGCGCCTATCGCTCGTCGCGCGTCGGTGCGCTTGCACGGACGACCCTGCTGCTTTTCTTCAGCCTGTTCGCGGTCATCGCTTTCATGCTGCTGTTGCTCGCGCTCGGTATGAGCGGGTGAGCGCATAATTGTCATGAAAGCCGGGCACAGACCCGGCGAAATGGGAGGAAAATCGATGCACCAGCTTTGGGCCGAAATGGATCGCCGCCTGCTGATGAAGCTCGGCACGGCAGGGCTTGCCGCCATGGCCTTGCCTGGCGCGGCGCAGGCGATGGCGGCACAGGGCTTCACCCACGGGGTCGCGAGTGGCGAGCCCGGTCCGCGGTCGGTGCTGCTATGGACGCGCTATGCCGCTGCGGCCGACACCGCGCTGACGGCCGAGGTGTCGGACACGGCCGACTTCGTGCGCATCGTCGGTGGCGGCAGCGTCACCGCCGCCGGCGACGCGGATCACACCGCCAAGCTGCGCGTCGACGGTCTCGAGCCCGGCCGCTGGTATTTCTATCGCTTTGTCGCGCCCGACGGCACGATGTCGGTGACGGGGCGTACGCGCACCTTGCCGGAAGGGGCAGCGGGCGCCTTCACCCTGGCGCTGTTCTCCTGCGCGAATCTGCCCTTCGGCTGGTTCAACGCCTATAGCCATGCGGCCGCCCGTTCGGACATCGATCTGGTCGTTCACGTCGGCGATTATCTCTACGAATATAAGGTCGGCACCTATCCGTCGGCGAAAGAGGCGGTGCCCGGCCGCCTGATCCAACCTTCGAACGAGCTGATCGCGCTCGCCGATTACCGGCTGCGCTATGCCGCTTATCGCAGCGACGCCGATTTGCAGCGCCTTCACCAGCTGTTCCCGATCGTCGCGCAGTGGGACGATCATGAATTTGCCAATGACACCTGGAAGGGCGGGGCCGAAAACCACCAACCCGACGAGGGCGACTGGAGCGCGCGCGAAGCCGCCGCCATGCGCGCCTATGACGAATGGATGCCGGTCGGCGGCGCGCGCTGGCGCAGCTATCAGGTCGGCGATCTGGCGACGATCTTCCTGCCCGAAACGCGCATCACCGCGCGCGACAAGCAGTTCGAGATCGGCGACATCCTTGCCGACAAGGGCGACGCGGCCGCCGCGCTCAAGCAATTTGCCGAAACCGGTTATCGCGACCCAGCGCGGCAGTTGCTGGGCAGTGAGCAGGAAAAATGGCTGTTCGACGGCTTCGCGGCATCGGCGAAATCTGGCACGCGTTGGCAGGTCTGCGCGCAGCAGATTGTCATGGGCAGCCTGTTCACGCCGCCCGAATCGAAAAACTGGTTCGGCGCCAACCTGCCCGACTATGTGCAGCGCCGGGTCGAGATCGGTCAGCTCGCCGCCAAGGCCGGGCTGCCGCTCAATATGGACAGTTGGGACGGCTATCCCGCCGCGCGCGACCGCCTGCTCGCCGCGGCGCAGCGCGCCGGCGCCAATCTCGTCACCCTGTCGGGCGACAGCCACAATGCCTGGGCCTTCGACCTGACGCATGGCGGCCGACCGGCGGGGATCGAGGTCGGCGGACACAGCGTTACCTCGCCGGGGTTCGAAAGCTACACGCCGGCCATCCCCGACGACATACGGGTCGCCGCCCTGCGCGCCGCGTCGCCGCAGCTGCGCTGGGCGAACACGCGCGATCGCGGCTATGCGACGGTGGCGCTGACGCCCGAGCGTGTCACTGCCGACTGGCATTTCGTCAGCTCGGTGCGCAGCCACGACCTCGCGCTCGCCTCGTCGCACCGGATGACCGCGACGCGCGGCCGCAATGCCTATGACAAGGGCTGACGCGCCGGGCGAGGGAGCCTCCGGCAGATCGGGTCGCTAAATTAGCGGCTAGCCAAGCGCGCTGCGTTCGTCCTATGTTCCGCCGATGACCTTGCCCCTGCTCCTAGCCGTCGTTGCCGCCCTTGTTGTCGGTGCCGTGATCGGCTGGCTGTTCGCTGGACGGCAGGCGGGCGGGCTCAAGGCCGAACGCGACGGGCTCGCCGAACGGTTCAGGGTCGCCGTCACCGATCTCGCCGCCGAAGCGGAGGCACGCAAGGCCGCCGATATCCAGCTCGCGTCGCTGCTCGCCGAACAAAAGGCGCGCGACGCGGCCCACGACGCGCAGATCGCGCAGCTCAAGGAGGCACAGGCGGCGCTCACCGCGCAATTCCGCGAGGTCGGACAGGCGATGCTGGGCGAGGCGCAGAAAAACTTCCTCGAACGTGCCGATCAGCGGTTCCGCCAGAGTGAGGAAAGCGCGGGGCAGAATCTGAAGGCGCTGCTCCAGCCGGTTCACGAACGGCTGGCCAAATATGAAGAGGCGGTCGGCAAGGTCGAGGCCGAACGTCGCGACGCCTTCGGGCTGCTGCACGGCCAGATCGCCGCCATGCGCGAAGGGACCGAGCGCGTGTCGAGCGAGGCGGCGAAGCTGGTCAACGCGCTGCGCAACGCGCCCAAGGCGCGCGGCCGCTGGGGCGAGCAACAGCTGCGCAATGTGCTCGAAAGCTGCGGCCTGTCCGAACATGCCGATTTCCAGACCGAAGTAAGCGTCGCCGATGGCGAAGGCGGGCGGCTGCGTCCCGACGTCGTGGTCAAGGTGCCGGGCGGGCAAAGCCTGGTCATCGACGCCAAAGTGTCGCTCAACGCCTATCAGGACGCGTTTGGCGCGGTCGACGAAGCCGAAAAGACCGCGCATCTCGCCGCACATGCCGCGGCGATGAAGGCGCACGTCAACACGCTGAGCGCCAAAGCCTATTGGAACCAGTTCGACGACACGCCCGACTATGTGGTGATGTTCGTTCCCGGCGAACATTTCCTCGCCGCCGCGCTCGATCATGACGCCGAGCTTTGGGATTATGCCTTCGACCGCAAGGTGCTGCTCGCCACGCCGACCAACCTGATCGCGATTGCGCGCACCGTCGCGGCGGTCTGGCGGCAGGAAAAGCTGGCGGGGCAGGCGCGCGAGATCGCCGCGCTGGGCAAGGAGCTTTATGCGCGCATGGCGACGATGGGCGGGCATATCGCCCGCGTCGGCAAGAATCTGGATCAGGCGACCGGCGCCTACAACGCCTTTGTGGGCAGCTTCGAAAGCCAGGTGCTGACGCAGGCGAAGCGTTTCGAGGCGCTCGACGTCGAGACGGGCGGCAAGGAAATTCCCGTGCTGCCCGTTGCCGAACAGGCGGCGCGGCCGCTGGCGAAGCTTGCGGCGGCACCGGCTGCGGTAAACGACGCGAGCGAATGACCTGTCGCCCCCGCGCGGGCGGAAGCGATATGGCGCGTCAGATCACGCGCTTCAGCACGGCCGTCTGGCCGCTTTCGCCGGTCAGCACCATCGTGCCGTCGGACGGGAAGCTCAGCCGCACCGGCGTTTTCATCAGGTCGAAGAAGGCGCGTTCCTGCGCCATGCCGGCGCCGGGGCAGGCCATCAGCGTCGCCGCAAGCTGTCCTGCGGACAGCATGCCGTCCTTGACGGCATAGCTGCCCCCGAAGCGGTTGCAGCCCGCGCTGCCGCTCATCCGTTCTCCCTCAAAGACCAGCTCGGTGGGGCGATCGGCGGCGACCGGCGTGCCGCCAATCGACACGAAGGTCCAGCGGGTGCCGGTAAGGTCGGCGGGCGGCAAGATCGCGCCGCCGCAGCCATTCACCGTCTTGCCGTCGGCGGTGACGGTCACCGTGTCGCGATACCGGCGGTCGCTCATCCCTTCGCTGCACGCGCTGTGCGTCACATCGACGGTCAGCCGGCCGGTCACATAGCGCTCGCCGTTGAAACTCGGCCGCGCGCCGGGGTTGGCGACCGCGATGCGCGTCGCGCCATAATCGCCATTATAGGCAAGGCGCGCGGGCGTGATTTCCAGCGTCCAGCCCGGCTCGGTCCCCAGCGCCATATAGGCCTCGGCCGGCGGAGCGGGCGTCGCGGGTCCGGTGCCGGTGGCAGCGCAGCCGGCAAGCGTCGCTGCGGCGGCGAGGGCGGGGACAAGCAGCATCTTCATGACAAATCCTTTCGCGGCGGCGGTTACCTCGGGTCCAATGGCCGGCCGCTGAACAGGTTGCATGGCCGGCGTTCAGCTTCGCTGCTGGTTCAGCACTTCATAGGCCATGACCGCGGCCGCAACGGCCGCGTTCAGGCTGTCGGCCTTGCCCATCATCGGCATTTTTACGCGCACGTCGGCGGCTTCGGCATAGGCTTGCGGCAGGCCCTGCGATTCATTGCCGATCAGGATGAAGGTGGGGGCGGCATAACGCACCGCCTGATAATCCTTGGTGTCGTCGCCGAGCCAGGTTGCGACCAGTTCGCCGCGCCCGCTGCGCAGCCAGGGCAGAAACTCGTCCCATTCGGCCTGCACCAGCCGCTGGGTGAAGATCGCCCCCATGCTCGCGCGCACGGCTTCGACACCATAGGGATCGGTCGATTCGCCGAGCAGGATCAACCCGCCGGCGCCGACCGCGTCGCCGGTGCGCAGCATGGTGCCCAGATTGCCGGGATCGCGCAGCCGTTCGGCAACCAGCCAGATCGGCGCCGCGTCGCGGTCGAGGTCGGATAGCGCGGTCCGCGGCTCGGCATAGATGCCGACGATCGTCTGCGGATTGTCCTTGCCCGACAATTTGGAGAGGATTGCCGGCGTCGTGTCGATCACCTCTCCGCCGCTCGCCAGCGTCGCGTCGATCAGCGTCCGCGCGAGCGGATGCGCGGCGCCCTCGTCGGCCAGAAACAGCCAGCGCGGCAATATGCCCGCCTCGCGCGCTTCGGTCGCGATGCGCAGCCCTTCGGCCAGGAACAGCCCTTCGGCGCGGCGATGCCGCTTTTCGCGCAACAGCCGCATCCGCTTTACGAGCGGGTTCGACAGGCTTTCGATTCGGGAACGGCGGGCGTTTTGCTGGCCGGTCGGGGCCATCGGATCAATCCTCGCCGAAGCTGTCCTTGACCAGCCCGACGAGCTTGAGCATCGCGGCTTCGGCGCCGTCGCCGCTGGTGTGGATGGTGATGCTGTCGCCCTTCGCCGCGCCGAGCATCATCAATCCCATGATCGACGATCCCGAAACGCGCGACCCGCCCTTTTCGACCTCGACCGACACGGTTTCGGGCAGGCGGCTGACGAAGGTAACGAACTTGGCGCTGGCGCGGGCGTGCAGGCCGCGCTGGTTGGTGATTTCTACGGTTTCGCTGATCTGGTTCATGGCCCCACCCCCAACATTTCCGATGCGACGGAAATATATTTCTGGCCCGCTTCCTTGGCCGCGATCACCGCGGCACGCAGGTCCATCGTCTTGCGCGCGCTTTCCAGCCGGATGAGCATCGGCAGGTTGACGCCGGCAATGACTTCGGTTCGTCCGCTTTCCAGCAGGCTGATGGCAAGGTTCGACGGCGTGCCGCCGAACAGGTCGGTCAGCATGACGACCCCGCGCCCTTCGTCGACGCGCTGGATCGCCTCGGCAATTTCGCCGCGGCGCACTTCCATATTGTCATTGGGGCCGATGCACACAGTCGCCACCGCGCGCTGCGGTCCCACCACATGTTCCATCGCCGTCACCATTTCCTCGGCGAGGCGGCCGTGCGTGACGAGAACCATTCCGAGCAGCGGCAGGGCTTTATCGGTGGGCATGAAAAGCGAGACCCTTATGTTTGTCCGCCGGGTGCGGGAGATGCGGGCGGGGGCTTGCCCTCAAGCCCATCTTGCGGGGCCGAGTCAAGGTTGCGGTGGGTCACCGTGGGCTCATGGCCCGCGGCGCGTAGCGTTCGGGCAACCCGATCGGCGACATGGACCGAACGGTGGCGTCCGCCGGTGCAGCCGAAGGCGATGGTGACATAGCTTTTCCCTTCGGCGCGGTAGCGCGGCAGCAGGGTGAGGAGCAGGGTTTCGATCTGCGTCACCGTCGCTTCATAAGCGGGATCGGTGCGAATATAGGCGGCGACGTCGGGGTCGAGCCCGGTGTGCGGGCGCAGCGCCGCGTCCCAGTGCGGATTGCGCAGATAGCGCATGTCGAACACCAGATCGGCGTGGCGCGGCAACCCGCGCGCGAAGCCGAAGCTCAATATGTTGAGCACCGGTGCATCGTCGCCGCTGCCGCCGAAGCGCTGGCGCACCTCCTGCTGCAGATCGTTGCTCGTATAGTTGGTCGTGTCGATGACATGCTCGGCCCAGCGGCGGAGCGGCTCCATCATCTCGCGTTCGCGCGCGATGCCGTCCGCGGCGGGGCGGTCCTCCGCCATCGGGTGGCGGCGGCGCGTCTCCGAAAAGCGCCGTTCGAGTTCGGCGCCTGCGCAATCGAGAAACAGCGTCTGCATGTCGCGCCCGCCCGCTTCGCGCAGTTCCTTCATGCGTTTGACGAGCAGCGCCGGCTTGAAACCACGGCTGCGACTGTCGATGCCCACCGCGATCGGCCGGTTCGCCGCGCTGCGCTGCACCGGCGCGTCGATCAGTGCGTCGAGCAGCGCGAGCGGCAGATTGTCGACAACCTCCCACCCCAGATCTTCCAGCACCTTGAGCACGGTCGACTTGCCGGCGCCCGAAAGGCCGGTGACGAGCAGCAGACGCGGCGCGGCGGGATCGCTCATGCAGCCGGCGCCAGTCGTTCGAGCGCGAGCAATATCTTGATCGGGGCCGATACTTCGAAGGCCGAAAGCAGCAGCGCGGGCAGGGGATGGCCGACGACCATTTCGACCTGATTCACCGCGGGCATGCGATCATAATGGTCTGTAAGCCGGACCGCGAGAGCCAGCGGCACCGGAGCGGTCCACGGTCGCTCGATGATGCCGATGCCGCGCACTTCCAGCTTTCCAGCCAGATTTTCGGGCGGGCGGCACCACAGGCGTCCGCGCTCGTACCAGATGTCGCAGCGGTCGTCGGCGACAAGCCGCGCGCCCCGGTCGAGCAGGCGGAGTGCAAGGTCCGACTTGCCTTGGCCCGAATTGCCGAGAATCAGGACGCCGCCATTGCCTGCTGCCACGCAGCTCGCATGGATATTGTGGATCTCGGCCCTGGTCCTGCTCAGGAACATGGGTGCAGGCTTACCGGCGACGAAGCGGGGCTGCAAGGCGATAGGCGCCCGCGGCAAATTCAGCCCGTGGGATCGGAGCCTTCGCGCGCGGGCAGGGTGATCAGCAGGCTGGCGCCGGGCCGGCCGTCGTCGCGGTCGCGCGCCGAGATGGTGCCGCCATGCCCCTCGATGATCGTTCGCGCGATGGCGAGGCCCAGCCCGCTATGCTTGCCGAACGCTTCCCCCGACGGCCGTTCGCTGTGGAAACGGCGGAAAATTGCTTCACGCTGCGACGGTTCGATCCCCGGCCCGTCGTCATCGACCCGCACATGGACCTCGTCGCCCAGGCGGGTGGCGGCGATACAGACGAGGCCGCCAGCGGGCGAGAAGCTGATCGCATTGTCGATGACATTGTCGATCGCCCGCTCGATCCGATGGCCGTCGCCCATCACCGCAGTCGTCCCCTTGCGCGGCCGCGCAAAGGCGATGCGAGGTCGATCTTCGCTTTGGCTGTTGCGGGCGCAGCGCGCGGCGAGCATCGATTCGATCATCAGCCCGACATCGACGGGTTCAAAAGACGCGCGCGACAATTGCGCGTCGATCCGGCTTGCGTCGCTGATGTCGGTGACGAGGCGGTCGAGCCGGCGGACATCCTCGTCCGCGATGGCGAGCAACTGAGTGCGCTGCGCGTCGGACGTGACGCGCCCCAGCCCTTCGATCGCTGATCGCACCGATGCGATGGGATTTTTGAGCTCGTGCGTCACATCGGCGGCGAAATGTTCCCCCGCGTCGATGCGCTCGCGCAGCGCCTGCGTCATGTCGCTCAGCGCGCGCGCCAGCGTGCCGATCTCGTCGCGGCGGCTCGGAAGGCGGGGGACGACCACCTCGCGCGCGCGGCCCAGCCGGACGCGAACGGCCGCGCGTGCCAGCCGGCGCAGCGGGCGGACGATCGTGCGCGCCAGAAACAGCGACAGTAGGACCGATGCGATCACGACCATCGCGATGACGATCGCGAGGCGGAAGCGCTCGGCTCGCACCGTGCGTGTGATGTCGCGCGCGTTGAGCGTCATCAGCATCACCTCGGGCGTCTCCAGATCGACGACGCGGGTGGCACTGAGCAGCGGGGTGCGTTCGGGGGCATAGCGGAATCGCGCCTGCGCTTCGCCGCTGCGCAATGTCGCTTCGGCCTCGGGCCAGGCAGCGAGCGTGTCGTGCGCCGGTTCGGTATATTCGGGGTAGCTCGGCGCGCCGACGATCCAGTCGATGCCGCGGTCCATCGCGCGCGCCGCATCGCGCTGCCACGCCTGCAAATCGGGATCGCGCAGCGTATAGGTCGGCGGCCCATGATCGAAACTGTCGGACAGCTTGCGGCCATCGGCAGCATAGAAGCGCAGCCGCGATTCGGTTGTGCGCGTAAATTCGCCGATCAGCCGCGCACGCTGGTCGGGGCGCGCCGCCTCGAGCGCGCTGTCGAGCAGGCCGAGCTGGTCCTGCATTTCGGAAATGCGCGTATCGACGAGACGGGTGCGATAGGTATCGAGATAGAAGAATCCGCCCGCCAGCAGCGCGATCGCTAGGATGTTGACGGCCAGGATGCGCGTCGTGAGCGACCAGCGCGCCGACCAGACGAGCGGCGCTTCTTCCTGTTCGGCAATCGACGCGTCAGCCATCATCGGAGAAGCGATACCCCGCGCCATAGAGCGTCTCGATCGCGTCGAAGTCCGAATCGACCTCGCGGAACTTGCGGCGCAGGCGCTTGATGTGGCTGTCGATGGTGCGATCGTCGATATAGACATCATCCTGATAGGCCGCGTCGAGAAGCTGGTTGCGGCTGCGCACGATGCCCGGGCGGCTGGCGAGCGTCTCCAGAATCAGGAATTCGGTGACGGTCAGCGTCACATCCTTGCCGCCCCAGCTCACCTTGTGCCGGGCCGGGTCCATCGCGAGCCGGCCCCGCACGATCGGTTCGGCCGCAGGCTCGTCGTCCGCCGCCGCCGCATTGCGGTTGAGGTCGACGCGGCGCAGGATCGCGCGGATGCGGGCGATCAGCAGCCGCTGCGAAAAGGGTTTGGAGATATAGTCGTCGGCACCCATCGCGAGCCCCAGCGCCTCGTCGATCTCGTCGTCCTTGCTGGTCAGGAAGATCACCGGAAGCTGGCTTTTCTCGCGCAGGCGGCGCAGGAGCTCGAGCCCGTCCATGCGCGGCATCTTGACGTCGAAGACGGCCAGATCGGGCGGATTGTCGATGAGCGGCTTCAGCGCGGCTTCGCCGTCCGAATAGACGCGCGTGACGAAGCCTTCGGCCTGAAGCGCGATCGACAAGGATTGCAGGATGTTGCGGTCGTCGTCGACCAGCGCGATGGTTGCCGTCATGCTCTTTCCATTGGGCGGACCCGGCGCCGGACTAGCCGATCTGCCGGCCAGCGACAACTGCGCACGTCCCGCCCACGATTCACCTTTTAATCTTTTGACCTCGGCCTCGGCTATCGCTAACGCGGCCGGGATTTCGGAATCGGCGTGACGTCGGCACCCCATGTTCATGCGGGCCCATCGCTTTCGCATGGCATGTCCTGCATACCTATGCAAAGGTGCGCGCGGCGCAGAGGAAAGGCGAAGCAAATGACCAAGGTTGTGATCGGCACCGACACCGTCGAAACCAAAGCGAATGTGGCCGAAAACTGGGGCACCGCGCAGCTCGTCGAGGATGCCGTACGCAATGGCGAGGGCCTGCTCGCCAAGGACGGCCCGCTCGTCGTCGCAACCGGCAAGCACACCGGGCGCAGCGCCAAGGACAAGTTCATCGTCCAGGACGCCGAAACGGCAGACACCATTTGGTGGGGCAAGACCAATGTGCCGATGACGCCCGATCATTTCGCTGCCCTCAAGGCCGATTTCTTTGCCCATCTCGCGTCGCGCGACCGCGTCTATCGCCAGCAGCTGTTCGGCGGCTCGCAGCCCGAATATCGCGTCGGGGTGCAGGTCATCACCGAATTCGCCTGGCACAGCCAGTTCATCCGCACGCTGCTCTGCCGTCCGACGGCCGAGGAGTTGGCGTCCTTCGCGACCGAATACACTATCATCGACCTGCCGAGCTTCCGCGCCGATCCGGCGAAGCATGGTTCGCGCACTGAAACGGTGATCGCGGTCAATTTCTCCGAAAAGCTGATCCTGATCGGCGGCACGCAATATGCCGGCGAGATGAAAAAGTCGGTGTTCGGCATCCTCAACTATCTCCTCCCGGTGCAGGGTGTGATGCCGATGCATTGCTCGGCGAACATCGGCGCCGACGGCGATACGGCGGTTTTCTTCGGCCTGTCGGGCACCGGCAAGACGACGCTGTCGGCCGACGCCTCGCGCACGCTGATCGGCGACGATGAACATGGCTGGTCGGACACCGCGGTCTTCAACTTCGAAGGCGGCTGCTACGCCAAGATGATCCGCCTGTCGGCGGAGGCCGAACCCGAAATCTACGCGACGACGAAGCGTTTCGGCACGGTGCTCGAAAATGTGGTGATCGACCCCGCGACGCGCGAACTCGACCTCGACGACAACAGCCTCGCCGAAAACAGCCGCGGCTCCTATCCGATCGACTTCATCCCGAATGCGTCGGAAAAGAATATGGGCCCGGTGCCCAAGAATATCATCATGCTCACCGCAGATGCCTATGGCGTGCTGCCGCCGATCGCGAAGCTTACCCCCGATCAGGCGATGTATCACTTCCTGTCGGGCTATACCGCGCGCGTTGCGGGCACCGAAATCGGCGTGACCGAGCCCGAGGCGACCTTCTCGACCTGCTTCGGCGCGCCCTTCATGCCGCGTCATCCGTCGGTCTACGGCAATCTCCTCAAGGAGCGCATCGCCAAGGGCGGCGTCGAATGCTGGCTCGTCAACACCGGCTGGACCGGCGGCATGGCGACGATGGACGGGATCAGCCGCATGCCGATCAAGGCGACCCGCGCACTGCTCAACGCGGCGCTCGACGGCAGCCTGAACAATGCGGAATTCCGCAAGGATCCGAATTTCGGCTTCATGGTTCCGGTTGCGGTGCCCGGCGTCGATTCGGGCCTGCTCGATCCGCGCGAAGCCTGGGCCGACAAGGCGGCTTATGACCGCACGGCGCAAACGCTGGTGCAGCAATTCATCGACAATTTCGCGCAATTTGCGGACCATGTCGACGAGGGCGTCCGTAACGCCGCACCGCAGGCCGCCGTCGCGGCCTGATTGACCCGGAAACTTCCGGGTGCTCATTCACCCGGAAGGACTGGACCCATGGCCACCGACTTTACCCCGCGCCTGTTCGAGCGTGATGCCGATATTCGCGCGATCGGTGCGGGCCTGCTCGCCTGCACCCTGCCGCGCGAGGCGTGGACGCACGAGGCGCATCTGGCGGCGTGCCTCTGGCTGCTGAGCGAGCGCCCCGACATCGACGTCGATGCCGAAATTGCGCCGATCATCCGCCGCTTCAACGAAAGCGTGGGCGGCGTGAACGACGATACGCAGGGCTATCACAACAGCATCACGTGCGCCTATGTCGCGGGGGTGCGGCTGTTCCTCGCTGAAACGGCGGAGACGGGCCTGACCCGCCGCGTCAATGCGTTGCTGCGATCGCCCGTGGGCGCGCGCGACTGGCCGCTGCGCTTCTACAGCCGCCGCCTGCTCTTTTCGGTGCCGGCGCGGCGCGGGTTCGTCCCGCCGGACCTCGCGCCGCTGCCTGCGCCGTGATAGCGTCGGTTCCGACTCGAAGCGAAGGAGCGCAGCCATGAGCATCTTGGACAATATTCTCGGACAGATTTCCGGAAACGACACGGTGGCCAACCTTGCCGCCAAGGTCGGTCTGTCGCCCGAGCATGTCGAATCGGCGATTGCCGCGCTCGCCAAGCATCACCCGATGCAGGGTGACACCGCCGAAGGCGCTGCCGCGACCACCGGCCTGCCGCTCGAAAAGTTGCAGGAGATCATCGGCCAGATTGGCGGAGAAGGCTCGCTCGGTCGCTTTGCGCAGATGGTCCAGCAGGACGGCGGCGCCGGCATTCTCGGTGCGCTCGACCGCGATGGCGACGGCAACCCGCTCAACGACCTGGGCGGCATCGCAGGCTCGCTGTTCGGGAAGAAATAGGCGAACCCGTCAGGTCCGCCTACCGTCGGCGATAGCGTCAGCGAAGGATCGCCTTGCCTTTTTCCGGGCACTATCCCTTCGTTTCCGCGATATATTCGTCGACATTTTTCGCGAGAACGTCGAGCGGCACATTACCGCCGAGCACGACGGTATCGTCGAAATCGCGCAGGTCATACTTCGCACCGAGCGCGGTCTGTGCGCGGCCGCGCTGGCGGACGATTTCGCTGTGGCCGACTTTGTAGCCGCAGGCCTGCCCGACCCAGCTGCAATAGCGATCGACTTCGCTCGCGACCTCCAGCGGGTTCGATCCATTGCGTTCGACGAAGAAGCGCACGCCCTCCTCGCGCGTCCAGCGCTTCGCGTGGATCCCCGTATCGACGACGAGGCGGCAGGCGCGAAAGGCGATCGACTGAAGATAGCCGAGCCGTCCGACCTCGAAATCGTCGTAAAGCCCCAGCTCGTCGGCAAGCTGCTCGGCATAGAGCGCCCAGCCCTCGGAATAGGCGTTGAAGGCGAGCATCGAGCGGATCAGCGGCATCTTGTTGGCATATTCGCCCTGCCAGGCATGGCCCGGGATCGCCTCGTGCATCGCGAGGTCGGGGAGCGAATATTTGCTGTGCAGATCGGTCGTGCGCAGGTTGATCCAGAAGCGGCCGGGGATCGATCCGTCGATCGATCCGGCACCGCCATAGGCCGCGGGCGCGCCAGGTTCTTCGGCGAGCGGCAGGCGCTTCACCTCGACATTGCCCTTCATCATCGTGCGGAAGGCGCGCGGCAACTGGGCGCGAATCTTGTTCAGCCAGCTCTGGATATAGGCGACGATCTCGGCCCGGCCCTGGTCATTGTCGGGGAATTTGAAGCGCGGGTCTTTCGCCAGCGCGTTCATCCGGTCGCCGACGGACCCTTGCGTATAGCCGAGCTTCTGAAGGATCGGGTCCATCCGCCCGTGCAACTCTTCGAGCTGCTCCAGACCCATTTTGTGAACCTCGTCGGGGGTCATCCGCGTCGTGGTCGATGCGCGCAGCGCCCATGCATAGAATTCGTCGCCGTGCGGACGCGCCCACATGCCCGCGTCCATCGTCGCCTTTGGCCGTTGCGCCTTGAGTTCGGCAAGCTGGCGTTCTAGCGCCGGTACCACCGTCTCGCGCGTGATCGTCTCGGCGCGCGGACCCCAGTTCCCCGCAATATTCTGTTCGCGCGTCCGGGACGCGAGGCTCTCGACCAGTCCGCCGCCGTCGCGGGCGTCGGCCAGGCTCGCCTCCATCTGCTTGACCGCCTTGTCGATCAGGAAGGCCGGGGCGATGAGGCCTTGGGCGGCGGCAGCCTTGAGCCGTTCGGTTTCGCCGTCGAGTGCAGCGGGATAGGCGGCGAGGCGGGCAAGATAGGCCTCGGCGTCGGCGCTCGTCTTGACCGGATGGTCGCTGTCGAGAAATTTCGGCACGTCGAGATAGGCGCCGACATTCTGGATGACGACATAGGGCGTGTTGCGCCAACCGCCCACCGCGACATCGCCATAGGGCTGCGCGAAGCCGGCGAGCGCGACGTCATAGGCGCTGTCGACAACCGCGAGACTGGTCCGCGTCGCATGGTCGAGCCCCGCCGTGTCGAAGGCGCGAACGCGCGCCAGATCGGCCTTCAGCGTCGCCGCCAGTGCCTGCTGCCCCGCCGCCGATCGATCGCTTAGCTGCGCCCGCATCGCGGCGCGCGCGCCGGTATCGATGCCGAGCGAGGTCGCACCCTCGGGCGAACGGGCGAGGAGATTGTCGGCGATCGAGGTCAGCAGCGCGTCGGCGCCCGCCGCGCCGTCGCCGCTGACCGCGGACGCGAAGGCGCGGGCCGGAGCAGCCAAGGCCAGCCCCGCGACTCCGGCACCCAGAGTGGCGATCGTCTGACGGCGGCTAACGGGCGTGGCAAAGGCTTCGGGCATTCGGCGGCTCCCCTGGATATTCTTGTTTCTGAAGAAGTCATTTGGAGCCGCTGCTGCCCCGGGTCAATCGAAAGGGGCCGGAAACGCACCCTGTGCGCCCGGCCCCGGTCGAAAATTATCGGCGCTTTGTCAGTCGGTCAGGTCGGCGGGAACCTTGCCGCCGTTCGCCGCAAGTTCGCGCATGACCGCCTTGTGCAGCCAGATATTCATTTCGGCGCTGCCGTTGAGTTCGCCGGTATAGCCCAGTTCCTGCGCCAGCTCCTTGCGATTGGCGAGGCTCGAATCGATGTCGAGCAGCTTCATCAGGTCGACGATCGAAGTGCGCCAGTTGAGCGGCTGTGCCACCTTGGCGGCTTCGGCGGCGAGGATCGCCTCGACATCGACTTCGCTGATCGGGGCAGTGGGCGCCGCAGCCGCGGCCGGGCCAGCGGGTACCTCGGCGGGGGCTATCGGTGCTGCCGGAGCGGGGGTAGCGGCTTCGGCTTTCTTTCCGAAGATCGCGTCTTTTATCTTGCTGAAAATGCTCATGTTCATGCTCCCACTTTGGCCCGGCGCTTCGCTCGAAGCGCGCCAGACTCATTTATGCGGCGGGTGGATGACAGGAGAATGAACCGCTCCCCCTCGGTGCCCGCGCTGCTATACCAACCCCCATCGGCCGAGTTCGATCCCGCGCCGCTGCGGGAGAATTTGCATAAACCCGACCGATGTTTTGCAGCCGGTCGTCGGCATCGAATCGATGGTACGCGAGCTGGGGCTGGCGCCGGAACGCCGGGGTCAGAGCCCGAACGGCCCTGACCCGACGTGCCTGTCGCCTCAGCTATAGGGCGGTGAGTCCTCGAACTCCCCGAACGCCGGATAGTCGCTGGCGACGCTGGCGGTGAAGTTGGGCGCGCGCTTTTCGAGGAAGCTGGTCACGCCTTCCGCTGCATCGGGGCTGCGGCCGCGGGCGAAGATCACGCGGCTGTCCCAGCGGTGGGCGCTCATCGGGTGCGGGGCGCCGAGCATCCGCCACATCATGTGCCGCGTCAGCGCGACCGATACCGGAGCGCTGTCGCCGGTCAGCTCGCGCGCCTTGGCGATCGCAGCGTCGACCAGCTCGCCCTGTGTATGGACCGACTGGACCAGCCCCTTTTCATGCGCTTCGGCGGCGGGGACCAGCCGGCCCGAATAGCACCAGTCGAGCGCGGTCTGGATGCCGACCAGTCGCGGCAGGAACCAGCTCGATGCCGCTTCGGGAACGATCCCGCGGCGCGCGAAGACGAAGCCGTAGCGGGCGTTGTCGCTCGCCAGCCGGGCATCCATCGACAGCGTCATCGTCGCGCCGATGCCGACCGCGGCGCCATTGATGGCACCCAGGACGGGCTTTTTCGCTTCGAAGATGCGCATCGACACGCGGCCGCCGCCATCGCGGATCAGCGGGTGCGACCAGTTGATCGTGCCGTCTTCGCCGATCGGGCTGGCCGGGGTGCCGTCGGGCAGCAGCGCCTGCTTGTCGGCGCGCTTGTCATAATCGAAGGTCGCGGCGCCCGCGCCCAGATCGGCGCCCGCGCAATAGGCCTTTTCGCCATGACCGGTGAAGATCACCGCGCGGACGCCGTCGTCGGCATCGCATTCGTCGAGCGCGGTAATGATTTCCTGCATCATCTCGCCGGTGAAGGCATTCATGCGGTCGGGGCGATAGAGGGTCAGCAGCGCGATACCCTCATGCTTGTCGAGACGAATCTGTTCGAAACTCATCTTCTCTCTCCTTGGCTTTGGCCGCAGCGTTGCAAGCGACGGCGTCGAGTGCAAGCACTTTACGTAAACGTAAAGAAAGATCCTCTCTGTCGCGCAGCGATGGGGAGGGGCCATCCGAAGGATGGTGGCGGGGCAGCGGCGTTGCGCAAAGGCCCCTCCGTCAGCGGCTGCGCCGCTGCCGCCTCCCCATCGCTGCGCGACAGGGAGGATCGCTTTCAACCCGGGGATGACGCGCCCTCGCTTTGTCGCTATAGGCGCCCCGACCGCCCCGGCGTCGCGCTCACATTTGAGTCGCTTTGCCGGGGCCATTCATTTGGTTCCGACAGAAAGTTGACCGCCATGGCCCGTCGCCGCCAGATCTACGAAGGCAAAGCGAAGATCCTCTACGAAGGCCCCGAACCGGGCACGCTGATCCAGTATTTCAAGGATGATGCGACTGCATTCAACGCGCAAAAGCGCGGCACGATCAACGGCAAGGGCGTGCTCAACAACCGGATTTCGGAGCATGTCTTCACGCTGCTGGGCAATATCGGCGTGCCGACGCACTTCATCCGCCGCCTCAACATGCGCGAACAGCTGATCCGTCAGGTCGAGATCGTGCCGATCGAGGTGATCGTGCGCAATGTCGCGGCGGGCACGCTGTCGAAGCGCCTCGGGCTGGAGGAAGGCACACCGCTGCCGCGCACGCTGATCGAATATTGCTACAAGGACGATGCGCTTGGCGATCCGCTGGTCGCCGAAGAACATATCGCCTGCTTCAACTGGTGCAGCCAGGACGAACTGCACGACATTCAGGACATGGCGATCCGCATCAATGATTTCATGAGCGGCATGTTCGCGGCGGTCGGCATCCGCCTCGTCGACTTCAAGCTCGAATTCGGACGGCTCTACGACGGCGATTACAGCCGCATCATCCTGGCCGACGAAATCAGCCCCGACGGCTGCCGCCTGTGGGACATGAACACCAATGAAAAGCTCGACAAGGATCGCTTCCGCCGCGACCTCGGCGGCGAAGTCGAAGCCTATCAGGAAGTTGCGCGGCGACTTGGCCTGATGCCCGAAGGCGGCGACAATGCGGTGCTCGACCTCGAAACGCACCGCAAGAAGAAGGGCAGCTAAGGCCGCCCCGACCCCGCACGCGCCTGAGCGTTTACAGCGGCGTCATAGCGAGAAGCCGAAGGCGACGCGGCAATCCACAGCGCGCGTAAACCGCCCTGCATTGCTTCACCCGGCCTTGCCGGGCTCGCCATGACGAAGTTTTGTCGTTGACGCTGCCTCAGATATTGATGCTCGTCGGAATCAGGCTGGGTTGCAGATAGGGATAGGGCTGCCGCCGCTGCGCGTTCCGCGCGGCGATCGCGGTTTCGACATTGGCCAGCGCCCCCTTGAACCACGCGAGCGGCCCCTCGGGCGCGGTGACGCGCGGGTCCTGGAACCAGGGCGGGTAGGGGAAGCTGTTGCTGCGATAGTCGCCGAGCGGGCGGTAATGCACCGAACCCAGGAGTTCGAGCACGTTGAGCTGTTCGAGCGCCAGCGCCATCGGTGGCATCATCGCGAGCCAGCCCGGCTTGTCCTGTCCGCGCTCGCGGTCGGGTGCCGCCTGCCACGCCGCGCCGGTGACGGCGGGCGCAAAGGCCATGATGTCCTTTTGCGGGAAATTCACCGCGGCATGCTGCGCGCTCGCGGTGAACATCACCATCGTGCAGACATCGGCAAGCTGGTCGCGCGTTGCGATCGGGCCGAAGCCGCTGATCCGCGCTTCGCCGGCCAGACTGTCGGCCCAGGCGGCGAGTTCGGTGTCGCCGACAACCGCGTTATCGTCGGTATAATAGAGCCAGACATATTGGCGCGCCCATTCGCGGATCGCATTCCACACCAGCAGCGCGTCGTCGCGATAAGGATAGTCGGCGAGCGTCGATCCGGTCCCGACGCCGCGTGCGGCCAGATCGGCCGGCAGCATCTTGCCGTAAAAGTCGAAGGCCAGCCGGTCGTCGGCCGCCGCGGCCTGGCTCGATGCGATGGTGCCTGCGAAAATATGGTCGATCGGCCCGTTCGCGGCGATCAGCGAGGTCGCGGCCTGATCGTTGATGAACAGCGTCCCTTCGAAATGCGGAACGAGCAGCGCCCATAGCGGATGCGCCTGGGCCAGATGGCGGTGCGTGGCGACCGCGAAAGCCTCGATCACCAGATGAGTGCGCGCCAGATGCGTGAAGAGTTCGTGATAATTGCCGTCGGCGACCTGAACGACCAGCTTCGCCATCTCCCAGCCCCATTGCGCATCGGCGGCGGCCGAGGGCGTGAAGATCGGATGCAGCGCGGGATCCTGCCCGCACTGGATCGCGACCGGAACGAGTGCCGATCCGCCCGGCGGCACCGCGAACAGCGCAATCGGCTGCCAGACATATTTGGCAAGGCTGCCGTAGGTGCCCGGCGTCAGCACTGCGAGTTCGGCATAGTCGAGCAGGAACAGCCGGCGCTCGGCAAGCGCGGCGTCCAGCGTGTCGCCATTGACCACCGCGGCATAGCGCGCGGGGCTGAGCGGGAAATTGGTCGGGAGCGCGTCGCCCGCCGCGGCGATCAGCATATTGTTCGGTCCCTGAACGCGCAGCCGCGCGAAACAGGCATCGTCCTGAAAATCATAGGCGACACCGGGAACGGGCAGCGTCCGGAACAGGGCGCGATAAGCGTCGAGGCTGCGCGGCGCGCTGCTGCCGAGGCCCGCCACTTCGGCCGCGCTGACCTTGATCAGCGCTTCGATCCGCTGGCGATGCGCCTCCAGCTTCGCAAGCTGCGTGTCGGCCTCGACCGCGGCCACGACATGTTCGACCTCGTCGACGAAATGGCCGAGGAGCGACGTGCCATCCTTCATCGCATGGCCCGCCGCGATGCGCGCGGTCGACAGCTCGATCGCGTCGCATTCGGCCAGCGCGGCTTCATAGGTGCTGCGCGGCGTATCGAGTTCGCCCTTGTCGACGCCGTCCAGCTTCACCGCGAGTGCATTGCGCACGATCGCCAGCCCGACGCCGATCAGGATCGCGAACCAGGCGATCGTCGGCATATCCTGTTTGGGCACATCGGTCGCGAGCGGAACGCCGGGAAGCGACGGCTCGTCGGTCGTCCACATATAGACCTGCCGCGTCGCAGCGAGCTGCGCGGCGCGCGCGGCCTGCTCCGCCGGCGTGTCCTGCTGCGGCAGACTGGGTGCGGCGGGCGGAAGGATTGCGCCGTCGATCTGGCTGGGGGCGGTGAAATCGGGCGAAGGGAAGGACATGCGAAAGCTCCTGCGACATGAACGCGGCGCGAGGGATCGCAGAACATGGTTAATTTTTGGCATGCCGCAGGGAGGGGGCGGCCCGGTTAGGGCGATGAAAAACAATCCTTCCTTTGTTTAACGCATGCTTTACTCCCGCTTGATACCCAGCCGGAATGACGGGGGTTATAGCATGGATGCGGCGGCGCTTTTTTCCGCCATTGCCGGAGGATATCCGGGACGATGTCGCGATTCTGCGCGCCAATCGTATCGAGACGCTGACCCCGATGCTTTTTCTGATGCTCGCGGCGACGACGCCGACCGCCATCTATGGCGGCATGCCGAGCGTCCATCCGATCATCCGGATCGGCTTTCCGGTCGTTCTGGCGGCGGTGTGCCTGCTCGGCTTCGCTGCGCAGATGCATTATCGTGGCCGGCGCATGAGCCCGCGGCGCGCGCGGCGGGTGATCGTCGAGGCAGCGTGGGTGTCGGGCACGATGGGCGCGATGTGCAGCAGCTGGACGGTGGTCAACTGGCTCGCCGCGCCGCCCGAAAATCACAGCTATTATGCGATGATCATGGCGATGGGGTCGCTGGCGACCGCCTATTGCCTGTCATCGACGCGCTTTGCAGCGCTGCTCAATCTGGGCATCGGGATGGTGCCGATCGCCTATCTGATGCTGACCTCCGGCCACGCGCCCGAGATTGCGGCGGGCACCAGCCTGGTCGTCGCGACGATGTTCCTGGTGCGCATGATCCTTCAGCAGCATGGCCAGCTTGTCGACCTGCTGGAATTGCAGCGGCAGATGCGCGATCTGGCGCATAGCGACGCGCTGACCGGGCTGCCCAACCGGCGTGCGTTCGACCTGAGGCTGGAGGAAGAAATCGCGCGCGCGGCGGATGGCGAGATATTCGCGATCGCGCTGCTCGATCTCGACGGCTTCAAGCCGGTGAACGACCGGCACGGCCATGCCGCCGGCGATCAATTGCTGTGCGAAGTCGCGGCGCGGCTGCGCCGGGCGTGCGGCGATCATGCGCTGGTCGCGCGGCAGGGGGGTGACGAATTCGCCATTCTGGTGCCGCGCCGTTCACCGCTGCTTGCCACCGCGCTTGCCGATCATCTGCTCGCCGCGCTCGTCGCGCCCTACCGCATCGGCGGCCAGCCATTGCGCGTCGGCGCGAGCGTCGGCGTCGCCAACTGGCCCGGCGACGGTGGCAGCGCGCGCCGGCTTTTCGACACCGCCGACCGCGCCCTCTATGCAGCAAAGGCGGCTGGTCGACCCGACATGTCGCCGGTCGAAAGCATCGGCATCGCAAGCTGATGCGGGCTTGACCGCCCCATATGGGGCGGTCAGACCGGTCGCCATGAAGCGGACCATTTTCTGGCGCATCTCGACCGCGCTCTCGCCCCTTGCCCTTATCGCCGTCAGCATATCGCCGGTTCTCGCGAAACCCGCCGCCGCCCCCGCCGCAGCGCAGGTCGTTCCGGTCAATCCGCAGACCGCCGCGGCCAAGGCCTGGAATTTCGCGGCCAGCGATGTGCTCGTCGATTCAAATATCGTCTTCGGCGTTCTTCCCAACGGGATGAAATATGCGCTGTTGAAGAACAGCACCCCGAAGGACAGCGTCGTCCTGCGCATGCGTTTCGACGTCGGCAGCTTTGCCGAAGCCGAGGATCAGCGCGGGCTGGCGCATTTCATCGAGCATATGGCGTTCAACGGCTCGACCCATGTGCCCGAGGGTGAGATGATCAAGCTGCTCGAAAGGAAGGGGCTGGCCTTCGGGGCCGATACCAACGCCTCGACCGGCTTCGATCAGACGGTCTACCAGCTCGATCTGCCCAACGCGTCGGACGATCTGATCGACACCGGGCTGATGCTGATGCGGGAAACCGCGAGCGAACTGACGATCGACCCCGCCGCGGTCGACCGCGAACGCGGTGTCATCCTGTCGGAGCGCCGCGCGCGGGATACCTATCAGCTGCGCAACATCGTCGATCAGCTCGGTTTCCAGATGAAGGGGATGACGGTCGCGAACCGGATGCCGATCGGTACCGAAGAGGTGATCCGTACCGCCCCCGCATCGCGCCTGCGCGACCTTTACGATCGCTATTACCGGCCCGAACGGGCGACGCTGGTGATGGTCGGCGATTTCGATCCCGCCGCGGTCGAGGCGAAGATCAAGGCGCGCTTCGCCGATTGGCAGGGCCGCGGACCGGCTGGTGCCGATCCCGACATCGGCACGCTCGATTTCAAGCGCCCCGCCGCCGCCGAATCTTTCGTCGATCCGGCGATCCAGGATTCGGTGACGATCGCCAGCTTCAAACCCTGGGTGCAGCAAGCCGACACCAAGGCGAAGCGCGCGCGCAAGCTAGCCGAAGATATCGGCGAAGCGATCCTGAGCCGCCGGCTAGCCAAGATTGCGCTCGACGAGAATTCTCCGATCCTCGCGGGCTATTTCAGTGAAGCCGACGGGTGGAAGGTCTTCGATCAGGTTACGGTCGGGGCGATCGCCAAGGAAGGGGCGTGGACGGAGGCACTCGGCCTGATCGAGCGCGAGCTGCGCCGCGCCGTCCAGTTCGGCTTCACCCAGGCCGAGGTCAACGAACAGATCGCCAATCGGCGCACCGCGCTCAAGAATGCCGTCGCCGGCGTGACGACCCGGCGGAGCGACGCGCTCGCCGATGTGCTGGTCGACGCGTCCGACGGCGATTATGTCGTCGTGCGTCCCGAAACCTCGCAGGCGCTGTTCGATGCCGTCGCGCCGCAGCTGTCGGCCGATGCGGTGAGTGCGGCCTTCCGCAATCGGATGGAGGGCTTCAGCCCGCCGCTCGCGCGCGTCACTGCCAAGACGCCCGTCGAGGGCGGCGACAAGGCGATCCTTGCCGCGCTCGACACGGCGCGCGCGGTCGCGGTGACGCCCCCGGCGCAGGCACGGAGCGCGGCCTTTGCCTATGACAATTTCGGCACGCCCGGCACGGTCGTCAGCGATGATCGCATCGACGACCTCGGCATCCGGCGCATCCGCTTCGCCAACAATGTGATGCTCAACATCAAGAAGACCGATTTCCAGAAGGACAAGGTCTATCTGTCGGTGCGCGTCGACGGGGGGACGCTGCTCGCGACGCGCGACGACCCGACCAAGGTCGCGCTTGCGGGATCGATCAGCCTCGGCGGGCTCGAGGCGCATAGCCTCGACGATCTGCGCACCATTTTTGCGGGCAAGACGGTCAGCCCCAGCTTCGGCGTCGATACCGATGCCTTTGGGGGCAAAGCGGTCACCTCGCCCGACGATTTCGCGGCGCAGGCCGAACTGATGGCGGCTTATCTGACGCACCCCGGCTACCGCGCCGACGGGCTCGCGCTGATCCGTCGCTATCTGCCGCAGCAATATGCCGCCAACGATGCGACGCCGGGCGCGGTGATGGCGCGCGACAGCGGCGGCATCCTTGCCAACGGTGACCCGCGCGAGGAAACGCCGCCGCTTGCGACGATGATGGCACTCGACTGGAGCAAATTGAAAGCGGCGGTCGCCGACAGTTTCGATCATGGCGCGATCGAGATCGGCGTCGTCGGCGATATCGACGAACAGGCGGCGATTGATGCGATCGCGGCAACCTTCGGCGCTCTGCCCGAACGCCGCGCGGCGTTCGATCCGCACAGCGACGCGCGCAAGCGCGACTATCCGGTCGACCACAGCGAGCGCACGCTGATCCACAAGGGGCCGGCCGACCAGGCCGAACTGCGCGTCTATTGGCCGGCGCGCGACGACAGCGACCTGACCGAGGCGATGCGCCTCAACCTGCTGTCGCGCGTGATGCAGCTCATGCTCACCGACGAACTGCGCGAAAAGCTGGGCGAAACCTACAGCCCGTCGGCGGGAGCCAGCCTGTCGGACGAATATCCGGGCTATGGCTGGCTCGTCGCCGCAAGCAATGTCGACTACAAGGATCTGGCGACGACGCGCGCCGCGATCTTCGCGATCGCCAAGGAATTGCGCGACAAACCCGTCGATGCCGACACGCTCGACCGCGCGCGCAAGCCGCTGGTCGAGGCGATGACCAAGGCGCGGCGCGAAAATGCCTATTGGCTGGCCTATGTCGCCGAGGCGACGAGCCGCGCCGACCGGCTCGACCGCAGCCGCAACGGCATCGCGGCAGTCGAGGCTGCGACGCCGGCCGAGCTTGAAGCGCTCGCCAAGCGCTATCTTGTCGACGACAAGGCGCTGGTGATCCGGGCGATCAGCGACAAGGCCGGAAAATAGCGGGACGCGCGGCCGGCCCGACGGGGCGGCCGCGGCCCGGTTCTATTTCTTGAGCCCGATTTCGCGGAGCCGTTCCTGCAGATATTCGTCGGCGGTGATCGGCGTCGGATACAGGTTCGGATGCTCGGCATCGATGCAATTATCCAGCGTCACGATCGGATAGTCCGAACGGAAGTGCAGGAAGAAGGGCATCGAATAGCGCGCAACGCTGGCGCGGCCGGAGTCGGGATTGCGCACGCGGTGCGTGGTCGAGGGCAGGCGGTTGTTGGTCAGCCGTTGCAACATGTCGCCGACATTGACCGCCATAGCGCCCGCAGGCGGCGATACCGGAAGCCAACTCCCATCCTTGTCGAGGATTTCGAGGCCCGCTTCTTCGGCACCGAGCAGCAGGGTAATCGTATTGATATCTTCGTGCGCCTCGGCGCGGATGCCCTTCGCCGGGCCTTCGACGGGCGGGTAATGCAGCAGGCGCATCACGCTGTTGCCGTCCTTCACCGTGTCGTCGAAGAAATCGGGTGCGAGGCCAAGGTAGCGCGCGATCCCGGAGAGCAGCTTGCCGCCGATGCGGTCGAATTCGGCGAACAGCCGGTCATAGGTTTCGCGAAAGCCCGCGACTTCGGCCGGCCAGACATTGTTCGGCTGTTGCGCGGCGAGCGGGTGGCCGGCGGGGAGGTCGCGGCCCACGTGCCAGAATTCCTTGAGGTCGACTTCCTTCGCACCCTTCGCGATTTCGGTGCCGAAAGGGGTGTAGCCGCGCGCGCCGCCGCCGCCCGCGATATGATAGGCCCGCTTCACCGCCTCGGGCAGCGCGAAAAATTCCTTCGCCTTCGCCCAGGCATCGTCGATCAGCGCCGGGTCGATGCCGTGGTCGGTAATCATCGCGAACCCGAAGCGTTCGAACGATCCGCCGAAATCCTGGGCGAAGCGATCGTCGGGCAGCGACATGGAAATAACGGGAACGGCTGCGGTCATAAGGGGTGTGTCCATTTGTTGGTGCTGTGGCGCGCCATGCCGGTCCCGCCGGGGCGCGTCTTTGACATGAATCAGGATTTAGGCGGGTCGGCGCGGTTGCGAAAGAGGAAAAGGATGCTTTCGCGTCGGCGCGCGCTGGGCTAGGCCCGCGCCATGGGCAAGCAATATTGGCTGATGAAATCCGAACCCGACGTCTATGGCTGGGACGACCTGGTCAAGGACGGCACGGGGATGTGGGACGGCGTGCGCAACCACAGCGCCAAGCTGAACATGATGGCGATGAAGGTCGGCGACGAGGCGCTGTTCTATCACAGCAATATCGGCAAGGAATGCGTGGGGATCATGCGCATTACCGAGGAAAGCGCGCCCGATCCGACCGCCGAGGAAGGATCGCCGTGGGTCATCGTGCGCGTCGCGCCCGTGCGCCCGCTCGCGCATCCGGTGACGCTGGCGGCGATCAAGGCCGACCCCAAGCTTGCCGACATGGACCTTATCCGCCTGTCGCGCCTGTCGGTCGGGCGCGTGACGCCCGACGAGTGGAAGCATATATTGGAAAAGTCGGAGAAGCCGGAAGCTTAGCGCAGTTTCGACTGCATGTGCGCCGCCACCGAGGGGTGGAGCGGGTAGACGAATTCGCAGCCGAAGCTGTTGCCGTCGGCGCGCCGGATCACCGCTTCGAGCGGCTGCAGGCCCGGCAGGTTGACCCATATCTGCTTGCCGATCTGCGGCCGCGAAAAGGTGATCATGCGAAAGCCCGTCGACGACAGGTCGAACAGTTCGACGTCGAATGGGTTGAAGCCCGCTTCGCGATAGCGCGCGCGCCCGCGGACGGTGGCGCGTTCGGCGCGGCGCGCTTGCGGCGAAAGCTCTTCGGTGTCGGTCGTGCAGGCGTTGGCCACTGTATTCAATCCCACTGGTCGGATTATCGATTCGCATTTTTAGCGCCGCGCTGGTGAACGCAAAGTCGACGGAATTGGTGAAAATCGCCTATACCATGGGGTCTTCGGCCAGCGTCATCTCCTGCCCCGGAAAGGGACGGACGAGGCTGGCCGCGTCGCGCCAGTCGGCGGTCAGCCAGCGCGCATAATCGCCGGGGCGGAGGATGACCGGCATCGCTTGCGCGCCGTGATGGCTAAGCAGGCGGTTCGGTTCGACGGTCAGGATCGCGAAGCTCGGCCAATCCTCGCCCTGGCGATGGATGCCGGCAAAGGCGAAGACCGGCTGGTCGGCGGGCGCGGCCCACAGCTGTTGCCGCGCGCCGGCCGTCCCCGACCACAGGGCGAAACGGGTCGCGGGGATCAGGCAGCGCAGTTCGGGATGACGCAGCGTGCCGATCCAGAAGGGGCTCGAAAGGTTGCGCACCGTCGTCACCGGCTGGTCGCCGCGCGGCGGCGGCGGGACGCCCCACAGCTTGGGGCGCAGCCACGGGCGGCTCTGCGCGCTTCCGTCGCCGACGACCACCGGCGCCGGGCGTCCGGGGGTGACATAGCCGCGGGCCCAGGGATCGCGCCCTGAATCGGCACCGATCGCCTGCGCGGCGATTTCGGCGGTCACGTCGAGGCGATAGAGGTGCATGCGCGCCCGGCCCTAGTCGGTCGATCGCACGCGTCCGCGCATCGATTTGACCGCGCTGCGCGCCTTTTTGCCGTCGACGCGGCGCGCCCTGGCCGCCTTGCTCGGCTTTGTCTTGATCCGCTTTTCAGGCCGGACCAGCGCCGCATCGACGAGCTCGTTCAGCCGCGCGCGCGCATCGGCGCGGTTGGCTTCCTGGGTGCGATAGCTGCGCGCGAGAATCACGAGTTCTCCCGCCGCCGTCATCCGGCTTCCCGCGAGCGTCTTGAGCCGGCGGTAGGCGTCGGGCGGGAGGCCGAGAGCGAACACATCGACGCGAAGCTGGCACGCGGTCGCGACCTTGTTGACATTCTGGCCGCCCGGCCCGGTGCCGGCGAGGAATTTTTCCGAAATCGCGGCTTCGGGAATGTCAGCCACGGGTCGGGGCGGCGCCTTCGGGTGGCGAAAAGCCGAGCGCGGCGAAGCGCGCGGGGAAGGGGGCTTCGGCAATTATTGACGGCTTGACGTCACGTTTTACCACCAACCGCTCGGCGTGGAGCAGGGTGCGGTCCTTGCCGCGGCCGTTGCCGTACACGGGATCGCCGGCGATCGGCAGACCCAGCCCCTCGAGCGCATGGACGCGAAGCTGATGGGTGCGGCCGGTTTCGGGACGGAAACGCAGCAGCGCCCGCCCGTCGACGACGGCAAGCTTTTCCCAGTGCGATACCGATGGCTTGCCATTCGGATCGACAACCATGCGCCAGCCGGTCTCCGCGGTCGACGTCTTCGCGAGGGGCAGGTCGATGGTGCCGCCATCGCCATCAGGCACGCCGTCGATGATCGCGAGATATTGTTTTTCGACCTCGCGCCCCTCGAAAGCGCGGGTGAAACGGCCGTGCGCCTTGGGATTGCGCGCGAGCAGCAGGCAACCCGAGGTGTCACGGTCGAGCCGGTGAACGGCGAGCGGCCAGCGCTTGAAGCCAAAGCGCAGGCCGTCGAGATGGTTTTCGAGGCTGAGGCTGCCGTCGCGCGGCGGATCGACGGGCAGGCCTTCGGGCTTGTCGACGACAAGCGCCTCGCCATCGAGGAAGAGAATATGGTCGGAAAGAAGCATCTCCCGCCTATAGGCGGGCCGCCCCTTCGCCGAAAGCGTAAACGTCCATCGCCAGCAGGCCATAGGTCGTGCTGGCATGGAGCCGTGCGGCGTGCAGGCCGTCCGCTGCCGTACCCGCACCCATCGCGACGAACAAGGGCAGGATATGATCCATCGTCGGATGGTTGTCGCGGCCATGCGGCGCGCGTTCTACAGCGTGCAGCACCTCGTCGACGGCGTCCGCCGCCATATGTCCGGCCACCCAGTCGGTGAAGCCGGTGACCCATGCGGGCGCGGGTGCGTCGATCGGCAGGCGCGCCGAAAAAAGTGCGCGAAGATTGTGCGTGATGCTGCCCGAACCGATCAGCAATACGCCCTCATCGCGAAGCGGCGCGAGTGCACGGCCCAGCGCATAATGCCATTCGGGCGGCGCATGCGAGGCGATCGAAAGCTGGACCACCGGAATATCGGCCTTGGGATAGACCAGCGACAGGGGCACCCAGGCCCCATGATCGAGCCCGCGGTCGGGATCGGCGGCGACGGCGAGGCGATGAGCGGCGAGCAGGTCCACGACCCGCTGCGCAAGCGCCGGATCGCCCGGTGCGGGATAGCGCATGTCGAACAGCGCTTGGGGGAAATTGCCGAAATCATGGATCGTCGGCGGCGCGGGCGAGGCGGTGACCGTCGCCTGGCCGCCCTCGAACCGTGCATCGTGATGCGCCGAGACGACTAGGATCGCGCGCGGCCGCGGCAAGCGGGCGCCCAGCCCGGCGAGGAAGTCCCGCGCCGGGCTGGGCTCGAGCGCCATCATCGGCGAGCCGTGGGAGAGGAAGAGGCTCGGCAGACGGCGCATCGGGGTCAGGCCGCGAGCTTCGCCGCGGTTTTCGCGACGCGTTCGCCCAGATAGCGGGCACCGCCGAGATCGGCTTCGCTCGGCTGGCGCGATCCGTCGCCATCGGCGAGCGTCGTCGCACCATAGGGGGCACCGCCCTTGACTTCATCGACGCCCATCTGCCCGGCATAACCATAGTCCAGTCCGACGATCGTCATGCCGAAGTGGAGGAGGTTGGTCAGGATGCTGAACAGCGTGGTTTCCTGTCCGCCATGCTGCGACGCGGTCGAGGTGAAGGCCGCGCCGACCTTGCCGGTAAGCAGACCCTGCGCCCAGACGCCGCCGGCGGTGTCCCAGAAGCTCGCCATCTGGCTGGCCATGCGGCCGAAGCGGGTCGGCGAACCGACGACGATCGCGTCATAGTCGGCAAGCTGCTTGGGATCACCGAGCAGCGGATGCGCGGTGTCGGTCTTGAAGCCGGCGGCCTTCACCACCGCCTCGGGCGCGGTTTCGGCGACGCGGCGAATATCGACCTCGGCGCCCGCGGCGCGCGCGCCTTCGGCGACGGCGTCGGCCATCTGCTCGATATGTCCATAGCTCGAATAATAGAGCACCAAAATCTTTGCCATCTTCGGTTTCCTTTCAGTCGGGAGGGGAAGGGGTGGGCCGCCGCCGCAAGGGAGGGGGATGGCAGGCGGCGGCCCGAGGGGGTGGGATCAGAGGCTGTCGACCAGCACCAGTTCGGCATCGTCGAGCGCTTCGACCTCGATCGTTCCGACATCGCGGATCGCGATGCCGTCGCGCGGATCGGCATCCTGTCCGTTGATGCGGATTCGGCCCTTGGCGGCGACCAGATAGGCGTTGCGGCCAGCGCCCAGATCATAGGCGACGCGGCTACCCGCGGTCACGGTCGCGGCCGCGACCCGGGCATCGGCGCGGATCGGCAGCGCGTCGTCGTCACCCTCGATCCCGCTGGCCAACGTCACGAAGCGTCCCGAACGGTCGGCCTGCGGAAATTCGCGCTGGCCCCAGCCGGGATTGCCGCCATCGCGATCGGGGATGATCCAGATCTGGAACAGCGTGGTTTCCTCGTCCTCGAGGTTGAATTCGCTGTGCGTCACCCCGGTGCCGGCGCTCATCACCTGGACATCGCCGGCCGCGGTGCGGCCGCTGTTGCCCATGCTGTCGCGGTGGCTGATCGCACCGGTGCGGACATAGGTGATGATTTCCATATCGCGGTGCGGGTGCGGCGGGAAGCCGGCCTGCGCCGCGATGGCATCGTCGTTCCAGACGCGCAGCGCACCCCAGCCCATGCGGTCGGGATCGTGATAGCCGGCGAAGGAAAAATGGTGGCGGGCGTCGAGCCAGCCGTGATTGGCGTGGCCCAGCGTGTCGAACTTGCGAATGTCGATCATCGGGCATCTCCTTTCTGGCCGCCATCCCGGACATCGGGGGCGGCGTGTTGAGGCCAAGATAGGCGATGCATTTGTTTCTGAAATAGCGTAGATCGAAACCTATCGTTTCCAATTGGAGGATGTTGTGGCGCTTCCCGATTATGAAGGCTGGGCCTGCTTCGTGGCGGTGGCCGACAGTGGCGGCTTCACCGCCGCGGCGAGCGCGCTCGGCCTGTCGAAGGCCAGCGTGTCGAAGGCGGTCAGCCGGCTCGAAGCATCGCTCGGGATCACCTTGCTCCATCGCAGTTCGCGGTCGGTGACCGTGTCGACGGCGGGCGCCGGGCTGCTCGAAGAGGCGCGGGCAATGGTCGCCGCCGCGACCGCCGCGACCGAGGCGGCGCATGGCGACCGCTTCGACCTCGCAGGGCCGATCCGACTCGCGGCGCCGATGAGTTTCGGGATCAAGGTGCTCGGCGCGCCGCTCGCGGCCTTCATGGCCGAGCATCCGGCGGTCGAGATCGAACTGACGCTCAGCGATGCGCGCCACGATCTGATCGCCGAAGGTTTCGATCTCGCGCTGCGCGTCGCCAGCCTCGACGACAGCAGCCTGCTCGCGCGCACTATCGCGCCGATCCCGACGTCGGTGATCGCCAGCCCGGCCTATCTCGATCGTCACGGCACGCCGCGCCACCCGCTCGAACTCGCGGGGCATCGGCTCGCCGGCTACGGCCACCGCGAAAAGGCGCGGCCGCTGCGTTTCCACCGCGAAGGCGAGGAAGCGACGATCGTTCCGGCAGGCCCGCTGTTCACGAACAATGGCGATGTGATCGTGCCGATGCTGGTCGCGGGGGGCGGCATCGCGGTGCTGCCGCACTTCATCATCGACGCCGAACTGCGCGCCGGCAGGCTCGTTCCGATCCTGACCGACTGGTCGCTGCCGCAGGCCTATCTGCACCTGTTGTCGCCGCCGTCGCGCCTCCGCCCGGCGCGGGTGCGGGCCTTGTCCGACTATCTCGCCGATACGCTGAAACGCAGCTGCGCGGGCCGCGACTCGTGGATTTCTGCGGGTTAAATCAAAATTAACCTTTTCCCTTCACAAGTTTCATGGTTAATGTTCCGCCAGCCCTGCAACGGGGGCGTTGGTGGCACTGCGAGGGAGCCGCGGACGGGTTGCGGGTCCATCGTGGGAAACAGTCAAGGGGTGCCTAATGCGCGTACTGCTGATCGAGGACGAGCCGACGACCGCGAAGGCGATCGACACGATGCTCACGACCGAAGGCTTCAACGTCTATACCACCGATCTGGGTGAGGAAGGCTTGGACCTTGGCAAACTCTATGATTACGACATCATTCTGCTCGACCTGAATCTGCCCGACATGCACGGCTATGACGTGCTGAAAAAGCTCCGTACCGCAAAGGTGCAGACGCCGGTGCTGATCCTTTCGGGCATTTCGGAAATGGATTCCAAGGTGCGCTCGTTCGGCTTCGGCGCCGACGATTATGTCACCAAGCCCTTTCATCGCGACGAGCTGGTCGCGCGCATCCACGCCGTCGTCCGCCGCTCGAAGGGCCATAGCCAGAGCGTCATCAAGACGGGCAAGCTGGCGGTCAATCTCGACACCAAGACGGTCGAAGTCGATGGCGTCCGCGTCCATCTGACCGGCAAGGAATATCAGATGCTGGAGCTGCTTTCGCTCCGCAAAGGCACGACGCTGACCAAGGAAATGTTCCTGAACCACCTTTATGGCGGCATGGACGAGCCCGAATTGAAGATTATCGACGTCTTCATCTGCAAGCTGCGCAAGAAGCTCGCGCTCGCGTGCGGCGGCGAAAATTATATCGAGACGGTCTGGGGTCGCGGCTATGTGCTGCGCGATATCGACGAAGAAGGGAATGAAGTGCGCCGGGTCGCCTGACGCGCTTTACCGACGAAAATCAATCAACGGGGGACCCGGCGCGGAGCGATCTGCGCCGGTTTTCCTTTGTGGCGCGGCGATGCGCGGGTCAGATCTTCGGTTTGCCGTAATGACCCGGCAGCGACGAAACCTGCCGCAGTCCCGGGCGCCAGGTCGACATCTGCGTCGGCGCCATGATCTGGAATTCGGCCTTGCTGTCGGCGGCGACGAGCTGATCGGCGTGCGCCGCGCGCAGCCGTGCCGGCTCGATCGTCCGTTCGGTCTGCAGGCCGAAGCGTTTGTCGCTGACCCAGCGGACCACGCCCTCCATCGGCTGATGACCCGGAAGATAGACGGTCAGCCGCTCGCCAACCTGCAGCACATGCGGCGACTGCCCGCCAACGCCGGTTTCGGAAATATTGCGCAGGGTCACATCGAAGCGCCCGAGGCGGTCGCACGCAAGCGACGCCTTCACCAGTCGCGACTGGCGCGGTTGGCGCTTTTCGGCTGAAGCCGTTGAGGCGGTATCGGCCTCGAAATTCGGCATGGGCGACCCAATAAGCTTCTGCCGCCTGTCACCCACGTCAGGCGGTTATTGTGGTCCCATCTCCGCGCATAACGAAAGAAGGTAAATTTTCGTATAGCGTCTTTTCGGATTTCGCGACTTTTGCGACGGACCGAGTGCGGGCGCCACCGATATGCTTCGGACACGAAGCATCTGAATTGACGCGGGAATATTCTGGCGACCTGCCGAGCGTGGGCCGGGCCGCTCGCCTCCGGCCCACCGCCGCGTTAACCGCGCCCGGCAACGCTCTTGTGCAAGGCGGCCCGCCGCACGCCGAGGCGCGGGCGGGCCGGGAGAAGGGGCTCCGCGTTACCGCAGACCCGAATAATCGACGTCGACGACGCGGCCATACCGCACGTCGCAGCTGAACTTGCCGCGATCATAGGAACCGCCGCGGCCCCAGCGTCCGCGCCAGCCTTCGTTGACGACGACGCGGCCCTTGACGCGATAGCCGTCGCGCTTGCGATCGATGCTCGTGACCTGCGTCACGTCGGTGCGGCCATAGCGGCTGGTGCCGCGCTCGACGGCACGGACGCACTGGCCGACCGCTGCGCGACTGTTGCCATAGCGGCCATAATCATAACCATAGCCGTATCGCGGATCATTGTACCGGTCGCGATAGCGACGATCGTTGCGGTCATAGCGGTCGTAACGATCGTTATCGGCCGACAGGATGGCGGCGAGGCCGCCGAGGACGACGGCGCCGGCGATGATTTCGCCCGCACCGATCCCGTCGCGGTCGCGGTGATCGTACCGGTCGCGCGCGAGCGCGGGGGTGGCGCTCAACATCGCGCCGGCGGTGGCCGCCCCGATTGCGGCCTTGGTCCAGTTCATGGGCTTCTTCGCCATGGTTCGGTCTCCTATTCTGCAGGCGGCACCCGTGCTGCCTGCGATGCCCCTTGATAGCGAAGGCGCCGTGACGCGGTGCTGAACCCGGCGCTTATCTGCGGTTCAGCCTTGGTTCGGCGTGGGTTCAGCTTGACGGAGGCGGGCAGAGAAAAGCCCTCCGCCATCGCTGGCGAAGGGCCGAAAATCCAATGGCAATGGGGTCAGTTGATGCTGACGTCGACCACGCGCCCGCCGCGATAGCTGCACCCGAAACTGTGCAGCTCGCCGCCCGGGCGCGATATGTTTCCGGTGACGTACCAGCCGTCGCCGCCGTTCGCGGGCCGCGTGTCGGTGATGCTTTCGACGCGGGCATCGTCGCCCATTTCGCCCTCGGCCGCCCAGCCGCAGGCATCGGCCGCGCGCTGCTCGATCTCTCCGCCGCGATAGGCGTCGCCGGTGCCATATCCGTCCGGACCGCGATCGTCGCGGCGCTGATAATCGGGGGCGTCCTGCGCGCGATCGTCGCGATAGGGCGGGTCGTAACGAAAGTCGCGGTTGCGCGTCTCGCGACTTTGCTTGCTCGCCGCGCTGGCAACCGCCGCGATCGTGCCCAGGATCAGGATACCGCCGATGATCTCGCCGGCGCCGATCCCGTCGTCGTGGCGATTGTGCCAGCCGCCGTGGCGTCCGCGTGCTTCGGCGGGGGTCGCGCTGAGCCCGACCGTCGTAACCAGAACCGCCGCCGCTGCGGTGAAGCCGGTCATCTTGCGCATTTCAGTCACTCCAGAACGCGGACAGGGGCGTCCGCCGTCGCCCGATGATCTAGGCGCACCATGCTTTCACGCCGCTGAACCGTGGCGAAAGGGCGGCGAAAGGAAAGGCCCGCCGTTCCTCGACGGATCGGCGGGCCTCACTAAGCCAAGTCTGGCGACCAGACCAGTTCAGGGCACGTCAGCAGACGCAGCGCGGCTTGGCTTTGGGTTTCGGTTTCCGCTTGGCCACATAGCGTTTCCGCACCGGCACATTTTCATAATAGGTCTTGGTCGTGGTCACGACGCGTTCGGTGACGACCGGCGGGCCGTTGATGATCGTCGTGACGACGACGCCCGGCGTGTAATAGCCATAACCATAGCCGTAACTATAGGCATAGCCGCCCGGATAGCCGGGATGGCCGGGATAATAGCCGCCATGGGCACCGCCGCGCCGCGCCCACCATTCGTCGCACTTTTTCTTGTCCGCCTCGCTGCCGACCGCTGCGCCGGCGAGCGCCCCGACGCCGCCGCCGATCAGCGTGCCGGCGGTACGGTCGCCATGACCGGCAACGCGATTGCCGACGACACCGCCGACGATCCCGCCCACGACCGCACCGGTCGCCGCGCCGCCATGGCCGCAACGACGGCCCATTTCCATGTCCTCGCGCGGATCGAAACCGCCTTGATAATAGGGCGGCGGCGGATAGTCGGCGCCGGTGCGCCCCTCGACGCTGCCTTCATAGCTGCCCTCGTAACGGCGGCCGTCGCGATCTTCGTAGGTGCCGTTCCACGTACCCGTCCAGCGGCCTTCGGACTGGTAGCCGTCGATGTGGCGATATTCGACTTCGCTCGGCATCCGGTCGGGATAGCCGGTGTAGACGCGCACATCGGGCGCGGAAGGCGCCTCATAGTCGAGCCGCGGGGCCGCTTCGTCGGTGGTCGTGACGACGGTGGTCTGGGTCTTGGTGACCTCGGCGCTGGTCGCATGGCCGGCCAGCAGCAACGATGCGGCGGCAGCCCCCAACAACAAAACGGTGCGCATGCTAAACTCCCTGTTCCAGCGGAATCGCCCGTGGGGGCAATGGCTTGGTTAACAGTCTGTTAGCAAAATCGGCGCTTTTCCGCGAATCCGTTAACCGTGCGGATCGCGTCCCATTTTGACGCAGCTTTAACCCGCGAGCGCGGCGGCGATGCGGACGATCAGCGCTTCGGCGCCCGCCTGATCGTCGGCCGTGAAGCGCGCGGGCGAGGGGCTGTCGAGGTCGAGCACGCCGATCAGGCGGCCTTCGGCGACGATCGGCACCACCAGCTCGCTGCGGCTGGCCGCATCGCAGGCGATATGCCCGGGAAAGGCGTGGACATCCTCGACCCGCTGCGTCTTGCGCAGCCGCGCCGCGGCGCCGCACACCCCCTTGTCGAGCGGGATGCGGATGCACGCCGCCTTGCCCTGGAACGGGCCGAGCACCAGTTCGGTGCCGTCGAAGCGGTAGAAGCCCGCCCAATTGAGATCGGGAACAGCCTGCCAGATCAGCGCCGCGACATTGGCCATATTGGCGATCGCATCGGGCTCACCCGCGACGAGACCGGCGGCGGCGTCGGCCGCCTCCGCCCACAGCGCGGCAGGATCGGTGGCGGTGAAGGAGAGGGCGTAGGACAAGGCGATGGCTTTCGGCTGGTGGGCGGCGGCGAACGCTATCGTCCGCCGCCGCCGCGCGATCATTCAACGTCGAGGCCGGTCCATTTGGCAGCGAAGGCATATTTGTCCGCCGCCTCGGCGATGATCTTGTCTGTCGGCTTGCCCGAGCCATGGCCGGCGCGCGTCTCGATGCGGATCAGGTGCGGCTTGGAGCCGATATCCTCGTGCTGCAGCTCGGCGGTATATTTGAAGCTGTGACCCGGTACGACGCGATCGTCGGTGTCGGCGGTCGTCACCAGGATCGCCGGATAGGTGCGGCCGCCCTTGATATTATGATAGGGCGAATAGCTCAGCAGATTGCGGAAATCGGCCTCTTTCGACGGATAGCCATAATCGTCGGTCCAGTAGCGGCCCGCGGTGAAGCGATCGAAGCGCAGCATGTCCATCACGCCCACAGCGGGCAGCGCGGCCGCGAACAGGTCGGGGCGCTGGTTGGTGACGGCGCCGACCAGCAGGCCGCCGTTCGACCCGCCCTCGATCGCCAGTTCGCCCTGGCCGGTGATTTCTTCGGCAATCAGATATTCGCCGGCCGCGATGAAATCGTCGAAGACATTCTGCTTGTTGGCGAGCCGACCGGCGTCGTGCCACGCCTTGCCATATTCGCCGCCGCCGCGCAGGTTCGCGATCGCGACGACCCCGCCCTTGTCGGCCCAGGCGAGCCGCGTGGGCGAAAAGCCGGGGGTCAGCGACACGTTGAAACCGCCATAGCCATAGAGCAAAGTCGGCGATCCCTTCGACCGGTCGAGCCCCTTTTTCATCACCAGAAACATCGGCACCTTGGTGCCGTCCTTCGACGTGTAGAAACGCTGTTCGACCGTGAAATCCTTGGGATCGAAGGTCAGTTTCGGCGCCTCGAAAATCTCACTCTTCCCGCTTACCGTATCAAGGCGATAGATGGTCGTGGGCTGCGCAAAGCTGGAGAAGGCGTAGAAGGTTTCAGGATCACCGGGCTTGCCGCCGAAACCGCTCGCGGTGCCGATCTCGCCGAGATTGATGTTCGCCACCGGCTTGCCGTCGAGCGCGACCATCCGGGCCTCCGACTTGGCATCGCCGAGGTAGGACAGGATGATGCGGTCGCCGACGCGCGACGCGCCGACCAGCGTCCCCTCCTGTTCGCCGACGATCTGGGTGAGCGCCGCGGGCTTGCGAATGTCGAGCGAAACAAGGCGCTGACGCGGCGCATCCTTGTTGGTGAGGAAGGTGAAGCGCGTGCCCTGGTTGGTCACATATTCCCAATTGTTCGCATAATCGTCGACCAGCGTGATCGCCTTGCCGCCCTTCACCGGATGCAGTGTCAGGCCGAAGCGTTCGTCGGTCCCTTTGGACGAAACGACGAGGACATATTGGCCATCATCGGTGACGAGCGCGCCGTGATTGAGTTCGGGCTGGTCGGGCGTCGCATGGATCAGCACGTCGGCGCTCTGCGGCGTGCCGAGCTTGTGGAAATAGACCGCGTGATTTTCGTTGAGCGACTGAAAGGCCTCGCCTTCCTTGGGTTCGGGGAAGCGCGAATAGTAAAAGCCGCTGCCGTCCTTCGCCCAATCGAGCGACGAGAATTTGACCCAGCGGATCTCGTCGGCGGTATCCTTGCCCGTCGCGACGTCCATCACGCGCACGATACGCCAGTCGGTGCCGCCATCCTGCACGGAATAGAGCAGATATTTGCCGTCTTCAGACGGCGTCCATTCGGCGAGCGCGGTCGCGCCGTCCCTGGCCCATGCATTGGGATCGATCAGCACGCGGCCTTCGCCGGTCAGGCCCTCGCGCACCGTCAGCACCGATTGCGGCTGCAACCCGTCGTTGCGCGTGTAGAAATAGCGCGACCCCGCCTTGCGCGGCAGGCCGAAGCGCTCGTAATTGTAAAGCTCGGTCATTCGCGCCTTGAACGCATCGCGGCCGGGCAGCGTCGCCAGATAGGCGTCGGTCACCTTGTTTTGCTCGGCGACCCAGGCTGCGACCTTCGGATTGACGCGAACATCGTCTTCCAGCCAGCGATAGGGGTCGGCGACATCGACGCCGAATTGCGGTTCGACGGTGTCGCCGCGCTCGGTCGCCGGATAGGCCAGCGCGGGCGCAGACGCCGCCGCCGCGGCATCTTCGGCCGCCTGTGCCGCCGCTGGCGTCATGAACAGGGCGACCAGCGCGAGCGGCGCGCGAAATTTGCTACGGGGCATGGCAAGGCGATCCTCATTGTTCGGGTAATAATCGTGCGCGCCACTGTAAGCATCGCTTTTTGACGGGCAAGGGGATTTGCAAGGAAGATCGCGGCGCGGCCATGACACCAGCATTCGGGGCGTAAAGGCGCCCGCGCGTCTCTTCTGCTGCCCGTTCCGACCCTAGGCCGGGCGGCCGAGCCACCGCTCGAGAACGTCGGCACTGTCCTGACCGACAGTGAGCGGGGCGGGGCGCCGCACGCTGCCCGGCGTGTCCGACAATTTGGGGAAGACACCCTGCATCGTCACCTCGCCCAATTCGGCGTCGGGAACGGTGACGAGCGCCTCGCGCGCCGCGAAATGGGGGTCGGCGAGCATATCCTCGGCATCATAGACGCGGCCGGCGGGGACGCTCGCCTCGATCATCTTCGCCTCCAGTTCGGCGATCGTCATCGTGCGCGTCCATTCGCCGATCAGCGCATCGAGTTCCTCCTGCCGCGCACCGCGCGCGCGGTGGGTCGCATAGCGCTCGTCGCTCGCAAGTTCGGGGCGGCCCATCGCCGCGGCAAGCCGCGCGAAAACGGCGTCCTGATTGGCGCCGATCAGATATTCGCCGTCCTTGCAGGGATAGACGTTCGACGGCGCGATGCCGGGCAGGGTCGACCCGGTGCGCCGCCGCTTGGTGCCGCTCGCCGAATAATCGGCGACGGTCGATTCCATCACCTGCAACACCGCCTCGTAAAGCGCCGAGTCGACGATCTGGCCCTCGCCGGTCTTGTTGCGGTGATGCAGCGCCGCGAGCGCGCCGAGGCAGCCATAGGTCGCGGCCAGGGTGTCGCCGATCGACACGCCCATGCGCGCGGGCGGCAGGTCGGGATAGCCGACGATACCACGCCAGCCGCCCATCGCTTCGCCGATGCCGCCGAATCCGGCGCGCGCCGAATAGGGGCCGGTCTGGCCATAGCCCGATACGCGCACGACGATCAGGCCCGGATTGGTCTTGCGCAGCTCTGCGGGGTCGAGGTTCCATTTTTCGAGCGTGCCGGGGCGAAAATTCTCGATCAATATGTCGGCTTTGGCGATGAGGTCGCGGGCGAGCTGCTGGCCTTCCGCACTGCGTAGGTCGACGGCGACCGAATATTTGTTGCGCGCGATGACGCGCCACCAGCTCGGCCGGTCGCCCTGGCCCCAATGGCGCATCTGGTCGCCCGTTTCGGGCGGCTCCAGCTTGACGATTTCGGCGCCCATGTCGCCGAGAAGCTGGCCGCAGAACGGGCCCGCGATCAATTGGCCCATTTCGACCACCCGAAGGCCGTCCAGCGCTCCCCCGCCGCTGTTGCTGTCTGTCATGTCGTTCCTTTCGCGGCTCCGATCCTCTAAGTCGCCCTAGCCGGCGACCCGTCGAACGCAGCCCATGGACTCTTTATACTTAGAATACTATGTAATTTTCAACCCCGCTTTAACAGCATTTGAACCGAGGCGCGAAAATGGCCATCAAAACCCGCATCGAAATGGTCGAAGTCGGACCGCGCGACGGGCTGCAGAATGAGAAGACCGTCGTTTCGACGGCCGACAAGGCCGAGCTGATCCGCCGCGCCATCGCCTATGGCGCGCGGCGGATAGAGGTGACGAGCTTCGTCAATCCCAGCCGCGTTCCGCAGCTGGCCGATGCCGAGCAGCTGGTCGCGATGCTGCCCGATCGCGACGATGTTATCTATATCGGGCTGGTGCTGAACCGTCGCGGCGCCAAGCGTGCGCTGGCGACGGGGCGGATCGACGAGCTGGGCGCGGTCTGCGTCACCAGCGACGCCTTCGGCATCCGCAACCAGGGGCAAAGCTCCGACGAATCGCTCGCGGCGGCGATCGAAATAGTCGAGCTCGCCCATGCCGCGGGACGGAGCGCACAGATCACCATCGCCACCGCCTTCGGCTGTCCTTTTGCGGGCGAGATTCCGATGGGGCGCGTCATCGACATGGCAAAGCGCGTCGCCGATGCGCAGCCGCGCGAGATTGCGCTCGCCGACACCATCGGCGTCGCGGTGCCTGCACAGGTCGCCGAAACGGTCGCGCGCGTGCGCGAAGCGGTTGGGCCGCTGCCGGTGCGCGTGCATTTTCACAACACGCGCGGGTCGGGGCTTGCCAATGTCTGGGCGGCGGTCGCCGCAGGGGCGACGATCGTCGATGCCTCGCTCGGCGGGCTCGGCGGCTGTCCCTTCGCGCCGGGCGCGGCGGGCAATGTGGCGACCGAGGATGTCGTCTATATGCTCGAACGCAGCGGCATCGCGACCGGTCTCGCGCTCTTGGACCTCGTCGAGGCGGCGGCATGGTTCACCGGGGTGATGGGGCGTCCGCTGCCCGCGATGGTCAGCAAGGCGCCCGCCTTTCCGGCGTCCTGAGCGCTCAGCGGGGATGGTCGGCGTCGAAATGGCGTTCGAGCAGTTTCATGCGATCGACGATCGAGAAGAAGAAGGCGGTCGACCAGCCGATCAGGATGATGCCGCTCGCCCCCTCGATCGCGCCCAGGATGCGGAGACCGGGCGGCAGGACGATATCGCCATATCCGATCGTCACATAGGTCGAGGTTGAAAAGTAGAGCGCATGCTCGAAATCGGCGAAGGCGCCGAGCCACTGGAACACCCCCGCCCATATCCATATCTCGACCGAGTGCAGTGCGAACAGACCGAAAGCGGCGACCAGAATCGCGGCACCGTTCAGCAGGACGATCAGGATACGGCGCTCGGCGCGGCGATAGCGGCGCAGGACCGCGAGCAGGATCGCCAGCCCCACAAGGTGCACGATGACCGTCGTCCCGACGACGAGCGTGGCGAGCATGAGCTGATGGATAAGCGTCATGCGCCTATTCACCCAGATTGCCTTCCGCGCGCAAGCGGCTTTGACCCTAGCGCACGGCCCGCGCGAGCAACCCCGTAATCGAAGGGGTGATTGCGACGCGCGCGATCGTGATGCGATTGTGCGCGAAGCCCGCGCCCATGAAGATGCGCTCCAGCGCCGCCTCGTCATAAAGCCGGTGCAAGCCGACGCGTGTGAAAGACCAGTCGCGCATCGTGTCGCGGTGCGTGACATAGGCGACCGCGCGGCCACCGGGCCGCAATATCCGGTGGAGAGGCGCAAGGTCGCGGCCGTCGGGATCGCAGAAATAAAGCATGTTAAGCAGCAGCGCGGCGTCGAACGAGGTCGGCGGAAAGGGCATCGCGGCAAGCTCGGCGCAGCGTATATCGGCGCCCTCTCCCAGCCGGGTCGCGGCCATCGCGGCCATGACGGGCGACGGGTCTATCCCCGCAGCGTCCACGTCGGCGCGGCGCCGCACCGCCGCAAGCGCGGCGCCGGTCCCGCACCCGATGTCGATGACGCGTTCGCCCGCGCGCGGCGCCAGCAGGTCGATCGCGAGCCGCGTCGGCCGGCGGTTCGCCAGATCCATTGCCCGGCCGAGCAGCCGCCCTGCGATACCGCGCGGGCGCGCGAGCTGTCCCGCGAAGGCGGCGGCCATGCGGGCTGCCATGTCAGCGCGTCTTGGCGAGCAGCGCCTGCACCTCGCGGCGGCGTCCGGCATCCCACACGGGCCGCGTGCCATCGTGCGGCGCGCGCAAAGCCTTTTGCAGAAAGGCGCGGGCGCCAGCCTTGTCGCCCTGATCGAGCAGGAAGTCGCCGTAGAAATAATTGGCGTCGAGCCCGCCCGGATCCTGCGCGAGCGCTTCCTTCAGCAGCTTGCGCGCCTTGTCGGTGTCGCCGAAGCCGATCGGCGATCCCGGCACCTTGTAATAGAGGACGCCCAGGCTCATCGCCGCGCCGCCCTTGGCGGCATGCGGATCGAGCGCATAGGCGCGGGCGATGATGTCGCGCGCGCGCGTCGCAAGGCCCAGCTTGTGAAAGATGTTGGCGCGGTTCGCCTGCTCGCTGGTGACGATGCCCTGCCACAGTAAAGGTTCGGCGCGGCCGGGATAGCGGGCGACCAGCACGGCGGCCTGCTTGGCGAGCGCGTCGAGTGCCTTGGTCTGGGTGCTCGATCCGTGCACCTCGTATACGATGTGCGCCCAGCCGTCGTTGATCGACTTCACATCTTCGGCGGCACCGGCCATCACCACGGCCGGCACGGCCGCGAGCACCATCGCCGCGACCGCCGCGGCGCGCGTCATCTGCAGTTTCATCGGGCTACTCCTTTGTCGTGCTTCACGAAAATTCTGCGCGGGCGCGCCGGATCTGCGGCGCGAGGCCGGTGTCGATCAGCCGCGGCGAAATGGCATTGAGCGCGGCATAGACGCGCTCCATCGCGCCGATGCTGAGCGTGGGGTGCCGGGCAAGGATCGCGGCGACGATCCGCTGCGCGACCCATTCGGGGGCATCGGCCTTCATTCCGGTAATTTCGAGGAAGCGGTTGACCTCGGCATTGTTGAAGGCGGTGCGCGCGGCGCGCGGATTGACGTGCGTCACGCTGACGCCGCTGCCGCCCAATTCGCGCCGCAATCCCTGGCTGAACGCGGCGAGCCCGGCCTTGCTGCTCGAATAGGCGGCGAACCAGGGGTAGGGGATAGCGCCAAGCACGGATCCGATATTGACAATCTGCCCGCTCCCGCGCTGCCGCATGGGCGCCGCGACCGCCCGGGCGAGCACCGCGGGAACGAGCAGATTGATCCGGTAACACAGCGCCAGCGCCTCGACGGGCTGGCTTTCGTGCAGGCCGAATCGCATGACCCCGGCGATGTTGATCAATATATCGGGGGTGTCGCCCGCCAGCCGTTCGGCCAGCGCGGCGAGCGCATCGTCGTCGGAAAGATCGGTGACGATGCTGTCGTGGCACGCGGTGCTTTCGCTGCGGTCGATACCGATCGTATGGGCACCAGCCTGCGCAAGCAGAATGGCGACGGGGGCGCCGAGGCCGCCAGCGGCGCCGGTGATGGCGACTCGCTGTCCGTCAAGCCGCCGCACGCGCCGGTTCCATTTCGATGCTCGCGAAAACCCCGCCGAAAAGCGCGAACATCTCGCGCGCCATCCCCAGGATCGCCGCGCGGTCGGCGGGATCGTCGAGTCCGTTCACGAGCTCTGCGAAAAAGGCCATATGATCCTGATCGAGCGCCCCGTGCGAGGTCAGATAGGTGAAGGCCTGCGGCGGCAGTCCCAGATTCTTCGCGACCGCCGAGGCGCCGCGCGTCGCCAGCGCTACGCTGACGCTTTCAAGGACATAGACCATGCCGAAAAAGGCCATGGCATTGCCCGTCGCAATCCGGCGATAGGCGTGATCGACCATTGCGGCCGTTGCGGGCGCAGGTGCGCTGGCGCGCACCGCCGCGGCGTCGCCGCCGGCAACCGCGATGTCGGACAATATCCATTCTTCGTGGCCGGTTTCCTCGGCGATATAATCGTCGAGCGCGGCCACGATCGCAGGGCGTCCGCCGAGCCGCGCGCGCGCCGCCTGCATCAGCGGGACGGTGTGGCTGACATGGTGATAGGCTTGCGCCAGATAGGCGAGGTACACGTCGCGCGTGATCGTGCCCGTCAGTCCCGCCTGCAATTGCGGAATGGTCAGGAAGCGCAGGCGCTCGCGCACCGTTTGCGCCTCGAGTTCGGTGAAAAAGTCGGGCGTGCCGTCCAGATAGGCGGCGGCAATCGCGGCGCGGCGCAGGCGGCCGTTGCCGGTGAGCTGCCCGTTCATCGGTGTGAAGTGCGCGGCTTCGCGCCAGCTGCCGACGCGGGCATAGGCCGGCAGCAGGGCATTGGCGGCGGCGACCGCGGCATCCAGATCGGCGTCGGCATGGGCCGGCACGATCAGCGCTTCGGGCGCCGGTCGGCCGTCGCCCCACACCATTGCCTGCGCGATCGCCGGTTGCCGAGTGAGCGCAGCCTCGACCCATTCGGGCGAGATATTGCGGCCGAAACTGGTGATGATCAGGTTCGACTTTCGCCCGTCGATGTGCAGCCGTCCCGCGGCGTCGATCGTGCCGATGTCGCCGGTGTGGAGCGGCGCATACGGTGCCGCGCCGCCGACCGCGCCGAGGCAGATCGGGCCATCGAGCACGATCTCGCCATCGTCGGCGACACGCGCCTGCATATGCGAAAGCGGCCGCCCGACCGACGTCGGATCGTCATCGCCCGCGTCCTGCAGGGACACGACCGATGCGCATTCGGTCAGGCCATAGCCTTGCCGGACGGGCAGGCCGAGCCGGCGGGCGCGCTCCACCAAGGGGACAGGGGTGCGCGCACCGCCGACCGCGACCAGCGTCAACAGCGGCAGGCGGATATCCGCCGCCTCCATGACGCGAACGATGCCATCGAGATATTCGGGAACCAGGATCAGCGAGGTGATGCGCTGTTCGGCAATCAGGCGGACCGCTTTGGCGAAATCGGGGCGAAAGGGGTCGGCCATCCCGACCTCTGCCTGCGGCGGACAGACATAGGTGCCGCCCGCGATCAGCGTCGGGAAAAAGCCCGCCACCGTTTCCAGCAGGATGCCCGGCGGCAACAGCGCGAGATGCCGTCCGGCGTGCTCGGCCCCGACCGCGGCGACGATCGCGTGGGCGACGGTGAGCATATGGTCGGCCGAAAGGCAGATGCCCTTGGGCGTGCCAGTCGATCCCGAGGTGAAGCTGATCCGCGCCGTCCCACCGGGGAGGGGCACAGGCGCGGGCTGGCGGGGCTTGCCCGACCCGGCGGAACGGATCGTCGGATCGGGAGCGGCCCCGCACAAGCCGGTGGCGTGGCGCGACTGGTCGGCGGTGAAGAAGCCGGGAAGCGACAGCACCGGAATGGCGGCGGCGAGGAGCGCGAGTTCCAGTTCGGCGCTTTCGCGGCCATGGTCGCGCTGCAACGCGATCGGGACGCCCGGTTGCAGTCGCGGCGCGAGGTCGGCGATACGCGCCGTGACGCGATCGCGCAGTGCGCCATAGGGCAGCGGCTGGCCGTCGAGCGCATCGATGGCGACGGCATCGGGGCGCGCGGCCGCCTGGGCGGTCAGAATGTCGAATATGGTCATGTCAGGCCGCCTGCCGCCCGGCGCGGCGTTCGAGGAAGCTGTTGATGGCGGCTTGCCCGCCGGCGATGATGCCGGCGCAGACCCACGGATCCTGATCGTAATAGCGTCCCCACGCCGATGCCGCCGATCCCAGCCGCTCACCGCGGGCAGGGGTGATGGCGGCGATCGGGATGCCGATGCGGCGAAACATGGCGCGCAGCGGGGCGGTCAGCGTCGCGACCGCGACATCGCCCAGCGCGGCGAGATCGTTCGCCGCCGCGCCCCAAAGCGCGATCATCGCCAGCGGATTGACGGCTGCCAGATTGCCGATCTCGACGATCTGGCGGCGCGCAACGGGTCTGCCCAGTGCGATTGCCGCCAGCTCTTCGACGGGCGCATCGAGATAGGCTTCCAGAAATAGTGGCGCATCGGCGGCGCGCGCATAGCCGAGCGCGGCGGTCGATCCGTCGCTACCAGGACGATGAATATAGTCGGAAAAGCCGGGGGACAGTTCGGCAGCGAAGCAATCGCGATACCGTTGGCGGATCATTCCGAAGTCGTCGCCTGGCGTCATGCCAATCTCCCTATGTTACAGGGATGAGACGCCGCGATGACACGCACCCCGCAAAGGAATGCGAAAATTTTCCGGTGGGGCGCCCCGAAACGGCGGCAAACCGGAGGTGCCCGCGTTCAGCGAACCTGCCGCTTTTCCAGCTTTCGCGCCAGCGTGCGGCGGTGCATGCCGAGGCGGCGGGCGGCTTCGGAAATATTGAACCCGGTTTCGACGAGCGTCTGGTGGATATGCTCCCATTCGACGGTCTTGATCGAGGACTGGCGCCCGTCGAGGGGCGCGTCGACATTGCCTTCGGCGCGGCCGAAGGCGGCTTCGATATCGTCGGTGTTCGACGGCTTGGCGAGATAATAGGAGGCGCCGAGCTTGATCGCCTCGACCGCGGTGGCGATGCTGGCGAATCCCGTCAGGACGACGATGCGCATCGCCGGGTCGAAGGCGCTCAGCGTCTGGACGCAGCCCAAACCCGATGCGGCGCCGAGCTTCAGGTCGACCACCGCGAAATCTGGATGGAATCCGGCGAGCAGCTCATCCAGCCCCTCGGGCCCATGCGCCACCCGCACATCATAGTCGCGCCGTTCGAACGATCGCTTCAGCGTCCGCGCAAAGGCTTCGTCGTCTTCGACGATCAGCAGGCGCCGTTCGCTCATCCCCGTCTCCCTTCGCCCCGCGCGATCGCCGCGATCGGCAGCGTGATCCGCACCACCGCACCCCCTGCATCGCGGTTGTCGGCGCTGACCAGACCGCCCAGCTTGCGTACGACATTGACCAGCAGGAACAGGCCCAGCCCGCCGCCGGGGCGGCCCTTGGTCGACCGATAGGGCTGACCGATCGTCTCGAGCATCGCGGGGTCGAAACCGGGGCCGCGGTCGGCGATCTCGATCACCAGCATCTCGCCGTCGCGCAGTGCGGTGAGGCCGATCCAGTCGGGGGAGACTTCGGCCGCATTGTCGATGACATTGTCGATCACCTGACGCAGCGCGGGGTCGGAGACGATATCGACATCGGGACCGATCCGGTCGCTGAAATCGAGCGTACCCGGGAGGCGCCCGGCGCGCCAGTCGTCGACGATGTCGGTGACGAAACGGCGCGCAGTCGTTAGCTGCGGTGCGATTCCGCGCGCTTCACCCGCCGACATCAGGATGCCGCTGACGATCGATTTGCAGCGGCCGACCGCCGCGTCCATATCGGCCAGATCCTCCTGCAATTCGGTGTCGTCCGCCAACCGCGGCGCCGCGCGCCAGTCGCCGATCAGCACCGAAAGCGTCGACAGCGGCGTCCCGAGTTCGTGTGCGGCGCCCGAGGCGAGCAGGCCCATGCGAACGATATGATCCTCCTCCGCCGCGCGCTGGCTGGCGGTGGCCAGCGCCGCATCGCGTTCGCGCAGGTTGCGGCTCATCCGCGTGACGAAGGCGACGAGCAGCACCGCGATCAACAGGAAGCAGACGAGGCTGCCCTTGAGATAGAGCGCCAGCGGATCGGCGGCATAGGGTTGCGGCAGGACGAGCGGCGTCGGATCGATGCGCAGCGCGACCATCGCAACGATCGCGCCCGCCACCACGGCCCAGGACGAACGCGGCGTGAGCAGGATCGCGCCCATCACCACCTGAAGCAGAAACAGCGAGGCGAAGGGGTTGGTGAGGCCGCCGCTATGGTGAAGCTGCCACCCCAGCGCCGCGACATCGAACAGCAGCACCGCCGTCAGCTCGCGGTTGGCGACCGAATGGCCGCCGCGTAGCCGCGCGAGGCTGGCGAGATTGATCGCGATGAGGACGATGATCGCGCCGAGCAGCGGCGCAAGCGGCAGTTTGATGCCCATCAGCCCGTTGACGACCTCGATCGTCGCGAGCTGGCCGCCGACCGCGATCCAGCGCAGCTGGATCAGCAGCGACATGTTCCGCTGGCCGGCGTCGGCCGCCGGAAGCGCGATCGGTGGGGCCGTGGCTTCGCTCATTCGTCCGGCATATTGGACGCATCGGCGCCCGGACGCCACAGCCGCCAGGTAAAAAACAGCGCGAGCAGCATCAGCGCGAACCAGGTCAGCGCATAGACCAGATGATTGTCGGGGAATTTGACGACGGTCAGCCCGCCCACGGGCAGGCCGCCGGGGTTCGGCGCAGCGTCGGCATCGACGAAATAGGGCGCGGTGCGGCCGAGACCGCGCGCCGCTGCGATCGCGGCGACGTCGCGCGAATACCAGCGGTTCGCGTGGGGATCATTGGCGCGCAGGAAGCCGCCGCCGTGCTCGGTCACCCGCAGCAGTCCGGTTACCGTCGTAGGTCCGGCGGTATTGCCCGCGGCGCGCGTTGCCGGATCGCGGCGCTCGCGCGGCACGAAGCCGCGATTGACGAGCAGCGTGAAGCCGGGCGTTTCGAGCGGCGTCATCACCCAATAGCCGGCACCGCGATCGGTGACCGCCTGAACCAGCGTCTCGCGGTCGTGGCGAAAGCGGCCCGTCGCGGTGACGCGGCGATAGGCGTCGTGGGCCGCGTCGATGCCGCGCCATGCGGCCAGTGGTGGCGCGGGAACGGGGGCGGCGTGGATGCGCACATCGACCGCCGCGACCAGCGCATGTTTCCACTCGCGCCGTTCGAGCTGCCAGACGCCCAGCGCCGCGAGCAGCGCCGCCACGACCAGCGCCGCCGCGGCAAAGGCCGCGCGGCGCGGCCGGGTCACGGCAACTGGCTCATGTCGTGCGGCATCGGCATCATATTGGTGTTGAGGTGGTGCATCACCCATAGCGACCCCGCCAGCATGATCACGACGACGATGATCGTGAACAGCAGCGAGGTCATCGACCAGCCGCCCTCCGCCTTCGGCGTCATGTGCAGGAAATACACCATGTGGACGACGATCTGAACCACCGCGAAGCCCATGATGATCGCCGCGGTCACACCGGTCGACAGCGGCATCGTCATCACCATCCAGAAGGGGATGGCGGTCAGGATCACCGACAGGACGAAACCGATCGCATAATCGCGCATCGACGCGTGCGGCATCTCGATCTCGTGATGCGCGTGGTCGGCGGCGTGGTGGTCGTGGTTCGCGCTCATCGCAGCATTCCCATCAGATAGACGATCGTGAAGACGCCGATCCACACGACGTCGAGGAAGTGCCAGAACATCGACAGGCACATGACGCGACGCTTGTTCGCGGCGATCAGCCCATGCTTGCCGAGCTGGATCATCAGGGTCACCAGCCAGATGATCCCGAAGGTCACGTGCAGCCCGTGGGTCCCGACCAGCGTGAAGAAGGCCGACAGAAAGGCGCTGCGCTGCGGCGTCGCGCCAAGTTCGATCAGATGGTGGAATTCGTATAGCTCGATACTCAGGAAGGCGAGGCCGAACAGACCGGTGATCGCCAGCCAGAACTGAGTCCCCTTCACCTTGCCCTGCTGCATCTGGAGCACGGCGAAGCCATAGGTGATCGACGAAAGGAGCAGCATCGCGGTGTTGAGCGCGATCAGCTTCAGATCGAACAGATCCTTGGGTGCCGGCCCCGCGGCATAATTGCCGCCGAGCACCGCATAGCAGGCGAACAGGATCGCGAAGATGAGGCAGTCGCTCATCAGATAGATCCAGAAGCCCAGCATCGTGCTGTGCCCTTCGGGATGGGGATGCTCGTCGAGTTCGTAGAAGGCGGGCGCTTCGCCCGCGGCGGGGAGGGTGGTGCTGCTCATCGATCAGGCTCCGGCCGCCGCAAGCTGGCGGGTGCGCGCATCCTCGACCTCGGCCACTGTCGCGGCGGGGATATGGAAGTCGCGCTTGTAGTTGAAGGTGTGGGTGATCGCACCGCCGACCAGGCCGACGAAGCCTAGCGCGGCGAGCCACCAGATATGCCAGACAAGCGCGAAACCCATCACCAGGCTGATCCCCGCAAGGATGATCCCGGCGCCGGTGTTGCTCGGCATATGGATGTCGCGGAAGCCGCCGACCGGTCGCTCGGCACCGCGCGTCTTCATGTCGTGCCATGCGTCGAGCGAGTGGATCACCGGCGTGAAAGCGAAATTATAGTCGGGCGGCGGCGAACTGGTGGCCCATTCGAGCGTCCGGCCACCCCACGGATCGCCGCTTTCGTCACGCAGTTCGTCGCGCTTCCAGATGCTGACCGCAAACTGGACGAGCATGGCGGCGATCCCCGCCGCGATGACGGCGGCGCCGATGGCGGCGATCACGAACCAGATTTGCAGGCTGGGATCGTCGAACACGCGCATCCGGCGGGTCACCCCCATCAGGCCGAGTATATAGAGCGGCATGAAGGCAAGCCAGAAGCCGACGACCCAGCACCAGAAGCTGATCTTGCCCCAGAAGACGTTAAGCTTGAAGCCGAAGGCCTTGGGCCACCAATAGTTGATCGCCGCGAACAGGCCGAACAGGACGCCGCCGATGATGACATTGTGGAAATGCGCGATCAGGAACAGCGAGTTGTGCAGCACGAAGTCGGCGGGCGGAACCGCGAGCAGCACGCCGGTCATCCCGCCGACCACGAAGGTCAGCATGAAGGCCACCGTCCACATCATCGGCAGGTCGAAACGGATGCGGCCGCGGTACATGGTGAACAGCCAGTTGAAGAGCTTGGCGCCCGTCGGGATGGAGATCACCATCGTCGTGATCCCGAAGAAGCTGTTGACGCTCGCGCCCGATCCCATGGTGAAGAAATGGTGCAGCCAGACGAGGTAGCTCAGGATCGTGATGACGATCGTCGCATAGACCATCGAGGTATAGCCGAAGAGCTTCTTGCCCGAAAAGGTCGAGGTCACTTCGCTGAACACGCCGAATAGCGGCAGGATCAGGATATAGACTTCGGGGTGCCCCCAGATCCAGATCAGGTTCACATACATCATCGGCGATCCGCCGAAGTCGTTGGTGAAGAAGTTGGTGCCGAGATAGCGGTCGAGCGTCAGCAGCGCGAGCACCGCGGTCAGCACGGGAAAGGACGCGACGATCAGGATGTTCGCGCACAGGCTGGTCCAGGTGAAGACCGGCATCTTCATCAGGCCCATGCCGGGCGCACGCAGCTTCAGGATGGTGACGATCAGGTTGATCCCCGACAACGTGGTGCCGACCCCCGCGATCTGCAGCGCCCAGATATAATAATCGACCCCGACATTGGGGCTGTAGGCGATGCCCGACAGCGGCGGATAGGCCAGCCAGCCCGTCTGCGCGAACTCGCCGACGAACAGCGAGATCATGACGAGCACGGCGCCCGCGGTCGTCATCCAGAAGCTGAAATTGTTGAGGAAGGGAAAGCTGACGTCGCGCGCGCCGATCTGCAGCGGGACGATATAGTTCATCAGGCCGGTGATGAAGGGCATCGCCACGAAGAAGATCATGATCACCCCGTGCGCGGTGAAGATCTGGTCATAATGGTGGGCGTTCAGATAGCCTTCGGACCCGCCGAACGCCATCGCCTGCTGCAACCGCATCATGATCGCGTCGGCAAAGCCGCGCAGGAACATGATCAGCCCCAGGATCATGTACATGATCCCGATGCGCTTGTGGTCGACGGTGGTGAACCACTCTTTCCACAAATAGCCCCAGAGGCGAAATTTGGTGATCAGGCCGAGCACCGCGATCCCGCCGATCACCACCGCGGCGAAAGTGAAGATCAGGATCGGTTCGTGGATCGGAATCGCGTCGAGCGACAGGCGGCCGAGGAAAGGGCCGGTTTCGGGGGCGGGGTGCGGGGTCATGGCGATCTCGGCGACAAAAATCAGGAAAGCGGGCGGGGCGAGGCGGCGTTGAGCGCGGTCTGCGCGGGTGCGGCGCGCTTGCCGGGGCTGGGCAGGCCGGCGCCCGTCAGCGGCGCCTGGCTCGCCGGCGCGGCGTCGGGGGCTTCGGCCTTCGCCATCAGCGGCGCACTGCACAGCGCGGCGACATAGCGCTTGCCCCAATATCCGGGCTCGGAGCCGCGCGCGGCGAACTTGTCATAGGCCAGGCTGCGAACATTGTGGATGCCCACAATGCCGGCACCGCCCGCGGCGTCGATCGACATCATGTCGTGCATGCACATCTTGCCGGCTTCGACGCACATGTTGACCACGGCGTCGAATAGCTGCGGTTCGACCGCCGCGAAGCGCTGTACGGGCGCCCTTTCGCTGGGCTTTTCGAGCGCGAGATAGGCGTTGCGGTCGAGCGTCTTGCCCTCGGCCTTTGTGGCGGCGACCCAGGCGGCGAAACCAGCATCGTCGAGGCTCTTCACCGCGAAGCGCATGTTCGAAAAGCCGGCGCCCGAATAATTGGCCGAAAAGCCCGTGAAGTCGCCGGTCTGGTTGAAGACGCCGTGGAGCTTCGTCTCCATGCCCGGCATCGCATAAATCTGGCCGGCAAGCGCGGGGATGTAAAAGCTGTTCATCACCGACGATGCCGAAATGCGGAACCGCACCGGATGATGCGCGGGCAGCGCCAGCTCGTTTACCGTCGCAATGCCCTGTTCGGGGTAGATGAACAGCCATTTCCAGTCGAGCGCGACAACCTGCACGTCGATCGGCTGTGTCGCCGCCGCGACCGGCTGACCCGGCGCGGTGCGCGCCAGCGGGCGATAGGGATCGAGCAAATGGGTCGCGACCCATGTCACCGCCCCCAGACAGATGATGATGAGCAGCGGCGCTGCCCAGATCACCAGCTCAAGCTGCGTCGAATGGTCCCAGTCGGGCTTGTAGGTCGCGGCCTTGTTCGCGGCGCGATAGCGCCAGGCGAAAAAGATCGTCAGCGCCATCACCGGCACGATGATGAGCAGCATTAGCACGGTCGAAACCAGGATCAGATTGCCCTGCTGCTGGGCGACGTCGCCCGCAGGATCGAGCACGACCATGTTGCAACCGGCGAGCAGCGGAAACACCGCGAGCAGCGGCAGCAACCGGAATCGGGTGGACGGACGGGAGAGCTTTTCTGGCATGGCGGCGCGCCTAGGCCCGCTTTGCTGCACCGCACATAGGACATTTTGTCCAATCCCTTGATCGTGATCAATGACGCAGGGGCATTTTCATGAAGGGGCGCCGCGCCCTATAACCCGACTCGCGCCATCCCTCCGTGCATGCCCGTCGCGCATGCCGGCGGCGGCGCCCGATGCAGGACCGCCTATCCATGTCTGCCGATACCGCGCCCACCACCACCCAGGCCGAACGGGACGCCCGCGCGCTTCACGATGACGGCCATCCGATCGCGCCGGGAGAGATCGCCATCGGCGTGGTCATCGGGCGCACGTCGGAATTTTTCGACTTCTTCGTCTATGCGATCGCATCGGTGCTGGTGTTCCCGAAGCTGATCTTTCCGCAGCTCGATCCGCTGCAGGGGACGCTCTGGTCCTTCGCGATCTTCGCGCTCGCCTTCGTCGCGCGCCCCGTCGGCACGGTGATCTTCACCGCGATCGACCGCGCTTATGGCCGCGGCGCAAAGCTGACGACCGCGCTGTTCCTGCTCGGCGGGTCGACGGCAGCGATCGCCTTCCTGCCCGGCTATGAATCCATCGGTATCGGCGCCGCGCTGCTCCTCGCGCTGTTCCGCATGGGCCAGGGCGTGGCGCTCGGCGGGTCGTGGGACGGGCTTGCCTCGCTCCTCGCGATCAACGCGCCGGCGGGCAAGCGCGGCTGGTATGCGATGATTCCGCAGCTCGGCGCCCCGCTCGGCCTGATCGTCGCAAGCCTGCTCTTCATGTTCCTGATCTCGGCGCTGCCCGCGCAGGATTTCCTCGACTGGGGCTGGCGCTATCCCTTCTTCGTCGCCTTCGCGATCAACGTCGTCGCGCTTTTCGCTCGGCTACGCATCGTCGTCACGCCCGAATATGCCGCACTGTTCGAGGACAAGTCGCTCGAACCCGCGCCGCTCACCGAAACGGTACGGTCGGAATGGAAGGTCATCCTGACCGGCGCCTTCGCGCCGCTCGCCAGCTTTGCGCTCTTCCATATGGTTACGGTTTTCCCGCTGTCGTGGGTGTTCCTGTTCACCGAGGAAACACCGGCGCGCTTCCTGATGATCGAGGCGGTGGCCGCGTTCGTCGGCGTGCTCGCGATCATCGCGTCGGGCCGGCTCGCCGACAGCTTCGGCCGCCGCACCGTGCTGGGCGCGACCGCCGCTGCCATCGCCGCGTTCAGCGGCTTCGCGCCGCAACTCCTCGACGCGGGCGAAGCGGGCGAGGCGGTGTTCATGATCCTGGGCTTCGCGCTGCTCGGGCTGTCGTTCGGCCAGTCGTCGGGTGCGCTCTCGTCCGAATTTCTGCCGCGGCACCGCTACACCGGATCGGCCTTCACCTCGGACCTTGCCTGGCTGTTCGGCGCGGGCTTCGCGCCGATGGTCGCGCTCTGGCTGTCGAGCAGCTTCGGCCTGATCGCCGCCGGCGGCTATCTGTTGTCGGGCGCGGTCGGCACGCTCGTCGCCCTGTGGCTCAACCGCGAACTGGCGCGCACCATCGGCTGATCGGCCTGAGACAATTTGTCCGGCCGCCGCGGTACGCGCGGCCGGTGACAAGCGTCGCGCGCCAGCGTAAAGGGGACCAATGACGGGGGTACGCGCCTGGATTGCACGTCATCGCGGGCTGGCCATGTGGCTGGTCGCGCTGGCGTTGCTTTCGAAAGCGCTGGTTCCCGCGGGCTATATGCCCGGCCATGATGCATCGCGGACGATCGACGTCGTCCTGTGTTCCGACCCCGGCGGTCAGGCGCTCGCGCAGCAGATCGTGATTCCCTTCGAAAAGGGCAGCGAAGATGTGCCCGCCAAGCATGGCGGCAAGGGCGAATGCGCCTTTACCGCGCTCGCACATGGCGCCGTCGCCGCCGCCGATCCGGCGTTTTTGCTTGCGGCGATCGCGTTTCTGTTCGCGCTCGGTTTCGCGCCGCTTCCGGTGCCGCCGCTGCGTCGTCTTTCCCGTCTCCGCCCGCCGCTGCGCGGCCCTCCGGCGCACGCCTGACACGCTGAACCCGCTGTGTCGGACAGCCGCGCGCCTTGATCGCGCGGTCCTGCCGGAGATTGTCCATGTACGAAATAATGCGCTGTCCCGAGGGGCGGCATGCGGACGATGAAGCGTCCGCGTTCGATGCGCCCGATGGCATCCGCCTGCGCATGCGCGAGAACCGGTCGCGCCTGACGGAGCACGGGCGCGAGACCTTTACCGTTCTGATCCTGCTGTTCATGGCGATGGCGATCCTGCCAGCGCTGCAGGGGCGCTGGCTCGTGCCGCTGTTCGCGTTGTCGACGATGGCGGCGCTGGTGCTGGCGCTCGAATGGCACCAGCGCAATCCGCCGCCCGAGGAATGGCTCGAACTGTCGGATGGCCGGTTCGTCTGGCGCGGGCGCAGCAGGGCGGCCATCGACCTGCCGTCCTATTGGCTTCGCTTCGAGCTGGAGCGGCGCGGGCCGACCGACTGCCGACTCGTCTTCCACCACCGAATGCAGCGCTTCGAGGTCGGGCATTGCCTGAACCTCGACGAGCGGCGCGAGATCGCCCCGATCCTCACCCGTGCGCTCGCGGCAAGCAACCACATGAGGTAGGACATGGCCCCATCTCCGCCTCGCCGCATTGCCGCATTGCGCCGGTTTCGCCGCCGCTGCTGGGCGGCCGTCGGTCTGTGCCTGCTGATGCAGGTCGGATCGGCGGCCGCTCAAAACTGGGCCGCCGCGCATCCCGCGCCGACATTATTTTTCCAACAGGAGATCGTTCGATGAAATCTTCAATCCGCATCATGTTCGCGGCAACGGCGCTGGTCGCCGCGCCGCCGCTGCTCGCGCACGGCGTCACCGCCGGCGCGCTCGCCATCGGCCACCCCTGGTCGCGCGAAACCGCGCCGGGGCAAAAGGCCGGCGGCGGCTTTCTGACCATAACGAACAAGGGTAAATCGGAGGACCGGCTCCTCTCGGTGACTTCGCCCGCCGCCGCCGACGTCCAGATCCACATGATGAAGGTCGAGGACGGGGTGATGCGGATGCGCCAGGTCACCGGCGGCCTCGCCATCCCGGCGGGTGGCACGCTCGAACTCAAGCCCGGCGGCTATCACATCATGTTCATGGGGCTCAAAAAGCCGTTCAAGCAGGGCGACATGATCCCCGCGACGCTGGTCTTCGCGCGGCAGGGGAAGGTCGCGGTGCGCTTCAAGGTGCAACCGATCGCATCGACCGCACCGATGGAGGGCGGTCATGGCGGACATTGAGGGCGGCACCCCGCCGATGGTCGTCGTTCGCCGCATCCTGTGGGTGCTCGTCGCGGTCGCCGCGGTCTTCGGCGTCATATTGGCGGTTGGCGGCGGGGACGGCAGCAAGAGCACGTCGGCCGCCTCCGCCGGCGCCGCGATCGGCGGCCCGTTCACGCTCACCGCGGCCAATGGCTCGACGCTCACCGACCGGACGCTGAAGGGCCGGCCCTTCGCGATCTTCTTCGGTTTCACCCGCTGCCCCGACGTCTGCCCGACCAGCCTCGCGCGCATGGCGCAGCTTCGCGAGCAGCTCGATCCCGACGGGATGAAGTTCGATATCGTCTTCGTATCGGTCGATCCGCAGCACGATCGACCCGCCGACATCGGCAGCTATGTCGCGCTGTTCAAGACGCCGATCATCGGGGCGACCGGAACCGATGCCCAGCTTGCCCAAATCCAGAAGGAATATGGCGTCTATGTCCGCAAGGTACCGATCGAGGGCGGCGACTATACGGTCGATCACACCGCCGCCATCTATCTGATGGACAAGGACGGCCGCTTCGTCACCACCATCGACTATCACGAGAATGACAAGACGGCGCTCGAAAAGCTGAAGCGCATCATTGCCTGATCCTGGGTTCGGCGGGCCGCGTCCTTGCGGCGCGGCCCGTCAGACCGCGGCGAAGGAATCGCGCTGCTGCGCCACCTCGACCCGGTCGCGGCCCATCGCCTTCGCGCGCAGCAAGGCGGCGTCGGCGGTGCGGACCAGCCGGTCGGGCGGGCAGTGCAGCGGGGTGATCGCAACGCCGATCGAAACCGTAACCGGCCCCATATTCCCGGCCTCCGATCCCAGCGCCAGCGCGGCGACGCGGGTACGGATTTCCTCGGCGCGCTCGGCCGCCGCTTCGACCGACAGGCCGGGGAGCAGCAGCATGAACTCCTCGCCGCCATAACGGAACGCCAGACCGGCATCGCGCGTCACGCCCGCCAGCACCTTGCCGACTTCGCGCAGCACCATGTCGCCCGCGTCGTGGCCGTGGACGTCGTTGAAGCGCTTGAAATGATCGACGTCGATCATCAGGCAGCCCAGATCCTGTCCCAGCCGTTCGGCTTGCGCGATCTGGATGCCGAGCAGCTGGTCGAGCTGACGGCGGTTCGACAGGCCGGTCAGCGGGTCGGCGAGCGCCATTTCGCGCAGCGTTTCGCGCAATTGCAGATTGGCGATCGCCAGCCCGATATTCTCCGCCAGCATATCGAGATAGATTTCGGGGCCGGACAGCGCGCCGGGGTTGCCCGCCGGCGCTTCGAAATAAAGGAGGCCCAGCGTCTCGCGCTGCGCGGTAAGCGGCAGGCACAGCGTGTCGACGGGCGCCGCGGCATCGCTGCGGTCGACATGGTCGCATGGCACATCGACATTGTCGCCCGCGGGACGGTGCGGCAGCCCGCGGCGCAGCGCCCAGCAGGCGAGCGCCGAAAATTCGGCGCGCGAATGGCCGGGGTTTTGCCAGCCGCACGCCTCGACTACCATGTTGCGCTGGCGGTCGAGCAGATAGAGGCGCCCGGCAAGCCCCGGCGTGATTTCGGGGACGAAGCGCTGCACGACGTCTTTCAGGTCGTCCATCGTGTCGCAACCCTGCAACCGCTGCGTCATCCGCGACAACAGGTCGCGCATCGCGCGGTCGGCGTCGCGTTCGCTTTCCAGCCTTTGCCGTTCCAACCCGTTTTCGCGGAAAATGCGGATCGCCTGCGCCATGTCGCCGATCTCGTCGACCTGGTCGAAGGCGGGCGGCTCGGCGGCGAAGTCCTGCGCCGCCAGCCGGTTGACCACGTCGCTCAGCTTGACGACCGGGCGCAATACCCTTTGCTTGAAGACGAAATAGAGCACGCACAGCACCAGCAACGCGGTCAGCGCCAGCGTGATCTCCGAAATGCCCTTCCACAGCCGCGCCACCTCGGTCGCGGAATTGACCTGCGACTGGACCCGCGCATCTAGCCGGTCGCGAAAGCGCTTGAGTTCGAGTTCGGCGCGGTCGAGCTGGCGTTCATATTCGGCGCCGAACAGCAGTTGCCGTGCTTTCGCTTCGTCGCCGCCTTCGTGCGCGGCGACCGCCGCGCGCTGTTCGTCGTGAAGCAGATCGGCCAGCCGCACCGCATCGGCCAGCGCTTCGATCTCGCCGGTCGATGCCCCGGCGTCGCCGATATGCGAAATGCGCTCCTCGACAGATTTGAGCGCCGCCTCTTCGGAACGATAGCCGACAAGATAGGTCGGATCGCCGGTGTTCACATATTGTCGCGCCCGGTCGCTCAGCAGGAAGGCATCTTCCTCCAGCGTCGCGGTCGCCTGATCGAGCCGGTATCGCTGCTCGACCGCCGCCCGTTCGCGGTCGGTCGCGTTCGAGGCCAGCAGCATCGTCGCGCTCGACGCGATCGTCAGCACGACCGTCGCGGCATAGGCCCAGTTGGTGATTGTCGCCAAACGCATGCTGCCCCCCTAATAGGATCGCTTCCATTGTGAAATGTTAATGCGATGATCGGGTGAGCCCGCGCTTGCACAGGCGCGCCGTGCGTGTCACGGGGCGCGCAGCGCGAGCAGCGATCCGGGAGATGGGCGGACCATGAACTTCGACGTGTTGATAGTTGGCGGGGGCCACGGGGGCGCGCAGGCGGCAATCATGCTGCGGACGCAGAAGTTTGCCGGGAGCATTGCGATCGTGGGGGAAGAGGCGGAGCTTCCCTATGAGCGGCCGCCCTTGTCGAAGGAATATTTCGCGGGCGAGAAAGAGTTCGAGCGCATCCAGCTGCGCCCCGCCAAATATTGGGACGAGCGCGACGTGACGATGCTGCTCGGCAAGCGCGTCGTGGCGGTCGATCCGGCCGCGCACCGCGTCACCACCGACGGCGGCGAGACCATCGGCTATGGCAAGCTCGTCTGGGCAACCGGCGGCCATCCGCGGATGCTGCCGATCCCCGGCGGCGACCTGCCGGGGGTGCAGGGGGTGCGCACGCGCGCCGATGCCGACGCGATGAAGGCGGCGGCGGAGACCGCGCAGCAGATCGTGGTGATCGGCGGCGGCTATATCGGGCTCGAGGCGGCGGCGGTGCTGACCAAGGCGGGCAAGAAGGTCGTGCTGCTGGAGGCCTTGGACCGCGTGCTTGCGCGGGTCGCGGGCGAGGATCTGTCGCGCTTCTTCGAGAAGGAGCACCGCGATCATGGCGTCGACCTGCGGCTCGGCGCCCAGGTCGCGGCGATCGAGGGCGACACGCATGTCACCGGCGTGCGGCTGGCGGACGGTGCGGTCATTCCTGCCGATCTCGTCATCGTCGGCATCGGCATCGTGCCGGCGGTCGAACCGCTGCTCGCGGCGGGGGCCGAGGGCGGCAACGGCGTGCTGGTCGATCCGCTGTGCCGGACGAGCCTGCCCGACATCTATGCGATCGGCGACTGCGCGGCGCATGCGAACGACTTTGCCGAAGGCGCGGTGATCCGGCTCGAATCGGTTCAGAATGCCAATGATCAGGCGAATGTCGTGGCAAAGGGCATCTGCGGCGCCGAAGCGCCCTATCATGCGATCCCCTGGTTCTGGTCGAACCAATATGACCTCAAGCTCCAGACTGTCGGCCTCTCGACGGACCACGACCAGGCGGTGCTGCGCGGCGATCCCGCCAGCCGCAGCTTCTCGGTCGTCTACCTGAAGGCCGGCAAGGTCATCGCGCTCGACTGCGTCAATGCCACCAAAGACTATGTCCAGGGCCGCATGCTCGTCACCGCCGGCACCACCGCAACCCCCGAGCAGCTCGCCGATGGCGAAACGCCCCTCAAGGAATTGCTCACCGCCTGACGCTCAGACGATGGGCGGTGGGGCGTCTGCGGGGTCGCCGAGCGCGCGTTTGAGCCCGCCTCTGACGCTGCGGAGCAATTTTCGCAGCGCAATGATGACGAGGACAGCGGCGATCAGCAGCAATAGGGTAATGACGATGGCGACCGCGGGAAAGGCGATTACCAGCGCGAGAAGTCCCGTCGTCGCGACGTCTTCGCCGGTTGATACCGCGGCATTGCTATAGGGTTCGGGGCTGATGTTGACCACCGCGCGGGTCGTTGCCTTGGCGCTGTGACTGATGAGCGCGCCGCCGCCGCCGAGGATGAAAGCGATCACCTGCCACGCCGGATCGGCGCTGTCGACGAGCGCGAGCGTCAGCAACGCGCCGCCGAGCGGGCGGACAATACCGTGTACGCTGTCCCAGATGCTGTCGACCCACGCGATCTTGTCGGCCAGAAACTCGGCGAGCGTACCGACTGCGGCGACGCCCATAACCCAGGGGTTCGCCAATATCTGCAGCGCCTGCAAATGTTCGGGCAGCGGCAGCCAGCCGAAATGCATCGCGACGCCGGTCGCCAGGATCGTGAGGTAGAGGCGCCAGCCCGACAACAGGCTGATGCTGCCCGCGACCCCCAATATTTCGGCCAATCCCATTGCCTTGCCTCCGGCCGCGCCAAGATGCGGCATCTTGCACCCTCTTGAATGCCGCGGCAATGGGGCCGTCGTCGCTGGCGGCAATGGCAGATGACAAGCGCGCAAAGCCTAGTTATCGAATTTTCATGACCGATCCCGCGCCACCGCAATCGCCCAAGCTACCCGACGGGGCCATCCCGGCCGCCACGCTCGTCATCATGCGGCCCTCCGGCAACGATGATCCCGACGAGATATTGATGGTCAAACGCGCGAGCAACATGGCGTTCGCGGCGGGGGCGGTGGTCTTTCCCGGCGGTCGCGTCGATCCCGACGATCATCTGGTCGCCGAGCGTTACGGCTTTGGCGAGGATCCGGCCGAAGGCGCGGCGCGGGTCGCTGCGTTGCGCGAAACGCTTGAGGAAACGGGGCTTGGCGTCGGGCTGCCCAACCTTGCCGAACCCGACCTTGCCGATGTTCGCCGCGCGCTTCTGGGCGGCACGTTGCTGTCGGACATATTGGCCGCGCATGGGGCGCCGATCCAGCTCGGCGGGCTGGTGCCCTTTGCGCGCTGGTGCCCCAATTTCAAGGAAGCGCGAACCTTCGACACACGCTTCTATGCCGTTGCGGCGCCGCCGCACGGGCACGAACTGACGGTCGAGGAGGCCGAGCATAGCCACATATTCTGGTCCAGCGCCCGCGATACGCTGACGCTCGCCGATCGCGGCGAGGTGTCGGTCATCTTTCCCACGCGCCGCAACCTCGAACGAATCGCGCAGGCCGACGATTTTGCGGGCTTCGCGCGCCACGCGGAAAATTATCCGGTCGAACTGGTAACGCCGTGGATAGAGGAGCGGGACGGCACCCCGCATCTGTGCATTCCGGGTCATCTGGGCTATCCCGTGACGAGCGAAGCGTTCGAGCAAGTCAGGCGGGGTTAGAATCGCGACCAGCTGCGCAACTTTTGCAATATTTAGCAATTTCCTAACTAGTACCGAAATAGGGAAATGGTGATTGCAATCGACGGCAATTACGCTTAAACCGATCGGGCAGGTCCATGGCGGGGAAGCCATTTCGCGGTGTGGATCGAGACGATATATCCAGTGGACGGAGAATAAGATGAACCTGCTTAAGAAGGCTGCGATCTCCCTCGCGGCGACCTCGATGCTTGCGGCGCCGATCGCCGCTTCGGCTCAGTCGTTCGACTCGGCACGCGCCAATTCGGAACTCAACGGTGAAAGCAAGCTGGAAGGCTCCGGCTGGATCATCGCTGTTGTCGCTCTCGCGGCTATCATCGGCGGTATCATCATCGCTTCGGATAACAACGAAGACAGCCCGACCAGCCCGTAACAGGCTCCGGGTCAAACCGATACCAAAGGGCTCCGGGCTTTGCTCGGAGCCCTTTGTGATTCTGCAGGCTGTCTTCTGCGCGGTGACAGCGCCCGGCCTAGAGCCCCCGGCCTAGAGCCCCTGGCCTAAATCTCTATATTCCGCACCGAGCGCGATCGGGCGAGGGGGATGGCGTCGCGAGCCCGTTTCCACGCCTGCGCATCGATTGCCACGAAGCCGATATCATAGCCCGCGGCGCCGTCATCCTTTTGCAAGCTCACGTCCATCAGCACCGTCCCCCAGGGATCGACGGCGAGGCTGTGGCCAAAGGTCGCGCGCCCGTCGGCGTGCGTTCCCGCTTGCGCCGCCGCAATGACGTGGCAGGCGGTTTCGATTGCCCGGGCGCGGAGCAGCGGGTGCCAATGCGCTTCGCCGGTCGGCACGGTAAAGGCGGCCGGGATCGCGATCAGTTCGGCGCCACCGTCCACAAGGGCGCGATAGAGCTCGGGAAAGCGTAGATCATAACAGATCGAAAGGCCCAGCCGGCCAAGCGGCGTATCGACGAGGACAATCGCGTCACCGCCCGCATAGGCGGCCGACTCGGTCCAGTTCTCGCCCGTCGGAAGGGTCACGTCGAACATGTGGATCTTGTCGTAGCGTGCGCGGATCTCGCCCTTGTCGTCGATTACATGGCTGCGGTTGACGCGGCGCTCGCTGCCGTCGGCGAGCAGGGGCATCGATCCGCTGTGGAGCCAGATATGGTGGCGCCGCGCCATGTCCGCGAGCGTCGCGGGCCACGGGCTGTCGGCCTCGCGCTGCATATGCGCAGCCGATCTTTGCCGGTCGCGGTCGAGCAGCAGCGACATCTCCGGGAAAAAGGCCATCGCTGCGCCTTGGGCTGCGGCGTCAGCCAGCGCGCGGTCGATCGCCTGCAGATTGGCGCCGGGATCGATTCCGCTGGTCATTTGAACGATGGCGGCAACCGGGGCGTGCGGTGGGCGTTGCATGGGTTCTGGCTAGGCGCCTCCTTCGCGAAGGACAAGCTGTGACAGTTCAGTGGCCAGCAAGGTTCGAAAGCGATAAATAGCCGCGATGTCCGTCTCTCCCCCGTCGACTGCGCGTCGATCGCTCTCCCTTTTCCTGCTTCCGGCCTGCGCCAGCGCGCTGGCGCTGCTGATCGCGCCGCTCGCTACGGCGCAAACGACTCCGGCACCGGCGGCCGCATCGACGCTCGCGGGGCAAGCAAGCGACTGGCTTTATGAAGGCAGCGATATTCCGCGCGACGAGGGATGGCGCTTCGGGGTTCTCCCCAATGGCTTGCGCTACGCGGTTCGCAACAATGGCGTGCCACCGGGTCAGGTGTCGATCCGGGTGCGGATGGATGTCGGGTCGATGTTCGAATCGAACAGCGAACGCGGCTTTGCGCATCTGCTCGAACATCTGACATTTCGCGGCTCGTTGCATATTCCCGACGGAGAGACGAAGCGCATCTGGCAGCGTTTCGGTGTCACCTTCGGGAGCGATTCAAATGCGCAAACGACGCCGACGCAGACCGTCTATCAGCTCGATCTGCCCAGCGTCACGCCGACGACGCTCGACGAAAGCATGAAGTTGCTCTCGGGCATGGTGCGCGAACCGCGGATCACCGATGCCGCGGTGACGGCCGAGCGCGGCGTCGTGCTGTCCGAACTGCGCGAACAGGACGGGCCGCAAAAGCGTATCGCCGACGCGACGAGCGGGCATCTGTTCGCCGGGCAATTGCTCGGCGAACGGTCGCCGATCGGGACGACCGCGGCGCTCGGTGCCGCCAGCGCGAAAAGCGTTCAGGCGTTTCACGATCGCTGGTATCGTCCCGACCGCGCCGTCGTCGTGATGGTCGGCGATGGCGACCCCGCACAGTTCGCCGCGCTGATCGGCAAATATTTCGGGGACTGGAAGGAGTCCGGACCGAACCCGGCGCAGCCCGATTTTGGCAAGCCCGATCCGTCGCAACCGGTCGCGAAGGAAATCGTCGAGGCAAACCAGCCGCTCGCGCTGACGCTCGCGATGATCCGGCCGTGGAAAAAGCGCATCGACACCGTCGAAAACACGCGGCGGCTTTATCTCGAATATCTCGCGCAGGCGCTCGTCAATCGCCGATTGGAAAATCGCGCGCGCAGCGGCGGCAGCTATCTGGTTGCCACCGTCAGCCAGGATTATGTCAGCCGCAGTGCCGATGTCACCTCGGCCGAAATCGTGCCGCTCGGCGACTGGAAGGCCGCGCTTGCCGACGTGCGCGGGGTTATCGCCGATGCCGTCCAGACCCCGCCGTCGCAGGCCGACATCGACCGCGAAGCGAACGAGATCGAGGCTTTTCTGCGCAAGGAACTGGAAAATGCGCCCAACGAGCCAGGATCGCGCCTCGCCGACGACATGGTCCGCGCGGTCGATATCGGCGAAACGGTGACGAGCCCCAAGGGGCAGGTCGATATGTTCGCCGCGATCCGCGCGTCGGCGACGCCGCAGGTGATGCTCGACATCAGCCGGGCGATTTTCGCGGCGCCCGTCACGCGGCTCGTGCTGACGACGCCGACGCCGATCGAAGGCGGCGACAAGGCGTTGCTGGCCGCGCTTGCCGCGCCCGTCACCGCGCGCGACGATCGCGTCGCGGCGGCCAAGGTCGATTTCAGCCAGCTTCCCGCGCTGGGGCATCCCGGCACGATCGAATCCGAAACGCCGCTCCCCGGCCTGCATGTCCAGCGTCTCGAATTCGCCAATGGCGTGACCGCGCTGGTGGCCGACAACAAGGTCGAACCCGGCAAGGTGCGCGTCAACGTCCGCTTCGGCAGCGGCAATCGCAGCGTCGCGGGGAACGCACCCAATCTGCTGTGGACCGGCGATTATGCGTTGATGGCAAGCGGTGTCGGTCCGTGGGGCCAGAACGAGCTCGACCAGGCAACCAACGGTCGCCAGATCCAGATGGGCTTCGATATCGACGACGACGCCTTTGAGATGACCGCAGAGAGCAACCCCGCCGATCTGCGCGATCAGCTGCGCCTCATGGCGACCAAGCTCGCGGCGCCGCGCTGGGATGCCTCGCCGATCGAGCGGCTGCGCGTTGGCCTGCTGACCGGTTTCGACCTCAATGACGCGACGCCCAATGCGGTACTCGACCGCAATCTGCGCGGCTGGCTGGCGGGCGGCGACACGCGCTGGGCGCCGCCGTCGCGCGCCGCGATCGAAGGGCTTACGCCCGCCGCCTTCCGCGCTTTCTGGGAACCGCGCCTCAAGAGCGGCCCGATCGAGGTCCAGATATTCGGCGATCTCGAATCGGTCGATTACAAGCAGTTGCTTGCCGAAAGTTTCGGAGCGCTTGCGCCGCGCCAGCCGCTCGCACCGGCGGGCGGGCAGAGCGTCGCCTTCGCGCAGCATAATGCAAAGCCGTTCGTTGCCTATCATACCGGCGACAAGGGGCAGGCGGCGGCGATGATCGCCTGGCCGACGAGCGGCGGGATCGACAATATGCGCGATGCGCGGGCGATGGATGTGCTCGCTGCGATCTTCAACGACCGCCTGTTCGACCGGCTGCGCGCCGAACAGGGCGCAAGCTATGGCCCGGTCGTCGACAGCCATTGGCCGACGGGTTTCGAAAAGAGCGGCGGCTATCTGCTGGTCGGCAGCCTGCTGGCGCCGAAGGACGTTAACCGGCTCTATAGCATCGCCGACGACATTGCCGCCGATCTCGTCGCGCGGCCCGTCAGCGCCGACGAACTCGCGCGCAATGCCGGGCCGATCCGCGAACAGGTCGCGCGCGCGACGACCGGCAATCTCTACTGGATGTATCTGCTCGAGGGCGCGACGCGCGATCCGCGCTATATCAAGGCGGCGATGGCGATCGAGGACGATGTGACCAATATCAGCGCCGCCGATATTCAGCGTCTGGCGCGGCAATATCTGGTGCCGGGGCGGAAATGGTCGCTGGCGGTGCTGCCGAAGGGAATGACGCTGGCGCAGGCGGCGGCGCTCGATGGCGGGGCGATCGGCGGCGGCAAATAGTCAGGCGCTGCCTTCGGGGCGGCGCAGCTTGCGGATGCGCGGTTCGTCGGCGAGCTCGCCCTTGGTCATGATGTCGTGGCGCATGCGCGCCCGGACATCGTGGATCGAGGCGATGACGGGGCCCATCGCAACGCCCAGATCGACCAGCACCGCTTCGGCGAGTTGCAGCGAGCTTTCGAGCGTTTCGGGCACTGCGTCGGTGGCGCCGGCCCGATAGAGCGCCGCGGCATGATCGGCGTCGCGCGCGCGGCTGATGATCGGCAGCTCGGGATATTTCTGGCGAAGCTGGCGCGTCATGCGCAATTGCTGCACCGGATCGTCCATCGTCAGCACGATCGCGTCGGCATTTTCGATCCCCATCCGGTCGAGGCTGCCCGGGCGCGCCACATCGGCGAAACGGACCGAAAAACCGTCGCGCCTCGCAGCCGCGACGGTGTCGATATCGGCGTCGACCGCGACATAGGGTCGCTGATGTTCGCGCAGCAATTCGGCGACGGTGCGCCCGACGCGGCCGAAGCCGACGACGACGGTACGGCCTTCGGGCGTTTCTTCTTCCTGCGCGTCGCCGCTGCGCATCTCTATCCGGCGCGCGACATCGTGGCCCACGCGGGCGAGGAGCGGCGTGATCGTCAGGCCGATTGCGGTGACGAGCTGCCAGAATTCGGCGGTGGTGCGGCTGATGAGCTGCGCCTGAAGCGCCGTTGCAAGGACGATCAGCGTCGTTTCCGACGGGCTGGCCATCAGCAATCCGACCTCGGCCGCCGTGCCGCGCCGCGCGGCGCCCGAAAAGCGCAGCAGCGCCGCGGTCACGATCGATTTGATCAAGACCACGCCGACTACGGCGGCGATCAGCTCGGGCCATTGCGCCGCGATCGTCTTGAGGTTGAGCCCCATGCCGACGCTGATCAGGAACACGCCGAGCGCGAGGCCTTTGAACGGCGCCGTGATTGCTTCGACTTCGCTATGATATTCGGTCTCGGCGATCATCAGGCCGGCCAGCAGCGCGCCGACGATCGGCGACAGGCCGACCGCGGCGGTCGCCAGCGCCGCGACGATCACGACCAGCAGGCTCGCCGCCAGAAACAGCTCGGGATCCTTTGCGCGCGCGGCCTGCGCGAAGATGCGCGGCAGCAGGAACCAGCCCGCGACCGCGAGGATCGCCACGACCAGCGCGCCCTGCCACAGCGTCGTCAGCATAAGCTCGGTATTGTCGCTCGCCGCGATGGGGGACAGCGCGCCGAGAACGAAGATGATCGGGACGATCGCCAGATCCTCGAACAGCAACATCGCAAAGGAAGCGCGGCCGACGGCCGATTTGGTGCCCGCGATCGGCAGCACCAGCGCCGTCGATGAGAGGGCGAGGGCGATGCCGAGGCCATAGGCCGCGGCGGTCGAATGATCGCCCAGCAGGAACAGCGCCGTGCCCAGTATCGCGCCGCCCAGCAACAGTTCGGCAGCCCCGATGCCGAAGACCAGCTTGCGCAGCTGCCACAGGCGTCGGAACGACAGTTCGAGCCCGATCGAAAAGAGCAGCAGGATGATGCCGAATTCGCCGAACAGCGCGATGTCTTCGCTCGAAGCGATGGTGATGTGCCGCAGCCACGGATAATCGGCGGCGAGCGCCCCGAGCCCCGATGGCCCGACGAGCAGCCCGACGAGAATGAACCCGATCACCGGCGAGATGCGAAAGCGCGCAAAGGCCGGGATGACGATTCCCGCCGCCCCCAGCACCACCAGCGCGTTGCCGATAGCCGATGTGTCCTGTTCACTTACCATAAGGGCCGACCTTATGCAGGCCGGCCCCGATTGGCTAGATGCCTATCCCAACCTTTTCGGTTGTTTAAGCCCGCTGGCTCAGGAGCCCATCTTCTTTTCGAGATTTTCGACGATTGCTTCGAAGAAGCCCTCGGTGGTCAGCCAGTTCTGATCGGGACCGATCAGCAGCGCCAGATCCTTGGTCATCTTGCCGCTTTCGACGGTTTCGATGCACACACGCTCAAGGTCTTCGGCAAACTTCGTCACCTCGGGCGTGCCGTCGAGCTTGCCGCGATGCTTGAGCCCGCCGGTCCAGGCAAAGATCGACGCGATCGGGTTCGTCGAGGTCGCCTTGCCCTGCTGGTGCATGCGGTAATGGCGGGTGACGGTGCCGTGCGCGGCTTCGGATTCCACGGTCTGGCCGTCGGGCGTCATCAGCACGCTGGTCATCAGGCCGAGCGAGCCGAAGCCCTGTGCCACCGTGTCCGACTGGACGTCGCCGTCGTAATTCTTGCAGGCCCAGACGAACTTGCCCGACCATTTGAGGGCCGAGGCGACCATGTCGTCGATCAGGCGATGCTCGTAAATGATGCCGGCTGCTTCGAATTTGGCCTTGAATTCGTTCTGATAGACTTCCTCGAACAGATCCTTGAAGCGGCCGTCATAGGCCTTCAGGATCGTGTTCTTGGTCGACAGATAGACGGGCCAGCCGCGCGCTAGGCCATAATTCATGCTGGCGCGCGCGAAATCGCGGATCGAATCGTCGAGATTGTACATCGCCATCGCGACGCCCGACGAGGGGAACTGGAACACTTCCTCGTCGATGATCGTGCCGTCCTCGCCTTCGAACACCAGGCGCAGCTTGCCGGGGCCGGGGACGCGATAGTCGGTGGCGCGATACTGATCGCCGAAGGCGTGACGGCCGACAACGATCGGGTCGGTCCAGCCGGGGACAAGCCGCGGGACATTCTTGATGACGATCGGTTCGCGGAACACGACGCCGCCCAGGATGTTGCGGATCGTGCCGTTGGGCGACTTCCACATCTTCTTCAGGCCGAATTCCTCGACGCGCGCTTCGTCGGGGGTGATCGTCGCGCACTTCACGCCGACGCCATATTTCTTGATCGCGTTGGCGGCTTCGACGGTGATCTTGTCGTCGGTGCGATCGCGTTCCTCGATGCCGAGGTCGTAATAATGCAGGTCGACGTCGAGATAGGGCAGGATCAGCCGTTCGCGAATCCACTGCCAGATGATCCGCGTCATTTCGTCGCCGTCGAGTTCGACGACCGGGTTGACTACCTTGATCTTGCCCATGCTGCTGCCTTTTCCTTGGGGAGTCGAATTGCAGGGGGCCTTAGGCAAAGCCGGGGCAATGTTCAACCGCCCTGGTGCCGTCCCGCGAGCGGGCGGGGCGGGATAAGCGATTGTCAGTGCTCGATGCGCGCCCTAGAACAATCGGCATGTCCACCACCATCTCTTCCAACCGTCCCGGCGGCGGCATCAAGTGGCGCTGGCCGTCGATTCACCCCGAGGGCCGCAAATTCCTGTTGATTGCGGCGATCGTCACCGTCTGTTTCTGGCTGCTCGGCTGGGAAATCGCCGGCTGGCTGATGGCCGGAATTACCGCGTGGGTCGGCGCCTTTTTCCGTGACCCGGTGCGCGTGACGCCGACCAGTGCCGACTTGGTCATCGCGCCTGCCGACGGGCTCGTCACCCAGATTGCCGAAGTCCCGCCCCCGCCCGAAATCGCTGGGGCCGACGGGCTGGGCGATGCGCCGATGCTGCGCGTATCGATCTTCATGAGCGTGTTCGACGTCCATATCAATCGTACCCCGGTTGCCGGGACGCTGCGCAAGCTCGTTTATATCCCCGGCAAGTTCGTGAACGCCGATCTCGACAAGGCGAGCGAGGAAAACGAGCGCCAGCATTTCGTCGTCGAACGCGCTGACGGGGTGCGCATCGGCTTCACCCAGATTGCGGGGCTGGTGGCGCGGCGCATCATGCCCTTCGTGAGCATGGGAACCGAGCTTGCGACAGGCCAACGCGTCGGCCTGATCCGCTTCGGCAGCCGCGTCGATGTCTATCTGCCGCAGGGTACCGCGCCGCAGGTGCTGCTGGGGCAGCGCACGCTGGCCGGCGAAACGATTGTTGCCCGGCTCGGCAAGGGCGACACGATCGACGGCATCGGGCAATAATGGCGGGCGATCGCGATCCCCGGACGGGTGTCGACCCGCGCCGCATCGGCGGCATCCCGCTGCGCGCCTTTGCGCCCAACGCGATTACCGCGCTCGCCCTGTGCTTCGGCCTGACGGGCGTGCGTTTCGCGATCGGCGAGGAATGGGAAAAGGCGCTGGCGGCGGTGATCTTCGCCGGGGTGCTCGACGGGATGGACGGGCGCATCGCGCGCCTGCTGCGCGCGCAGAGCAAATTCGGCGCCGAACTCGATTCCCTCTCTGATGTCATTGCCTTCGGCGTTGCGCCGGCGATGATCCTGTTTCTGTGGTCGCTGGACGACGCGCCCAAGTTCGGCTGGACTGCGGCGCTGGCGCTCGCGGTCGGCTGCGCGCTGCGGCTGGCGCGGTTCAATTCGCGGATGGACGCCGATGTCCAGCCGCACAAGTCGGCGGGCTTCAACACCGGCATTCCGGCGCCTGCGGGGGCTGGCCTTGCCTTTGTTCCCGTCTATCTCTGGCTTTCGACCGGCAACGACATGTTCCGCGAATGGTATGTCGTCATGCCGTGGGCGCTTGGCGTCGCGATGCTGATGATCTCGGCAATCCCGACATACAGCTGGTCGTCGATCCGCCTGCGCCGGTCGTGGCGGCTGTTCGCGCTGGCGGGGGTGGGGCTGCTCGGCGCAGCGCTCGTCACCGCGCCGTGGCCGACCTTGCTTGCGATCTGCGTCTTCTATGTCGCTCTGCTGCCCTTCGGACTTGCGAGCTACGCGAAAGTCAGGCGGCGCGGCTGATCAGCGGCTGAACGCGAACAGGGGTGCGAACGCCGCGCGGCATGTCGCGGCGGCGCAGCGGCACGACGGTCGCGGCCGGGCCGGTCTGCGGGGACGAGCCGTGCGGGAAGGCGCCTTCGCCGGCAAGCGCCGACAAGATCGCATCGCCATTGGTGCGCAGCATGGCGAGAATCACCAGCACACCCAGTCCGACGGCACTTGCGAAGAGAAGAGCGGCGGCGACCTGAACCATTTTCTTGTCCTTTCGGCTTCCCTGTGCGAAACCTTCGCCCGGAGCTACGGTTTTGCTGACCTTTTCGTTCCATGTTCTCTATTTGTTCTCAATGCTAATGCGGCGAAGCGTTATGTTTTGTCGATGAGTTGAGTCGGGCGCGGTGCAAGGCGCGCCGAGCCAATAGGGGGGCTAATCGACGCTTGGGCCTTGCTTTTCGCGGGCAAGCCGTCTAACGGCCCGCCCATTCCACATGGAAGGCGCACATACCGGTGCCGGGATGATTCTCTAGCGGATCGCTCGGTTCTTGCCTTTCAGAGGACTAACCGGAAGGAGAAAGACTATGGCGGCTCCTGTCGTCACGATGCAGAATCTTATCGAAGCTGGCGCCCACTTCGGCCACCAGACCCACCGTTGGAACCCGCGCATGAAGCCGTATATCTTCGGCGCGCGCAACGGCATCCACATCCTCGACCTGTCGCAGACCGTGCCGCTCTTCGCGCGTGCGCTCGACTTCATCTCGTCGACCTCGGCCGCCGGCGGCAAGGTGCTGTTCGTCGGTACCAAGCGCCAGGCGCAGGGCCCGATCGCCGATGCGGCCCGCGCTTCGGGTCAGCACTTCGTCAACCACCGCTGGTTGGGCGGCATGCTCACCAACTGGAAGACGATCTCTAACTCGATCAAGCGCCTCAAGTCGCTCGAAGAACAGCTTTCGGGCGACACCTCGGGTCTGACCAAGAAGGAAGTGCTCAACAAGACCCGCGAACGCGACAAGCTCGAGCTCAGCCTCGGCGGCATCCGCGACATGGGTGGCATTCCCGACGTGATGTTCGTGATCGACGCGAACAAGGAAGAGCTGGCGATCAAGGAAGCCAACGTCCTTGGGATCCCGGTCGTCGCGATCCTCGATTCGAACGTCTCGCCCGATGGCATCGCTTTCCCCGTTCCGGCGAACGACGATGCGGCGCGCGCGATCCGTCTTTACTGCGAAGCGGTTGCCCAGGCGGCGACCCGCGGCGGCCAGCAGGCCCGCGCCGATCGCGGCGAAGATCTGGGTGCGGCGGTCGAACCCGTTGCCGAGCCCGTGCTGACCGAGGACGAACAGGTCCCGGCCGAAGCGGCTGCCGAAACCGAGCGCCAGGCCGACGCCTGAGCCCGTGCGGCATGACGGGGCGGCGCGCCGACCGGCGGTCGCCCCTGTCATCCCTTTGACTTATCGCCCCGCCATGCGCGCGGGCGTCCCGCGGGTCCAATTGCGCCCGCCCTTTTGAAAGGAACATCCGATGGCTGAAATTACGGCCGCTCTCGTCAAGGAACTGCGCGACCGCACCGGCGCAGGCATGATGGACTGCAAGAAGGCGCTTGCCGAAAACAACGGCGACATCGAAGCGTCGATCGACTGGCTGCGCACCAAGGGCCTCGCCGCCGCGGCCAAGAAGGCCGGCCGCGTCGCTGCCGAAGGTCTGGTCGGCGTTGCCGCGGACGGCACCAAGGGCGCCGTCGTCGAAGTCAACAGCGAAACCGATTTCGTTGCCAAGAACGAACAGTTCCAGGCGTTCGTTCGCGACGTGACGCAGGTCGCGCTCGCCGAAGGCATCACCGACATCGAAACGCTCGCCGCTGCCGGCTACCCGACGGGCGGCACGGTCGCCGAACAGCTCACCAACAATATCGCCACGATCGGCGAGAATCAGTCGCTGCGCCGCGCCGAGATCCTGTCGGTGAACTCGGGCGTCGTGACCGGATATGTCCACAACGCCGCGGCGCCGGGCATGGGCAAGATCGGCGTGCTCGTCGCGCTCGAATCGACCGCTGGCGCCGATGTTCTCGAACCGCTGGCCAAGCAGCTTGCGATGCATGTCGCCGCCGCCAACCCGCTGGCGCTGAACGGCGACGATCTCGACGCCGATCTCGTCGCGCGTGAACGGGCGATCGCGGAAGAAAAGGCGGCCCAGTCGGGCAAACCGGCCGAGATCGTCGCGAAGATGGTCGATGGTTCGATCGCCAAGTTCCGCAAGGAAAATGCGCTGCTGTCGCAGCTCTTCGTGATGGACGGCAAGACGCCGGTCGCCGAAGTCGTCGCCGCTGCGGGCAAGGACGTCGGCGCGACGATCACGCTGACCGGCTTCATCCGCTTCCAGCTCGGTGAAGGCATCGAGAAGGAAGAGAGCGACTTCGCCGCCGAAGTTGCCGCCGCCGCGGGCGTCTAAAAGCAGAACCGGATTGCTGCGCCTGGGGCGCCGCAGTCCGCTTGGCAATGGCGCGCACTCTCTCTAGGGTGCGCGCCATTCGCATATTACGAGTTTGCAAGAGGTTCCCCCCGACATGGCATTGCCCGGCATGAAACGCATCCTGCTCAAATTGTCGGGCGAGGCGCTGATGGGGCCGACGCCCTTCGGGATCGATCCCGAAACGGTCGCGAGCATGGCGGCCGAGGTCAAGGAAGCGAAGGATCGCGGCCTCGAACTCTGCCTCGTCATTGGCGGCGGCAATATCTTTCGCGGCATGGCGGGGGCGGCGAAGGGCATGGACCGCGCGCAGGCCGACTATATGGGCATGCTGGCGACGGTGATGAACGCGCTTGCCATGCAGAATGCGCTCGAGCAGCTCGGCGTCCAGACCCGCGTCCAGTCGGCGATCGAGATGGACAAGGTGTGCGAACCGGTGATCCGCCGCCGCGCCGAACGCCACCTCGAAAAGGGCCGCGTCGTCATCTTTGCCGCGGGCGTCGGTGCACCCTATTTCACGACCGACAGCGGCGCGGCGCTGCGCGCGGCGGAAATGAAATGCGATGCGCTGCTGAAAGGCACCAGCGTCGATGGCGTCTATAACGCCGATCCGAAACAGGATCCGAGCGCGGTGCGCTACGACAGCCTGAGTTATGACCGTGTCCTCGCCGACAATCTGAAGGTGATGGACGCGAGCGCGGTGGCCTTGTGCCGCGACAATAATATTCCGATCGTCGTGTTCAACATTCGCGAAGCCGGAAATCTGGCGCGGGTGCTGGCCGGCGAGGGCGTCGCCACCGTGGTCGGCGGCGCGGCCTGAAACGATCAAGAGAGGAAAGACAGATGGCGAAATATGACAAGGCCGACCTGGAACGCCGCATGCACGGCGCGGTCGAATCGCTGAAGCACGACCTTGCGGGGCTGCGCACCGGTCGCGCCAATTCGGCGCTGCTCGATCCGGTGACGGTCGAGGTCTACGGCAGCCATATGCCGCTCAACCAGGTCGCCTCGGTCAGCGCGCCCGAACCGCGGATGCTGGCGGTGCAGGTGTGGGACAAGTCGAACGTCGGCCCGGTGGACAAGGCGATCCGCTCGGCCGGGCTCGGCCTCAACCCGATCGTCGATGGTCAGCTTCTCCGCCTGCCGATCCCCGAAATGACGCAGGAACGCCGCAAGGAATTGTCGAAGCTTGCCGGGCAATATGCCGAAAAGGCGCGCGTCGCCGCCCGCAATGTCCGCCGCGACGGCATGGACAATCTGAAGCAGGACGAGGCGAAGAAGGAAATCAGCGAGGACGAGCGCAAGCGCGCCGAAACCGAAGTGCAGAAGCTGACCGACGCGACGATCGCCGAAATCGATGCGGCGGCGGCGGCGAAGGAAAAGGAAATTCTGGGCTAGTGCTCCTCCGCGCTGCCCTCTCGGCCGTTTGGGCTGAGCCTGTCGAAGCCCCGTCCTTTTCTTGCCCAGGAAAGAACGGCCCGTCGACAAGCTCAGGGCGAACGGAGTCTTAGGCTTTTCCGGTGTCCGAAACGCATCACGATGCCCGCCATGTCGCCATCATCATGGATGGCAACGGCCGCTGGGCCAAGAAGCGCCACCTGCCGCGCATCGCCGGTCATCGCGCGGGGGTTGAGGCGGTGCGTACGATTGTGCGCGCGGCCGGCGACCTGGGGATCGAAGCGCTGACCCTCTACGCCTTTTCGTCCGAAAACTGGAAGCGGCCGGAGGACGAGGTCAGCGATCTGATGGGCCTGCTCAAGCGCTTCATCGTCAGCGATATCGACGAATTTGCCGCCAATGACGTGCGGCTCAAGATCATCGGCGATTGGCGCGCGCTCGCGCCCGATGTCGTCGCACTGATCGAGGATGCGATCGCGCGCACCGCGCATAACCGGCGCACCACGCTGGCGGTCGCGCTCAATTATGGCGCGCAGGACGAACTGGTGCGGGCAGCGAAGGCCGCCGCGGCGGAAGGCGAGATCAGCGCCGAGACGATCGCGGCGCATCTCGACACCGCCGACATGCCGCCGCTCGACCTGTTGATCCGCACGTCGGGCGAAGTGCGGCTGTCGAATTTCCTGCTGTGGCAGGCGGCTTATGCCGAGCTCTATTTCACCGATCGGCTATGGCCCGATTTCAAACCCGCCGACCTCAAGGCGGCGCTCGATCATTTTGCGGCGCGCGAGCGCCGTTTCGGAGGATTATAAGGCATGGCGGGCGCAGCGAAGTCGGATCTGTGGGTGCGCATCGGGTCGGCGATCATCCTGTTCGCGATCGCCGGCACCGCGCTGTGGTTCGGCGGCATCGCCTTCGGCCTGCTGCTGCTCGTCGGCGGCGCGCTGCTGCTGGTCGAATGGTTCCAGCTCGTCCGCGCGATGGGGCTCGGCAGCGGCGGCAAGGCGGCCTTCTCGGCGCTCGGATTGCTGCTCGTCATCGGTGCGATCGGCGGGCTCTGGTATATCCGGCAGAATCTGGGAATGACGGCGGCGCTGTGGGTGTTCGGCATGGTCTGGGCGACCGACATCGGCGCCTATTTTGCCGGACGCGCCTTTGGCGGCGCGCGGCTCGCGCCGACGATCAGCCCTTCGAAAACCTGGTCGGGGCTCGTCGGCGGCATGATCGCGGCGCTGATTGCCAGCGCGACGATCGGTGACCGCGGCCAGATTATCGGTGTCCCGCTGTGGATCGGCCTGTTCATGGGCCTCCTCGCGCAGCTCGGCGACCTTGGCGAAAGCTGGATGAAACGCCGCGTCGGGGTCAAGGATTCGGGCAAGCTGATTCCGGGGCATGGCGGCATTTTCGACCGCGTCGACGGCCTGCTGCCGGTCGCGCTCATTCTCGGTGCGCTCGCCGTCGCGGGCCAGATCGCGGTCCGGGCGGCCGGCTGACATGCGCCGTCTCTCGGTCTTTGGCGCAACGGGTTCGGTCGGGCAATCGGCCCTCGACCTCGTACGCCGCGACCGCGACGCGTGGCAGATCGTCGTGCTCAGCGCCAACAGCGACGTTGCCGAACTGGCGCGTCTGGCGCGCGAGTTCACCCCCGAAGTCGCCGTGATCGGCGATCCCGCGCGTCATGACGAACTCAAGACGGCGCTGGCGGACACGCATATCGGCGTGGCGGCGGGCGCCGACGCATTGGTCGACGCTGCGCGGTTGCCGGCCGATCTCGTACTCGCCGCGATTGTCGGTACCGCCGGGCTCGCGCCTACGATGGCGGCGATCGAAGCCGGGTGCGACGTGGCGCTCGCGAACAAGGAATCGCTGGTGTCGGCGGGCGAGTTGATGATCGCGGCGGCGCAGCGGTCCGGCGCGACGATCCTGCCGGTCGATTCCGAACATAATGCGATTTTTCAGTGCCTGGCGGGCGGGCGCCTTGATCAGGTGCGACGCATCATTCTGACCGCGAGCGGCGGCCCGTTCCGCACCATGTCGGCCGAGGCGATGGCGCGCGTCACCCCGGCGCAGGCGGTCGCGCATCCCAATTGGTCGATGGGCGCCAAGATCAGCGTCGATTCGGCGACGATGATGAACAAGGGCCTCGAACTGATCGAGGCGCATCATCTCTTTCCCGTCGGCCTCGACCGGATCGAAATCCTCGTTCACCCGCAATCGGTGATCCACAGCCTCGTCGAATATGTCGATTGTTCGACGCTGGCGCAGCTTGGATCGCCCGATATGCGCATTCCGATCGCGAGCGCGCTCGCCTGGCCGCAGCGTATGGCGACGCCGTGCGCGCCGCTCGATCTTGCCGCCATCGCGCGGCTCGATTTCGAAGCGCCCGACGAAGCACGCTTCCCGGCAACGGCGCTCTGCCGCGCCGCGATCGCCGAGGGCGGCGCGCGGCCCGCGCAGCTCAACGCCGCCAACGAGGTGGCGGTCGCCGCTTTCCTTGCAGGGCGGATATCCTTTCCGGCAATCATCAACACGGTAAAGCGCGTCCTCGATGCCGATGCGCCCGCCGTGCCGGGCGCGCTTCAGGACATATTCAGCGTCGACGCGACATCCCGCGCGGTCGCGCAGCATTTTGTGGACCAACTCGAACATGCTTGAGTCGCCCGGTTTCCTGTTCACCATTCTTGCGTTTCTGGTCGTGCTCGGCCCGCTCGTGTTCGTGCACGAATATGGCCATTACATCGTCGGCCGCTGGTGCGGCGTGAAAGCCGACACCTTTTCGATCGGTTTCGGGCGCAAGATCCTCGGCTGGACCGACAAGCGCGGCACAGAATGGAAGATCGGCTGGCTGCCGCTCGGCGGCTATGTCCAGTTCGCGGGCGACCGTGATGCGGTGAGCCAGCCCGACGCCAACTGGCAAAACATGCCCGCCGAAGAACGCTCGCACAGCTTTCCCGCGCAGCCGGTCTGGAAACGCGCTCTCATCGTGCTCGCGGGGCCGGTGACCAACTTCCTGTTCGCCATCGCGATCTTTGCCGCCTTCAACATGGCCTATGGCGTCCCGACGACGCCCCCCGTCGTCGGCGCGGTGGAGCCGGGCAGCGCGGCCGAAGCCGCCGATCTGCGGGTCGGCGACCGGATCGTGGCGATCAACGGCGGCGCGATCGAGAAATTCGACGACATTCCGATGGCGGTGGCCTTCGACCTTGGCAAACCCGCCGAGCTTGCGATCCAGCGCGGCGGCGAACGCATCGATGTGCTGCTGCGGCCGCGCGTCATCACCGAAACCGATCGCTTCGGCAACAAGGGCGAACGCGCGGTGATCGGCATCCGGTCGGGCGAGATTGCCTTGGAACCTGTCAATCCGCTCGCGGCCGTTCAGGCTGGCGCGTCCCAGACCTGGGGTATCGTGCGGTTGACCGGGGATATATTGGGGCAATTCCTCACCGGGCAGCGGTCGGTCAAGGAAATGGGCGGCCCGCTCAAGATCGCGAAACAATCGGGCGAGATGGCGACGCTGGGGCTTTCCAGCCTGATCTTCTTCGTCGCTTTCGTTTCCATCAATCTGGGGTTCATAAATCTGTTGCCATTGCCCATGCTCGATGGTGGCCATCTGCTTTTCTACGGCTATGAAGCAATTCGGCGGCGGCCGGCACCGCCGCAGGCGCAGGAGTGGGCGTTCAGATTCGGTTTTGCGGTGATCGTGACGTTGATGCTGGTCGTGACTTTCAACGATTTGGGCTCAATTGGCGTTTGGGACAGGATCGCCCGCTTGATTGGATAGCCAGACTAAGGCAGGGAGAGCGCGCACTTGGGCCGGAGCGGGGCCTGGGCGCAGGGATACGGATTTTTGCGGGATGAACGGTGTGGCTTCACAGAAATTTTCGGCACGGACGCGACTGACCGCGGTGCTTATGACCGGGTCGATGCTGGCGTGGCCGGTTGCGGCGCTGGCGCAAGTCACCCCGCCGCCCGTGACATCGACGCTGCCCGTTCCGCCGACCGAGGCGGCGCCGACCGCGGCGACGATCAAGACGATCACCGTCGTTGGCAACCAGCGGCTCGAGGCGCAGACGATCCTCTCCTATCTGCGCCTGCGCGTGGGGCAGCCCTATGACCGTTCGGTGCTCGACCAGGCGCTCAAGGATCTGGCGTCGACCGAATTGTTCAAGGATTATCAGATCAGCGACGACAATGGCGCGCTGACGATCCAGGTGACGGAAAACCCCGTCATCAACCGCGTCATCCTCGAAGGCAACAAGCGGCTGAAGGAAGACAAGATCCGGCCCGAGATCAAGCTTGCGCCGCGGCAGATTTTCACCCGCTCGAAGGTCCGCGCCGATGTCGCGCGCATCATCGAACTCTACAAGCGGCAGGGCCGCTTCGCCGCGACCGTCGATCCCAAGATGGTCCAGCTCGACCAGAACCGCGTCGATGTGGTGTTCGAGATCGACGAAGGGCCGAAGTCGAAGGTCCGCCAGATCAACATCATCGGCAACGAACAGTTCAGCGACGGCGAACTGCGCGGCGAAATGGCGACGAAGCAGGCCAGCCTCGGCAATCTCCTGTCGTCGAACACGACCTACGATCCCGATCGTCTGGCCTATGACCAGCAGAAGCTGCGCCTCTTCTATCTCCAGCACGGCTATGCCGACTTCCGCGTGATTTCGGCGGTGGCGGAGCTGACCAGCAACAAGCAGGACTTCATCATCACCTATGTGGTGGAAGAAGGCGAGCGCTACAAATTCGGCGACATCGACGTGAAGAGCCAGCTGCGCGACTTCAAGCCGGAGACGCTGAAGCGCCTGCTGCCGATGAAGACGGGCGACTGGTACGACGCCAAGCTTGTGGAAGATACGGTGGAAAGCCTGAGCGAAACCGCCGGCCTCTTCGGCTATGCCTTCGCCGACATCAATCCCGAATTCCGCCGCGATCCCGAAACGCGGACGATGGCGATCACTTTCGACGTCGGCGAAAGTCCGCGCACCTATGTCGAGCGTATCGACGTCAACGGCAACACGCTGACGCATGACAAGGTGGTGCGCCGCGAGTTTCGCCTCAACGAAGGCGACGCCTTCAACAGCTTCGGCGTCAAGCGCACCGAGAACCGCCTGAACAGCCTTGGCTATTTCCAGGACAAGCTGGAGATCGAGCGCAAGGAAGGCTCGACTCCAGATCGCATCATCCTCGAAACGAATGTTGAGGAAAAGCCAACGGGCGAATTGTCGCTTTCCGCTGGTTTCTCGTCGATCGAGAATTTTCTGCTCCAGGCGTCGATCCGCCAGCGCAACTTCCGCGGTCTCGGCCAGCAGCTTCAGGCATCGGTCAATTATTCGAGCTATTCGAAGTCGGTAGAACTTGGTTTCACCGAGCCTTATTTGTTCGACCGCAACATCTCGCTTGGCGGCAGCATCTATCGCCGCGACCTCAACTCGTTCAACTTCATCAACAACAACCGCCAGACGACCTTCCAGCAGATTACGACGGGCTTCCAGGTCAATATGGGTGTTCCGCTTACCGAATTCATGTCGGTGTTCGGCCGCTACAGCCTCAATCTCGACGATGTGACGCTCGACAAGAATCTCTATTATTTCGGGGGCAATTGCGACCCGCTGGTCGCCGGCCGCTATCTTTGCGACGCGATCGGCAAGCGCACGACGTCGCTCGTAGGATACACCATCGCCTATGACGATCGCGACAACCGCCTGCGCCCGACGCGCGGTCAGTCCTTCACGCTCGGACAGGATTTTGCCGGCCTCGGCGGCAGTGTTCGGTATGTCCGGACGACCGCGACGGCGAGCAAGCATTTCAACCTCGGCAGCAAGTTCATCCTGAACATCTCAGCCGAAGGCGGCTATATCTATCCCCTTGGCGATGCTCCGTCGCCGACCAGCGACAAGGTGCGTTTGACCGACCGCTTTTTCCTTGGCGAACCGCAACTGCGCGGCTTCGACATCCGCGGCGTCGGCCCCCGCGTCGTGCGCTACGGCAATGTCGATCTGACCGATCCCATGAACCCGATCCTCGACACGTCGGACAATGCCCGCGTCGACGACGCCCTGGGCGGACGCGCCTATTACAAGGGGCGGTTCGAGGTCGATATTCCGCTCGGCAGCGGCGCCAAGGAGCTCGGCCTTCGCCCGTCGGTATTCCTCGACTTCGGGTCGGTCTGGGGCGTTAAGCGCCCGACGCTGACAACGCTGGCCGATTTCAGAGACCCGGCCGATGGTATCACCAAATATCTTTGCCGTAATGCCTCGACCGGCGCGACGACATTTGCGAGTCAGACCGTCGTCACCGACACAACGACCGGTGTGGTGACGCCGACTGGGCAATATACCACTTGCGACGCCACCAACGGCTTCACGCCGCTGGCACCATTCGAGGAACGCTATCTGGGCGACAGCTGGAAACCGCGCGTCGCGATTGGCGCCGGCGTCAACTGGAACTCTCCGTTTGGTCCTTTCCGGATCGACTTCGCTTACGCCCTTCGCAAAGAAGAGGGTGACGATACGAAACGCTTCTCATTCAATGTAGGAACACAATTCTGATGAAGAAAATTATTGCCGCCTCGGCGCTCGCCATTGCCGCGCTTTCGGTTTCGCCGCTTCTGTCGGCTCCGGCCGTTGCACAGGCAAAATCGGTCGCGCTCGCCGACGTTCGCGTCGCGGCCTCGCGTTCGAACGCCTTCACCGTCGCATCGCAGCAGATCCAGACGACCTACAAGGCGCAGATCGACCAGCAGGAAACCCGCGGTCAGACGCTGCAGGCCGAACTGAACGTGCTGGTGGCCAAATATAATGAGGAAGCGAAGAAGACGCCGCAGAATCAGGCTGCGCTCCAGGCCGCTGCCAAGGCCGTGCAGGACAAGCGCCAGGCGGCTTCCGCCGAGCTTAACAAGATCGGCGAACCCGTCGACCTCGCGATCGCCTATGTCGAGGATCAGATCAGCGTTCGCATGAACGAGGCGATCCGCGCCGCGATGACCGCCAAGAAGGTCGACCTGCTGCTGCAGCCCGACGCCGTGCTGGCGCGTGACCCGAGCACCGACATCACCGATGCGGTCGTTACCGAACTTAACCGCATTCTGCCGAACGTGTCGATCACGCCGCCGGCGGGTTACAAGCCCGGCCAGCTCGTGCAGCAGAAGAACCAGCAGGCGATGGACCAGGCGCGCGCCGCCGCGGCTGCCCAGCCGGCCGCGTCGGGCGGCACGCCGCCGGTCACCCGCTAAGCGCGCATGACCGACAGTGACGACAAGACGATGGGTCCGGCGGATATCCGCCGGATCCTGAGTCTGCTTCCGCATCGTTACCCGATGCTGCTCGTCGACCGCGTCGAATCGATGGTCCGCGACACCAGCATCCATGCGGTGAAGGCGGTCACGATCAACGAGCCCTTTTTCCAGGGTCATTTTCCCGGCCGGCCGATCATGCCCGGTGTCCTCATTATCGAGGCACTGGCGCAGGCGGGCGGGGTGCTCGCGATCGAATCGCTGGGTCTCGCGGGGTCGGGCAAGCTTGTCTATTTCATGGGGATCGACGGGGTTAAGTTCCGCAAACCCGTGGAGCCGGGCCATCTGCTCGACCTGCACGTCACGATCCTGCAGGCCAAGCGGAACATCTGCAAGTTCGAAGGCCGGGCGATGCTGGGCGATCAACTGGCAACCGAATGCCAGTTCACCGCGATGATCGCCGACCCGCCCAGCGATTGAATGACACGCGCCCGCCCGGCAATACGGCGGGTTGCAATTCCTTCCGTTCGTCGTTAGGGGCAGCCGCTTCGCGGCCCCCTGCGGGGATCGTACCGACTCACGCCGCTGGTCGGAAACCAGCGGCACAGGAGCTTAAGACATGAAAAAAGACATCCATCCGGCCTATCACATGATCACGGTCAAGATGACCGACGGCACCGAATATCAGACGCGCTCGACCTGGGGCAGCGAAGGTGACGTGATGACGCTCGAAATCGACCCCACCGCGCACCCGGCGTGGACCGGCGGCAACCAGCGCCTGCTCGATCAGGGCGGCCAGGTCGCCAAGTTCAACAAGCGCTTCGGCGGCCTTACCCTCAAGCGCTGATCGACGTCACCCCCCGCCTTCGCAGGGGCGACGATCAGGTCAAGATTTTCGCGAGCGCGCTTTGCCAGCCGGCAAGGCGCGTTTTGCGTCGCGCGTCGGTCAGCGCCGGGATGAAGCGCGTCGCACGCCCGCGCATCGTCCCCGCGGCGGTGGCGAGATCGGGGTAGAGTCCCGCGCCGCAGGCCGCCAGCATCGCGGCGCCGAGGGCGGTACTTTCGACAAATTCGGGTCGCTCGACGATCAAGGCGAGCATGTCGGCCAGATCCTGCGCCATCCAGTCGTTCGCCGCCATGCCGCCGTCGATCCGCAGATCGGCCCAATCGACGCCATCGGCCGCGAAGGCGGCTTTCAGATCATGCGCCTGATAGGCTTGTGCTTCCAGCGCGGCGCGCGCGACATGCGCCTTGCCACTCGCGAAACTCAGCCCCGATATTGCAGCGAGCGCATCGGGTCGCCAGTGCGGCGCACCGAGTCCTGCAAGCGCGGGGACCAGATAAACACCGCCATTATCCGGAACCGAGCGGGCCAGCGCCTCGCTCTCGCCTGCGTTCGCGAGCAGGCCGAGGCCGTCACGGAGCCACTTTATCAGGCTTCCCGCCACGAATACCGATCCTTCGAGTGCATAGCTGCGGCGCCCGTTTTCCTGAACCAATATTGTCGCGAGCAGCCGGTTGGCCGAATGCGGCCGTTCCGTGCCGCTCGCCGACAGGATGAAGGCGCCGGTGCCGAAGGTTGCCTTGGTCTGGCCCGGAGCCAGACAGGCCTGGCCGATCGTTGCCGCCTGTTGGTCGCCCGCCATCCCCGCAATCGGGATCGCGCCGCCGAACAGCTCCGGGTCGGTGGTGCCGACCGTGGCAGTGCAATCGACGATTTCGGGCAGCAGTCGCATGGGAACGCCGAACAGGTCGCACAGGCCGCCGTCCCAGCCCTCATCGCCGTCGATCGCCATCAACAGCGTGCGTGAGGCATTGGTCGCGTCGGTCACATGCGCGCCGCCGGTCAGGCGATAGACGAGATAGGATTCGATCGTCCCGACGGCAAGCCGATCGCCCGCCTCGGCCAACTGCGGCCAGTTGCGCAGCGCCCAGCCGATCTTGCTGCCGGAAAAATAGGGATCGAGCAGCAAACCGCACTTGGCCTGTACCACCGGTTCGTGACCGGCCTCCTTGAGCTTCGCGCAATCGGCGGCGGTCCGCCGATCCTGCCACACGATTGTGGGGGCGAGCGGCCGGCCGGTCGTCCGGTCCCAGAACACGATCGTTTCGCGTTGGTTGGTGATGCCGATCGCGGCAATATTGGCCGCGCCGCCCGCCTTGTCGATCATCGTGCGCGTGCACGCGAGGGTCGCCTGCCATATTTCCTCGGCATCATGTTCGACGAGGCCGGGGCCCGGATAATGCTGGCGAAACTCGCGCTGCGCGCTGCCGAGCGGCGTGCCGCTCGCGTCGAAAAGCATGGCGCGGGTCGATGTCGTGCCTTCGTCGATGACGATAATCTTTTCCGGCATGGCGCTCCGGCTCTCCCCTTTATTCGGTCTTGCAGGATCAAGATCAGCACGAACCGGCGAGGGGGGCAATCCCGGCCCGAGTAATCATCTTGCAATTTCGCGTAATATTCGCCATATGCTTGTGCAGCGCAGCATGGCGGACTTCACCGCCGCAACCACCGGCAGCGTGATTTTCCCGCCCGAGGCGCCGTAAAGGCCGCCAGCGCGGGACGAGCCGGCACCGCGCTTTGTCCCTTGAGGCACCCTTTCACGCGGGTCGTTTCGAACCCGCGGCCGTGCGCCGTCCGTTCGATGCGAACGGGCGCTGTGCGCGTCGCCCATTGAGAGTATGTTATGACGAGTTTCAACGACTTTGGCCTGCACGCCGACATCAATCGCGCGCTTGCCGCCAAGGATTATACAACCCCGACCCCGATCCAGACGCAGGCGATCCCGCCGCTGATGAAGGGCCGCGATCTATGCGGCATCGCGCAGACGGGTACCGGCAAGACGGCCGGTTTCTCGCTGCCGTCGATCCACCATCTGCTGACCTATCCGCATCGCGCCAATCCGCGCGGCTGCCGCATGCTGGTGCTGGCGCCGACGCGCGAGCTCGCGGCGCAGATTGCGCAAAGCTGCCGCGACTATGGTCGTTTCACCAAGCTGCGCGTTTCGACCGTGTTTGGCGGCGTGCCGATCAACAAGCAGATCCGTGACCTCGCGCAGGGCGTCGATATTCTCGTCGCCACCCCGGGCCGCCTGCTCGACCTGATCGATCAGCGTGCGCTGCGCATGGACGATGTCGAAATCTTCGTTCTCGATGAAGCCGACCAGATGATGGACATGGGCTTCATCCATTCGCTGCGCCGCGTTGCCAAGCTGCTGCCGTCGCGGCGCCAGAATCTCTTCTTCTCGGCGACGATGCCGAAGGAGATTGCGGGCCTTGCCGATCAGTTCCTGAACGATCCGGTCACCGTGTCGGTCGCGCCGCAGGCGACGACTGCCGAAAAGATTCGCCAGCGCGTGACCTTCGTCGAGCAGAAGGAAAAGCAGGCGCTGCTCCATCATGTGCTGCGTAGCGAGGACATCGACCGCGCCCTGATCTTTACGCGCACGAAGCACGGCGCCGACCGCGTCGTCCGCCATTTGAAGGGCGCGGGCATCGAAGCCTTTGCGATCCACGGTAACAAGAGCCAGGCGCAGCGCACGACCGCGCTGCAGGCGTTCCGTTCGGGTCAGGTCCGATTGCTCGTCGCGACCGACATTGCAGCGCGCGGCATCGACGTGTCGGGGGTGAGCCATGTGATCAATTTCGAGATCCCGAACGTCCCCGAACAATATGTTCACCGCATCGGCCGCACCGCGCGCGCCGGGGCGGAGGGTGTTGCGATCAGCTTTGTCGCGCCTGACGAGCGCCCCTATCTGCGCGATATCGAACGCGTGACGCGGACCAAGGCCGAGCCGGCGAAGCTGCCCGACAATTTCGGCGAGATGGTTCGCAATCTGCCCAAGCCGGCACAGCCGCCGCGCGACACCGGCAGCAAGGGTCGTGACCCGCAGCGCCAGCGCGACGATGCGCAGCGCCGCAAGGGGCATGGCGAGGGCGGTTCGCGCGACGGCGGCCATCGCGGCCCGCGCCGCGAGGCAGCGGCCGGCGACGGCGCACAGCCGCAGCGCAAGCGTCGCTTTCGTCCGCGCGGCGGGGTCGGGGCGCACAAGGGATCGGTGAAGCGGGTCGGTTGACGCCCGCCCCCGGCACGCTAGGTTTGCGCGCGGGTCGAGGGGACGGACGATGATCGACGACGACGAATATGAACCGCTGCCGCCGCGGCGGCCGCTCTTCCGCCGCAAGCGGGTGCTCATCCCGCTGGCGGTGTTGCTCGTCATCGCAGCGATCTTCCTTGCGCTGCGCACGCCCGACACCGACCGCGATGCCATGATCGCCAAATATGCCGGCCCCGACGCGAGCTTCGCGGCGGGGCCGGCAGGGCAGCGAATCCATTATCGCGATCAGGGCAGGCGCGACGGCCGCACCATCGTGCTGCTCCACGGGTCGAACAGCAGCCTTCAGACGTGGGAGCCGCTCGTCAAAAGGCTCGGCGGCGATTACCGGATCGTGACGCTCGATCTGCCGGGGCATGGCCTGACCGGCGGCACGCCCGACAAGGATTACAGCGCTGCGGGGATGATTGCCGCGGTCGATGTGGTGGCGGCCAAGCTCGGCCTCGATCATTTCATCCTGGGCGGCAATTCGATGGGCGGCTGGGTGGCGTGGCGCTATGCGCTCGCCGAGCCGGGACGCGTCGATGCGCTCCTGTTGCTCGATGCGGCGGGCATGCCGCTGCGAAAAGCCGAAAAGGCGCCCCAATCGAATCTCGGCTTCCGGCTTCTCAAAAATCCGGTCGGACGCTGGCTCGCCGGACAGATCACGCCGCGCTCGCTGGTCGAAAAGTCGCTCCGCCAATCGGTCGCGAAAACCGGCATCGTCGATGATGCGATGGTCGACCGCTATTGGGAGTTGCTCCGCTTTCCGGGCAATCGCGAGGCGACGGCGCTGCGCGCCACGCTCGACCGCGAGCCCGCGATGGCCGACCGGATCGGCGAGATAAAGGTGCCGGTGCTCATCCTTTTCGGCAAGCGGGACCGGCTGATCAACCCGAGCGCCGCGCTGACCTTTCGCGACCGGATTGCGGGATCGGAGGTCGTTCTGCTCGACGATGTCGGCCATCTGCCGATGGAGGAAGCGCCCGACGCCACCGCGATGACGATCGCGGATTTCCTTACGCGGCGGCTTGCTCCGCCGTCGCCTCTGCCGGCTGCTCCAGAAAAGCGCTGATCCGCGCCGCCGTGTTCGCGGCGTGGGTGAAGGGGAAAAGGTGCGACCCCGGCACGACTTCCAGTATCGCGCCGTCGATCAGATCGGCGATCGCCTGGCCGTGCGCCGCCGGCACGACGCCGTCGCGCCGGCCCATCAGGATCAGCGTCGGCGTGTTCTTGAGCTGCGGCAGCATAGGCGCACTGGTCCAGCCGGCCATTGCCATCGCCTGATAAGTGAGGCCAAGCGGCGTTGCGGTGGGAAGCTTCAGTCCGCTCGCCAGCATGTCGTCGTCGAGCAGCGCGGCCCACCCGATTCCCGGTGCCCCTACACTCGGCGTCGTTGCCATCAGGACCATGCGCCGGATACGTGCCGGAAATTGCACCGCGATCTGCTGCGCCAACGCACCGCCCCAGCTGAAGCCGGCAAGGTCGAGCTGCGGGTGGCCGAAGCGTTCGGCAATCTCCATCACGATCGCGGCCATTGTCGGCGCGGTATAGGGAAGGATTGCGTCGGGCGACCCGCCGACGCCAGGCATGTCGAGCGTCCACACCTCGCGCCCATGTATCTGCGCGAGCAGCGGTGCCGCGGCGGCGATGTCGGCGCCGATCCCGTTGAGGAACAGCAACGGCACCCCGGTGCTGCCTTTACGCCAGCGCGCCGTGCGAAGCGCGAGGCCATAAAGATGTTCGGTGCCGATGACCGGGCGGCCGCTGATCCTGCTCATGCCCATGGCTTTGGCATGTTTTGGCCGTGGACGGAAGCACCTCACCAGTTACCTGATCCTAGCCGGCGGGTGGCTCGGCCGCTCGCCTTTCGGCCTGCTCGTAGCGCAGGCAGTCGAAGATTTTGGCGCCAGCAAGAAATACCGAACCGCTGCACGCGACGAGCAGCAACTGGCCGCCGTACCCCGGAAATTCATGCAGATAGGCTGTTCCGCGCGCCATGGCACCCGCCGCCAATGCATAGATGATCAGGCAGGCCTCGAACCTGGTCTTGATGATAAACAGCCGTCCGATTTTCTTCAGCATCGCCACCATCCGAAGCAAGGGATGTGCCAGTGGCGCAAATCAGGGATTCGCCGCCACCGGCTTATGGTAAACTGTAAGTTAATCCGACATGTTAGGGAAGGGCGGCGGTAATTGCCCGTCTATGAAGCGGGTTTCGTGGATAGGAACCGGGAGTGGCCATGCCGGAACGAGAATCGGGTTCGAATTAAGCGCCGATCAGATATTTGAAGCCGTTCAGCGCAACCACGCGGTCGTCTTCACAAACCGGTGCGGCGATCAGCCGGACCCAACGTGGTTTGCGCCGCGACGCTTCGATCGCGACATCAAGGGTGAAGCCGCGACGATGGGTGATCGCGTGCGCGCGCAGTTTTTCCATCGCGGCGCGCGATTCCTCGCGATAGAGCGCGACGGCATCGCTGCGCGCGACTTCGACGCCGCGCGGCAGACCGAAGATGTCATAGACTGTGTCGGACCAGACAAGATGATCGTCGGCAAGGTCGCAGGTCCAACTGCCGACGCCGTGGCGCTCCATGACTGCGGCCGCGTCGTCGGCCATCGCTGGCGTGCGGCCCGGCGGACGGATCGATCGCCGGTCGACCCAGCCCAGATCGAAATGATGTCCCCGCTCGAAAAGCGGCCAGCTGTGATGCAGCGGAAGAGGGTATTGATGACGCACGCGAATCCGATCCTTCGCCCCCAAGTCTAGGCGGCCCATATTAAGGAATTGCTGCGCTCGGTAATCAGGCAGGAGCGCGCGCGGTTCCATATTCGACCCAGCCGAAAGGGCGAGGGGTTTTGGGCATATAATGTGCCGCCTGCCGTTCCACCGCAAAGCCCGCGCCCGCATAGGCGTCGGCGATCGGCCGCGTCAGATGGCAATTGCCGCCGATGCGTTTCCAGACGGGCTCGATCCGCCGTTGCCAGCGCGCAACCCCCGCGTCGGGGGCGCCGCCATGTTCCAGAAACAAGGCGGTTCCGCCCGGTTTGAGCACGCGGCGGATCTCGGCCAGCACCGCCGCCTGATCGTGCACCGAACAGAGGGTGAAGGTAGTGACGACGGTGTCGAATCGGCCGCTCTCGAAGGGCATCGCTTCACCGATGCCACCTTCGATCGTCGCCGCGATGCCGCGCGCCTGCGCCGCCGCGCGGCTCATCGCGAGTAGTTCGGGCGACGGATCGAGCCCGGTGAAGCGCGTCACCCGGTTCCAATCGTAAAATTCCATATTGATGCCGCCGCCGCAGCCAAGCTCCAGCACGTCGCCCGATGCCGCCGGCACCACCTTGCTGCGCGCCTTCATGATCTGCCCCTGCGAGCAGGCGCATTTGATCAGCCGCGGCACCCCATGACGTTCCCACCAACTCGCCATTCCCGTCTCTCCCCTTGGCGTGCAGCCTGTCCCTTGCTAGCGCGATTGGCAACACCCATCTGGGCGTCCTCGCTCATAGCCGCCAACAACGAAAGACCGTCATGCCCGCCACGCACCACACCAAGATGCTGATCCTCGGTTCCGGCCCTGCAGGGCTTTCGGCCGCCATCTACGCGGCGCGCGCCGGGATGCAGCCGATCGTGGTGCAGGGGCTGCAGCCGGGCGGGCAGTTGACGATCACCACCGACGTCGAAAACTATCCCGGATTTGCCGAAGTGATCCAGGGCCCTTGGCTGATGGAGCAGATGACGGCGCAGGCGACGCATGTGGGCGCCAGCATGATCTGGGACACGATCGTCGACGTGGACCTGTCGCAGCGGCCGTTCCGTCTGATCGGCGACGGCGGCGACGTCTATGTCGCCGAAACGCTGGTGATCGCGACCGGGGCGCAGGCAAAATGGCTGGGCGTTCCCGGCGAACAGGAACTGGGCGGCAAGGGCGTTTCGGCCTGTGCGACCTGCGACGGATTTTTCTATCGCGGCAAAAAGGTGGTGGTGATCGGCGGCGGCAACACCGCGGTCGAAGAGGCGCTGTATCTGACCAATCATAGCGACGACGTGACGCTGATCCACCGCCGCGACAGCCTGCGCGCCGAAAAGATCTTGCAGGACCGGTTGCACGCCAATCCCAAGATCAAGGTGCTCTGGAACAAGAAGGTCGATCGCTTCGTCGCGGGCGAAGGGACGGCGGGGCTGGTCGGCGTCGACCTGATCGACACGATGACGGGCGAGGCGAGCCACGAGCGCACCGACGGCGGCTTCGTCGCCATCGGCCACAGCCCCTCGACCGAATTGTTCAAGGGCAAGCTGCCGCTCGACGCCGACGGCTATCTTGCGGTGACGCCGGGCACGTCGCTGACAGCGGTGCCGGGCGTCTTCGCGGCGGGTGACGTGACCGACAAGGTGTATCGCCAGGCGATCACCGCGGCGGGTATGGGCTGCATGGCCGCACTCGACGCCGAACGCTTCCTTGCGGAAGCGGAGTATCATGCGATGGTTGATGCTTGAACGCTGAGGGCGGACAGCGACCGATTGTGGAGGTTGGCCGACTTTTCTTCCATCGTCATCCCGGCGCAGGCTCCCACCCCAAAGCCGGTCTCCCGAAATAGCCCGCGCACGAAAAAGGCCCCGGAACCGATGTGGTTCCGGGGCCTTTTTGTTTCGTGCGAGCCGAAGATGCGTTAAGCGTCTTCGTCCTCGTCAGCGGCCGGCGCTTCCGCGGCCGGAGCGTCCGACGGCGGGGTGGCGTCGTCGAATTCGTCTTCGCTGTCGGGTTCGAGAGCAACCGCAGCCGCCGCAGCCTGTTCTTCTTCGAACATGGCGGCAATGACGTCGATGCCCTGCTTCTGCATTTCGGCTTCGTCCGGCGAGCGGGCGACGTTGACGCCCACGGTGACCGCGACTTCGGGATGCAGCTTCACCTTGACGTCGAACAGGCCGAGCGACTTGATCGGACGTTCGAGTTCGAACATCGCCTTGGTCAGGTTCGTCGCACCGTCTTCGATCAGCGCGTCGAGGATGTCGCGCACCGAAACCGAACCGTAAAGCTGGCCAGTGTTCGACGCCTGACGGATCAGGACGACCTGCTTGCCGTCGATGTCCTTCGCGCGGCCTTCTGCCGCGGCGCGGCGGTCGGCGTTGTCCGATTCGATCTTCGCGCGGTTGGCTTCGAAGAGCTTCTTGTTGGCTTCGTTCGCGCGCAGTGCCTTGTTGTTGGGCAGCAGATAGTTGCGGGCAAAGCCGTTCTTGACGGTGACGACGTCGCCGATACCGCCCAGTTTCTCGATGCGTTCGAGCAGGATGATTTCCATCGGTCCGCGCTCCTTACTTCACAATGTAGGGGAGCAGGCCGATGTGACGGGCGCGCTTGATCGCCTTCGCCAGCTCGCGCTGCTTCTTGGTGGACACCGCGGTGATCCGCGACGGGACGATCTTGCCGCGCTCCGACAGGTAACCCTGGAGCAGGCGGACGTCCTTGTAATCGATGACCGGTGCGTCCTTCGCGCTGAAGGGGCAGGTCTTGCGGCGACGGAAAAAGGGTCGTGCCATGGTCGTTTTCCTTATTCTTCGCCGTCGCGGTCACGGCCACGGCCGCCCCGACGTTCCTGCTTGCGCATCATTACCGACGGACCCTTTTCGAGTTCGTCGACCTTGATGGTCATCCAGCGGATGATGTCTTCGTTGATTGCCGCCTGGCGTTCGATTTCGGCGACGGCTTCGCCCGGCGCTTCGACCGACAGCATCGCGTAATGACCCTTGCGGTTCTTCGCGATCTTGTAGGCGAGCTGCTTCAGGCCCCAGGTTTCGGTCTTGTGGACCTGACCCTTAAATTCGGTCACGATGTTCGTGATGCCTTCGGCGAGCGCATCGACCTGAGCCTGGCTCAGATCCTGACGCGCGATAAAAACATGCTCGTAAAACGGCATGGTTTGCGTCCTTCGATTTGGCCGATCGCTGATTTCGCGCCAATCGCGAAACCCCTCCGGCTGTCGTCCGGCTTTGCGTATTGGTGCAAAGCAAACGGGGCGATGGCAACGTGGCCTCGCCCCGAATGAGCGCGCCTATACAGATTCGCGGGGATTAATCAAGCGCGCGATGCAAGCTTTTCCAGCAATTCCCGCCCGAAATCGGTGAGTGTGTCGTCGCGCGCGCCGAGGATCAGGATACGGTCGCCGGGCGCCGCCTCCTGCACCATCGCAGCGCCGCAATCGGCGCGGACCGGCACATGGACAGCGTCGGCACCGCCCGCGACGATGTCGGCGACGAGCGTTTCGCTCCCCATGCTGCGATCGACGGTGCCGCCGAAATAGACGGGATCGCAGACGAAGAGCCGGTCGCCGGGACGCATGCCGCGCGCAAAGCTGGCGGCAAGCTCGCGCCCCATCTGGCGGAGCGGGCCATAGCCGTGCGGCTGGAAGAAGAGCAAAGCGCGGCCGGGAAGCTCGGCAACTGCGGCGAGCGTCGCGGCGACCTTGTCGGGATTATGCGCGAAATCGTCGATCACGGTGACGCCGTTCGCCTGGCCGAGCACCTCGTACCGGCGCGCGAGCCCGGCGAAGTTGGCGAGCGCCTCGACCGAGCGGACGACCGGAATGTTGAGCGCGCGCGCGGCGGCGATTGCGGCGAGCGCATTGGCGGCATTGTGTCGGCCGGGCATCCGCAGCACCGCCGCGTGGGTGTCGCCGGCGAAATGGACCTTGAAGCGGCACCCGTCGGGAAGCGCCTCGAAGTCGCTGCCGCGCATCGCGGCGCTCTCCGAAAATCCAAAGCGCAGGACGTTTCCTCCCGCCAGCAGCGGCGCCGATTCGGGATCGTCGGCATTGACCACGGCAACGCGCGCCTTGGCCGCGAAATCGCCGAACAGGCTGTGCAGTTCGGCAAGGCTCTTGTGGTCGAGACTGATGTTGGTGACGACCGCAACGTCGGGCTGGTAGAGGGCGATCGACCCGTCGCTTTCGTCGACTTCGCTGACATAAGTCGCGGTATCGCCGACGAGTGCGCTAGCGAAGGGGGTTTGATCGTCGGCGAAATTGCGCATTACCGCGCCGTTCATCACGGTGGGATTGGCGCCCGCGCGATCGAGGATCCAGCCGATCATGCCGGTGACGGTCGACTTGCCGCTTGTCCCGCCGACGCCGACCGCGCGGCCCGCTTCGTTGAACAGGGCCGCGTTGAGTTCGGCGCGCGTCAGGCGCGGCAGGCCGAGCCGGTTTGCCGCTGCGACGTCGGGCACGCTGTCCTCGACCGCCGCCGAAGCGACGAGCGTCTGCCCGGCGGCAACGCCGCTGCCATCCTGCGGGAACAGCGCAATGCCGCGGCTTTCGATCCAGTGAAACTTGTCGGCGCTGCGACCCTGATCGCGGCTGCGATCGGACCCCGCGACCGCCGCGCCGCGCGCCGCGACAATCATCGCGAGCGGCAGCATCCCCGATCCGCCGATGCCGCAGAAGAAATAGGATTTGTTTTCGGCCATGCCGGCGCGATATGGCGTTGGCGAAGGGTTTGCAACTGGCGCAAGGCCGAGGGGCATCTCGACTTCGCTCGATGCGAACGGATCGTTGGGTTATTTCAAGTCATGCGCATAGGCATCATTGCCCCCTCCACCCCCATTCTTCCCGACGATGCGGAAGCGGTGCGGGCCATTGCGGCGCTGGGCTATCCCGAGGTCGAACTGGTGTTCGATCCGCAATGCTTTGTCGTTCACGGGCATTTTGCGGGCGCCGATGCGGTGCGGCGCGAAGCGCTGGTGGCGATGGCCAACCGCCCCGACATCGACGCGATTTGGTTCGCGCGCGGCGGCTATGGTGCCTGCCGCATCGCCGAGGATGCCGTCGCCGCCATGGGCGAGGCGGCGCGCCACAAGGCCTATCTCGGCTATTCGGATCAGGGCAATCTGCTCGGCTGCCTGTACCGCGAGGGCTTCGATCATGTCGCGCACGGCCCGATGGTCGCCGACATCCGGCGCGAAGGCGGTGAAGCGGCGGTGACGCGGGCGCTCGACTGGCTCGTCGCGCGCGATCCGGCGGCCTGCGAGCCCGGCCTGCGGCACGGCGCGCGCCATGCCGCGTTCAACCTGATGACGCTGTCGATGCTTCTCGGCACGCCGCTCGAGCCCGATCTGTCGGGGCATCTGCTGATCGTCGAAGAAGTGAGCGAATATCTCTACGCCTTCGACCGCGCCTTTTTCCATGTCGCGACCTGTCTGGCGCCGCGCGGTCTGGCGGGCATCCGGCTGGGACGCGTCAGCGACATTCCCGAAAACGACCGGCCGTTCGGAATGGAGGCCGAGGAAATCGCGCAGGACTGGTGCGCGCGGACCGGCATCACCTGGCTTGGCCGCGCCGACATCGGCCATGACGTGGCCAACAAGGTCGTGCCCTTCGGCTTGCATCGCGCGGGGTGAGCGAATAGGCGCGGCACTTTCCGTCGCCCCCGCGAAGGCGGGGGGCGTCGTCGGCCTGGTCGACGGCAAGGTGTAAAACGACAGCGGCCCCCGCCTTCGCGGGGCCGACGAGAAGGGGCTAGGTCATGCGCGCATTCATCTTTCCGGGTCAGGGCAGCCAGGCCGTGGGCATGGGCAAGACGCTCGCCGAGGCGTCGGCGCATGCGCGCGAGGTGTTTCAGGAGGTCGACGAGGCGCTCGGCCAGCATCTTTTCAAGCTGATGAGCGAAGGGCCGGAAGATCAGCTTACGCTGACCGAAAACGCCCAGCCCGCGATCATGGCGAACGCGATCGCCACGCTGCGCGTGCTCGAACGGGACGGCGGCGTGACGCTGTCGGGCAAGGCCGCTTATGTCGCGGGCCACAGCCTCGGCGAATATAGCGCGCTGTGCGCTGCCGGTGCCTTTGACCTGGCGACGACTGCGCGGCTTCTGAAAACGCGCGGGCAGGCTATGCAGGCGGCGGTCCCCGTCGGGGTCGGCGCAATGGCGGCGCTGCTCGGCGCCGACATCGACACTGCGCAGAAGCTCGCCGACGCCGCGGCCGAGGGCGAGGTCTGCACCGTCGCCAACGACAATGATCCGTCGCAGGTCGTCATCTCGGGCCACAAGGGCGCAGTCGAGCGCGCCGTGGCGATGGTAAAGGATTATGGCATCAAGCGCGGCGTATTGCTGCCGGTGTCCGCACCCTTCCACTGCCCGTTGATGCAGCCCGCCGCGGATGCGATGGCCGAGGCGCTAGGAGCCAACCCGCCGACGGCGCCGCTGGTGCCGGTGATCGCGAACGTCACCGCCAGTCCGGTGAGTGATGCCGATACCATCAGCAACCTGCTCGTCGAACAGGTGACGGGCCGTGTCCGCTGGCGCGAAAGCGTCGGCGCCATGGAAGCAATCGGGGTGACACAGTTCGTCGAATTCGGCGGCAAGGTGCTCGGCCCGATGGTCAAGCGCAGCGCATCGGGTGATGTGGAGACGGTGAGCGTGATATCGATGGACGACATCGAGGCATTGCTCAAGACGCTCTGAAAACGGATTCCAGGAGAATAATATGTTCGATCTCACCGGTATGACCGCGCTTGTTACCGGCGCCAGTGGCGGCATCGGGTCCGCAATCGCGCAGGCGCTTGCGGCGCAGGGCGCGCGGCTTGCGGTGTCGGGGTCCAATGCCGACAAGCTGAATGCCTTTCGCGATAGTCTGGGCGGCGATCATGTCGCGCTCCCGTGCAACCTGGGCGATGCCGCGGCGGTCGACGCACTCGTGCCCTCCGCGGTCGAGGCGCTTGGTCAGCTCGATATCCTCGTCAATAACGCGGGCGTGACGCGCGACAATCTGATCATGCGGATGAAGGACGAAGAGTGGATGGACGTCATCCGCATCAATCTCGAGGCCAATTTCCGCCTCGCGCGCGCTGCCGCCAAGCCGATGATGAAGGCGCGCTTCGGCCGCATCATCTCGATCACCAGCGTCGTCGGAGCCACCGGCAATCCGGGGCAGGCGAACTATGCCGCGTCGAAGGCGGGCGTGACCGGCATGACCAAGGCCTTGGCGCAGGAACTGGCGAGCCGGGGCGTCACTGCCAATTGCGTCGCTCCCGGTTTCATCGCAACTGCGATGACCGACGATTTGCCCGATGCGCAGAAGGAAGCGCTCAACCAGCGCATCCCCGCGGGCCGCATGGGCGAGGGGAGCGATATCGCCGCCGCCGTTGTCTATCTCGCGTCGAGAGAAGCGGGCTATGTCACCGGACAGACCTTGCACGTGAACGGCGGCATGGCCATGCTGTCCTGAGGGGCGCGTTTCAGGGGGTAAAAGCAGAAATGACAAGGATTTGGATAGCGGCGGTTGCACTCGGGTTCGCGGGCGTGCCCGGCGCCGCGCTGGCGCAGGACGGAGCCGCGCTCGATTGCGTCGCCAAGACGGTTTCGCCCGACCTGCGCGCGCAGATCGGCGCGGCGATGGCGGGTAGTGACAGCGACGCCGCGCGGCCGCTGTTCGAACAGTTCGGTGCGCTCTCGACCGACTGTATGACGAAGAACGGGATCGCGGCCGATCGCAAGGATGTCTATTTCGACTATAATCTTGCCCGCGTGTCGCGCGAATGGTTCGCAGGTCAGATCAGGAAGGCCGGCCTGTCGGTCGACCCGGTCGATCGCTCGCTCGACTTCGGGCCGAAGGGGGCCAACCCGGATCTCAGCAGCGAGATGACCGAGGATCAGATCAACACGATCATTAATGCCTATACCGCCGCCGGCGTCGATGTCGAAAGCGTCGATCAATCGGTATGGGAAAAAGTCGGCGCCTATGCCGCGGCCAGTTCAATTTACTGGAACCGCCGCCAGCAGTTTCTGAGCCACTAGAAGCCAAGGGGCAAAAAAGAGGGCCGGGTTTCGCACGGAAACCCGGCCCCTTTTTCGGCACGCGGTCAGAAGCTGGCGCGCGCGGTAATGCGGATGTCGCGGCCGGCAAGCGGCACATAATCCTTGGTGAAGCTCGCATGGCGGCGGGCATCGACGTCGAAGATATTGTCGGCTGCCAGCGTCAGCGACAGATTCTTCGTGTCGGGAAGCGGGCGCCAGGTCAGCGAGGCGTTGACCAGCGTAAAGCCCTTGGTCGCGGTCTCGAACGGCGCGATGCGGGTCTGGTCGTCGGTCCATTCGACCTCGGCGCGTGCATCGACGCGGTCGCTCTGCGCTTCGAGCCCGCCCCGGATGCGCAGCGGCGGGATGCGCGGGACATAGGGACCGTCGACGATCTTGGCGCGCGTCATGTCGGCGGTCGCGTCGGCAACGAAGTTGAAGCCCCCCGCCTGCGCCAGCGGGGCGGTGCCCTGAAATTCAAATCCCCATACCCGCGCCTTGTTCTGGCGGAATTCAAACAGCGGCAAGTCGTCGGCGATCAGGCCGGTGTCGGTTTCATAGATGAAATTGTCGAACCAGCTTGCATAGCCGGTCAGCCCCATCGACCAGCCGTCGCGGGTGAACTTGAGCGATGCCTCGCCGCCCCAGCTCGTTTCCTTGGCGAAATCGGGGTTGCCGCGTTCATAGGTCAGCGTTGCGGCATGCGGCCCGTCCGAGAGCAGCTCTTCGGCCGAGGGCGCGCGTTCGCTACGCGAAACCGACACGCTGGCCTTAAGGCCGTCGGCGAGCTGATACGACAGGCCGGCCGCGCCCGACAGGCTGTCGAACGAGCGGTCGAAGCCGATGCTGTTCGCCGCTACTTTGGAATTTTCGAAACGCAGCGCGCCTTCGAGCGTCACCGGGCCGCGTTCGAGCTCCTGCAGCGTGAAGGCGGCGAGGCGCGTCGTTTCGTTGGCGGGAAGAAAGGCTTCGTCGCCGATCGCCGCGAAATCGCGGAAGCTGTACTGGACCCCGCTCGCACCGCGCCAGCCGCCACGATCATTCTGGGCGAGTTCGGCGCGCGCCTCGATGCCGCGATTGGTGAAGCGCGTGCCGGGCTGACCATCGTCGAATTCGGTGTGGGCATAGTCGGCATAGGCGCCGCGGATACGCAATTTGTCGAACAGGCCGTCGCCCAGATTGACCTCGCCGCGCACATCAACGCGATACTGGCGCGCCTTGATCGTCGGCAGCTCGTTGATGTCGGCGCGCGGTGGGATTCCATATTCGTCCTCGAGGTAGCCGAAGCTGATGCCGAGCGACCCGCCGTCGTCGACGAAGGCGGCTCCGACGCCGGCGCTCTTGCTCGTGCTCTGGCTGTTCGGCACGCGGCCGCGGCTGTTCGCGGCGTCAGTCAGCCGCGCCGCTTCCTCGGCGTCGCCGCCGGCGCTCGCATCGGCGGCGAGGTCGAGTAGATGCGCGCGCAGTGCAGGCGCATAGATCAGCCCGCCGACGCGCACGTCGTTCGAATCGCGATAATTGCCGTCAGCATGGACGACGAAGCGCTGGCCGAGCGGCACGTCGATCGAGGCGCCGATGCTCTTGTCCTGCGCCGCGGTGCCATAGCTGGCGAGCGCATCGATGTGGGCGGGGCTTTCGGGGATGGCGCGCGGGATACGGCGGTCGAAGACGTTCACCGCCCCGCCGACGGCCTGGCTCGAGAAGAGCAGCACCGACGGGCCGCGCAGAATTTCGATACGATCGGCGGTCAGCGGATCGATCGACACGGCATGATCGGCCGACGTCGAAGACGCATCGATCGCGCCGAGGCCATCGACAAGGACCGCGGCGCGTTCGCCGGAGAAGCCGCGCAGGATGGGGCGCGACGCGCCGGGTGAGAAGCTGCTCGACGATACGCCGGGCTGCGATGCGAGCGTGTCGCCGATCTGGCCGCGAATATCCTGTGCCAGCTTTTCGCCCTGCATCACCGACACATTGCCCAGGATGTCGAGGCTACGGACATAGGGCGCGGTGACGACGATGCCCTGGTCGGTGTGAAAATCATCGTCGCTGCCCGACTGGGCGGCGCCCTGCTGCGCGAAAGCGGGGGTGGAGAGGAGTAGGGCGAGGGTCAGGCTGGTGACGGGGAGCAAGCGCATGGCGACAATTTCCTGTTATATCGTGACGAGTTCGACGGGCGCAGTAATGATATACTGTTACAGATGCAACCCCGCGCTGGGACCGGATCCCGTCGTTGGTCGGCGCCGGTGCCCCGTTCGTCGACAAAGCGCGGCCATACAAGCCGCAAGCGAAGCTGTCTTGCAGGCGCAGGGGCGCGGGCCTAGATCAAGGACATGATCAATGCGAAGAACAGCCTCGACCTGATCGGCAACACGCCGATCGTGTTGCTGCGGGGCGCCAGCGAAGCCACGGGCTGCGAAATCTGGGCCAAGTGCGAATATGCGAACCCCGGCGGATCGGTGAAGGATCGCGCCGCGTTCTACATCGTCCGCGATGCCGAAGCGAACGGCCTGCTGCGGCCGGGCGGGACGATAGTGGAGGGTACGGCGGGCAACACCGGTATCGGGCTGGCGCTCGTCGGCAACGCGCTCGGCTACCGGACGATCATTGTCATGCCCGACAATCAGAGTGCCGAGAAGATGGCGACGATCCGCGCGCTTGGTGCCGAGCTGGTGCTGGTCCCGCCGGCGCCCTTCGCAAACCCCGGCCATTTCGTCCACACCTCGCGCCGCATCGCCGAAGAAACCGACAATGCGATCTGGGCCAACCAGTTCGACAATATCGCAAACCGCAAGGCGCATATCTGCGGCACCGCCGAGGAGATCTGGCAGCAGATGGAGGGGCGCGTCGACGGCTTCACCTGCGCGGCGGGGACCGGCGGCACGATCGCGGGAACCGGCCTGGGCCTCAAGGCCAAGGACGAGCGGATCACCATTGCGCTGACCGATCCGCACGGCGCCGGCCTCTATAATTACTACAAGTGCGGCGAGCTGAAACCCGAAGGGTCGAGCGTCGCCGAAGGCATCGGGCAGAACCGCATCACCGGCAATCTGGACGGCGCGCCGATCGACACGCAATTCCGCATTTCGGATGCCGAAGGCCTCGCGGTCTGTCGCAGCCTGCTCGACGACGAGGGGTTGTGCGTCGGCCTGTCGTCGGGGATCAATGTCGCGGGCGCGATGGCGCTCGCGCGCGAACTTGGTCCCGGCAAGCGCATCGTGACGATCCTGTGCGACAGCGGCTTTCGCTATCTGTCGACGCTCTACAATCCCGAATGGCTGGCGAGCAAAGGCCTCGCCGAGGCGGCAGCATGAGCAGCAAGCCCGAGATCAAGCCAGCGATCGCGCCGAACCCCGCGGCGCCCGCTGAAGCGCCACCGCCGCCGCCGCACGATGCGATGCGGCGGCTCCAGATCGGCATTGCCGGGGTGTTGACCGTCCTGCTGCTCGTCGGGATGGCGGGGCTGATCGGCGACCGGGCGCGCGAACGCGCCGCCGCCGACCCCGACACTGCGGCGGAGGTCAAGGTGCCGGGCGCCGACCAGAAGCCCGCGAGCGCGCCGCTCGAGGAGCTGGGCGTGCAGCCGGTTTCGAAGGAGCAGAACGACGACCCCGCGGCGAAGGTGCCGACCGCGCCCGCCGTCCCCGACCTCGAACCCGATCCTGAACTCGAGCGCGTTCGCCAGTCGAAACAGTGACATTGCCGCCTCCCGGCGCTCTGCTGCGTGGCGCACTGGCGGCGGCCGCGGTGCTGGCGCTGGGCTGGTTCGTCGGCGGACAGGCGATGCTCGGCCGGATCGATCCCGCGCTGCTGCTGCCTCTATGGCCGTTGCCGCTGGCGGCGCTGGCGTGGACGGCGCGCCGCGCTTCCCGAACTGAACGCCGCGCCGCCTTTGGCGTCGCGATTGCTTTGACGCTGATTGGTCAGGCGCTGCTTGCGGCCTGGCTCGCGGGAGCCTTCCCCTGGCTGCAACTCGTGCTGAGCGCGGGTTGCGGGAGTGTGGTGGCAGTTGGTGCGGACTGTATGGTCCAGGCCGCGCGGCCGCGCGGGCTTTTTCGCGTGCTGCTGATTGCCGCCGCGATCCTTAGCTGGTTTGCCGCCGCACACGGGCTGCTGGCGCTTGCCTATCGCGCTCCGGCGCCGCGCGCCGTGCCGGTGACGATGATGACAAGCCTGCCGCTGCGCTGGTCGGGCGGCGATCTGGCCGCGATGCTTGCCGAGGGCGCCCGCGACGACCCCGCACTCGACCGGATTGCACGCGGCGGGCCGCTGCGGCTCGTCGACAGTCTTGCCGACCACCCGCTCGCGCGCGGCGATGCCCTGTTGCTCGCGCATCCCCCCGCGCTTGCACCGCGCGATCTTGTCGCGATCGACGCCTTTGCGCGTGGCGGCGGGCGCGCGGTGATCCTCGCCGATGCGCTTTCGGGCTGGCCGCCGCGCCACCCGCTGGGCGATCCGCGCAATCCGCCGGTGACGAGTCTGCTCACCCCGTTGCTCGACCATTGGGGCATCACGCTCGCCGCGGCGCCCAATGCCGAGACAAGGCCGATCGCCGTCGATGTCGGCGGCGCCCGCCTGCGGCTGTTCAGCGCCGGCCGCTTTACGCAGGTGCCGCCTGCCTGCGTGCGGATCGCGGGCGGTCATCTGCTCCATTGCCGGATCGGGCAGGGCGAAGCGTGGCTGGTCGGTGACGCCGATATGCTGTTCGCCCCGCTCTGGCAGCCGCAGCCCCGCTGGGCGGCGCATCTGCGCCATGCCGACACGATGGAGTGGCTGGATGCGCGCTTGCGCGGAGCCGACGCGCGCGGCTGGTTGCGCCCGCTCTGGATAGGCGCCGCCGCCGACTGAGAGGTCGCGGCCCCATTACCACCCGAATTTCGGCTTCCCGCGGCTGGCGTTTCGGCGCCGGAGCCCGCTTTGCTTGATCAACTGAGCACATTTTTGCCCATTTGGGGCGCAATTACCCTGTTTCACCCTAAAATACCCCTTTTCACCCTAATCGACTCTTGATACTCAGGAATCGGAGAGGGGCAATCTCCACCCGAGTCTTTTGGCGCGAAATCCTGCGATTCTCGCGGACGGGGAAGTTTTGCCCGGAGGCGCGAAACGGGGGGCTTCAGCGATGGCAGTTGTGACGCCCGGCCGGTACTCGGGTACCAACTTCGCCGCGATCGATGGCAAGGGACGCATCGCCGTCCCTTCGCAGTTCCGCAATAATGTGCCCCTCAATGCGGACGGTCAGCGCGTGCTTTGGGTTGGTTTCCATGAAAAGCTGCCTTGTCTGGTCGCCTATGGCCAGGATCAATATGATCGCCTGACCGACGAGATCGAGCGCGACCGCGACACCGCGCTCGCCCGTAATATCGATTTCGACGAGGACGAGGCGTTCAAGAAGCGGTTCAGCTATACCGAGGCCTATACGCTCGACGACAGCGGGCGCTTCCTTCCCAATTTTACCGCGCGCGACCGCGTCGGCGATGCCGGCGCGACCGCCTTTGTCGGGTCGGGCCGCCGGTTCGAAGTATGGTGGCTGCCGACGCTCGCTGACTGCGTCGATGCCGATCCGGTGCTCCAGCGACTTGCCAAGGCCTGGGAAGAGACGAAGGGGAAGGGGCGCAAGTGACCGATCTTTCCCCCGACCTGCCTCGGGATCCCCGCCATGATCCGGTCCTCCGCGAAGAAGTCATCGCCGCCCTTGCCATCGCTCCGGGCGAGCGGCATGTCGACGCGACCTTCGGCGCCGGCGGCTACACGCGTGCGATGCTCGCCGCGGGGGCCGAGGTGATCGCGTGCGACCGCGACCCCGATGCGATTGCCGAGGGGCAGGCGCTCGTCGCCGAAGCCGACGGCAAGCTGATGCTGATCCACGGCCGCTTCGGCGAAATCGACCGCCTGCTCGCCGAACGGGGCATCGGCGCGGTCGACGGCATCACTTTCGACATCGGCGTTTCGTCGATGCAGCTCGACCGCGATGCGCGCGGCTTCTCGTTCCAGAAGGACGGCCCGCTCGACATGCGCATGGCGCAGGAGGGCGAGACTGCCGCCGAATGGCTCAATCGCGCCGACGAGGCCGAGATCGCCGACGTCCTGTATCATTATGGCGACGAACGTCAGTCGCGCCGCGTCGCGCGGGCAATCGTCGCTGCGCGCCCGCTGTCGCGCACCGGCGAACTGGCGACGGTGATCCGCAAGGCGCTGCGCCATCCGCCGGGCGCGCCCAAGGATCCGGCGACGAAGAGCTTTCAGGCGATCCGCATCCACATCAACGGCGAGCTCGACGAACTGATGGAGGGGCTCGCCGCGGCGGAGCGCGTCCTGCGCCCCGGCGGCCGGCTTGCCGTGGTCAGCTTCCACAGCACCGAAGACCGGATCGTGAAGAACTTTCTGCGCGAGCGTAGCGGCGGCGACGCCGCCGGCTCGCGCCACCGGCCCGCGCCGATCGGAGCGGCGCGGGCCGCCACCTTTCAGCCGCCGGCGCGCAAGGTGCGCCCCGGCAAGGCCGAAGAGGCGCGCAACCCGCGCGCGCGCTCCGCGACGCTGCGCAGCGCCGTGCGCACCGCAGCCCCGGCCTGGCCGACCCAATTGACGACGAAGGAGGCAATCTCATGCTGATGGCGGCCCGCAAGCTTCAGGGGATCGGCCTGGTGCTGCTCGTGCTCATCTTCGCGATGATGCTCTATCCGGTCTCGTTGAAGGTCGCTGCGACACGCAGCGAACTCGCGCGCATCAATCATCAGATCGAGCGCACGCGCGACAATATCCGCTACCTTGAATCCGAACTCGCGGTGCGCGCTTCGATGCGCCAGCTCGAACAGTGGAACGCCGACAGCTTCGGCTACTCGGCGCCGGATGCCTCGCAATATCTGTCGAGCGAGCGCCAGCTTGCCTCGCTCGATGGTCTGCCGCGCGCTCGCGGCGCCAATGAAGTCGCGCCGGTGCTGATGGCAATGGTCAGCCCCGTCGGAACACCCGAACCCGCCGTGACGCCGGTGAAGGCCGAGGCGAAGCCGGCCGCCGAAAAGCCCGTCGTGCTGGCGCAGGCCGAAACGCCGGTGCGCAGCGACAGCGCGCCGCGTCTGGCGCCGACGCGTCGCCGCGAACAGCTCAAGATGATCGAGGATCAGCTCCTCGCGGAATCGACGCTCGCCGACCTCAAGCGTGCCGCGGCGCGTGAAGCGAAGGAGGGCAAATCGGGCCAATGAACACGCTGGTCGTCCGTCCGACCCGGGTTCGAACCGCTGGGGTGCGGCAGCAGATATTGCTGACCGCGCAACAGCGGCTGATGATGCTCATGCTGCTGTTCATGGCGGCATTTTTCCTCGTTTCGGTGCGGCTGCTCTATTTTGCGCTGTTCGATAGCGATGCCGGCCGCGGCGGCAACAGCACGGCCTTCGTGCCCGCGCGCGCCGATATCGTCGATCGCAATGGCGTGCCGCTCGCTCGGACGATCGACGGCTATTCGATCCGTGTGATGCCGTCGAAACTGCTCAACGATCGCCAGTATCTCGCCGACGAACTGCACAAGATCTTTCCCGACATGACGCGCGAGGACCTGCTCGCCAAGCTGACGGGCCCGCGCCCGACCTATATCCGGCGACGGGCGCTGCCCGATCAGGTGGCGGCGGTGAATGCCATCGGCGATGTAGGGTTCGATTTTCCGCGCGAAAAGGAGCGCCTCTATCCGCAGATGTCGCTCGCGGCGCATGTGCTGGGCTTCACCAACGCCGAAGGCCATGGCGTCACTGGCGTCGAGGGCGCGTTTGACCAGCGGCTGATCGACAAGGCGACGCGCGGCGATCCGCTGACGCTGTCGATCGACGCGCGCGTGCAGGGCGTGCTCGAAAGCGAGTTGTCGAACGCTGTCACCAATCTGGAGGCGATCGGCGGGGCGGGCATCATCCTCGACGTCCACACGGGCGAAGTGATGGCGATGACGTCGCTGCCCACCTATAATCCGAACAAGCTGGCGGGTAGCGATCCGACGACGCGGCGCAACGCCGTGACCTATAATCTCTACGAGCTTGGATCGGTCGTCAAACCGCTCTCGATCGGCGCCGCGATCGACAATGGCGTCGTGACGAGCATGGCGAAGCGCTATGATGCAACGCAGCCGCTGGCGATCGCCGGTTTCCGCATCCGCGATTCGCACATGATGAACCGCTGGCTCAACGTCCCCGAAACGCTCATCCACAGCTCGAACATCGTCACCGCGCAGATCGCCGACCAGCTCGGCAAGGAAAAGATGGAGGCGATATTCCGTAGCCTCGAATTCAACAAACGCCCCGAAATCGAACTCAAGGAGCGTGCCTTCCCGCTGTGGCCGCGCGAATGGGGCCGGCTGTCGACGATGACGACCAGCTATGGCCACGGCATTGCGGTCACTCCGCTGCACCTTGCCAGCGCCTATGCCGCGCTGGTCAACGGCGGCATCTGGCGTCCGGCGACGATCCTGAAGCTGGGCGACAAGGCGCCGCCGCAGGGACGCCGCGTGTTCAAGGCATCGACGAGTGCGCGGATGCGCCAGCTCCTGCGCCTGATCGTGTCCGACGGCACGGGCCGCCAGGCCGACGCCCCGGGCTTTCGCGTCGGCGGCAAGACCGGCAGCGCCGAAAAGCCGGGCGCCGGCGGCTATCGTCGCCATTCGCTCGTGTCGACCTTCTCCGCCGTCTTCCCGATGGACAATCCGCGTTACGTGGTGCTGGTGATGATCGACGAACCCAAGGGCAACGCCTTCAGCTCGGGGCAGCGCACCGCTGGCTACACCGCCGCGCCGGTGGTCAAGAAAGTAGTGATGCGTGCGGGACCGATGCTCGGCGTGTTCCCCGACGAAAGCCGCGACGTCGACGTGTCGGAACTGACGCCGCTGCTGTGGAAGAACGGGGAAAGCGAATAATGCGGCTCGCGGCGCTGACCGGCGGCGATCATGTCGATGGGGACGGTCCGGTGGTGACCGGGCTTGCCATCGATCATCGCAAGGTTGCGCCGGGCAATGTCTTCGGCGCCTTCGTCGGCGAAAAATTCAACGGTGAGGACTTTATTGCCGCCGCGGTGGCGGCGGGCGCCGTCGCCGTCGTCGCGCGGCCCGAAGCCGTGGTCGAGGGCGCGGTGCATATCGCCGATGCCAATCCGCGGCGCGCCTTCGCGCGGCTTGCGGCGCGCTTCTTTCACCGTTTTCCCGCAACCTGCGTCGCGGTCACGGGCACCAATGGCAAGACTTCGACGGTCGAGATGACGCGTCAGCTCTGGCGAATGGCGGGCCTTCACGCAGCATCGATCGGAACGCTTGGCGTGACCACCGGCGCCGACCGGGTCGTCACCGGACTGACGACGCCAGACATCGTGACCTTTCTGTCGAACATGGCGGGCCTGGCGGCCGAGGGCGTGACCCATGCGGCCTTCGAGGCGTCGAGCCACGGGCTCGATCAATATCGCACCGAAGGCCTGCCGGTAAAGGCGGCGGCCTTCACCAATCTCAGCCACGATCATCTCGATTATCATGGCACGATGGAAGCCTATCTGGGCGCCAAGTTGCGGCTATTCACCGAGGTTGTCGAACCCGGCGGAGCCGCGGTGGTCTGGGCCGACGATGCCCATTCGTCCAAAGTGGTAGAGTCGGCGCGCGCGCGCGGACTGCGTCTGCTTACCGTGGGAACGAAGGGTGAGGAACTGCGCCTTGTCGGGCGGACGCCGACGCAGCTCGGGCAGACGCTGACCGTTGCGGCAGGTGCTCTGACGCAGAAAGTCGACCTGCCGCTTATCGGCGCCTATCAGGCCGCCAACGCATTGGTCGCGGCCGGGCTGGTCATCGCGACCGGCGGCGATGGTGCGCAGACGCTCGCCAATCTGGCGCGGCTCCAGCCGGTACGCGGACGGCTCGAGCGTGCGGCGATCACGCGCGCGGGCGCCCCCGTCTATGTCGACTATGCCCACACCCCCGACGGGCTGGAGGCGGCGCTCGATGCGTTGCGGCCGCACGCCACGGGGCGGTTGATCCTGGTGTTCGGTGCGGGCGGCGACCGCGATCAGGCGAAGCGCCCGGAAATGGGCCGCATCGCCGCCGCCAAGGCCGATATCGCGATCATCACCGACGACAATCCGCGTGGCGAAGATCCCGCGTCGATCCGCGCCGCCATCGCCGAAGGCGCGCCGGGTGCCCAGGTGATCGGCGACCGCCGCGCCGCGATTGCTGCCGCGATCGAGATGGCGCGCGCCGACGACATTATCTGCGTCGCAGGCAAGGGGCACGAACAGGGGCAGATTGTCGGACGCGGTGACGCGCTGCGCGTCATCCCCTTCGACGATGTGAGCGTCGCGCGCGAGGTGGCGGCATGACCCCGCTGTGGACGGCGCGCGCGATCGCGGCGGCGTGCGGCGGCACCGCTAGCGCCGATTTCACGGTGCAAGGTGTTGCCTTTGATTCGCGCGAAGTCACGAAGGGCGACCTGTTCGTCGCGATGAAGGGCGAGGCGACCGACGGCCATAACTTCATCGACAAGGCGATTGCCGCCGGCGCAGCGGGTATCATCTGCGAAAACGATATAGACTTTCCGCACATCCGCGTCGCCGACAGCGCCGCAGCGTTGAACGCGCTCGGCGCCGCGGCGCGCGCGCGCAGCCATGGGCGGATCATCGGCGTCACCGGCTCGGCGGGCAAGACGGGGACCAAGGAGGCGCTGTTCGCGGCGCTCGACCGCTTTCGCCCGGGCAAAGCGCACCGTTCGGTCAAAAGCTACAACAACCATGTCGGCGTGCCCTTGAGCCTGGCGCGCATGCCCTCGACCGCCGATTTCGGCATCTTCGAAATGGGGATGAACCATGCGGGCGAGCTGGCGGCGCTGACGCGGATGGTACGCCCTCATGTCGCCATCGTGACCACCATCGCGCCTGCGCACATGGAATTTTTCGACAGCGAGGAAGCGATCGCCGACGCGAAGGGCGAGATATTCGAGGGGCTGGAGCCGGGCGGCACCGCAATCATTCCCTTTGACAGCCCGCATTACGCGCGGCTGCGCGCCAAGGCCGAACAGCATGCGGCGCATGTCGTCAGCTTCGGGCTGGGCGAAGGGGCCGATGTGCGCGCGGTCGACTGGTTGCCCGACGGGCAGGGGGGATCGCTCGTTACGGCACAGGTTCAGGACGCGCTGCTCTGCTTCACCATCGCGCAAGGCGGCGCGCATTGGGTGGCCAATGCGATGGCGGTGCTTGCTGCGGTCAAGGCGGTTGGCGGTGACCTGCCCGCCGCGGGCTTGGCCTTCGCCGAGATGGGCGGTCTTGCGGGTCGCGGCGCGCGCACCCGCGTCGAGGTGCCGGGCGGTTCGATCCTCGTCATCGACGAAAGCTATAACGCCAATCCCGCATCGATGGCCGCAACCATCGGCCAGCTCGGCAGCGAATCCGGTGCGCGCAGGGTCGCGATTCTGGGCGCGATGAAGGAGCTTGGCGACGGCGGCGAGGCCTATCATGCCGGTCTGGCCGCTCCGCTCGTCGCAGCTGGTGTGCAGTTCGCCCTGCTTGTCGGCGAAGAGATGGCGCCGCTCGCCAAAGCGCTTGAGGGGCGGATCGATTTCGAGCATGTGGCCGACCACTCGGCTGCGGTAGGGCGGCTGGGGGCCTTGATCCGGCCCGGCGATACGGTGCTGGTCAAGGGATCGAACAGCGTGGGACTGTCGCATGTCGTGACCGCGCTGACCAATGGGGATTATTGATGCTATATTGGCTGGCGGAATGGCTTGGCTTTCCGGGGGTTCTGAACCTCATCCGCTATCTGAGCTTCCGCTCGGGCGCCGCGGTTGCGACGGCGCTGATCATCGGTCTGTGGATCGGGCCGCGCTTCATCCTCATGCTGCGGATGCGGCAGGGGAAGGGGCAGCCGATCCGCGAGGACGGACCGCAAAGCCATTTTGCGAAAAAGGGCACGCCGACGATGGGCGGGCTGATGATCCTGATCTCGCTAATGATTTCGGCGCTGCTGTGGATGGATTTGTCCAACCGCTTCGTCTGGGCCTGCATCTTCGTCACCGGCGGGTTCGCGCTGGTCGGCTTTCTCGACGATCTCGACAAGGTGACCAAGTCGAGCCATCGCGGGATTCCGGGGCGCGTGCGCCTGCTCGTCGAATTCGTGATTGCGGGCATCGCGGTGCTGCTGATCGTATCGCGGACCGGCACCGACCTTTATCTGCCCTTTTTCAGCGAAGTCTATATTCCCCTGGGGCCGCTCTATTATGTCTTCGCGATGGTGCTGATCGTCGGTTTCGGCAATGCGGTGAACCTGACCGACGGGCTCGACGGGCTCGCGACCTTTCCGGTGATGATCGCCAGCCTTGCTTTCCTCGTCATCGTCTATCTGTCGGGTAACGTGAAATTCGCGGGCTATCTGGGCATTCCCCATGTGCCGGGGGCAGGTGAGCTTGCAATCTTCGCCGCCGCGATCATCGGGGCCTGCCTTGCCTTTCTGTGGTTCAATGCGCCGCCCGCGGCGGTGTTCATGGGCGATACGGGCAGCCTCGCGCTCGGCGGCGCGCTAGCGACGATTGCGGTGACGGCGCAGCACGAACTGGTGCTGGTGCTGGTCGGCGGGCTGTTCGTCGTCGAGGCTTTGTCGGTGATCATCCAGGTCTTCTGGTACAAACGGACCGGCAAACGCATCTTCCGCATGGCGCCGATCCACCATCATTTCGAACAATTGGGCTGGCCCGAATCCACCGTCGTCGTCCGTTTCTGGATCGTCTCGATCGTCCTCGCGCTCGCCGGACTCGCGACGCTCAAGCTGCGGTGATCACCGCGCGCGCCTTTGCCGGTCGCCGCTATGCGGTGCTGGGACTGGCGCGCTCGGGGCTGGCGACCTGCGAGGCGCTGATCGCCAGCGGCGCGGGGGTGACCGCGTGGGACGAGCGCGAAGCGGCGCGCGATGCCGCGATGGCGCTCGGCGCCGACATCGGCAATCCGTTGGAGATCGACCTTGTCGGCTTTGCCGGCGTCGTCGTGTCGCCGGGCGTGCCGCTCAACCGCCATCCCATCGCCGACCATGCCCGCGAAGCCGGTGTGTCGATCCTCGGCGATATCGAATTGTTTGCCGAAGCCGCGGCTGATCTGCCGCCGCACCGCATCGTCGGCATCACCGGCACCAACGGCAAATCGACGGTGACCGCGCTTGTCACCCATGTGCTGGAAAGCGCGGGCGTTCCGGCGCTGATGGGCGGCAACATCGGGCTGCCGATCCTTGCCCGCGATCCGCTCCCCGAAAACGGCGTCTATGTGCTCGAACTGTCGAGCTACCAGATCGACCTGGCGCACAGCCTGGCGTGCGATGTCGCCGTGCTGACCAACATCAGCCCCGATCACCTCGACCGTTATGACGGTTTCGCTGGCTATGCCGCGTCGAAGGAGCGGCTGTTCGCGCTCCAGCACCGCGATCAGGTCGCGATCGTCGCGGTCGACGATGACCCGTCGCGGATGATCGCGGGGCGCATCAATCACCGGCTCCACCGCGTTTCGGCGAAGGACATCGATCCCGCCGATCAGGCGCGCTGGCCCGCGCTGCACGGTCCGCACAATGCGCAGAATGCCGTGTGCGCGATCGCGGTATGCCGCGTGCTGGGGCTGAACGACGAACAGATCGAACGCGGACTCGCGAGCTATCGCGCGCTCCCGCACCGTATGGAATTGGTCGGCGAAGTCGCTGGCGTCCGCTGGTTCAACGACAGCAAGGCGACCAACGCGGCTTCCGCTGCACCGGCGCTGGCGGCATTTCCGCCGGCGCCGGACCAGCGTGTCCACTGGATTGCCGGGGGGCAGGCCAAGGGCGACGGGCTGACCGCCTGTCGTCCTTGGTTCGGCCATGTCAAGCGCGCCTATCTGATCGGCGAGGCGATGGAGCCTTTCGCGGCCGAGATCGGCGACGCGCTGCCCGTCGAACGGTCGGGCGATCTGGCCGCCGCGGTCGCAGCCGCCGCCGCCGCTGCGACGCCCGGCGACATCGTGTTGCTGTCGCCCGCCTGCGCTTCGTTCGATCAGTTCAAGGATTACGAACAGCGCGGCGATCGCTTCCGCGAACTGGTGCAGGCGTTGGGGAATGGATGACGATATGAACGGGGGGGCGGACAATATGGATGCGACCACGGAGCGGCCCGTCATCGCGACGACGCGGACGACGAAGCGCCGCGGCCCGCGCCTCAGCCGCGCCGACCGCACGCCGCTGGGCCTGTGGTTCTGGGAAATCGACCGCGTATTGCTGTTGCTTGTGTCGATGCTGATCGCCATCGGCCTCGTCGCCGTGGCGGCGGCATCGCCGGTCGCCGCGCAGAAGCTGTCGACCGCGACCGCCAGCCTCGATCCGCTCTATTATTTCTATCGCCAGCTCATGTGGGTCATGGTCGGCGTGCCGGTCATGCTCGCGGTATCGATGCTGCCCAAACCGCAGGCGCGGCGCTTTGCCATCTATGGCACGATCACCTTCGTCTTCCTGTTGTTCATGGTGCCGCTGATCGGCACGACGGTGAACGGCGCGCAGCGCTGGATTGGCAGCGGCATCTTCCGCCTCCAGCCGTCGGAATTTCTCAAGCCCTTCTTCGCGGTGTCATTGGCCTGGATATTGTCGCTGCGGCTGCACGATCAGAATCTGCCGGTCGTGCCGCTGTCCTTCGTTTTTACCGGGATCATCGCGATCCTGCTGATGAGCCAGCCCGATCTGGGGCAAACGATCATCTTCGCGGGGACATGGTTCGTTCTCGTCATGGTCGCCGGCCTGTCGATGCGGATCATGGCGGGGCTCGCGGGCACGGGACTCGCGGGGCTGGTCCTTGCCTATTTCTTCTACCCGGTGGCGCAGCAGCGCATCAACATCTGGCTGTTCGCCGAGGGCGACAGCTTTCAGGTCGACAAGGCGCATGCGACGCTGACCGCCGGCGGGCTGATCGGCACGGGGCCGGGTGCGGGACTTGCCAAGTTCCAGCTTCCCGAGGCGCACACCGACTATATCTTCTCGGTCATCGGCGAGGAATTCGGGATCATCGCCTGCATCGCCATCGCCGTCCTTTATCTGGCGATCATCGTCCGCGTTCTGGTGCGGCTGCTCGACGAAGAGGACAGCTTTCTCATTCTCGCCGTCGCGGGTCTGATTGCGCAGTTCGGCGGGCAAGCGACGATCAACATGGCAGTGAATACCCAGCTCTTTCCGTCAAAGGGGATGACCTTGCCCTTTATCAGCTATGGCGGTTCGTCGTTCATCGCCTTGTCGATCGGCATGGGTTTGCTCTTGTCGCTGACCCGGCGAAACCCCTATGCGGCGCGGGTATCGATGACCCGCAACTGGAACAGGAAATGACGGCCCGGCCATGACCGCGACGCGCCACTATCTACTCGCCGCCGGAGGCACCGGCGGCCATATGCTGCCCGCTTATGCGCTGGCGGGTGAACTGATCGCGCGCGGGCACCGCGTCGCGCTGGTCAGCGACGACCGCGGCCTCAGGATTCCGGGCGCGCCGGCCGAGCTGGAAACGCATGTTCTGCCCGCCGGCCGCGTTCAGGGCGGTCCCGTCGGCTGGGTGAAGGCGGCGCTGGCGATCCGCAAGGGGCGCGCGATGGCGATCGACCTGATCCGCGATTTCGACCCGGCGGTGGTCGTCGGCTTCGGCGGCTATCCTTCGCTGCCCAGCCTGCTCGCGGCGCGCGCGACCAAGACGCCCAGCGTCATCCACGAACAAAATGCCGTGCTGGGCCGGACCAACCGGCTGATGGCGGGACGGGTCGATGCGATTGCGGTCGCCTACCATCATATCCGCCGTTTCCCGCCCGCCTGTGCCGACAAGCGCCACCTGATCGGCAATCCGGTGCGCGAGGAAATTATCGCGATCCGCGAGGACGGCTATCCGCCGCTGCCCGAGGACGGCATCGTTCGTCTGCTCGTCGTCGGCGGCAGCCTGGGCGCCACGGTGCTGAGTGACGTCGTTCCCGCTGCCGTCGCCATGCTCCCGCGCGCGCTGCTCGACCGCTTGCAGGTGGTCCAGCAATGCCGCGAGACTGACATCGAAACGGTGCGCGCCAAATATGCCGCCCTTGGCGTCGCGGCCGAGTGTGCTCCCTATATCACCGATTTTCCCGAGCGGCTGCGCTGGGCGCACCTCGTCATAGCGCGGGCGGGGGCGTCGACCGTCGCCGAGCTGGCCTGCGCCGGCAGGCCGGCGGTTTTCGTGCCCTATCCGCACGCGATGGACGATCACCAGACCTATAATGTCGGCGATCTCGTCGCGGCGGGTGGCGCGATCTCGATCCAGCAGAGCGATTTCAATCCCGCTGCGCTCGCCAAGCATATCCAGCGCATGGCGCTCGAACCCGGCGCGCTCGAAGAAGCTGCCGACCGGGCGGCGAGCTGCGGCCTGCCCGATGCGACCCGTGACCTTGCCGACCTTGTCGAAAGCTTTGCCGCGCCGCCGATGATGGATGTCATCCGCGTCGGTGCCGGCACCCAGCGCGCCGCTTCGGGTGTCGCCGCCGCGCGGCGGGAGGCGAACTGATGCGCGGCGTTGCGACCGATATCGGCATCATCCACTTCATCGGGATCGGCGGCATCGGCATGTCGGGCATCGCGGAGGTGATGCACAACCTTGGCTATCAGGTGCAGGGCAGCGACATTGCCGACAGCTATGTTGTCGAGGGCCTGCGCCAACGCGGCATCAAAGTCGCGATCGGGCACGAAGCCGCGAACGTCGATGGCGTCGCCGTGGTTGTGACCTCGACGGCGGTGAAGCGCGGCAACCCCGAGGTCGAGGCCGCGCTCGCGCATCGCATCCCGATCGTCCGCCGCGCCGAAATGCTCGCCGAGCTGATGCGCCTCAAATCCACCGTCGCGATTGCGGGCACGCACGGCAAGACGACGACGACCAGCCTGGTCGCCGCCTTGCTCGATGCGGGCGGCATCGACCCGACCGTCATCAACGGCGGCATCATCAACAATTACGGCTCGAACGCGCGGCTCGGTGCGTCGGACTGGATGGTGGTCGAAGCCGATGAAAGCGACGGCAGCTTTCTGCGCCTCGACGGGACGATCGCGGTCGTCACCAACATCGATCCCGAACATCTCGATCATTATGGCAGCTTCGACGCGATCAAGGACGCGTTCGTCGAGTTTATCGAAAATGTGCCCTTCTATGGCGCGGCGATGCTCTGCCTCGACCATCCCGAAGTGCAGGCGATCATCCCGCGCATCCGCGACCGCCGCATCGTCACCTATGGCTTTTCGGCGCAGGCCGACGTGCGCGGCACCAATGTGACACCGGGGCCCGACGGCAATCGCTTCGACGTCGTCGTGCGCGACCGCGACGGCAATAGCCGTACGATCGAGGGTATCCACCTGCCGATGTCGGGGCGCCACAATGTCCAGAACGCGCTCGCGGCGATTGCGGTCGCGCTGCACATGGGCGTGTCGGACGAAAATATCGCGTCGGGCTTCAACGGCTTTGCCGGGGTCAAGCGCCGCTTCACCAAGGTCGGCGAGATTGCAGCCGGGGACGGCATCGTGACGGTGATCGACGATTATGCCCATCATCCGGTCGAGATCCGGGCCGTGCTGTCGGCAGCGCGCGAAGGTGCCGGGGCGGGACGCGTCGTTGCCGTCGTCCAGCCGCATCGCTTTACCCGCCTGCGCGATCATATGGACGATTTCCAGCAGGCCTTTAACGACGCGGACATGGTGCTCGCACTGCCCGTTTATGCAGCGGGCGAAAGCCCGATCGAGGGCGTGTCGTCGGATGCGCTGGCGCAGGGGCTGCGCGACCGCGGTCATCGCCATGCATCGACCGTTGCCGACGCCGGCGCGCTCGCTGCAACGATCGCCGACGCGATCCGCACCGAAACGCTCGGCGCGGGTGACATGATCATCTGCCTCGGCGCAGGCGACATCACCAAGATGGCGGCGGGGCTGGCGAGCGCGGTGGAGGCGGTATGAGCACCGCCGATACGCTTCCGGCGGTCCGCGGCAAGCTAACCGCAAAGGCGCCGCTGGCGCCGCTCGTCTGGTTCAAGTCGGGCGGTCCTGCCGACTGGCTGTTCGAGCCGAAGGACGCCGATGATCTTGCCGGTTTCCTGCGCGACCTCGATCCCGCGATTCCGGTGATGGCACTCGGCCTTGGCTCGAACCTCATCGTTCGCGACGGCGGCTTTCCGGGCGTCGTCGTCCGGCTCGGCAAGGCCTTTGCTAAGGTCGAAGCCGTCGACGCGACCAGCTTGCGCTGCGGAGGCGGTGCCTCGGGCATCCTCGTCTCGTCGACCGCGCGCGACGCAGGGATCGCGGGGATGGAGTTCCTGCGGTCGATCCCCGGCACCGTTGGCGGCTTCGTGCGGATGAACGGCGGCGCTTATGGCAGCGAGGTCAAGGACATATTGGTCGAGGCCGACATCGTCTTGCGCTCGGGCGAGCGCCGGACCTTGCCGCTTGCCGATCTGGGCTACACTTATCGCCACAGCGAATTGCCCGAAGGTGCGGTCGTCGTGGGCGCGACGTTCCGCGGGCGTCCGGGTGAACCCGAAGCCATCCAGGCCGAAATGGACCGCATCTCGGCGAGCCGCGAGGCGTCGCAGCCGCTGCGCTCGAAGACCGGCGGCTCGACCTTCAAGAACCCCGACGGTCGCAAGGCGTGGCAGCTTATCGATGAGGCCGGTTGCCGCGGTTTCGCCATCGGTGGCGCGCAGGTGAGCGAGAAGCATACCAATTTCCTGATCAATACCGGTGCGGCGACGAGCGCCGACATCGAAGCGCTCGGCGAGGAAGTCCGCCGCCGGGTGAAGGCGAAGAGCGGCATCGAATTGCAATGGGAGATTCAGCGCGTGGGAGTGGCGAAGTGAGCCGGGGTCCGTGGCATGTCGCCGTGCTGATGGGCGGCTGGTCCGCCGAGCGCGAAGTGTCGCTGATGAGCGGCAAGGGCGTTGCCGACGCGCTCGAAAGCCGCGGGCACAAGGTCACGCGCATCGACATGGGCCGCGATGTGGCGCAGCGGCTTGCCGAAGCGCGGCCCGATGTCGTCTTCAACGCCCTCCACGGCGTTCCGGGCGAAGACGGCACCGTGCAGGGCATGCTCGACCTGATGGGCCTCAAATACACCCACAGCGGGCTCGTCACGTCGGTGATCGCGATCGACAAGGAATTGACGAAACAGGCGCTGGTGCCGCATGGTATTCCCATGCCGACGGGGACGATGGTCGACAGCGAAAGCCTGTTTTCAGCCGATCCCTTGCCGCGCCCCTATGTCCTGAAACCCGTCAACGAAGGATCGTCGGTCGGCGTCGCGATTGTCAAGGACGACAGCAACTACGGCAACCCGATTGCGCGCGAAGCTGTGGGGCCGTGGCAGGAGTTCGATCGGCTGCTCGCCGAGCCTTTCATCAAGGGGCGCGAACTGACCGTCGCGGTACTCGGCGATGAGGCGCTCGGTGTCACCGAACTGCGCGTGAAGTCGGGATTCTACGACTATGACGCCAAATATACCGACGGTCTGACCGAACATGTCTGTCCTGCCGATGTCCCCGCCGACGTTGCGCAGCGGATGAAGCATCTGGCGGTCGAAGCGCATCGCCTGCTCGGCTGCAAGGGCGCGTCGCGTTCCGATTTTCGCTGGGACGACGAGCATGGACTTGCGGGCATTTTCCTGCTCGAGGTCAATACGCAGCCGGGGATGACACCGCTCAGCCTCGTGCCGGAACAGGCGCGCGCCATCGGCATGGACTATGCCGAACTCGTCGAACGCATCGTGGGGGAAGCATTGGCATGAGCAGCGGAGTATGAGCAGCACCAGGATCAAACGCGCGAAGGCGCCGCCGCGCCGTCCGTCGCGCGCGCCCAAAAGGCGCCGGTCGGTCAAGCAGTCGCGCCTCAACATGGTCATCAACGCCTTGCCGATCAGCCCGGCGCAGCTTCAGCGCGTCGCCAACTGGACGATCGGTATCGGCCTGGCGGGCGTGCTGGTGCTCGGTGCCGAGGTGACGGGTGTGACCGCGAAAATCCACGAAGAGTGGGCGCAGGCGGTCGGGCGCGCCGGATTTCAGGTAAAGAAGGTCGAAGTGGTCGGTGCCGATCGCATCGACCGGCTGAAGGTTTATGATATCGCGCTGGCGCAGAAGGACCGCTCGATGGCCGCGGTCGAGCTTGACGATGTGCGCCGCGACCTGATGCAGTATGGCTGGATCAAGGATGCGCGCGTGTCGCGCCGCCTGCCCGATACGCTGGTCGTCGATATCGTCGAGCGCACCCCGGCAGCGATCTGGCAGAATGACGGCCGACTGTCGCTGATCGACGACAGCGGGGTCGTCCTGGAACCCGTGACGGTCGCGACCATGCCCGACCTGCCGCTCGTCATCGGCCCCAATGCCAATCGGCGCGCGCAGGATCTCGACGCGCTGCTCGCCGAGGCCAGTTCGCTCAAGGAACTGCTCGCGGGCGCGACCTGGGTCGGCAACCGCCGCTGGGATCTGCGCTTCCGCAGCGGCGAAACGCTGTCGCTGCCCGAAGGCGATGCCGAAGCGAAGGCGGCGCTCGCGAAATTCGCGCACATGGACGGGGCGAACCGCCTCCTTGGCCGCGGCATCCTGCGTTTCGACATGCGCGACCCCAGCCGTTTCGTGCTACGCATGCCGCACGAAGGGCAGGTGGCGCCGTCGAAGATCGACGACGCGCGTGCCGCCGCCGACGAGGTGTCGGCGGGTCAGGCGAACGAGGGATAGAAGCGATGGCGCCGCCGCGCATCGAAAAGATTATCACCGCGCTCGATGTCGGGTCGTGGAAGGTCTGTGCGCTCATCGCGGGCCAGACTGCCGACGGGCAGTTGCACGTGCTCGGCACCGGCCAGCGCGAAAGCCGCGGCGTCCAGCGCGGCTATGTCGCCGACATGGAGCAGACCGAGCATATCGTGCGCGAGGCGATCGAACAGGCCGAGCGTATCGCGGGTCTCAATATCGACGACGTCTGGGTCAGCTTCTCGGCGGGCAGCCTCTTGAGCGACGTCGCCCCGATCGAGAGCGAATTGGGCGGTCACCGCATCGAACAGGAAGATATCGACGATCTGCTCGCCGCCGGGCGCGCGGGGATCGATCCCGAAGGGCGGATGATCCTGCACGCGCAGCCGGCGCTCTACACGCTCGACGGGTTGACCGGCGTCAAGAATCCGATCGGCCTGCACGCCGACCGGCTGGGCGTCGACATCCACATCATCATGGCCGACGGCGCCCCGGTGCGAAATCTGGAAGCCGCGGTGCGGCAGGCGCATCTCGACGTCAATGCGGTGGTCGCCTCGCCGATCGCGGCGGGGCTCGCCTGCCTGTCGGAAGAAGAACGCGACCTTGGCGTGGCGCTTGTCGAGCTCGGCGCGGCGGTGACGACGGTATCGCTCTATGCGGGCGGAATGCTCGTCGAGATGGTTTCGCTGCCGTTCGGGGCGAGCGACATCACCGACGACATCGCCTCGGCCTTCGGTATCCGGCGCAGCCAGGCGCAGCGGCTGCAGAGCTTCTACGGCTCGGCCTCGGCCAGCCCGCGCGACAACAATGATTTGATCGAACTCGATCCCGGCGCGCCCGCGGGCAGCGATGCGCCGCGCATCACGCGCGCGCAGCTGATCTCGGTCATTCGCCAGCGGCTCGACCAGATGATGGGCGACATCGGACGGACGCTGAAGGATCTTCACTTCGTCGGCCCGATCGGCCGCCAGGTCGTGCTCGTCGGCGGGGGCGCCGATCTGAAAGGCATCGCCGATTATACCCAGATCGCACTCGGCCGGGCGGCGCGCGTCGGGCGACCGCGCGGCTTGCACGGCCTGCCCGATGCCCATTCGGGACCGGCTTTCGCGACGCTTGCCGGTCTGGTTCTTTATGCCGCATCCGATCCCGTGGATCTGCGCGACCTGCCCACGATGGCGCAGGATGTGTACCGTCCCAAGGGGTCGTCGATCATCAACCGACTTATCACCGCGCTGAAGAGCAGTTTCTGACGCGCGGTTGCGCGAAAGGTTAATTTTTTGGGTGATTCCGGCGTCACAATAGTGCAATGCGATAAATCAATGACGGGCGGCCGGACTACCGCCCGAATGGGTCGCAAGGTGAGGGAAGCGGCGTTGGTCCGCCGCTACAGGGAGATTGGTTGATGAGCATCAATATTGGCCCGCCGCAGGTCGATGAACTGAAGCCGCGTATCGCCGTGATCGGCGTCGGCGGCGCGGGGGGCAATGCCATCGCGAACATGATCGCGGCGAAGGTCGAGGGCGTCGATTTCGTCGTCGCCAACACCGACGCGCAGGCGCTCAACGCCTCGCCGGCGGAGCGTCGCATCCAGCTCGGAACGCAGATCACCCAGGGTCTGGGTGCGGGTTCGCGTCCCGAAGTCGGCCGGGCGGCGGCCGAGGAAAGCATTGCGCAGGTCGAAGAGGCGCTGAACGGCGCGCATATGTGCTTCGTCGCGGCCGGCATGGGCGGCGGCACGGGCACCGGTGCGGCTCCGGTCATCGCCAAGGCGGCCCGCGACCGCGGCATTCTGACCGTCGGCGTCGTGACCAAGCCCTTCACCTTCGAGGGCAACCGCCGCATGCGGTCGGCCGAAGCCGGCATTGCCGAGCTTCAGGACCATGTCGACACGCTGATCGTCATTCCCAACCAGAATCTCTTCCTGGTCGCCAACCCGAACACGACCTTCAAGGAAGCCTTCACCATGGCGGATGAAGTGCTCCAGCAGGGCGTGCGCGGTATCACCGATCTGATGGTCATGCCCGGCCTCATCAACCTCGACTTTGCCGACGTGCGCAGCGTGATGCGCGAAATGGGCAAGGCGATGATGGGCACCGGCGAAGCCGAAGGCGACGGTCGCGCGCTCGAAGCTGCGCAGAAGGCGATCGCCAACCCGCTGCTCGATGGCGTGTCGATGGCGGGCGCGAAGGGCGTGATCATCTCGATCACCGGCGGCGAAGACATGCGCCTGATGGAAGTCGACGAAGCGGCGAACCATATTCGCGAACTCGTCGATCCCGACGCCAACATCATCTGGGGCAGCGCCTTCAACGAAGGGCTGGAAGGCAAGATTCGCGTATCGGTTGTCGCGACCGGCATCGACGGTTCTGGCGACGCGGCGGCTCCGGCGGCACCGGCGGCGCGCAGCTTCTCCTTCGCCCCCGCGCGCAGCCCGGCGCCGGCGCCCTTTGCCGAGGAGCCGGTCGAGGCGGCGGCTGTGGAAGCGCCGGTCGAAGCTGCGGAACCCGAAGTCGACACCGACCCCGCACCGGGCTTCTCGCTGGGCGATGCTCCCGCGGCCGAAGCACCGGCGCCGGCCGAGGAAGAGCCGATGGAACTGTCGCAGGTCGCCGCGACCTATGACGATACCAGCGACGAGCTCGTACTTGATGCACCCGAACCGGCGCCCGCGCCGGCTGCCGACCCGGCCCCCGCGGCCGAGCCTGCGCGGCCGATCGGTGGCGGCACCTTGTTCGAACGCATGTCGCGTCTGTCGCGTGGCGGTTCGGCCCCTGCCGAAGAAGGCGACAAGGAAGACGGAGTCGATATTCCGCGCTTCCTGGGCCGTCAGAACAACCAGTAACAGGGTTCATCGCGGCCGCCCGATGGGCAGGCGGCCCGAACACGGGATGATTTGCCCATGCGGCGATCCATATTGACGGCGGGGCCGCGGCGCGTTCGACTTCATGTCGGCGCGCTCGGCCTGCTGTTCCTGTCCGCTGCCCCCTTCGCAGCGGCGCATGCATTTCAGGTGACGCCGCCCGATGCGGCCACCAAGGCGGCGATGGAAAAACGCACCGCCGCGCGGACGATGCTGTCGTCGGCGATCGCTCGGCTCGCCTCGAACGCCGCCGACAGCGCCGCGCTGCTTGATGCCGGACGCGCTTCGATCGAGCTGGAGGATTATCGCGCCGCGCTCGGCTTTCTGACCCGTGCCGAGCAGGCGAGCCCGCGCGACGGCGGGGTCAAGGCGGCGCTCGGGTCGGCGATGCTCCATCTCGAAAAGCCGTCGCGGGCGCTCGACTATTTCGGCGAGGCGCAGCTTCTCGGCGCCCCCGAGCGGCTATTCCTTGCCGACCGCGGGCTTGCGCGCGATTTGCTGGGCCAGCAGGATGGGGCGCAGCGCGATTATCAACTCGCCCTGTCGATCGCGCCGAGCGACGAAGTGATCCGCCGCTATGCGATCTCGCTCGGCATCACGGGGCAGGCCGACCGCGCGATTCAGCTCCTCACGCCGCAGCTTCGCACGCAGGACCGTGCCGCATGGCGGTCGCGCGCGATGATCCTAGCGATCAACGGCCGCAATGACGAGGCGACCGAGATCGTCAAGGCGACGATGCCGGCGCTGCTGGCGCAGAGCATTTTGCCCTATCTAACCCAGATGGACCGGCTCAATCCGGCGCAGCAGGCCGCCGCCGCGCATTTCGGGCGCTTCCCGGCTGGCGAACTTGGCCCGGTGCGCAAGCCCGTGCAGATCGCTGCGGCCGCTCCGGCCCCGACACCAGCGCCTTCCCCGACTTCGACGCCGAGCAAACGGCGCGCCGACAAGGGCAAACCGGTGCAGGTGGCCACTGCCACGCCGCCACCGGCGACGCGACCGGCTCCGACGCTGACCCCGAAGCCGACACCTGCGCCCACGCCAGCGCCTGCGCCGACCTTGGCGCAGCCGCCAGCCGCCGTGCCGGTGCGCCGTGCTGATACACCGTCCGTCCCGGCAGCGAAGCCTCCCGCGCCGACACCGGCGCCAGCGGCGGCCCAACCGGTGGGCGTCGCGGTGAACAGCGGTGCCGGTCCGGTCGGTCCGGGCTTCTCGCTGAGCGATGTCGGCCAGCCGCCGGCCGCTGCCGCTGCGCCGCCGTCGGCGACGACCACGCCAGCGCCGAGTGCTGCGGCTCCGCTCGCCTCGTTGGCGCAGATCGTCAGCTCGATCGAGATTCCGCCCGAGGAGCTTGAGCGCACCAGCGGCGCGGTCGGCGCCGATACGCTTGCCAAGCTGGTCGAGGACAAGCGCAAGGCAGATGCCGCCGAAGCGGCAAAGCGCGAAAAGGAAGAAGCCGCGGCCAAGGCCAAGGCGGAGGCCGACGCCAAGGCGAAGGAAGAGGCCGCGAAGAAAAAGGCCAATCCCTCGCGCATCTGGGTGCAAGTTGCGGCGGGGTCGAACCAGAAGGCGCTCGCCTTCGATTTCAACCGCTTCGCCAAAAAGAATGCCGCGCTGTTCAAGGGCAAGGATGGCGGCTCGACCGAATGGGGCCGCACCCGCCGCCTGCTCGTGGGGCCGTTCAAGGACAAGAAGGCGGCTGCCGACTGGCTCGCGCAATATAAGAAGGCGGGCGGCGATGGTTTCGTCTTTACCAGCGATGCGGGGCAAGAGGTCGATCTCTTCAAATGACGTTGTCGGCCTGTGCGAGTGACCCCAGGGCGACACGCGGACGCCGCCATGACGAACCGGGCCGCGTCGTGCGCGGGCCGCGCGATGCCTTTCAGCGCGACCGCGACCGCATCATCCATTCGATCGCTTTCCGCCGGCTGCGTCACAAGACGCAGGTCTTCGTCGCGCCCGACGGCGACCATTATCGCGTCCGGCTGACGCACAGCATCGAAGTCGCGCAGATTGGTCGCGGAATCGCCCGGGCGCTGGGGCTGAACGAAGATCTGACCGAGGCCTTGTGCCTTGCCCATGACATCGGTCACCCGCCCTTCGGTCATGCGGGCGAGGACGCGCTGAAAGCGGCGATGATGGCGCATGGCGGGTTCGATCATAATGGGCACACGCTGCGCACGCTCGCGCGGCTCGAATGTCCCTATCCGCGCTTCGATGGCATCAATCTGACGTGGGAGACGCTGGAGGGGTTGGCGAAGCACAATGGTCCGGTGCGTCACCCCGGCTGGGCATTGGCGGAAATCGACGCGGAATTTCCGCTCGACCTGACGAGCCATGCCAGCCTGGAGGCGCAGGTGGCGGCGGTCGCCGACGACATCGCGTACGACAATCACGACATCGACGACGGCCTGCGCGCGGGACTGCTGACGATCGACCAGTTGATGGCGCAGCCCTTCGTCGCCGAGAATTTCCGCCTCGTCGAAGCCCGCTTTCCGGGCGCGCCGCGCGACCGGTTGCTGCGCGAGCTGGTGCGCGACCAGATCGGCGTGATGGTCAACGACGTGATCGCCGCGACCAAGGCCAATGTCGCCGATGCGGGGGTGGAGAGCGTAGCGGAAGTGCGCGCGGCGGGCCGCACGCTCGGCGGCTTTTCGAATACGCTGGCGCGGCAGGAGCGCGATCTCAAACGCTTCATGTATGCGAACCTCTATCACCATCCGTCGCAGATCGCGGCCGCCGACGCGGCGCGCACCGTCGTTTCGGGGCTGTTTGCGGCCTACAGGGACGATCCTGCGCTGATGGGCGAGGAATGGGCATCGCGGCTGCCCGATACGGACGGGGCGACGGTGCGCCACATCGGCGACTATATTGCCGGGATGACCGACCGATTCGCGATCGATCGCTTTGCTGAGATGAATGGGCGGGCCGCGGTGCCCGAGGCGCTGGCGCATGTCTGATGCCGCACCCCGCGCGCTTCTGATCGGAGCGACGGGGCTTGTCGGACAGGCGGTTGCCCGCTGCGGCCATTCCCTGCCGCTTACCCTGCTGGCGCGCCGCTTGGTCGAGGCGGGGGCCGGCCATCGCGCCATGACCGCCGATCCGGGCGAATGGGCCGAGATCATCGCGGCGGAGCGACCCGGGATATTGATCTCCTGCCTCGGCACCACGATCCGCCAGGCGGGGTCGCAGGACGCGTTTCGCGCGGTCGATCATGATCTGCTGCTCGCCTGCGCCCGTGCGGCGAAGGCGGCGGGGACGGCGCACATGATCGCGGTCAGCAGCGTCGGCGCGGCGGCGCATAGCGCGAACTTCTATCTGCGGACGAAGGGTGAGGTGGAGGAGGCGCTGCGCGCGCTCAATTTCCTGCGGCTCGACCTGATGCGCCCCGGCCTGCTCACCGGCGACCGGCGGGGGCCGAAGCGGATTGGCGAGGGGCTGGCGATGCTTGCCGCGCCGTTCACCGACGCGCTGTTGCACGGATCGCTGCGCCGCTATCGCTCGATTCCGGCCGAAACGGTGGCGCGCGCGATCGTAGCCGCGGCGTCGCTCGCGGCGCCTGGACACTTCGTCCACGAAAATGACGCGATGCAACAGCTCGCCGATTGACTCTGCCGAAGGCGAGCGCCAAGGCTCAGGCGTCTGTCGAGCCTCTCCAAGAGATTCGACCGGCCACGCGGGAGAGCGCGGGGGCAGGGAAACCGGCCGTCGCCACCGAAGGAGCAACCGCCCCGGAAACTCTCAGGTCAACGGACCGCGCGGCTGGAACGGACACTCTGGAAAGCGTTCGGGCGTCGCCCGGACCACCGAAGGGGTAACTCCATGCCGACCCGTCATCGTGGGCGCATGGACGAAAACTCTCAGGTTCCCGTGACAGAGGGGGCGTGGCGAAGGAACGGCATCGGGCCGCGCCGCGTCATGTCAACGACGGGAGGCCGATATGAGCGAAACCGAAGAAATGGCCGAAACGGTCGCGATCGAAACGCTTCCGCTCGACGCCTGGCACCGTGCAAGGGGCGCGCGGATGGTCGAATTCGCCGGCTATTACATGCCGATCCAGTATGACGGCATCATGGCCGAACATCTGTGGACGCGCGACAATGCGGGTCTGTTCGACGTCAGCCACATGGGGCAGCTCGTGTTCAGCGGCGAAGGCGCCGCCGAAGCGCTCGAGGCGCTGGTTCCGGGCGATATTTCGGCGTTGAAGCCGGGGCGGATGCGCTACTCGCTGCTGCTCGCCGACGATGGCGGCATCCTCGACGATCTGATGGTCACCAATACGGGGCATGGCCTCTACATGGTCGTCAATGGCGCGGTGAAGTGGGACGACATCGCGCATCTGCGCGAACATCTGCCCGACGAGATCGAGATGAACCTGCTCGACGAACAGGCGCTGCTTGCGCTGCAGGGGCCAAAGGCCGCGGCCGCGCTGACGGCGCTCGGCGTGGTGCCCGAATTTTCCGATATTCTTCCCGTCGATCGCCTCGTCTTCATGCAGGCCGGCCCCTATCTGTGGGGCGACGTGCGGCTGGGGATCAGCCGTTCGGGCTATACCGGAGAAGACGGGTTCGAAATTTCGGTGCCGGCGAGCGACGTCTCGGCCCTCGCCGATGCGCTGTGCGCGCAGGAGGCGGTAAAACCGATCGGCCTCGGCGCGCGCGATTCGCTGCGGCTCGAAGCGGGATTGCCGCTTTACGGCCACGACCTCGACGAAGGCATCGACCCCGTCGAGGGCGATCTGGCCTTTGCGATCAGCAAGCGCCGCCGCGAGGAAGGCGGCTTTCCGGGCGCCGCGCGCATCCTCGGCCATCTTGCCGATGGCAGTCCGCGCAAGCGCGTCGGCCTGACCGTAGATGGCAAGATGCCGGTGCGCGAGGGCGCCAAGATTTTCGACGGGAACCGCGAAGTCGGTGTCGTCACCTCGGGCGGTTTTGCGCCGAGCGTCGGCGCCCCCATAGCGATGGGCTATGTGCCCACCGGCCTGTCCGAGCCCGGCACGGCGCTCGCCGCCGAAGTCCGCGGCAAGCGCGTCGCCGTGACGGTGACGCCGATGCCCTTCGTTCCACATCGTTACGTGCGCAAACAGGGAGGCTGATCGATGCCGCGTTTTTATACCGAAGAGCATGAATGGATCGATGTCGATGGCGATGTGGCGACGGTCGGCATCACCGACTTCGCGCAGGGCCAGCTCGGCGATATCGTCTTCGTCGAGGTTCCCGACACCGGCGCCGAACTGTCGAAGGGCGGCGACGCCGCGGTGGTCGAATCGGTGAAGGCGGCGAGCGACGTCTACGCGCCCGTCGATGGCACCGTCACCGAAGGCAACGGCCAGCTTGAGGAGGACCCCGCGCTCGTCAATTCGGACCCCGAAGGCGAAGGCTGGTTCTTTCGCATGACGCTCAGCGACAAGAGCCAGCTCGACGGGCTGATGAATGCGCAGGCGTACAAGGAATTCATCGCCGATCTGTGATCGCAAACTCCTTCCGGTCGCGGGAGGGGGAAAGGCCGCAAGACCATGACGGACCCTGCGCTTGCCAATTGCCGCCTGATGGTGGCGACGCCCATCTATGACGGGGCGCAGGGTAGCTATGTCCGCGCGCTGCTCGACCTTGCGTTACGCGCGCAGGCGATCGGCCTGACGGTGCGGTTCGAGTTCATCCTCTACCAGCCGTCGGTGACGCGCGCGCGCGACATGCTCGCCGCGATCTTCGCGGAAAGCGACTGCACCCACATGCTGTTCGTCGATGCCGACATCGACTTCGGCGCCGAGGATGTATTCGCGATGCTGCGCGCGATGGTCGGCCGCGACGATTGCGCGATTCTGGGGGCTGCCTGTCCGCGGCGGATGCTCAACTGGCGCAATGCGGCGCTGGCCGCCAAAGCCGGGCTGGGTGACGCCGATCCGGCGGCGCTCGGGCGCTTTTCGGGGGAGTTTGCGCTGCATTTCCTGCATCCCGACCAATCCTTCGCGCTCACCGATCTGGTCGAACTGACGCGGGTCGGCAGCGGGATGATGATGATCCGCCGCGACGTGTTCGACAGGTTGCGCGCGCGTCATCCCGAACTGGTCTTCCGCACCGATCCCGCCGAGCGCGCCGCGCACGGGATCGGCGAGGAGGCCTATGCCTATTTCCTGCCGATGATCGAACCCGACACGCGGGCGCAGTTGTCGGACGATTATGCCTTTTGCCGCCGCGTGCGCGATGCGGGGCTTCGCATCTGGCTCGCCCCCTGGGTGAAGACCACGCACAGCGGGCCGGCGATCTTTACCGGATCGCTTCCCGATCTGGCCCAGCTTCTTGCCATAAAATCAGCTTCTTCGACGGAGTAGTTCATGCGTTACCTCCCCCTCACGCCCGATGACCGCAGCGCGATGCTCGCGGCGGTCGGCGCTGCCTCGATCGACGATCTGTTCGTCGACGTGCCTGCCGAAGCGCGGCTCGACGGCCCGATCGCCGGCCTTCCCGGTCATGCCAGCGAACTGGCGGTCGAGCGCCATATGGCAGCGCTCGCGCGACAGAATCGCGCCGCCGGCGACGGTCCCTTCTTCCTCGGTGCGGGCGCCTATCGCCACCATGTGCCCGCGAGTGTCGACCATCTGATCCAGCGCGGCGAGTTTCTGACTGCCTACACGCCCTATCAGCCCGAAATCGCGCAGGGCACGCTGCAGATGCTGTTCGAGTTCCAGACGCAGGTCGCGCGTCTTTTCGGCACCGACGTCGCCAATGCGTCCATGTACGACGGCTCGACTGCCTGCTGGGAGGCGATCGTGATGGCGCGGCGCATCACCAAGCGCGGCAAGGCGTTGCTCTCGACCGGCCTCCATCCGCATTATCGCAGCGTCGCGCGGACGATGGCGAAATATACCGGTGACCAGCTTGTCGACGGCGACCCGACGCTTGAAGCCGGTACCGACTGGGCCGCGCTCGCCGCCGCTATCGACAAGGATACAAGCTGCGTCGTCGTTCAATATCCCGATATATTGGGCCGCATCGACGACATGAGCGCGCTCGCTACGGCATGCCAGGCGGCCGGTGCGCTGCTGATCGCGGTCGTTACCGAACCCGTTGCCCTGGGCCTCATCAAGTCGCCGGGCGAGATGGGCGCCGATATCGTGGTGGGCGAGGGGCAGGCGATCGGCGTCGGGCTCCAGTTCGGCGGTCCCTATGTTGGCCTGTTTGCGTGCAAGACGAAATATGTCCGCCAGATGCCGGGGCGGCTGTGCGGAGAGACGGTCGATGCCAATGGCAAGCGCGGCTTCGTTCTGACGCTGTCGACGCGTGAGCAGCATATCCGGCGCGAGAAGGCGACGAGCAATATCTGCACGAATGCAGGGCTTTGCGCGCTGGCCTTCAGCATCCACATGACCTTGCTCGGCGAAGCGGGGTTGCGGCAGCTTGCCGGCATCAACCACGGGCGCGCCAGGGTGGCAGCGGCCGAACTGGCGCAAGTACCGGGCGTGTCGGTCGTCAACAGCGGCTTCTTCAACGAATTCACGCTGCGGCTGCCCGTCGACGCGCGCGCGACGGTTCACAAGCTCGCCGAAAAGGGCGTGCTCGGCGGCGTGTCGCTCGGGCGCCTTTATCCTGACAATGACGCGCTGGCGAACGGCCTGGTCGTCGCCGTCACCGAAACCGCGACCGAAGAGGATATCGCCGCCTTTGCCGCGGCGCTGAAGGAGGTGCTGGCATGACCGCGCCCAACCCCGCCGGCTGGCGCCCCGAAATGCACGGCGCTGGTGGTGCCGCCGATACCGCGACATTTACCGGCAACCGCGCGCTGATGCTCGAGGAGCCGTTGATCTTCGAGATCGGCTCGACCGCGACCACCGGCGTCGACTTCGACGAGGCGGCGCCCGCTGCCGATCTCGGCGCGCTGATGCGCCGCGATCCCATCGGCCTGCCGGGGCTCAGCGAGTCCGAAACGGTGCGCCACTATACGCGCCTGTCGCGCCAGAATTATGCGATCGACCTCGGCCTCTTCCCACTTGGCAGCTGCACGATGAAGCATAACCCGCGCCTCAACGAAAAGGTCGCGCGGATGCCGGGCTTTGCCGACGTGCATCCGCTCCAGCCGCAGGAAACGGTGCAGGGCGCGCTTGCGGTCATCAACGAACTCGCGGTGTGGCTGATCGAACTGACCGGCATGTACGGCGTCGCCATGTCGCCCAAGGCGGGCGCGCACGGCGAGCTTTGCGGGATCCTGTGCATCAAGGCGGCGCTCGAAGCGCGCGGCGAGGACCGGCGGGTGCTGCTCGTCCCCGAAAGCGCGCATGGGACCAATCCCGCAACAGCTGCCTTTGCCGGCTTCACGGTCGAGGATATTCCGGCGACCGCGGAGGGGCGCGTCGATCTCGCGGCGCTCAAGGCGCGGCTCGGCCCCGATGTGGCGGGCGTGATGATCACCAACCCCAACACCTGCGGCCTGTTCGAACGCGACATGAAAGCGATTTCGGACGCGGTGCACGCGGTGGGCGGCTATGTCTATTGCGACGGCGCCAACTTCAACGCGATCGTCGGCAAGGTTCGCCCCGGCGACCTTGGCATCGACGCGATGCACATCAACCTGCACAAGACCTTTTCGACCCCGCACGGCGGCGGTGGTCCCGGTTCGGGGCCGGTCGTGCTGTCGAAGGCGCTCGCGCCCTATGGCCCGATCCCCTATTCGGCGCGCTACGCCGACGGGTCTTTCAAGCTGGTCGAGGAAGAAAGCGCGGGCGCCGAGCACCCCGACACCTTCGGTCGCATGACCGCCTTCCACGGCCAGATGGGCATGTTCACCCGCGCGCTGGCCTATATTCTCAGCCACGGGGCCGACGGGCTGAAGCAGGTCGCCGAGGATGCGGTGCTCAACGCAAACTATATCCTGCGCAGCCTGGAGGATGTGCTCGATGCGCCCTTCGCCGCGTCGGGACCATGCATGCACGAGGCGCTGTTCAGCGATCGCGGGCTTGCCGAGGGCTTCTCGACGCTCGACATCGCCAAGGGACTGATCGACGAAGGCTATCACCCGATGACGGTCTATTTCCCGCTCGTCGTCCACGGCGCGATGCTCGTCGAACCCACCGAGACCGAATCGAAGGCGGTGCTTGACCAGTTCGTCGGTGCGCTGCGCAGCATCGCGCTTCGCGCAAAGAACGGCGATCCGGCGCTCAAGTCGGCGCCGCATTTCGCGCCGCGCGCGCGGCTCGACGAGACGCTGGCGGCGCGCAAGCCGGTGCTTCGCTGGGAGGATTGATGCGCGCCGCGGGCGAGGATGAAAGCGGTGCCGCGCCGCGCCGGGGCGGCTGCGGTCTCGCCGCCGCCTTGTCGCTCGTCGTCTTCGCCGCGATCTGGCTGGCCGCGGTAACCGGCTACGGCCTTGTCGCCGAACAATGGGAAATCGTCCGGCCCCGCCGCGCGCTCGCGCACCACTGGGTGTTCGGCTATGCGCCGCTCATCGCGCTGGGTTTCGCGCTGCTCACCGCCTTCGTCGTGATGCGGCGGCGGGCCGCGGCGCGAATGACGCTGCTGATTTTGTCGGCGGGGCTGGTTGCATTGTTCGGCGGAATCATCTTTCTCGGCGTCGGCGGACTGATCTGAAGGGGAGAAGCGATGAGCTGGGATAGCGTTTTCCTGCTGGCCAATTATTGGGCGATCGGTGGCTGGCTGCTTCTCGCCTTCGCGCCGCGCGGGCCGAAAGTGCTGGCGCTGATCCTCTATGCCGGGGTCTTCCTGCTCTGCCTCGCCTATGCCGTGATGCTCGGCGGCTTCCTCTCCGGCACGATCGATGCCGGCGGAACCGGCGGCGGCAATTTCACGACGCTGGCGGGGGTGATGAAATTATTCGACAGTCCCGGCGGCGCGACGCTCGGCTGGACGCATTATCTGGCCTTCGACCTGTTCACGGGCATGTGGATTGCCCGCGATGCCGATGCCAAGGGTTTCAGCCGGATCGTCCAGTTCCCTTTCCTGTTCCTGACGCTGATGGTCGGGCCGGTCGGGCTGCTGGCGTGGCTGATCGTGCGCGAACGTCGCGCGCGGACGCAGGCAAAGGCGAAGTGAGGCGGTCATGAACGCCGGAACCGCCCCGTCGCCGCTGCTGCATTATCTGATCCCCGCCGGGGTCGTTCTGCTCGTGCTGTTCTTTAGGCTGCGCTCGGTCGGCAAGGCACGGCGGTTGCGGCTCGAACGCCTGTGGATATTGCCGACCTTCTACGCGCTGTTGCTGGGCTTCATTTTCTGGAACGCTCCGCCGCACGGACTGGTGTGGATATGGTGCCTTGTCGCGCTCGCGGTCGGCAGCGGCCTCGGCTGGATGCGCGGCAAGTTGATGCAGGTTGCGGTCGATCCCGACACGCATGAACTCAGCCAGACCGTGTCGCCCGCAGCGTTGCTCTTCTTCGTCGCGCTCATCTTCATCCGGGGTGTGTCGCGCAACATGGCCGAAGGCGTCGCCGGCCACGGACAGGCGGGGTTGATGGCCGTTACCGATATCCTGATGGCCTTCGCGCTCGGCTTCATCGTTTTTCAGCGGGTCGAGATCGCGCTGCGCGCCCGGCGCCTGCTCGCGGCAGCGCGTTCGTCGCGGCGATGAAGGGGCCGTGGACGCCTTCGGACGGCGGCGAGGGCGACAAGCGCCATGCCCCCGCAACCTTGCGCAATCGCGACACGATCGCCGCGGTGCTCGGCGACTGGCTCCCCGCGTCGGGCACGGTGCTTGAGGTGGCGAGCGGTTCGGGCGAGCATGCCGTCCATTTCGCCGCCGCCTTCCCGAAGCTTGACTGGCAGGCGAGCGACCCCGACCCAGCCGCGCTCGCCTCGATCGCGGCCTGGAGCGCCGAGGCAGGGCTGCCGAACATCGCCGCGCCGCTGCACCTCGACGCATCGGCGCCGGACTGGCCGCTGGGACATGCCGATGCCCTCTTGTGCATCAACATGGTGCATATCAGCCCGTGGGCGGCGACGCTGGGCTTGTTCGCGGGGGCGGCGCGATTGCTGGGATCGGGCGCCCCTCTGATCCTTTACGGCCCTTATCTCGAAGCCGATGTCGCGACCGCCGACAGCAACCTTGCCTTTGACGAGAGCCTGCGCAGCCGCAATCCCGCCTGGGGGCTGCGCGAAGTGGAGGCGGTCGTCGATGCGGCCGCGCCGCACGGATTTGGCTTAACCGAGCGCCGCACCATGCCGGCGAACAATTTGATGCTGCTGTTCCGCAAACACAGCTGAGTCCGGCGGCGCGCCCAAGCTGTCACTGCTGTCAGGTTGGGCGTTCGGCGCTTTACCTTGGCCGCCGAAGCTTTAGCGTCCTTCTCGATTGCAAATAGCAACGCGATTCGAGGAGAGAGGATCGATGGCTGCCGACGTTTCGGACCTTGTCAGTTTCGACGAATTCATCACCCACTGGGCCGCCGACCGGCCGTCGCGCATTGCGATGCGCGAAGAGGACCGATTGTTCACCTATGCCGAGCTTGAGGAGCGGACGGCGCGCGTGGCAAGCGCGCTGCGCGCCGCGGGGCTCGAGAAGGGCGATCGCATCGCGTGGATCGGCAAGAACAGCGACCTCTATTTCACGCTCTTCTTTGGCGCCGCGCGCGCCGGGATCGTCATGGCGCCGATCGGCTGGCGGCTTACGCCCGTCGAATGGGCCTATATCATCAACGATACCCGGGCGAAGATCGTCTTCACCGGCCCCGGTTTCGACGCGGTGCCCGATCAGTTGGCGGGCAAGCTCGACCATGCGCCGCGCATCGTCGGCGATACCGAGGCACGCGCGCTGATCGAGGCGACGCCGCGCGCGCCCTTCACCCCGTCCGGTCCCGACGATGCCGTGCTGCAACTTTATACCTCGGGGACCACCGGCAGTCCCAAAGGTGCCGTGCTGTCGAACCGCAATTTGTTCGCGTTGCGGAAAAACTCGGCCGACGCCGATCTGGCCTATACGAAATGGGACGATGACGAGGCGGTGCTTGTCGCGATGCCCTGCGCGCATATCGGCGGAACGGGGCTTGGGATCATGGCGCTGGCGGCAGGGCTGCCCGGCATCATCCTCGCCGAGTTCAATCCCGACGGGGTTTTCGATGCGGTCGAACAGCATGGCGTGACGCGCTTCTTCATCGTTCCCGCGGCGCTTCAGATGCTGCTGCTCCACCCGCGCTGCGGCACGGTCGATTACAGCCGGCTCAAATATATTCTCTATGGCGCGGCGCCGATCCCGCTCGAACTGCTGCGCCAGTGCATCAAGATGTTCGGGGCGGAATTCATCCAGGCTTATGGGATGACCGAAACGACAGGCACCATCTGCATGCTGCCGCCCGAGGATCATGATCCCGAAGGCAACAAGCGCATGCGGTCGGCGGGCAAGCCGCTGCCCGGCGTGGAGATCAGGATCATCGGCGACGACGGGCAGGATATGCCCGTGGGCGCGGTGGGCGAGGTTGTCACGCGCTCTTCGAACAATATGCTCGGTTACTGGAACCTGCCCGAGGCGACCGCGCGCACGATGACGGGCGACGGCTGGATCCACACCGGCGACGCCGGCTATATGGACGAGGACGGTTATCTCTACATCCACGACCGGGTGAAGGATATGATCATCACCGGCGGCGAGAATGTCTATCCGGCGGAGGTCGAAAGCGCGATCTACGGCCACCCGGCGGTGCAGGAAGTCGCCGTGATCGGCATCCCCGATCTCAAATGGGGTGAAACGGTCAAGGCGGTCGTCGTGCCCAAGCCCGGGACGACGGTGGAAGAGGCCGACATCATTGCCTGGGCGCGCGAGCGCATAGCGCCATTCAAATGTCCGCGCAGCGTCGACGTGATCGAGGCGCTGCCGCGCAACGCCAGCGGCAAGATTCTTCGCAAGGATCTCCGCGCCCCTTATTGGGAAGGCTATGAGCGGATGGTGAATTGACGGCCGATCCGATCCAGAGGCAGGGGCTGGAGGCCTTCCGGCAGGAGGTTCGCGGCTGGATTGCGGCCAATCTGACCGACGATCTGCGCGACGCCGCGGCGCGCGCGACGAGCGTGTTCGTCGACAAGCCGCATGCGATGGCGTGGCAGGCGATCCTGCATCGCCATGGCTGGGCGGCGCCGCACTGGCCGCGCGAATATGGCGGGACCGGCTGGGACGAGACACAGCGGCATATCTTCGATTCCGAACTCGCCGCTGCCGGCGCGCCCAGCCTGTCGCCGATGGGATTGCGCATGGTCGCGCCGTGCATCATGCGCTTCGGCACCCCCGAGCAGAAGGCGCATTATCTGCCGCGTATCCTGTCGGGCGAGGATTTCTGGTGCCAGGGCTATTCCGAACCGCAGGCAGGATCGGATCTTGCCAGCCTGTCGCTCCGCGCCGAGCGCGATGGCGACGATTATGTGCTGACCGGGTCGAAGATCTGGACGACGCACGCCCATTTCGCGAACCGCATGTTCTGCCTGGTGCGCACCAGCCGTGACGGCCGCCCGCAACAGGGCATCACCTTCCTGTTGCTCGACATGACGCTGCCGGGGATCGAGGTGCGGCCGATCCTGACGCTGTCGGGCGACCATGATTTCAACCAGGTCTTTTTCGACAATGTCCGCGTGCCGCAATCGGGGCGGCTCGGCGAAGAGGATCGGGGGTGGGGCGTCGCCAAATATCTGCTCGAGTTCGAACGCTCGGCGGCTTACGCTGCGGGGCTGACCGCGGCGCTCGATCGCCTGCTGGCCGGCGCGGCGGCGCGCGATTTCGGCGAGGGCGGCACCTTGCTTGACGATCCGGCGATCCGGCGGCGTTTCGCACGGCTCTATACCGATGTCCACGCGATCCATGCCGCCGAGCAGCGGATGATGGCGGCAATCGCGCTCGGGCGCAGCCCCGGTCCGGCGTCATCGATGCTGAAGGTGCAGGGAACCGAGGCGCAGCAGCGGATACAGGAACTGGCGGTCGACATCGCCGGTCCCTACGCGGCGCCGCACCAGTTCGCGGCGCGCGCGCCGGGCAGCAATCTGCCCTTCGTCGGACCCGAAGACGATCTCACCGCTTCGGCGCGCTATTTCAACGGTCGCGCCGCGTCGATCTATGGCGGGTCGAACGAGATTCAGCGCAATATCATGGCCAAGCTGATGCTGGGGCTATAGCTGCGGCGCGTCGGTGCGCTGGCGTTCGCGGGCGCGAAGGAAGGCGGGGCGGGCAGTGCAGCGATGCAGCCAGTCGGTCGTCGCTTCGCCCAGCACGTCGGCCGCGCCCAGCGTTGTCGCAAGGAAGGCGGCATAGCCGATCACGATGTCGGCGGCGGTGAAACGGCCGGCGACCAGCCAGTCGCGCCCGTCGGCGAGCGCCGCCTCGATGCTCTTGGCGCGGCCGCCGAAGAAGGCCTTGTAATCGTCGACCGCCTGCGCGAGCCGGCGCTCGGCGGGTTCGACGCGCGTGTAGCGGATCATGACCGCGAGCGGGAAGGTCAGCGTGGCATCGCTGCGGTGCAGCCAGTTGCGATAGTCCCAATAATCCGCTTCGTCGCGGCGCACCTCGAGCGCGCTGTCCTCGACGATGCGTTCGCATATGGCCGCGGATTCGGTCATCACCCGTCCGCCTTCGACCCAGCCCGGCACCGTCATCAGCGGATTGACGGCGCGATATTCGGGCGCAAAGGCGCGCGGCGGAAAGGGCAGGACGCGCAGGTCGACGTCTGCGCCCACCTCTTCGACCGCCCACAGGCAGCGCAGCGAGCGGGCATCGGGGCAATGGTAGAGGATGGGCGGGGTCATGCGGTGATATCCTTCATCCGTTCGATATGCAGGCGATGCTCGCGCCAGGCGATGAACAGCCCGCTCGCGACGATCAGCGGCGCGCCGACCCAGGTCGTCTCCGCAGGCAGGGTGCCAAAGAAGAACCAGCCGCAGGCAATCGACCACAGCAGGCTCGAATAATCCATCGGCGTCACCACCGCGACAGGCGCGAGGCGCAGCGCGCCGGTCAGCGACAATTGCACCACTGCACCGAGCAGGCCGAGCCCGATCAGCAACGCCCATTCGCCGGCGCCATGCGCGGTCATCACGAACGGCAGCGCCAGACCGAGCGGGAGCATCGAGATCAGACTGAACCAGAAGACGATCGTCATCGGACTTTCGGTGCGCGCCAGATCGCGGACCTGGATCGTGATCAGCGCGGTCATCACCGCCCCGCCGAGCGCAATCAGCGTGCCGAGCCCGTGATGGCCGGTGAAGCCCTGCGCGACGAGCGTCGTCGGATTGAGGACGAGCAGGACGCCAAGGAAACCGACCAGCACGGCGCTCCACCGCTGCCACCCCGTTGGCTCGCGGAGGAACAGCGCGGCAAAGATCACCGCGAAGATCGGCACCGACAGGTTGATCGTCGTCGCCTCGGCCATGGGCAAAAAGATCATCCCGCCGAAGTTGAGCGCCATGCCGGTCAGCCCCATCATCGCTCGCCGCGCATGGGTGCCGATCCGGTGGGTGCGATAGATGGCAAGGTCGCCCCGCGTCAGCGCCCAGCCGACAAGCATCGGCAGCACGATCGCCTGCCGCCAGAACAGGCTCTCGACGATATGGATGCCCGCGGCGTCGATCCGCTTCACGAGCACGAACATCAAGGAGAGGCTGAGCATGGCGAGCAGCCGCAGCGCGATGCCGCCCAGATAATGCTGCGGAACCTCGGGGGACGGGGCGGTGCTCATGCGCCGTTTCGCATATCAGCCTGCCGATGCTTTGCAAGCTAGGGTTCCGGCCCGAGCCAAGCGGCGACAACAATGTTGGGATCGATCGTGCAATCCCCTTGCGCGCGGCCCCCCGTTACGGCTAAGGGCGCACTCCGGCCTAGGGGTATAGCTCAGCTGGTAGAGCATCGGTCTCCAAAACCGAGGGTCGCGGGTTCGAATCCTGCTGCCCCTGCCAGGCCGGACCACGGCGGCTCTCGAAGTGTGCGCCGTTCCAGCGAATATTATAAATGATAGGGGCTTTCGTGCCGTCGCGCTCAAGGCCGCGCCGCATGTGCCAAAGCGCGGTCGAGAAGCGAGCGCTCCGCCAGCGCATCGTCCAGGCGGTCGAGGAGCGGTATCAGATCGCCGGCTTCGGCATTGAGTTCGGCCGCGCTGGCGCCGAGCGCCTGCCAGAGTCCGGCGAGTTCTCTGGTCAGCGCCTCGCCTTTCGGCGTCAGCGCTATCGGACGTCTTCGCGCATCCTTGCCGTCGGTGAGACTGTGGACGAAGCCCTTGGCCTCCAGCGAACGCCGCGCCTGGCTTATCGAGACATGGGTTAGACGTAGCGCCGACGCGATGTCGCCTACGGTCATCGGCCCGTTGCGCATGATCTGATTGAGAATCCCGAACCATCGCTGCTCGAATTCGATGCCGAATGCGGCGTATAGTTGAGCGCTCTCGCGATCGATCCGTTCGGACAGCCGGCGCAGCCTGGCGCCCAGTGCCGCGCCGCCGGCGAGTCGGCTGTAATCGGGTTGTTCGCTCATGAGAGCGCGTTCCCGAGCGTGAACAACTTGCGTGCGATAGCCTTGATCGCGGCTTTGCTGGATGCGGTCGCCGAGCCGTTGGTGAGGATTGCGATCCCGGTCGTCGTCGCGGGATCGAGGTAGACCGCCGTGAAAACGCCGGGATCGCCGCCCCAATGATTGATGCGCGGCGCGCCTTCGCCCTCGGATTCCATCCAGCCGAGCCCTTGACCGGTCAGCCAAACCGGCAGACCTGGCGGCTTTTGCATGTGGAGCATCTCGTCCATCGAGGGTTCGGCGAGCATCCGGTGAGACCCGGTGCGGCCGCGATTTGCCGACGCCGCGACGAAGGGCATGAGGCCCGAGATCGAGGCGCGGAGCATGCCCGCAGGCCAATCGGGAAATCCGACGGGCGCAACAGGGACAAGACGCTGCGCGTCGCTTTCATAGGGCGTGACGCGAAGCGCGGCCGGAACATCGGCGAGGGTCCACGACAGATGATCCATGCCGAGCGGGCTGAACAGCCGGCGCTGCAGATAGGTCCTGAAATCGACGCCGGCGACGCGCGTGCCGATATAGCCGAGCAGGCCATAGCCGACGTTGCAATAGTCATAGGCCCGTCCCGGTGGCGCGCCGGAAAAGCTTCCGGTCGCAGAATAATGTGTTCCGCCGGGAACCAGGTAACTGTGCAGGAAATCGCCGAGTGCGAGCGGCGAATCGCCGCCGTGCGTCCGGAAATCGACCGCATAATAGGTCGCATCCGAGATGCCCGACATGTGCATGAGAAGGTGGCGCGCGGTAATATTTTGCTCGGGCGCTGCCGGAGAAACGACCGCGAAGTCGAGGTAGCGGTTGATCGGCGCGTCGATATCCAGCCGTCCCTCCTCCGCCAGCATCATGATCCCGGTGGCGGTAATCGTTTTCGTCACCGACGCGAGGTGAAACATCGAATCGACGGTGACAGGCCGCCGCATGGCAATGTCGGCATGGCCGCAGGTTCGCGACAGCAGCACTTTGCCCGATCGCGCAAGGCCGACGGCAAGGCCTGTCATCCCGCCGCTGCGCCTCTGGTCCGCAAGGAAGCGGTCGAGGTTCTCGGCGGCGGGGGAGCGCGCGAGCGCTGGTGGCGCGAGCGCAACGGCCGAAAGCGCTCCGGCAAGAAAGGATCGGCGGCCAACCGCCGCATGCATGGACGCCGTCGATGCGGCCGAAGGATCATCGATCATTGGCTATCAATGTAGGCGCCTACATATATTGTCAAGACAGGTAATTCGCGCGTCCCTATGCACTCGCCGTCGCATTGCCGCTGCGTCAGGAGCGATCGATCCGTTCCACGATCAGGGCGGCGCCAACCCCCATCGCGCCCGTTACGACCACGAGCCCCAAACGCCCGTCGCACGCATCGAGCGCGTCGAGCAGTGCCGACGTCAGGATCGCGCCGCTGGCGCCCATTGGATGTCCCTTTGCCAGATGCCCCCCGCCGACGTTCACCCGCATCGGATCGACATCATAATCGCGCAGGAATTTGGCGATGGTGACCGCGAAGGCTTCCATGAATTCGATGCGATCCATGGCGTCGATCGTCAGTCCGGTGCGTGCCAATACCTTGTCCATCGCGGCGAAGCCGGCGGTCAGCGACGCGGCCGGATCGCCGCCGCATTCGGCAAAGGCGACGACGCGCGCGCGCGGGGCGTCGCCGAGCCCGTCGGTTCCGAGAAGCGCGAGGGCGGTGCCGTCGCAGATCGGCGGCGTGTGGGCGACGCTGTGCAGCGGCGCAAAGCGCACGCCGCCGAGCGCCCCAGCATATTGATCCTGCAGGTCGCCAAAAGCTGGCGGTGTGTCGGCGAGGGTCTCCGCGCTGGTTTGCGGGCGCAGGCATTCCTCGCGCGACAGCGCCCCGGTGTCGATGCGCGAGCGTTGCAGCGCCAGGCTGTCCTCCGCCGCCACCGCGCGCTGCTGTGACAGGAGGGCGACAGCGTCTAGGTCGGCACGCGCAATGTCTTCGGCATGGGCGAGCCGGTCGGCGCCGAGAACCGGCGGAACGAAGCGAGCATGCGGCGGCAACTCGGCGTTGGTGTAGAAGCTCGCCCGGTCGCCCAGAAAGGGCGCGCTGCTCATCGATTCGACGCCGCCGGCGAGGATCGAATTCATCTCGCCGCTCGCCACCTTCGCAATCGCCTGGCCGATGGCCGAAAGGCCCGATGCGCAGTAATTGTTGATGCTGTGTGCGATGGTTTCGTGCGGCAGACCGGCGTGGAGTTTGGCGACCAGCGCGATGTGGCCGCCCTGCGTGCCGCTCTGCGTTACGCAGCCGAGCAGCAGCGCGTCGGGCGCGGCCGCCGCATCGCCGCATCGCGCGCGCAGCGCGATGATCTGCTGGCGAACCAGTTCCTGCGGGCTGAGCTTTGCAAGGCCGCCGTCCGGCCGCGCTTTGCCGCGCGGTGTCCGCACCGCGTCGTAGATATAGACGTCGGTCAAATCAGGTGCCGACGACGAAGCTGACTGCGGTCGTGGCACTGCCGCCGACGTTGAAGGTCGCGAAATTGCGCGCGCCTTCGACCTGATAGTCGCCGGCATTGCCCGTTACCTGCCGCCAGCCGTCGAGCAGCATCCGCACGCCCGTCGCGCCGACCGGATGGCCGAGCCCGATCAGCCCGCCCGACGGATTGACCGGCAGCTTGCCGCCGAGCGCAATCGTCCCGTCCTCGACCGCGCGCCAGCTTTCGCCTGGCTTGGTGATGCCGAAATGATCGATCGCCATATATTCGGTTATCGAGAAGCAATCATGCACCTCGACCCCGTCGCAGGCATAGATATCGGGCATCTCGGCGCGGCGCAGCGCGTCCATCATCGCCTTGCGCACGCTGGGGAAGACATAGTCGCCGCCGCGACTGTCGGCGACCTTGGTCGAATAGAGCAGGGGGGCGGTGGCGTGGCCCCAGCCCTTGATGCGCGGGATGCTTTCGAGCGGGATGCCGCGGCGCTTCGCATAAGCCTCGGCAACCTCGCGCGAGGCGAGGAAGATGGCGGCAGCGCCGTCGGTCACCTGTCCGCAGTCGGATTTGCGCAGGCTTCCTTCGATCAGCGGATTGACCTCGTCATTCTCGCCGAGATGATCGTCGGTCACCGCCCAGCCGCGCGTCTGCGAGTTGGGGTTCTTCTTGGCATTGGCGAAGTTATTCGCCGAAATGGCGCGCAGATGCGCGCGATCGAGCCCGAAACGCTCGTCATATTCCTCGGCGACGCGCGCGAATATGTACGGCCACAGGTAACGCGCCTCCTGCGCCTCGCGCCCGGCCCAGGCGGCGACGCCGAGATATTCGGCGGCGCGCTGGCCGGGCACATTGCGCATCAGTTCGATGCCGAGCACGAGCGCGAGGCCATAGCGCTCGGCCTCGATCTCGGCCGCTGCGGCGAGGATCGCAATGCTGCCCGAGGCGCAGGCGGCCTCGTGGCGCGAGGCGGGGATGCCCGCAAGGTCGGGGTGGACATGGCCGAAGAAGCCGCCGAGCTGGCCTTGGCCCGCGAACAGTTCGCCGACGAAATTGCCGACGTGCGCGGTTTCGACCTCGCGGGGTTCGATACCGGTCGCGGCGAATGCGGCCTCTGCAACGTCGCGGAACAGCTCGAACAACCCGCCGCCTTCGCGTTCGAAATTGCGTGCAAAGTCGGTTTGCGCGCCGCCGAGGATGAAGACATCTTTCGCCATGTCAGGCTTCCTTTTCGAGAGTGGCGAGCGCCATTTCGCGCACTTCGCTACGCATCACCTTGTTCGTGACGTTGCGCGGCAAGGCGTCGAAGCGAAACAGCCGTTCGGGCAGTTTGAACACCGCGAGATCCTTTTCGCGGAGATAGTCGGTTACGTGGGACAGCCCCACATCCACGCCGCCGCGCGGGACATAGGCGAGCCCGATCCGCTCGCCCATCTTCGCGCAAGGCAGCGAGAAGGAGCAGGCCTCGGCCAGCAAGGGATGGCCGCCCAAGAGTTGGTCGATCTCCTCGGGCGAGATGTTCACGCCGCCGCGGATGATCAGATCCTTGCAGCGCCCGACGAAGCGGTAGAAATCGCCGCCTTCGGCAATTTCGAACAGGTCGCCGGTGCGGAACCAGCCGTCGGCTGTGAAGGCTTCGGCGGTGCGCTCGGGCACGTTGTGGTAGCCTTCGAACAAGGTCGGTCCGCGGATTTGAAGTTCGCCCGAGATGCCGTCCGCCTCGATCGGATCGCCGCCGCCGGGCGGGACGAGGCGGCTTTCGATATTGGGCGCGCGGCCCTCGCCATAGGGGCGCCGATAAGTGCCGCGGCGCGGGAACAGGCTCGCGCGCTTGTCGGGATCGGGCATGTCGCCCTCGCCGGTGATGAAGCTCATCCCCTCGTTCGACCCGAAGACGTTGACGATGACGATGCCGAGCTTTTCCTGAAAGCCGCGCACCATCGCGGGCGCTAGCGGTGCCGAACCCGAGGCGATGACGCGCAGGCTGGAGAGATCGACGCTCGCCAGCAAAGCCTCATTCTGCAGCAGCATATTGAGCACGGCGGGCGGGGCGATCGTCAGGCTCGGCCGTTCGGTCGCGATCTGCTGCAAATAGACGCCGGGATCGAAGGGATGATGCAGCACCATCGTGCCCGCGCTGGTCAGCCAGCACATGGTGATGCCGCCGATGCTCGCCATATTGATGAGCGGGAAGGGGTTGAGCAGGACATCGCCCGGCCCGACCTTCATCGCCTCGTATCCTGCCCCTGCGACCGCGATCCAGTGGTTATGGCTGCGCGGGACGCCCTTGGGCACGCCGGTGGTTCCCGAGGTCCAGCAGATGGTGAAGATGTCGTCGGCATCGACCGGGTTGGCGGCGACATGGGCTGCAAGAGCCTCGGCGTCGCCGCTGGCGGTCGACAGGTCGATCGCGCCGACGGGCGCCTTGGGGCCGAAGGTCATCAGCCGGATACCATCCAGCAGCGGCGCTGCTACGCCGACATGATCGCAACCCTTCATTTGCGTCGCGCAGACGAAGGCTTTGGGTTCGACCACGCCGATCATGCCTTTCAGCTCATGGCTGCGATATTGCACCGCCGCCGGGCTGACGATCGCGCCGATCTTCGCCGCCGCAAAATAGAGCGCGACGAACTCGCTGATGTTCGGAAGCTGGACGAGCAGTACATCATCCTTGCCGATCCCCGCCGCGACGAGCGCGCCCGCGAGCCGATCGATCTCCGCCGTCAGCTCGGCATAGGTCAACCGCTGCGGATCGCCGAAAGCGAAGCCGCCGCGATTGGGGGCATCGACCAGTGCGAGCCGGTCCGGATGGGCGGCCGCATTGGCTGCGAACAGATCGTCGAAGGTGCGATCGCCCCACCAGCCACTTTCGCGGTAGCGCCGCCTTTTATCCTCTCCCGCGACGATCATCGTCAGCCGGCCAGCACGCTGTTCGGACCCATGCCTATGTCATCGCCGCTCGCCCAGACGGTGTGTGTGCCCGAACAGATGCGCTCTGGCAGGATGATCCGGCACACCGGCCCCGCCGCGATATTCTTCGCGTCGACCAGCACGCATTCGGACGTGTCGGTTTCAAGGTCGGCGATGAAGGACACGAGATAGCCGTCGTCCTCGTCCTTGGCATCGATGCGCGGCGCGAACGGCGCTTCGCTGCCGAAGCGGCCGGGGCCGAAAAGATACTCCTCGCTCGTGCCGGCATCGAGGTCATGCTTGACGAGGCCGCGGAAGAGGAACCAGCCCGGCTCGGGGATGGCGCTATAGGCATAGCGATAGGGTTTGCCCGCATAGCGCTGGTTGAACATGCCGAATTCGAGGTCGCGCTCGTCGAGCCTTTGTTCGGTCGTCTTTCCGGTCTTGAGATTGAAGCGCCAGCGATGAAGGCGCGGCTTGAGCAAGCCCTGGTCAAGATAGGCCATCATCCGCTCCAGCCCCTCGGGAGCATCGGGATAGGATTTGGGCATCGGCTCTTCCTGATAATAGCCGTCGAGGATGATCTCGTCGCCTTCCTCCCACGCGTTGAGCCAGTGGAGCGTGTAGGTCGGTTCGGCCTCGAACCAGCGGATATCCTCAGGGGTTCCGTGCCGCGGGATGATCGCGAAGCGCGTCTTTTCGTCGGGGTGAAACTGGACGACGTGCAGGTTCTTTTCGAGCAGTTCCGCGTTCCAGTAGAGCGGCATGTCGTTGAGGATGGTGTAATTTTCGGTGAATGCCATGTCGTGCGGCAACCGCGGTCCGGCGAGCGGCACGGGAATATAATGTTTCAGCTTATTGTCCGCGCCGACGACGCCATAATGCATATAGGGCGCGTGCTTCGAATAGTTGAAGAACATCAGTTCGCCGGTCGCGAGATCGACCTTGCAATGCGCCGAAATGCCGTCGAGCGGCACCCAGCTTTCGGTGCCGAACTGTTCGAGCGTGAACGGGTCGAGCCGATAGGCCTCGCCGCACTGGTAGAAGGTCGAGATGATCTTGCCCGCGTGGATCGCGACGTCGGTCGACGATGAATCCTTGAGCCATTCCTGCGCACCCCAGCCGTGGCGGGTCGATTTGTGCGGCGGTTCCATCAGCCCGGCCCAGAGCGAGCGGCCGGCTTCCTTCTCGGCCTCGAACCCCTTGGTGCGCACGAAGCGGCTGCGATAGCTCGCGCGGCCGTCCTTGAACGAGATCGCATGGATGAAGCCGTCACCGTCAAAGGGATGATAGCGGCCGATCGGTTCGTGAATCTGGTTCTCGCCAGTGCGGACGTAAACGCCGTCGATGTCGGTCGGGATCGTGCCGATCACCTCGACATCGCCATTGGCGAAGACCGCATTCCACTCATTGTAGGTCGGCCGCCACGCGCCCTTCATATAGGGATGGTCGTTCGGTTGAACGGTGGTCCGGATCGTGTCGACAAGCTGAGCGGTCATGCGATGACTCCTTCGGCGGCTGCAAAGCGCGGCCTGGCGGCGGCCGCATCATATTCTTTCAAGAGACGGTCGACGATGTCCGCGACGGGTTCGGTCGCGCGCACCGCGCCGACGCCCTGACCCGCAGACCAGACATTCTTCCATGCCTTGGCGTCGTCCTGCGCATCGGAGAAATTGGGGCGCTTGTCCTCGGGCATGTTCGCTGGGTCGTAGCCCGCAGCGATCAGGCTCGATTTCAGCCAGTTGGCGGTCACGCCGGTGATGCCGTTCGACGGCACGATGTCCTCGGCGCCTGCCGCGACCACCATGTCCTTGTAAGGCTGCGCCGCCATGCTCTCGGTGCAGGCGATCAGCGACGTGCCAAGATAGGCGAAGTCGGCTCCCAATATTTCGGCGGCCCGTATCGCGTGGCCGGTCGAGATTGCGCCGCCCAGCACCAAGGGCCCGTCCCAGAACTGTCGCACTTCCTCGACAAAGGCGAAACCGGCGGTGGCGCCGGTATGGCCGCCGGCTCCCGCCGCGACGAGCACCAGTCCATCGACGCCCGCAGCCACGGCCTTGCGGGCGAAGCCCACCGAATTGACGTCGGCGAAAACGATGCCGCCATAGGCGTGGATTTGCTCGACGACGCGGGCGGGACTGCCGAGCGCAGTGATGACGAGCGGAACCTTGTGCCGCACGACGCAGGCGAGGTCGTCGGCAAGCCGGCTGTTCGACGGATGCACCACCAGATTGACCGCCCAGGCGGCGGCGTCGGGATCGTTCGAGAGTGCCGCATCGATGCGGCTCACCCAGGCTTCCAGATCGGCGGTCGTCCGCGCGTTGGGAGCGGGAAAGCTGCCGATCATTCCGGCGCGCGAGGCGGCGATGACCATATCAGGGCCCGAGACGAGGAACATCGGCGCCGCGATTGCGGGCAGGCGCAAATTGCGCGTCAAAGCTGCGGGAAGGCCGTGCTTCGGCTTCATTCCTGTCTCCCAAAACTTACTTGCATAGTGATACTAACTTGCGTAACAGAACTTATGCCCGTTCAAGAGGCATTTGCAAGCAAAACATGCCGGCCCGTCGCCGGCAGTGGGGAGAGGGAGAATCATGAAGCATTCACTTGCCATGCTGTTGGCTGCGTCGGCGCTTGCCGGTCCCGCGGCTGCGTTCGCGCAGGAGGCCCCCGCCGAAAGCCAGGGCGGCCTCGACGACATCATCGTTACTGCCCAGAAGCGCGCCGAGGGCTTGTCCGATGTGCCGATCTCGATTTCCGCGGTCAGCGGCAAGCAGGTCGAAAGCTATGGGCAGACCAACCTTGAGCAGATCAGTTCGTCGGTGCCGAATCTTAAGATCACCCAGACCGCGATCGCCAATCGCATCGCGATCCGCGGCATCGCCTCGGGCGACAACAAGGGGTTCGAACAGTCGGTCGCGATGTTCGTCGATGGCGTCTATTATGGACGCGACCAGCTTTCGCGCCTGCCGCTCGTCGATATGGAGCGGGTCGAGGTTTTGCGAGGCCCCCAACCGACGCTGTTCGGCAAGAATGCAATCGCAGGGGCGGTCAATATCACGACACGCAGCCCGACCGACGAATTCGAGGGGACGGTGAGCGGCCTCTATGAATTCAATCACAAGGAACTGCAGCTGACCGGCGTTCTGTCGGGGCCGCTGAGCGACGGCATCGAAGCGCGCGTGGTTGGCTATCATCGCTCGATGGACGGATATTTCTACAACCAGAAATTGAAGCGCAACGAGCCCAACGTCGATGAATATTATGTCCGCGGCAAGGTGGAGTTCGACAAGGGCGGGCCGCTCGCGGCCGAACTGAAGCTCGAATATGCAGACTTCGCGATGAAGGGCCAGCCACGCGACGTGTTCGGCGCGGTCGGGAATTACAATGCGGTCTTCCAGGGCCCCTTCTTCGTCAGCACCGTCCCCGACTATGTGCGCGAGGATAATGGCTATGAAAGCCGCAACAAGGTGTTCGGGGCGACGCTGAACGCCGATCTGGAAATCGGCGAGCACACGCTGACCTCGGTCACGTCGCTGCTCGACTATAAGACGCGCGAGATCGTCGATGTCGACTTTTCGGGGATCAGCTTTCTCGACGGTACGAATTTGCGCGAGGATTATCGGCAGTTTTCGCAAGAGCTCCGCCTGACCTCGCCCGGCGGCGAGGCGTTCAACTATATCGGCGGGGTCTATTATCAGCACGCCAAGCTGGACGTTCAGGATTTCACCCTCTTCAATCCGACCTTCCTGGGGCTGGGCGCACCGTTCAACGCGCTCGGTGACACGCGCAACGACCGCGACTACAGCCAGACGTCGGACTTGATATCGGCCTTTGCGCAAGGCGAATTGTCGCTGACCGACCAGCTTCGCGTTACCGCCGGCGCGCGCTTCAACCATGAGAAGAAGAGCGGCCGCCGATCGCTCGCCATCGTGCAAGGCCCGCTCAGCACCGCGCCCGCTGCCGTCGTCGCTGCGGTGTTCCGCGCGCTCAACATCGAGGCGCACAGCATCGCCGGCAAGCTGAGCGAGGACAGCTTCAATCCGATGGTCAACGTCCAGTTCGACGCGACCGACGACCTGATGCTCTACGCGTCCTACGCGCGCGGAACCAAGGCTGGCGGCTTCGACATCCGGTCGAACTCGCTGCCGACGTCGACCACGGTCGCCAAGCCCGGCGCGTTCGAATTCCAGGACGAAAGCGCCGACAATTTCGAAGCGGGGCTGAAATACAAGGGCCGCGACGTCGCCTTCAACCTGTCCTTCTATCGCACCAAATACAAGGATCTGCAGGTCAACATCTTCGACGGGACGCTCAACTTCAACGTCCGCAATGCGGCGGCGGCGCGGACGCAGGGGATCGAAGCGGATTTTCGCGCGGCGCTCGCCGCAGGCCTGACCATCAGCGGCGCGATCGCCTATCTCGATTTCAAATTCACCAACTTCACCGACGGCCAATGCTATTATCTGCAGACGCCGGGACCGGGTGGCTTCTGCGACTATAGCGGCAAGCGTAACGCGCTGAGTCCGAAATGGTCGGGTAATCTCAATGTCGATTACTGGACGCCGGTCGGCAGCGACCTCAAGCTGTCATTCAACGTCAACGCCGACTTTTCCTCCTCCTATATCGCGGCGGCGAACCTCGACCCGCGGACCTATCAGGGCAGCTATGCGAAGCTTGGCGCCCGCATCGGCTTGGGACAGATCGACAATCGCTGGGAAGTGGCGCTGATCGGCCGCAATCTGACCGACCAGCGGATCCTTCAGACCGGCAGCGCGATGCCGCTTGCGACGACGATTACGGGCGGGGCGGGCAATGCCTATAACGGGATCGTCGATCGGCCGCGAACGATTGCGGTGCAGGTTACGGGGCGCTTTTGAACCAGCTCTCCCCCGACGGAAGCATGGGCGCGGGCACCGCCCATCTTCCGTCGGACCGGCCTTGTCGCGTGCTGTTCCGCGGAGTAGGGCGGGCCCAGCAATGGACGCATCAGCCGTGAAAGAAGATCGCACCATCCGCGCCTGTTCGATCTGGCGCGCGCTCGATGTCGTCGGCGACGTTCCGGTGCTGCTCATCATGGAGCAGGCCTTTCTCGGCACCCATGGCTTCGACGAATTCGTGGCGCGGACCGGGCTCGCGCGATCGGTCGTCAGCGGACGGCTGCGCAAGCTGGTCGACGAGGACTGCCTTGCCAAACGGCCGAAGAAGGAAGGGCGCGGTTCCTATTATGCGCTGACCGAGAAGGGGCGCGACCAGTTTCCCAACGCCTTGATGATGCTGCGCTGGCAGCATCGCTGGGAAGCCGCAAGCCGCGACTTTCGCGTTCGTCTGCGGCACAGCGCGTGCGGCGCGGAAACCGAGCCGACGCCGATATGCGCCCATTGCCGGAAGGAAATCGACCCGCGCGACGTCGACTGGCGCGAAGGGCCGGGGCTGGCCCAGGTCGTTCCGCACTATGAACGCCGGCGCTTCAACGGCGCGGTGACGGCGCGCCGCCCGGGCGGGCGCCCGCTGGTCGACACGATGATCGAATTGTTCGGCGATCGATGGGCGACGCTTGTGGTGCGCGCGATGTTCACGCGCATCAACCGCTTCGATGACATTCAGCGCGACACGTTGATGGCGACCAATATCCTGACCGGCCGCCTCGAACGGCTGATCCGGCAGGGCATATTGCGCACCATTCCCTATTCGGCGCACGCCGACCGCGTCGAATATCGGCTGACCGAAAAGGGCCGCGACCTTTATCCCGTATTGCTGGCGCTGCTCCAGTGGGGCGACCGCTGGTTTTCCGACGAACGCGGCCCGCCGCTGATCCTGACGCACAAGCCATGCGGCCACGACCTTCGGATGATCGTTGCCTGCAACCATTGCGACGGCGAAATCGGCATCCACAATCTGACGTTCGAGATCGAATGAGCGTCCGGAGCCGATAGTAATGCGCAGCCGCGCTAGTTAAGCCGCGTCCACGTCTTGGTTCGACAGAAAAAGGCGAGGCAGCCCTTCACTTCCAGCTTGCCGTTGCCGAGCAGTCGCAGTTCGCCGCGCGACGCTCCGTCGCCGGTTTCGGGGTCGTACACGGGGCCGCCCTTCCACTGGGACGGGCCGCCCTTGAAATTCTGGAGCACGACCAGCCCCATCAACCGACGCTGGCGCAGCTTGGGATCGCCGTTCCGCACGTCGCGCAGATCGGGATTGGCGCGCAGCCGCTTTGCATCGACCACCTTGCCGCATAGCGCCGCGCCGCAGCGATAGATTTCGACCCGTCCGCCTTCGCTGCCCGTCGCCCACAGCCCAACGGGATCGGCAGCCATGGCGCTTGCGGGGGCAAGAGCGGCGGCGGCAGCGAGGCCCATCGCAATCGCGCGGCGGCTCATGCCGCCTGCTCCCGGCTCGCGGGCGCGTTCAGCAAAGCGAGCGCTTCGGCCAGGAGGGGGCGGTCGTCGTGCTGCCAGGGATGAAAGCCCGGCCGCATATAGCCGACCACACCTTTGAGCAGATGCCGCATCAGGCCGTGCCTTCCATAGAGATAGGCGAGCAAGTGCCGCCACGTCGTCCAGTCGTTGCGCCCGTCCTGCCGCAACAGATCTGCGGTATTGCGGAAAATCACATAGTGAAAGCGCAAAGTCGTAACGCCCATGACGGCGCAGCGCTTCAACCAGCGCCGCAGCGGCATCATGTCACGCGTTGCATGAAGATAGGTGTCGTAGGCGACCGCCTTATGCTCGATTTCCTCGATCGCGTGCCACCGCCACAAACGCCGCGCTTCCTCGCTCGCGCCGCCCAGATGCCCGGGATTCGCGAGCGCGTCATGCGCCAGCGTCGCGGTAAAATGTTCGAGTGCGCAGGTTGCCGCCAATTGCTGGAGCGGCGGGCGCTGTTTCGCCCATGCGATCGTCCGGCGCGCGCGTTCTTCGAGCGGGGCGATGTCGTAACCGACATCTTCGGCCTGGCGATTGAAGACGACATGTTCGCGCGAATGCATCGATTCCTGATAGATGAAATCGTCGATCTGGCCGCGCAGCGGCTGCGGCGTGCCTTCGCGATACTGCCGGACCGATGTCATGAAGAATTTCTCGCCGACAGGGAAGGTGGACGACAGCGCGTTGAAAAAGGCGGTGCGACCGGGGTCGCCGCTGTGCCACCAGCGCGGCGGGGCCTGCTCGCGGCCGAACTTCATGTCGCGCTTCTCGATCCTGAGATCAGGAGGCGTGGGCGTATCGAGGGTCATGAACAGCTCCTGCGAATCATCAACATTAACATCAATGTTTATAATGCAAATATTCGCCATTCGCAAGAGATGCTACTATCCTGTTTCAGAACGGCTTTTTCGGAAGCCGATCGGAAGGCTGTTTCGCTTGCGTACATTGGTCTAAGGCCATGTGGACCGCAGGTGGAGGAAAGAGCGATGGCGCGAATGTACAAGATGGCGCGGCCCGCCCCGAAACGCCGCAAGCGATCGGGCGCGGAGGTGCGCGAAGAAGGGCTGGCCGCGGCGCGTCGTCTGCTGCTCGACGGCGGTCCGGGTGCCGTGACGCTTGCCAACGTCGGCGAAGCAATCGGCATGTCGCACGCCAATGTGCTGCATCATTTCGGTTCAGCGGCGGGTCTGCAATCGGCGCTGATGGGATCGATGATCCAGGATCTGACGGGCGCGCTGGATAATGTCGTCGACCTGCTGGAAACCGACGATGCGGCGCCGCGCACGATTACCGATCATGTTTTCGATGCCTTTGACAAGGGCGGCGCCGGGCCGCTCGCGGCGTGGATCGTTCTGTCGGGCGATGTCGGCCGCCTCGAGCCGATCCGCGAAGCGGTCGGTGCGCTCGTCACCGCGATCGTCGGTCAGTCGAAGGATGCCGCCGCGCGCGAGCGCGTCCGCGCCGCAGTGCTGATGGTAGCTGTCAGCGCGTTCGGCGATGCGGTGATCGGCCCCTATCTACGCGATATGCTGGGCCAGAAGGATGATGCGATGCGCGATCTCGTCACCCGCTTTCTGCCGCTGTTCCTGTCTCCCGGCTTTCTGGGGCTGGCCGAGGACTAGGGTCAGTATCTTGGGGTCAGGGGCCAGCCGCGAGCAGGATGCTATCGTCGGATGTCGACACGCGATGCGCAATGCCGTTGAGTTCCATGGCCTTGACGAACCCGTCGACGTCGCCCGCCTCGAACACGCCGACAATGCGGCGATCGGGCACCACGCCGTTTGCGAACGTCAGCTTGCGGATTGAATAGCGGTTCATCTGGTCAACCGCCTCGGCCAGCGGGTCCTGCATGAAGACGAGGCGGCCTTCGGTCCAGCTCGTTTCCTTGCTGACATCGACACGCCGCAGGGTCCAATTGCGATCGGTCCCGATCGTCAGCTTGCGACCGGGGACCATATCGGCGCCATCACCGGTCCCTGAGGCGCTCTCCTCGACGCGCACCTTACCCTCGGCCAGAACCACGACGACATTGCCGCCATCGAGGCTGACTTCGAAGGCTGTGCCGACGGCGCGAACGCTCTTGCCGTTCGCATGAACGATGAAGGGACGCGATTTGTCGTGCGCGACCCGGAAAAAGGCCCGGCCGCCGATCAGTTCGACCAAGCGCCGGCCACCGCGCTCCTGAAACCGCATGTCGGTTTCGGAATCGAGCGTTACCACCGTCCCGTCGGGTAGGGTGACGGTGCTGCGCTGTCCGGTTTCTGTACGGAATGTCTGAGCAAGCTGCGCCGGTTCGCCGCGCATCAGCGGCGGCGCCAAAAAAGCTGCGGCGACCATAAGCAAGATCGACGCCGCGATCGCCATCCACCAGCCCATAGGGCGTGAAGACGGTCTGTCGTCGATGTCCGGCTCCGCGCGCGACGCTGCGAACGCGGGATCGTCGGCAGCGGCGCCCGCAAGCGCCCACGCCCGTTCGACCCGGCGATAGACGTCGCGATGCAAGTCGGAATGATCGAGCCATTCGTGAAAGCGGCGTTCGTCGTCGACCGTCATGTCGCCGGCAAGATGCAGGTTCAGCCAATGCGCGGCTTCCGAACGCGCGGCCGCGCGATTGCCATGGTCGGTGGCGCTCACAGTTCGGCCTCCATTTCTTCGGCAATCCTGACCAGCGCGCGGTGCATCAATTCCTTCACCGAATCCTTGGTGATCCCCATGCGCTGCGCAATCGCCTGATAGGTCAGATGTTCGAACCGGTGCAATTCGAACGCCTGTCGCGCCCGTGGAGGCAAATTGACGATCGCCGCCACCACGCGGCGATATTCCTCCTGGCCGATCGCAATGCGTTCGGGCGAAAGCTGGTCGGCCTCTTCGACGCCGTCCGCCCATGCCGCCTGGAGGACCGCGCTACTGCGCGCCTGTTTGCGGTAGCGGCTGATCAGCACATTCCGCGCGGTCGCGAACAGATAGCCTTCGACATTTTCCACTGGCGTTCCGAACTGAGCCGCCTGCAGGCGCAGAAATACGTCCTGCACCAGGTCATCTACGTCCCCGTCGTTGACCCGCCGCCGGAAATAGCGCCGCAATCCCGGACCATAGGCGTGCATCCACGCCTCCAGGTCCTGGTCAGGGCGCGGCACGCCCATGTCAGACCGTGCCCGCTCGGCAGGGGCGCCCGCAAAGGCATTGCGCGTTGATCGCCTTCATCGCCGTCATTGAGCTATCGGTCCAATCCATTTTTCCTCCTCACCCGGCAAACCGGAGCAAGGCTCGTTAAGATAGACGCCCGCGCGCGAAGAGAGGGGGGAGCAAATAACCATAATTGTACAATTTTATCATGCGTTGGTGCGTTGTTAACATTAACATCGTTGAAAATTATCACGCACTCATCCCCCCGAAACAAGGGGATGGGCGTCTAGCATATGACGGGAGGGAACTCCGTCGCATCTAGCGGGAAGACCCGCGGAACATGGGCTAGGGAGAGGAAGCATGCAATTTCGGGCATGTGGGTTGCGCAAGATTTTTCTGAGCGGGGTCGCCATCGGATGCCTCGCGCTATCGGTCGGCACGGCGCAGGCGCGCGAGGGACAGGACAAAGCGACCAGCTACAAGATTCCCGCCCAGCCGCTGGGCCGCGCGCTGCGGGATTTCGGGTTACAGAGCGGCATGACAATCATGGCCGACGCTATGATCGTCAACGGCAAGCGCAGCGGCGGATATAGCGACCGGTCCGATCCCGAAACCGCGTTGCGCGTGCTGCTCCGCGGAACCGGGCTGGGCTATCGCCGTGAGGGCAATATTTTCGTCGTGCAGCCTGTGGGAAACGAGACCCCGACCGCCGCGGCGGTGACCGACGGCGACAATGAAATCATCGTCACCGCCCAGAAGCGTGCGGAAAAGATCATCGACGTTCCGATTGCGATCAGTGCCTTCACGCCGCGGGCACTCGACGACAAGAAGGTCGAAGGAGGGGCCGAACTCGTTCGCGCGGTGCCCAACGTCAATTTTTCGAAGAGCAATTTTTCGGGCTATGATTTCACGATCCGCGGGATCGGGACCAAAGCGATATCCGCGTCGAGCGACCCGGCCGTCGCGGTAAGCTTCAACAATACGCCGCTGATCCGCAATCGATTGTTCGAACAGGAGTTTTTCGACCTTGAACGCGTCGAGGTGCTGCGCGGCCCACAGGGTACCCTCTATGGCCGCAACGCAACGGGAGGCGTCGTCAACATTATCACCGCAATGCCGAAATACAGCTTCGAGGGTCTGGCGAAGGCCGAGGTGGGCAGCTTTGGGACGATGCGCCTCAACGGGATGCTGAACATCCCGCTGGGCGACCGGTTCGCGATCCGCGGCGCCGCGGCCATGACGAAGCGCGAAGGCTTCGACTACAACAGCTTTACCAATCGTCACGTCAACGACCGCGATCTGTGGTCGACGCGCCTGTCGGCGCAGTGGGAGCCGAGCGATAACCTGAAGGCGAATTTCGTCTGGCAGCATTTCCAGGAGAAGGATCGGCGATCGCGGACTGGCAAGCAGCTTTGCACCCGCGATCCCGGCCCCGATATGGTCGGCGATACCCCGGTTCCCGATCATCTTCGCGGCAAGCTGAGCCAGGGATGCCTTCCGGGATCGCTCTACAGCGAGGCTGCCTTTGGCGCACCGAACGCGACCAGCTTTGCCTTTTATTACACAGCGGGATTGATCGACGTCGGGCTGCTGCCCGATCCCGTCTTGGGCCTGGCGCCGGTGCCGATCGTCAACAATTTGTCCGATCCCTACGCAGGGATCAATCAATCGCGCAATCTGCGCGAAATTTCGACAAGCTACGATCCTGTATTTCGCGCCAAAAACGACGTCTTCCAGCTCAATCTGGAGGCCGGTCTCGGCGATCTCAAGCTGGTGTCGCAAACCGCCTATGCGCGCGATCGCTATTATTCGTCGCAGGATTACAACCGCTTCGTCTCTGCTCCGGTCTTCGCTGATTCACTGGACCCGCGGCTCGTCGACGTGCTCGGTAGACCGAACAACATACCGGGGCCGACGCCCGGCGGCGTCTACACCGATCCGCAGCTTGGTCCATCCGACCGGATGCTCGCCGTCGACGTCAGCCAGTCGCGGAACAGTCAGTGGACGCAGGAACTCCGGCTTCAGTCCGATTTCAGCGGCCCCTTCAACTTTAGCGTGGGAGCGAATGCGCTGAACTTCAAATCGCAGGACGACTATTATGTGTTCAGCAACCTGTTCAGCCTGCTGGCCGAATATTTCTACAATCGCGAGGATGCGCCCGGCGAGATCGGGACGGGCACCCGCAATTGCGATGCAGGCAACGAATTTCGCGAATGCGTCTATGTCGATCCCAATCCGATCGACCAGATCAACGGCGAGGGTCATAATTATTTCCGCAGCAAGAATGTCGTGCAGACGCGCTCATGGGCGCTGTTCGGGGAAACCTATTGGCAGATCGCCGATGATGTGAAGATCACTGCCGGCGCGCGCTATACCAACGACCGCAAGCGTTCGACCCCGATTCCGAGCCAGCTTTTGCTCGGTGCGTTCAATTTCGGAACCGAAAGCGGCCCCTCGAGCGGCGGCCGCGTAAGTCGCGGCTATCCGGCCCTTCCGCCGATCAACCAGGAATGGAATGCCTTCACCGGTCGTCTTGTCGTCGATTGGTCGCCGCAGACGTCGTTCACCGACGACACGCTGGTCTATGCGTCCTATTCGCGTGGTTACAAGGGTGGGGGCTCCAATCCGCCACGCGTCGACATCGACCCGAAGGTAATCCAGTACCAGCCGCTCGCCGAAACCTTCGAGCCCGAATATGTCAATGCGTTCGAGATCGGGATGAAGAACAGTCTCGCCGGCGGCAAGGTCATGCTCAACGCGACCGCATTCCTCAATCTATACAAGGACTATCAGGTCTCTCAGATCGTCGATCGCATCTCGCTCAACGAAAATTTCGACGCGACGACCTGGGGACTCGAGCTTGAAGCGGCGTGGCAGCCTTCGCGCAACTTCCGTGTCGATTCCAACTTCGGCTATCTGCGCACGCGGATCGGCAAGGGGGAGCAGTCGATCGACGTGATGAACCGAACGCAGGGCAATCCCGACTGGGTCGTCGTGCGTCCACAGCTCGGTGTGCCGTCGAACTGCATCGCGCCCAAGGACAAGGTCGAGGCGATCCTCTCATCCTTCTTTGCGGGGCCGGGCGGGCTCGGGGACTTCATGCTCTCGGCGCTTTGTGCGGGGTCGGCGCGCTACGGCAGCTTCAACCCGAACGTCGAGACAAATTTGCGCTGGGACCAGTTCCTTGGCTTTACCTATGACCCGCTGACCGACGCGCCGAATGGCGGGCGCGGCTTTTATGCGGACCTCAGTGGAAAAGAACTTCCCAATTCACCGCGCTATACCTTCAATATCGGCGCGCAATACACGGTCTTTGCCGGCGAATGGAATGTCACGCTGCGCGGCGACTATTATCGCCAGGCGAAAAGCTATGCGCGCATATACAACACCGAATATGATCGGCTTCGCGCCTGGGACAACGCCAATTTGGCGATCACGATCGAGCGACCGAAATCGCAGTTCGCAGTGCAACTCTATGTCAAGAATCTGTTCAACGACACGCCGATCACAAACACCTTTACCAACAGCGACGACACCGGGCTGAGCGCGAATATCTTCACGCTCGACCCCCGGATCATCGGATTCAACGTCACCAAGCGGTTCTGATCCGGCACGGCCGCTCCGCCTCGGGCGCGTCTTCGGGCGCGCCCTTCTTTTTTGGGTTCAGAACCTGCTTCCCATCCCCCCTCGCGACCTTTGCGGGCGTCTAATCATTTGGGAAGGCAAAATCTTCCCGAACCAAAGCAGAGGAGAGGATTATCATGAAACGCCTTTTGAAAGTTTCGATCTGCACCCTGGCTTCGCTGAGCCTGTTGCCCGCGGCCGCCTTGGCCGGAACCTATTCGCCATCGGGATCGGGTGGCGCAGGACCGAGCACCGTTCAGGTGAAGAAAGGTATCACCCTCACATGCACGCTCACCGCGAGTACGACCTCCAACGGTACGATTTCGAGCACCGGCACGCCGAGCGGCACGAAGATCACCAGCATTGCGCTGAGCGGCGGACTTTGCGGCGCGGTATCCTTTACCGGCATGCCCTATGACGTCAGCGCTACCAGCTCGACCGATGTCATCATTCACGACGTGCGCGTCACGGGCATCACCGGCAACTGCCGCGGCGATCTGAAGGCCAAGCTCGTCGGCGGCGTGCTGCAATTCAATCACGCCAATACGATTCCGTCGGATCCCGCAGGCGGTTCGCCGTGCAGCATGCAGGGCAATGTCTCGACCAGCCCAACGGCTTCCTACTCCTACCCCTGATTGCGGTCAGCGAAACCAACCGGCGCCAGCCTGTCGCTTCCGCAGGTATGACGGGGCGGCCCCTCCCTCCCCCCCAAACCGCCCGATGTCGGCCCGGAAAGATGAAGACCGGAAGGCGCATTGCCTTCCGGTCTTCATCCGTTGCTGCGGAATGTCGTGAAAGGCCTCGATGAAACGGCCCAGCTTATGGCGTGTAGCCCATGGCTTGTTCGGCTTGGCGGCCGCGCTTTGCCTCCACGCCGTTCCGGCGGCGGCGCAGGCTGGATTGCCGGGTGCAGAGTCCGATCATATCGTCGTGACCGCTCGCGGCGGCGAAGCGCTCGTCGCTGCCGAACTGGAATTGAGCCCGGCAGAGATAGACACTTACGGCGCTGCGACGATCGGCGACCTCGTCGCCCGGATCGCTCCGCTGACCGGTCGGCCGGACGAACTGCCGATCATTCTGATCGATGGAAAGCGGGTCGACGGGGCGGCCGGGATAAACGGGTTTCCGCCCGAAGCATTGGCCCGCCTTGCGCTTCTCAAGCCGGAGGCGGCGGCCCGCTATGGCTATCCGCCCGGCCAGCGCGTGGTCAATCTCGTTCTTAAACCGCATTTTGCGTCCTGGCAGGGTGAGACTGCGTTCGGGGTAGCCACCGCCGGCGGACGAGAGAGCGGGCAGGCCGCGCTTGGCCGCTTTTTGATCGACGGGCCTGCGCGGTGGAACGGTCGCGTCGAGCTTTCCGGCGACGCCGCGCTGCGGCGCGACGAAAGGCCGCCTGCCGATTCGAACAGAGGTGGCGATGGGCGATTTTACACGCTGCTGCCCGCGATTAAGGGCGCGTCGGCAAATGTCGCCTTGGCGCGCCCTCTGGGGCGTTTCACCGGCACCCTCACTCTTGACGCGGGGTGGCAAGAGCAGCGTCAGCTGACCGGCCGCGCTGGCGACGGCCTAGCGGAGACGGCCCGAACGCTTGAGGGCCGGCAGAGGGGGCGAAGCATCGGTGCTTCTGCCCTCCTCGCGGGACAGGTTGCGGGCTGGCAGGGCAGCCTTATCCTCCGCTACGCCTGGTCATGGACCGACAGCATCATCGAAGCGCGGAGCGACAAGGGCAATATCGTGCCAAGGCGCGGGCGGGCGCGGAGCGAAAATCTGTCCGCGCAGTTAAATTTCAATCGGACGATTATGACACTCCCCGCGGGCGCCGCGACGGCAAATCTGACTCTGGCGGCGAACCGCAACTGGTCGGACAGTCGGCGTGCGGACGATGCAGATGCAATCGTCTTTCGGCGTGATCAGCAGGATGTGGCACTGGCACTCGCCGTGCCGCTTTTCGCGGCCGGTGAACATGCAATGCCGGTGGGCGATGTGTCATTAGATATTTCCGCCGGCGCCAATCGTCCGTCCGGCATTGCGGCCCAGTTCCGCTATGACGTCGGAATAAACTGGTCGCCGGTCCCAGCGCTGCAGATACGCGCGATGACTGGGTTTGCCGAACGAGCTCCGACGCCCGATCAGATTGCCGGCGCACCAATTGAAGTCGTCCGGCAGATTTATGATTTTCGAAGCGACAGGATCTCGGACGTCTTGTGGATTACGGGCGGCAACCCCGACCTCGGCGGCGGACGCCAGCGCACATACGGGTTGCGGATGACAATCAAACCGTTCGGTACCGCACCGATAACGCTCGCCAGCGAATACCGCCGTCAGGTCAGTCATGGGGGTGCGGCGCCTTTTCCTGCGTTTACGCCTGTCGTTGAAGCGGCCTTCCCCGATCGGATCCGGCGCGATGGGATGGGCCGGCTTGTAGCGATCGACGCCCGCCCGATCGCTATCGTCGCGGACGTGGACGAACGTCTGGACACCAGCCTCGTTGCCGCAATACGGAGTTTCGGAGGCCGCGAAAAGCCGTGGCAGGCCACTCTCTCGGTGACACACGGCTGGCTGTTGCACAGCGAGGTGCGGACTGGCGCCGGATTACCGGTGCTGGACCGGATAGACGGCGACATCGGCCAATCGCGACACAGTCTGGGCGTCCAGCTCAACCTCGGGCGGAGCGGGTTGGGCCTGACGCTCGACGGAAATTGGCAGAGCGGATACAGGCTGCGCGCCATCGCTGACGCCGTCGGTGGCGAGGACTATCGGTTCGACGCCTTGCTCCTGACCAATTTGCGCATCCATGTCGAACCGGCGCGCATCCTGTCGGGACATATTCCGACATGGATGCAGGATCTGCAGATTTCGGCCGACGTCCGGAACCTGTTCGACGGCTATCGCCAAGTACGCTTGGGCGATGGCAGCAGGCCTGCCGGGTATGGACGCTATGACGCCGATCCCTTGGGACGGAGCGTCCGTATTTCGCTGCGCAAGCGGTTCTAAGGCGATGCCTGATGGCCGACGGTCCTCTTCATAGGTTCGCGCAATTACGCGGCACTTCCTCCTGCAGAATCTTGGCATTTCATCAGGTGGACGGGTTGGCTCGATCCCGCGGGACACTATCGGGTGGCCCCTTATGCACCCGTGAGGCGACTTAACTGAGCCATGTCGCGCAGGTGGATGGTGCGATAGCCGCGCCGGATCGCGCCCGCTTGCTCGAGCGCGGCAAGATGGGCGCTCACGACCTTGCGCGACAGGCCGCAGAGTTCGGCCAGATCCGATTGGCTGAGCGGTACCTCGGCGTCACGCGCGAAGGTCAGGAGCCGCGCGGCGATGCGTCCGCGGGGCCTCAGCGACAGCATCTGCGCCAGCCCGTGCACGCTGGCGTCGAGTTGCCCGTACACCAGTTCGCTCGTCGCCTTCCAGAGCGCGGGGAGGCGATGCCCGATCCGGTCGAGCATCGTGTCGCTGATCGTCAGGACGCGGCTCGGCCGGCTGGCGATCGCGGTCACGATACGCGGACCGCCGCCCATCTGGCGCGACTGACCGAAGGCGTCGCCGGCGCGGGCGATGCCGACCAGCACGATCTTTTCCCCCGCCGCGGCTTCGAGGCGCAGCATCCCGTCGAGCACGATGACGATGCCGGTCGCCATGTCCCCCTCGCCATAGACCCATTGCCCGCGCGCGAGCGTTGCCAGCCGGCCATCGGCCGCGATCGCCTGCTGCACCGCAGGATCGCAGCGGCAAAACCATCTGCATTGCCGGAGCTGATCGCCGATCGTCATGAAGAATTGTAACGAAGGTGGCATTTGAATGCCAGCGTTTGCGCTATCGTCGCCGGGATAATGCGGGAGAGTTCCATGACGTCGATACAGATGCACCCCCTGTCGCCGCACGTCGGTGTCGAAGCGACCGGGATCGATTTGAACCATCTCGACGAGCAGGATATCGGGCTTCTGCGGCAGGCCGTCGCCGAGCACGGCGTCCTCTTCGTGCGCGATCAGACGCTCACCCCCGAACAGCATATCGCTTTCGCCCGCCGCTGGGGCGAGATCGACATCAACAAATATTTCCCTGCCAATGGCGGGCACCCGGAAATTGCGGAGGTCCGCAAGTCGGAGAGCCAGCAGACCAATATCGGCGGCGGGTGGCACACCGATCACAGCTATGACCAGATCCCCGCAATGGGCTCCATCCTGCTCGCCCGCGAAACTCCGCCCAGCGGCGGCGATACATTGTTCGCGGGCATGGGCGCGGCTTTCGATTCGTTGTCACCGGGCCTGAAGGACATGTTGCGGACGCTTCGCGCCGTCCACTCGGCCGATCATATCTACAGCGCCGATGGCCTCTATTCGAAGACCGATCAGGGTGTCGACCTGAAGGGGCATGAGGAACGAACGCGCGCGGTGCATCCGGTGGTGATCCGGCACCCGCAAAGCGGGCGCGAGATCCTGTACGTAAATCCGGCCTTCACGCTGCATTTCGACGGCTGGACGCGCGAGGAGAGCGTGCCGCTGCTCACCTATCTCTATCAGGTCGCGATGCAGGAGCAGTTTCATTGCCGCGTCCAATGGGCGCCCGGATCGCTGGCAATCTGGGACAACCGGTCGACCTGGCATTATGCGATGAATGATTATCACGGCCATCGCCGCCTGATGCACCGCATCACCATTTCGGGCGAACCGCTCGCCTGATTTATGGGGCCAGCCCCTAGGGTCGTTCGATTCCGTAATCGATCCTGATCCGGACCCAGGCCCCGACCATCGAGCGCCCGCCGACCCGCGGCGGCCGCACGCGGAATTGCCACGCCGCCGCCAGCACCGCGCGGTTGATCTGCGATCCTTGCGGATATTCGTCGAGCCCGACGCAATCCTCGACGCGAAACTCGGGGGCGGTGCGACAGGCGATCAGCCCCCATCCCGGCCCACTGGCGGTGGACAGATAGCCGCGCAGTTCGTCGCGGCTCGGCTCGCGATACCATGCCGCCGCATAAAGCGGCTCGCCGTTTGGAGCGCTCCCCACGCGCGGCGTGTCGCGCGATGCCGCCGACCCGCCGCTGTCTGGCGGGCCAAAGGACTGCCCGCTGTTGAGGCGGACGCCGATGCGTTTCGTCGGCGGGGTGGCTGGCGGCGCCGGTGGTTGCGGGGGCGTCGCGGGCTGCGGGACTTGTGGCGGCAGTGGGGTGGGCGGTGGCGCCGGAACGGGGGGGCTCGTCACCGGCGGCGTCGGCGCCTCCTTCTGCTGTTCGCGCGCCTTGCTGGCGGACTCGGGTGCTTGCTCGGCGACTTCGGCGGCTTCCAGGCTCACCATGGTGATCCGTTCCTGCTGCTTGTCGGGCAGCGATCCCAGGCCCGTGGTGAGAAGCAGCAGGAGCAGCAGCGCCGGAATCAGGACAGCGAGGCCGATCGCGAACAGCCGGCGCCCCGCCCCGATGCTGAGCTGTTCGACGTAGGGAGTGGCTGGAACAGGGTTCAGCGGACGCAATCTTCGGTGGCGGCGCGCGCTGGTCGCGGGCCGGGGAGGCACGCGCGAGCGATAGGCGGGAGGGCGATTTTTGACAAGGGTGCCTGCAAGCCCGCAGCGGGCGCTACTCGCTAAGCGGTCGCTCGCCGCGACCTGAGCGCGCCGACAGATGACCAACTTGTAATCCCGCCGCCATCGGCCGGGCAGGGCCCCGGGTCTATTGATCGGTCGTCGGGCAAGGCCGATCCGAACCGTTTCCCCCGTCCCTGGAACGGATCGGCCGCCCTGACAGCCCCCGATTGCGGGTGGTTGAACTGTCAAGGAGTGGAAGTCTCATGCGTAACTATAGCAAACTCGCTGCCGCCGCCGTCCTTTCGCTCGCCATGGTGAGCGGCTCGGCTTTCGCCGCTGACGCGACGCCGACCAAGGCGGCGACGTCGAAGCCCGCGAAAAAGGCGACGCACCACGCGCAAAAGATGAAGAAGGCCGAAAAGAAGGCCGCAACCAAGGGCTGATCGCCAGCGTCAGTTCCCGGTTGCCGAGGCCGGTCCGCCGATGCGGACCGGCCTTTCGGCGTCCGGCGCCGGAAGATTATCGAGCGAGGAGCGGAAGTGCGCTCAGAAAGGCGCGTGCGAGTTTCCCTCCGGCGGCATCGATTCCGGGGCGGTCGGCCTCGTCGCCGGCTTCATAGGTAAAGGCGGGGATACCATAGGTCGCGTGAAACCAGTTTTTCGACGTGCCCGAGCCGGGGTTGGCGTTGCGGCGTTCGATCGTGAAGGGATAGCCGGGCAGCGCCTTCTCCTTCCCGCCAAGCCATGCTGCAAGGCACGCCTCCTCCGCGGGCGTCGTTTCGTCGGCGCCCTGCACATAGAAGAGGCTGTGCTGCGTCGAATGGAAATCGACCATGGCGACCGGGCGCACGCCTGCGGGCAGGCGATCAAGCCAGGTTTTGACCGCGCGCGTTTCGGGCTGCGAAAAGATGCCCCAGTCGCGATTGAGGTCGACGCCGCCGCGGTTCGCGCGCCAGTGACCCCGCGCGACACCGTCGGGGTTCAGCAAGGGCAGGATAAGGAATTGCGTCGCTGCGGTGTCGACGCGCCCCGCGGCGATCTCGTCCGCGAGCGCGCGCAAAAAGGCATCCATTGCGAGCGCGCCGGTAATTTCGGGCGGATGGGCGCGTCCGATCAGGATGACGAGCCGCGGCGCCTTCGTGTCGCCGATGTGGACCGCCGATAGCAGCCGACCGTCGAGCGACGCGCCAAGTGTCAGCCGCTCGGCTGCGGGTAGCGCCGCAAGCCGGTCGAGCAACGCATCATAGCGGTCGCTGCCGAACAATTCCTGCCCACTGACGATCCCTTCGCCGGCGGGCAGCGAGAGCGTGGCGCTCATCCCGTCGGCCGCAACGCTGGCGGAAAGGGGCGCGGCGGTGCCGCCTACGGTCAATTTGGGCGCATAGCGATGCGCCGCGCCAAGATAGTCGAGTTCGACCGAAATGTCCGCCGACCCGCTCGCCCGGTAGCGGAAGGCGTACCAGGGGCTCGGGTTGATCGGCGGCGCATGTTCGGGGCCGATCAATATCGTGAACGACCGCTCGCCCCGGATGACGCAGCGCGATGCGGGCGCTTCGTCGAAATCGAAGTCGATCCGCACCGTGCTCGTCGTGCATCCCGAACCGCGTTCGACCGGCGCGGCGGCGAGGGACGGCGGAAGCGGGGGTGTGCTGCTGCACGCCCCCGTCCCTCCGATGACCAGCGCAAGCGCGACGCGCTGCGCCAGGGCGCTGGACAGTCGCATTGCGCTAGAACTTCTTGCGCAACTCGACGTGGAAGACGCGGCCGCGCGCGGTGTAGAGGCTGCTGAAGAAGCCATAATCCTCGTCAGCCAGCGGCGGATCTTCGTTGAACAGATTGTTGATCGCGAAGCGCAAGCGGGTGCCGTCGAGCGGGGTGTCATTCTTGATCGTGTAGGCGATCGAGAGGTTCAGCGTAAACTGATCGTGCACCGGGTAATAGTTTGCGTTCGGATCGTCGGAATCGATCAGCACGTCGCGGATCACGCTCGTGTCGTAAACCTTGCCCGTATATTGGCCGAACAGGCCGATATCGACCGGGCCGCTTCCCCAGTTGATCGCGCCGGTCGCGCGCCATTTCGGGCGGCCCTCGATCTCGACCAGCTCGCCCAGACCGCCGACCGTGACGTCGAGCGGCAGGACGCCCGAGGCGATGCCGTCGAGGATTTCCTGACCGTCGGGCCCCGCCGACTGGACGAAGCTCATCAGGTGCGCGACGTTGAGGCTCAGGCGGAACTTGCCCATGCCGAAATCGGGCACCTTGTAGAACAGGCCGAAGTCCCAGCCCTTGGAGACGCGGCTGTCGAGGTTGAGATAGGGGTCGAGCACCTGGGTGATCTTGCCCGCGGGGGCGAGGCTGGTGCCGGTGAACAGCGCAATGTCCTCCGCGGTCGGATCGGCGCGGATGACGTTGGGGTTGCTGCTGCCGTTCAGGCGGCGCAGCAGGTCGAGCGCGATGGCATTGTCGTCGCCGAACGTGCCGACCAGCCCGGTCTGCTTGACGCGCCAGTAATCGGCGGTCAGCGTCAACCCGGGGATGAAGCGCGGTTCGAGGACGATACCCAGGTTGATGCTGGTGCTATCCTCGGGCTTTAAATTCTCGGTACCCGAGCGATAGCTGATCGTGCCCGCGCCGGTGCAGGAACCGAGGCTGGAAATCAGCCCCTTTTCGAGCTGCGCCTGACACAGGACGAAATCGTCGCGCGTGTTCGACCGCGTCGTCCCCGCGTCATTGACCTGCACCAGATTGGGGGCCCGGAAACCGCGGGACCAGGCGCCGCGGAAGGTCACGCCGGGGAAGACCGACCAGGATGCGGCGATGCGCGGCACCGCGGCGGTTTCGTCGATATCCTTGAAATGCTCGACGCGGCCGGCGAGCTGGATATCGAAGCGGTTGATCAGCGGGATATTCATTTCCGGGCTGACGACCGGCACGAGCAGTTCGGCGAAGGCCGAATAGACTTCGCGCGAGCCGCTGGTGTCGGGCGAGGGGCTGGTGCCCGCGACGTCGCTGCCATTGACTTCGCCGGTCACGCTGTCGGTGAAGGTGATCGTCCCGTCGAGCCGCGGATCGCGGTCATCGTAGAAGGTTTTGCGGCGCCATTCGACGCCCGCGGCGATACCCAGATCGCCGCCCGGCAGCGACAGGAGGTCGTTGCGGCTGATCTTGAAGTCGCCGAGCGCGAGGCTGGTACCGCCCTTGCGGTAGACGTCGATACGGAAGGGATCGATCGACGAGTCGGGGTTGGGCGTGCAGTCGCCGATGCCGGGATCGGAGGTGACGCAGCCGCCGTTGAACGGATTATAGGCGTCGGGCGTCGTCAGGTTGATCTGGTTCTGCATCAGCGTGAGCGAGACGCGGTTGTGCGTCACATCGTTCAGCTTAGCCTCGGAATAGACGAAGCCGGTGTCGAAGTCCCACGCGCCGATATTGCCGCGCAGCCCGCCGACGAGGCGATAGACATTCTTGTCGACCGACACGTCGCGATTGCCGACATCGACGAAGCGATAGCGCTCCATAATGACATCCACACCGCTCGCGGCGATGGTGGTGCCGGGCAGGCGGTTGGGACTGCCGACCGGGCCGAACGGGTTCCAATAGGCATTTTTCGAAATGCCGACCGGCACCGCGCTCAGGATCGCCGAAGCGTCGAGCTGACGGTTGTTTTCAGACCGGTAGAAACTGCCTTCGAAATAGGCCTCGACATTGTTGCTGAGTTCGTAACTCAGCAGCGCCATCGCATTGTAGCGACGCTTCTGGCTGATCAGGCTGTTACCGTAGATCGTGTTGTAGCGGACGTCCGTGGTCGGCGTCGTGCCGTTCCGGGCGCAGAGGCCGTCTCCGAAGTCCATCTTGCAGCCGGGAAAGCTCGACGGCTGGAGATAGAAATCATCGTCGCCGATCGGCGTCCGGCTCGACGGCGACGAGCCCTGGATGTCGAATTGCCCGAACGGACCGAAGGTGTTGCGATTGTTGAACGACGCGTCGCCTTCGAAATCGGTGCCTTCGACCAGCGGCAGGCGATTATCGTCCGCGGCATAGTCGCGCGCGGCATTCGATAGCCCGTTTTCATAAAAATAGCCGCCATAGACGGTCAGGTTGCCGCGTCCGCCGCCGAAGTCGAAACCATAGCCGCCTGAAATCTGGTAGCTGTAGAGGCTGGTGCCGTCGGAGGCGCGCCAGTCGCCTTCGAGGAAGCCGCCCTTCATGTCGCCCTTGAGGACGGTGTTGATCACGCCCGCCACCGCGTCCGCGCCATAGATCGCCGACGCGCCGTCGCGCAGCACTTCGAGCCGCTTGACGCTGCCTGGCGCGATTTCGTTGGTGTCGGAGCTCACCACGGGCACGAGCAGTTCGGTCTGGAAACCGGGGTGAAGCGTCATCCGGCGGCCGTTGATCAGCAGCAGCGTGTTGCCGGTGCCGAGGTCGCGCAGGTTGATCGAGCCGACGTCGCCGCGGACATTGTTGACGGTCGACGAATTCTGTTCGTTGAACGCGACGGTGCCGGCCTGCGGGATCGCCCGGAACAGCTCGTCGCCCGACGACGCCCCGGTGTTTTCGATCGCCGTTTCGTCGAGCACCGTGACGGGCAGGACGTCGTTGATCTTCGCACCCTGAATCTGCGAGCCGGTAACGACGATCGCCTCATTCGCGTCTGCGGGCGGTGCCGGCTGGTCGGCGCTCTGGTCCGCCGCGGTTTCGGCGGCGAGCGGTTCCTGCGCCTGTGCGACGGTCGCCGCAAGCAAGCTAGGTCCGCAGAGTAGCGCCAGCTTTGCGATGGTGATTGCACGCATGGATATTTCCCTTCCCCTGTTGTCTGTATTCATCGATCGAATGGCCGCCTGGTCATCCAGGCTTCGAACAGATCGGGCCATTGGCTGAGGATCTGGTCGGGCGTGCCGAGGCCCCATCCGTGGCCGCCCTCCTCGAAAATGTGCAGCTCGGCCTTCGCGCCCTTGGCGAGCATCGCCTGGAACAGCGACAGATTATGGCCGGGCGGTGCGATCGGATCGTCGGATGCCGAAAATAGGATCATCGGCGGTGCGTTTCCGTTCGCCAGCGTATCGAGCGACCAGGCATCTTCGGCGGCTTTGGTCGGATGCTCGCCGATAATCTCGCGCCGCGTCCGCGTGGTATCGAACGGCTTGCGCAACTGCACCACCGGAAAGAGCAGCGCCGCGAAGTCGGGGCGTGCCGGGGCGTTTTCGAAACGATCGGTGCCGTCGTAGAATTTCTGGTCGGGCCGCAGCGCGGTGAAGCCTGCGAGGTGCCCGCCCGCCGACATGCCCATGATTCCGATGCGGTCGGGCGCGATGCCGAAATCGGCGGCGCGGGTGCGCACGATCTTCATCGCCCGCTGCGCGTCGGCGAAGGGCGCGCTTGCGTCCCAGCCGTCGCGCGGAAGGCGATAGATCAACTCGAACACGGTATAGCCGTGCAGCTGGAGCCATTTCGCCGCGGGCGTGCTTTCCTTCCACAGCTGGATACGGAAATAGCCGCCGCCACCGCAGACGATCACCGCGCGGCCGTTGGCGATATTGGGCCGGTAGACGCGCAGCCGCGGGGTCGCGATATTCGAGACTGCGCCATAGCCGGACCCCGCGCCGCCGATCTTTTCGGGACCGCTGGGTCCGTTGCCCCCCGGCGGTTTGCCGGGCCAGAGCGGAATTTCCTCAACCGCAAAGGCAAGCGCCGGGGCCGATCCGGCAGCGCCGAAGGCACCTGCGAGCGCCGCGCCGCCGGCAAGGATTGACCGCCGCGAGATCATGCGCCTTCTCCTGACTTGGCCATCGCAAGGCTGTGCGGGCCGGAGCGTTCGTGGCGCTCGCTATCCTCGCTCGGCAGCGCCATCGGCGTGCCGGCCATCGCCGCCGCCAGCCGATCGGTATCGAGCGCCTTTTCCCATTTGGCGACGACGATCGTCGCCACCGCATTGCCGATGAAGTTGGTGAGTGCCCGGCATTCGCTCATAAAGCGGTCGATCCCGAGGATCAGCGCCATGCCCGCGACGGGAACAGACGGGACGACCGAGAGCGTCGCGGCAAGGATCACGAAGCCCGCGCCGGTCACCCCGGCCGCGCCCTTTGAACTGATCATCGCGACAAGGACGAGCGCGAGCTGCTCGCCGAGCGACAGGTGGATGCCCGTCGCCTGCGCAATGAACAGCGCGGCGAGCGTCATGTAGATGTTGGTGCCGTCGAGGTTGAACGAATAGCCGGTCGGCACGACGAGCCCGACCACCGTCTTGCGACAGCCAGCGACTTCGAGCTTTTCCATAAGGCTGGGCAGCGCCGCTTCAGACGACGAGGTGCCCAGGACCAGTAGCAGCTCTTCGCGAAGATAGCGGATCAGCGCGAAGATCGAAAAGCCGGTGAAGCGTGCGACCAACCCAAGCACGACGATCACGAACAGCAGCGAGGTGAGGTAGAAGGTCGCGACGAGCGTCGCGAGGCTGGCAAGCGACCCGATCCCGAACTTGCCGATGGTGAAGGCGATCGCGCCGAACGCGCCGATCGGCGCGAACTTCATCAGCATGTGAACAAGCTTGAAGATCACTTCGCTGAACGACGTCAGCAGATCGAGCACGAGGTCGCTTTTGGGGCGCGTCGTGAAGATTGCGACGCCCGAAAGGATCGCGACGAGCAGAACCTGCAGGATTTCGCCGTCGGTCATCGCGCTGAACAGCGTCGTCGGAATGATGTTGAGCAGGAAGCCGGCTAGCGATTGTTCATCGGCGGTGTGCGCGTAGGTCGCGACCGCGGTGGTATCCAGCGCGGCGGGATCGATGTTGAGCCCGGCGCCAGGCTGCACGATGTTGGCGACCGCCAGACCGACGATGAGCGCCAGCGTCGAAAAGGTCAGGAAATAGATGAAGGCCTTGGCCGCGACGCTGCCGATCGACGACATGTCCTTCATGCTGGCAATGCCGGTCGCGACCGTCAGGAAGATCACCGGCGCGATGATCATCTTCACCAGCTTGATGAAGCCGTCGCCCAGCGGCTTCAGCGCCTCGCCGGCATCGGGATAGAAATGACCCAGCAGCGCGCCGAGCAAAATCGCCACGACGACCTGGAAATAGAGCTGTCGATAGAGCGGTACGCGCTTGCGCCCGGCCATGCCTTTATCTGCCGCGATGCTGATCGACCCCATGCCATCCTGTCCCCTGTCCGCCGGCTCGAACCGGCTGTTGCGGGAATTCTAGGATGGTTCGCGGCGGGCGCAACGATCGCGCTGCCTTCCTTCGGCTCTATATAAAACAACAGCTTACGATGATCTCCTATCAGTTTTGTGCAGATTTCCGCATATTTTGGATATACAAAGTGCGGATATTCGCACATCAATCGGCCGATGACGGTGCTGGGAATCGATCTGCGCGCGCGGCGCTGGGCCTTGGCTGCGGGGCTATGTGCCTTGCTCGTCATCGCGCTCGCGGTCGCGATCACCGATCGGGTAATGCACGATCGCGCGCTGTCCGAGCAGGCCGGGCTCGCGCGTAACGATGCGGCGATATTGGCGTCGAGCCTGCGCAGCGAGCTCGACAAGTTCAGCCTGCTTCCGATCGCGCTCGCCGACGATCCTCAGGTGCGCGCGCTGGCCGCGGGCGACGGTGCTTCAGTGGCGCCGCTCAACGGGCGGCTCGAGGCGCTTGCGCGCCAATCGGCGGCGGCGGCGATCTATGTGATGCGCGCCGACGGCACGACGCTCGCGGCGAGCAACTGGCGGCTGCCGACCAGTTTCGTCGGGTCGAAATATGCCTTTCGCCGCTATTTTCACGATGCGCTCGCCAACGGCTCGGCCACCCAGTTCGCGCTCGGCACTGTCAGCCGCGAGCCGGGGCTCTACATCGCGCGGCGCATCGGGACGCGCGCCGCGCCGCTGGGTGTGGTGGCAGTGAAGGTCGAGTTCGACGGGCTCGAGAGGAGTTGGCGCGACACGGCCCAGCGCGTCTATGTGACCGATCGCGACGGGGTGGTGCTGTTGGCAAGCGACGAGCGTTGGCGGTTTCATCTGGCCCAAGGCGCGAGCGCCTACGCGCGCGACGCCGAGGCCGATCTGCGGCAGTTCGGCATTCGGACGCTGCGCCCGCTCGCGATCGTTTCGCCCAACGAGGGCGAGGCGGTGCGCATCCCGCTGCTCGACACGCGGCAGCCGATCCTTCCCGACGGATGGGTGCTGCACCTTCTCGCCGATCCGGCGCAGCGCGTCGATGCGGCGGTGGCGACCGGGCGGCTGGCGCTCGCGCTCGGCTTTCTGGTGCTGGCGGCCCTTGCTGCGACGGGCGTCGTGATGCGCCGCCGCCGCGATGCGCGAGCGCAGGCGCTGCTCGACGAGCGAACCCGCACGCTGCGCGAACAGCTGTCGCAGGCCAACCGACTGGCGACGCTCGGCCAGATATCGGCCGGCGTCGGGCACGAGATCGGGCAGCCGGTCGCTGCGACGCGGGTTTTTGCGGAAAATGGGCAAAAGATGCTCGCGGCCGGCGAAGTCGAGCAGGCGTCGGGCAATTTTGCCCGCATCGTCGATCTGGCGGACCGGATCGGGCGGATCACCGGCGAACTGCGGCGCTTCAGCCGGCGGCAACCCGCCGACCGCCGCGAAATGCCGCTCGGCGAGGCGATCGACGGGGCGCTCCTGCTGCTGCGCGATCGCATCCGGTCGATGCACGTCGCCATTGCCCTGCCGCCCGAGGAGGCAACGCAGGTCGTCGTCGCCGCCGAACATGTCCGGCTCGAACAGGTGCTGGTCAACCTGCTGCAAAATGCGCTCGATGCCGCCGGAGAAGGGGGCAGGGTGACCGTCGCCGTCGAGGCAGGGGGAGATGCCGTCTGTCTGCGCGTGATCGACAGCGGGACGCCGCTTTCGCTGGCGCAGGCCGACGATCTGTTCCGGCCCTTCGCGACGACCAAGCCCGACGGCCTCGGCCTCGGACTTGTCATCGCGCGCGACATCATGCGCGATCTTGGCGGCGAGCTTGCCTATGAAGCGGACGCATCCGCGACGACCTTCGTCATGACGATCCCGCGCGCATGACCGGCGCGCCGCCCACGATCTTTTTCGTCGAGGATGACGAGACGCTGCGCGAGGCGACGGTGCAGGCGCTGACGCTCGAAGGTTTCGAGGTGTCGGCCCACGCCGACGCTCCATCCGCGCTGCGTGCCGTCACCCCCGCCTTTGCCGGCGTGATCGTCAGCGATATCCGTATGCCCGGAATGGACGGGATCGCCTTTTTCGACCATCTGCGCGCGCTCGATCCCGAAATGCAGGTGATTTTCACGACCGCGCATGGCGATGTCGCGATGGCCGTCGAGGCGATGAAAAATGGTGCGGCGGACTTTTTTACCAAACCCTATTCGGTCTCGCGGCTAGTGCATGCGATCCGCCGGGCGCACGACCGGCGCGCGCTGGTGCTCGAAAACCGGCGCCTGCGCGACGCGCTGCGCGAGCGGGAGCATCGGCGGATCGGCGGCTCCTCGCAGACCGCCGAGCGGCTGCAGCGCCTGATCGCCGAAGTGGCGCGTGCCGATGTTGATCTGGTGATCTCCGGGCCGACGGGTGTGGGCAAGAATTTCGTCGCGCGGCTGGTCCACGACCTCAGCCCGCGGCGTGACCGGCCTTTCGTGACCGTCGATGCAGGCGTGCTGATGCACGACGACGCGAATCTGATCCTGTTCGGGCGCGATCCTTCGGTGGCGCTGTCACGGTCGGGCCTCGTCGAACGGGCGCAGGGTGGCACGCTGGTTCTCGACGAGATCGAGAGCATTCCCGAGCGCGCCAAAGGGCAGTTGCTGAGCCTGATCGACACGCGCCGTTTCCTCGCGATCGGCGCCGAGCGACCACGTTCGGTGGACGTCCGTATCATCGCCATCTCGCGCAGCGCGGGCGAAGGAGAAGGCGCGCGGCCGCTCGATCCCGCACTGCTCCACCGGCTCGGCGGCATTGCTATCGCGCTGCCCAATTTGGCCAGCCGGCGCGAGGATATTCCCGATCTCTTCCGCGAATTTGTGGCCGCGTTCGAGGCCGAACTGGAACTGGAGACAAGCGAACTCGGCGAGGCCGAGTGGCGCCATCTGCTGAGTCACGACTGGCCGGGCAATATACGCGAACTGCGCACCTTTGCGCGCAACTTCGCCACTGGTCTGACGCGAATCGCACAGGGCTCAGCCTACAATGCGGAGCCGCAAAGCCTACGTGAATTGGTCGCCCGCTTTGAACGCGCAGTGATCGAGGACGCGCTGCGCGATGCAAAGGGACAGGTGGACGAGGTGCAGCAACGGTTGTCGCTGCCGCGCAAGACGCTTTACGACCGATTGACGAAATATGGCCTCAGGGCCAAGGATTATCGACGGTAATTCGGACTGTCGTATCAGAGGAGGAACGGTGGCGCGGCTTCCGGGGCCTATCTAAGCCATTAATATATTGAAACAAAATGTCGAATTATTGGTTTCTGGATGTGTGACCTTAATGTGGCCCAGCCCGCTCGTCGCGGCGGTCTATATGAAATGTGCTCTTCTCGGGATCGAGCTGGGCGATCTGCAGCGCTTCGCGTGGAAATATGCATTATGCCTCTGCTTCGTGCTCATCGGCGCAGCGCTCTTGTTCCGCTCGCAGCGGTCTAGCGTCCGCTTTTCCTGCTAAAATAATCGGACCGGTTCGGCCAGCGCGGGCCAGGAGCCGGCTCGCAGGCTTGCGTTCCGGTGCTCAGGGCTTCGCCGCCACCGGGAGGCGAAAGGGCGCGCCCAGCCGATTGAAGGCGTTCATTGCAGCGATCGCGATTGTCAGATCGACAAGATCTTTCGCCTCGAATGCGGCGGACGCGGCGGCATAGGCTGCGTCGGACGCATGCGTCTCGCTGATGCGCGTGACCTCTTCCGCCCAAGCGAGCGCTGCGCGATATTGTTCCGGGAAAAGGTGAGGGACTTCTTCCCACACGGGAAGCAGAGCGACCTTGTCGACCGGCATGGTCTGGAGAAGGTCTCGCGTGTGCAGATCGATGCAATGCGCGCAGCCGTTGATCTGGGAAACCCTGAGGAAGACCAGGTGGATCAATTCTGCAGGAAGCGCGCTACTGTTTGTCACATACTGATGCACGCCGAAGAATGCCCTGGCTCCGGCGGGAGCGACTTCGGACCAGTTCAAGCGCTTCATATCATCATCCTTTCCTGTCGAGCCGGTGGCGGCATCACCTGCTTGACGAGGGAGAGAGGCAGACTGTGACATCGCAGCCGAAAAATTTCGTCTGCAGTCCCGTTAAAGCCATTGTCCGCTTGCCGCGCAGGGAGACCGGCTTTTGCGTCCATAATGGCAGGATCGCGGTTCCCAACTCCACGCCAGCCCGGCGCGCCGACCCACCGGCAAATCGACATGGGCAAGCAATCAACCTGCATTTTTGATTGGGAGCGCGCGGCAAACATTCAATTCGGACCAGTCTCGCGCGCTGCTGCTAGAAGGCGATTTACCGCTTTGCAGGCAAGCCGGACGCCTTGTGAAAGGGGCAGCTCGATGTTCAAGGTTCTCGAATGCATTTCAGGCGAGCATGACATGCGGCTCGTCCTTCTCGCGGCTTTTGTCTGGATATTGGGGAGCGCCGCGATCTTCCTCCTGCTCGGCCGATCGCTCGACTGCGTCGATGCCCGGCGGCGTCAATGGCTCGCGATCGCCGCGCTCGCCGCCGGGGTCGGCGTTTGGGCAACCCATTTCATTGCCATGCTGGCCTATCGCGGCGCGGTCCCGCTGCGTTTCGCGCCCGGGATGACCGCAACTTCGGTCGTCATTGCGATCCTCGCCTTCTGGTCGGCCTTTCTTGTTCTCGGCAGGGAATTTCGGCCCGCCGCGAGCGGGATGGCGGGCTTGATGGCGGCAATCGGGGTCGCAGCGATGCATTTTGCCGGGATGGCCGCGATCGATGCGCCGGTTGCGGTGCAATACGACTGGCCGGCGATCGCCGCTGCCTTCGTGCTTACCGCGATGATATTTGTCGCTGCCTTCTGGCTGTTCGGCAAGCTCAAGGAAAAATGGCGTATCCTGCTGCCCGCGTCGCTGGCGGTCGCGGCGGTGCTGCTGCTGCATTTTACCGCCATGTCGGCGACCTTGCTCGTGCCCGATCCGGCCCGCGGGCCTCCGGCGGCCGGAACCGGCGATGGCTGGCTCGTCGCCGCAACCGTCGTCGCGACGATCGCGCTTATCGGCCTCGTGCTTATTGGCGCCTTTCTCGATCGGCTGCTGACCGACCTTCGCGGTCTCACCGACGCGACGCTCGAGGGCCTTGCGGTGCTGAGCAACGGCCGCATTCTGGAGGCGAATAGCCAGCTTGCGGGTCTGCTGGGGGTCGAGGTGCCCGAATTAATCGGATCGCGCGCTGCCGACTGGCTCGTGCCCGCGGACGGCGAGGGGCTGGTGGCGACGCGCGATGGGCCGGCCGAAGCGGTGATCCGGCGCACCAACGGCGAGGAGCTGATCGTCGAAATAGCGGCGCATGCGATCGAATATCGCGGTCGGCGCTGCCAGGTTCTTGCGGTTCGCGATCTTACCGCGCGCAAGAGGGCCGAGCAGCTTATCGAGCATCTCGCCTCGCACGACACTTTGACGGGCCTTCCTAACCGCGCCCGCTTCACCTCTGCGCTCGAAGCGCTCGCGCGGTCGGGCGAGCATTTCGCGCTGCTGGCGCTCGATCTCGATCGCTTCAAGGCGGTCAACGACCTGTTCGGCCACGCCGCGGGCGATGCGATCCTCTGCCGGGTCGCTGCACTGCTGCGCGACGCGATCCGCGACGTCGATCTGGTAGCGCGGATCGGCGGCGATGAATTTCTGATCATTCAGCGCGGCGTCGGCGACGTCGCCGACACCCAGCGTCTCGCGGAGCGCATCCTCGCCGGCTTTGCTCTCGAGATGGACATCACGCGCGATCCCATGGCGGTGGGGGTGAGCATAGGGGTGGCACTCTTCCCAGGCGATGCGACCGATATCGAGCGGCTGCGCCATAATGCCGACGTCGCGCTCTATCGGGCCAAGGAATGCGGGCGCGGCCAAGCCTGCTTCTTCGATCTCGAAATGGATCGCCAGGTCCGCGAGCGGCGCGAATTGGAACATGACCTGCGCCACGCGATCACGCGCGGCCAATTGCACCTGGTCTTTCAGCCCCTCGTCGCAACCGCCGGCGGCACGGTCATGGGCTATGAGGCGCTGCTGCGATGGACGCACCCGACCCGCGGCTCGATCGCGCCCGAGATATTCGTGCCGATCGCCGAGGATGTTGGCGCGATCATCCCGATCGGCGAATGGGTGCTGCGCGAGGCCTGCGCTGCCGCCGCGCTCTGGTCCGATGACGTCAGTGTCGCGGTGAACGTCTCGGCGATCCAGTTCCAGCTCCCCAATCTCGCCGCCGTCGTCGCCGATGCGCTCGAGACGAGCGGTCTTGCCGCCGCCCGGCTCGAGCTCGAAGTCACCGAGAGCGTGATGCTGCGTGACCGGGCGGGCGCGCTCGACACGCTTCACCGGCTGAAGGCGCTCGGCGTGCGGATCGTGATGGACGATTTTGGAACCGGATACTCTTCGCTGAGCAATCTCCAGGCCTTTCCCTTTGACAAGATCAAGATCGACCGGAGCTTTGTCAGTCATGTCACCGACGACGAGTCGGCGCGTTCGATCATCCGCGCGATCGTCGGACTTGGCCGCAGTCTCGATCTGCCCGTCGTCGCCGAAGGCGTGGAAACTGAGGCGCAGCGGCTGATGGTGCTCGAGGAAGGCTGCCCGCAGGCGCAGGGCTTCCTGTTCGGGCGGCCTGCCGAATTCACGCTAGCAGGCCCGCGGCTTCGGGTGGTCGGCGGCTGATCCGGCCTTGGCGCTGAGGTACGATGCTCAAAGGCGCGCCCGTCCCGACAGCGGCTTTGCTACGACGCCTGCGTGCCCGCAAAATGTGCCTCGATCGCCGTCATCCCGCGCCCGGTCAGTTCGATGTGCACGACCCTGAGATCGCGTTCGCACCGCCGCCGCTCGACAAGCCCGCAGGCGAGCAGCTTGTCGATCCAGCGCAGCGCGGTCGTCGGCGGAACCATCGCGGCAATGCACAGGCTGTGGACGCTCACCGGACGTGCGCGCGCCTTCTGGACATAGAGGTCGAGCAGCATGTCCCAAGCCGGTTCGCCGAGCAGATCGCCGGGCAGCGCCCGCTCGCGCCTGCGGCGGTTCGCATATTCCTGCTCGGCGCGTGCCGCAACAAGCAATATCATGTCGCCGCTGTCGTCAGCTTGGTCATCAGGCGAGCGGCGCATCTTGTGGAGCGCCGTCTCAAGCGAAGGCGGCTCGTTTGAGACCGCCGCGGCCGGGCTTTCGGCCTTCATAGCAGACCTCGCGCGCGCATGCTCGTCACGTGCTCGGCGCCCACGATCAGATGATCGACGAGCGGAATGTCGACGGCGCTGGTGAGTGCGGCGATGCGGCGCGTGAACTCGACGTCGCGCGCGCTCGGTTCGCTCGATCCGGTCGGGTGGTTATGCGCAAGGATGATCGCGTGCGCCCCGAACTCGAAGGCGCGCTCGAAGATATGGCGGATTTCGATGCCGAGGCGAGCAATCGTCCCGCGTGCGATCAGCTCGTCGCCCAGATAGCCCATGTCATGCGCGGTGAAGGTGACGTGGAGACATTCGACGGGCGCCTTGGCCAGCAATATCTGCAGATAATGGAGGAAGTCGGGATCGTCGGTGCGCACCACCGACCGGGTGATGCGTTCGCGCAGCCCTGCAATCATGAGTGTGCGCGCGGCGACGATCGCGTCGCGAAGCGAAACATCACCGCCGAGCGCCTCGAGCAATTGCTGCGGCGTTGCGGCGAGCGCGCGGCCGAGCCCGCCGAAGCGCCCGATCAGGCCGGCGGCGGCTTCAGTGGCACGGGCGCCCGCAAAGGGTTCGATGAGCGACGCCACGCCGGATAGGGTCCGATACGCCGCACCCGCTTCGCATGCGTGCGGATCGCCATGAAGAGAATGATCAGCAGCGCATAATAGGGGAGATAGTCCATCAGCGCGTAGGCGAGTTTCGCCACCTGGCTGTTGGCCTCGCGCGCGAAGTGCGCGATCACCGAGACCAGTTGAATTGCTGCGAGCCATAAAGGATAGACCCTGTTGGCCTGGATCGCGACGGCAAGAAAGACCGCCGCAATCAGCCCGTCAATTACGAGATGCCCGACGTCGACCGAGGCGTAGATCGTCCACCGCCCCACGACCGCATGATAGATGAGGTCGCCGACATTCATGAAGACGAGCGCCGCCGTGCAGATCCTCTCGGGAGCCGCTCCCCAACGCCTGGCGGCGATGATCAGGAGCAGCAGCGAGGCGATGTTGAAGGCCCAGATCCAACCCATGACCGGTTGGTGGCCCCGCGCGGCGGCGCCGTCAATCGTCAGGCGGCGGCTTCGGCTTGGGATTCGAGCTCGGCGAACGCCAGCGTGTCGTCGTGCCCCGGCATGCCGGTGATCTTGATCTTGTCGCCGACCAGCGCATTGTGCGAACGGAATATGTCGTTCGCGGCGCCGATGTCCGACTGGATTGCGCGGCCTAGGCGAACGATCGCTTCCTGGCCGACATGCGGCGCGGGAATATCTTCGACCTGGCGCGCGCGCAGGATCGATTGCATCACGTCGAGCTTGGCGAGCAGGCTCTCGTCGGCTTTCGCTTCGGCGAGACGGATCTGGTTGCGGATGCGCGCCATATAGGCGGGTACGGCGTCGGTCATGAGTTTACCCCCAGGGCCTGCGCGCTCGCTGCGCACGCCACAATATTTCGCGGCGGGGTCGTTAGCCGAGAAGGTCCGTGATCGCGCTCGCCGCGGCGAGCCCCAGCACGAGGCTGGCGACGATCCCCAGCAGCATCGCTATGATCGTCGCGATCCGGGCCAGCACGGCATGTTTGCCGTCGAGCACCCCGGGGACGATCCGCTGTCTTGCTTCCCGGCTCCACGGCGCTTCGAGCGATAGACTCAGGGCGTCTTCAAACCGGTCGGTGGCGGTTTCGTCCTGACCCGAGACGTGGCGCACGAGCCCCGGCTCGGCGAGTGGTAGAAATTGGGGTGGTGTTTCTACACATGGGTCGGCAGCGGGTTCGGAGGTGTCCGCGAGACTTGTCCAGTCGCGGTAGCGGCGCGCAAGCTCGTGCCGCGTCACGCCGCCGAGGCGCGAGCGCAGCACCTCGATGCGGCGGTTAACCGTGGCTTCGGCAATCCCGAGCGCATGACCGATCTCCTTGCTCGTCCGGTTGTTGGCGAGAAGGTCGAGGACGGCGATCTGCTTGCGCGTCAGCGCCGTGAAGGCGCGTTGATCAGGATGTGGCCCGGTTTTCATCTGTTTCTGCCCCGCGTCTTTAACCATGAATCGGGCTCCGCGCACAAGCGGGCGCGGCAGGGTGATCTGCCTGACCAGCCCCGCCGCTTCGCGTTCCGAGCGGTCGGGCGACCTCGCGCACCGCGCGAAACCAGGGCAGAATATGGCCGGAAGCGCGCCTTTTGCGCGCCCGATCAGAACGGCGACAGACGCGCGGAAACGCGCCGCCCGGGCGCGAGCGCATAAGGAAAATATTGCTGCAAAACTGGCAGTAACCCCCGGCCCCTGGGGGCGCTTGCTATCTCCTGTCGGGTGCTAGCGAAGCGGCTCTACGATTGGCGCGGCAGATCGTCGAAATAGCGGTCGAGGCGCGTACGCGCCTTATCGGTGAGCCGGATGAAGCTGCGGCGTTTGTCGGCAGGGTCGGCATGCCGTTCGAGCCAGCCGCGTTCCGTCATCGTCTCGATGTGGCGCAGCGCGGTGGTGGCGGGCACATGCGCGGCGATGCAGAGGCTCGATACCGACACCTCATTGCATTCATAATGCGCAGCATAAAGGTCGAGCAGCATGTCCCAGGCAGGGTCGCAGAAGATATCGCCGAACAGCGTCTCGCGCGCCCGGCGCTGACGCAATCGTTCGCGGACAAGCGCGGCGCGTGCCCCAGGGAAGCTTGCGGGCGGAGCGGGCGGGGCCGCGGGAAGGCCGTTCGCGTGCCTTTGGATTGCCTCGATTTCCTGCGCTGCGCCGGCTCCGTGCTCGCGGTTTTGGGCCGGCCCTCCACGCCGTGCCAAGTGGGTGATCGGGGCGTCGGTGCGCTCCGGGTATTCGAACATCAGATATTCGAGGCGCGCGATCAGGCTTTCGAGATTATCCTCGACGCGGCCGAAGCGGCGCGGATCGATGCCCGACTGGCGTTCGAAACTCTCCCAGGATTGACCCATGATGGTCCTCCTTTCCTAGATAGGCTTACGACAACTTCATGCCGCACCTTAACCCTGCGCGGGTGCCAATTTGTCTCCGATCCGGACGCATCGCGGTGCTTGCTTGCAGCGCCGAGCCGGTCAGAATTCGATATCGACGCGAACCGTATCGCTGTAGCTTCCCGCGGGCGGGGTAGGCTGCGCGCCGTCGATGCGTGCGCGGTAAGTGAAACCTTGCGCCGCCAGCCCATTATAGACGCCCGCATTGATCTCGGCATCGCCGCTCAACCGGCGCTCGGCGCCGAGCAGCCCCCAGCGACCGGGCGAGGCCGCGCCCTTCAGAATGTCGTAGGCGAGAAAGGCGCTGCCATTGGTCATCCGGCGCTGCGCGCCCGCGGCGTGGGCGCCATTGTCGAGGCCGACGCTATAGGCGGCGCCGGCGCTGCAGCGGATGGTGAGCGTCTGGGTCACCGGCGCGAAACTGCCAACGAGCGGCGCGGCGCCGAAGTCGATCGCCGGGGCGTCGATCAGACAATCTTTTTCGAGGATCAGGCTGATGTTGATCCGCACCGCGGTGCCGCTTCCCCAGTTGAGCGAGGTTACGAGCGGCACGGGACGCACGAAGCCGGGGCTTGCCGAATAGGCGAGGCAGACCGCCACCCCGAGCGAGCAAACCGAATAATACCAGCGCAGATCGAGCGAGCCCGTATAGGTCCCTGCAGGCAGCGAAGCGGTCGGCGTGGTACGAACATAGATTGGGATCGATCCCCCGGCGCCGGCGAAGAGGCTGACGAGGCTGAACGAGGAAAGATCCTGGAAGCTTCCGACGCCGAGCGCGGGGCCGCCGGGCGCAAGCGAGGCGGCGAAGCCGATGGTGGCGCCGCCGGGACCGGTCAGCTGAAAGCTCGATGCCTCGACGCGCAGTCCCACATAATGGGTGGTGAGCGCCGCCAGCAATATGTCGCACGAGAGCCCTGCCGACCCGCTCGCCTGCTGCGCGGCGCTGGCGGCGGCAAAAGTCGATGTGGTGCCAAGATTGGTATTCGCGGTCGCAACGGTGCAGGCCGAGGCGGCCTCGGGCGCCGCCACGGCGAAGGCGGCGCCGAGCAGGCCGCGAAGCAAGGTCAGGCGGCGCATGGCAGGTCTCCAAGATCGATGACCGTATCGGCGGTAGCGTCGGCGGCGGCGGGTTCGCCGAGCCGCGCGCTGCAGCGCGCGCCGTCGGGGAGATCGATGTCGAGACGCTCGCCGGAGTCGAAGTCTTCAAGATAGACGAAGCCCTCCCAGCCGACATAGCTGGTGGCGGCGCCTGTATGGACGATCGCGCCGGCGGGGACCGGGGCGCCGCCGGGCAGCCGGAGCGTCGCCGTCGCGGCGCGGCGGATCTCGACCGGGAAGCGCACGACATGCCCGCTGCCGCGCGCCACCGCGACGCGCTGCTCGACGAGCGGAACGCGCGCGTTCGCCGGGAGCGCGAGCGGATCGATCGCATAGAGCGCGTCATAATAGGCGCTCGCCCAGGGAATCAGCAACTGACCGTCGCCGTTCGTGCGCCCGACAAGCTGATTTTCATAGCGCACCGGAATATCGGGCGCGCCGGTATTCACCACAACAAAGGCATCGGCGATCCGGTTGGCCGCGAAAAGCCCACCGTCCATGAAGACGAGGGAACCGCTTGCGCTTCCCCAGACGGTCGCCTCGCCGCTGCCATAAGCGCCGCCGCGCAGCGTCATCGCGTCGGTGCGCAGCGCGGCATCGCCGCGCAGGTAAAGCCCGCGGCCATCGGCAGCCGCGGCGCTCGCATTCCATCCCCACCCGCCTGCCGCCGGCAAGGCACGGCTATAGTCGGCGCGCCAGCCCATTCGCTGGCCCGGCGCGTCGAAGACGCCGGCGCCGAGCGTGCCGCGAGTCCCGCCGAGCGGAATGCTGACGCTGAGTGCGCCCGACCAGCTGCGGTCACCGAAGTCGTGCGACACGGTCGCGGCGAGACGGTTGCCGCTTCCCAGCGGCAGCGTCCACGCCGCATTGGCGAGGCGGCTCGCGCGCTCATCTTCGGCGGCAATATCGAAATAGCCGACCCCGAGGGTGCCCGCGCGGCCGAGCGCGAAGCTCAGCGCCGCCGAAAAGACGCGCCGCGCCCGCCACGCGCGCCAGCCGGCGGCGGCAGCGAGATCGGTGAAATCGCCGGTGCGGCGCGCGTAACGCAGCGCGATCGAGGCGAAGCGCGACTGATATTCATAGCCGAGCGTCAACTCGCCGCCCGCGCTGCCGTCGCCGAAGCTACGGCTGTAGGCGCCGCTCAGCACGCCGCCGCCGCCGAGCGCGACGACCGCGCCGCCGCCGGCAAGCTCGGCGCCATCAGCGATCTCGGCGCGAATCTCGAGGGTGACCGCGTCGGTCACGCCGTGACGCAGCGAAGCGGTGGCGGCAATATCGCCATAATCGAAGCTTCTGGTGCCATAATGGTTGCGGAACGCCCCGAAAGCGGCGGCAAAATCGGTGAGCCCGGGCCGCAGCAGATCGCTCGCGACATAGAAGGGCATGGCGGTCTGGATCTTGCGCCCGTGCATGTCGGTGACGATCAGATCGGCTTCGCCCGCGCCGCTGACCGGTGGCAGGGCCTCGACGCTGAACGGGCCGGGATCGACGGCGCCGCCCCCGACGCGCTGACCGCCGACGATCAGATCGACGGTCGAGGGCAAGGCGGCGCTCCCCGAAAACTGCGGGAGCGGGTAAGTGATGATATCGGGGCGCACGGCGAAGTCGCGCGACACCTGGATACCGCCGAGCCGCACCGCGCTCGCCCAGCCAAGGCCGCGCGTGACGACATCGCCGACCTCGACCGTGACCGCGCTCGCCTCGTCGGAGCGCCGCCAGACGCTGTCGTAGCGAATATAGGCCTTGCCGTGTCCCGAGCGCAGCGCGCCCGTGGTCGATACCGTCCCTGCGGCGCTGAAGAAACGCGCTTCATGGTAGAGCGAGGCGGCCGACTTCTGCCCGCTGCCGCCGCTGACATACAGGTCATAGTTGAGGAGTGCGCCCATGTCGTAGCGCGCGGCCGCCGCTTTGCGCGGCGTGCCGCCCAGCCTCTGCCCTGGAAGCAGCGCGCTCGCGGCGACGATCTCGAGCCGCTGGCGCGGCGCATCGTAGCGCGCGCTGAGGCCAGGGAGCGTGTCGAGCCACAGCGGCGCGCCATCCGGCGCGACCCTGATCCCGGCGCGCGCGAGATCGGCGGGCAGAACCGCCAGGCGCGCGCCTTCGCGCGTCACGCGGACGATGCGGCCGCTCGGCTTTGCATTTATGACGAGCTCGAGCATGAGCGTTTCGGGGGTGTTGAGTGTGGCAGCAGGCCCGGCGCCAGGCGGCGGGAGAGCGCCATATTCACCCGCATTGGTGCCGCCCGTCTCATCAGCGAGGGCGCCCGCCGGCAGGCCGCCGAGCACGCTCGCAATCAGCCCGGCGAGCGGCATCGCGATGCGCCCCCGCGCCACGGGTCATTCGTCCGCCGGTGCGAGCATTTGCCGCTCGCCCCCGTTGACGCCGGCACTGAGCCGCGCATGCGGTGCGCCCTCGGGGAGCGGCCAGCGGGCGCGGCTGCCGGCGAGCACATAGCCGAGGAGCCCCGGTGCCAGCGGGACGCTTCGCGCGCCCTCTTCGAGCCGCGCCTCGACCAGCCTCGCATGCAGGCTGCCGCTGTTGACGATCTCGACGAAGGCGCCGCGTGCATCCTCGCCGATCCGCCAGCTCAGCGCTGGCGCGGGCGCGTCGGCGGGGTCCTGCCGGGCGCCGTTCCGCGAGGGGGCGGCGTACGGGGCCGGGACGAAGAGCGGCAGCGAATAGCGCATGCGGAAGCTCACGGCAGCGGCCGGCGCCGCTTCGGCGGCGGCGCGGGTCGGAATCTCATCGACGATGACGCGGTAGGCGTCTTCGCCCGCCGCCGGGGGCGGGGCGGTGCGTGTCAGCCGCACGAGCTGGCGCTCGCCGGGGGCAATGGTGACGAGCGGCGGCGAGGGCAGGACCCTGTCCTGCGCTGCATAGACATTCTGCCCCTCCTGCTGCGCCCAGGCGAATATCCGCACCTGCAGCGTGACCGGGGTCGATCCCGGATTTTCCAGCCACAGTGCGGCCGCCTGACGATTGGCCTCGATTACCGGATTGACCGGCCAGATCAGGAGCGAGGCCGGCGGTTCGGCACGGGCGAGGGCGGGCACGAGCGCGAAGAAGCCGAGCGCCGCCGCAAGCCGCAGTGCGGCGCGAGGAGGAAGGCGGCGCGTCACCATGACAAGGTCACCAACAACCGATCGTTGTAGAGACCCGGCGGCAGGGCGCCCGGCAGGGTCAGGCGGCCATAGAGCGGCAGCCTGATATCTTCGCTATTCGCATCGAGGACCGTGACCGGGGTCGCGGCGCCGACCGCGATCGGTGCGGCGCAGCTCCCGTCGCTGCACAGACTGTAAGCGATGCGCGCTCCGCTGTCGGCGCCGTGCTGGAGGTAGCGCACGCCGCCCGCTTCATGCTCGCCGCCGTCGATCGTCATGAGCAGCGCGGTTCCCGGCGTGCAGCGCAAGCGGATCGTCTGCGCAGCGCTTGCCGAGGCCGTGTGCGTGGCGGTCGAAAGGCTCATGTCGCTTCCGAAATCGAGCGTGCCCATCGTGCCCGCGTCGCCGCTCGATCCAAGCCCGTCGACGAGGCATCCCGCGTCGATCCGCGCGGCGACGCCGAAGGTCGCGCTCGTTTCGGCGCGCGCCGGGGTGCCGCCCCCGCCAAGGACCACGATGGCGAGGGCGGCCAGCGCGGCGCGCTGAAGCGACCGGCGATGCGCCGGCGATTGCTGCGCGGTGGGGCGCGCCGCAAACGGGGAGGCGGCCTGACGGGCCGCAAAAAGAAGGCGCGCGCCGGGCGTCACAGCTCGAGCACGACCGTGACGGTATCGCTATAGGCGCCCGTCACGAGCCCCGGCTCGCCGAAGGCGCGCGCATAGATGTCAATCTGCTGTTCGGCGCCGGTAGCCGCGAGCGTGACGCTGCCGCCGACCGGGATGACCGTGCTGCGCCCGACATCGCTGTAGAGATTGTAGGTCACATAATGGCCGGGGCTGCTGGCGTGCGCCATGGCATGCGCGCCCGGTCCCGCGCCCGAACCGTCATTCTCGCCGGCCTCGAAAGACAGCGTCGGGACGATCCCGGGGCTGCACTGGATGCGAAGTGCGCCGCCGCCGCTGAGAAGTTCGCCATCGGCCTCGCTGAACAACGTATTCTGAGTGCCGAAGTCGATCGTACCAAAGTCGGCGCCACCCGCGCCGTCGCTCAGCGTCTGGCCGTTGATAATGCAGCCCGCTTCGAGTGTGATCGTCGCATCGATGCTGCCGGTGATGTCGGCCCGCGCCGGTGCTGCAAGAGTAAGGCCGAGAGTGGCGGCGGCGATGGAAACGGCAAGTTGTTTCCTCATGACAAGACTCCTTCATTTCCGAACAGGATCAACGGATCTGAAGTTGTCTATTTAAGGAACAAACTTTTATATTTGGTATATGAGAGAAATACAGAATTTTATCGAAATTAATATTTGAAATATGCAAGTAATATATTCGCCTTGTCGATTGACGAGGCGGTAATTGTGTCTTTGGCACCACCCAAGGTGGCAAGGCTCGCTATGCCATGCGATATTGCCTGCGTCGCGGCCAAGCGCGCCCAAATCGGAGCCATCGGGAAAGCGTTGGCACGGCGCGCGATAAAAGCAGAGCGCGAACGGTCAGTGACTGAAATGCAAAATATTGGAAATGTTCAGTTTTTCATGGAATCCTGCTTTGCTCCACTCCGGACCGGATCCTAACCATGTCTCCGCCAAGGTGAGCGACGCGGCTCCAGCGAACGGCGGTGGGGGCTGATTACCGCCGGCGGTGGCCCACGGTCCGGATGCCTTCAATCGCTATGCCGATCGCGATCCCAGTGCATCTGGTCGCCGATAGTCTTAACGATTAGGGTCGCTAACGTGCGCTCAATCTCGATGCGGTGCTCAAGCCTGCGCGTCGAGGTCGGGTCCGGGGCCCGGGCGATCTGGTTGCCGAGCCTCGCGAGCTGCATGCTTTTGAACCGGCCGTATCTTTACAAAGCGCAAGGGTCGCGGACCGCACTTTCATCGAGATAGATGAAGGCGCGCGCTTCTCGCTTGGTCGGCGTAATCGAGCGTCAGATTGCCGAGGTCTGGTCTGTTTTTAGGGGCGCTAGGTCCCCCAGAATAATGCCCGCCCCTGAATATCTGTCGGCGGCGCGGTCGCGGGGGAGGCCCGCCCGCGCAACATTTACTTCGGCGCGACGCATCGTTCGGCGCTGCGGCGTGTTACTGCCTTGTCGGGGTGCGCGATGCGGCCGCCCTGCCGCGCGTCCGGTGCTTTATACGCGCCCCACAAGAAGGACTGGCGATGATCCGCTTCCGCACGCTTTTTCCGGCTCCCCTTATCGCGCTCTTCGTCGGCGCGCTCCTGACACTCATTGCGCTTGTGCTTGTGACAGGAGGGCTCTGGCTCGCGCTGCTCGGCGGGTCCCTCTATTATCTTGCCACAGGCGCTACGATGCTGGCTGCGGGCCTGCTCTTGATGCGCGGGCGGATGCTTGGCGGCTGGCTTTACGGCGCCGTCATGCTGTTCACGCTGCTCTGGGCGTTCTGGGAAGTGGGCGGCAACGGCTGGGCGCTCGTACCGCGCGTCGTCGCGCCGGCCGTGCTCCTTGTCGCTGTGCTGTTCGCGATGGCCGCGCTGTCGGCGCGGCCCCGGCGCTGGCGATTTGCGCTTGCAGGGAGCGCGCTTGTCCTTCTCCTGCTGGCCACGGGCGGCGCCACCCTTGGCTGGCTGAATGCATCGCGCCCGCTCGGGCCGTTGCCGGCGAGCCGGATGGCGATGACCGACCCGGCGCTCATGCAGACCGGGGTCGACTGGCCTGCCTATGGCGGCACCGAAAGCGCGCGTCGCTATTCGCCGCTCGCACAGATAACTCCCGCCAATGTCGGCACGCTCAAGCGCGCCTGGACGATCCATAGCGGCGATCTGCCGTCCAGCGCCGCCAAAGGGACTTATGGCGCGGAGAATACGCCGCTCAAGATTGGCGACAGCCTCTACATCTGCACACCGAAGAATATCGTCATGGCGCTCGACCCGGCGACCGGCAAGCAGCGATGGCGTTTCGACCCGAAGGTCCCCGATGATGCAATCCCCTATACAGCGGCTTGCCGCGGCGTGAGCTATTATGCCGTTCCGACAGCAGCTGCCGGTCAGCCCTGCGCGCGGCGGATCATCTTCGGAACGCTTGACGCGCGGCTCTTCGCCCTCGACGCCGCCACCGGCAGACCCTGCCAGGATTTCGGGGCGAACGGTCAGGTCGACACCAAGATCGGAATGGGGAACACGCCCCCGGGCTATGTTTCGATCAACTCGCCACCGACGATCGTGCGCGGGGTCGTGGTGACCGGGCACCAGGTGCTCGACGGGCAGGACCGCTGGGCACCATCGGGTGTGATCCGCGGCTTCGACGCGGCAACCGGCAAGCTCAAATGGGCGTGGGACATGATGCATCCCGATTGGGACGGCTATCCTCCCGCAGGCCAGACATGGGCGCGGGGAACACCGAACATGTGGACGATCGCTTCGGCCGATGAAGCGCTTGGCCTCGTCTATCTGCCGATGGGCAATGCCGCGGCCGATTATTATTCGAGCCTGCGGCGCCCCGCGGAGAATGAATTTGCAACCTCGCTGGTCGCGCTCGACGTGACGACGGGCAAGCCGCGCTGGCATTTCCAGGCGGTCAAGAAGGACGTGTGGGATTATGATTTCGGTGCGCAGGCGACACTGATCGATTTTCCGGGGGCGACCGGAACCGTGCCAGCGATCGTGCTGCCGTCGAAACAGGGCGACATCTATGTGCTCGACCGGCGAACGGGCAAGCCGCTGACCCCGATCGGGACGATCAGGGCGCCCGGCGGCGGCGTCGAGCCCAAGGATCGCGCGCCGACGCAGATCGTGTCGCTCTGGCACACGCTGCGCAAGCCCGACCTTACCGAAAAGGATATGTGGGGCATGTCGCCGATCGACCAGATGATCTGCCGTATCCAGTTCCGCCAGGCGAGCTACAAGGGCTTTTACACACCTCCCGAAAGCATGCGGCGCTCGATCGAATATCCCGGCTACAATGGCGGCACGGACTGGGGCGGGGTCGCTGTCGATCCCGTGCGCGGGGTGATCGTTGCCAATTATAACGACATGCCCAACTATGTGCGCCTCGTACCGCGGCGCAAAGCAAATGAAATGGGTTGGGCGCCGCGCGATCAGGCACGCGGCACTATCGGCGGGGCCGAAGGGGCAGGCGATCCCCAGGCGCATACTCCCTATGCGATCGACGTCAACGCCGGGTGGCGGTTGCCCTTTACGGGGCTGCTGTGCAAGCAGCCTCCCTATGGGGGCATTCGCGCGATTGACATCGCGACCGGCAAGACGATCTGGGACCGCCCGATCGGCACCGCCCGAACCAACGGTCCGTTCGGCATCCCCTCGATGCTGCCCGTTACCATCGGCACGCCGAACAATGGCGGCGCCGTGGTGACGGCGAGCGGTCTCATCTTCGTCGCGGCGGCTACCGACAATCTGATCCGGGCAATCGATCTTGCGACCGGAAAGACGCTCTGGTCTGACGTGCTGCCCGCCGGCGGGCAGGCGACGCCGATGACCTATGAAGCCAATGGCAAACAGTATCTCGTGATCTATGCCGGTGGCCATCATTTCATGGAGACACCCGTCGGTGATGAGGTCGTGGCCTATGCGCTGCCCTGATCGCGCGATATGTTAACAGTCAGGCAGTCGATTCTCGTCGGGGTGGACCGATGAGTAACACGCTTTCCCTTCGTCATCTAAAGGCGAATATCGTGCTCTTTGGCGCGCTCTTCGCCAATCTTGGGATCGCTGCGGCCAAATTGGTCGCCGCCGCCATCACCGGGTCCTCATCGATGGCCTCCGAAGGCATTCACTCGCTCGTCGACAGCGGCAATCAGATGCTGCTGCTCTATGGCCAGCACCGGGCGAGCCGCTCGCCCGATGCCCGCCATCCCTTCGGCTACGGCCGCGAACTCTATTTCTGGGCGTTCGTGGTGGCGATCCTCATCTTCGCGGCGGGCGCGGGCATGTCGATCTACGAGGGTTGGATCCATATCCGCGCTCCTGCTCCACTTCGCGATCCCGCGATAAACTATATCGTACTCGCGATTGCCTTCCTGCTCGAAGGTGCATCTTGGGCGCTGGCCGTGCGGGCTTTCGATGCCGGGCGCGGCGGACGCAGCTGGTGGCAGGCGATCCGGCAGTCAAAGGATCCCGCAGCCTTCATCGTCCTGTTTGAGGATAGCGCGGCGCTTGCCGGGCTCCTCATCGCCGCGGCAGGAGTCTGGCTCAGTCATGCGACCGGCGATGCGCGGATCGATGGGGCCGCATCGATCGCGATCGGCCTCATCCTCGCCGCAGTTGCCGCGCTGCTGGCCCGCGAAGCGAAAGGGCTATTGATCGGTGAAGCCGCCGATCCGGCGCTGATTGCCCTGATCCAGCAGACGGTGGGCGCGCGTGCGGGCGTCAGTGCTGTCAACCATGTCCGCACCATTCACACCGCGCCAAAGGCGATATTCGTCGCGGTGAGCGCCGATTTCGAGGATGACTTGCGCATGGGCGACGCCGAGACGCTCATCGCGGCGATTGAGGCCGAACTCAAGGCGGCCGCCCCCGACATCAGCTCCATCTACATCCGGCCTGAACGGCGCGAGGATGCGCGGCTGATGCAGTCGGCGTCCGCCTGTGCTACCAGCACCGGCAGCGCTCCCTCCACCCGATAGCCGAGGGAACGGCAGCAGCGACAGGAGGATGAAGGTGCAATATCCGCCCACACGGCACGCTGCTACGGCGTTCGGAAGGCCATAATGATGCCGCTCGACGGGCCGTTCATCGGCCGGACCAGCTGGCTGCTGCGCCAGTTCAGGAAGCAGATATGGGTCCGCGCGGCAATGTTCAGCCTCGCCGCGGTAGCAACGGCGGTGCTCGCCGCGATAGCCGAGCCCCTGATCCCCTATGACTTCAACCTCACCCTGGCGGCAGGCTCGGTCGGCAATATCCTCGATATCCTCGCTTCGAGCATGCTGGCGGTGACGACCTTTTCGCTTTCGGTCATGGTGTCGGCCTATTCGGCGGCGGCGGCTAACGTCACCCCTCGGTCGACCAAATTGCTGCTGAGCGATTCTGTCGCGCAAAACACGCTCGCGACCTTCATCGGCAGTTTCCTCTTCAGCATCGTGGGGATCATCGGTCTCGCCGCCGGCTTCTACAGCGACAAGGGGCGGATCATCCTGTTCGGCGCCACGCTTGCCGTCCTGCTGATCATTGCCGGCACCCTGCTGCGCTGGATCGAGCAACTGGGCAAGTTCGGGCGCGTAGGCGACACGATCAAGCGTGTCGAAGAGGCCGCGACAGCGCCTGCGGGGCAATGGGGGAACCGCCCGCGCCTTGGGGCGCGGCCCTGGACGATGATCCCTTATGGCGCGTCCGAAGTTATGTGCCCGGACGTCGGTTATGTTCGGCACATCGACATGGCCGCGCTCGCCGACATCGCCGCCGATGCCGGCGTTACCATTCATATAGACGTTGTCGCGGGATCCTTCGTTCATGCCGCGCGCCCCGTCGCCTACGTGTCGCCGCCCGCGCACGATGACTGCGCCGCCCGGATCGCCAAATGCATCACCATTGGTGCCGATCGCGAATATGATCAGGATCCGCGCTTCGGGCTGATCGTACTCTCCGAAATCGCGTCGCGAGCCTTGTCGCCCGCGGTCAACGACCCGGGCACCGCAATCGAAGTCATCGGTGCCGGGCTGCGGGTCATGCTCGCCTATGGCGATGCCCGGTCCGAGCCACAGGAGCCCTGTTTCGAGAGGCTTCACGCCCATGATCTGGCAGCGCGCGACCTCTTCGACGATTTCTTCAATCCGATCGCCCGCGACGGTGCGGCACTGGTCGAAGTCCAGATGCGCCTCCAGTTCGCCCTCGAGGCGCTGGCGAGGAACAATCGGGCGCTTTATGCAGATTGCGCGCGGTCGCACGCGGCGCGGGCGCTCGAACGGGCAGGCAAGGCCGGGATGTTCGACCATGATTTCGACCGCCTCAAGAAACGCGCGGCCTGGGTCGACGCGCTGCCCGACAAATAGAAGCGGTGCAACGGCCGCAGCGGACAGCAAGAAAGGAAGGGACCCGATGAGCTTCGTCATCACGCCCTTTGATGCGGCGGCAATCCTGATCGTCCTCGCGGCGGCGCTTGCCTATATCAATCACCGCTTCATCGGCCTGCCGACCAGTATAGGCCCGACAATCATGGGCGCCGTTGCGTCGCTTCTCGTCGTCGCGCTCGACCGTTTGCTGTCAGGGCCATCGGTGGCGGACGAAATCGTGAAATTTATCGCCGGCATTGATTTCCACGCAGCGCTGATGGACGGGATGCTCTCTTTCCTGCTGTTCGCGGGCGCGCTCCATGTCGACTGGACCGAAATGCGCAGGGGGCGCTGGGCAATATTGGCGCTTTCGACGATCGGCGTCCTTCTTTCGACGGCGCTCGTCGGTGCCGGACTTCACCTGCTTTCCGGCTGGATGGGTATCGCCATACCCCTGATCTGGTGCCTGGTTTTCGGGGCGCTCATCAGCCCGACCGACCCGGTCGCCGTCATGGGTGTCCTGCGCGAAACCGACGTTCCACCCACGCTGCAGGCGACCGTGGCGGGGGAAAGCCTGTTCAACGATGGCGTGGGAGTCGTGATATTCGCGATTCTACTTGCTACAGCGGCAAGCGGCGCCCCCCTTTCGCCGCCGCACGCCCTGCGGATGTTCGTGGCCGAGGCGGGCGGCGGGATTCTTCTGGGCCTTGTCATCGGCTGGACAGCCTTCAGGGCCATGCAGTCTATCGATGAGTATAAGACCGAGGTGATGATCAGCCTCGCAGTGGTGATGGGCGGCTACGCTCTTGCCAGCCAGCTGCACGTCAGCGGTCCAGTCGCGATGGCCGTCGCGGGGCTCATCATCGGCAACCACGGCGTCGCGCACGCGATGAGTGACATGACGCGCGATTATCTGCTCAAATTCTGGAGTCTGATCGACGACATTCTGAACGCGCTGCTGTTTCTGCTGATCGGGCTTGAGGTCGTTACCATTCCCTCCGACACGCGGATTATTCTGCTGGGTACACTCACGATTCCGCTCATATTTGCCGCCCGCTGCCTGTCCGTGCTGGCCCCTCTGGGCGTGATGCGAACCTTGCTCCCGCTGGGCAGGCTGGCGCCGATTACGCTGATCTGGGGCGGGCTGCGCGGCGGCATATCAATCGCCCTCGCACTCGGCCTGCCGGACGGCCCGGAGCGCCCCTATATTCTCGCGGCAACCTATATTGCGGTTCTCTTTTCGGTCATCGTGCAGGGCGGTACGATCGGACGGGCCATCAAATGGCGCGAAGCGCGGTCCAGGGCCAGGGCGCGACGGTGATAGAGCATCTGGCAGAGCGGGGAGTTAGACCGTTGAGTTCAGCACTATTCAAAGGCGAGCTATTTTGCCGTGGACTATTTCGCCGACATCCCTTTCCCGTCACCATATGCGGAGTGGATAGGGGTCCCGCCTGCCCGAGCATTGCCCCTATGCCGTGGTGGTAGACGCCGTCGGCCTCGGGAGCAGATCGCAAGGCATCAGCCTCGAACATTATCGGCTCCGCGACATTGATGTCTTAATTGCAGCGGCCCGCAGGCCGGCGTCACGCGCGTTGAATACACGCTGAAGATCTGCGGGGAAGAGCCAGTCGAAGTCGACAGGAGCCGCTCGGTCGGCGGGATCGATGCTTGACCACATGGTCATTTTCCTTGCTGTGATCGGGGCTTCGGCGCACCGTACGGGTCAGGGTAGATCGATTAGCAGCACCTCCGCGTCGGTTTCCGCTTCGATCGCAAGCCTGTCTTCCGAAGTGACCGCGGCGCCATCGCCTTCGCGCATTTCGGTTCCGTTGAGACTGACGATTCCTGCGACGACTTGAACCCAATAGCCGCGTGTCGGGTCGAGCGAGCGCATGAGGATATGGCGGTCGTCAAGGCGCGCGACGTCCATCACCGCGTCCTGCCGCAGCGTCAGCGATTCGTCGCGCGCATCACCGCTTGCTATCGTGACCCAGCGGTTGCGCGCACCGTCGTCGGCAAACGACCTTTGTTCGTAAGAAGGCGCGCCGCCAGCCTCGGCCGGAATAATCCATATCTGGAGCAGATGGGTGGGTTCGTCGGCACTGGGGTTGCGCTCGCTATGCCGGATGCCGGTGCCGGCACTCATCCGCTGCACCTCGCCCGCGCGAATGATCGCATTATTGCCCAGATTGTCGCGATGCACAACGGCACCTTTCAGGACGATCGTCACAATCTCCATGTCTTGATGGCCGTGCTCGGGGAAGCCAGCGCCGGGGACGACGCGGTCTTCGTTAAGCACGCGAAGAGCCCGGAATCCCATATGCCTTGGGTCGTTATAGTCCGCGAAGGAGAAGCTGTGACGGGCGTCGATCTGACCGCCTTGGTGACGGCCGCGCGCGCCGCGATCCCTGAACTGGATCATCTATTTTCTCCTGTGGCTGGAGCGCCGCCGCGATGGCGACGCTCCAGCCTTTCGTCATGCTGCGTCAACGAGGACGATCTCGCTGTCCTCGATCGCTGTCACGCGCAATATGTCCATATCGCTGATTGCTGCGCCGTCGCGTGCATTCACGCGGAGGTTGTCGATCTGCACCGCGCCACTCGCCGGGACGAGATAGGCCTTGCGGTCCTTGCCGAGCGGATATTCGGCAGTCTCGCCGGCCCGCAGTGTCGCGCCGACGACGCGCGCGTCGGTGCGGATCGGCAGCGCGTCATTGTCATTGTCGTAGCCCGAGGCGAGCGTGACGAATTTGCCCGAGCGTTCGCCCTTGGGGAAAGGCTTGGCGCCCCACTGCGGCGCTTCGCCGCTGCGGGTCGGAACGATCCAGATCTGAAAGATCTTCGTGGTGACGTCCTCGAGATTATATTCCGAATGGCGGATACCCGTTCCGGCGCTCATGACCTGCACGTCGCCGGCTTCGGTACGGCCCTTGTTGCCGAGATTGTCCTGATGCGTAATCGCGCCTTCGCGGACATAGGTGATGATTTCCATGTCGCGGTGCGGATGCGGCGGGAAGCCGGTTTGCGGCTGGATCGTGTCGTCATTCCAGACGCGCAAATTGCCCCAGCTGGTGCGCGCGGGATCGTGATAGCCCGCGAACGAGAAATGATGCTTGGCGTCGAGCCAGCCGTGATTGGCGCCTCCAAGGCTGTCGAAAGGGCGAAGTTCGATCATTTTGTGTCTCCAGGGCGCGCCGGGGTGGCTGCCGTTGAAAAGCTTTTAGACATTGCCCGCCATTTGGTTCAGTGGGATAAATTGCATCGAACTGTTCGAGGAAGTGGAAAAGTGAACAATCCCGGCACCCCGACGCTGGACCAGCTTCGCATCTTCCTTGCTATCGTCGACACGGGCAGCTTCGCGGCGGCGGGTCGTCAGCTCAATCGCGCGGTTTCGGTGATCAGCTACGGTATTTCCAATCTTGAGGCGCAGCTCGGCCTCACGCTCTTCGAACGCGAGGGAACGCGCAAACCGCAGCTCACCGTCGCGGGCCGCGCGCTGTTGTCGGAAGTTCGCGCGATTTCCGTCGGTATCGATGGCCTGCGCGCCAAGGTAAAGGGGATGCTCGACGGCTTGGAGGCCGAGGTCGATCTCGCGGTCGACGTGATGCTGCCGTCCGAAAGGCTCGGCAAGGTGCTGCGTGCTTTTGCGGCCGAGTTCCCGACGGTGCAGCTGCGGCTTCATGTCGAAGCGCTCGGGGCGATTACCGCAATGGTTCTCGATCGCAAGGCGATCCTTGGCATATCGGGGCCGCTGGCCGCCGGGGTCGAGGGGGTCGAATGCATAGCGGCGGGATCGATCCCAATGGTCCCGGTCGCCGCGCCTGACCACCCGCTTAGCCGGATGGAACGTATCCCGCCGGGCGCGGGACGCGACTATACGCAGCTTGTCCTGACCGACCGATCGCGGTTCACCGAGGGGCGCGACTATTCGGTGATGAGTCCCAAGACCTGGCGACTTGCCGATCTCGGCGCCAAGCACGCGTTGCTGCGCGAAGGCATAGGCTGGGGCAATATGCCGCTGCCGATGATCGAGTCCGATCTTGTCACGGGAACGCTGATCCAGCTTGCGATGCCCGATCATCCAGGAGGGACCTATCGCTTTGCGGGCGTCTGGCGCCGTGACACGCCGCCCGGCCCGGCGGCATTGTGGCTGCTCGAACAATTTGTCGAGCTCGGACAGGATGATGCCGAGCTTGGCGGGATGATCGATCTCTAGAGCTTCAGCATTGCCTCGGCTCCAACCATTTGGATCGTGCGGGCTGGTCCCGTGTCGCGGATATAAGAGCCGGGGCGAAAGGCGGAGAGCGAGGCGGCGAAGGACAGAAGCGTCGTCGCTTGCCAAGCAACCGAAATTTCCAGCTGGTCGCCGATGTGGCGCGCTTCGCTGCCGCCAGCGGGACGGATGAGGCCGCCCGGTATGTCGTAGATGCCGTCGCCGCGGCTTTCGCGCCAGAAGCGTGCGGCGACGAGTTCGAGCGACGCCCCATCGCCAAGGTCGAAATCGATGCTGGGATGGAGGTTGATGATGTTGCGCGGCCCGATCGGCGACAGTTCGCCGAAATATTTGCCCTTCGGGAATAGTGCATTGAAGGTGCCGAGTCTGTCGTCCGTGGCATCGCGGTCGCCGCTGGCGATGTTTGCGCGAAGGCGCAGGCGCGGCTTCAGGGCCGCCTGCGGAAAGCTCCAGCTGGTTTCGGTCGCGAGCGACCAGGCGCGAATACGGTCGCCCGCGAAGTGGCCCCGCTGCAGCATCGCTTCCCAATTCCAGCCCAGGTCGCCGCGGCGTCCGAAGAAGCGCAGCCCGTATGTGTCGCGCATCTCGCGCCCGGCGCGACTGGCAAAGCGCGCGGCTTCATTGGAATATCCCAGCCAATAGGCGTCGACCCCGATGTCCTTGGCGGGCGTGACGGTCACGTAAAGCCCGTCGAGCCGCCGGGTCGTTGACGTGCGGTCGTCGAAATCGCCGGCACCGATCGCCACGGGGCGGAGATGAAATGCGTCGAGGCGGACCGGGCCAATATCCGCGATTGCGCGCACGCCGTCGAAAGCCTGCGGGATATTGGGGCCATAGCGGATGCCGACAAGGCGCTCTGACCCGAGCGCAACGAGTTCACGCCCGCCGCGCAGTGTCAGCTTGCCGGCCCCGCCCAGCGCGACGCGGACGTCGGCAAAACCCTGCAACAGGTCGATCCCGCTTTCGTCGGCCGGGCCCTTGCCCGCAGCGACACCGCGCGCATAGCCGGCGATACCCTGCACGAAGACGCGCGCCGGGCCGGCGTGAAAATCCGCATGCGGCATGACACGCAGCCAGAGATAGCCATCGTCGGGCGCCGGCGGATCGCCCCACAGATTGTTGCCGAAGCCCTCGAAACGCGCCCGTGCTTCGGCGCCGAGGGTCAGATAGGCATCGCCCGTGTCATCGAGCGGCACATATTTGGGCTGCCGCCAGCCTTCGCGCGGCATGTCGCGCAGAAGCGACCAATCCTCGTCGTAGCGCAAATTGGTCTGCTCGACCGATTGCGCAAAGGCCGTTGCGGGCGCGAGCGCGGCGAGGAGCAGGAGGTGGCGCATCAGCGGGTGACGAAATGGCGCACGACTGGCGCCTCGCCGTTCAGAAAGGCAGCGAGCGCGTCCTGCTGCACGCGGTCGGCGTTGGTGACGCGATCATGCTGGCGCAGATGTTCAAGCCAGCTTTCGACGGTGAAGGTTTCCACCACTGTGCCGGGCGCCGCGGTATCCTCGTAAACACCCCAATGGATTGCGCCGTCGCGGCGGCGAATGCGGCGCATCGCCTGCATTGCGGTGAAGAAGTCGGACAGCTTCGCCGGGTCGACGTGATATTCGATCGTCACCAGCACCGGTCCGCTGTCATGTTCGACCGCGCCGTCGACAAGCGGCGCAGGCCAATGCGACGAAGGCGCAAGATCGAGCGCGCTCGCGCGGTCGAGCGGAAAGCGCCAGGCGAGGATCAGGCTCGCTGCAACGAGCAAAGTGGCGGACGCAAGCAGGGTCGATGGCACGCCGATGTGCGAGGCGATCGATCCCCACAAGGTCGAGCCCGCCGCCATCGAACCCTGGAAAATGAGCAGGTAGATGGCGAGCGCGCGCGCCTTGACCCAGCCCGGCGAGGTTGCCTGAGCGCCGCCGTTGAGCGACGCCATCATTGCGATCCATGCGAGTCCCGCGACGAACAACGCCGCCGCAGCGGTCGCGAATTGCGCAGCCTGCGACAAGCCCGCCATGGCGATGGCGAGCAGGATCGAGGCGGCGAGGGTGATCGCATTGGCGCCCATTGTGCCGCGCAGCTTTGGCATCAGCATCGCGCCGCCGATCGCGCCCAATCCCATGAAGGTGAGGAGGCCGCCATAGCCAAGCGGGCCGAGCCCGAGGTCGCGGCGCGCTATGATCGGCAGCAGCGCCCAGAGACCACTGGCGAAGAGGAAGAAGCCGACTGAGCGGACGAGCACGACCTTGAGTTCGGGCGCTCGCAGCGCATAGCGCAAGCCGGCGCGCATCGCGCCTACCATATGCTCGGCGGGCAGGTGCCGATCGGGAGCGACACGCCGCCAGCGCGCGAGCACCACCAATATGCCGAGGATGGAAAGGGCATTGACGGCGAATACTGCGCCCGGCCCGGATGCTGCGATGATCAGGCCGCCGAGCGCGGGGCCGATCGCGCGCGCGATGTTGACGCCCAGCGAATTGAGCGCGACCGCCTGTTGCAGTGCGGGTCCTGGCACGAGTTCGGGGACGATCGCCTGGAAGGCAGGCGCCGAAAAGGCCGCGCCAATCGCGATGGCGGCGGTAAAGGCGAGCAGGACCCGGGCGTCGGTCAGACCCGCGAGCGTCAATGCCGACAGAATTGCCGCGCCGGTTAGGCCGAACAGTTGCGCCCCCATCAGCAGCTTGCGCCGGTCGACGATATCCGCGAGCGCTCCGGCGGGAAGCGCGAGGACGAACATCGGAAAGGTTGTGGCGGCCTGCACCAATGCGACCATCAGCGGATCGGGCGACAGCGAGGTCATCAGCCAGCCCGCCCCGACGTCGTGCATCCAGGTGCCGATGTTCGAGACGACCGTGGCAATCCACAGCGCGCGGAATAGCGGGCTTGCGAGCGGACGCGGGGGAGGGGAAGCCGTGTCGGTCATGATTTTTGCGTCCGCAGGATCGCGGCGAGCATCAGGCCGCCGATCAGTCCGACATGTTCAAGGAAGCTGTTACGCTCGTGAAAGCGCGCCATTTGGTCGGCGACCTCCCAGACGGGATGCGCGATCAGCGTCGCCGCGGCGGTGAATACGCCGAGCGCGCCCGCGCCGAGCCACGCCTGGCGGCCAAGGATGACGAGGAGCGAACCGCCGATCTGGACGAATATTGTTGCGATGACGGTGAGTATCGCAGGTTCGAGCCCGAAATGCCGGGCCTCGCCAAGCGCGCCTGACATATCGAATAATTTGGTGATCCCGCTCGTCCAATAAGGCAAGGTGAGAAGCGCTGCAGCAAGGGTTGAGAAGCCGCGCTTGCCAAGCAGGCGGGCGATGGGAGCGGGCGCGTTCATCGATCAGACTGCCCAGCAACCGCAGCCGAACGCGCCCCAGAAACTCTGGACGTCGGCGGCGGGGGTGTTGGCGCCGAGCGCTGCGGCATGGTCATGGCCGTGGACGGCGCAAGACGAAGCGCAGCCGCATGCGGATGCCATCTTCTGCGCGCCTTCGGGGCGGCGATGATAGCCGCCGAAGGTCGCGACCGGCGACCAGTCGGGCATCGGCTTGGGCAGCGTGGGGGCGATCGGGCCATAATCGCCCTCGCCATGCACGATCTTGCCGCCGAGTATGGTCAGCACCGAACGCAGATGCACGATCTCGCTTTCGGCGACGCTGAAATAGTCATCCGAAAGCAAGGCGAGATCGGCGAGCTGGCCGGCCTTGATCTGTCCCTTCTTGCCGACCTCGTTCGAGAACCATGTATTCTTTTCGGTCCACAGGCGCAGCGCGGTTTCGCGGTCGAGGCGGTTGCGGACGGGATAGAGGTTCGTGCCGCCGAGCGTCTTGCCGGTTACGAGCCACGAGAGCGAGACCCACGGGTTGTAGCTCGCGACGCGCGTCGCGTCGGTGCCCGCGCCGACGGGGATTCCGGCCTCCATCATCCGCTTGATCGGCGGGGTCGCTTCGGCGGCCTTGGCGCCATAGCGTTCGATGAAATATTCGCCCTGGAACATCATCCGGTGCTGGACCGCAATGCCGCCGCCGAGCGCGGCGATGCGGTCGATGTTGCGCTCGCTGATCGTCTCGGCATGGTCGAAGAACCAGTTGAGGCCCTGAAGCGGGATATCCTTGTTGACCTTTTCGAACACGTCGAGCGCGCGGCCGATTGTCTGGTCGTAGGTCGCGTGGAGCCGCCACGGCCACTTCCGTTCCGCGAGCAAGCGGACGACGGGTTCGAGGTCGCTTTCCATGCTGGCCGGCATGTCGGGCCGCTCGACGCGAAAATCCTCGAAGTCGGCGGCCGAATAGACGAGCATCTCGCCCGCGCCATTGTGGCGGTAAGTGTCGTCGCCGTCGCCGGGTTTAACCTGGGTCGACCAGGTCGCGAAATCCTTGAGCTCTTCCTTCGGCTTTTGCGTAAAGAGGTTGTACGCGATGCGCAGCGTCATCTCGCCATCCTGATGCAGCTTTTCGATGATCTGGTAATCGTCGGGATAGTTCTGGAAGCCGCCGCCCGCGTCGATCACGCTGGTCACGCCCAATGAATTGAGTTCGCGCATGAAGTGCTTCGTCGAATTGAGCTGATACTCCTCGGGCAACTTCGGACCCTTGGCGAGCGTCGCATAGAGGATGGTCGCATTGGGCTGCGCCAGCAGCAGACCGGTCGGGTTGCCCGCGGCGTCGCGGACGATCTCGCCGCCCGGCGGGTTCGGCGTGTCCTTCGTGTATCCGACCGCCCGCAGCGCGGCGGCATTAAGCAGCGCGCGGTCGTAGAGGTGGAGGATGAACACTGGCGTCTCGGGCGCCGCGGCGTTGATCTCGTCGAGCGTCGGCAGGCGCTTTTCGGCGAACTGATGCTCGGTAAAGCCGCCCACGACGCGCACCCATTGCGGCGGCGGGGTGTGTTCCGCCTGGCGTTTCAGCATTGCCATCGCCTCGGCGAGGCTCGGCACGCCGTCCCAGCGCAGTTCCATATTATAATTGAGCCCGCCGCGGATGACGTGGATGTGGCTGTCGATCAGCCCCGGGATCAGACGGCGGCCTTTGGCATCGATGACGGTTGCGTCGGGTCCGGCGGCGGCGCGGACCGCCTGCTCACCGCCGACGCTCAGAAATTTTCCGTCGCGGATCGCGACCGCTTCGGCGACGGGATTGCCCTTGTCGAGCGTGGTCACCTTGGCGTTGACGATGATCAGATCCTTGGGGCTCATGGCGAAGCTTTCCGATGATGAGAGAAGGGCGGTGGTGGCGGCGCCGGCAAGCGCCTGGCGGCGGGTTATCGGGTTCATGCGTCATGCTCGCGGCGCTGCGGCGGTGCGCCGAGGACTTGGGGTGCACAATCTTCGCGGACGAAGCGAGCCAGTTCAGTGGTATCGGCGAGGCGCTTTACGACGGGGACGATCTGTTCGCCGAGCAGGATTCCGGCGAGGCCGACCAGCGCGACGACCGGAGGCGCGGGAGAACGGACACCGAGCAGGCTGTAGACAAGACCGGCGAGCAGTCCGGCGCCCAGCGAGACGAGATAGATTTTCACGGGTCCGTTCTCCCTTATTTGCCTCAGGCCTGTACGAAGGCCAGCAGGTCGGGGTTGATGACGTCGGCGTTGACCGTCAGCATGCCGTGGCTGAAGCCCTCGTAGATCTTGAGCGTCGCATTCGGCAGGATTTCGGCCTGGAGTACGCCGGCATTCTTGTACGGCACGACCTGATCATCGTCGCCGTGCAGCACGAGGGTCGGCACGCTGATCGCCTTCAAATCTTCGGTCTGGTCGGTTTCCGAAAAGGCCTTGACCCCGTCATAATGCGCCTTGGCGCTGCCCATCATGCCCTGACGCCACCAATTGTCGATTACGGCAGGAATGACGGTCGCACCCTCGCGGTTGAAGCCGTAGAAGGGGCCCGAGGGCAGGTCGCGGAAGAATTTCGACCGGTTGGCCGCCAGTTCGCTGCGGATTCCGTCGAACACTTCGATCGGCAGGCCGCCGGGATAGCGGTCGGTCTTCAGCATGATCGGCGGCACCGCCGATACCAGCGCCGCCTTGGCGACGCGGCCCTGGGGAATGCCGTAGCGGGCGACATAGGCTGCGACTTCGCCGCCGCCCGTCGAGTGCCCGATATGAACCGCGTTCCGCAGGTCGAGATGTTCCATCACGGCCGCCGCATCGGCCGCATAATGATCCATGTCATGACCCTCGCTCACCTGCTGCGACCGGCCATGACCGCGGCGGTCGTGCGCCACGACGCGGTACCCCTTGGCGAGGAAGAAGAGCATCTGGTTGTCCCAGTCGTCCGACGACAGCGGCCAGCCATGATGGAAGACGATCGGCTGCGCGTCCTTCGGACCCCAGTCCTTGTAGAAGATTTGGGTGCCGTCCTTTGTGGTTACATAGCTCATGACAAATTCCCTTCAGCATTTGGATGGAGTGGACCGGATTCAACAACCCTCCGGTCCGGCGGGTGAAATCACTTCGAGGCCTCGGAGGCGCCGAACATCGTCTTGGCATAGGTGATCCCAAGGCCGTAGGCGCCGCCCCATTTGCGAGCGATGCCGGTCGTGAGGTCATAGGTTTCGGCGCGCGCCCAGTCGCGCTGCAGTTCGAGCAGATATTGCAGCGAGGTGATCGGCTTCGCGCCGGCCTGCACCATGCGCTCGACGGCGCGCTCATGCGCTTCGGTCGAGATATCGCCGCTCGCGTCGGTGATGACATAGGCGTCATAGCCCTGTTCAAGCGCCGAGAGCACGGGGCCAACGATGCAGACCGAGGTCCAGAGGCCGGCGAACACGAGCCGCTCCTTGCCAATGCGATTGACTTCGCCGATCACGGCGGCGTCTTCCCAGGTGTTCATGCTGGTGCGATCGAACAGCGCTTGCCCCGGAAATGCATCGGTGATCTCACTGAACATCGGGCCCGAGAAGCTCTTCTCGGCAACCGTGGTCAGTATGGTCGGGACGGCGAAGCCGGCAGCGCTATTGGCGACCAGTGCCGCGTTGTTGCGAAGCAGTTCGGGTGCGATCGACTTGGTGGCGAACGCCATCTGCGATTGGAAATCGATGAGGACCAGCGCATGATCGCTTGGATCCAGCAGCGCCTTGGCGGGGGTCGGGGTGGCTTTGATCGACATGGGTGGCACTCCTTCTCTGGAAGATCGGTGATCCCGATCATTCGGGGTACAGTCGATCTACGCGGAGGCGGCCATCCTAAACAGTGAGATAAAATTGCCGCTTCCATTCTAAAATATAGAAAAGCAAATCATCAGCGCCGCACGGCGACCAGTGGATGTCATTGGGCTTTTATCAATAGCGGCAACGCGGCGGGCAAGACGGATCCAATGCGATTGTGTGGTCGGCTAGGTCTGGTAAGGATGGAGGCATGAGGCAGGGGATGCTTTTTATCGGGCTGGTCGCATTTGCGATCATGCTCATGCTGGCCATATTTTTCGCGGCACGCTTCGGGGATGAGGAGTAGCTCGCCCACCGCTCGGTCGATTGAACCTGAGAGGCGATAGGCGCGGCAGTTTGATCTAGGTTAAGTTCGCCCGGCCAGCGTTCCTGCGTTCGCTTTTCGAGGGCTTGCGCAATCTGTCCGGTCTCGCCATGGGTCTTCTCCACTCGCGGCGCGGAGACGGCAACCTCTATGGAATCGAAGAAGATCGCGTCGCTCGGACGCGACCGCCGCGCAAGCCGCACTATCGTAGCGCTGCTCGCGCTCGGATTTGTCGCGCTGCTCGTTGCTGCCGCGGCAACCTATTGGACCCAGCGCCAGAATGAGGAAATTGCCCAGCGCGTCTCGCACACGCTGCTGGTCGAGGCGCGACTTGGCGCCTTCGCGAGCGCCAATGAGCGGATGGAGACCGCAAGACGCGGGCTTTTGTTGACCAACGACCCGCGCTTCGCCGCGATCATGGACAAGGCCGAGGAGAGCGCCCGGGCACAGCTCGGCGAACTTGGCGCGTTGATCCGGGACAATCCGGAGCAGGTGGCGCGCGTGGCGCGGCTTCGCAAGCTCATCGACGCTTATGGCGCCTATAATCGCAAGGCGATCGGCGGCGGCATCGCGGCACGGCGCGCGGTCGTCGAGGGGTTTGCGAGCGATACGGGGGTCGCTTATGTCCGCGACGTTCGCAGGGTGGTCGATGCCATGATGGCGAACGAACTCGCGCTGCTTCGCGAGCGCGAAAGCAAGCAGCGGCGCACGCAGGCGCTATTCAACACCACGTTGCTGATCACCGGGCTGCTCATTCTGGCGGTCGCCGCGATCACGCTTCTTCTCATTCGCCGCAATCTCGTCGACCTTCGCCTGTCGCGCGAACAGCTTCGCCATTTGAACGAAAGCCTCGAGGAGCTTGTCGAAGCGCGCACCGCCGAGCTCAGCCGGGCCAATGCCGAGATCCAGCGCTTCGCCTATATCGTCAGTCACGACCTTCGCTCGCCGCTGGTCAATGTGATGGGCTTCACCGCCGAGCTGGAAGCGGCGCGCAAGGCGATCGCCGATTATCTCGCGCGCAGCGAGGAAGGAAATTGGCAGGCGCCCGATCCCGCGACCCGCCTCGCGATCGAGGAAGACCTTCCCGAAGCGATCGGCTTCATCCGCAGCTCCACCCAGAAGATGGACCGGCTCATCAACGCGATCCTCAATCTGTCGCGCCAGGGTCGGCGGTCGCTGGCGCCCGAACGGCTCGACCTTGGGCTCGTCGTCAAGACGATCGCCGACAGCCTCGAGCACCGCATCCAGGAAACCGGGACGCGGCTCGAAATCGGCGATTTGCCGCAGATCGTCAACGACCGGCTCGCCGTCGAACAGATACTCTCGAACCTCATCGAAAATGCGCTCAAATATCTCAAGCCCGGGCGGGCGGGCGTGATCGCCGTCAGCGGGCAATGCGAATATGGACGGGCATACGTCGAGGTAAAGGACAATGGCCGCGGGATCGACCCGCGCGACCATGATCGCATCTTCGACCTTTTCAGAAGGTCGGGAACACAGGACCAGCCCGGCGAGGGCATCGGTCTCGCACACGCCAGGGCGCTTGCCTATCGCCTTGGCGGCACGATCGACGTGCAATCGGCGCTGGACGAGGGATCGATTTTCCGTCTCACATTGCCGGTCGAATGGAAAGGCGGAGAAGAAAATGCCTGATCAACAGCAATCCGTGAATATCGTGATGATCGAGGATGACGAAGGTCATGCCCGGCTGATCGAAAAGAATATCCGCCGCGCCGGCATTTCGAACGCCATCCATCACTTTACCGACGGCACGTCGGCGCTCGACTTTCTCTATGACGCCGAAGAGGGGCCGGCGCGCAACGGTCCGGCGCTCGTCCTTCTCGATCTCAATCTTCCCGACATGAGCGGGACCGATATTCTGGCGCGGCTCAAAGGCGAGGGCAGTGCGCTGCGGCGGACGCCCGTCGTGGTGCTGACGACGACCGACGACAAGGTCGAGATCCAGCGCTGCTATGATCTGGGCTGCAATGTCTACATCACCAAGCCCGTGAATTACGAGAATTTCGCCGATGCGATCCGCCAGCTCGGCCTCTTTTTGTCGGTGATCCAGGTCCCCGATCCCGATCAGGCCTGACCGGAAGGGCTTCGTCGAGCGTGGCGCATATTCTCTATATCGACGATGACGAGGGCATCCGCCGCCTCGTCTCGCGCAATCTCGAACGCGAGGGGTTCACCGTCAGCCTGGCAGCGAGCGGCGCCGAGGGTGTGACGATGACCCGTGCGGGGCGTTTCGACCTTATCGCGGTCGATCATTATATGCCGGAGCAGGACGGGCTTTCGACGCTCGAAGCACTGCGCAGCGTCGCGGGCTGTCCGCCGATCGTCTATGTGACGGGTTCGGAGGAAAGCCGCGTCGCGGTCGCCGCGCTCAAGGCGGGCGCCGACGATTATGTCGTGAAATCGGTGGGCAGCGATTTCTTCGACCTGCTGGCAAGCACCTTCGGGCAGGTCCTCGAACGCGCCAGCCTCCGCCGCGATCGCGAGCGCGCGGAGGAAGAACTCAGGGCCAGCAACGCACGGCTCGAGGCGCTGCTGACTGAAGTCAATCACCGCGTCGCGAACAATCTCCAGATGATCATGTCGTTCGTCGCGCTCCAGGCGAAAACGCTTCCCGACCCCGAAGCGCGCGAAGCGCTCAAGAAGACCCAGCAGCGGATCGCGACCGTCGCGCAGGTGAACCGCCGTCTCTACACCAGCAATGACGTCGAATTCGTCGCGATGGACGACTATCTGGAGGGCCTCGCCGCCGACCTCGGCGCCAGCTGGTCGACCGGCGCGGCGCGCCGCGACGTGCGCGCCGAGGCCGAACCCCTGCGGATCGCCACCGACAAGGCCGTCGCGCTCGGCATGATCGCCAATGAATGGGTGAGCAACGCCTGCAAATATGCCTATGGGAACGACGAAGACGGCGAAGTGAGGATTATTCTGCGCCAGAGCGGCGATCGCACGGTCGAACTCGGCGTCGAAGATGACGGGCCTGGTTTTTCGGCCGGCGTCCCGGCGCAAGGCACCGGGCTGGGTACAAAGCTCATCGATGCGATCGCGCGAACGCACCGCGCTGAGGTGCATTATGAGCCCGGTCAGGCGGGCGGACGGGGAATGCGGGCCCGAATCCTATTGCCCCTCAAGGCCGGCGAACTCAAAGTCTTCGAGCCCGCCATCTGAGCCTTTTTGCCCGGGGAAGGGCCGGCGCGGCGCAAGCTTGGCGTTGGGCGCGATAAGACGTGCCGGTCGGCGCCTCGGATAGCCTGACCTATTGCGAAGCTTGCGCCAATAGGCTGTTCCGCACATGAAAAAGCCCGCGCGGCAGCAGCGCGCGGGCTTTCCTGAACCTCGCGGAGATCAGTAGCTGTTTTCGAACTCGTCGATCTCGCGCTCGGCTTCATCTTGGGCGCGGCCATATTTTTCTTGGATCTTGCCGGCAAGCACCTTGCGGCTGCCGTTGATCTGGTCGACCTCGTCGTTGGTGAGTTCGCCCCATTTCTTCTGAACATGGCCTTTGACCTGTTCCCAATTGCCCTTGATCGTGTCGTTGTTCATGATTGGTCTCCATTCTGTGTGATGGATGAACGATTGCGGGAAGCTGACCGTTCCGCTGGAGTGCCGATTTACCGCGCGCTAAAAGACCCCGTTTAACATGGGTTAAACACGAGTTTTTCAGGTGGCGTCGCGCATTGGGCGACTCGCGATATGCTTGCCGCGCGCGCAATTGGCGCGGGTTGCGCGAGGGGGGGGCAAGCTTGCGGAACCGGGCACACGCGCGGGAAAAGTCGCTGCCCGGCTTGCGTCTGCCTCAGCCGATCAGGACTGATCGCGGTGGAGATAGAGGTCGGAGAAGTCCGCGACCGCGATCAGGGCATCGAGATCGGCAATCCGGATCCCGCGACCTTCGCGGACGATCGAACCCGAGCGCTCGAGCGCCTTGAGGGTCCGGTTCACATGCACCGGCGTCAACCCGAGAACGTCGGCAAGCTGCTCCTGGGTGAGCGGCATTTTGCGCACGTCGAGCCCGCCCCAGTGGGTGTCGTCCAGCCGGAAGTGGAGCTCGCACAAAAGATGGGCGAGCCGCGCGAGTGCGTTGCGGCGCCCGTTGTTGAGCAGCCATTTGCGACCGATCGACGCTTCGATGAGAATATCGACCATGACGGCGCGCGCGATCGCGGGTCGGGCCTGCACGAGCCGCTCGAAATCCGAAATCATGATCACGGTCAGTTCGACGGCGGTGAGCGCCTGCAAATTATGATCGACGGTGCGAAGATACATCGACTGGAAATCGAGCGGGTCGCCAGGGATCTTGATCGCGACGATCTCGCGGCCGCCATCGGGGGTCGTCTTCTGGCGGTAAGCAAAGCCCGATCGCAGCACCGGGCAGATATCGGATCGCTCGCCTTCGCGCAGGATATAGTCATTGGGTTCAAGGTGCCGCGTGCGATGCGGCAGAGCGGCGATCGCCGCCTGGTCTTCGGTGGACAGGAGGCTGTGGCTGAGCAGCTTGGCCAGAAACACACCCATGCCGGGTGGCGCCTTGTCGCGGTCGAACATTATCAATGCCTTTCCTTGCCGCGGACGACGTGCGCTCGGCTTATGGTGTGCAATGCTCTAACCGCTATCGCGGAACGCGCAATATCGAGATTGCCGAGCGCGCAGCGCTTCGCGCATCGGTCGGTCAACGTCGCGCGTCGATGCCGCTTATTGCGTCATTTGCCGCAAGGCGTCGCCGGTAAAGGCGGACGTACCTGTCAGGATCCTGGTCGGTCTTTTTCCTCGGTTGATCGATCATCGTCGCGAGGCCGCGCCGCCGCAGTCGCGAAGGCGCTGGCGCGCGGCGTGGGATGGATCGCGATAGACGGAGCCAGGCTGAAGTGCCGCTAGACGCCAATGCTGGCGAGGGCCGCCGCAAGCGCATCGAGGGTAAAAGGCTTGCGTACCACGGCTGCCTCTCCGAATCCGGACCGAGCAGCGCCGCCGTCGCCCGTCGCGACGACAAAGGGAATATCTGCCTCGCGGAGCGCCTTTCCCACCGCCTCGCTCGTCTCGCCATTGGCAAGATGAACGTCCAGGATCACCGCATCGAAATCGGGCGATGCCAAGCGCGCGAGAGCGCCGGCCAGACTACCTTCGCAGCCGGCAAGTTCGCAGCCGAGGGCGTCGAGGAAACCCTCGATCATCATCGCCACTAGCGGGTCGTCCTCGACGATCAATATCCTGCTTGTCATTTGAAGCCCATAGCAAGCTATCCCGCGCTCATGGGAAGCGACGAGAATGAGTCAAATTTGTCAGCGTTCCTCAGGAACTTGCGCGGCGCCTCGATGTTCCGCGCGGCAGGCAAAGAATTCGCGGTCGTGTCGCAGGCGAGGCGGCGGACGGGGCGGGGGGCTATTGAAAAAGGGGGAAGGCATCGCTTCGCTAGTGCCGCCGCACCATTGCGGCGAAGCTGCCGAGAATTTCCGCGCCCTCGTGCCCGGCGCCGTCGGTCCCCTCGCACTCGGCCGCCCGCGCGCAACACCCGCACCGGGCAAATGTTTCCTGCCGCAGCAAAAATATACCGCCTTCTGCAAAGGAAACTTTCTTCTGATTCAAGGGGTTGATCCGATGTCAAATCAATTGGAGGACAGCATGAGCATCGAAGGAAAGATCAAGGAAGCCGCCGGCTATGTGAAGGAAGAGCTGCATGAAAATGGTGACAGCCCCGAGGCCAAGCGCAAAGCGCAGGAAGGCCGCGACCTTCGCAATGAAGGCCGCATCGAAGATGGCAAGGCACCCAAGCTGGGCACGCCCGGCACCGAATCCTGAGCTCCCGCCATACCCCGTGGCAAACTGGGCCCGCCTCGGCGGGCCTTTTCTTGTGCGGGCAACGCGGTCAGACGCAGCGGCAAGGCGGCAGACGCACTGGCAGGAAGAGTATATCGCGCCGCAGATGAGCGGCAGCGAAAAGGGCGCTGTCGGCTAAGGAAGCCAAATAAGCGGCGCAAGGCAATATGGTGCGGCAGAACCGGGAACGGGCGGAGAGGCGACAATCAGGGGGACGGAAGGAAGGCGTGCATGCATGGGGACCCTCGGCGGTCGTATCCGCCGAAGGGTCGCCAGCGTCTCGGCGCGGCTGACGACAGAGCAACTTCACTCGAACGCGATCACGCTCCGTGCGTGGCAACCGACGCGGCCTCCGTTCGCGGCATTCGCAAAAGCGGCGTTAATCCTAGCAGTTGCCCTTGACGCCATCGGCGCAATCGCCGACCGATTCGATGTCTTTGCCCGCTCCTTCGACCGTGTTGCAGGCCGACAAGACCAGCAGCGATCCGCTGATCGCGAAAATTGTCAGCAGCTTCTTCATATCCTCTCTCCGGTGACAAGGCGTACCAGCGCCTCTGCCTGGCCTTACGAATTCGCGCGCTAATTGTTCCGCCGCTTCGGCGCGTGCCAGCCGGGGCGTTTGAATTCACCGCCGAACGGGCAATTTGGGGAGAGGCATCGGATCTGGCCGGTACCCTGTCGATCGCACCATTTTGTTTAGGCGGTGTATTCTGGCTTGCGGGAATGCTGGCGGAGCGAACGGCTGCCCGCATGTCGGCGGCACGATAAGCCAAGAAGGGCTTCGCGTTCGGCGAAGCCCTTCCGGCCCCCGTGGCAATATGGCTACGCCAGCTGGAGGCAGACTCACATCTGCTCCGGGTCGCGCGCAGCAGAATGGGAGGCGATGCTTAGCCGCAGCGATCGGCGGCCGACATAAAATAGATCAAGTTCGATCCGAAATGATGTTTGACGGCACTTCCTACGCTTGGGGCCGGGCCACCAGCGCGCCCGCACATGCGATCTCGCGGGCAGCGGTTGCGGCGCGCATCGGAAAAGTCCCGGCGACAAGATCGACGCGCGTCCCGCATCGTGGCTCGCTCCGCTGGTCGCATGCAGACCGGTGAACCTCGGCCTTGGCCGAGCCGACCGACAGAAATCAAACCTCTGCGCATTCGCCCGCTCGATGCCGCGCCGCCGCCGACCGACGCGGTTGGCGGAACGCTCGCCCTCCGGGCGTGGTCGCTGACCCGTGCCAAGTCGCAGCCTCGCCCTCTCCGCCCAATATAGTTGACTAGGAAACGTCATTGTGCGACCGGGCGGCGAAGGGAGCGGCCATGAGCGGTGTTTCTGAATTGACGGCGCATCTCGGATATCTGATGCGCAGCGTCTCGAACGCAGTGTCGCACGAGTTTGCGCGCAAGATCGCAGCCGAAGCTGTGACTGTCGCCGAATGGGTCATGCTGCGCTCGCTCTATGATGAGACCGAGATGGCGCCATCGGTACTTGCCACGAAGATGGGGATGACCAGAGGAGCGATCAGCAAGCTCGCCGAACGGCTCATTGCCAAGCGCCTTGTCGAGCGGCGCGAAAATCCCGTCGATAAAAGGGGCCACAGCCTCTCGCTCTCGCTGGCCGGTGCGCAGAAGGTGCATGCGATTGCTGCGCTTGCCGATCGCAATGATGCCGATTTTTTTGCGGTGATGAGCAATGCCGAACGCGCCGAGCTGCGCGCCCTTCTAGAGACGCTGATCGCCCGGAACGGCCTCTCGGCCGCTCCTGTCGACTGAGCGCAAAGATCTTCGAACGAAAGGAAGTGAACATGCACGCCGACCAGACCGCCACCGCCGAATATTGCCTAAACGCTGCTTACGACGGACGCGTGAGTTTCCCCGAGATTGTCGGCAAGCTCATCGACGCGGGTTTCGAAGGCTATGATGTCGACTATCGCCGGGCCATGCAGATATATTATCTCCCCGACGGCGACAGCGTCGAGCTCGCGATGCCATCCTGTTCAGAGGACGTTTCGGCCCGCTTCGATGACGCGCGCATCGCGGCGCTGGTGCGCTGGGCGCAGTCGGACGTGCCCCACTACAGCTATGCCGCGTTCAGTGCGCAGGCCAAGACGGCCGGCTGCGCCGGCTATCATGTCTCCTTCCTGGGCCGGCGCGTGGTCTATTACGGGCGCACCGCCGAGACGCATGTCGAGCTCTTCGATAGCTGATGCGGCGCCCACCGAAGGACGGCCCGCAAGCCGTCTCTGCCGGCCGGAGAGTCCGGATATTGTTCGAGCGTAAGGCGCCGCGCGTCGCAGGGCGCGGGAACCCCTGAGACGTCCGGCGCGCTTCTTCCTGCGGGGGCTCCGGAGGAGACGCAATATGAACCACAGTCTGCATGAAGCCGGCTCGAACAACGGCAACTACCTGCGCTTCATGGCGATGGTGGGGACCTCAACCGCGGTGATGTTCGGGCTCATGTATCTCAATAGCTATGCGCTCGATCATGTCCTGTGGAGCGAGACGCGTTTCTGGATGACCTTGGTGATGGGCGCCGCAATGGCGCTGATCATGCTGGGCTTCATGCGCGCAATGTACCGTAATTCGCAGAAGAATATGATCATAATCGGCGCCGCGGCGGCCGTATTCGCCGGCTCGCTCTTTCTCGTCCGCAGCCAGATAACCGTCGGTGACACCGACTATATGTCCGCGATGGTGCCGCACCATTCGATCGCCATTCTGACCAGCGAGCGGGCCCGCATCCACGATGCGCGCGTGCGCGCTCTTGCGAACGGGATCATACGGACCCAGCGCAAGGAAATCTCCGAGATGAGATGGCTGATCGCCGACATAGAGGCACACGGCATCGCGGCAACCCCCGAGGAAGCTCGGGCGCGGCCAGTGCCCGACTTCCAGGGGCACCTCAACGCGGGTGACTGGGATCCCTCACAGAGCAAGATGGTCGATCGCTGATCAAGGCGTCCATGGTGCAGCACCCCTCGGCTCACCGGCCCGGCGTGCGGGCCCGCCGGCTCGGGGAGCTTCATGGGCGTCGCGCGACGGTCTGCCTTGCAGTCCGAACGGGTGACCGAGCGACCGAGACCCATCCGTCCGTAAGAGGCTGCGTTAGGCGACGCAGCCCCTCCGCAGAGCGCGCACCGGCCTCGCCTTTTTGCGTGAGCCGCCTGGTCGCAGATGGCTCTACGCGCTGGATCAGCCATGGTTCGTCCGCTGTCCTGCGCGCACCGCCGCAGTGACGGGGGCTCGTGTAGATATTTTGAGTGAGGGGCGGGCAACTGCCACCTACGGCGGCGCTCGCCAGAGCGGGGTCGCTCATCCGTTGACGATGGTGCCGCCGTTCGGGTGAAGCACTTGGCCCGACATATAGCTGCTGTCCTCGCAGGCGAGGAACAGAAAACAGGGTGCGACCTCATTGGGCTCACCCGGTCGTTTCATCGGCGTGCTCTCGCCAAACGTCGCGACCTTTTCGGCGGGCGCGCCGCCGCGCGGGTTGAGCGGTGTCCAGATCGGCCCCGGTGCGACCGCGTTCACGCGAATGCCCTTGCCGACGAGATTTTCGCTCAGCGACCGGGTGAAGGCGGTGATCGCGCCTTTCGTCGCACTGTAGTCGAGCAGTCCGGCGCTTCCCTGGTACACGGTGACGCTGGTGCAGTTGACGATCGCCGAGCCCGCGCGCAGGTGCGGTAGTACCGCCTGAACAAGATAAAACATGCCGAATATATTGGTGGCGAAGGTCCGCTCGAGCTGTTCGACCGAAATGTCGCGGATGTCCTCGGCGGGATGCTGTTCGCCGGCATCGTTCACCAATATGTCAATGCGACCGAATTTGGCGATCGTCTCGTCCGCGATCTTCGCCGCGGCATCTTTCCGCCCGACATCGGCCTTGATGGTCAGGCAGGTTCGTCCCTCGGCCTCGACGATCCTGGCCGTCGCTTCGGCATCGCGCGTGTTCGATTTGTAGACGATGGCGATGTCGGCCCCTTCGCGCGCGAAGAGTGCGCAGACCGCGCGGCCGATGCCGCTGTCGCCGCCGGTCACAATCGCGACCTTCCCGGCAAGGCGATCAGAACCCCGATAGCGCGGCTCCCACTCGGGTTTGCGCGCCAGCGTCGCTTCGCTATCGACCAGCGGCGCGGCGATCGACTTGCTGTCGCCCACTTGCTTGCGCAGCTTGGCTGCCGCGATCTGCTTTCCGCGCTTCTCCTTGCTGTTTTCACCGACCTTTCCGGCTTTGGCTTTGCGGGTCATTCTGCTTTCCTCTTCTGCCCCCGCTCCGAAGCACGAACCATCCAAAGCGAAGGATGGTTGCGCATGTTCGTCGGCGCGGCTTCGTGTTCGGCCAAGCCTGCCTCATCATTTTCCATGTCGCGGCGGTTGAGCGGAGAGGTGCCTGGCCGCAGGGTCCTCCGCGAGACGGGTTCCCGCCAGCGGCCTTGCTTGCTGTATCGGTCGCCAGATCAAAGATTAGAGGCTTGGCGGGCCAAAATTGCACCCGCGCGATCCGCGCCGCGCCATTGCGCGGCGCGCCCGCCGCCATCCGCGGGCCGCTGGCGGGAAAATTGAGACCAAAATGGTTGCGATCGCGCTGGCTTTACCAATGTAATATTGACCTATTGGGGGTCTGATTAACGCCGATTTGACCAAAGCATGGCTTATCATGCGGGGAGAGGAGGCCGGCCTTGCGATGTCCCGAACGAAGCACTGACGAAGTCGGACGGCTCGCAGCGCTCGCAGAATATGGGATAGACCCCGCACTCGGCTTGCCCGGCCTGCAGCCGATCGTCGAAATGGCGGCGCGCACCTTCGATTGTCCCGCGGCTGCCGTCAACATGATCGGCGATGACCATGTCTTTTTCGCCGCAAGCGAGGGCGTTGGGGCATGCGACATGTCGCGCGATGCGAGCTTCTGCGCGCATGCGATCAATGCCCAGGATATTCTCGTCGTCGAGGATGCGACGCTCGATCCGCGCTTTCACGACAATCCGCTCGTCGCTGACGGGCTCATCCGCTTCTACGCCGGGGCCGCGCTCAGATCGCCGTCCGGCCATGCGCTTGGCGCGCTGTGCGTGCTCGATCCGGCGCCGCGCGCCGGCCTGTCGCCCGGGGACCGGGCGCGATTGCGCGCGCTCGCCGATCTCGTGTCGGACAAGCTCGAGCTTCGCCGGCTCGGCGTTCAGGCGGCAACCCGGCCCAATCGTTTTGCCGCGAGCGCCGCGACGTCACCCAATGCGGTCATCTGCTTCGATGCCGGAGCGCGCGTAACCGCCTGGAATGCGGCAGCGAGCATGATGTTCGGTCACGATGCCGCGGCGATGATCGGCGAGCCGATCGACAGCATCATCGATCCGCGCGATCATCCGCTCGTCCACGCCGCGATCGCGCGCGTCCGCGGAGGGGGCACGCCGGTTACCGAGGCGACACCGCTCACGGGAGTGAGGGCCGATGGCACCCGCTTTCCGGGCGAGATTCACTGGTCGCACTGGTTCGAGAATGGTGTCATCCATTTCGGCACGATCGTGCGGGACATGACCGAAGCGCAGGCCGAGCATGACGCGCTCTACCGATTGGCGAATTATGACGCGCTCACTGGCCTGCCCAATCGCAATCTCCTGCGCGCGCGCCTGGCAGAAGCCGCCGTCGCCGGCGCGCCGCACGCGCTCCTTGTCGCTGATCTCGCGGGCTTCGGAGACGTCAACAACGCGCTCGGTCAGGCAGCGGGCGATGCGGTGCTCGGCGAAATCGGGACGCGGCTGGGCACGCTGGTTACGGGATCCGATATGGCGGCGCGTTGCGGCGGCGCTGCCTTTGCGCTGCTTGTCGCGGCGGACGCGCTTCTGGCGATCGATGCCCTGGCAGAGGCCATGATTGCAGCGATCGCCGCTCCTATCCATATTGATGGCGTCGAACATCGTTTGTCGGGCCATGTCGGGATCGCGCTCGCGCCCGATCATGGCGGTGAGGCCGACGCGCTGATCGGCAGCGCCGAACTGGCGCTGTTCCAGGCTCGCCAGCTCGGGCCAGGGTCGCGTTATGTCTATGTGCCCGCGCTGCGCGCCGAAGCGGTCGCACGGCGCATGTATGACGCCGAATTGCACCGGGCCTTCGAAGCCGGCGAATTCTGTCTATTCTATCAACCGCAGTTCTGCCTCGCCGATGGTGCGCTCACCGGGGCCGAAGCCCTTATCCGGTGGAAACATCCCGAGCGCGGACTGCTCGAGCCCGCCGCGTTCCTTGCCGCGCTCGAAGCCGGGCCGCTCGCCGCGCCGGTCGCGCGCTGGGTCGTCGAGGAGGCCAGCGTCTGCGCAGCTTTCTGGCGCGCTCGCGCACCCGATTTCCGGATGGGCATCAATCTCTCGGCGGCGCTGTTTCGCGCCGGCGATCTGCCGCAGCTGGTGCGCGGCGTCTGCGCGCGCCGCGGCCTGGCGCCCAGTGCACTGGAACTCGAGATCACCGAGAATATCCTGATCGAGGGCGAAGCACCGATCGTCGAACAGCTCGGTGCACTGCGCGATCAGGGCGTGCACCTCGCATTCGACGACTTTGGCACCGGCTTTGCGTCGCTCAACCTGCTCCGCACGCTGCCCGTCACCCACATCAAGATCGACAAGAGCTTCACCCGGATGGTGCGTAGTGCACCGCGCGAGCGCATCATCGTCACCACGCTGATCGACATGGCGCGCCGTCTCGGCATTTCTGTAATCGCCGAAGGCGTCGAAACGGCCGAGGATGCAGCCTTCTTGCGCGAGCAGGGATGCGAGGAGGGGCAGGGTTACTGGTTCGGCCCCCCGGTCCCGCCCGCATTGTTCGAGGAGCTTTATTTTGCAAACGCGGGGACACTGCGCGAAATCGGCGGCTCCGCGGGCTGACGTTGCGTCGCCCTAGGACAATGACGCAGATCCACTGCAGACGGGCGGTCTAGCCCGAATAGTGCGATGCTCATCCGATCGGATCGACAGTGCATGTGGTGTCGGCGATCCCGCGACGTGCGCCAGAGACATTGCGCGCAATTGTGGCGCAACGGCAACAAGCAAAATTTATCGACAATTATATCCGAAGTGAGTTTGACTTAGCTCGTTGCGCCTTTTCTTCCGGGCGCGAGCCAAGCGCTCGTCAACAGGAGGAAAAATTGAGAAAGATGATGACGGCGGCATTTGCCGCAACGCTTTTCGCGGTTCCCGCGCACGCGCAGGACAGCAGCGGTCTGGCGGGTTTCAAGCTCGGCGCCATTGCAGGCTATGACAGCGTGAAGCTCGAACTCGACGGCGACAGCGGCTCGAAAGGCGGCTTCGCTTATGGCCTGACCGCCGGCTATGATGTCGATCTGGGTGGAGCGATCCTCGGAATCGAAACCGAGATCTCCGACTCGACCGCCGAGGAAAGCGTCTCCGACGTCGTTGTCCCGGGGGACCGGGCATCGCTCGTGACCGGCCGTGACCTCTATGTCGGCGCGCGGATCGGCTTTGCGGCCAGCGACAATGTCCTGCTTTTTGCCAAGGGCGGCTACACCAATGCCCGGGTGAAGCTCAAATATAATGACGGCACGAGCAGCCTCACCGAGGGCGACAATCTGGACGGCTATCGCCTTGGCGGCGGAGCAGAATATGTATCGGGTCCGATTTTCGGGCGGCTGGAATATCGCTATTCCGATTATGGCGAATATAGCTATGCCGGTGTCGGCACCGGGCTCAAGGCGTCGCGCCATCAGGTCGTGTTCGCTGGGGGCTATCGCTTCTAGTCGAGCCAGAGGGGGGAGGGGCGCCAGCCGGCTGCCCTTTCCATCCCGCTGACGGTACGCCCGGCTGTCCAGCGGGACCCGCGGCCGGGCAGGCAAGGGGTTCTGCTCCGCAGGATAGGCAATCCGCGTGCGGTCCTGGCCTGGGATGATCTTCGCTACGCTCTTGACTTCGGGGCCTTTTGCTCGAAGCTGAATTTGAAGGTTGAAGGGGGCGGGCATGGACAAAGCGGTATCGGCTCTTGCGGGGCGGCGCGCACCGTCGATCGATATGCGGACATCTAAGGTCGCTGGCGCCCCGACGAGTTGCACATTGCTACGGCGCGTCATCGGCGCGCTTGCCTCGCGCAGATTTTTGCTGGCCGGGATCGCTACGGCAATTTCGGCGGCCGCGCCTTCGCTGGCCGCTCCGCCGCCACCCTCCGGGCAAAGTCAGGTCGATCGCGATGCCGATCTGGCGCGGTCGGCGCGGAAGGCCCTTGACGGAGGCCGCGCGCGCGAAGCCGCCGACATGCTCGAAACGCTCGTCGCGCCGCGTCATCATATGCTCGCCATCCTGCCCGCGTGGCATCTCGATCTTGGCCGTGCCTATGCTGCGCTCGGCGCGCCCGACGCCGCGCAGGGCCAGTATCGGCTAGCCTTGGCCGCGGCCGGTGAAGCCGGGGAGGCCGAAACCGAGGCGGAACTCGCCGACCTCGTTGCGCGGTCGGGACAAGCCAATCCCGTGCCCGACACGCTTGGGCCCGACGGCGCCAAATATTTCGATCTGCGCTGGGTCGATCGCGGGGGCGGGCAGATCGACTATGCCGGGGCCTTTCTCCTGCCTGCCGATGGCCCGCGCGGCGAAGCCTTCATGCTGGCGACCTATCGCGCCGACTGTGCTGCCTTGCAGGTCCAGATGCTCGCCGGCAGCGAATTCTCCGCGGGTGGCAAGCGGCTGCGCAAATTCGGGCGCGCCGAGCTTGCCTCGCCATCCAATGATCTCGCGCGGCACGCCGCGCAGATGATGTGCCGCCGTGATCCCGCGCTGGCGGTGCGCCGCACGCCCGATATCGACGGGCTGGCTTTGCTTGCGCGCTACCGCGCTCATCGTGAGATGCGCGCCGCTGTCGCCGCGCGGACAGAAGCCGGCTCCGGGCTCGACGCGGCGGCGTGCCGGGCGCATGTCGAACTGTTCATCGAGAAGATCGCGGCCGAAGGCCCGGTTTCCGGCCCGAGCTGGCAGATACGCGACTGGTGGGATGTCGCGGTCGAGACCGTCCCTGCGGACCAGATGGCGGGCGCGAAACTTGCCGCCGAACAACTCGCCCGGACCGATCCCGTTGCGGCGAACGCGGCGCAAAAGGCCTGCGTCCGCAAAGCGATCGACAGCGGGGAAATCGCGGGACTCTAGCCGCGCCGACGCAGCTCCCATCTGCGGAATTGCGGGACCAGCAGATGCCGCCGGTCGGGCGAGTTTGCCCATATGCGATAGCCGTCGTACCACCCGGCGCGTATGATCTCCCGGTTCGGGCACAGGCGTCAGGGGTGCGCGGGCGTCTTGCACGCGCGTCCCGTCGTTTCGAGCTGTAGCGTCGCGTGCGTAATGCCGAATTGCTCTTGCAATGTTTCCGCCACTTCCCGCCGGACCCTGCCGTGCCCATCAGGCGTCGCGGTAACGATATGCGCGGTGAAATTCATGTCGTTCCCGGCGACCGACCAGAGATGAAGTTCATGGACCGCGACCACTCCCCCGCAAGCCAGGATTTGCGCGCGGACAGTGTCGAGGTCGACGCTGCGCGGCACGCCCTGTAGCAGGATATTGGCGGCATCGCGCAGCAATATCCAGGTGCGCGGAACTACCCAGAGCCCGATTGCAATCGCGACCAGAGGGTCGACCCAGCGCCAGCCGGTCAGCCAGATGAGGCCGGCCGCGCCGATCACGCCGAGCGATCCCAGCATGTCGGCCCAGACCTCGAGATAGGCGCCCTTGACATTGAGGCTGTCCCGCGTGCCGTGCGCGAGGACGCGCATGGCGACGAGATTGACCGCGAGCCCGACGGCCGCGACGGCGAGCATGCCGATCGAGCCGACATCCTCGGGCGCGAAAAGGCGCCTTGCCCCCGCAACGAGCACATAGGCGGCGATGGCAAGCAGAAGCAACGCATTGAAGGCTGCCGCGAGGATCTCGACGCGGCGATAACCATAGGTGCGGCGGGCATCCGCGGGCTTTCGCCCGATCCGGACGGCAACCAGCGCGAGCGCCAGCGCTGCTGTATCGGTGAACATGTGCGCAGCGTCGGATAAGAGCGCGAGGCTGTTGAAAAGCCAGGCTCCGGCGAGTTCAGCGATCAGAAACAGCGCAGTCAGCGCCAAAGCGATCGCGAGGCTTCGCGAACTAGCACCCGCCGCATGATCATGCGCGCCATGCGTGTGGCCATCTTCTTTCGTTGCTGGCTGGATCATGAACAAACTCACTTTGCGGACATGGGATCAACGTCCGCAAGGCCGCAATCGCTCCATCCTTATCCGCCTCCTCATCCGTTCCCGTAGCGGCGCCGGATTTCCCATCCGTTCTTTGCTGCGTGAGAGCGCTTCTCAGGGCTTTCACCGGAACTGCCCTTGCGCGAGGATTCATGGGTGTCGGAATGGCCGCGGCCCGACCCCGACATGTCGCCGCCCCCCGATTCCTTGTTGACCGTCGCCCAAGCCCGGCGCTCGGCCTCCTCATTGCTCACCCCGCGCTCTTCATGGCCCTTCTCGATATGCTCGGCTCTGCGTTTCTGCTTGTCGGTGTAGCTTGATTTGTCGGTGCGGGGCATCGAACCTTTCTGCTTGCCGTCCTGGCCGGGATTCTGGCCGGGGGTTCTGGTTCGGCTGACTGCCGCCCTGCTGATTATTCTGCGCCATGATGGCCTCTTCTTCTCAGATCGCCCTCGGGGGCGGGCGCGCATGGGAGACGCACGGCCGCGGCCATTGCCCCCTGAAAGATCACTTGAAAACATCGACTTAACCTATGTTATGAAAGGAAATTCAGAGCATTGGAGCCGGAACCAACGCGGTTCGGCAGCGTTTGGTGAGCATCCACTAAGGATAGACCGAACGGCGCGTCTTGCCGCTCCTACGCCTAAACGCGGGGAGGCGGACCGGCGCGGCCGGAACGCGGGAGACATTTCATGTTCAAATGGGCCATTATCTTCGCCGTCGTCGCGCTGATCGCCGCGCTTCTCGGCTTTGGCGGCATTGCCGGTCTATCGGCCGGCTTTGCGAAAATTCTGCTCGTCATCGGCGTCGTGCTTTTCGTCCTCGCCTTTCTGTTCGGGCGCGGTCGCCGCACGTTGCCCTGATCGACGCGGGCGTTGGTTCGGGAAGGGTGGACGATCTTTCGTCCGCTTTTTCTGACGGGTGCCGGCGGCCCACGACCCTTCGGCCGCCGGTCACCTAAGCTCATGTTCGGGCCGACGGCTGCGCCGAGGAAGGAAGGGCGGCAGCACGTGCCAGAGCGATCTTTTCACCACCCCGTGACGCCCGACGGCCGTTATTTCGTGGTCCGCGGTCGTCTTTGGCGGATGTCCAATCCCAACTTGTCGGAAAAAGAGCGCACGCGTCTTGTCTCCGACCTCATGGCGGCGCGGCGGGCGGTGCGCATGGCGCGCGAGGAGAAGAACGCCGCCGCCATGCGGCGGTCGAGGGCCGCGGTCGATCGCGCGAAGCGGGGGCTCGGCGAGCGCGGACCGGGGTGGTGGTCGGATGGCGCCCCCGATCTCAATCGCCGCATGGCGGTAAATACAGATTATGCCGATTGGTTTCGGGCGCTAGGGTCCGAATGACGCCGTCAGGATTTCGCGGTTGTCAACGAGGCGGTCGAACCCCTGTCGATCGTCAGCCATACACTACCCAGTCCAGCCGCCGGAACCACCTTCATGCGATCAGGCGCGATGCCGCGGTCGCCGAGCATATGCGCCAGCGCCCGCGCCTGCCCAGCGTCACCGGCAATTTCCATCGAAGCCGCGGGCGCCGCGCGCAGGATGTTGGAAAGGTCGGCCGCCTGCCCGATGCCTGCGCGCGTCAGGATCGGCCGATCCTCGGCGAAGCCACCAAATGCAAACTCGCCCTTCTGCCCGTCGCGCGACGCCAGCCACTCGGCGATGTTGCGCGAAAGCGAGCCCTTGGCGGCGGCGAGCGTCGAACCGTCGGGAAGAGTCACGACATTGTTAAGCGGGCCAGCCGGCGGCGCCGCCTCCACATCACTCGCGCCGCAGGATTGCAGCGAAAGCGTCGCGGCGGCGATCGACAGGGCCGACGTCATCACAAGCAGCAACCGCACCATGGTCTTCCTTTCCAATTCTCTTTGCCTAACGCGCGCGGGCGCCAGACGTTGCCCTGATATTGCGGAGCGTGCGAGGCTTCACCCCGTCCCTTATCGGGGCATCAGGCGAGGTCGCGCATGCGGAATTCGCGGTCCCAATGGCGGCGCGTGTCAACCTCGACCTCTGTGGTGACGGGTGCCGGTGAGACGAGCCGGAAATGCAGTAGCTGGGTGCCCTGCGATGGGGTGGAGCAAACGGAGACAATCTGGGGGGGCGATAACCACGGTGATAGCAGAAAAACTGCCGAAAATTGGCAAAAACTGCAGATTTCAGCGCTTTAGATGGTGCCGGCTGTCAGACTCGAACTGACGACCTACCGCTTACAAGGCGGTTGCTCTACCAACTGAGCTAAGCCGGCGCGCGTTCGCGCCCCTTGCGTCAAATTATGCCAAAGGTCCAGCCCTCCGTGCGCGCGATCGTCGGGGTGAGCGGTGCGGGAGACCAGGGCGCGGTATCGGCGGCGATCGCGCGAAGCCACGCGGAGCTGAGCAGCGCGTCGCTTGCATGGTCGCTGACCGGGCCCGCAAGCCCCGCCGGCGGCGAGCCGAGCGCCGCGAGCGCGGTGTCGAGCGCGGCGCCGTCGCGGATCTTGCTGCGTCCGGCGGGCACGCCCGCGGCGCGCGCGGCAAGCGCGGTGTAGATTTCGACGAGCAGCGGGCCGCGCGGGGGCGCCGGATCGAGCGGCCAGAGTGGGAGAGCGCCGCCGAGATGGTGGAGTAGCCGCATCCCCGACAGGCTTGCCTTGCCGACCTGCGCCGCACCGACGAGGTTGAAATTGCTCACACTCGCCGCCTGGCGCGTCGCGCGCTGATGCTGTTCGACGATACGCAGCCGGCCCGTACCGCCCTCGAACAAGTCGCCGACATCGCCCTTTGCATGGCGGAAATGGCGGCGGGCTTCCACATTGTTCAGAAAGCCATGCGCCTCGAAATGCGGATCGTCCGCTGCATGGCGCGCGACGAGCGCCCACAGCGCGCGCATATCGGGCGGACTGTCGGACCATTTGGGGAAATAGGCGTGGCGGTCGGCAAAGGCGAATGCGGCCGAAAAATCGAAGCCGATCAGAATGTCGGTGCCTTGAGCGGCAACGTCGCAGAGCCAGTCGAATATCTCCGCGCGCGACCAGACATGCCCCGGCCGGACAAGCGCGGGCGCCGCCCCGCCGCTCGCCACGGCGAGTGCAATGCCACGCTGGCGCGCGCCGCGGGCGCCCGACCAGTCGATGGCGGCAAAATGGGTGAAACGGCGCATATTTGGCGTGTAGCGCGGCGCGGCGGCTTGCACAAAGGGCCGCGCGGTCCCAAATGCGACCCATGCTGATCGAAACCGAACCGACTCCGAACCCCGCGACGCTCAAATTCCTGCCCGGCCGTCCGGTCATGGAAACGGGAACCCGCGACTTTGCCAGCCCCGAAGAGGCTGAAGCCTCGCCCCTGGCGCAGGCATTGTTCACGCTCGGCGACGTAAGCGGCGTCTTCTTCGGGCGTGACTTCGTGTCGGTGACGATCGCGCCCGGCGCCGAATGGTCGATGGCGAAGCCCGATGTGCTGGGCATCATCATGGATCATTTCCTGGGCGATATGCCGCTGTTCAACCCGGCGAGTGCTGCGGGGATCAGCGTTCCGGGCGACGCGGAGGACGGCTTTGCCGATGACCCGGCCGATGCCGACATCATCGACCAGATCAAGGAATTGATCGAAACGCGCGTCCGCCCGGCGGTCGCTAACGACGGCGGCGACATCGTCTATCGCGGGTTCGACAAGGGCAATGTCTATCTGAAGATGCAGGGCGCCTGCGCCGGCTGTCCCTCGTCGACTGCGACGCTCAAGAACGGAATCGAGTCGCTGCTCAAACATTATGTTCCCGAAGTCACCGCCGTCCACGCGGTCTGATCTGATCCCAGCCACAGGAGTATGTCCCGATGAGCGAGCCGCTTTCCGACAGCGCCCTCGACCAGCTTTTCCGCACCGCGCGTACCTATAACGGCTATCTCGACAAGCCGGTGTCGGACGCGCAGCTTCGCGCGATCTGGGATCTGATGAAATTCGGCCCGACGAGCGCGAACAGTCTGCCGGCGCGCATTGTCTGGTGCGTTTCGAACGCCGCCAAGGAAAAGCTCGCCGCGCTGTCGATGCCCGCGAACGCCGAAAAGATATTGAAGGCGCCGGTCACTGCGATCATCGCGATGGACAATGAATTCTACGAACATCTGCCCGAACTGTTTCCGCACACCGACGCGCGGAGCTGGTTTGCTGGCAATGCGCCGCACGCGGCGACAACCGCGTTCCGCAACTCCAGTCTGCAGGGGGGCTATTTCATCCTGGCCGCGCGGGCGCTCGGGCTCGATACCGGACCGATGTCGGGGTTCAACAATGACGCTGTCGACGCCGCATTTTTCGCCGATACGCCGAATGTGAAGAGCAATTTCATCTCGACGCTGGGCTATGGCGATCCGGCGAGCATCTTCGAGCGCAGCCCGCGGCCGGACTTTGACCGCTTCAACCGCATCGCCTGACGCGCTCCGGCTCGTCATCGATTGTGCCAGCGAGGCCTGCACGGTCGCGCTGATCGATGGCGCGCGCACCGTCGATGCGCGGCACGAGGTGATCGGGCGCGGACATGCCGAACGGTTGATCCCCCTGATCGCCGAACTGCAAGGCGGTGGACGAGCGGCCGGGATATTGGTGGGCTGCGGGCCCGGCAGCTTTGCCGGCGTTCGCATCGGCGTCGCAGCGGCGCGCGCGCTGGGACTGGCCTGGGGCGTCCCGGTCCGGGGCTTTTCGACCCCCGCCCTCGTCGCCGCGGCGGCGGCCGCGCCGATTGCGGCGGCAGGCGGCGCGCTCGTCGTCATGGAGGGCGGGCACGGCCAATGGTTCGTCCAGCCCTTCGGCGCCAAGCTGACGCCGCGCGGGCCAGTTCAATCGCTGCTACCCGAAGTCGCCGTAGAGAACGCGGATGGCTTGATAGTCGGGAACCGCGCCGACGTTTTCGTCGCGCGCCGCGGCTTCGGCGAAGCGCTCGTTATGCTGCCCGACGCGCGTGCGCTCCCTGCGCTGCCGGCGGAAGCCCTGTTCGATCACCCCCGTCCCATTTACGGGCGGGCGCCCGACGCAAAACCGATGGCGACGCCATGAGCGAGGCAGTGCGGATCGCCACCGCGCGCGTCGCAGACCTGAACGCGGCGATGCGGATCATGGATGCGGCGTTCGAACCCGCCTATGGCGAAGCGTGGAGTGCAGGTCAGTTGCTGACGCTGTTCGCGCTACCTTCGGCGCGCATCTGTCTGGCATGGGTCGGGGAGCGGGCGTGCGGCTTTTATGCGGCGCGGATCGCCGGTCCCGAAAGCGAATTGCTCCTGCTCGCCGTCGACCCGGCCTTTCGCGGCCGCGGCGTCGCAAAAAAACTCATGACCGACTGGCAGAATTGGGCATCGGGCGAAGGCGCCGAAGACTATTTCCTTGAAATGCGGGCCGACAATGACGCTATTCATCTTTACCGGGCGTCGGGTTTTACGGAGTGCGGACGGCGCCCTGCTTATTATCGCGGGCGCGATGGCGTAATGCGCGATGCGATTACGATGCGGCGCCCAGTCAAGGACGCTGATCATTAGCAATTGAGGCATTGCGAAATTCCCACCAAAATGGCATGAATTTCCTCGGGGTAGGAACCCCCCAATAATCAAATCGCTGATTATCCGGGTCTTTATATGGGGAATGAGTTTCATGTCGGAGTCTGCCGATACAAATGAAATGCTCGTCACGCTGACTGCCGACATCGTCGCGGCGCATGTCAGCAATAACAGCGTCGCGATTTCAGATCTCGCAATCCTGATCAACAACGTCCACACCGCCTTGTCGAACCTTGGCGAAAAGGCGGTCGAAGAAGAAAAGCCGGTGCCCGCGGTATCGATCCGCGCGTCGGTGAAGCCTGACCATATCGTGTGTCTGGAAGACGGCAAGAAGCTGAAAATGCTTCGCCGCCACCTGATGACCCACTATGGCATGACGCCCGACGATTACCGCGCAAAGTGGGGCCTTCCAGCCGATTATCCGATGGTCGCTCCCAATTATGCCGAACGGCGCCGCGCGCTCGCCAAGGAAATCGGCCTGGGCACCAAGGGGCGCGGCGGCGGCCGCAAGCGCAAGAAAGTCTGAGCTTTTCACGGCGCAGAATGCAGGGGCGGTGCCGGGGGGCGCCGCCCTTGTTCTATGCGCGGGGCGACCCTATACAGATTGAAGAAACAGGACGCGACCTGCGCGCTTTGCACGAAAGGCCATCATGCCCGGTTCCATCGATCTTGAAGCCCTTTGCCATGAAAAGGGCCTGCGGATTACCGAACAGCGTCGCATCATCGCGCGCGTGATTTCGGATTCCGAAGATCATCCCGACGTCGAAACGCTTTATGAGCGCGCGTCGAAGATCGACAGCGGCATTTCGATCGCCACCGTTTATCGTACCGTGCGCCTGTTCGAAGAAGCGGGCATCCTCGACCGCCATGATTTCGGCGATGGCCGTTCGCGCTACGAAGCCGCGCCAGAGGCGCATCACGATCATCTGATCGACGTCGAAACGGGAAAGGTGATCGAATTCGTCGATCCCGAACTCGAAGCGTTGCAGAAGGTGATCGCCGAACGGCTGGGCTTCCGCCTCGTCGATCACCGCATGGAGCTTTACGGTGTCGCCATCGATCGCAAGCGCGACTGATCGCGCCCGGATCACCTGGCGCTCGGTCTTCCGCCTTGCGCTGATGGTGCTGACGCTCTTTTTCCTGATCGTCCCGCACCTTTTCTACCGCGCCATCGGGCGGCCATCGCCGATGGTCATGGCCTTTCTGAACGCGGTCGGCTGGATCGCGGGTTTGCGGGTCACGACGACCGGGACGCGGCTGCGCCGCGATGTCCTGTTCGTGTCGAACCATGTCAGCTGGCTCGACATTTTGGCGCTCGGCGGTGCGGCGCGATCGGCCTTCGTGTCCAAGGCCGAGGTCGGCACGACGCCGCTCGTCGGCTGGCTCGCCGACCAGAATCACACCATCTATGTCCAGCGTGAGGCGAAGCGCGAGATTCACAATCAGACGAACGATCTGCGCAATGCGCTTGCGCGCGGGCGCCCGGTGACGCTGTTTCCCGAAGGGACGACGGGGCCCGGCGACGGCTTGCTGCCATTCCGGCCGTCGCTGTTGCAGGCGGTGATTCCGACGCCGCCACGGCTCCAGGTGCAGCCGGTGTTTCTCGACTATGGGGTCGAGGCTCCCGATATTGCGTGGCTCGATCCCGAATCGGGCCTCGACAATTTCAAGCGTCTGCTCGCGCGCAAGCGGCCGATCACATTGACCATCCATTATCTCGATCCGCTGCCCAACGATGCCGAGGCGGACCGCAAGCTATTGGCCGAGGCCGCGCGCGCCGCGATCGCCGGCGCGATGGCGCAGACGCCAAACCCTTCCGCGATCAGCCGCCATCGCCTATAGGGCGCCGATGACATCCGACTCCCCCGCCAAAAATCCCGCCAAGACCTTCCACGTCAAATCCTTCGGCTGCCAGATGAACGTCTATGACGGCGAACGCATGTCGGAGATGCTGGGCGCGCAGGGTTATGTTCCCGCCGCGGACGGCGCCGATGCCGATCTGGTCGTGCTCAACACCTGCCACATCCGCGAAAAGGCGGCCGAGAAGGTCTATTCGGACATCGGCCGGCTGAAGCGCGAGGACGGCAGTACGCCGACGATCGCGGTCGCCGGCTGCGTGGCGCAGGCCGAGGGCGCCGAAATCGCGCGCCGCGCGCCGAGCGTCGATGTCGTCGTCGGCCCGCAGGCCTATCACCGGTTGCCCGACCTGATCGCGCGCGCCGAACGCGGCGAAAAGGCGATCGACCTCGACATGCCGCTCGAAAGCAAGTTCGGCGCGCTGCCAAAGCGCGCGGGCGGTCAGCGCCCGACGGCCTTTTTGACCGTGCAGGAAGGCTGCGACAAATTCTGTACCTACTGCGTCGTGCCTTATACGCGCGGCGCCGAGATCAGTCGGCCCTTCGCCGACCTGATCACCGAGGCGCGCGCGCTCATCGCGGGCGGGGTGCGCGAAATCACCCTGCTCGGGCAGAATGTGAACGCGTGGGACGGCGAGGATGACAAGGGCCGGGCGATCGGCCTTGACGGCCTGATCCGCGAGCTTGCGCGGGAGGGCGGGCTGGAGCGCATCCGCTATACCACAAGCCACCCGAACGACATGACCGACGGGCTGATCGCGGCGCATGGCGAGGTCGACAATCTGATGCCATTCCTTCACCTGCCGGTGCAAGCGGGCAGCGATCGCATCCTCGCGGCGATGAACCGCAGCCATAGCGTCGACAGCTATTTGCGCGTCATCGAACGCGTTCGCGCGGCGCGCCCCGACATTGCGATTTCGGGGGACTTCATCGTCGGCTTTCCCGGTGAGAGCGAGGCCGATTTCGAGGCGACGCTCGATATCGTGCGCGCGACCAATTATGCGATGGCGTACAGCTTCAAATATTCGCGCCGCCCCGGCACGCCCGCGGCGACGATGGACGAGCAGATCGACGAAGCGGTGATGAACGACCGCCTCCAGCGGCTGCAGGCGCTGCTCAATCAGCAGCAGCAGGCATTCAACGAAGCGACGGTCGGGCGCGCGACGCGCCTGCTGCTCGAACGCAAGGGCAAGTTTGACGGCCAGTTGATCGGCAAATCGCCCTGGCTGCAATCGGTGCATGTGACGGCGCCGGGGCTGGCGATCGGCGACATGGTCGATGTGCGCGTTACATCGGCCGGGCCCAACAGCCTGGGGGCCGAGCCGTTGATGGAAGCGGTTGCCTAGTGCCGGCTTTGAGTTTGGGTTTCCCTGCGAAGGCGGGGACCCATCTCCTTTCGCCGCATTCCGGTGCCACGGGATGGACTCCCGCCTTCGCGGGAGTACACAGGTTGTTACTGAAAGAAGGAGCCCTGCCCACGTGTCGAAACGCCCGCTGACCGCCGCATCGCCCGCCGAACCCGGCGACCGCGTCCGATTGTCGGTGGAGTTCGAGCGAACCCAGCTTCTGGGCATATTATTCGGCGAGTTCGACCGTAATCTGGTGGCGATCGAGAACAGGCTCGGCGTCTATATTTCGGCGCGCGGCAATCGCGTGCAGATCGAAGGGGAGGCCGAAGCCGCAGCGCGCGCGCGCGATGTGCTGACCGAAATTTATACGCGGATCGAACGCGGGGAAGAGATTGACAGCGGGCTGGTCGATGCGGTGATCGCGATGACGGCGCAGCCGACGCTCGACGGCATCATCCGCCACGAAACCAGCGACGCGCCGCCGGTGATGATCCGCACGCGCAAAAAGACGATCGTCCCGCGCGCGCCGTCGCAAATCCCCTATATGCAGGCGCTGGCGCGCGACGACGTGATATTCGCGCTCGGTCCCGCGGGCACGGGCAAGACCTATCTTGCGGTCGCGCAGGCCGTAGCCCAGCTCATCACCGGCAGCGTCCAGCGCCTGATCCTGTCGCGCCCGGCGGTCGAGGCGGGCGAGAAGCTCGGCTTCCTGCCTGGCGACATGAAGGAAAAGGTCGATCCCTATCTGCGCCCGCTCTACGACGCGCTGCACGATTGCCTGCCCGCCGAGCAGGTCGAACGCCGCATCGCTAGCGGCGAGATCGAGATTGCCCCGCTTGCCTTCATGCGTGGGCGCACGCTCGCCGATGCCTTCATCATCCTCGACGAAGCGCAGAATACGACGATCCCGCAGATGAAGATGTTCCTCACCCGCTTCGGCATGAACAGCCGCATGGTGATCTGCGGCGACCCGAAGCAGGTCGACCTGCCGCTGCCCGCGACATCGGGCCTCGCCGATGCGGTCGCGCGGCTCGAAGGTCTCGAAGGCATCAACGTCAGCCGCTTCACGAGCGCCGACGTCGTGCGCCACCCCATCGTCGGGCGGATCGTCGAAGCCTATGAGGGGCCGGGAAGCTGAGAGCTACGGCGCCCTGACGCCAAAGCCGTTCAGCCTTTGGAGCGGCTGGCGTCGATGCTCCATATCCCGGCGCCGCGCGTCGCGATGAACAGGAAGATGAAGGTGTAGAGGATGATCGTCTCGCCGCCGTTGACGATCGGATAGAGCCCGTTCGGCGCGTGGGCGACCCAATAACCGACCGCCGACATTCCACTGGCGATGAAGGCCGCGGGCCGCGTGAACAGGCCGATGATGATCAGCGCGCCCGCGACGAGTTCGATCGTTCCGGCGGCATAGAGCATCGGGTTGAGCGGCATCGGAAAATCGGTCGGGAAATTGAAGAATTTCTGCACTCCGTGCGCGAGGAACAGCAAGCCGGCGACAATGCGCAGCAGCGCATAGGCCTGTTCACGATAGCCATCGAGAAACTTCATCACACGCCCCCTTCGGTCGTTGTCGATGGGCGAAGCTATCGCAAAAAGCCGTCGCCGCGAAATTTATTCGCGCGCCATGTCACAATCGACCGGCGCTGCCTCGTCATGTCGGCACAACCCGAACAAAGGAGTGATGACATGACCAAGGTAACCGACCCCTTCGCCGCAGCGCCGCAGTTGATGAAGCAGTGGATGGCGACCTCGCTCGCTGTGCAGGACAGCCTCGAGAAAAGCCTGATCGAACTCGTCAAGATCCGCGCCTCGATCGTCAACGGCTGCGCCAATTGCATCAACATGCACACCGCCGAAGCGCGCGCTGGCGGCGAGAGCGAGCAGCGCATCTATCTGCTGGCGGCGTGGCGCGAGGCGCCCTGCTATACGCCTCGCGAACGCGCGGCGCTCGCCTGGACCGACGCCTTGACGCGCCTGTCGCAGGGGCACACACAGGGCGAAGCCAAGTCGGCGCTCGAGGCCGAATTCACGCCGGAGGAACAGGTGAAGCTGACGCTGATGATCAACATCATCAACGGATGGAACCGCATCGCGGTCGGTTTCGACCTTTGGTACGAACAGCCGGCCCGCGCCGCGTGACGGGGACGGCACCTTCGCATGCGGAAGCGGCGGATGCGGCGGCGAGTTTCGACCCGCTGCGTCCGCTGCTGACGCGCGTCGCCTATCGCATGCTCGGGTCGGTCGCCGATGCCGAGGATGTGGTGCAGGACGCCTTCATCCGCTGGCTCGGCGCCGATCGTGCGGCGGTGCATGAGCCTGCTGCCTTTCTGCGGCGTACCGTGACGCGGCTCTGCCTCGACCAGCTCAAATCGGCGCGGGCGCGGCGCGAAACCTATGTCGGGCCGTGGCTCCCCGACCCGATCGTCGGCGAGGAACCCGACGACGATGTTACGCTGCCGCTGATGCTTGCGCTCGAACGGCTGTCGCCGCTCGAACGTGCAGCCTTTCTGCTCCATGACGTCTTCGGCGTCGGGTTCGACGAGGTCGCGGCGACGATTGGCCGCGATGCGGCGGCGACGCGCCAGCTCGCGACCCGTGCCCGCGCCCACGTCCGTGACGCGCGTCCGCGCTACCGGCTCGAGCGCGAGCGCGGACTCGAAATAGCGAGCGCCTTCTTCGCGGCGTCGCGGAGCGGTGACATGAGCGCGCTCGGCAGCCTGCTCGCGGCCGATGTCGGCATGTGGTCCGATGGCGGCGGCAAGCGGCCCGCGGCGATGCAGCCGGTACTCGGCTTCAACCTCGTCATGCGGGTGCATCGCAGCCTGGCGGTCCTGTTCGGAAAACATGCCTCAATGCTGGTCGAGGTCGGGACGATCAACGGGCTACCCGGCTTCGTGACGCGCGAGGCCGACGGCGAATATCAGACGACCGCGCTGGAAATCGAGGACGGGCTGGTCGTCGGCATCTACGTCGTGCGTAACCCCGACAAGCTGCGCCACATGCACTGAAGTGCCGCCCGATTGCGCTTCGCCGCAGGAGCGATTGCGCGCTCTGTATTGGGCGTGTAATACGGCGCGAAGAATGACCGCTTTCCCTTTTTCCGATGATCCTCCGCCTCCGGCGGTTGAAGAACCGCTGTTTCCGCCTGCCGAAACGCCTGCGACGCCGGCGGGCGCGAAGAAGCCGCGGCCACGATGGCTGCGCTGGCTGTCGCGCGGTTTTGCGGCTTTTGCGATTCTCTTCATCCTGCTCGTCGGCTGGCTGGCGATTACGGCGCCGCTGTCGAAATCGCTCGAACCGATTGCGCCGCCGCAGATTACCCTGCTCGCATCGAACGGCACCCCGATCGCGCGCATCGGCGCGGTCGTCGACAAGCCGGTGAAGGTCGCCGACCTGCCCGATCATGTCACGCAGGCCTTCATCGCGATCGAGGACCGCCGTTTCTATAATCATTGGGGCGTCGATCCGCGCAGCGTCGCGCGGGCGGTGTGGAGCAATGTTACCGGCGGCCGCACCCAGGGCGGCAGCACGATCACGCAGCAGCTCGCCAAATTCACCTTCCTGACGCCCAAGCGCACGCTGGGCCGCAAGGCGCGCGAGGCGCTGATCGCCTTCTGGCTCGAAGCATGGCTGACCAAGGACGAGATCCTCGAGCGCTATCTGTCGAACGCCTATTTCGGCGATAACACCTATGGTTTGCGCGCCGCGTCGCTCCATTATTTCTATCGCCAGCCCGAAAAGCTGACCCCGGCGCAGGCGGCGATGCTGGCAGGGCTGGTGCAGGCGCCGTCGCGGCTGGCCCCGACCAAGAACCCCGATCTGGCTGAAAAGCGGATGCGGCTGGTCGTGCAGGCGATGGCGCGCGAGGGTTATCTGACCGCAGCCGAGGCGAAAGCGATGCGGCCGCCGCGTATCGACGTGCGCGAGCGCGATGACCTACCCACCGGCACCTATTTCGCCGACTGGGCGCTGCCGCAGGCCCGCAAGCTCAGCGACATCGGCTATGCGCGCCAGACGATCACGACGACGCTCGACGCCCGTTTGCAGGCGGCGGCGCGGCGTGCGGTCAATCGCGCCGCGCTCGGCAAATCGCAGGTGGCGCTGGTCGCGATGCGCCCCGATGGCGAGGTCGTCGCGATGATCGGCGGGCGCGACTATGCCGCATCGCCGTTCAACCGCGCCACCCAGGCACGGCGCCAGCCCGGATCGACCTTCAAGCTGTTCGTCTACCTCGCGGCGCTGCGCAAAGGCTGGCGCCCCGACGACCGCATCGCCAACGGGCCGATCGAAATCGGCACCTATCGGCCGAAAAACGCCAGCGGCATCTATTCGCCAAGCATCACGCTGGAAGACGCCTTCGCGACCTCGAGCAATGTCGCGGCAGTGCGGCTGCTGCAGGAAGTGGGCGATGACCGCGTCATTGCGATGGCGCGCGATTTGGGCGTCACCGCACCGCTGGCCAAGGGTGACCCGAGCCTGGCGCTCGGTACCTCGACGATGACGTTGATGGAACTGACCGCCGCCTATGCTGCGGTGGCGGCGAACGCCTATCCGGTCGTGCCGCGCGCCTTCAAGAGCGAGGACAAGGGCTGGTTCGAAAATATGGTCTGGGGGCCCAGCCATTTTTCGGCGCGCGAGCATGACGGGATAGAGGATATGCTGGGCGCCGTGGTCAATCGCGGTACCGGGCGCGCGGCGCGGCTGCCGATCGCCGGCTTTGGCAAGACGGGGACGAGCCAGGACAATCGCGACGCCTATTTCATCGGCTATACCGATGGGCTGGTCGTCGGCGTGTGGGTCGGCAACGACGATAATTCGCCGCTGCAAGGTGTGACCGGCGGCGGCGTGCCGGCGCGAATCTGGCGCGATTTCATGGTGCAGGCCAGCGGCCGCGGCGCCGAACCGAAGAAGCCGCCGCGGGCTGCCGATCCTGCGGGACCGGTCCAGCCGCTTGACGTGCCCGACGTCGGGACGATCCCGGTCGGGGACAAGACGAGCATCGGGGTCGAGGACGGCAATGCGGTCATCAGCACCGAAATCGGCGGCACACGCGTCGATCTGCGCCTCCCGATCGGTGACCGTCAGCCACCCTCGGGGCAAGGGCCGCCCCCGACACCGGCAACCCCGTCGGCGCAGCCCCAGCCGGCACCGGCCCCGCCGCCGTAACAGGGGTGGGCAAGCAGTTTCGCATGGCGCATGGCGCGGTGCGGCAGTAGCGAGGGGCAATGATCACGCCGATTCTCTCCGTTGACAAGCGCAGCCGGCCCGCGGCCGCGATCCGGCCATGCTGAGCGTCGAAACGCACGAGGCCAGCCCCTGGCTCGACGATCTCGATTGGCAGGTGCGCGCCGGTGAGGCGGCCGCGGCCGGGCTCGCGCTGACGCCTTACGCCGCGCTGGCCGATGCCGCGCCGCTTGTCGAGGTGGCGATCCGCCTGACCAACGATGATGAAGTTCACGCGCTCAACCGCGATTTCCGCGGGAAGGACAAGCCGACCAACGTCCTGTCCTTTCCGCAGGTCCAGCCCGATCTTCTCGAAACGATGAGCAACAGCGACGATGGCGAGATATTGCTCGGCGACATCGTGCTGGCGCGCGAAACCTGCGTGCGCGAGGCCGCGGAGAAGGGGGTTTCGGTCGCCGATCATGCGACTCATCTGATCGTGCACGGGATGCTGCATCTGGTCGGTTATGACCATGTCGACGATCATGGCGCCGAGGCGATGGAGGCTTTGGAAGTGAAAGCCCTTGCATCGCTGGGCATCGCCAATCCATATGCGGTGCAGGATTAACGGCAAAAGCGAGAGACATGCCCGACGAGCAGGGGTCTTCGACCCGATCGGAAGAGGACAGTAGGTCCGGCCTGTGGGCCGGAATACGGACGTTGCTGTTCGGCGGTAACAGCGAACCGTCGCTGCGCGAGCAGATCGAAGAGGTCATCGACGAGGCCGAGGAAGAGGGCGCCGAGCGCCGCGGCAGCAGCATCGTCGGCGATCTGTCGCCCATCGAACGCAAGATGCTGCGCAACCTGCTGCATTTCGGCGAACAGACGGTCGACGATGTGGCGGTGCCGCGCGGCGAGATCATCGCGATTTCGGAAAGCGCCAGCTTCGAGGAAATCGTCGCGATCTTTGCCGATGCGGGGCACAGCCGCCTGCCGGTCTATCGCGAAACGCTCGACGAGGTCATCGGGATGATCCACGTCAAGGACGTGTTTGCGGTACTGGCCGAAGGGCGCACGCCGCCGCCGCTGCTCGACCTGTTGCGTCAGCCGCTCTATGTGCCGCAATCGATGGGCGTGCTCGACCTGCTCGCTGAAATGCGCGCGAAGCGCACGCACCTTGCGATCGTCATCGACGAATATTCGGGCACCGACGGCCTCGTCACGATCGAAGATCTGGTCGAGGAAATCGTCGGTGAGATCGAGGATGAGCATGACGACGAGCCGACCGCGCTGTTCGTGCCCGGCGCCGACGGCTGCTGGGACGCCGATGCGCGCGCCGAACTCGACGATATTGGCGAAGTAATCGACCCGCGCCTTGCCGAAGTCGACGAAGATGTCGACACGCTCGGCGGCCTCGCTGCGGTGCTCGCGGGGCATGTCCCGGCGGTCGGCGAGGTGCTGCACCACTCGAGCGGGTGGCGCATCGAAATCACTGAGGCCGATGAAAAGCGCGTCCATCGTCTGCGCCTGCATCCGCCGGTGGTTGTCGACCTGGAAGCCTCGGCCGACCGCGGCGCCGACTTCTGACGAATTGCCTTTGACGGGGCAAAGGACTAGCGCAAATCGGATGGACGTTTCGGACCTTCGCATCGCGCTGTTCAGCGGAAATTACAATATGACGGTCGATGGCGCGAACAAGGCGCTCAACCGCCTTGTAGGCTATCTGCTACGCCAGGGCGCATCGGTGCGCGTCTATTCGCCGACGGTTGCCGAACCCGATTTCGAGCCGACCGGCGATCTTGTCAGCGTGCCGTCGATGGCGATCCCGAACCGCCCCGAATATCGCATTCCGCTTCATTTCTCGGCCCGCGTGCGCGAGGATATCGCGAAATTCGCGCCCAATATCCTGCATATCTCCAGCCCCGACCGCGTTTCGCGGCAAGTGGCGGCGTGGGCTCGGCGGCGCAATATCCCGGTCGCCTGCTCGGTGCACACACGCTTCGAAACCTATTTCCGCTATTACAACCTGTCCTTCCTCGAACCGATTATGGTCGCGTGGCTGCGCCGGCTCTACCGGCGCTGCGACGCGCTGATCGCGCCGTCGGAAAGCTTTGCGCAGGTGCTGCGCGAACAGCGGATGAACTATGACATCGGCATCTGGACGCGCGGCGTCGAGCGCGACATTTTCCGGCCCGACAGGCGCGAGGCGAGCTGGCGCCAGTCATGGGGCATCGCCGACGACATGCCCGTCATCGCTTTCCTCGGACGGCTGGTCATGGAAAAGGGGCTCGACGTTTTCGCCGACACGATCGACGTGCTCGAACGCCGCAAGGTCCGCCATCAGGTCGTCGTGATCGGCGAAGGCCCCGCGGGCGACTGGTTCGAATCGCGGCTCCCGCAGGCGAAATTCGTCGGCTTTCAGGGCGGTCCCAATCTCGCCCGGGCAATCGCGTCGTGCGATATGCTGTTCAACCCGTCCGTCACCGAAACCTTCGGCAATGTGACGCTGGAAGCGATGGCGTGCGGCCTGCCGGTGGTCGCAGCGCGCGCGACGGGCAGCGCCAGCATCGTCAAGCATGGCCAGACGGGCTATCTCGTCGATCCGGGGTCGATCACCGGCTTTGCCGACGACCTTGAGCGCTATTGCACCGATGCCGGGTTGCGCGCGGCGCATGGTGCGGCGGCGCTGGCCGAAAGCATGGCCTATGAATGGGACGCGATCAATCAGTCGGTCGCCGACACCTATTTGCGGCTGATCCGCCAGAAGCAGCGGCAGCGGAGGTAGCGCGGCATGGCCGGGGATCTGTTCGGCGACGATGCGCCGGTCGGGGCAGCCGATGCCACCGGGCCGGTTCCGCTCGCCGAACGGTTGCGCCCGCGCAGCCTCGCCGATGTCGTCGGACAGGAGCATCTGACCGGCGCCGAGGGCGCGATCGGGCGCATGGTTGCGGCGGGGCAATTGTCGTCGATCATCCTGTGGGGGCCGCCGGGCACGGGCAAGACGACGATCGCGCGGCTGCTGGCCGAAGCTGTGGGGATGCGCTTCGCGCCGCTGTCGGCGGTGTTTTCGGGCGTCGCCGACCTTAAAAAGGCGTTCGCCGATGCCGAGAAGATGGCGGCTGCGGGCAAGCGCACGCTGCTTTTCGTCGACGAGATTCACCGCTTCAACCGCGCGCAGCAGGACGGCTTCCTGCCTTTTGTCGAGCGCGGGACGGTCGTGCTCGTCGGCGCGACAACCGAGAACCCAAGTTTTGCGCTGAACGCCGCATTGCTCAGCCGCGCGCAGGTGCTGGTGCTGCACCGGCTCGATGAAGCGGCGCTCGCGCTGCTTGTCGAACGCGCAGAAGCGGATGTCGGGCGGAGCCTGCCGGTGACCGCGGACGCGCGGGCGGCGCTGATCGCCAGCGCGGACGGTGACGGGCGCTTCCTGCTCAACCAGGTCGAAACCCTGTTCGCGGCCGCGATCGCCGATCCGCTCGACGCGGCCCAGCTTGCGCAATTCCTGCACCGCCGCATGCCGGTCTACGACAAGGACCGTGACGGTCATTACAATCTGATCTCGGCGCTGCACAAATCGCTGCGCGGATCGGACCCGCAAGCGGCGCTCTATTGGCTTGCGCGCATGCTCGTCGCGGGGGAGGAGCCACTTTATGTCCTGCGCCGCCTCGTCCGCTTTGCGAGCGAGGATATCGGGCTCGCCGATCCGCAGGCGCTGACCCAATGCATTGCCGCCAAGGACGCCTATCAGTTTCTCGGCTCGCCCGAGGGCGAGCTCGCGATCGTGCAGGCGTGTCTCTATCTCGCGACCGCGCCCAAATCGAACGCCGCCTATGCTGCGCAAAAGGCGGCGTGGGCCGCGGCGCGCGAAACCGGCTCGCTTGCGCCCCCCGCGAACATTCTCAATGCGCCGACCAAGCTGATGAAGGATCTGGGTTATGGCGCAGGCTATGCCTATGACCATGATGCCCCCGACGGCTTTTCGGGCGACAATTACTGGCCCGATACCATGGCGCCCGCGACCTTCTATCGGCCCGTCGATCGTGGTTTCGAGAAGCGCGTCGCCGAGCGCATCGCCTGGTGGGACGAGCGCCGCCGCGCCGCGCGGGAGGAGCAGTGAGCGCCTTCCGTTTCGATGACTGGGACGATGTTGTCGCCTTTGCCTGCGCACTGCCCGATGTCGAAATGGCGCTCTTCTATGGCACTCCTTGCCCGAAAGTGAACGGCAAGGCCTTCGTTTCGCCGGGCCGCGAGGCCGGCAGTTTTCACGTCATGTGCCCGATCGAGGAAAAGGAGCTGTTGCTTGAAACCGACCCCGGTATCTTCTGGCAATCCCCGCATTATGAAGGCTGGCCCGGCCTGCTCGTTCGCTTCGCTCCCGCCGATCCCGGCCGGGTCGCCGACGTCATCCGCCGCGCCTGGTGGGATCGCGCCAAAAAGGCCCAGCGCGCGGCGTTCGGCCCGCGGCCCTGACGTGCGCGGGCGCGCGTTTCTCGTCGCCGCCATGGCGCTCACGGCGATGCCGGCGCAGGCTGCGGACGCGGGGGCCGATCTCAATCGCGCCTGGGCGGCGGGCTATCGCGCCGCCTTCACCTGCTCGGCGCTTTGGGACGGCGCGGGCAAGGCGATGGCCGATATCGAACGCGACGAGCTGACGGGCATCTATCCCGAAATCGAGGCCGACGTCCGCGCGTTGACGGCCGATGTCGACCAGACGGCACGCCGCGTTCTTGTCCGCTATCGCGGCGACATGCCGCCGCGCGTCGCGCAGTGGACCGGGCGGGACGGCTGCGTGACGCTGCCGATTGGCGCCGATCCCGCGTCGGGGCCCGGAGTTTCGCCGCAGAAGCGCGCCGACTTCGACGCACGGCCATGGCCGCTCGGCGATCAGGGTGCGCGCGCGCCGATCCCGCGCGGTCTGACGCGCTATGAAGCGGCAGTGATGAACATTGCCGGTTTCGGCGGGCGGACCAGCGCGCTGCTGATCGTCAAGGACGGCCGGATCGTCGTCGAGCACTATCAAGCCGGGCACGACGTCCATACCGCGCAGCGCACCTTTTCGGTCGCAAAGTCGCTGGCGGCGACGCTGATCGGAAACGCGGTGCTGCGCGGCAAGCTCGACGTGGCCGCGCCCGCGGCGATCGCCGAATGGCAATCGGCTGGCGATCCGCGCGCGCTCATCACCACCGAACAGCTCATGCGCATGGCAAGCGGTCTGACGAGCGACAGCGCCGGCAATCGCACCGATGCCATCTATATGGGCGGCGCATCGGTGCGCGCGTGGACGACGCAGTGGCCGCTGCTCAACCCGCCGGGCAGCCGCTATCGCTACGCCAACAACGACACGCTGCTCGCGACGCTGTCGCTGAAGGCCGCGCTGACGAAGGAGGGCGAGGCGCTCGATCCTGCGGCCTTTTTCGACCGGCTGGGCATGACGCGCACCTTCGTCGAACATGACAAGGACGGCGATTTCATCCTGTCGAGCCAGGTGTGGACGACCGCGCGCGATCTTGCCCGGCTCGGCCTCCTCTATCTCAACGATGGCATGGCGGACGGTGAGCGCATTCTGCCCGCCGACTGGCGGCGCTTCGTTTCGACGCCGAGCGGCCCGCAGCCGGACGGGCCATTCGGCTATGGTGCCGGTTTCTGGCTGCTCGACAAATCGGCGGGCGTGCCATCCGATGCCTTCGGCGCTTTCGGCAATCGCGGCCAATATGTGATCGTCATTCCGTCGCGGCGGCTGGTCATCGTCCGGCAGGGCTATGACGACGCGGCGCAGCGGCTCGATATTGCCAAACTCACCGCCGCCGTCGTCGCCGGCGACGACAAGGCCGACGCCCGGAAATAAGGCCTCACTCCTGGCCGGGGTAGCGCACGAAGCTGGGCATCTCGTCGAGCTTTTCCATCCACCCGATCCGTTCGGCGACCTGGATCTGCGCGCCTGCGGGGATCAGGTCGGGATCGTCGAGCGTCCCCGACTGCACGTCGATCTTGCCGGGGAAAATCTGGTCGTTGGTATAGAAGAGGCCGGTACCGCAATCGCCGCAGAAATGGCGCTGCCCATGCTCCGAGGAGGCGTAGACCTGCGGCGTGCCGCTGAGCTCCAGATCGGCCTGTGCGACCAGCGCCCAGCCGACCATCGGCGCGCCGGCGTGGCGGCGGCAATCGCTGCAATGACACAGGGCGTGATGTTCTACCGCTGTCGGCATCGAATATCGGATCGCACCGCAATGGCACTGGCCGGAAGCGCGGGCAGGGGAATCGGTCATGTCTCTCTCCTTGGCTGGGAAGAGAACATACCATAAACATTTTCTCAAAGGCAATTACGTCGGCGGTCAAGCCGCGCGGTTACTCGCCCAGATCGACGTGGTGCTTCTGGGCCCAGTCGAGATATTGCCCGCGCGGGTTGGCGGCCGGGTGGGCGAGGATCGCCGGAACGTCGCGGCGCAGCGCGCCAAGGTCGAGCGAGCGGATCATCGCCTTTACCGGACCGACCCCGGCCGGCGTAATCGACAAGCGTTCGATCCCGATGCCGAGCAGCGCCATCGCTTCGAGCGGGCGGCCGCCCATTTCGCCGCAGACGCCAAGCGTGACCTTCGATCCCGACACCATTTTCACGACCCGCGCCAGATAGCGCATCACCGTCGGCGATAGCCAGTCATAGCGCTCGGCGAGCCGCGGGTGCGCGCGGTCAGCGGCGAAGAGGAACTGGGTCAGGTCATTGGTGCCGATCGACAGGAAGTCGAGGTGCGGCAGCATCAGATCGAGCGTCTCGATCAGACCCGGCACCTCGAGCATCGCGCCATAGCGGATCGCCGAGGGCAGCTTCTTGTTGTGCTGTTTCAGCCAGGCGCGCTGGTTGATGAACAACTGGCGTGCCGCCTCATATTCCCAGGGTTCGGACACCATCGGAAACATCACGTTCAGCGTGCGTCCCGCGGCCGCTTCCATCAGCGCCCGCGCCTGGACTTTCAACAGGCCTTCGCGTTCGAGCGCGAGGCGCAGCGCGCGCCACCCCATCGCCGGATTTTCCTCCAGCGCATTTTCGTCGACATTCATATAGGGCAGCGCCTTGTCGCCCCCGATGTCGACGGTGCGGAAGATTACAGGACGGTCGCCCGCTGCGTCGAGCACGTCGCGGTAGAGCCGCTGCTGCCGCTCGCGCTGCGGCAGCGTCGCCGACACGAGAAACTGGAATTCGGTCCGGAAGAGACCGATGCCGCGTGCGCCGGTGAGGTCGAGCGCCGCAACATCCTCGCGCAGCCCGGCGTTGATCATCAGCTCGATCGGGACCCCATCCTTAGTAATGGCGGGCAGATCGCGCAGCGACGCGAGGCTCGCGCGGCGCTTTTGCGAGATAACGAGCTTGGCATCGAAGGCGTCCTGCACCGCCTGCGTCGGGCGCACGTGCAGCGTTCCGGCGGCGGCATCGAGGAGCAGCATGTCGCCCTCGCGGATCGAGGTCCGGACGTCGCGGACCCGGCCCAGCACGGGGACGCCCATCGCACGCGCGACGATGATGACGTGCGCGGTCAGCGACCCTTCTTCCAGGATCACGCCCTTGAGACGGCGGCGATCATATTCGAGCAGCTCGGCGGGGCCGAGGTTGCGGGCGACGAGGATCGAATCCTGCCGCAGCCCGACTTGCGCCGCCGTCCCCATCTGCCCCGACACGATCCGGATCAGCCGGTTCGACAGGTCTTCCAGGTCGTGCATGCGGTCGCGCAGCAGCGCGTCGTCGATCTGGCGCATCCGCATCCGGGTGCGTTGCTGGACGCGTTCGATGGCCGCTTCGGCGGTCAGCCCGCTGTCGATCGCTTCGTTGATCCGCCGCGACCAGCCCTCGTCATAGGCGAACATCTTGTAGGTTTCGAGCACCTCCTCATGCTCGCCGCCGACGCCGAATTCGGCCTGGCTCGCCATGCGGTCGATCTGTTCGCGCATCTTGTCGAACGCGGCGTAAACGCGGTGGCGTTCGGCCTCGATATCGTCGGCGACCGTATGTTCGATATGCACGCGCGGCTGATGGAAAACCGCGATCCCGGCGCCCATGCCGTCGACCAGTTTCTGGCCCGACAGGCGCTGCATCGACTGGTCGGTTTCGCCCGCATCGATCCGCGCTGCGGTATCGACCAGGTCGGCGTTGGCGATCAGTTCGGACAGCACCATCGCGACCGTCTGCAGCGTTTCGATCTCGATCTCTTCATATCGGCGCGGTTCGGCATGCTGGACGCACAGGACGCCGACCGCGCGCTCGCGCCGGATGATCGGCACGCCGGCAAAGCTGTGGAACAGCTCCTCGCCCGTTTCAGGACGGTAGGAAAAGTCGGGATGCGCCGCCGCTTCGTCGAGGTTCAGCGTTTCGATCTGCTCGGCAATCGTGCCGACCAGGCCTTCGCCGAGGCCCAGCCGCGTGACGTGCACCGCCTCCTGCTTCAACCCGCGCGTGGCATAAAGTTCGAGCGCGCCTTCGCGCAGCAGATAGATGGAACAGACCTCGCTATCGAGGCATTCGCCGATGATGCCGACAACCTGGTTGAGCTTCGACTGCGCGTTGGTGCGCGCTGCCATCACCTCGTGCAGCCGCGTCAGGATCGTGCGGGCCGACTGGGCGGCGGATGTCGGCGGGGGCGGGGCGTTGGTCATCGTGCAATCCTGCTAACAGATGCACGGCGCCAACGCCATTGCCCGGCGCGACTTTTATCCCGCTATTCTGGCGGTTTCAGTTGCCGCCGACGGGCGCCCCGGACGGTCCCGAAACCGCCGTCGTGGCGGGTGCGGTCATCACCGGCGGGGGCGGGGCATATTTCGCGTCCCACGCGGCGACATCGGCCTGATATTTGGCATAGGCTTCATAGAAATCGACGAAGGGCTGGTCGAGCTGCGCAAGCTGGGCCGGAGCCTGCGGGATGACCTGTGCCGACGGGGTCGATGAGACGAGCTGGGCGACCTCGTTGGCGCGAGCGCAGAAGGCGCGCTGCGCCGGGGGCTGCGCGAAATAGTTGAAAAGCTGCGTCGACAGCTTGTCGCGCGCGGCGATGCCGTTGGTGCGCGTTTCCTTGCCCAGATCGGCGATGACCGTTTTTTCGGTAGACCGGATCTGCTTGGCATGCGCCTTGATGATATTGTTGTACGCCGACACCAGTGTCGCTTCTTCGGCGCCGCGGCAACCGATCGCCGCGACGTTGAGCGCAATCTTGAGCTGCCAGAATGCGCGGTCGCCGCTGATGCCGCTGTTCGCGGTCATGAACCGGCCGTCAAGGCCGCGCGCGGGGAGGATTTGCGTAAGAGAGGCGTTGCCGGGGGGCAGGGGGCGCGGCGGGATGACCACGGCCACCGGCGGCGGCGGCGGCGGCGGGGGGGGCGGGGGCGGGGGTTTCGGCGCACAGGCGGCGACGCTTGCCAGCAGGCCGGCAACGATGATTTTACGCGACAAATTCATGACCTTCTCCCCAGCCGCATGCTTCATGCGGCGTCAACCCCGTGCGTGCAAGGCCGTTTCGGCCTGTTGCACCAAAGATGCGATGATCTCGGCAACGCTCTCTTCCTGCGTTACCATACCGACAGATTGCCCTGCCATTAACGAGCCGTTTTCGACGTCGCCGTCGATCACCGCGCGGCGCAGCGCGCCGGCCCAATAATGTTCGATTTCGAGCTGCGCCGCCGCCATGTCGACGGTGCCCCCGTCGAGCAGATTGGCAACCTCGCGCTGCTTGGCGGTAAAGGCTTCGGTGCCCGCATTCTTTAGCGCACGGACCGGGATGACGGGCAGGCGCGGATCGATCTGGACGCTGGCGATGGCGTCGCGCGCGGAGGCGCGAATGAACGCCTTTTTGAAATTGGGATGCGCGATGCTTTCGGTGGCGCAGACGAAGCGCGTGCCGAGCTGGACGCCCGCCGCGCCCATTTCCAGATAGCCGGCGATCGCCTCACCGCGGCCGATGCCGCCGGCGACGAAGATCGGCACCTCGGAAGCGAGCGCGGGCAGGATTTCCTGCGCGAGTACGCTCGTCGACACGGGGCCAATATGACCTCCCGCTTCCATCCCTTCAATTACCAGCGCATCGACGCCCGAGCGGACCAGCTTCTTTGCGAGCGCCAGCGTCGGCGCGAAGCATATCACCTTGGCGCCCGACGCCTTGATCGCCTCGAGGCTGCCTTTCGGAGGCAGTCCGCCCGCCAGCACGACATGGCCGACGCCATGTTTGGCGCACACCTCGATCAGCTCGAAAAGCTGCGGGTGCATGGTAATCAGGTTGACGCCGAAATTGCGGGTCGCCAGCGCCTTTGTCGCCGCGATCTCGGCATCCAGCAGCTCGGGCGTCATCGCACCGCAGGCGATCACGCCAAAGCCGCCGGCATTGCTGATCGCGCTGACCAGGTGGCGCTCGGAGACCCAGCTCATCGCGCCGCAGAGAATGGCGTAGTCGCTGCCCAGCAGAGCAGTACCGCGCGCCATGAGTTCGTTCAATTTGCTCATTGCTGCGCCTTTGCCAGCAGCCGCGCGCGCGCGCAATCCATTGCCGCGCACAGCCCCGAAGGCGGCACGGATTTCGCCGTTCGGCTGGGCGCGGGAAACTCTCCTTTCGGCGCCCAAAGCAAAACAATCATTGTCAACTAAAACAATTGGGATAGTCTTGGTGCCGAATCCACCAAAGGGGAAAGGAAATGTCATGACGTCGGCCCAAGACCCATCGCCCGGCGAGCGCGAGCCGCCCTCGCGCGCGGTTCAAGCCGTGCTCGATGCGCTTGAAAAGCTCCGCTTCGGCGCCATCCAACTGACCGTCCATGAAGGGCGGCTGGTGCAGGTCGATGTGACCGAACGGCACCGCTACCCCAACTGATACTCAAGCTCCCGACGGGGATACTCCCCGCCACCTGCCGCAGACCGGACCACCGGATGTGGCAATTTCTTGCAACAGGAAATTGTCATGATCCCAAAGTCATCGTCTCGCCGCCGGGTCGCTCCGGCCGCCATCCCGCTTACCCTTCTGCTGCTTCTTGGCGACGGTCCCGCCTTTGCAGCCGAAAATGCCGCTGACGAAACCGCAGCAGCAGACACCCTCGCGGGCGAAGGCCCGCAGGCCGCCTATGGCAATGAAATCGTCGTCACCGCCCGACGCCGCAGCGAAACCGCACAGGACGTCCCGATCGCCATTTCGGTGGTCGGCGGCGACCAGATCGACAGCACCGGCAGTTTCAACGTCGGCCGCCTCCAGCAACTCGCGCCGACGCTGCAATTCTACACGAGCAATCCGCGCAACTCGGCGGTCAATATCCGCGGAATCGGTGCGCCGTTCGGCCTGACCAACGACGGTATCGAACAGGGCGTCGGCATCTATGTCGATGACGTCTATTATTCGCGCGTCGCCTCCGCGACCTTTGACTTCCTCGATGTCGCGCAGATCGAAGTGCTGCGCGGTCCCCAGGGCACGCTCTATGGCAAGAACACGACCGCCGGGGCGATCAATATCACAACGAACCAGCCGACCTTCGATTTCGAGGGCAAGGCCGAACTCAGCATCGGCGACCTCAATTTCAAGCAGGCGAAGGCGGCGATTTCGGGGCCGCTGTCCGACCGGCTGGCGGCGCGCATCGCGGTGTCGGCGACGAGCCGCCGCGGCACAATCTACAATGTCACGACCGACCGCTGGATACAGAGCCAGGACAATATCGGCCTGCGCGGGCAATTGCTGTGGAAACCCACCGACACTCTCAGCGTCACGCTCGTCGGCGACTGGAACAAGCAGGACGCTGTATGCTGCGGTTCGGTGTTCGTGCGCACCGGCGCGACGCAGCGGCCGCTCGCCCGCCAATATGCCGCGCTCGCGGCGGCGCAGGGCTATACGGTGCCGAGCACCAATCCCTTTGACCGGCTGACCGACCTCGATGCCAATCTCAATGCCGGGAACGAGATCGGCGGCGTGGCGCTGCGCGCCAAATGGGATGTCGGTCCCGGCACGCTCACCTCGATCACCGCGTGGCGCTATTGGGACTGGCAGCCCGAGAACGACCGCGACTTCACCGGCTTGCCGATCGTCACCAGGTCGCAGAACCCGTCGCAGCAGAATCAATATACGCAGGAATTGCACTACAATGTTTCGGGCGACCGCTTCGATTTCGTGCTTGGCAGCTTCGCGTTCCACCAGCGCATCGACACGCAAGGGACCGAGGCGCATGGCGCGGCCTCGAGCCGCTGGACGCTCAATCCGGCGAGCGCGCTCGCCAATGATCCGACCGTGCTCGACGGGCTGACGGCGCGCAACACGCAATTTCTCAAGAACACCAGCCTCGCGCTGTTCGGGCAGCTGAGCTGGAAGATTACCGATCGGCTGACGGTCCAGCCCGGCGCGCGGATCAACTATGACAAGAAGGAGGGCTATTATCAGCGGCTGGTGTTCGCGGGCGACGGGTCACCGGTGACGCGGGCGCTGAACGACCCGGTGTCGGTCGCGCGGCTGGGCGTGTTTGCGCCGCAGGAATATGCGCCGAGCTTCAGCGACTGGAACTTAAGTTACGACCTGACCGCGACTTACAAGGCGGCGCGCGGTGTGCTGGTCTATGCAACCTATGCCAGGACGTTCAAATCGGGCGGTATCAATCAGAATGGCGTGCCGACCGATGCAGCCGGCAACCCGCTGCTCGGCGCCGCGACGATCAAGCCCGAAGCGGTCGATCATTACGAGGCGGGGTTGAAGACCGAATATTGGAACGGGAAGGGGACGGTCAACCTGGCAGTCTTCCGCACCGACATCGGTGATTATCAGGCCAATGTGAACAACGGACAGTTCGGGGTGTTGCGCGGCTATCTCGCCAATGCCGACAAGGTCCGCACACAGGGGATTGAGGCCGACGTCGCGATCCGCCCGAGCGAACGCTTCAATGCCTATGTCAACGGCGCCTACACCGACGCCAAATACCGGCACTTCGTCGATGCGCCATGCCCGCCCGAATTGTCGGGCGGTGCGAACAGCCCCGCGAACTGCGACATATCGGGCGCGCGGCTGCCGGGCGTGTCGAAATGGGCGCTGTCTTTCGGCGCCGAAGCCAATGTGCCGGCATCGCTGTTCGGTCAGGAGGGACAGGTCTATCTGGGCTATGACGGCAGCTATCGTTCGAACTTTTCGTCGAACGCGAGCCCGTCGATCTACACCTGGGTCGACGGCTATTCGCTGTCGAATATCCGCGTCGGCTTCCGGGCAGAACGCCGCCTCGATGTCTTTGCCTGGGTCCGCAACGCGTTCGATCGCGATTATATCGATCAGCTTTTTGTCGGTCCGGGCAATACCGGCCTGATCACCGGGCTTCCAGGCGATCCCCGGACGTGGGGCGGGACGATCAAATTCGGCTTCTGACCGGGGCGGCAGCGCAAGGCCGACGGAAAAGGGGCCGCCCGATGGGCGGCCCCTTTCACAGGCAGGCAGCGCTAGCGCTGCTGGCCGGGATTGCGCTCTTCTTCGCGGCGCTGTTCGCCCGGCTGGCGGTTCTGGCCGTCCTGCTGTTGCTGCTGACGGCGCTGTTCTTCTTCGCGATCCGCCTGCGGCTTCTGCTGGTTCTGGTTGGGGGTATTAGCCACTTTCCTTCTCCTTGCAGTCCGGCTGCAAGTATCGCGGCCGGACCCATGAAAAACCCGCGGCGAACGCGCGATGTTCCTCGGTTCGTCGCATCCGCGTCCGGTCGTGGCGGCGGGGCGACGAGTGACTGATCCCGATCGTCCTTCGCGTGTTAATGATCGGAAGGGTCGATCACTGAATACAGCTTATTCGGTTATGTCGATGGGACCGCGCAGCCTATCCTCGGCCTGTCAGAAGGAGAGGATAGCGCCACCGACTCGGCGCAATGCCGGTCGGCCCGACTTTGCCCGTCACGCGTCCGTCACCGTGCCGCGTCACAATCCAATAATCCAAAAGAGGAGAGATTGCATGAACGACCAGACCCCCATCGACGCCGCAGGCGGCTGTCCCGTCCACAAGGGCGGCATGCGCGCGCTGCTCGGCCGAACAAACAAGGATTGGTGGCCGGACATGCTGGCGACCGACATCCTCACCCCCAACGGGCCTTCCAACCCGATGGGCGAAGATTTCGACTATGCCGAAGCGTTCAAATCGCTCGACTATCAGGCGCTGAAGGATGATCTGACCGCGCTGATGACCGACAGCCAACCGTGGTGGCCCGCCGACTATGGTCATTATGGGCCCTTCTTCATCCGCATGGCGTGGCACGCCGCGGGTACCTACCGCACCGCCGATGGCCGCGGCGGCGCCAATAGTGGGCAACAGCGTTTCGCGCCGCTCGACAGCTGGCCCGACAACGGCAATCTCGACAAAGCGCGGCGCCTGCTTTGGCCGATCAAGCAAAAATATGGCAACAAGATCAGCTGGGCCGATCTGTTCATCCTCACCGGCAATGTGGCGATCGAAAGCATGGGCGGTCCGGTCTTCGGTTTCGGCGGCGGCCGCGTCGATGTCTATGAACCCGAACGCGACATCTATTGGGGCAGCGAAGACAAGTGGGTGAACGAAGGCGTGCAGACGCGCATCGATCCCAAGCACGGCTTCGAAGTGATCGAGGGACCTCTCGCGGCGATCCAGATGGGGCTGATCTACGTCAACCCCGAAGGACCGCAGGGCAATCCGCACGATGACGAAGGCATGGCGCGCGACATGAAGGAGACCTTCGCGCGCATGGCGATGAACGACGAGGAAACCGTCGCGCTGACCGCGGGCGGGCATACATTCGGCAAGGCGCATGGCAATGGCGACGCCTCGAAGCTGGGGGCCGCACCCGCGGGCGGCGATCTCGCTGCGCAGGGCTTCGGCTGGGTCAGCGGCGAGGAGCATGGCGGCATCGGCGAACATGCCGTCACGAGCGGCATCGAGGGCGCCTGGACCAACACTCCCGACAAATGGACCGAGAATTATTTCCGGCTGCTGTTCGACTATGATTACGAGCTGGTGAAATCGCCCGCGGGCGCGAACCAGTGGCAGCCGATCGGTCAGAAGGAAGAGGATATGGCGCCGGCGGCGTGGGATCCGAACATCAAGGTGCCCACGATGATGACGACCGCCGACATGGCGCTGAAGCGCGATCCTGAATACCGCAAGATCAGCGAGAGGTTTCGCAGCGATCACGAAGCGTTCAAGGACGCCTTCGCGCGCGCTTGGTTCAAGCTGACGCACCGCGACATGGGTCCGAAAACCCGCTACCTCGGCCCCGAAGTGCCCGCCGAAGACCTGATCTGGCAGGACCCTATCCCCGCAGGCACCATGCCTTCGGATGCCGAGGTCAAGGCAGTGAAGGACAAGATCGCCGCGAGCGGCCTCACCGTCAGCCAACTCATCAAGACGGCGTGGGCCTCCGCCAGCACCTTCCGCAAGTCGGACTTTCGCGGGGGTGCCAATGGTGCGCGGGTTCGCCTCGCGCCGCAAAAGGACTGGGAAGTCAACGAACCGGCGATGCTGGCCAAGGTGCTCGATACGCTCGACGGGCTGCGTGGTTCGATGTCGATGGCCGACGCCATCGTGCTCGGCGGCGTTGTGGGTCTTGAAAAGGCGATCAAGGACGCGGGCTTCAACGTCGCGGTGCCCTTCACCGGCGGCCGCGGCGACGCGACGGCCGAACAGACCGATGCCGACAGCTTCGCGGTGATGGAACCCGAAGCCGATGCATTCCGCAACTATCTCGGCAAGAAGAAGCTGGCGGTGAAGACCGAGGAAATGATGCTCGACCGCGCGTCGCTGCTCGGCCTGTCGGTGCCCGAAATGACGGTGCTGATTGGCGGCCTGCGCGTGCTCGGTGCCAATCATGGCGATCGCGGGCATGGCCATTTCACCAAGCGTTCGGGCCAGTTGACGAACGACTATTTCGTCAACCTGCTCGACATGACCAATGTGTGGAAGGCCGTCGACGGATCGGATGACCAGGAATATGTGGCAACCGATCGCAAGAGCGGGGGCGAAACCTGGCGCGCAACCCGCGCCGACCTCGTCTTCGGTTCCAATTCGGAACTGCGCGCTGTCGCCGAAGTCTACGCCGAGACGGGCCACGAGGAAAAGTTCGTCAAGGACTTTGTCAAAGCCTGGACGAAGATCATGAACGCCGATCGTTTCGACCTCGCGTAACCGGGCAGGCGCCGGTCCCGAACATGCCTCGGGACCGGCCGCCAACCCTCATGGCGACGGGTCGCGACCCGCCTTCCGGGGACATGGGCTCGGGAGGCGGGTCATATTTTATGAGGGGGTCAATGCCGAAAGCTTCGAACGGTCGTTCATTTGCCCGGCGGCGAACTTACTAGAAATCGACGTCTTCATAATATTTGGGCGGCGTCACGATTTCCATCCGTTCGGCCAGCAGCGGCCGGAAACTCGGGCGCGACTTGAGGCCTGAATACCAGCCCTTAGTCTGATCGTGCCCGGTCCAGTCGATGCCGCCCAGATAGTCGGCGACCGAGATGTGCGCCGCGGCGGCGAGATCGGCGAGGCTCATCGTCGCACCGGCAAGCCAGGTGCGATGGTCGATGAGATAGTCGATATAGTCGAGGTGCTGGTTCGCCGCCTTCATCGCTTCGCGCAGCGCGCCGCCGTCGGGTGGCTGGCGGTGGACGATGCGCTTCTGCATCCGTTCGAAAAGCAGCGGGCCGGTGACTTCGAAATAGAATTCCTGGTCGAACCAGGCGACCAGGCGGCGGATCTCGGCGCGATTGGCGGCGGTGCCGTTGATCATTGCCTTGCCCTCGACCGTCTCCTCGAAATATTCGGCGATGGCGTTGCTGTCGATGAGCACTTGTCCGCGCCCCTCGTCCACCATCACCGGGGTACGCCCGGCGGGGTTCAGGTCGACGAATTCGTCACGGCGTTCCCACGGTGATTCGCGCACCAATTCATAACCAACGCCCTTTTCGCCGAGCAGCAGCCGGACCTTGCGCGAGAAGGGACAGAGAGGGAATTGATAGAGTTGCCACATGATCATCCGCATAGCGTCAGCGAGGCGGCGCGTCCAATGGCTATGGCGGACTTATCAACCGGGTCGGTTCGGGTCAGCACGCAAGCGGTGCGCTATTGCCGCGCAGTGGTGCGTTCAGCTTCCCATTGCGCCAGAAGATCACGCGCCATATCCTTGATAACCGGAGCATAAGCGGCGACGGCAGAAGCGGCATGGCCGGCCATGCGCGCGCTTGCGCGAACGTCGCCGCCCATACGCTCGGCATAGCCGGGGTCGCGCCCCGCGATGTCACCGATGGTTGCGTCGGCGGGTATGCGGGCGGCATCGGACGACGGATCGATCCGCGCGACGGCTTCGGCGAGCGGACCGACGGGCATCTGCATCATTGCACCGACCAGCGCCGTGATCGTGTCGGCCATCCGGTCCTGCGTCGCCGGATCGTTCAGCACGGCGGCAGCGTCGCGCGCATCCGCCGCCGACGCCGGCACGGGGGCGAGGATTGCGAGAAGCGGAAGGGCGGCGCGGATCGGGCGCATGGAATCATCCTTTCGGAAGCGCGAAACATCAGCGCCGCACATAGCGGCCCGACGCTTTCGCGCGGCTGAATAACCTATCGTCTTGCGGCAGACTGGGGCCTTGATGCGGCAGACGTCCCCGGCGAGGGCCGGGGACACCGGCTATTCGGCGGCGACCGCCTGTGCAGGCCGGTCGCTGAGCGGATGCGCGAGTCGCCCGATCATTTCCTTGGGACACACCTGCCAGAAACGCGTGCGCCAGCGATCCCAGTCCGCAAGCACCTCGGCCGACCATTTGCTGCCGGTTGCCGCCGCATGCTCCTCGACAAGTGCGCGCAAGGCGCCTTCCCAATGTGCGCTGTCGAGCCGTTGCCAGACGATCGATTCGGGATTGGCGCGGCTTTCGAAGCTTTCATCGACGTCGAGGACGAAGGCCATGCCGCCGGTCATGCCGGCGCCGAAATTCGACCCTACCGCACCCAGGATCACCGCCGTGCCGCCGGTCATATATTCGCAGCCATTGGCACCGCAGCCTTCGATCACGACTTTCGCGCCCGAGTTGCGGACCGCAAAGCGTTCGCCCGCCTGGCCCGCCGCGAGCAAGGTGCCTGCGGTCGCGCCGTAGAGGACGGTGTTGCCGACGATGCTGTTATGCTGGCTGACCAGCGGGCTCGACACGGTCGGCCGCACGATGATGCGCCCACCCGACAGGCCCTTGCCGACATAGTCGTTCGCATCGCCGAACACTTCGAGCGTGATGCCCTGGCAGAGGAAGGCGCCGAGCGACTGCCCGGCGGTTCCGCGCAGACGCACCTGCACATGGTCGTCGGCAAGCCCGGTCATCCCGAAACGCGCCGTAACTTCGGCCGAGAGGCGCGTGCCGACGGCACGGTGGGTGTTGCGGACGTTATAAGTGAGCTGCATCCGCTCGCCGCGATCAAACAGAGGTTTCGCATCGTTCAAGATCTGCGCGTCGAGGCTGTCGGGCACCGGGTTGCGGAAATTCGGTCCCTGCGAGCGGCGCTGCTCGTCGGGCGCATCAACCTTGGCGAGGATCGGATTGAGGTCGAGGTCGTCGAGATGCTCGGCACCGCGGCTGACCTGGCGGAGAAGCTCGGTGCGGCCGATCACCTCGTCGAGGCTGCGGCAGCCGAGCTTGGCGAGGATTTCGCGCACTTCCTCGGCGATGAAGGTCATCAGGTTGATGACCTTTTCGGGCGACCCCGTAAACTTCTGCCGCAGCTTCTCGTCCTGCGTGCAGACCCCGACGGGGCAGGTGTTCGAATGGCACTGGCGCACCATGATGCAACCCATGGCGACAAGGCTCAGCGTCCCGATGCCATATTCCTCGGCGCCCAGGATGGCGGCGATGACGATGTCGCGCCCGGTCTTGAGCCCGCCGTCGGTGCGCAGGCGGATGCGGTGCCGAAGACCGTTGAGCGTCAGTACCTGGTTGACTTCGCTGAGGCCCATTTCCCACGGGGTGCCGGCATATTTGATGCTCGTCTGGGGCGAAGCGCCCGTGCCGCCGGTATTGCCCGAGACAAGGATCACGTCGGCGTGCGCCTTGGCAACGCCCGCCGCGACGGTGCCGATGCCCGCCGAGCTGACGAGCTTCACGCAGACGCGCGCCTTCGGATTGATCTGCTTCAAATCGTAGATGAGCTGTGCAAGATCCTCGATCGAATAGATGTCGTGGTGCGGCGGCGGCGAGATCAGCATCACGCCCGGCGTCGAATGGCGCAGGCGCGCGATGAATTCGGTGACCTTGAAGCCCGGAAGCTGGCCGCCTTCGCCCGGCTTGGCACCCTGTGCGACCTTGATTTCGATCTCGTCGCAGGCGCCGAGATATTCGGCCGTCACGCCGAAGCGGCCCGACGCGATCTGCTTGATGTTGCTGTTGGCATTGTCGCCATTGGCATAAGGCTTGTAGCGTTCGCTTGCTTCGCCGCCTTCGCCCGACACCGCCTTCGCGCCGATGCGGTTCATCGCAATCGCCAGCGTTTCATGCGCTTCGGGGGATAGTGCGCCCAACGACATGCCCGGGGTAACGAAGCGCTTGCGGATTTCGGTGATCGCCTCGACGCTGTCGAGCGCTATGCCCTGCGCTGGGAAGTTGAATTCCATCAGGTCGCGCAGATAGATGGGCGGCAGGTCGGCGACCCCGCGCGCGAATTGCAGATAGGTCGAATAGCTGTCGGTCGCGACGGCGGTCTGCAGCAAGTGCATGAGCTGCGCCGAATAGGCGTGCGCTTCGCCGCCCGCGCGCTGGCGATAGAAGCCGCCGATGGGGAGCGTCGTGACGCGCGCGTCGAACGCCGCCTCATGCTTCTCGGTCGCGTTGATGAAGAGCGACTGATAGCCTTCGCCCGAAATCTTGGCCGGCATGCCGGGGAAGAGATCGTTTACGAGCGCGCGGCTAAGGCCGACCGCCTCGAAATTATAGCCGCCGCGATAGGAGGAGATCACCGCGATCCCCATCTTGGCCATGATCTTCAAGAGGCCGTCGTCGATTGCCTTGCGGAAGCGCTGCAGCGCGTCGGCGAGCGCTAGGTCGCCGAACAGGCCGCGCGACAGACGGTCGGCGATCGCCGCTTCGGCGAGATAGGCGTGGACCGTGGTCGCGCCGACGCCGATGAGCACCGCAAAGCCGTGCGTGTCGAGTATCTCGGCCGAGCGGACGTTGATCGAGGCGTAGCTGCGCAACCCCTTGCGCACGAGGTGCGTGTGGACCGCCGCAGCGGCGAGCACCATTGCGACCCCGACGCGATCTTCGCCGATAGTCTGGTCGGAAAGGAACAGCTCGCTCCGCCCCGCGCGCACGGCGTCCTCTGCCTCGCGCCGGATGCGCGCGATCGCGTCGCGCAGCGTCGAGGCGTCGCCGCCGGTTGGGAAAGTGCAATCGATCTCGGCCACTGCATCGCCGAAATAGGCGCGCAGCCGGTCCCAGTCGTCGCCGACGAGCACCGGCGAATCGATGACGAGCACGTGCGGGCTCTGGCCTTTTTCGTCGAGAATATTGGCAAGGTTCGAAAAGCGCGTCTTCAGGCTCATCACATGCCGTTCGCGCAGGCTGTCGATGGGCGGGTTGGTGACCTGGCTGAAGTTCTGGCGGAAGAATTGCGCGACATGGCGCGGCTTGTCGGAAATGACCGCGAGCGGCGTGTCGTCGCCCATCGAGCCGATCGCTTCCTTCGCATCCTCGACCATCGGCGAAAGGATGAGTTCCATATCTTCCATCGTGAAGCCGGCGGCGACCTGGCGGCGCAGCAGTTCGGCGCGGTCAAAGCCCGGCAGGCTCGACTTGCCGCCCTTGGGCAGGTCGGCCATCGTGCGGAAACCCTTCACGCGCGCCGCATAATCGTGCGTTCCCGCGATCTTGTCCTTGATCGCGCGGTCTTCGTAGAGAGTGCCTTCGTCGAGATCGACGGCGATCATCTGGCCGGGGCCGAGGCGACCCTTCTTGCGGATGCTAGCCTCGGGCAGCAGCACCATGCCGCTTTCAGAGCCAACGACGAGCAGATTGTCGGCCGTCAGCGTGTAGCGCAGCGGACGAAGCGCGTTGCGGTCCATCCCCGCGACTGCCCAGCGGCCGTCGGTCATCGCGAGCGCGGCTGGGCCGTCCCACGGCTCCATCACGCTTGCGAGAAAGTTGTACATCGCCTTGTGCGCGGCGGGCATTTCTTCATCGGTGGCCCAGGCTTCGGGGACCAGAATCAGCTTTGCGGTCGGCGCATCGCGGCCCGCGCGGCATAGCGTCTCGAACACTGCGTCGAGCGCTGCCGTATCGCTGGCGCCAGCCGGGATCACCGGCTTGATGTCTTCCGAATGTTCGCCGAAGGCGAGGCTCGCCATCTTGATCTCGTGGCTTTTCATCCAGTTCTTGTTGCCCCGGATCGTGTTGATCTCGCCATTATGGGCGAGGGTGCGAAACGGCTGGGCGAGCCACCATTGCGGGAAGGTGTTGGTCGAATAGCGCTGGTGGAATATCGCAACCCGGCTCTCGAACAGCTTGTTCGCAAGGTCGGGATAGAAATCCGCCAGGCTCTCGGCGAGGAACAGTCCCTTGTAGATGATCGATCGCGCAGACAGGCTGCAGATGTAGAAATCGGCGATCTGCGCCGCAATCACCTTCTTTTCGATGCGGCGGCGGACGAGATAGAGTTGCTTTTCGAATTCGTCGATCGACTGCTCCTCGGGCAGGGGGCCGGCAATCATGATCTGTTCGATTTCGGGGCGCGTGCGCTGCGCCTTGTCGCCGATCACCGACACGTCGACCGGAACCTGGCGCCAGCCATAGATGGTGTAGCCCGCGTCGATGATTTCGGATTCGACGATCGTGCGGCATGCTTCCTGCGCGCCCAAGTCGGTGCGCGGCAGGAAGATCATGCCGACGGCGAGGCGGTTCGGCAGCACCTTGTGCCCCGATGCCGCGATCGCATCGTCGAAAAAGCGCTCCGGCAGGTCGACATGGATACCCGCACCATCGCCCGTCTTGCCGTCGGCATCGACGGCGCCGCGGTGCCAGACGGCGCGCAGCGCCTCGATCGCCGCCTCGACGACGCGGCGCGAGGCCTTGCCGTCGGTCGCCGCGACCATGCCGACGCCGCAGGCATCGGACTCGAGGTCGGGGCGATACATGCCGTCTTCGGCAAGCCGCTGGTGATCGGGGGTGGGGTAATGGGTCATGTCTTGGTTCCTGCCGGAATGGGCGTGGGTCAGGTCGAAGGCTTGAGCCGCTTGCGCGCGTTGGCGACGGCTTCCTGTTCGGCGTCATAGGCGGCCGAGGATGCCTTGTCGGCCTCGGCCTCCAGATCTTCTACCTTCTGCAGATCGGCGGCCGACCAGTTGCTGCGATCGTAAGCCTCGTCATAGTCGCCGGCCGCGTCGGCCGTCGCCGCGGCTGCATCCGCGGCGTCAGCGGCCGCGTCTGCGGCATCGCCCGCTGCATCGACGGCATCGACCGCGGTAGCGTCCGTGGTCATGTCGTCGTTCCACATGTCCCGGTTCTCCTTGAGCGTCTTGACGTCGACTTTCATCAGCTTGGCAAGTTTCGCCAGCTCGGCGTCGGTGAGGTCGCTCATCGCCTTTTCCTTGGGCAGATCCTTGAGCTGGCCTTCAAGCTCGGGGCCGCGGTCGATGAACTTGTTGATCAGCGGCGGCACGGCCTTGACCATCGCGATCATCACTTCGGGATCGGCCTGCAGCGACATCCATTCGGCGCCATAGGCCTGGCCCGTCGGGGTTGCGAGAAAGGCGTTGAGGTCGCCGAGCTGCTGCGCGCTGAACTTGCGGGCGTAAGCGCGGGCGAGGCCGTCGCGCATCGGCGGCTCGAGATCGCCGAGCGCCTCCCTGATCAGCGGCTTGATCACCTTGTTGATCTGATCCTCGCGTTCCTTGCGGTGCGGGTCGAACATATCGGCGATCGCGGTCTTGCTCGTCGCATCAAGCGCGGCAATCTTCTCGCTATCGACGCCCGTCTTGATCGAGAGCATCAGGTCGGACATGCTGCTCGTCTGATCCATGAAGGCGCGAAACAGCTTGCCGTACATATTGTCGAGCATCTTCTCGATGCTTCCCGCCGGGATCAGCGCGTTCGTCGTTTGCTGCGCGAGCGCGAGCTGCGCCGGATCGACCGGCGGCAGCTTGTCCACCTCGAAGATTTTTTCGATCAGCGCGATCGCCTGATCGATTTCCTTCTGCATCTTCGCCTTGGCATTAGCGAGCGACTGCTCGCTGTCGGGCTCGCTTTCACTCTCGGCGGGCATTGCAACGGTGACTGCCTCGGCAATCGGCGCTTCCTTGGGCGCCGCATAGGCGTGGGCAGGCGTCAGCGCCACGGCGCCGGCGAGCACCAGATTTTTGAACGTCGACATTTTGAAATCCCTTCCCCTGTTGGTCAGGCTGCCTTCTTTTCGCTTTTCGCTTTCGCCTTCAACCATTTCGACATCTGTTCGCTGACATCGCGGCCGTCGCGGATGCCCCAGACGACCAGGCTGGCGCCGCGGACAATGTCGCCGGCGGCAAAAACGCCGGGAAGGCTGGTCATCATCGTCTGATGATCGACGCGCAGCGTGCCCCAACGCGTGACCGACAGATCGGGCGAACCGAACAGGTGCGGCAATTCCTCCGGATCGAAGCCCAGCGCCTTGATCACCATGTCGGCGGGCAGGTCGAAGGTGCGGCCCGGATCGGGTTCGGGGCTGCGCCGGCCGCTTGCGTCGGGCGCGCCAAGGCGCATCCCGGCAACCGCGACCTCCTTCACATGCTTGTCGGCGGCAAAGCTTTCGGGGACGGACAGCCAGACGAACTCGACGCCTTCCTCTTCGGCATTGGCGACTTCGCGCTGCGATCCCGGCATATTCTCGCGGTCGCGGCGATAGAGGCATTTCACCGATTTGGCGCCTTGGCGGATCGCGGTGCGGACGCAGTCCATAGCGGTATCGCCGCCGCCGATGACGACGACATGCTTGCCTTCGGCATTCAGGCTGCCGTCGTCGAAGGCCGGGACCGCATCGCCAAACCCTTTGCGGTTCGACGCGACCAGATAATCGAGCGCCGCGATCACCCCCTCGGCGCCGTTGCCAGGGACGTTGATCTCGCGCGCCTTGTAGACGCCGGTGGCGATCAGCACCGCATCGTGGCGCCGGCGCAGCTCATCCAGCGTCGCATCACGCCCGACCTCGAAGCCCTGATGGAAATGGATGCCGCTTTCCGCGAGCCGATCGACGCGGCGCATCACCACATCCTTTTCCAGCTTGAAGCCGGGGATGCCATAGGTCAGCAGGCCGCCGGCGCGGTCGTGCCGATCGTAGACATGCACCTCATGCCCCTCCGCGCGCAGATATTCGGCGGCGGTCAGGCCCGCGGGCCCCGCGCCGACAATGGCGACCGACTGGCCCGTTGCGGGGCCGACATGGACGGGTTCGACCCATCCCTCGGCCCAGGCGGTGTCGGTGATATATTTCTCGACGCTGCCGATCGTCACCGCCCCGTGACCCGAAAATTCGATCACGCAATTGCCTTCGCAAAGGCGGTCCTGCGGGCAGATGCGGCCGCAGATTTCGGGCATGGTCGACGTTGCGTTCGACAGTTCATAGGCTTCGCGTAGCCGTCCCTCGGCGGTCAGGCGCAACCAGTCGGGGATATGATTGTGGAGCGGGCAGTGGACCGAGCAATAGGGTACGCCGCACTGCGAACAGCGCGACGCCTGATCGTCGGCTTCCGGCTGCGCGTAGCGCGCCGCGATTTCGTTAAAATCGCGCGCTCGTTCGTCGGCCGAGCGCTTGTCCGGATAATGTTGTTCGCGCCCCACAAATTGGAGCATGCGTTCGGAAGCCATGCAAAATCCCCTTCGTTGAAGCGCGGATGCATGGCGGGAGCGCCGCTGTCACGGACATTTTGTGGAATAAGACAGTTATGCTGACCTAAAAATTAGGGGTTTCAGTTGGCGGATGCGCGGACACGCAACTAAGTTTCGCAATTAGTAAAATATCGGACCTATCTCATGGTGAGCCAGATAAGCGCCGCGCCGCCGACGATGATTCGATACCAGGCGAACGGCGCGAAGCCATAGCGCGTGACTACTGCCAGAAACGCCTTGATGACCGCCCATGCGACGACGAACGACACCGCGGCGCCGAGCGCGATCAGGCCCATATCGTTCGAGGTGATCGCATCGCGATGCTTGGCGAGCTGCAGCACCGTCGCGCCGGTCAGCGTCGGCAGCGCGAGGAAGAAGCTGAATTCGGCGGCGGTCTTGCGGTCTACGCCCATCGCCATCGCCCCCATGATCGTCGCGCCCGAGCGACTGACGCCGGGGATCATCGCGAGGCACTGGACCAGCCCGACCATGATCGACTGGCGCAGCGTCAGCTTGGCGACCCCGCCACTCTCCTTCGGCTTGGCGAGCTTTTCGACCAGCAGGATCGCGAAGCCGCCGATCACCAGCGCCCAGGCGACGACGACGGCATTTTCCAGCAACGTCTCGATATAGTCGCCGAACGCGAGCCCCAGCACCACCGCCGGAATGAAGGCGACGAGCAGATTGCGCACAAAGGCGATCGCCACCGGATCGCGCCGGAAAAAGCCGATGAACATGTCCCAGAATAATTTGCGATAGAGGACGACGATCGCAAGGATCGCCCCGGGCTGGATCGCGATGTTGAAGATCGCCCATTTCGACGCGTCATAGCCGAGCAATTCGGTGGCGAGGATCAGATGCCCGGTGGACGAGACGGGCAGGAATTCGGTCAGCCCCTCGACGATGCCGAGGATGATCGCGGTCAGCCACAGGCTCATCGTCCGGCCTCCACGCGCAGGAGAAGGGCGGGGCGGGGCGATGCGGCAAACTGGATCATGGACTTCCCGAAGCTGGAGATGACAAGCGAAGGGGCGCCCGCGCGATGCCGGACGCCCCTGTCCTGATGTTGAGACCTACGCAGCGCGGACGGATTTATCCAGCCGCTAATTGCGCCTTTCGTCGCGCGCGCGGCTCAGCGGGCCATCGTTGCGAAGCGGCCATGGCGGCGATACTGGACGAGCCAGCCGTCGGCGACGTCGGCCAGCGCGGTGGGGGCGATGCCCAGCGCGGCAAGGCCGTTGGTTCCGCTGACGATATTGTCGTGCTGCAGCATCAGCCATTGATCCTTGGTGATCGGAGCGCCCGGCGCCCAGCCGAAGCCGCGCGCCAGAAAGCCCGACACGGTATCGGGAATCTCGACGAACAGGCGGTTCCGACCGATCGCTTTCGCAATCCACTGCTGTAGCTCCAGCATGGTGAACTGCTGCGGACCGCCGAGCTCGAGCGTCTGGCCGGGGGTATCGAGTGCCGCGATCACCGCATCGGCGACGTCGCCGACATAGACCGGCTGGAATTTGGCCTTCGGCGCGATGACCGGCACCGCAGGCAGCGCGCGGATGAGGCCCGCGAAGCGGTTGATGAACTTGTCCTCGCGGCCGAAGACGATCGATGGACGTAGGATCGCTGCGTCAGCGAAAGCGGCGCGCACGGCGGCTTCACCGTCGCCCTTGCTGCGGCCATAGCCCGACGCGCTGGCCGGATCGGCGCCAATCGCCGAGATATGGACGAGCGCTTTTGCGCCCGCCGCCTTTGCCGCGACCGCGACATGGCCGGCGCCGGCGGCCTGGATCGCCGCCATATCGGCAAAGCTGCCGACGAGGTTGATCACGGCGTCGCTGCCCGTCGCGGCGCGGGCGACGCTGCGGGCATCGCGCACATCGGCGGCGACGAACTGCGTCTGGCCCAGCCCGCCGAGCGGCTTCAGAAACACCGCCTGGCGCGGGTCGCGCTGCGCAATCCGCACGCGCGCGCCGCGTGCCAGCAGCCGTTGGACGACATAGCGGCCAAGAAAGCCGCCGCCGCCGAACACCGTGATCAATTGCCCGCTCAGATTCTGCATCACCCTTGCCTGTCTTGCCGATTCTCGAAGCCGGACGCCGCAGCGTCCCTCGCGTCCCCATGCCGCGAAGCGCCCGAAGGGGCAAGCGCGAAGGGCAGGGCAGGGCGCGCGAGGGCAACAAATCCGCGCCCTTGAAATAAAATTTGCCGCGGGACGGGCCGACGCGGTTGACAAGCCCGCCGCCCCGCCGCTAAGCGCCCGCTCCTACCCCGTGCCCAGATGGCGGAATTGGTAGACGCACCAGCTTCAGGTGCTGGCGATCGCAAGGTCGTGGAGGTTCGAGTCCTCTTCTGGGCACCATTTTTCCGTTCGTCATCGTTCGCGAACGGTTGAGAAACACACGGAATTCTGGGATAAATTGCTCCGAAGCGTTCGGGAGCATTCGCGTATGTTCGTCAAAAATCGCTCGTCTTTGGGGGCATCAGAGGGGGAATATGTCCCAAATTGCCCCGATTGCGCGAATTTCGGTGCCCCCAGATGGCACTGAAAGACACAGAAATCAGGGCATTAAAGCCGCGTGAGAAGAACTATCGCAAGGCTGACAGCGGCGGGCTGTATCTTGAAGTCTTCCCCAACGGCTCGAAGCTGTGGCGCTGGAAGTTCCGCGTTGGGGGGAAGGAGAAGCGCCTAGCTCTGGGGGCATACCCGACTGTCTCGCTCAAAGATGCCCGCGCGAAGCGTGACGAAGAGAAGGCAAAGCTGCTTGGGGGCATGGACCCCGCACTTGAGCGCAAGCGGGGCAAAGTCGCCGCTAAGATCAGCGCGGCGAACACCTTCGCTGCGGTGGCCCGCGAATACATCGAAACGAAAATGGTCGGTGAGGCGCGCGCCAAAGCGACGGTCAGCAAGGCGCATTGGTTTCTTGAGCAGCTAGAGCCTGCCATCGGCACCATGCCGATCGCTGAGGTCGATCAGCAAATGCTGCTGGCCGCTCTGATGCGCGTCCAGATGCGCGGACGTTACGAGACGGCCAAGAAGTGCCGATCTTTCGCTAGTCGGGTGTTTCGGTACGCTGCCGCAACCGGACGATGCAGTTCAGACCCTGCCCACCTGCTCAAAGGTGCGCTCACCACACCCAAGGCCAAGCACTACGCGGCCATTCTCGAACCCGCCAAGCTCGGCGAGCTCCTTCGCGCCATTGAGGTGTTCACTGGAGGCCCTGTAACCAAGGCCGCCCTGCAGATTGCTCCTCATGTCTTCGTCAGACCGGGGGAATTGCGTCATGCCGAATGGTCCGAGTTCGATTTTGAAGCAGGTATCTGGAACCTGCCTGCCGCCAAGATGAAGGCTCGGCGGCCCCACGCCGTACCATTGTCGCGGCAGGTGAAAGACATGCTCGTCGAACTGCGCGAACTGACCGGCTCCGGGACATATGTGTTCCCCTCAGCCTATGGGCATTCGCGCCCCATGAGCGAGAACACATTGAATGCCTCGTTTCGGCGCATGGGATTCGACAAGGACGAAGTAACAGCACACGGCCTTCGAGCTACCGCCTCAACGCTGCTCAACCAAAGCGGGCTTTGGAACCCGGATGCGATTGAACGGGCCCTTGCTCACGGCGAAAGCAATGCAACGCGCGGAGCCTACCATCGCGGGCTATACTGGGATGAGCGGGTCCGCATGGCGCAGTGGTGGAGCGACTACTTAGATGAAATCAGAGTGGTGGTCTAATTTGGCAATCTCGGCACCCCCAAGGAGTTCGAGGGGGCGTGTTTTAAGTTGTTTGATATAGCCTTAAAACAAACTTCGCGGACGCCGCTTCGCAATACCTCGGCGGAATATTTGAATTTGCGACCCTCTTTGCTACCCTTTAAAGCGCGACGATCGTTCATGAAGGTCGAGACGCCGGGACAAAGAATTGCCGGTATCGCGAATCGGCTGAGTAGAGCGCTGCCATGGCGGTTTTCGTGTTTTAGGGTTGTCATGCAATTTGCAGCGGGCAAATCCGATATTCCACGCGCTTGGCGCCGCGAATAGATCGTTCAGGGTTCCCCGACCGAAAGCGTCAAGATAACAAGCCTAGCATGAGAAATGACGCATGGATATCGACAGCCCGGGGCCTCGAATTAATCTCATCGCGCTTCGCTGCGACTAAGAAGCTGGATACTGTGTCGGCACGTGATGAGGCAAAGACTGCCATCATTGGGGCCCTAGCAAGTGGTCGTTTGCATTCCTGCCCAAAGGGATGCCTCACCTCATCGTTTGAAGCGGGAGATGGCCGACCGAGCGATTTCCTTTTTTGCGAACTTGATGCAGACGGCAACAGCACTCCGATTTTGATGAATGTGCAGCACGAAGGAGAATATGTTTTCGTGCCACCTGAATTCTGGGCAAACTTCAGAGACCCAGCGGCTGGTGCCAGCGCCAATTGGCACGATGGTCACTTTTCCTTCCGACTATCGGCACCCTTGCAGAAAAGCTGTGTCGGCGAGGTCCGCGAGCTTTGCTTCGATCTGGCGTCGATTGAGCGAATCGGCGCTATGGGCGGGGGTGCTTTGGAGACAGAAGGTACAGGCGATCCGGGGCGTCCAGAACTTGGTAGATCAAAGTACATGCGCGAGTTTGAACGGCTCATAGCGGCGGGCAAGCTCGAGCCTTCGCTCAAAGCGCAAGCACGTGTGCTGCACAGTTGGTTTTGCGTGCAATACCCAGACCGGCAAGCTCCTAAAGAAGGAACAATCGAGAACCGCATTCGGGACGTTTACAACAAAGCAAAACACGCCACGAAATAAACATTTTGTGGGCATTCCATGGCGAATTTTTCGTGCCCGTCCGCTTCCATACCTGTGTTTCCCGCAACGTTCAGACAATTCCGTCTGTGACCTTGTGGGAACGACACAATGGTACACTACCAAGTCGAAGCGCACAGGCTGGGCTACTCGATCAAGGAAGCATGCCGAGTCTCTAGTCTCGGACGCACGACGATTTATGGTCATATCGCGGCCGGTCGTCTGAAGGCCACTCGTGTAGGCCGCAGGACGATCATCTCCGCCGAAAGCCTTCGGGCGCTAATCGGCGTGGAGGCTTGATCCATGCGGTCGCCATTGCATCCAGTGGGCGACGGGTCGGGTGTGCGTCAATCCTGCCCCATACGCCCCGCAAACCGCCCTGTGAACGCGTTGACGCACGATTGGGGAGGGTTGCCCTGCCTCAACGTCGCAGCGCGGAATCCTCGCTCAAAATCGTTGCGCTTCGCATTGCGCGAAATTTGGGAGGTGGTCCGTGGTTAGGGTGCCTCCAGGTCCGTTTGATGACCTTCCCGAGAAATGGAGCGTACCCGTAGGTTGCGGACTGAGTTGCTTCCCTGCCAAGCTACGAGGCAAATCACCAGACATCCCATGGCGCAGCTTTCAGAGTGCCCATCCCACGATGGAGCAGATCAAAGCGTGGGCTCAGCGCCAGACCAATGTCGCTATCTGCACAGGTGCAATCTCCGGGATCATCGTGCTCGACCTCGACAGTGCCGAAGCGGTGCGAAAAGCCGAGCGATTGGGCCTACCGCATACAGTTTCGGTTAGGACAGCTAAGGGGCGACACCTCTTTTTCCGTCACCCAGGCGGGAGGGTTGGCAATCGCGCTGGCATCTTTCCCGGCGCCGATATTCGTGGCGATGGCGGCTATGTGATTGCGGCTGGCAGCATTCATCCCGATGGCACTCAGTATGAATGGATCAATTCGCCGGTCGATACGCAATTCGCAGATTGCCCCCAATGGTTGCTAGGGATGCTGGCCGCCAACGGACAAGCTGACTCTGAGGCCCATAAGGCGCGAGTAAAGGCTCCCTTTTCCGATGCCGGAAATGCGGACGCACATTGGCAGGCATCGATTCAAGCCGAGCTTTTCAGCCTTAGGCAAACGCCAAATGGCAGGCGCAACGATCAGCTTAACAAGTCGACCTTCGTCCTCGCCCAATTGACGGCTGGTTGCGGGTTCGACTGGCAGCCCGTCGAAGATGAGCTTCGCAAAGTTGCGTATGCGATCGGCTTGGATGCGCGTGAGATCGAGGCGACAATCCGCAGCGCGCGCGAAAAGGGCTTTCAAAACCCGCGCACGGTTTTCGGCGCAGCGATGCCAAAATCAGCTGAGGCACATGCCAGCGCTCAAGAAGCAGAGGATGCCCTCACCCCATTCCCCACTCTCGATCTCGTCACGCTGGCATCGACCGAGCCACATCCCAAGGAGTTCGTGATCCCCGGCTTTGCGCCTGCTGGTGAAGTGACGCTGTTCACTGGCCCTGGCAGCTCGGGTAAATCGCTGCTTTCGCAGCAGTTGGGCACAGGAGCGGCTGTAGGTGTTGAAACGCTCCGCCTAGAGCTGGAGCAGGCAAACACGATCTACCTTACCTGTGAGGATGACGAAGCTCAGCTGCACTGGCGACAGGCCCATATCTGCGCGGCCCTCGACATCCCGATGGAGAGTTTGGCGGGCAAGCTGCATCTCGTCACGCTACGCGGAACTTTGGGCATCGAGCTATGCACGTTCGCAAAGGGCGGCTTTTTCACTTTGGCTCGGGCGTATCATCGGCTGGCAGCTCTGATAGAGCAAACAGGCGCAAAGCTCGTATTCTTGGACAACGTGGCACATCTGTTCACCGGAAACGAGAACGACAGGGGCGATGTGACCCGCTTTCTCAACGCGCTTAATCGACTTGCCAGCCAGACCGGCGCGGCCATTGTCCTTCTGGGGCACCCGAACAAGCAGCACAGCCAAGGCTTTAAGGCCGGGAACCAGTATTCCGGCTCGACAGCATGGCAAAATGCCGTGCGTTCACAGATCACCCTCGACCATGATCAGGGGACCGGCCTTCGGACGTTGTCGATCAGCAAGGCAAACTACAGCCCGACGGATCAAACGATCCGCTTCTTTTTCATCAACTGGGCGTTCGTCCATGTGGACGATGCCCCAGCGGACATTGGTCGTGCTGCAGCTCAGGCCATGCTCGCCCGACAGGATGATGCTCGCTTTCTATCGTGCCTCAGGGAGCGCACCCGACAGCAGCGTGCCGTCAGCGAACGGAGTGCGGCGAATTACGCCCCCACTGTGTTTGCCCAAATGACAGAAAGCGAAGGTATCGGCAAAGAGCGTCTCCGGGCGGCCTTAGACCGTTTGTGGAAGGCTGGCCGGATCGAACGGGGTGAACTTTGGAAGGGTTCAGATCGCAAAATGGTAGTCGGTATCCGCGAAGTGGCTTCAGCCGCAGACGGAAATGGTGGTTGATCGACAACCCGTTGAAATCATTGCGGGCGACTTGTTGCGGGAAACCCGCTCCGCCTTGCGGGCCACTCATTCTCAACCAATTGATTTTGTTGCGGGAGACTGCGGGACTCACACACACCCTATTTCATATGACGTGCGCGCCCCATAGGGCGACGCACACAATCAAAGCTCAAGCCTGAAAATCTTGATCTTTTTTTGCTGACTGGCTGGTCTTGTGCTGGCATCAAGACCTCTTGAAGGCAGGCTTCACCTGATTTTGCCAGACTTGAAATGACGTGTGGGGCAGCAGCGCTTCTTGCTAACTAAGCGCTGTGCATATCTTTTCGTCAGGCTCCCTCAAGGGCCTTGGTCAATCGAAGGCGAAAAGGCGTTGGCTGTCGAACAACTGACCGGGGGGCTGAGTGCGGGCTAAAGAAGCGACTGCAAGAATAAAAATAAACCGGCTTCTCGAAGAAGCTGGCTGGCGATTTTTTGATGATCACCGCGGCCCAGCTAATATCGTTCTGGAGCCGAATACGAAGATCACCGAAACCCAGATCAATGAGCTCGGTGAGGATTTTGAAAGCGCCAAGAATGGCTTTATCGATTTTCTGCTGCTCGATAGTGACGGGCGCCCGTTGATCGTTCTTGAAGCGAAATCCGAGTCCAAAAATCCTCTCGCCGCGAAAGAGCAAGCTCGTCGGTATGCGCGCGAACAGAATGCCCGCTTCGTTATCTTGTCGAACGGCAACATCCACTACCTGTGGGATTTGAAACAAGGCAATCCGAGCGTCATCACTAAATTCCCCAGCCCGGATGCCATCAGGGATCATCACCAGTTCAAGCCCGACGCAGCGCGCCTAGCCAGTGAGGTTGTCGAGCGTGACTACATAGCGCTCACGCAGATGCCGGGTTATGCCAATGAGGCAGGCTGGAAGAATGAGGCTGAGCAATCCGCGTTCATTGAGAAGAACAAGCTGCGGTTCCTGCGCGACTACCAGCGGCGCGCAGTCCATGCGGTCCAACGTGACGCCAAGAAGGGGGCCGTCCGCTTCCTTTTCGAGATGGCAACTGGCACTGGAAAGACACTTACCTCTGCCGCCATTATCAAGCTGTTCCTTAAGACTGGCAACGCACGCCGAGTCCTGTTTCTAGTCGACCGGATCGAGCTGGAAGTTCAGGCCGAAAAGGCCTTCAAGGCTCTTCTGAAGAATGATTTCACCAGCGTAATCTATAAGGAGCAGCGAGACGATTGGCGAAAAGCGGACATTGTCGTTACAACCGTTCAATCGCTGTTGTTCAATGACAAGTTCCGGCGCTTTTTCGCGCCGACAGATTTCGATCTTGTGATTTCGGACGAAGCCCACCGATCAATAGGCGGAAACGCGCGCGCGGTTTTCGAGTATTTTGTAGGGTACAAGCTCGGACTCACAGCCACGCCAAAGGACTACCTGAAGCAGTCGCGGAGCAGCACCGCCACGCGTGATCCGCGTGATACCGAACGCCGCATGATGCTCGACACCTATCGCATTTTCGGATGCGAAGGAAGCGAGCCTACCTTCCGTTATTCCCTGCTCGATGGGGTCCGCGACAAGTTCCTGATCAACCCCTATGTCGTTGATGCTAGAACCGAGATTACCACTCAGCTCTTGTCTGACGAAGGCTTCGTCGTCGAAACGACCGACGAGAATGGTAACGAGGTGAAAGAAGCTTTCGCCGGTCGGGACTTCGAGAAGAAGTTCTTCGCCGACGCGACCAATGACGTTCTGTGCGAGACCCTTCTCACCCACGGACTACGTGACCCAGTCACCGGGGAATTCGGCAAGACCATCGTGTTCGCCGTCAGCCAGAACCATGCCGCCAAGATTGCGCAAATTCTGAATGAAATGGCCGATCATATCTGGCCGGGAAAATACCAGTCAGACTTCGCTATGCAGGTAACCAGCGAGGTCCCAACTGCCCAGACCATGACGGTCCAGTTCGCGAACAATAACCTTGGCGGACGCAGCACTTTCGATGAAAGCTATGCCACCAGTAAGGCCCGAGTTTGCGTAACTGTTGGCATGATGACCACCGGCTACGATTGCCCGGATATCCTGAACCTCGCAATGATGCGGCCGATCTTCAGTCCTTCGGACTTCGTGCAAATGAAGGGTCGCGGTACCCGCAAGCATCGCTTCGCGGAGGAGATGCGCGATCCAAAGCGCAAGGCTGAGATGGATGGGCTTGAGAAGACCGAATTCCGGCTGTTCGACTTCTTCGCCAACTGCGAATTCTTCGAAGAAAAGTTCGACTATAATGAAGAGCTGAAACTGCCCAAACCCGGTGCCCAGCCGTTCACATCAACGGTTGAATCGCCACGCCGCACGTTCAAGGGCTTCGAAACCTTCCAGCCTGATAGCATCACCAGCCAAAACGAGCAGCAAATCGGTCTTGAGGGCATGCGGGTGGATCGCGAGCTGTTCCAGAAGTTCGAGGACATGGCCCGCGCCGATCCTGCACTCACCGCCATGGTTGAGCAGCAAAACTGGGAAGCTGCCGTCCGCCGGGTCATGGACCATCTGTTCGACAAGCCCGATGATTTCTTCACGCTCGACAAGTTGCGCCGTGCCGCCGGGCTAGATCGTCGCCTGACAGTGCGCGAAATCATCGAAAAGGCGTTCGGCCACATCCCTCGCTTCAAATCGAAGGACGAGCTGATCGACGACGAGTTCCAGAAGTTCCTGCTCGACCAGAAGCCCGAAGAGGCCGACCGGATCGCCCAGATGCGCTACTTTTTTGATGCCTACATCAAAGATGCGGGCGTCCGAAAAACCATCGACGAAGGCCACTTCACCCAGCTCAACGTCAATCCGATTTTTGGAATGAAAGACCTGAAGGAAGTGCCGCCGGAATGGCGCAAGCGCATACCGGAATATATCAAGGACTATGTGTCCCTTAACCGCTTCCTCCCCTAAGAGCGCCCTATGCTAGACAGTGATACCAAACGCCGCATCAACACCTGCCGTGACATTCTGGTCGGCAAGGTCCCCGACCCTAAGAGTCAGGTCGAACAGATCACCATCGCCCTGATTTACAAGTTCATGGACGACATGGACCTCGAATCCGAGGAAATGGGCGGCGCGCGCACTTTCTTCGCGGGGGAGTTCGAGCGTTATGCCTGGGCCAAGCTCGTTGCGCCCGGCGTCGGCGGGCAGGAAATGCTCAATATCTACACCGAGGCCTTGACCAAGATGGTCGAGAATCCGGGCATCCCAGAGCTGTTCCGCTCAATATTCAGAAACGCCTATCTGCCTTACCGCGATCCCGAAACGCTGCGCAGTTTCCTGCGCGAGATTAACGCCTTCACCTATGACCATAGCGAACGGCTGGGCGACGCATTCGAATATCTCCTGTCGGTACTAGGCAGTCAGGGCGATGCGGGACAGTTCCGCACCCCGCGTCACATTATCGATTTCATGGTGGACATCATCGATCCCAAGAAGGACGAGGTGATCCTCGATCCCGCCTGTGGCACCGCCGGCTTCCTGATTTCCAGCTATAAACACATCCTGAAAGCCAACTCGACCGATGCGGGTAGCAATGGCGCGGGCGTAGAGGTGGATGCCGCTGAGGCGACGCTCGACAGCCCGCTGCGCTATTCCGGTGACCTTCTGACGACTGAAGACCGGCAGCGGCTGGCCAGCAACATCAAGGGCTATGACATCTCGCCCGACATGGTCCGGCTGTCACTCGTCAACCTATATCTCCACGGCTTTGCCGACCCCAAGGTGGAGGAATACGACACGCTGACTAGCGATGACAAATGGGGCGAAACAGCGGACGTGATCCTCGCCAATCCGCCCTTCATGTCACCGAAGGGCGGAATAAAGCCGCACAATCGCTTCGGTGTGCCGTCCAAGCGCAGCGAAGTGTTGTTCGTCGATTATATCGCCGAGCATTTGAACCCCAATGGCCGCGCTGCGATCGTCGTGCCAGAAGGCATCATCTTCCAGAGTCAGAGCGCCTATTGTGAGCTGCGCCGGATGCTGGTGGACAAGTATCTCGCCGCCGTCATCTCGCTGCCCGCCGGTGTGTTCAATCCCTATTCGGGCGTTAAGACCTCGATCCTCATCCTCGACCGCGCGGTGGCCAAGGCCAGCAACAACGTCGTTTTTTTCAAAATCGAAAATGACGGCTTTGGCCTAGGCGCACAGCGCCGCGCGGTGAAGGGTAGCCAGTTGCCGCAGGTCAAGGCCGAGCTTGGCGCTTGGCTTGATGCAGTGCGCGGTGGCGAGGAGGTGGCACTGGACTCGTCGTTGGGCTTTGCGGTCGAGAAGGCGCAGATTGCCGAAGACGGCGAGTACAATCTGAGCGGGGAGCGTTATCGCGAAACAACGCAGCGGGAATCGGCTTGGCCATATGTGAAGGTCGAAGACATATTCGAAAAGGCGGGTGATACCGTCTTGCCCGCAACACTGAACGGGCCTGTTACCTATATTGGATTGGAAAACATCAATTCCAATACCGGTACATTGAACGGTGAAACTGTCATCTCCGACCCAAAGGAAATAAAGAGCCTGAAGAATTGCTTTCACCCCGGCGATCTACTGTATGGGAAACTTCGTCCAAACTTGAACAAAGTTTGGCTCGCGGACCGGAGTGGCATTTGTTCAACAGACATATTCGTTGTCAGGACCGATCCAACCATAGCTGATGCCGGACTCTACGCGCATCTGTTCAGACAAGATCATTTCAATCAGTTGGTAATGGCCGAGATCAAGGGCGCACAGTTGCCTCGGGTCGGCTGGCAGTCCTTTGGTGCTATCGAAATCCCACTGCCACCCTTGGAGGTGCAACAGGAGATCGCGGCGGAGATCGAGGGCTATCAGCGGGTCATCGACGGCGCTCGCACCGTCCTCGAAAACTACCGCGCTCATATTCCCATCGACCCGACTTGGCCCATGGTGGCACTCAGCGAACTCATCGAACGACTCGATTCTGGCGTCAGCGTTAACTCCGAAAACAGGGAAGCTAAGCCAGGAGAAAAGGGCATCCTGAAGACCAGCTGTGTTACTTCCGGCGTATTCGTGCCAACGGAACACAAGGCGATTTTGCCCGACGAGGTCGAAAGGGCCAAGTGCTCGCCGAAGGCTGGTTCGATCATAATCAGCCGGATGAATACCGAGGCGCTTGTTGGAGCAAGTGCATACGTGGCTGAGGATTTTCCGGAACTCTATTTGCCTGATCGTCTCTGGCAGACGGTGATCACGAGGGAAGACGTTTCGGCTCGGTATATCCATCAAATCATCGCGTCGCCCGCCTATCGCGCAAAGATCAGCACGGTTTGTGGGGGCACGAGCGGGAGCATGAAGAACATATCCAAGCCGGCATTGCTTGGGATCGAGGTCCCCCTCCCGGACTTCGAAACCCAACAAGCCATTGTCGCTGAGATTGAGGCCGAACAGGCGCTGGTCGAGGCAAGCCGCGAACTGATCGCCCGCTTCGAGAAGAAGGTCGAAGCCGCCATAGCCCGCGTTTGGGGTGGCGCTGCGGAGGCTCTACCTGAAGAGGTCGCTGCCTGATGGACGAAGCTCTCGAACTGAATGAATACCTGCCAGCTTCGCTCGCTGCCGCGAACGAGCAGGGCTACCTACAGTTTCTGTGGTCGGCCTTTCAAAGCAACTATGAGCAGGGCCGCTACGAGTTCGCCAGTCTGGCATTCCACCTGCTTTACATGAGCTTTGTCAGCTTCTCGATTTGGCAAATCAGGCTTGCCCGCCCTGAGGCTTTCCACATGGCCATGGTTGGCTTTCGTGCCGAGGATGAGGGCAAGATCACAGAGTGCGACAGCCCCTTCAAGTTCTATGAAAAGCTGAAGGAATCGCAGATCTTCCGGTTCCTGAAGCTGATCGGCTGCAACAACGAGCAAGTCGGAGAGTTTGCCAAATTCGTGAAGCGCCGCAACAAGATCGCGCACCCCACTGGCACGGTGTTTTTCAACGACCAGCAAGCGATCGACGATGAAATCACAGACATGATGCGCGAGGTCCGCAACATCGAGGATCATATGCAGCCGGTCATCACCGAACTCTATCGGCGCTTCCTGACTGAAAGCGCTCAGGCCGAAGAACTTCAGTATGGCACCTTTGCCGAGGAGCTTTCCGCCAACTTCATTCACAAGGCTTACATGTCGATGGCCGATCTTCGCCATTGTTCAACGTTTGATCTTGCAACATTGGTAGATCATCCCGGCCAAGACGTGATGACAGGGCTGCACGCTGAAGTTGCTGCCTTGGCTATGAATGAAGATGAGATGGAGGACGCTTGATGCCCATCCGCAATGCGATCTGGACAGTAAGCGACAAACCCCAACCCCTAGCGGAAGCGCGCTTGTCCAGCGAGCGCGTGCTGGAAGACATGATCGTCGCTGCACCGCGCATCCTATCAGACGAATGGATGCTGATCGGGCGGCAAGAGCGGACAGGTAATGGCGGGATCATTGATCTGCTCGCCATTGCGCCCGACGGCGCACTTGTACTGATCGAGCTGAAGCGTGACCGCACTCCTCGTGAGGTGGTGGCGCAAGCGATCGACTATGCGTGCTGGGTCGAGAAGCTGGAAGCAGAAGATGTCGCGGCAATTTATTCCCGCTTCTCACCCGGCGGCAATCTGGCTGCCGATTTCCTATCTCAGTTCGGTCAACCGCTGGATGAGGAACAACTAAACTACGAGCATGAGATCGTGATCGTCGCCACACACCTCGACGAAAGCAGCGAGCGCATCGTCGAATATCTCAACGAGCGCGGCATCGCGATAAACGTTTTGTGCTTCCAGATATTCCTGCACGGTGAGCAGCAATTACTCAGCCGAGCATGGCTTCTCGATCCCGTCGAGACGCAAGTCAGCGTTGTTGCCCCGACCAAGCGCGGGGCGCGCGAGCGAGAACCTTGGAATGGAGAGTTCTATGCCTGCTTCGGTCATGGCGAGACACGCAATTGGGAAGAGGGTCGACGATACGGTTTTATCTGCGCAGGCGGCGGCAGTTGGTACAGCAATACGCTGAACCTACTAAACATCGGCGATCGTGTTTGGGTTAAAGCACCAGGGTACGGCTTTGTCGGTGTTGGAGAGGTGATTGGCCCGCGCGAGCCGATTACCGAATTCCAGATTGAAGTGAACGGAGAAGTTCGTCCAGCCGCCGATGTTCTGCAAGGGGCCAGCTACCACCGGGAATTCATAAACGATCCTGAGCGTATGGAATACTTCGTGCCGATCAAATGGCTCCACTCGGTTCCGCTTGAAGGTGCGGTCAATGAGATCGGGATGTTCGGCAATCAGAATACTGTCTGCAAACCGACCACGCCAAAGTGGCGGACGACCGTGGAGCGGGTGAAGGAACAATGGGGGCTGAGGCGCAGCGAGTAAATGTTCCGCCAAATGTTCTTTAGGCTGCCGGAGCGCGAATTTTACATCGGCACACAGGACCACTTGGCGCGAGAGGCCTATGATCGTATTCGTCGCGGAGATAATCGGCCAGATTTGATCGGCGCGGAGTAGGACGCGGAATGCCGTTTCCGCCCTTCAACCTCCGGGGCGGAAGATCAATCTGGGGGCATGATTGGGGGCATAATCAATCACCCCAAGATAAAACGCCCACTATATCAAATTTATAGGATTTATCTGCGAGTCCTCTTCTGGCACCATTTTTCTTTTCGGACGCATCCGCAAGCGTCCGGAAAAATCCATGAAATCAAAGGTTTTCACGGATCTGGCGTCCACCGGCATCCGGCTGAAATCGTTGCGATTGACGGTATCCGACGACATTTTTGACGGTAGCGAAAACGGCAAAAAGGTGGCTTCATGCTTACCGATTTGGCAGTCCGAAAGGCAGTTGCGCGCGACAAGCCCTACAAGCTCTCCAACGGCAGAGGCCTGTACCTGCTGGTCACCAGGGCCGGTCAGCGACGCAGGCGGGTCGACTATCGCTTTGGAGAAAAGCGAGCGACAGCCGCGCTGGGGGGCAGCCCGCGCCATAGCTAGCTTTTCGTGATCGTCGTAATGAGTGCTGGCGATCGACATGGATAGAGCCCGGACTTCGACAATACCCTATAGCGCAGAACGTCCGCTCAAGCTACTAAGTCACTTACCGATCGGTAAGATTTTCCGGATTAACCATCGAATTGGAGTGCATCCTTCCCGATCGGGAAGAAATGAATTTGAAACCGTAGAGTACATATGCAATCTTCCCGTTCGGTGAGAATGACGTGATCGACAACGCAACCCAATTCGGCGCAGCCGTCGCCTCGGCCCGCAAGGCCCTTGGCCTTACCCAGCGGGAGCTGGCGCTCACCATCAACAGCGGCGAACGCTTCATCGTCGATCTGGAAGCTGGGAAGCCCACCGCGCAGCTCGGCAAGGCTCTCGCCGCAGCCAAGGCAGTCGGCCTGCGGCTCACCGCAACCGGCATTTCGCAGGTCTGACGGTGGACCTTCCGGTTCACTATGAAGACCGCCTGGTCGCCACGATCAGCGCCGATGCGCAGACAACCCGCCTTGCCTATGCGGATGCCTGGGGTTCATCCGCTGACAGCTTCCCTGTCTCGCTGGCCATGCCGATCCGGCCGGAGCCCTATGAGGGGGACCAAGTCCTTCCCTGGCTGATGAACCTCCTGCCGGAGGGCGAACCGCTGCGCGCCATGACGCGCGCGCTAGGCGCCGCACCGGAGGACGCGCTCGGCCTGATCGCACAGACCGGCAACGATCTGGCAGGCGCGCTCAGCATCGCTCCGCAGCGGCCGCGCGGCGAGCCCGGCTATCGCCCGATCCCGGATGCCGGTGCACTGGAACGGATCATCGAGGAACTGCCAGCGCGGCCATTCCTGGTCGGCGAGGACGGCGTCTCGATGAGCCTCGCCGGCGCGCAGGAAAAGCTGCCGGTGGCTGTCATCGACGGCCAGATTGCGGTGCCGATCAACGGCGCGCCATCCACCCATATCCTAAAGCCCGACAATCCACGCCTACCCGGCAGCGTCCACAATGAAGCGCTATGCATGCTTCTCGCCCGCCGCATCGGCCTCAATGTCGCGCCGGTGACAACGGGCGTTGCAGGGGAACGCAGCTACCTGCTGGTCGAGCGCTATGACCGGACGGGTACTGGCAACAACGTGCGCCGCCTGCATCAGGAGGACTTCTGCCAGGCTCTCGCCCGTTCTCCCGCCGCCAAGTATGAATTCAACGGCACCGGAACGCGCGGCCCCTCGATCGCCGACATGTTCGCGGTTGTCCGCGAGCATATGACAGCGCGCGACATCACCCGGCTGCTGGACGCCGTGATCTTCAATATTGCCATCGGCAACGTGGAATCCCACGCGAAAAACTACTCGATCCTGCTCGGCCCAGGTGCCCCGCAGCTTGCTCCGCTCTACGACCTGATGTCGGGCCTCGCCTGGACCAACATCACCCAGAACCACGCCCAAGCGATCGGCGAGCAGCGCCGCGGCCGCCACATCTGCGGTCGCCACTGGCGGCGCATGGCCGACGCCGCAGGCCTGGCAGCGCGGGGAACGGTGCAGAGGGTGGAGCAGGTGACGGCACGGTTGCTGCGCGAATTGCCCGCAGCGGTCGAGGAGGTGGCAGCTATGCCAGCAGGTTCGTCGATGCTGGAGGTCTTCGCAAAAGAGATCGAGGAGCGGGCAACAGAAGTCAGGGGGCACGCCGAAAAGGAAGGCCTGCCCGGCACCGCTGAAGTGCCTACGGACGACGTACCGACGATAGGCGTAAGCGCCTATTCTGCTGACAGGGAAGCGGGAGCGTCATGACCAAAGGCATCTTCGTTCATCGCACCGACTCGATCTACGACGACAGCCCGGCGGAGCAGTATCAGTTCCCGCGCCAATACCTGACCCGCGTCAGCGCCTGCATTGGCGATTGGATCATCTACTACGAGCCAAGCAAGATCCGCGACACGCGCGGATACTTCGCGGTGGCCAAAGTAGCTCATGTCGTGCCGGACCCGACCGCCAGGGACATGTATCTCGCCCTGATCGAACCCGGGACCTACCTGGACTTCCCCAACCCGGTCCCGTTCAACGGTCCCCGGGGGCTAGTCGAACGCGGAGTTCTCAACGAGCAGGGCAAGATTTCGGGTCGCGCCCAATCCGCAGTTCGGCCCCTATCCATCGAGGACTTCAACCGCATCATCGACCTTGGCCTCGCGGAAGATGACAGCTTCCTGCCGAGGATCGATGAGACGCCCGAGAACCTGCTGCGCGAGGAGCGCTCACCGTTCCAGTTCGAGATCGAACGCGACCGCGTGGCAAATCTCGGTTCACGACTGGTCCGTGACCGCCTGTTCCGCCGTCGTGTTGTCGAGGCCTATGATGCCCGCTGCGCGGTAACCGGGCTGAAGCTGATCAATGGCGGCGGCCGCGCTGAGGTCGAGGCCGCCCATATCCGGCCCGTGGACCGTGGCGGGCCGGACATCGTGACCAATGGGATTGCCCTTTCAGGAACCGTCCACTGGATGTTCGATAGGGGCCTGATCGGATTGAATGACGACCTTGAGATTCTCGTCAGCCGGCAGGCGAACGACCCCGACAGCATCCGCTCTCTGATCAACAGGACCGGCTTCGCCATCCCACCACAGCGACCGCTAGAGCGCCCGCATCCGGCCTTCCTAGCCTGGCATCGAGAGCATTGCTTCAAGCACTGACAAAACCTGCATCAGGCGCCGCAGCGGTTCCGAACTCCTAAGGAACGTGATTCAGTGTCGCCTAACCGAGGGCGTTATTGGGATGAACGGGTAGCAATGCGTCAGTGGTGGAGCGCTTATCTCGACGCCTTGCGCGTCTGATGAAGCCCAAATCTCGGCCCTAACCGCCAAATGAAACGCGCCCGCTTGCAAAATCCGAAGTTTGTTCTTATGAATGGAAATGCAGAATTTCATTCTGGAGAATGTAATGGCGACGCGGCCAGCCTCCCAAGCGGATCAGGGACGAGTTCTCTCGGAAGCGGTAGCGCGTGTGGCGACGTGCTGGAAGCTGACGAACGAGCAGTTGGGCTCAGTGGTCGGTATTTCCGCGGCAACGGCCTCGCGGCTTCGTTCCGGCAGTTATCAACTTCAGCGAGCCGAGAAGGCGTTCGAACTTGGGCAGTATCTCGTCCGGCTTTTTCGCAGCCTCGATGCGCTCATGGGAAGCGACGATGCGGCGTCGACGTCTTGGTTGAAGTCGGAAAACTTGGATCTTGGCGGCAGACCGATCGATCTGATCCGCTCCATCCGCGGTCTGAACGACGTGGCCGACTATGTCGATAATTACCGCGCCCGCGTTTGAGCGAACGCCGAAGCCAGAGCATTTTCGCTCCTACAGTGGGAAGCTGTGGCGGATCGTCGAGGCGCAACATCGGATTTCGACTAACCGCCTGGCTGCTGGCTCCGACGATCAAGCGTTGCTTGAACAGCTGGTGGAAGAAGTAAAGCCAACCTTGCCGGTGACGGCGAGACACCTTCACTACCTGCTCGCCACGCCGTTTCGCTACGGTCACAAGAGTAGCTCAAGATTTCGCCGCGCCGGCGAGAAGCCCGGCATTTTCTACGCCGCAGAGTCTATTGGTGCTGCGATCGCCGAGACAGCCTATTGGCGGCTGCGCTTCTACTCCCGGTCGCCCGGATTCCAGCCGCCGAGCACGACCGTTGAACACTCGGCAATCAATGTCTCGGTTGCGATGGATCGGTTGCTCGACTTGTGCGCAGATCCATTTGTTGCGGGCGCGTCGCTGTGGATGGCGCGGGACGACTATTCCGCTTGCCAGCAATTTGCGTCTGAAGCGCGAGAGATTGACGCGCAGGCTATTCGCTATGTGTCCGTTAGAGATCCTCAGCATCGCGCGAACGTGGCCCTGCTGGATCCATCGGTCTTTCGTGATCCAGCGCCCCGCAATGCCCAAACTTGGCATATTCGCTATGAGCAAGGCGAGCTGATCGCTCTTCGCGCTTTTCCGTCGGAAGATCGGTTTAGGTTTCGTCCCTCCGACTTTGGGCTTTGAGCGCCGAAGCCCTTTTGCGATCACCCGCGTCCACATAGTCCGCGGCTTCGCTGAAGAGCGAATATTTGGGCCGGGTTCGCGCGGTCATTGGGGTCACCTTGAACCGCCCCGGGATTCCCGCGAAGACCGGCTTTGCCTGTGGCGCGCCGAGCGTGCCGTCGATCGGATGGAGGAGATGGACCGCAAGGTCTTCCTCGCGATCCGTGTCGAGGAGCTCGGCTATCCCGAGATCGCCGCCCGGTTCGGCATAACGGTTGCCGACGTCGAATGGCATTTTGCGGGCGCCCTTCGCGTCCTCATGATCGCCATGGACGAAAAGTATCCATGGTGGTGGCGTTTCCGGCTCTAGGAAGGCGGGCGGGCCGGATGGCGCTTGCCATCCGGCCCGCGCGATTACAGGGTGATAATCATCATGCGTACCGACCTTGATCATCTTCCAGCCGCCAAGCAGCGCGAACTTGAGCGCGTGAAGGCGATCATCTTCGAGGAATTTGCCGACAGCATCGCACTCGCGACGATGAGCTGGAAGAAGAAGGGCCGCATCGACAAGATCATCCTCTACGGCAGCTATGCGCGCGGCGGCTGGGTCGATGAGCCGCACACCGCCAAGGGCTATCGCTCGGACTTCGACCTGCTCATCATCGTCAGCGACAAGCGGCTCACCGACAAGGTCGATGTCTGGTCCAAGCTCGACGACCGGTTCGCCCGGGAGCTTTTGATCGACCAGACCCTCAAAACGCCAGTGAACTTCATCGTCCACACCCTGCAGGAAGTGAACGACGGGCTCGCGCACGGGCGCTATTTCTTCATGGACGTCGCGCGCGACGGGATCGCGCTCTACGAGAGCGACGACAAGCCGCTCCACACCCCGAAGCCCAAGACGCCGCAGCAGGCGCTGGCAATGGCGCAGGAGTATTTTGACGAGTGGATGCCTGCGGCGTCAGGGATGCTGGAAACAGCTAACTTCAGCCGTACATCGGGCCGGCTGAAGGACGCGGCGTTTCTGACTCATCAAGCAGCCGAGCGCCTGTATCACTGCGTCCTTCTGGTCTGCACTTTCTACTCCCCCCATGTCCATAATCTCGGATTCCTTCGCACGCAGGCCGAGCGCATCGACATGCGTTTGGTCGATGCCTGGCCGCGCGAGCTGAAAGCCGACCGTTCGCGCTTCGAAAAGCTCAAGGAAGCCTATGTGAAGGCGCGCTACTCGAAGCATTACCGCATCACCGAGGAAGAATTGCGCTGGCTCGGCGAACGCGTCGAAGAGCTGGGCCGCGCGGTTCATGCCATCTGTTCGGAGCGGATTGCCGCGCTTGAGACCGCAATGAAGAACGCCGGCTGATCCTTGCCACGCCGATCGACAAAAGCCGGCCAGATCGAGGCGCTGATCCAGCGCCTCGAAGGCGTCGCAATCTGCGATGACTGCGTCACGGACAGGCTCGGTCAGAAGTAACTGCAAAACGCAGCGTTTTTCTCACCCGTCTGTGTGACGATGGAATGCGCTATGCGTAAGTATGACGCTAAATTTTGTGCCATTTGCTGTTTCCCGCGTGTCGGCGGTCAAAGTACCCGACAGCAAGGACCATTTGCGCCGGCGCGGGCTTGAGATCTTGCCCAGAAGCGCTTTGATGCTTTCCGTCCGACGTTATATGGGGCCCATATCGATTGCGTCACTCGTTTCGCGGTCGGCCGCCGCGCGCAGAACTTCATGCAAAGACAGATCGATGAGCTCTGAATTCTGATGAATTATCGTCATTCCTTCCATGCCGGCAACAGCGCCGATGTCGTGAAGCATTGCCTGCTGATCGCTCTCGTGCGGGCCTTGCAGCAAAAGCCCGGCGCGCTGACCCTGATCGACACCCATTCCGGATGCGGGCTGTACGATCTCAAGGGCGATCAGGCGCAGCGCACCGGGGAGGCTGCGCAGGGTGTGCTGCGGGCCTTTGCCGACGCGAACCCCTTGCTCGACGATTACCGCTCCGCGGTACAGGCCGTGAATGCCGGGGGTGAGCCGCACCTCTACCCCGGCTCGCCGCGCATTCTGGAGCAGCTGTTGCGGCCCCAGGATTTTCTGATCCTCAACGAAAAACATGCCGAAGACGCCGCGGCCCTGCGCAGCGCGATGCGCGGCACATCCGCGGCCGTGCATGAGCGCGACGCCTATGAGTTGTGGCTGGCAATGTTGCCGACCCGAACGTCACGCGGTGTGGTGGTGGTCGATCCGCCCTATGAGCAGACGGATGAGCGCGCCCGTATCGCCGCCACTCTTGCTGCCGCTCACCGCAAATGGGCGCACGGCGTAACCGTGATCTGGTATCCGCTGAAAGACCGCGCGGCGCACGTGCGATGGAAGCAGCAGCTGAGGCGGCTGGGCATCCCGAAATTCCTGTGGGTCGAGCATTGGCTGTACGATGCCGATCAGCCCGGCATCTACAACGGCGCGGGCCTTTTCATCATCAACCCGCCATACGCCTTCACGCAGGCGTTGCCCCCGCTGCTCGAAGCCCTCCGCGCCGCGCTGGCGCCGGAAGGGCACCGGGGCGAGCTCGCAGCGGGTTGGTTAGGAAATTAAGACAACCTCCATCACCGAGTTCACAGAAAGAGAGCCCCGGAGGCTCCATCTTCCGGCGTGTCTCGGACTTGGTTGCCAGACTCAAAGGAAAGGTGGCCAGCTCTAGCGCGACGCTGCTGAAATCGTCCCAAACAGGACCCAATCAAGCACCCACGCAAAAGACCCTTCAGCCGCACGTGTCGGGTTTGCCTTGGGAGGAGAGTGGTGCCGCTTACAGGACTCGAACCTGTGACCCCATCATTACGAATGATGTGCTCTACCAACTGAGCTAAAGCGGCAACGATGGGCGCCTCTATCAGCGTGCCGGGGCGAAGACAAGCGTCCTTGCGAAGAAACTGTTTCCCGGGATTTCGTGCGCCTGTGGGGGTGATGCGAGACAATGATAGCGGCCATTTCTGCCCGGCCGCCGTATCGGCGCGAAACGAAACGGCCTTCCACCAATGTCAGAGCGCTGACCGCGCCGCGACCGCTGCGCGGATGATCGTGGGCACCCCCGGATCCTCGATCGTCGGCGGGCATTCGACATGCTGGCCGTTGACGATGCTGCGCAGCAGGTTGCGCAGGATCTTTCCCGACCGGGTCTTGGGAAGCTGCGGCACGACATAGGCGGTCTTGAGCGCCGCGACCGCGCCCAATTCGGCGCGCACCGCGGCGATGACAGTGCGCACCAGCGTATCGGGATCGGCGGCGCCGGCACGCGGAACAACGAAGGCGACGGGGATCATTCCCTTGATCGCATCGTCGGCGCCGATGACCGCGCATTCGGCGATGCCGTCCTGCTGCGCGACGATCTGTTCCATCTGACCTGTCGATAGGCGGTGGCCCGCGACATTGATGATATCGTCGGTGCGGCCCATGATGTGGAGGAAACCGTCGGCATCGAAATGGCCCGCATCCCCCGTCTCATAATAGCCGGGGAAGCTTTCGAAGTTGCGCGCAAAGCCCGCCGGATTGTTCCACAGGGTGCGAAAGGCGCCGGGGGCAAGGGGAGCCTTGATCGTGATCGATCCGCTCTGCCCGTCGGGGACCGGCTGGCCGTCCTCGCCGAGCACGACGAATTCGTAGCCCGGTACCGGAAAGCCGGCGCTCCCGCGCTTGCGGCGCAGGTCGCCGAGCGCGAAGCAACTGGCGATCGCAGGCCAGCCGAGTTCGGTCTGCCACCAATGGTCGATCACCGGCAGGCCGGTCTTTTCCTCCAGCCAGGCGATGGTGTCGGGATCGGCGCGTTCGCCGGCCAGGAAGACGGCTTCGAGATCGCCGGTTCCGATGTCGGCCAGAAAGCCGGCGTCGGGGTCTTCCTTGCGGATCGCGCGGATCGCGGTCGGCGCGGTGAAGAAGGTCTTGACCCCGTGGCGGACGATCGTGCGCCAGAAGGTGCCAGGATCGGGGGTGCCGACGGGCTTGCCTTCGAACAGGATCGTCGTCGCACCGACGAGGAGCGGGGCGTAAACGATATAGCTGTGGCCGACGACCCAGCCGACGTCGGATGCCGCCCAGAAACAATCGCCTGCTCCGATGCCATAGATATTCGCCATCGACCAGGCGAGCGCAACGGCATGTCCGCCATGTTCGCGCACCACCCCCTTGGGCGTGCCCGTCGTCCCCGACGTGTAAAGGATATAAAGCGGATCGTTTGCCGCCATGACCGTGGGTTCGGGTATCGGATCGCCGGCACATTCGCTGCGCAGCGTCATCCAGTCGATATCGCGCGGCGGCTGGAGATCGGCGGCAAGCGCATCGCGCTGGACGAGCACGACATGCTCGACCTGGTGATTGGCAAGCGCGAGGGCCTCATCGACCATCGGCTTGTAGGCGATCAGACGGCCCCCCTCGATCCCGCACGAGGCCGTCAGGATCAGCCGCGGGGCGGCATCGTCGATGCGCTTGGCAAGTTCGAGCGCGGCAAATCCGCCGAAAACGACCGAGTGGATCGCGCCGATGCGGGCGCAGGCGAGCATCGCAAACACCGTTTCAGGGATCATCGGCATGTAGATGACGACGCGGTCGCCCTTGCCGACACCCAGCCGCTTGAGCATCGCCGCGACGCGGCCGCTTTCTTCGAGCAATTGCGCATAGGTGAACCGCCGCACCTGCCCGGTGACCGGACTGTCATAGACGAGCGCCGGCGCATCGCCGCGACCCGCCGCGACATGGCGGTCGAGGCAATTGGCGGCGGTGTTGAGGGTGCCTCCGGCAAACCAGCCCGCATCGGCATCATGGATGCGCTGCGGCGGCGTCACCCAGTCGATCGCCCGCGCGGCGGCGCCCCAAAAGGCGTCGCGGTCGGTGATACTGTCGGTCCAGGCCTGCCGGTAGGCGTCGCTCATCTGTCGTCCTTTATCGAAATGTCTTGGCAAGAACCACTAGCGTCGGGTCGCCATCGAACGCTTCGGGGGCGAAGCCCTTTTCGCGCTCGAGTTCGATGGCAGCGTGATTTTCGCGCGCCTCGATCGCGATCGCGCGCCGGACGCCGCGCCGTTCGGCCTCGCGGCTGACGAAATCGAGCAGCGCCCAGCCGACCCCCTTGCCGCGATAGTCGCTGCACACCGACACCGCGATTTCGGCGGTATCCATCGCCGCATCACAGGCGAGCAGCGCCGATCCGATCAACTTGCCGCTCGCCGCGTCGAAGCCGAGGAAGCTTTCGCTGCGATAATGGTCGGCGTGGATCAGTGGTTCGAGCTGGCGATGGTTGACGTGGGCGCCGGCCGAAAAGAAGCGGAAGCGCCGGTCCTCGTCGCTGACGCGGTCGAAGAAATCGACGAGCGCCGCCTCGTCGGCTTCGGTGGCGGGGCGCACCAGCACGTCGATGCCGGAACGGGTAGGAAGCAGAAGCGTCGTGTCCATGGGAGAGAGCCTTTCGTTCAAGAGCCTGTGCCTCTTGCGCCCCGGCGTCCAATCATGCCTTGATCCAGCGCAAAGCCCCGAAAAATAGAGAGCGAAGAATCCGGGGAGGATGCGCGACCCGCCATCCTCCCCGGTCCGTGCCGAAAAACCTGCCTATGCGTCGATATTGCGGCGGAAGGTTTCGGGCAGGAACAATAGCCCCACGATCACCGTCAGCGCGGCGATGACGATCGGATACCAGAGGCCGTAGTAGATATCCCCCGTTGCCGCGACCATCGCAAAGGCCGTCGTCGGCAGGAAACCGCCGAACCAGCCGTTGCCGATATGATAGGGCAGCGACATCGAGGTGTAGCGGATGCGGGTCGGGAACAATTCCACCAACATGGCCGCGATCGGGCCGTAGACCATCGTCACGAGAAGGACGAGATAGGTCAGGATGGCGATGACCATCGGCTTGTTGATCGCATCCGGATCGGCCTTTGCCGGATAGCCTGCCTTGGTCAGCGCATCCTTGATCTGCCCCTGAAAGGCGGTGATCGCCGCCTTGCGTTCGTCGCCCGTTACCTTGGCGGGATCGGGAGCGGTAAAGCTTTCGGCGCCGATGCGGACGACCGCGACGCTGCCTGCCGGCGCGGCGACGTTCGCATAGCCGATCGCGTTTTTGGCGAGGAAGGCCTTGGCGATGTCGCAGCTCTTGGCGTCGAACTTGTTCTTGCCGACGGGGTCGAACTGCAACGAACAGTCGGCGTCGTTCGTCACCACCGTCACCGGCGCCGAAGCCTCGGCCCGGGCAAGCGCCGGGTTCGCGGCTTCGGACAGCGCGTGGAAGGCGGGGAAATAGGTCACCACCGCGAGCGCGCAACCCACCAGGATGATCGGCTTGCGCCCGATCTTGTCCGACAGCCAGCCGAAGAAGATGAAGAAGGGCGTACCGATCGCCAACGCGATTGCGATCAAGATATTGGTCGTCGCACCATCGACGAGCAGCATCTTTTCAAGGAAGAACATCGCGTAGAACTGGCCGGTGTACCAGACCACCGCCTGGCCGGCGACCGCGCCGAGCAGCGCGACGAGAACCCATTTGGCATTCTTCCACTGACCAAACGCTTCGGTCAGCGGCGCCTTCGAGGTCGTGCCTTCATCTTTCATCTTCTGAAAGACCGGGCTTTCGGAAAGCTGCATGCGGATCCACATCGACACCGCGAGCAGGATGATCGAAACAAGGAAGGGCACGCGCCATCCCCAGTCCTTGAACGCTTCTTCGCCGATCAGCGTGCGCGTGCCGATGACGACGAGCAGCGCCGCGAACAGGCCGAGCGTCGCGGTCGTCTGGATGAAGCTGGTGTACAGCCCGCGCCGGTTGTTGGGCGCATGTTCGGCGACATAGGTCGCCGCGCCGCCATATTCGCCGCCGAGCGCGAGGCCCTGCACCAGCCGCATGACGATGAGCATGATGGGCGCTGCAACGCCGATCGTGGCATAGGAGGGAAGAAGGCCGACGACGAACGTCGAAAGGCCCATCAAGCCCATCGTCACTAGAAAGGTGTTCTTGCGGCCGACGAGATCGCCGATCCGCCCGAACACCAGCGCCCCGAAGGGACGCACCGCAAAGCCTGCGGCAAAGGCCGCCAGCGCGAAGATAAAGCCGGTCGTTTCGTTGACGCCCGAAAAGAATTGCGCCGATATGATCGTGGCCAGAAGGCCGTAGAGATAAAAATCATACCATTCGAAAACGGTGCCCAGCGACGAGGCGGTGATGACGAGCTTTTCGCTCTGCGTCGCCTCGTGATGCTTGGGCAAATGGTCATATGCCGTTGCCATGAAACCTCTCCCTGTCCCTGTTCGGTTTAGAAACTATATTTTGCGGCAAATTCAAAGCGGTCGAGCTGGCCCTTGGCACCGCTCACGATTTCGCGCTCACCGTGGCGATATTCGATGCCAAGGTCGATGCTCTTGACCGGTGACCAGAAAAGGTTGGCGGCCGCGCTCCACGCCTTGTCGTTGAACCCCGACAGGGTCGCGAGCGGGATCGAACCCGCATAGTCGACATTCTGGTAGCTACCCATCAGGTTGACCCGGAGCTGCGGCGCCACGGCGAGGCGCACCGCCGCGAGCGCGGCGAACTCGCGGACATCGGCAAGGGTGCCGGTCGCCGGGTCGAACACCGAATCGGGCGCGAAGTTGAGGCCGATATAGCGGCCGGCATTGCTGCCATAGGTCGCCATGAAGCGGATATCGCTGCCCTTGTCGGCGGCAAGATAGATTTTGCCCGCGGCGCTGACGCCCCAGCCGAAATTCTTTGCCGCGACGCCGGCATTGGCAACGCGCACTTCGCGCGCGAGGCCCGCGAGCGACAATTCGCCAAGCTTGCCTGCATAGGCGATCCGCGCCGCGAAGTCGGGGATGCTGTCGTCGCCGTTTTCGGCCAGCGCCGGGGCGCCGAGGGTGGCGGTTCCCGACTCCGCATTTTCAATTGATGCATGGAGCGTCACGCCGCCACCGAGCGGCGCCGAGTAGCGGACAAGCGGCTGGCGGACGAACACCGTGCCTTCGGTCGCGCCAACGAAATCGGTGCTTTCAGGCAGCGCGCCGACATATTGGAAGGTCGACCAATCCTGCCCGAAGGTGAATTTGTCGACCTGGACATAGGCGCGCCGCAGCGCCAGATTATAGCCATTGGTCGTGCGCTGAGACCCCTGCGTGCCCGGCGATGTCTGAAAGTCGGTTTCGACATAGCCCTTCACCGCATGGCCCGCGACATCGGTCGACAGGTTGAGCCACAGCCGCGATTGTTTGGCGCTGAAATCCTGCACGCGGGCGGCCGGACCAGATCCGACCGGGATCGATTGCGGCAGATAGAAATCGCGGCCGAGCGAGTTGGTCGCCACTTCGCCTTCGCTGAACCGGCTGTTCGTCGCGGTAAGCTTGATGAAGCCGCCGATCTTGATCGTCGTTGCGCCCGAACGGAAACCGTCGGCAGGCCCCGCTTGCGCTGGCTGCGGCTGCAGCGCCGCGACCTTCGTGGCCGCGGCGTCGCTCTTCGCGGCGGCTTCTTGCGCGACGGCGGCGGTCGCTGCCTGATCGCTGCGCGCGCTCGCAAGATCGGCGCGCAAGCTCTGCATTTCGGCCTCGAGCTTCGCGAGCCGGGCCTCGAGCTCGGCTTCGCGCGGCGTCGATTGGGCAAAGGCCGTCCCCGGCGCGACGAGCGCGGTGGCGGCCAGCAAAAGATGGAGGGGTGCGGTATTTCGCCTTTGCATCTGACGTCTCCCTGTTCCCGATGTTCACCTCGGGATCGGGGCAGAGTGCGGCGCGCGCCATCGCGGCGCCATCCGGACGATGGTCGTAGACCTACGACCTTTGTCTAACAGCGCGGCAGGCGATGTTTGCGCTAGGCAGACCGGCAAAAGTCCACGCGGACCAAAAGGAGCAAGCGATGGGAGAGACGATTTATCCGGTGCCGTCCGCCTGGGCGGCCGATGCGCTGGTCGATGACGCCAGCTATCATGCGATGTATCGGCAATCGGTCGAGCAGCCCGATGCCTTCTGGCGCGATCAGGCGAAGTGCATCGACTGGATGCGCCCCTTTACCCACGTCAAGGAGACGAGCTTTGACGAAAGCGATTTCGGCATCGCCTGGTTCTCCGGCGGAACGCTCAATCTCTCGGCCAATGCGCTCGACCGCCATCTTGCCGAACGCGGCGACGCGATCGCGATCCTCTGGGAACCCGACGATCCGGCCGATGCGCATCGCGCGATCAGCTATCGCGAACTGCACGCCGACGTCTGCCGCTTCGCTAATTTGCTCAAAGCGCAGGGAGTGCAGCGCGGCGAACGCGTGACCATCTATCTGCCGATGGTGCCCGAGGCTGCGGTGGCAATGCTTGCCTGCACGCGGATCGGCGCGATCCATTCGATCGTCTTTGCCGGCTTTTCGCCCGATGCGCTCGCCGGGCGCATCACCGACTGCGACAGCCGCATCGTGCTGACCGCCGACGAAGGGCTGCGCGGCGGCAAGCATGTGCCGCTCAAGGCCAATGTCGACGAAGCGCTGGCCCATTGCCCCGGCGTCGAGCGCGTTATCATGTTGCGGCGTACCGGCGCGGATGTTCCGATGGTGGAGGGCCGCGACATCGACTGGCACATGGCGGTCGCCGCGCAAAGCGACGATTGTCCGGCCGAGGAAATGAACGCCGAAGATCCGTTGTTCATCCTCTATACCTCGGGATCGACGGGCAAGCCCAAGGGCGTGCTGCATACCACCGGCGGCTATGCAGTTTGGGCAGCGGTCACGCACCGCTATGTCTTCGATTACCGGCCGGGGCAGATATATTGGTGCGCCGCCGACATCGGCTGGGTCACCGGGCATAGCTATGTCGTCTATGGTCCGCTGATGAACGGCGCCACGACGGTGATGTTCGAAGGGGTGCCCAATTTTCCCGATCCGTCGCGTTTCTGGCAGATCGTCGACAAGTTCGGGGTGGAGATTTTCTATGGCGCGCCGACCGCGCTGCGCGCGCTGATGCGCGAAGGCGACGATTGGGTGACGAAGACCAGCCGCAAGACACTGCGCCTGCTCGGCAGCGTCGGCGAGTCGATCAATCCCGAGGCGTGGGAATGGTATCACAAGGTCGTTGGCGATGGGCGCTGTCCGATCGTCGATACCTGGTGGCAGACCGAAACCGGCGGCGTGATGATCAGCCCGCTCCCTGGCGCCACCGCGCTCAAGCCCGGTTCGGCGACGCGGCCCTTTTTTGGCGTTCAGCCGGCCCTGGTCGACAATGACGGCGTCGTTATCGAAGGGGCCGGTGACGGCTGCCTTGTCATCACCGACAGTTGGCCGGGGCAGATGCGCTCCGTCTGGGGCGACCATGCGCGCTTTTTCCAGACCTATTTCACGACCTTCAAGGGCCGCTATTTCACCGGCGACGGCTGCCGCCGCGATGCCGACGGCTATTACTGGATTACCGGCCGTATCGACGATGTCATCAACGTGTCGGGTCACCGCATGGGCACCGCTGAGATCGAAAGCGCGCTCGTCGCGCATCCCAAGGTTGCCGAAGCAGCGGTCGTCGGCATGCCACATGACATCAAGGGGCAGGGCATCTATGCTTTCGTCACCACGAACGCCGAGGTCGAACCCGACGAGGCGCTGCGCAAGGAGTTGGTCCAATGGGTGCGCCACGAAATCGGCCCGATCGCGACGCCCGATGTCATCCAGTTCGCGCCATCGCTGCCGAAGACGCGTTCGGGCAAGATCATGCGGCGTATCCTGCGCAAGATCGGGGAGAATGATGTGAGCAATCTGGGCGACACGTCGACCCTCGCCGACCCCACGGTGGTCGATCATCTGCTCGCGCATCGGCCCTTGCTGGCGGAGGCGTGACGGGAACCGTCCTCGTTGCGGACGACCATCCGCTTTTTCGTCAGGCGCTGCGCCTGGCGGTCGAAAAAATATTGCCCGAGGCCGCGATTGCGGAGGCCGGAACGCTCGCCACAGCGGTCGCCGCGGCCACCGCCGCGCCCGATCTCCGGCTGATCCTGCTCGATCTCAAAATGCCCGGCGCGACCGGCTATTCGGGGATTGCGCTGCTTCACGCCGAATGTCCCGACGTTCCGATCCTCGTCGTATCGAGCGCCGAAGGCGCGGCGGCTGCCGATGAGGCGCGGGCATTCGGCGCGATCGGTTTTCTGCACAAGGGCAGCGACCTTGGCGCGATCGAGGCGGCGGTTGCGGCAGCGATCGGCCGCCGGTCGGCGCCGCGTTCCCCCGCGCCGGATTCGGCCACCGACGAGATTCGCGAAACCGTCGCCAGTCTGACCCCGACTCAGCTCAAGGTCCTGCTCGCCGTGCTCGGCGGCCAGCTCAACAAGCAGATCGCCCATAATCTGGGAATCAGCGAGGCGACGGTGAAGGCGCATATGACCGCGATCATGCGCAAGCTCGACGTTCGCAACCGCACCCAGGCGGCCCTTGTCGCGCGGTCACTCGGGCTCGATCTCGCGCACTGACAGCGCCGTCAGAAAATCCTCGATCGCGCCCGCCGCGACGGGTTTGGCAAGGATCGTCACCCCCAGTTCGGCCGCGCGGGCGCGCATGGCAGCGCCATTTTCCGCCGTCACCAGAAGCGCTGGGAGACCGGGATGCCGCATCCGCAACTGCGCGATCAGGTCGAGCCCGTTGGCGCCGTCATTCAGCTGATAATCGACGAGTGCTGCATCGAAACGTCCCGGCGCTGCGAGAGCATCGCCCGGCCCGCGCGCGCCAACCGCATCGTGACCCATGCGCGCGAGCAGGGCGAGGCTCGCCTCGACGATGCGCTCGTCATTGTCGACCGCCAGAACACGCAGCGACTGCGGCGCCCGGTCTCCCGTCGCTGCGATCTTCGGGAACGCGGTCGGCGCTTCGCCGGACTCGGCGGCCGGCAGATAGAGGCTGAAACGGCTGCCGCGTCCCGGCGCCGATCGCACCTCGATCCGCCCGCCGAGCAGCCGCACGATGCGGCGCACGAGGGCAAGGCCGAGCCCAAGACCCTCGACCTCCACCTCGCCGAGCCGCACGAATTCGGAGAATATATCCTCGATCTGTGCCTCGGCGATGCCGACGCCAGTATCGATGACGTCGATCCGCCAATCGCCGCCGCGCCGCCTTACACCGATAAGGACGCCGCCGCGCGCGGTGTAGCGCACCGCATTGCCGATGAAATTCTGCATCACCGATCGGAGCAGCCCGGCGTCGCTTTCGACGGTGCCCGGCATCGCGCCGATGCGCAGTCGGAGGCCCTTGGCTTCCGCCATCGGACGCAAGGTTTCGGCGAGATCGCCCAGAAACGGCGCAAGCGCGATGGCGGCGGGTTCGGGCGTCACCCCGCCCGCGTCGAGCCGGCTGATATCGAGCAGCGAACGTAGCAGGTCTTCCGCCGCCACCAGCGCGCTTTCGACGCGGCCGATCAGGTCGTGCTGCGCCGCGCTCGCATCGCGCCCGAGCGCGGCGGTAAACAGCCGCGCGGCATGGAGCGGCTGCAGAAGATCGTGGCTCGCCGCGGCGAGAAAGCGCGTCTTGTCCTGATCGGTCCGCGCGAGGCGGCGGTTGGCATCGCTGAGCTCGCGCGTGCGATCGGTGACCCGCTGTTCGAGCTCCTCGAGCGTGCGGCGCAATTCCTCGCGCATCCGGGCTTCTTCGCTGATGTCGGTGAAGGACATGACATAGCCGCCGCCGGGCATCGATCCGCCGACGATCTTGATGACGCGGCCGTCGTTGCGGTGCCGTTCGACGCTGTGTTCCTGCCCGCGGCGCAGATGTTCGAGCCGCTTTTCGACATGATGTGCGACATCGCCCGGTCCGAAATCGCCCTGTTCGGCGTTGTGCCGGATGAGATCGGCGACGGGTACGCCGACGCGAACCAGACCGGGGGGATAGTTGAACAGCTCAAGATAGCGGCTGTTCCACGCGACGAGGTTGAGGTCGGCATCGACGACGCTGATTCCGGCGCCGACATTTTCGAAGGTCGCGGCGAGCAAGCGGCGCGAAAAGCGCAAATTTTGTCCGCCTTCGTCGAGCAGCCGCGTGACTTCGTCGAGGCTGAGCTGGCCGCCTGCAAGCGCCGAGGCGACGAGCGCGCGTGCCGAAGAGGCACCCACGACCTGCGCGATCAGTTCGCGGGCGCGCTGTGCCGCCTGCCGGTCCACCGGATGGCTGCGGTCGGCGCCCGGAAAGGCCTTGCCCGCCTGTTCCTCGCCGACGAAGCTGCCGGTGAGCTGCGCAAGATCGGCGAGGTTGGTGATCGGCCGCTGCGCGCGGACGAAGCGCGGCAGCGGCGGCGTTTGCACCTTGCGCGCGGCGATCGCGGCATAGACGATCAGATTGGCGCCGACGCTCCAGATGACGCCGTGCGAGAGTGGCGCGGCGCCGCCGATCCCGAGCAGGCGCAGCGGATCGATAGCGGTCCCCGCCAGCGCGTCGAGCCACGCGGTCGGTACGACCGGCGGCAATGCGAGCGTGTAGAGCCAGAGCGCCAATCCCACCGAAAGGCTGGCGCGTGCCGCGAGTGAATCGCGGCCCTTGCCAGTTGCCGCGAGGATGAGATGCGGGGTGAACTGCGCCATGGCGGCAAAGGCGATGAGGCCGATGGAGGCGAGCGAATCCCGTGCTGAAACGAGCAGAGCCCAAACGAGTCCCATTGTCAGGATCGCAAGGATCGACAGCCGCCGGATCGTGAGCATCCGCCGCCCGATCGCCCCCGATTCGGTCGTCGCCGGCGCGCGCATCAGGGTCGGGAAGACAAGGTCGTTCGATACCATCGTCGCCAGCGCGGTCGAATCGACGATCGCCATCGACGCCGCCGCGCTGACCCCGCCAAGCAACGCCGCTGCGAGAACGAAGCCGAAGCCCTCGGCCGCGGGCAGTTCGAGCACATAGACGTCCGGGGCGATCGCCGGGCCGAGCACGGTCAACCCCGCGAGTGCGATCGGAAGGACGACGATCGCCATCGTGCCGAGATAGGCGGCAAGGCCGAAGCGGGCGCGCACGAGATCGTCGGGCTGGCGCGCTTCGACCAGTCCCATGTAGAATTGCCGCGGCAAGGACAGGATGGCGGGCATCGCGATCAGAAAGATGATCGCGACATTGAGCGTCAGTCCTTGCGGCTCGAACCGCGATTGCAGCGCCGAAAAGCCCTCGATCACGCGTTGCGGCGGGGTGGCGGCGAGTACGGCCACCGCCACGCCCGCGACCGCGACGAGCGCAAGCAGCTTGATCGCCGATTCAAGGCCGATCGCGTAGAGCAGCCCTTCGCTGCGGCCCGCGAGTTCGAACCGCCGCGCCCCGAACAGGATTGCGAACAGCGCCAGCAGCGGTGCCGCGACCAGCATCGCCTGCGCCGCGACATCGGCGCCCGACACGATGCTGAGCGCGGCGCCGATAGAGCGAAGCTGCAACGCGATATAGGGAATGGTGCCGAGCAGCGCGATCACCGTCACCAGCCGCGCGACGACGACATCGTGGCCGAAGCGCGCAGCGATGAAGTCCGATACGGTCGTTGCTTGCTCCTCGTGGACCGCCTCCGACAGGCGACGCAGAAAGCGCGGCGCGGCGAGCAGCAGCAGCATCGGCGCTGCATAGATGGGCAAATAGCTCCACCCGTCGCGCACCGCGCTGCCGACCGCACCATAGAAGGTCCAACTCGTGCAATAGACGCCGAGCGCCAGCGTATAGGCACGGTGGCGCAGGGCGGGACGCCGAGCGAGCGCCGCACCACGCGTCTCGACGAGCGCCGCAATGACGAACAACAGCAGGATCATGGCCAGCGCGAGCAGCGCCGCGGACTGCAAACTCATCGTCGGCTCCTGCCTCGGGCAATCCGCGGGATCGTATCTGGGAAAGCGAGCGGAGCAAGCGGCTTTATCGTGAAGGCGGCGCGCCATGCCGATAAGCGCCGCGCCGATCGAGAGCCTCGCCGGCTGCGGACGCAACGCTTGTCCTACTCCTTATCATCGCGGCACGGGCCTAACCCGTGCGCTTCCGTTGATGAAACGTCGCGTGGCAGCGGGGACGGGGCGGGCCGGGCATCGATCTCCGCGGCCCATGTCCGCTTTTGCATCGCCGTCTCGTCTAACGGATTGTCGGATCGCTGCGCATGCCTTGTGCCGCCGGTCCGACAAGAGGACGGGATGGGAGGAAGACGATGCAGAACTGGGTAAGGCCGGGTTATTGGACCGCATTGGCATTGGTTGCCGCGCTTGGTTCGGCGCCCGAATCCCGCGCACAATTCGCCGCAGCGAGCGAGCCACCCGAAGATGAATCGGCGCAGGCGAGCTCTCCGAACGGGCCGGTGGTGGCGCCGCGCCGGGCAAGTGGCGTCCCCACCGTCGCGGCACAGCCGACTAGGATATTGCATATCCCCAATCGCTCAGCGCGTACGGGGATCGGACAGACGCCAGAGCCTTCCGCAGCCTTGGACGCACGCGATGGCAATCGGGATGCCGCAGCCTTGAGCAACGGTTCGGGTCGGGCTTTGCCGGGCGCGGGCGGGCCGCGCAGCGGAGCGGCGGGCACCCCCCAATCCCGTCCTGGCAGTACCGGCGGGGCGTCGGCCGCCGATGTCGAGCGCGGCTATGATCGTGCGGTCGTCATGCCCGATAATGGCAATGGTGGACCCACCGGCGGTTCCGGCCGCAATTCTGCCGGCGACGGCAATTTGGGGGCCAGCGCCGGTCTGCTCAATTCGGCGGCCGGGCTGGGCGGCAACAGCAACGGTGGCAGCGGCGGCAACTCGGCGCAGGGCGGCACCAATTCGGGCAGCACCGGGATCGAGGGCGCACTCAACTCCTTCGGCGGCGCTAGCGGCGGTCGGTCCGAAAACGCCAATGGCAACGGCAACCGGCGCTCTAACGGTGGTTCTGCCGAGAATGGAAATGCAGGCGGCGGCCGCGACAGCGCCGGCGGATCGGCAAGAAACCTGCCTGCGCGGGGCAATTCGGGGGGCTCGGGATCGGACAGGTCGGTCGATCGAAACCAGAATGAGGCGCCGGCAAACAACTCCGGACGCGAAGCCCCGAACAGCCAGAAGGACAAGTCGGGCGCCGATAGCGAAGATCGCTCGGCCAGCAACGACAGCAACGCCAACGACAATGGCGGATCGGATCGGAGCAATCGGGACGCGCCGCCGGAAGGCAATTCGGATGGTGCGGCCAAGGCGGGGGCGCCCGACCGCCCCGAAGAAGAGGGCTGGTCGGCTGGCAGCGACCCGGTCGGTCAGGCGGCGGCGCGGCGGCGCTTCGGCGATCTGGGCGCCGGTGCGGCGGGGCGCGATTTGCTGGGTGAGAAACGCGACGCGGAAGCGGTCGATGCCGAGGATGCGTTGCACCGGATCGGCGACCGGATCGATCCGCTAACCGGTGCCGTGGGTATCGAGGCGCCGGTCGCCGGCGGCGTTTCGCCGCTGCTGCGCGCGGTTGTCGAAACCGCAAAGAAAAGGAAGCAGAAGAAATGAGATATCTTGGAGCAATGATTTTCGCGCTTGCGCTCGCCGCGCCCGTTGCCGCGCAAACGGGTCCAGCGAGTGACCTGTTCGCCTTTTCGCAAGGCGCGCGGCTGGTGCAGGTTCCGGACGACGCCGAATTTACGGCGATGGACAGCAGCCCGCTCAACCTGATCGACGGATCGGCGACGACCGACTGGACGGGCGAAGCGGGGCGGCCCGCCGTGTTCGTGCTCGAACTGGCGGAGCGAACCGAACTGTCGCGCATCGCCTTTGACACCGCCTTCCTCAATCGCGACGAAAAGTCGCCTCGGGCGATCCGCGTCGAACTGTCCGACACATCGGCGCGCAGCGGCTTCGTGCCGATCCTGGCCGCTGATCTGAAGATGAAGAAGGATGGTCAGAGCTTCGGCTTCGACCCCGAACATCGCCCCGTCGGCCGCTGGGTGCGGCTGACGATCGCGAGCAATTATGGCGATGATTATACCGGCTTCACCGGCTTTCACGGCTATGGCCGTCCGCTCACCGCAACGGCGACCTTGCCGGATGTCACCGGACGCTATGAAGGATGGAGCGGCTGGGGGACGCTCAACCTGACGCAGAGCGGCAATACGGTAACCGGCTGTTACGAATATCAGGCGGGGCGCGTTACCGGCCACATCGACGGCCGGGTGTTGACGCTCGACATGGTGGAGACGGGCCCCGACGGGGCGCCGCGGCGGATGCGCGGCTATTTCGGGCTGACCCCTGACGGCGGCAAGCTGATCGGCTTTGCGCGCGGTCTCACCGAGTCCGACCGCCTTGGCTATGCAACCTATATGAGTGCGGACCGGCGGGCGAACCGCCCCGGCGCGTGCCGCTGACATCGCTTGCGAATGAAAGGATTTAGGGGATGAGCAGATCGATCATGCTGGCTGCCGTCGCGGCGTCGCTGACGCTTGCAGGATGTGGGGGCGAAGCGGCGGACAAGGGCGATGGCGCGGGGGCGGCTTCGTCGGCTGCGGCGAAGAGCGGGACGGCGCCGCCGCGCGACTGGAATGCCGCCGACGCCTGCGCCGTAGTCGACAAGGCGGCGATGGCGGCGATCCTCGGACAGGCGGTCACCGAAACCCGGCTGGGCAATGTCAGCCAAAGCGATGGCGCGACCGCGGTCACCTCCGAGTGCAGCTATCAGCTTGCCGATGGCGGTTCGGCCGCCTTGATGCTCCGCTGGTCGCCAATCGGCGACAATAGCGAAGGTTCGATCAACCTGACCCGCAATGGCCTGGAGCAGACGCTCAAGGGGTTCGGCGGTCATGTCGAGACGGTCGGCGGGCTTGGCAAGGCGGCCTTTTGGGCCGCGATGACCAAATCGCTCAATGTCTTCATCGGCGAGGATAAATTCGCGATCATCACGGTGCCGGCCAGCGATGCGTCGAAGGAGCAGGCCGTCGCGCTCGCGCATAAACTTGGTGCTTGACGGCCGGCGCGCAGCGGTGCTGGTTCGCACCGAGGTGCGATGATGCGCCAGGGGAGGGGCGATATGGTGCGGCAGCCGAGCCGGTCCGAATGGAGCCATATCCAGGCCCTGTTCGCCGAACTGATCGATCTCGACCCGGCGGCGCAGGACGGTCGGCTGGCGGCGGAGGATGACTTCATCGCCGGCCAGCTACGGTCGTTGCTCGCCGCGTCACGCCATTCGGGGATATTGGACGGTGCGGCGCCGTCGTCGTTCGAAACCGCCCCGCGCCGCGCGTACAGCTCGCTTGCCGAAGGCGCGATCATCGGCGGTTTCACCATCGACCGCCTGATCGGACGCGGCGGGATGGGCGAGGTCTACGCCGCGCACCGCAGCGACAAGATGTTCGACCAACAGGTGGCGATCAAGCTGCTGCGCCCCGAAGCGGCCGCGCACAGCGAGTTGTTCGATCGCGAGCGCCGCCTGCTTGCCGGGCTCGAGCATCCGGGGATTGCCCGGCTGATCGACGGCGGGGTAACCCCCGACGGGCGGCCCTATATGGCGATGGAATATGTGACCGGCGAGCCGATCGACGCTTGGTGCCGGACCCATGACGCCGATCTGGCGGCGCGATTGCGGCTATTCTGCGACGTCTGCGAGGCGGTGGCCTATGCGCACGGCCACCTGATCGTCCACCGCGACCTCAAGCCGTCGAACATATTGGTCGACGGCGACGGCCGCGCGCGGCTGCTCGATTTCGGAATTGCGCGCCTTGTGGAGATCGAAGGCGAGGGCGAGGCACTAACCACGGTCGCGCTGATGACCCCCGATTATGCCGCGCCCGAACAGCTCGGCAATGCCGCGCCCACTGTCGCGACCGACGTCTACGCGCTGGGTGTCTTGTTGTTCGAACTGCTCACCGGTCGCAGCCCGTGGCGCGAGCCGGGATCGGCGCTGCCGTCGGTGATCCGGCGTATTCTGAACGACGATCCTCCCTTGCCGAGTGCGCTTGTGCCACCCGGCTTTCCCTTCGGGCGGCGCGAGGTCGTGGGCGATCTCGACGCGATCGTGCTCAAGGCGATGCGCCGCGCGCCGCAGGATCGTTATCGCGGCGTCGGCGATCTGGTCGACGATGTCCGCAGCCATATGGCCCTGCGCCCCGTTACGGCGCGCTCGGGTTCGGCGGGCTATACGATCGGGCGCTACCTGCGCCGACACCGCGTCGCGACGGCAGCGGCGGCCGCCGCGCTCCTCGCTATCGTGGCGGGCGGCGGTGCGGCGGCGTGGCAGGCGCGCCAGACGGCGATCGAGCGCGATGTCGCATTGGCCGAAGCGCGGCGATCGGAATCGATCAACCGCATGCTGACCGTCATGTTTCGCGACACTGCCAGCAGCGCGGTGGGTGAAGAGGCCACAGTCAAACAGATGCTCGATCAGACGGCGGCGCAGCTTGTCGCGTCGGTCGACAGGAGCGCCAAATCGGCAACGCTGATTACAACGCTCGCCGATCTGTACGTCAATCTGGAAGACGCGGCGGGCGCCGACGCGCTGCTCAGCCAGGCGCTTGCGCGCGGGATCGGCGCGGGCGATCCGGTGGCGACCGCAGAAATCAAGCTTCGCCTCGCCTCGACCGCCGCCGCAATGGGGCGGACCGACGACATGGCGCCGCTGCTCGATTCGGCCGACGCCGTCTTTGCTGCCGACCCGGCGCGTTTCCGCAAGGAACGGCTGGAAAGCATGAGCGGCCGGGCGCAGCTCGCCCGGCGCAAGGGCGATTACGACACCGCCATCCGGCTGCTGCAATCGAGCCTGCCCGACGCCGACCGCGTCTATGCCGAGGATCATCGCGAACTGCTGACCCGCTACAATAACCTGCTCGTCTATATGGTCGAGGCGAACCGGCTCGATGCGATGCCCGCGGTCTTTGCCGCCGCCGACGCGGCGCTCGCGCGGACGGGGCAACAGGGCAGCGCGCAGGGCCTGGCGATCGAGCAGTTGAAAGGCGTGCGGCTGATGAAGCTCGACCGGCTCGCCGAGGCCGAACGCCTGTTTCGCAGCGTTGCCGACCGGCGCCGCGCGGTGTTCGGCAAATCGGCGGCGTTGGCGGTCGATCTGTTGCAACTTGGGCGCGCCGAACTGGCGCTGGGGAAATTCGCCGCGGCGCGCGACGTCCTTGGCGAAGCGCGGCCGATGGCTATCGACAATCTCGGCCCCGATGCGGTGCCGACGCTCGTCATCACGCTGGGCCTTGCCGAAGCCCTGGCCGAGGCAGGCGACACCGGACGGGCCGACGCGCTGGTTGGCGAAGTCGCGCCGCCGGTCGCCGCCATGGGGCCGGTCGGCCTGCCGCAGGGCATTGCAGCGCGGACGCGGGCGATCATCCGTCTGAAACAGGGGCGGATCGCCGAGGCGCGGCGCGAGGCCGACGCATCGGAACAGATATTCCGCACGCTCGGTGCGCCGGGCGAATCCTACCTCAAATCCTTCGCGGCATTGCGCCGGCGCTTGACCGGCTAGCCCGCGTCCATTTCCTTGTGCACCCAGGCGCGCGCCTGGAGCCACCAGCGGCGTACCGTCCGGTCGCTGACGCCCAGGACTTTTGCGGTCTCTTCCTCGGTCATTCCGGCGAAAAAGCGGCAGTCGATCAGCTGCGCAAGATTGGGGTCGAGGCGCGCCAGCCGCTGCAACGCCTCGCCCAGCCGCACGACATCTTCGTCATCGGGCGCAGCCGCAAGCGAATCGAGGCTTTCGGTAAAGGCATATTCGCCCGCGCCGCGCTTTGCCGTCATGCGGGCGCGGGCGGCGTCGATCAGGATGTGGCGGATGGCGGTTGCCGCACAGCCCAGGAAATGCCGTTCGCTCTCCCAGCCTTTACGCCGGTTCAGCTTCAGATAGGCTTCGGAGATCAGCGCCGTCGTTTGCAACGTCTGCCCACCGCCGGCCCGGTAATGTTCGCGCCGGGCAATGGTTTTCAACTCGTCGTACAGGGTCGCGATCAGCGCGTCGGCGTCGCTGCCTTTGATGCCCGCCGGCTTGCTCTCATCGTTGATCGTCGGTCTCCCGTTATCCCGCTTTCGAGGCGTGACGCGCGCTCTAGATGCCTGATTTCGGGGACGTTCGCGAGACAATATTGAAGATCGCCCGGCCGCCCTGTCCGGTTTCGGCGATGCTTCCCGTCTTACCGAGTGTCGCACCGCTGCGCCCGCCCGCCGGGCGACCGCGGCGGATTCACGAAGCGATGGCGCCGGTAACAGGTCGCCACGGCAATCCTGCAAGCCGGTCGGTGCGTCGCCGACCCAGAATGAAAGAGCGATCGATATGAAAAACACCATCAGGCTTCTTGGCACCGCCGCACCATTGGCGATCCTCGTGACTCTTGGCGGAGCAACGCCGGCGCATGCCCAGACCGTGCCCTGCGTCCAGAATCCGGGGCCGGACGATTTTCCCGGCACCGCCGACGACCCTGAAAATTCGCTCCAGTGTGGCATCAATGCCCAGGCAACCAGCGCCGATACGACCGCTTATGGCAATGCGGCGTTTGCGACGGCCCCAGACAGTACGGCAGTCGGCTTTCTTGCCACTGCAGGCGACCTCAACGCGACCGCAATTGGATCCTTCAGCCAAGCCAGCGCCGGCGGAGCGGTCGCGCTGGGTTCGGGATCGGTGGCCGACCGTAATGCCACCGTATCGGTCGGCAGCGCCAATCTGCAGCGCCAGATCGTCCAAGTCGCAGCCGGCACGCAATCCACCGATGCCGTTAACGTCGCGCAGCTCAATAGCGCGATGACCGACGCCGTCCTCAACGCGATTTCCAATTCGGCGGTGGGCGTCGGCACCAGCGGTGATGGCAGCCTGCAAAGCGACGGCAGCACCGCAAGCGGCAACGGCGCCGTCGCGCTGGGGCAGGGGCAGACTGCAACCGGCAATGGCGCCGTCGCGATCGGCGATCCGAATGTCGCGACCGGGACCGGCGCCGTGGCGATTGGCGCCGACAATCAGGCGATCGGCGACGGCGCTGTCGCCTTGGGCAACGCCTCCAACGCCTTTGGCTTGTCGGCCATCGCTATCGGCAACAATGCGAATGCGCTGGCCGATGGCAGCATCGCCATTGGTCGTGACACGATCGCGTCGCCGGCATCGGTGGCGATCGGCGCCAACGCCGCGGCAGGCGGGCAAAACGCGACCGCAGTCGGTCGCGACAGTCTTGCCAGCGGCCTCGCAAGCGCCGCTTTCGGCCAGGGCGCCGCTGCCGGGGGCGATTTCTCGACTGCCACCGGCTATGGCGCGCGCGCGATCAAGGAGGGCGACACGGCGACGGGGTCCGGGGCTTTCGCCAACGGCGGCTATTCGGTCGCCTTGGGCGTGAACAGTCAGACCACGGCCCTCGGGGCGACGGCACTGGGCGTGAATGCGAAAGCGTCGGGGGCGGACTCGGTTGCGATCGGCTCCAGTTCGGTTGCCGATGAAGCGAACACGGTTTCGGTTGGCTCGGCGGGCTTTCAGCGGCGTATCGTGAACGTCGCTGCCGGTACGGCGGCGACCGATGCGGCGAACGTCGGTCAGGTCCAGACCGTCGCAACGGCCGCTGCAGCGGCACAGACGACCGCCGATGCCGCCGCGTCGCAGAATATGGTCCAGGACGGCCAGATTGCGGCTATTCAAACGGTAAACAGCGTGCAGGACAATCGGCTGATGTCGCTGGAAAGCATGGCCGGATCAGCGCTTCCGGCGCTCCAGTCGCTTGCCGCGACGCACAGTGCACAGATCAGCGACCTCTATGCGATCACCGATCGCGACCGCCGCGATGCACAGCGCGGAACTGCGGCCGCGGTCGCGCTCGTCCCCGCACCGATGCCGTCGGAACCGGGCAAGACAAGCTACACCTTCAACCTCGCCACCTTCCGCGGTGAGCAGGCGGTGGGCGCATCGATCGCGCACCGGTTCGGCACTGACAACCCCTTCGCCTTCACGGCAGGCGTTTCCTATGCGGGGAGCCGGAATACGGCGGCGCGCGTCGGCATCGCCGGCGAATTCTAGCCTGGCACGGGAAGGAGGGGGCGGTCCGAAGCGCGCCCTCCTGCCGCCTCGTCTGCGCTGGGCCCCGACCCTAAAAGGCGATGCCTTGGCGGGACAGCGTTGCCAGCTTTTGCTTCACGAAGGCGGGGCTGGGCGACGCGACGATCGTGCCGTCGGCGAACAGCGCCGTCGGCTTGGATCCCCCGAACATGCCGCTCAACGTCTCGAAATAGCGACGGTCGTAGCGACAGCTTCGCGATGCCCGCGGCGGGAGGGCGCCGGTGCTGATGGCGCGCCGCCAAGTCGCGGCGCGATCGGGACTGCACCAGATGTCGGGCAGGAAGGGCTTGTTCGCGGTTCCGATCGTGCTGGGTATGATGGCATAGCGCGTCCCGGCGGCGGCAAGGGCGGCCTCCAGCTTCTTTGAAAAGGGACAGTCATAGGCGGACAGAAGCAGCATGCGGAGCGGGCCGTTTCCGCCCTGCTGGATCAGATCCGAATAGCGGATCTGGTCGCGCCAGCGCAGCACCAGCGCGCCCCATTCGGACCCCGAAAGCGGCGCCCCCGTGTCGCCCTGCTGCGCGCCGAGCTTGCCGTTGTTGAAGCTGTATTCGCCATCGCGCGTCACCAGTATCGGCGCGGTTTCGCGCGGCGAATAGGGGATGGGGCGATCGATCTGATATAATCCCGCAAAGGGTGTCGCGACGAAGCGTTCATTATACAGGCGCTGCAGCGTTTCGATGTCGGCGCGCTGCGTCGCGGGGGGCGATGCGGTTTGCGCGTCCGCCGGTGCGGCCGCGGTCAGCACGGTGCAAAGGCCGGTGAGGGTCAGGACGGCAAGATGGCGCATAAGGGTCATCCCTGCGAATAGCGGAAATGGGGAGGGCAGGCGGGATATTGGCGCTTGCTGTTGCGCACGGGCTGGAAGCCGGGGATGCAGCGGCTCATGTTCGGCATGAGGGCGGCATTGTAGCGGCCGTCCGACTGGAACACCCAGAAGTTAAGGAAATTATCGCTCGGCGGATTGAAAAACAGATAGTTACGGATCGTCTTTGCGTCGCCATAGGACTGCCCCGGCGCCAGCGTGATACTCCCATGATCGCTGACGCGCCCCGCATAGCCATCGGTCTGGCTGACCAGCACGACGCTGACTTCGCGTCCGCATTTGTTGACGAACCGGAAGTAGACGAGTTTCTGGTCGGGGCTCTTGTGCCCCGGCTTGGCGATCGTCTGGTGACTCCATTCGACGCAGCCGCTTGTCTGGCCGCCGCTTTCGAGCGTCGCCGCAACGCCCGATTGCTGCGCCGATGCCGGTTCCGCAACCATAAGCAGCAGCAGCGCGCCGAAGGCGATGCAAAGGCCGCGGCTCATGGCTGCACCGTCACGGTTTCGCGGGCGATCCGGCTATATTCGGAAGGCTCCAGATCGAACCCGACAACCTCGGCCTCGATCGTGCCGCCGTTGCCGCTGGGTCGCGAAGCGACGAGGCGGGCCCGGATGACGAGGCCGAGATTGCCGAGCCAGCTGTCGGCCTTGAGCGCCGCAGCCTTGTCGGCGGACATTTTCCATACGCGCGCCTTGTCCGCGTTGCGGAACTTGAGCGCGATCTGCATCGCCCCGTCGCGGAAGGGATAGAAGGCGTCGGGTGCGAAGGCACCTAGCGGGATGCCGCCGAGGCCGGGGTCATAGTCCTTGGGATCGGCGCGGGTGCGCAGGGTGACGCAGCGGACGTCCTTGATCGCATTCCACTGCGTATCAACCTGCGCGTTCGCGCGCTTCCATGCCTCCTCGGCGCCGAGGCCCCGGTCGAGGCCGGACAATGCCTCGTCCGCCCATTTTTCGCGCGGTGGGGCAAGGCCGGTCATCGCATAATAGATGATCGCCCAGTCGCGATCGGTGAGGTCGTCGGTGTAGCTGTCGCATTTTTCCGGCGGTGCGGCGGCAGGTTGGGCGGGCTGGGCAGCAGCGGTCACCGACTGGCTGGAAGCCGAAGTCGCGGTGCCTGCGTCCGTGCCGCCCGCGGCCTGCTTGTCGCCGCACCCGCTTGCGGTGAGCGTGATGCAAAGCGCCGCGACCGATGTCAGAAATATCCGGCGCATCAGAATTTGCCTCCCTGGTTGGCGCCGGCATCGGCGGCTTGCGACGCGCGGTACGCATCGCGCTCTTGCGGGAAGCGGTTGACCTCATAATCATAATAGGCGGCGGCATCGATCATCGCGACACGAACGACCTGCGCCAATTGCGGATTGCCATAGGCCGGCTCGATCATCGCGACGATGGTCAACCCGCAGTCGGGGCGCCAGTTCATCTGCGTCCCGTAGATCGATATGCCGGCGCTGCATTCGCGCAGCTTTTCGCGGTCGAATTCGGGTAGCGGCTTGCCATCGGGACCGCGCAGCCAGAACATCTCGCCGCGATCGCCGGTGAGCGACGGCTTGCCATATTTTTGTTCTAGCGCCGCCTGCTGAGAAGCGATCGTCGGCTCACCGCCCTTTTGGAAGGGCTGGGTCAGCCACAATGCATAAAGCTTCTCCTGCCCCGGCATACCGTCGGCATAGAGGCTCCATTCGGCATCGACCTGCTCCAGCCGGTTGCGCGGGTCATAGTTCAGCACGTCGGTCGAGCTCCAGCGCGCCTTGTGCTGGCCCGTGGCGACGCGCACGAAGCTGCGGATCTTGAGGCCGGCCTGATCGCGCGACAGTTGGGGGCCGTCCCCTTCGAGGAGGATGCTGTCCGCCTCCTTGCCGTCGGGGCATTGGACGAAGCGGACTGCGGTATCGAGCGGGACGCCGAGCCGGAGGCCGCGCAGGTCGTCGACCGCGCTTCCTTCGGGGCGCGGCGGTATCACGGTGCCGCCGCAATCGACCTCGATCTTCTTGCCATAATAGGTCATCGCACCCGACGGACCTTCACCCGCGGCCAGGTCGCGCGTTTCAGACGGCTTGGGATCGCCGCCGCCGCAGCCAGCGAGCGACAATGCGGCGGCGGCAACCAGGAATTTCTTGGCGTGAGGCATCGTATCAGTCCTTTGCGAGCGGGTTGCGCAGCTTTCCGAGTCCGGCGGCAATCAGGGCCGCGCCGGCGAGCAGCAGCAGCCATGTGCCGATGCCGAGGCTGATCCCGTCGGCCATCCGGTCGCGGACGAAATCGGGGACCATCGACAGGATCGCCGAACGAAGCATGACGACCATCAGCGCCGCGACGATCGATGCGGCGCCGGTTACCAGCATGGGCAGCCGTTCGGACTTGCCCGACCATGCGGCCCAGATCAGCCACAGCGCGGCGATCGGCGCGGCGAAGCGCAGGATGAGCAGCGTCTGGACGGTGTCGAAGCCCGATTTGCCGCCGCCGAGCATTTCCTGCGCCGCGGCAACGCGACCCAGATCGTCCATCGCATTGCCAAGGCCGATCAGCGTCGCGCTCTGAACCGGTGAGGTGAGCGCGGAGAGGAAACAGGCAAGGAGAACGAGAAGCGCCAGCGGAACCGCAAGCGAGCGGGTCATCAACGCGGCGATCCGCGCCCCTTGTTCGGACTCGGTCAGCGCGCCGAGATCGGCCCCGATCGTGCCGAGCGCGGCCATCGCGGAACCGCCGACGGGATAGATTTCGCGCGCACCGCCGTTTTCGCTTTCGAAGTCGACCACGAGCCCGGGCGCGGGCGTCTTGTCGCCGCCGCGCCAGTCGGCGCGATCGAATTTGTGGCGCGTGCCATCGTCCGCCGATATCGCGCCCTTGCCGGTCGCCTCATCGAACCCGAGTATCTTTCCCTTCATATACCGCCCCCGAAAAAGGCCGGCGGACGAACCCGTGGGACCGCGCACCGGACGCTTGAAAAGCGGAAGCACCTGCGAAGGATGCCTCGCGTGACGAACGGGCTATTTTGGTGGGTCCTCAAAGTCTTGAAGCTACTCTAAAGAATTTCTAAAGTTGACCGGACAGGGGGTCGCCATGACGCAATCAAGCTCTTCCCGACGGAGGCGCAGGCTCTGGAAGTTCGCGGGGGCAGAGTTCGACGAAGCCAGCTGGGCGCTGCGTGTCGATGGTCATGCCGTAACGCTCGAGGGCAAGCCGCTCGAAGTGCTGCACGAGCTGCTTCTGCGCGCGGGCGAGGTCGTGACGAAGGATGAGATCTTCGATGCGGTGTGGCCGGGCGTCACCGTGGTCGAGGGGTCGCTGACCACGGCCATATCGAAATTGCGCAAGGCGCTCGGCGAAACGCGCGAGCAGATTGTCGAGACGGTGCCGCGGGTCGGATACAAGCTCGCCGCGCCGGTTGCGATCGAAAGCGTCGAGTCCCCGCTGGCGCCGCGCTTTGCTTTTGCCGCCGGCGACGCGGTCCCCGGCCGCCGGCAATGGCGGCTGGTCGACGCGCTTGGCGATAGCGGCGCTGATGATGTCTGGCTGGCGCGCCATGACAAGACCGGCGAGACGCGCGTCTTCAAATTCGCCGATGCGCCTGACCGGCTGCGTAGTCTGAAACGCGAAGCGGCGCTGACTCGGCTGCTCTTTGCCGGACTCGGCAAATCGGCCCCGCTTCCCGCGCTGCTCGAATGGAATTTCGACGCGTCGCCCTTCTTCCTCGAATATAGCTATGGCGGCCGCGATCTGACGGCGTGGGCGTCCGAGCGGGGCGGGCTGGCGGAGATTGCGGTCGAGACGCGCATTGCGGTCGCGGCGATGATCGCGCGCGCGGTCGCGCGGATGCACGATCTGGGCGTGCTGCATAAGGATCTGAAACCCGCGAATATCCTGATCGCGACCGAGGACGGCGGCGAAACGATCCGGCTGGCCGATTTCGGTAGCGGGCGCCTCCTCGACGATAGCGTGCTCGCCAGCTTTCAAATCACCGATCCGGGATCGCTCGACCCCGATCTGGCGCGCGACGAACCGCGGTCGGGAACGCTTGCCTATCGCGCGCCCGAGCTGACCGGCGATGCGATGCCGACGGCGAAAAGCGATATCTATGCGCTGGGAATGATCCTCTATCAGCTCGTGGTCGGCGATTTTTCGGCGTCGCTGGCGCCCGGCTGGGAAGGCCGCATCGCCGATCCCGTACTACGCTCGGACATTTTGGCCGCGGCCGAGGGCGATCCGGCGCTCCGCTTGGCCAGCGCCGCCGATCTCGCCGACCGGCTCGAGACGATCGACCGTCGGCGAGCCGACGCATCGGCGGCGGCGCGGCGGGCGGCGGCCGCCGAAGAAGCGCGGCGGTTCGAGGAAAAACAAGCCGCGCGGCGTCCTTGGATCCGCGCCGCCATCGCGAGCCTCGCGGGCGGCTTTATCGCGTCGAGCGCGCTGGCGGCCTATGCCTGGCATCAGCGCGGTGCGGCACTGGACGCACGCGATCAGGCCGAGACCAGCTATGCCTTCATCGCCGAAGATGTGCTGTCCAGCCCCGATCCGGCGAAGTCGAGCACCGACGAAACGGTCATCGAGGCGATGAAGCGCGCGAGCGCGAATATCGACGCGCGTTATGCCCGCTCGCCGGGCACCGCCGCGCGGCTCCATCTCGCGGTCGCGCGCGCCTTTTATCAGCGCAGCGATTTCGACACCGCCCGCACCGAATATGCGCGCGCCGCCACGCTGTTCGGCAAGGCCGGGGAAGCCGACAGCGAGGATGCCGTCCTGGGCCGGCTCGGCAGCATCCATATGGACGCAACTTCGGGCCAGCCTGGACGGTTGGAGGCGGCAGGGGCCGCCATCGCCAAAGAGCAAAAAGCGCTCGGCGACCGGGCGAAAAGCGGGCGTATCGGCTTCGCGCTGGCGCAGTCGGAGGGGGCTTATGCCTACACCGCCGACATCGAGCGGGCCGAGCGCGCGATACGCCGCGCGGTCGCGATCGGTTCGGCGCCGGGCGCGCGCGTTTCGCCGACCCAATTGCTGAAAGCGCGGTCTTCGCTGGCGCTCGTGATGCTACGCGAGGGCAAGGTTAAAGAGGCGGAACCGGTGGCGCGGGCTATCGTCGCCGACTCGACCCGGATACGTGGAGCGGACAATCCGGACACGCTTGTGACGCGGCAGCACTGGGTGACGGCGCTGTCGATGCTCGGCGAACATGAGCGCGCGCTGCGCGAAAGCGGTCCGCTGATCGCAGCGCTCGAACGGCGCTTCGGTCCCGATCATCGATTCACGCTGGCGATGCATTCGACGCGGTTCGAGAGCCTCGCCGCTCTCGGACGCTATGACGAGGCAGCGGTGGAAGCGAAGCGCGTCTGGGAGGGGGCCGCTACGCAGGCCGGATCGCTGTCGCATCAGGCGCTTGTCGGCCAGAATGACTATGCGTCGGCTCTCTGTCAGACGAACCGGCGTCGCGATGCCTTGCCTATCCTGGTGGATGCGGCGGCAAAGGCCCGCCAAGCATTCGGCGCCGATTACGGCCTGACCCATACGATTCAATTCTATCTGGGCGAGTGCGAACTTGCGAACCACCGGTTTGCCGAAGCGCAGCGCAGCCTTTCGCTTGTCGATGCAACCAAGGTTGCCGAATTGACCGGGCGGCCCGATTTCGCCGCGACTCTGGCCGCGGCGCGGGCCGAGACGATGCTGGGGCTGGGCGACCGTGCCAAGGCCGGTACGCTGCTCGATACGGCCGAGGCTGCGGCAAAGGCGTCGGAAGATCCCGAACTCAAACAGCGGTTGCAACGGCTGCGCGCCCAATTGCGCGGGTAAGGCTGGAGCGCAAGGCGGGTCTGGCTTGAGATAATCTTTAGAACGGCGTGAAGACTTTGCGGCATCGCGCTCGCTAGCTCTCTGGCGACACCTGGCGGAAGGGCCGGGTCGATAGAGAGGGAGCGATCATGCGGGCACATTCTGGCCATCGTTGCGTTATGACGGCGGAGGGACGCCCATGATCCGCCCGTTGATGACGGCATCGTCGATGCTGCTGCCGCTGCTCGCGCTCGTCCAGTCGCAACCCGCGGCGACGCCAAAGGTCTGGCCGCGCGAGGTGCAGGCGCTCTATGACAGTCTGAAACAGGAATGCCGCGCCGAAGGCGGCAAATTCATTCCCGATCGCGCGCATTTCGCGGTCGAGACCGAGGTGACGGGCGACGGAAAGCCCGACTGGGTGGTGGATTACAGCAGTGCGCGATGCTCCAACGCCGGCTATTCGGCCTATTGCGGCACCGCCGGATGCATGATTGCCATCTTCGGGTCCGACCGCAACGGCTATCGCGAAATCTTCAACGATAATGTCCGGGACTGGCAGGCGGTGAAGCTCGACGGAAAGGGGCGCACCGGGCTGGGCCTTTCGGTTCACGGGACGGTGTGCGGAAGCGTCGGGGCGGATATGTGCCTGGAAGTCCTGCGGTGGGATGGACGCAAATGGGCGGTGGTTGAACGGCGCCGCGGCACCGATGCCGACCTGTCGGCGTCAACCGGTGAAGACGCCGGGCCGCCGCCCGCCCTTCACAGCGCGCGCTGGCAGGTCGCAGGAGGCGGTGCCGGCACCGTCGCCGCGGTAACGGGGCATCCCGAATTCACCGCGGTGGGGCTTCGTTGCCAACCGGGCGGCGGCGTGGCGATGACGATCGTGCCGGCCAAGGGGCTGCACCTGCCCCCGCCGGGCAAGCCCCTGCTGATCGGCTTTCGAAGCGCCGGCGAAGGCAGCGAGGCGACGCAAAGCCTGAGCCCCGAAGCCGGAAAGCCCGATTTCAGCGGCGCGCTTGATCCCGTCGCCCGCGGCCTGCTGATGGGCGCCGACAGCGACCTTTCGCTCTATGCAAGCTATGACGGCGGCGATGAATGGACCGAATTGACGGCGCTTTCGCTTGCCGGATCGACGGCGGCGATCCGAACGCTGGAGAAACAATGCCCACGCGGTGCTGTGGCCAATGCTGGGGGAGCGGCAGGTCCGGGCCAGTCGCGCATTCTGCCGCTGCCGGTCGGCTATTATGTCGATGCGCGCATCTCAACCTGCGAAAAGCCCTTCGCCGACATCGCGATTTATCTAGCCGAGGACCGGATCGTCCAGCGCGGCAACAGCTGCAAGTTCACCAGCCTGAAGATGACGAGCACAAACGCCTTTCGGCAAACCGAGAGCTGCCCCGACATCGATGGACGGCCGATGCCCGCCACACAGGATTACAGGATCACCGGACCCCAATCGTTTGAGCTTGTTGGGGTGGGCGACGCATGGACCTTTTGCTCTGCCAATCGCTTGCCCGCCAAGGCAAAATTTTACCGGGCAGCGAAATAGGCGGGCTCGACGGAGCTGCAAAAAGGCAGGCAAGCGCGACCATTTTCCGGATATCATTCGGGGCCGATCGCGCGACATAATAGAGGTCGGGTGGAAGACGATCTGGCTTCTGCTGATCGCCTTTCGGGTGTGGCTCGCGGGCAAATGGACGCATGATATCGAAGCGCTTTTCCAAAACCGCATCGGGATGCTGCTCGCCTATAACTTCATGCCGTGGCGCCAAGTCGGGGCGCGTTACGTGATCCAGCCGATGGGCCGCTACGTCGGCTGAATTAGCCGCGCGCGAAGATAGTCGCCGAGCTCCTGGCGGGAAGAAAGGCCAAGGAGCAGCAATATCCGCGACAAATGGTTGCGGACGGTAAAATGCGAAATACCGAGTTCGCGGCCGATGCCTTTGTTCGACAGGCCGCGCATGACGCCCAGGGCGATTTCGAATTGCCTTTGCGTCAGACCGTCCCGCAATCCCCTCATGTTCGACTCGACCGGCGATATCTCGGGACAGGCGCCGGCATTGGTACGATCGTCGATTTCGAGGCAGGCCGACGCCAGAGCCCGAATTTGCGCAACCGCATGACCGTCGGCTGCGACGACAATGAGCAATTTGGAATTCTCCCTGGCTCGAAGGGCGTCGCGGAGCGACGCCGCGTACGGCTTTTCGCAAGGCGTATTTCGATCGCGCCCGAATTCGCCTCGCTTGTCGGGAGCGCTCATCGGCCTTGCTCGGGCAGAACGGCTTCGCTCTGTGTTCGCATGTTACGCCTCGCGCTCGCGAATGCCGAACGCCAGCAACCACAGTGCGAGCGCCAGTTCGCCGAGCAGGGTGGGCAGGGTGAAATATTGCGGAAGCTGCGCCGCCCGGAGCGGCGCTCCGAGCCAGGCGAGGCTGTTGACGAGATTGCATGCGCCCGCCGCAGCAACGAGAAGGCCGATGGCTCTTGGCATCGCGCGTCCGTGCCAAATGAGCCAGCCAAGGAGCAGGCAATAAGCGCCGAAGAAAACAAGGCTGATCTTGTAGCCGTCGCCATGGACGCGCAGCAGCAGATACACCCAATCGGCGAGCGAGGATGACGGCTGCCCCAAATCCGGGAGCCGCAAAATCATCGCCGACAGCAGCGTATCGCATGCGAGCATCGCGATGCCGATCAGGCTGAAAGAAGCGGCTATGGCCGAGACCCGCGGCGCTCCCTTGCGGAAGATGCCATGCAGGAGAATGGTGACGCCGATATAGCAACCCAGCATCGCGAGATCGGCGATCATCCCGAGCCGGAATGTCGATCTCGAGGCGAAAATGGCCTGAGCGGTTGCGGCGGGGTCGCCGCGCACGATCAAGGCGCCGCGGGCGACGGCTTCTGCGTAAACGCCAAAGCCTATCGTTCCCAGATACAGGAATCCGGCGAGGCGGGCATGCGAAGCGTCCGCGCTCATTCCGGGCCTCCTTCGGTGGTAGTCCACGTCCAGGCGGCAATGACGATCGCGGCGGTGAGCGCCATCTCGATGATCGCCAGAGTGATGTAGAATGCCGCGGCACCCGGCAGCGTCATCGCCATGATAGCGGTATACAAAAGGCCGAATACGATATTGCTCCAGCGGCAAATTGCTGCCGGGAGATAGAGCGTCGCCGCGATCAGCAGCGCGGGGATCGCCATCATCAGCGAAACGGCAACCAGCGTTCCAGGGGTTGCGGGTCCAAGCGGCCCGATGTTTCCCTGCGCCATCGATGCCAGCTTGTTATCGGTATAGAGGCCGAAATAGTCGCCATAGACATAGCAGAACATTGTTGCTGTCCAGAGCGTCGACAGTTTGAGGCGGGTAGGGACCGGTATGTCCGTGAGACTCTTCATCGCATGACCTTGTTAAGTCCAAAATATGGGCGGCCACGGATCGTCGGGTCGTTGCAAAGAGGCGGGCCGGTCGGCCATCTCTCCTTCGTCCCCGTTTCCGCTCGGGCCACCCGCCGGATCGGTCATTTTGGCGCCGCTAGTCTTGCCGGTTTGGAATTCGGCGATGTTTTTTTGCGTCGATTGCCTCACATTGCCGATGAAATTTCGGCCATCGGATCCGCCGCACGGGCCAGCGGGCCGCCGAATATGCTTGCCGATCGCCCCCCGCGGTTTACTTGTTGCAGGGTGCGATTGCCGATGGGGGGCATGCGAGGCCAACCGATCCGGTGAGCGTCGTGGTTTCTGTCCGGAGTCTTTAAGGGTTCTGCGTTGATGGCGTCGATTTTGCAGCCTGGCATTCGTTCGCAGCGACCGGACCCGATGAGGATCGACCTTTCGCTTCTCTACGGCGCGGCCTTTTGTTGTGCGTCGCTCGCATTCTGCCTCAAGTCCGTGCTGGCATCGCGGCTGGGTATGGCCGTCGACGCGGTTGCGATCCTGGGTAATGCGACATGCGGATGGTCGTGGCTGGCAACCCGATCGCTTTTCCGGTGCGAATCTCCGTCGCGAAGCGACTGGTGGCCGGTCGCCGCGGTGCTGATGGTGATGATCGCGTCCGCTGTGACATCGCTGGTGCCGGCAGACGGCATGCCTCTCAGGATCCTGGATAATCTTGCCAGATTGGGGAGTTCCGCCATGCTGCTTATGGCGGTGGCCGAACCGTTGCTCGATCTGCGCGCGCAAAGCGACAAATCCGAACGGCGCTTCCGCATCCTGTATTCAGGCATCTACGCAGCCATATTGGCGGTGGCGGTCCTGGCCGTCGACGGGGCGCCCGACGGGTCGGCCGCATCCCAACTCAGCATTCCGGTCAAGGTCGTTTGCGCGATCGCGGCGGTATTCGGCTATGGGTTGGCCCTCGGCCATCGGAAACGGCATCCGCTCGTCGATCCGAAGGCGCGCGCTTCGCGGAAACCCGTTGCGTCGGACCCCCGGCTTGAAGCGCAGTTGATCACGCTCATGCGCGAGAACAGCCTTTACGCCGAGGCCGATCTGCGCGTTGCCGACCTGGCACGGGTTACCGGTGAGCCCGAATATAAGGTGACCCAGTGCATTACCGGTGCGCTTGGCTACCCCAATTTCAATCAGATGGTGAACGGCTACCGCATCGAAGAGGCAAAGCGCCGCCTGGTCGATCCGGCGCTCGCCCACTTGCCGATCCTGACGATTGCGCTGGATTGCGGATTTGGTTCGATCGGCCCGTTCAACCGAGCCTTCAAGGCCGACACCGGCATGACGCCGCAGGAATTTCGTCGGCAGTCCCGATAGGCGTCGCCTCTGGAGGCGCGATACTGGACGAACATCGGCTTGTCGTCCGGTTCGGCGTTCCGCTTCAGCGATTTAAGTGAATGGCTCCCCGGGTAGGATTCGAACCTACGACCGATCGATTAACAGTCGATTGCTCTACCGCTGAGCTACCGAGGAGCAGCCCGCCGAGGCGGGCAAGGCGGCCCCTTTGCCGCCATGCGGATCATTTTGCAAGGGGGTTGTACGGCAATTTTTACGGATCGTTCAGAAGCCCGACCGAAATTTTTCGCGCACCCAGCTTTCGGGCGCCGGGAGGATGGGCGAGAAATAGTCCGAGCGGCCGCAGACCGTATCGATCAGCTGCCGTAGCACCGATCCCGACTGCGCGGTGGTCGAGTCCGACGGCCCCGCTTCGGTATCCAGATATTTGCCGGCGACGTAAAAGCTGCTGTCGCGCATGAATGACGTGTTCGAACCACAGTCGGCCTGCCGCGTGGTCATCGTGCGGTCGAAATCGCGCGTATCGGTCGTGCTTTCGTAGAGCGTCTGCTGGCGAAAGGTGACGGTGGTGCCCGACCGCTGCACCGAATCGATATCGACAAGATAGACAAGCTGTGGCGCGTTGCTGGAATAGGCGGCAAGCCGCCACGATTCGGCGAAGGCCGGCTGCGACGCGAGCAATGGCAAAAGAGCAAGCATGGTCAGACGCATGAAATTCCCCCATTCATGTGAAAGGGCGATGCTAGCCGCGCCCGGCGGCCGCGCAAGCGGTCAAACGATGAATTGTTCCATCGCGATACGTTCGTCGAGCCCCTGATCGGGATCGAAGAGCAGCGTGAGCGGCCGGCTGCGATCGGTGGTGACGAGCACGGTCTTCACGTCGCGGATTTCGCGTTGGTCGGCGACCGCACTGACGGGCCGCTTGGCGGCTTCGCGGACGTTGAAACGGATGCGCGTCGATTCGGGAACCAGCGCGCCGCGCCAGCGTCGCGGGCGGAACGGGCTGATCGGGGTCAGTGCGAGCATTTCGGATTCGAGCGGCAGGATGGGGCCGTTCGCCGACAGATTATAGGCGGTCGAACCCGCCGGGGTCGCGACGAGCACGCCGTCGCAGGCAAGTTCCTCGAGCATCTGCTTTTCGTTGATCAGCACCTCAAGCTTCGCGGCCTGCCGCGTTTCGCGCAGCAGCGAAATTTCGTTGATCGCCGGCAGGATGTGCCGTTCGCCGCTGATCGTGGTGATATCGCCCTGCAGCGGGTGGATCAGGAAGGGGCGGGCGCTCGCGATACGGTCGATCAGCCCTTCGACGCGAAATTCGTTCATCAGGAAGCCGATGGTGCCGCGGTTCATCCCGAACACGGGCAGACTGCGCCGCTGATCGAGAAGCTGGTGCAGCATGTGCAGCAGGAAGCCGTCGCCGCCGAGCACGATGAGCATGTCGGCTTCGCCAAGATCGACGAAATCGTAAAGCGGGCGAAGCTCGGCCTCCGCCTCCATCGCCGCGGGCGCATTCGACGCGACGAGCGCGATCTTGCGTTGCATCTGGTCCCCCTGGGGCGTGATCTAACCGCCCGTTGCACTCATATGACGCGCGACCGCCGGTGTGGACTTTCGTTCGATCTGAAAGTCATGCGCGCGGGGTTTGCCAGCCAATGCGGCATCAATCAAGCCATCGACATCGCTCCCTTCACGCAGCGCGGCGCGCAGGTCGACATGGTCGTCCTGGCCGAGGCACATATAGATGCGCCCCTCGACCGTCAGGCGGATGCGGTTGCAACTGGTGCAGAAATTATCGCTGAGCGGGGTGATCAGGCCGAGCGTGACCGGGCTGTCCTCGATCCCGAAATAGCGCGCCGGGCCGCCGGTGTGGCGATCGACCGGAAAGATGGCGCGATCGGCGCGCAGCGGCGCGATGAAATGGTGGAGCGGAATATAATGATCGCTGCGCTCATCGGCGACCTCGCCCAGCGGCATGGTCTCGATGAGGGTCAGATCGCAGCCCTCGTTGGCGCACCAGTCGAGCATCGGCAGAAGCTGGTCTTCGTTGAGCCCTGCCAGCGCGACCATGTTGATCTTCACCGCCAACCCGGCGGCCCGGGCTGCGGCGATGCCGCGCAGCGCCGTAGCGAGTTCGCCGACGCGCGTAATGTGGCGAAAGGCGTCGGGGTCGAGCGTGTCGAGACTGACGTTGACGCGGCGAATCCCCGCTTCGACAAGCATCGAAGCATGGTCGGCCAGCCGCATGCCGTTGGTAGTCAGCGTCAGTTCGTCGAGCCCGCGGCCGATGAGCGCGCCCAGTTGCGCCGCGAGCAGATCGATCCCGCGCCGTACGAGCGGTTCGCCGCCGGTGAGGCGGATACGGCGGACGCCGCGCGCAACAAAGCGTTCGGCAAGTACGCCCATTTCTTCTATACTGAGGACCGCGGATCGAGGCAGAAACTGCATCTCCTCAGCCATACAATACCGACATCTGAGGTCGCAGCGATCGGTAACGGACAGGCGCAAATAGCTGATGCGCCGACCGTGACCGTCGGTGAGTGGAGCGACAGGCGGGGCGGAATTTGCGGCCATCGCCTGAATGATGGTGCAAAAGGGAAGAGATTGGCAAGCAAAGCCTGCTAGGGGGCGCCAATGAATCGCACAGTTGACACGAACGCACAAAGCGTTCGGCACCTTGAAAATCTCCACGGTCGGCACGGCGCCGACGCGGGCGTCATTCTGGTCCAGGTCGACCAGCTCGCCCGAATCAACCATAGCGCCGGTACCGAGACCGGAAACGCGCTGCTCGACGAAGTCGCGCGCCGGCTCGAAACCTTTGCCGCTGACGAATTCGGTCATGGCTCGTTCGTCGGCCGGCTCGAGGGGCCGCGCTTCCTGATCGTGCCTGCGGTGCCCTTATCGCTCGGAGCGCTGCGCGCGCAGGAGCGGGCTTTGCACGTCGCGCTGGCCGAACCGATGGTCGGCGATCCGAATGGCCGGCTTGCGATTCGCATCGTTACGGCGCTGATCACGCGCGACGAGCCCGTCGAGGAGCAGCTTCGCGCCGCTGCCGACCAGCTCGCACGTCCCGCATCGGCGCGCGACGGTGTGATGGTCAAGTCGGCGCTCGCCAATGACGAGGTCGCAATCTTCTATCAGCCGCAATATGAGGTCGCGACGGGAGCGATGATCGGGGTCGAGGCGCTGCTGCGCTGGCAACATCCCGAACTCGGCCTGCTCGGCGCCGGACCGCTGGTTACCGCAGCGCGCGCGGCGCGCATGGAACGCGAGCTTACCGAACATGCGCATCGCGTCGCGCTGGCCGAGATCGCCGGCTGGCCGCGGGCGCTCGGCAAGCTTCGCGTGTCGCTCAACATCACCGCCGCCGACCTCGGCGATCCCGATTTCGCCGACCGTTTCGCGGCGATGGTGAAGGCCACTGGTGTCAATCCCGACCGCCTGACGCTCGAACTCACCGAACAGGCTATGCTCAGCGATCCGGCCAGCGCAGCGGCACAGCTTGCCCAAATCCGGGCGCTTGGCTGCGCAATCGCGATCGACGATTTCGGAACGGGCTATTCCAGCCTGTCGCTGCTCGCCAGGCTGCCGATCGACTATCTGAAGATCGACAATGGTTTCACGCGCACGATCGACGGCAGCGACCGCGACCGCATCGTGGTGCGCGCGATCGTGGACCTTGCGCGTGCGCTTGGATTGCTCGTCGTCGCCGAAGGGGTCGAGAACGAACGCCAACTCGAGCGGCTGCGCGAACTGGGCGTTGCGACCTGGCAGGGCTTTCTGAAGTCGGGGCCGGTGCCGGGAAGCGAACTGCCGGGGCTGATGGAATAAGTCCGCAATAGCGGCCGTTCTAGCTCGCCCGCCGTGCGAGTTTCCCCAAACCTTTCGACAGTTGCAGTGCGCCGTTGAGCCGCGCGCCCGCGCTGATCCAGTCGCCGCTCACCGACAGCTTGTTGTCGGGGCGGATGCGCGCGCGACCCTTCAGCCGCTCGACATAGGCGATCAGACCGGGGACATTGGCGAACTGGTCGCCGTGGAAGCTGACGAGGGCGCCCTTGGTGCCGACGTCGAGCTTGGCGATGCCAGCCGCCCTCGCGTTCGCCTTGATCTCCATGAGCTGGATGAGGTTCGCGGTTTCGGGCGGCAGCGGGCCGAAGCGGTCGATCATCTCGGCCGCGAAACCGTCGAGCCCGGTACGGTCCTCGGCCTCGTTGAGGCGGCGATAGAGCGCCATGCGTAGCGGCAGGTCAGGTACGTAATCTTCAGGGATAAGGATCGGCGCATCGACGGTGATAACGGGCGACAAGGCCTCGCGCGGCGGTGCGACGCCGGCACCTTCGGCCTTGGCGACGAGGATCGCCTCTTCGAGCATCGATTGATAGAGTTCGAATCCGACCTCGCGAATATGTCCCGACTGTTCGTCGCCGACGAGATTGCCGGCGCCGCGAATGTCGAGGTCGTGACTGGCAAGCTGGAAGCCGGCCCCCAAGGTGTCGAGATCGCCGAGCAGCTTGAGCCGCTTTTCGGCGGTGTCGGTGATCGCGCCGCCCTCGGGCGTCGTGAGGTACGCGTAGGCGCGCGTTTTTGACCGGCCGACGCGGCCGCGGAGCTGGTAAAGCTGGGCCAGGCCGAAACGGTCGGCGCGGTGCACGATCAAGGTGTTGGCGCTCGGAATGTCGAGGCCGCTTTCGACGATCGTGGTCGATACGAGCACGTCATATTTGCGATCGTAGAAGGCGCTCATGCGCTCTTCGACTTCGCCGGGCGCCATCTGGCCGTGCGCGACGACATATTTGATTTCGGGGACGCGGGTGCGCAGGAACTCCTCGATGTCGGGCAGATCCTTGATGCGCGGGGTGACGAAGAAGCTTTGGCCGCCACGGTCATGCTCGCGCAGCAGCGCTTCGCGGATCACCACCGGATCCCACGGCGCGACATAGGTGCGCACCGCCAGACGGTCGACCGGGGGCGTCTGGATGACGCTGAGTTCGCGCAGCCCCGACATCGCCATCTGCAAGGTGCGCGGGATCGGCGTCGCCGTCAGCGTCAGCACATGGACGTCGGCCTTGAGCTGCTTCAGCCGTTCCTTGTGGACGACGCCGAAACGCTGCTCCTCGTCGACGATGACGAGGCCGAGATTACGGAATTCCACCGATTTCGCGATCACCGCGTGGGTGCCTACGACGATATCGATTTGCCCGCTGGCGAGGCCGTCGCGCGTTTTCTGCGCTTCGCCCGCGGGCACGAGACGCGACAGGCGGCCGATGTTGACCGGGAAGCCTTTGAAACGCTCGACGAAGTTCGTGTAATGCTGGCGCGCGAGTAAGGTCGTCGGCACGACCACCGCGACCTGCACCCCCGCCATCGCCGCGACGAAGGCGGCGCGGAGCGCAACCTCGGTCTTGCCGAAACCGACGTCGCCGCAGACGAGCCGGTCCATCGGGCGGCCCGACGCCATATCCTCCAGCACGTCGCCGATCGCGCGGTCCTGATCGTCGGTTTCCTGGTAGGGGAAACGGTCGGCGAAAGCGGGATAAGCGGCGTCCTGCGCCAGCACTTCGCCGGGGCGGAGCGCGCGCTGCGCCGCGGTCGCGAGCAGTTCGCCAGCGATTTCGCGGATGCGCTCTTTCATCCGCGCCTTGCGGCGCTGCCATGCCTCGCCGCCGAGCTTGTCGAGCGCAACCCCGTCGCTCTCGCCGCCGTAGCGCGAGAGGACGTCCAGATTTTCAACGGGGACGTAGAGCTTGTCGCCGCCCGCATAAGTGAGCGCGACGCAATCGTGCGGGCTTTTCCCGACCGGGATCGACGTCAGCCCTTCGTAGCGGCCGATGCCATGATCGAGGTGGACGACGAGATCGCCGACGCTGAGCGTCGCGAGTTCGGCGAGGAAGGCGTCGGCGCTTTTGCGGCGCTTTTGACGACGTACCAGCCTTTCGCCGAGAATATCCTGCTCGGTGAGCAGGCTGATCGCGTCGCTCGCGAAGCCGTGGTCGAGCGGAAGAACGACCATTGCGGTCGCGCCGCCGGCATCGGCCGAAGCGGTGCCGAGTGCTTCCTGCCAGCCGTCGGCGGAGGCAAGCGCGCTGACGCCATGGTCCCTGAGCAGCCCCGACAAGCGGTCGCGCGCGCCCGCCGAATAGCTGGCGATAATCGTCCGGCGGCCCTTGCGGCGTTCGTCCGACAGATGGTCGGCGACCTTGTCATAGACGTTGAGGTCGGCCGCGCGCTCGGGCGTGAAATCGCGGGCGGCAAAGCTTTCGAGATCGATGACGTTCGGCGCGGGCGGGACATCGAAGGGGGAGACGACATGCACCGGCCGGTCGCGCTCGGCAGCCGCCCACTCGCTCGAGGTCAGGTAAAGCGTGTCGGGGGCGAGCGGGCGATAGCTGCCCGCCTGCTCGCGCTCGGCCGCAACGCGGTTTGCATGATAGTCGGTGATCGCATCGAAGCGCGTCTCCGCCGTCGCGTCGGTGCGGTGGCCGCGCAGCACCGGGGTTGCGGGGTCGATATGGTCGAACAGTGTCGCCAGCCGTTCCTCGAACAGCGGCAGCCAATGGTCCATCCCCGCCTGCCGCCGGCCCTCGCTGACCGCCTGATAGAGCGGATCGCCGGTTGCCTGCGCGCCGAACATCTCGCGGTAGCTCGACCGGAAGCGCTTGATCGTGTCCTGATCGAGCAGCGTTTCGGCCGCAGGAAGCAGTTGCAGCGACTTGGCGGGGCCAAGACTGCGCTGGTCGGCGGGATCGAAGCGGCGAATACTCTCGATCTCGTCGCCAAAGAAGTCGACGCGCAGCCCCGCGTCCTCGCCGGCGGGGAAAAGGTCGACGAGGCTGCCGCGCACCGCGAATTCGCCCTGATCGGCGACGGTATCGACGCGGTTGAACCCGTTGGCGACGAGCAGTTCGGCAAGCGCGTCGCGATCGATCCGCTGCCCCGGTGCGAGCGTGGTCGCGAGCTGGCGGATGCGGAAGGGCGTGAGGGTGCGCTGGGTGATCGCGGCGACGGTGGTCAGGATCAGTTCGCCGCGCTTCGGCGGCGCCTGCAGCGCCGACAGCGTGGCGAGCCGGTCGGCGCTGACGCGCATCGACGGCCCGGCGCGGTCATAGGGCAGACAGTCCCAGGCGGGAAAGCGATGGATGACAAGGTCGGGCGCAAAGAAAGGCGCGGCATCGGCGACCGCCTGCATCGCGGTATCGTCGGTCGCGACATAGACGAGCCGCTTGTCGCTGGCGCGCGCCAGATCGGCGAGCAGCAGCGGCAGGAAGCCGTCCGCGGTGCGCGCGAGCGTCAGCGGTGCCGACGCCGACGTGATGGCGGCGAAAATGTCGGCGGAGGGACGGGTCATGGCAGCGGAATATAGTCCAGCCGGCGCATCGCGGCGATCATTGCCGGTCGGTCGAGATGCGCGGGCGGGTGCCCGGTGCCGAGCGCCCACGCCATGATGTCGACGTCATCTTCTTCGACGACGGCTTCGAACCACGCGATTTCGTCTTCGCCCCACGCCGCCGCATAGCGATCGAAGAAGCCGCCGATCATATAGTCGGCCTCGCGCGTGCCGCGGTGCCAGGCACGGAATTTCAGGCGTTTGAGGCGGTCTTGCATGGCGGGCCTTTTAATCGCGCAAGCGATGAAGTGAAAACGGACATCGCCCCCACTCACCGTTCGCCCTGAGCTTGTCGAAGGGCTGTTCTCTCTTTCCGCCGCTGGAAATAAGGACGGTGCTTCGACAAGCTCAGCACAAACGGAAGAGAGGTTGGGTTTCCTTCGCTCGACACGAACGGAAAGACGAGGCTAGACACGCCCTAGCCATGCGACCCGAAATCCTCAACCCGCTCTTTGCCGCGCTGACCGACCTCAAGGGTGTCGGTCCGCAGCTTGCCAAGCCGCTGACGCGGCTGGGGCTCGAGCGCGTTGTCGATGTGCTGTTCCATCTGCCGACCGGCCTGATTTCGCGCGTGCCCGTCGACCGGCTCGATCAGGCGCAGGCGGGACAGACGATCATCGTCGATCTGACCGCGCAGGATTACCGCCCCGGCCGATCGCCGCGGGCGCCCTTCGGCGTCGAGGCGTTCGACGCGTCGGGCGACCATGTGCGGCTGGTCTATTTCGGGCGAACGTCGGGTCTGGCGCGCAAACTGTTCCCCCTGGGGGAGAAGCGCCGGGTGTCGGGGCGGCTCGATCTTTATGGCGATATGCGCCAGATCGTGCACCCCGACCATGTCGCCGAACCGGGGGACGAAGCCGGGATTGCGGAACATGAACCCGTCTATCCGCTGACCGAAGGGCTGACCAATGCGCGGCTGTCGCAGCTGGCGGCGGTGGCGCTCGAGCGGCGACCCGAACTTGCCGAATGGATCGACGCGCCGCTGCTGGCGAGCCGCAACTGGCCAGCGTGGCGCGATGCGATGGAACGCGCCCACGCCAGCCCGCGCGACGAAGCGGCGCGCGACCGGCTCGCCTACGACGAAATATTCGCCAGTCAGGTCGCGCTGATGCTGATCCGGCAGGGATTGCGCAATCGGCGGGGGAGGGCGGTGCGCGGCGACGGGCGATTGGTCGATGCGCTAAGGCTGCCGTTTGGCCTGACCGGCGCGCAGGAGCGCGTCGGGCGCGAGATCGCCGGCGACATGGCGCAGGACACGCCGATGCTGCGCATGCTGCAGGGCGATGTCGGATCGGGCAAGACGCTTGTCGCGCTGCGCGCGATGCTGGCGGCGGTAGAAGCGGGAACGCAGGCGGCGCTGCTCGCGCCGACCGAGATTCTGGCCCGCCAGCATTATGCGACCTTGCAATCAATGCTCGCCGGGCTGCCCGTCAATCTCGCCATCCTGACCGGCCGCGACAAGGGACGGGCGCGCGAATCGACGCTGATGGGGCTTGCCGACGGCAGCATCGACATATTGGTCGGAACGCATGCGATCTTTCAGGACGCGGTAAACTACCGTGATCTGTCGCTCGTCGTGGTCGACGAACAGCATCGTTTCGGCGTGGCCCAGCGACTGATGCTGACGAACAAGGCGGCGCGTCCGCCGCATCTGCTGGTCATGACCGCCACGCCGATCCCCCGCACGCTGCTGCTCGCCAACCATGGCGAGATGGACGTGTCGCGGCTCGACGAAATGCCGCCCGGGCGGACGCCCGTCGATACGCGCGTCGTGTCGGTCGACCGGCTCGACGAAGTGATCGACGGCCTGGCCCGGCATCTGGCGAGCGGTGCGCAGGCCTATTGGGTGTGCCCGCTGGTGGCCGAGAGCGAGGCGAGCGAACTGGCGGCGGCCGAAGATCGCGCCGCGCTGCTCCGCGCCCGGTTCGGCGAGGCGCGCGTCGGGCTGGTCCATGGCCGCATGAAAGGGCCGGACAAGGATGACGTCATGGCACGGTTCGAGGCGGGCGAGATCGGCGTTCTCGTTGCGACGACGGTGATCGAGGTCGGGGTCAATGTCCCCGCCGCCAGCCTGATGATCGTCGAGCATGCGGACCGCTTCGGGCTGGCCCAGCTCCACCAGCTCCGCGGCCGCGTCGGACGCGGAACGGCGAAATCGGTGTGCCTGCTGCTGCGATCGCAGACTCTGTCCGAAACGGCGCGCGAGCGGCTCGCGTTGATGCGCGACACGAACGATGGCTTCGTGATCGCCGAAAAGGATCTGGAGCTGCGCGGCGGCGGCGAATTGCTCGGGCTCAAGCAGTCGGGCGACGCCGATTATCGTTTGGCGACGCCCGAACAGCTCGTTCGCCTCTTGCCGGTGGCGCATGACGATGCGCGGCTGTTCGTCGAACGCGACGGCGGAATGGAAGGCGCGCGCGGCGAAGCGGTGCGGCTTTGCCTGTATCTGTTCGAGCGCGATGCGGCGGTGCCGCTGCTGCGGAGTGGGTGAGCAAGCGTCGCCCCCGCGCAGGCGGGGGCCGCTGGCAGTTTACGCAACGACGGAGAGACAGGTCTCCAACGGCCCCCGCCTGCGCGGGGGCGCCGCGATCGGGAAGCGCTAGTTTACGTCGCCGCGGGCGCCCATGGCGCGGATCATCGGCAGATAATCTTCGGCGGTGATCGATTTTTCGAACTGCACACCGGTCTTGCCGCCGAGCGACCAGACGACCTTTGCCGCCGTGCGGCCGATGATGGGCATGCGGAACACGACCAGATCGCCTGGCTCCAGCCCGCGTTCGTAGCGCATCAGCAAGCCGTCGGCGCTGATGTTGACGCAGGTGCACATTTCCTGCCGCCCGTCGGGCAGCACGAAGGGCAGGCGACAGTAAACGTCGCTGCGCGGAGCAATTCGCTGGTCGAGCCCGACATAGTGGGCTTTGCTCGTGTCAATCTTACGCATACGTCCCGGACCTTTGTGGTTTGCCGGAGAAGATCATCGCGATTGCTGAAGAATCCGTAAACGCTTTTTTGCGGATTCAGCGCGTGACGAGCCCGTGCTTCTTTGTCCCCAGGCTGACCGGCACGTCGTTTTCGCCGGGCACGACCAGATAATGCGGGTCGCGGATCACCGTGCCGTCGACCTTCACCGCCCCCTCGTCGAGCTTGCGGCGCGCCTCCTTGTTCGACGCCGCAAAACCCATTTCGCGCAGCGCGTTCAGGATGCCGATCCCTTCGGCCGGGGCCGAAACGCGCGGCAGGTCGCCGCCGATGTGGCCCTTTTCAAAGGTTTGCGTCGCGGTTTCCGCCGCAGCCTTCGCCGCATCGGCGCCGCGGCACAGCGCGGTCGCTTCGTTGGCGAGAATCTTTTTCGCTTCGTTGATCTCGGCGCCTTCGAGCGCTTCGAGCCGCGCGATCTCGGCAAGCGGAAGGTCGGTGAACAGCTTCAGGAAGCGGCCGACGTCACGGTCGTCGCAGTTGCGCCAATATTGCCAATAGTCAAAATGGGACAGTTGATCTGCATTTAACCAGACGGCGCCGGCGGCGGTTTTGCCCATTTTGGCCCCCGCGGCGGTGGTCAGCAGCGGAGTCGTCAGCCCGAAGAGTTCGGCGCCGTCCATGCGGCGACCGAGTTCCATGCCGTTGACGATATTGCCCCACTGGTCCGATCCGCCCATCTGGAGCCGCACGTCCATCGCCTTCGACAGATGGCGGAAGTCGTACCCCTGAAGGATCATGTAGTTGAATTCGAGGAAGGTCATCGGCTGTTCGCGTTCGAGGCGCAGCTTGACCGAATCGAAGGTCAGCATGCGATTGATCGTGAAATGCGTCCCGACTTCCTGAAGCAGCTCGATATAACCGAGCTTGCCCAGCCAGTCCTGATTGTCGACCATCACCGCGTCGGTCGGGCCGTCGCCGAAGATCAGAAAGGGTTCGAAGATCGTGCGGATCGACGCGATGTTCGCGGCGATCGTTTCGTCCGACAGCATCTTGCGGCTCTCGTCGCGCCCCGTGGGATCGCCGATCCGCGTCGTCCCGCCGCCCATCAGCACGACCGGCTTGTGCCCCGTCTGCTGCAGGCGGCGCAGCATCATGATCTGGACGAGACTTCCGACATGCAGGCTGGGCGCCGTCGCGTCGAAGCCGATATATCCCGGGACGACCTGTTTGGCGGCAAGCGCATCGAGCCCTTCCGCGTCGGTCATCTGATGGATATAGCCTCGCTCGTCGAGCAGGCGCAGCAGGTCGGATTTATAGTTCGTCATGGCGGCCTCATTGAAAGCGGGGGGCGCTTAGCATGGGGTTTGCGATTTGGATAGCATGCGCACAAAGCTGATCTGCCACCCCGGGACGCCCGCGAAAGCGGTGCGCGCGGTGTGGGCGGAGGTGGCGCTGTCGTTCGAAGACGGTTTTTCGCTACGCTTCGGGGTCGAGGGCGATATCGGCGCCTTGGTGCTGCCGCCCTGCGAAGGACAGCTCGTCATCGCCGACACGGCGACCGACGGGCTATGGCAGAGCAGCTGCTTCGAGGCGTTTCTGACCGAAGAGGGGCAGCCCGACTATACCGAGTTCAACTATGCGCCCGATGGCCGCTGGGCCTGCTACCAGTTCGACGATTATCGCTCGCTCTTGAAAAGCGACGATCTGGCGCCGTGGGACATGACGTGCGAGCGCGGCGCCGCGCTCTATATCCTGCGCATCGAACCGGGCATCTATCCCGATCGCGGCAGCAAGCTCGCGCTGTCGGCGGTGATCGAGGAACTGGACGGCACCAAAAGCTATTGGGCACTGCGGCACCCGCCCGGCAAGCCCGACTTCCATCATCCCGATTGCTTTCAACTGACGCTTGGGGCACCCGGGGCAGCATGACCGTGACATTTGGCATCGACCGTCTGCTCGCCGATCCGGCGCTTCGCAAACCGCTCGAGGGGCAACGCGTCGCGCTGCTCGCGCATCCCGCGTCGGTGACGGCCGACCTGACGCACAGCATCGACGCGCTGGTCGCGGCGGGGGTGAATGTCACCGCGGTGTTCGGGCCGCAACATGGTGTGCGCGGCGACCTGCAGGACAATATGATGGAGTCGCCCGACTTCACCGATCCGGCCTACGGCATGCCGGTGTTCAGCCTCTACGGCGAAGTGCGGCGGCCGACCGGGCAGGCGATGCACACGTTCGACGTGATGCTCGTCGATCTTCAGGATCTGGGTTGCCGCATCTACACCTATGTCACCACCTTGCTCTACATCCTCGAGGCCGCGGCGGCGCACGGCAAGGCGGTGTGGGTGCTCGACCGGCCCAATCCCGCGGGGCGCCCGGTCGAAGGCATGCTCCTGCGCGCCGGATGGGAAAGCTTCGTCGGTGCGGGGCCGATGGCGATGCGCCACGGGTTGACGCTGGGCGAAATGGGGCACTGGTTCCTTCGCCACTTCGGCGTCGACGTCGACTATCGTGTCATCGCGATGGAGGGGTGGCAGCCCGATGGTCCGGGTTTCGGCTGGCCCGCTGACCGCGCTTGGATCAATCCCAGTCCCAATGCGCCGAACGTCAACATGGCGCGCGCCTATGCCGGGACGGTGATGGTCGAGGGCGCGACGCTCAGCGAGGGGCGGGGGACGACGCGCCCGCTCGAACTCTTCGGCGCGCCCGACATCGATGCGCGGGCGGTGATCGCCGAGATGCACCGGCTCGCCCCCGAATGGCTGACGGGCTGCAAACTGCGCGACATCTGGTTCGAGCCGACCTTTCACAAGCATAAGGGACAGCTCAACAGCGGCATCCATATCCACGCTGACGGCCCGTGGTACGACCATGCGACGTTCCGCCCGTGGCGCGTGCAGGCGCTGGGCTTCAAGGCGATCCGCGCGCTCTATCCCGATTATCCGATCTGGCGCGGCAAGGATTTCAAATATGAATATACCGACGATGTGCTTGCGATCGACGTGATCAACGGCGGGTCCGACTTGCGCCTGTGGGTCGATGATGCGGCGGCAGCGCCGGGCGACCTCGACGCGCTGGCGCTGCCCGACGAGGCGGCGTGGCGTGAAGAGATTGCGGATTTGCTGATTTACCAGGGATAAGGGGATGGCGATGCAGCGGCGGCAATTTCTGGGTACGGCGGCGCTGACCGGATTGGTGGCGAGTGTGCCGATTTCCGCGCTCGCTGCCGACACCGCGGGCCTCCCCAACCTCGCGGCAAAGGCCGTCCCGATCGGTGCCGACGAACGCAAGACGCGGATCGCGAAGGCGGCGGCGCTGCTGCGCGCGAACGATATCGGCGCGCTGCTGATCGAGCCGGGGTCGAGCCTCATCTATTTCACCGGGGTCGAATGGTGGCGGAGCGAGCGGCTGACGGCCGCGGTGCTGACGTGCGAGGGCGAGGTGGCGATCGTCACGCCCTTTTTCGAGGAACCGTCGGTGCGCGAAAGCCTGGGCGTTCCGGCCGACGTGCTGACCTGGAACGAGGATGAAAATCCGCTCCGCTTCGTTTCAGACTGGCTGGCGAAGCGCGGACTTGCCAAGGGCAGGATCGGCGTCGAGGAGACGGTGCGCTATTTCGCGGTCGACGCGCTGCAAAAGGCAATGCCGGAGGCGCGCGTCGTCAATGGTGCGCCGGTCGTGCGCGGTTGCCGCATGATCAAGTCGGCGGCCGAACTCGCGCTGATGCAGGTCGCCAGCGACATAACCATCGCCGCCTATCGCCACACCGCGCCGCGGATCGAGGCGGGGATGACCCCGGCCGACATTGGCGCGATCATGCGCGCCGCGACGCGTGCGCTGGGCGGCAACAGCGAATTCGAGCTGATCCTGCTCGGCGAAGCGAGCGCCTATCCGCACGGATCGGGCAAGCCGCAGGCGGTGAAGGCGGGCGAGGTGGTGCTGATGGACTGCGGCGCGACCGTGCACGGCTATCAGTCCGACATCTCGCGCAGCTTCGTCTACGGCAAGGCGAGCCCGCGCCAGCGGCAGGTGTGGGACGAAATGCGCAAGGGGCAGGACGTCGCCTTCGCCGCGGCGCAAATCGGTGCGGCGGCGGGAACGGTCGACGATGCGGTGCGCGCCTATTACCAGAAGCTCGGCTGGGGGCCGGGCTATCGCCTGCCCGGCACGTCGCATCGCACCGGCCACGGGATCGGCCTCGACGGGCATGAGCCGGTCAATCTGGTGCGCGGCGAAACCACGAAGCTGGCGGCGGGCATGTGCTTTTCGAACGAACCCGGCATCTATATTCCCGGCGAGTTCGGTATCCGGCTGGAAGATTGCTTTCACATGACCGACAGCGGCCCGAAATGGTTCAGCGAGCCGCCGCCCTCGATCGATCAGCCGTTTGGTTGATCCGGCCCCTTCGGTTGCTGCACCAGACTGACCAGCACGAAGCTGATGATCATCAGCAGATACCAGCTGCCCAGCTTCTCGAACCCCACCATGTGCCAGCCATCGGCCTGGCTGGGATAGGTCCAGGCGCGCGCGAAGGTACCGATATTCTCCGCGAACCAGATAAACAGCGCGACGAGGCCCCAGCCGACGAGCAGCGGCATGCGGCGGTGGATGTGGAGCGGGCGGAACCACACCTGACAACGCCAGAAGAGAAGCGCGGTGACGGCGAACAGAAGCCAGCGGATGTCGGGCAGCCAGTGGTGCGCGAAGAAGTTGACATAGATCGCGGCCGCAAGCGCGTAACTCGTCCACATCGGCGGATAGCCGGTGTAGCGGAAATCGAAGATGCGCCAGACGCGCGCGATATAGCTGCCGACCGCGGCGTACATGAAGCCTGAAAACAGCGGTACCGCACCGATGTGGAGCAGGCTGCCTTCCGGATATTGCCATGACCCCGCGGCGGTCTTGAACAGCTCCATGACGGTGCCGACGATGTGGAAGATCAGGATAACGATCGCTTCCCGCGGTGTCTCGAGCCGGAACGCGAGCATGCCGAGCTGGGTCAGCACCGCGCCGATGGTGATCGCGTCATAGCGGTGGACCGGCGCGCTGTCGGGCCAGAATAGATGGGTGCCGAGCAAAAGCGCGAGCATCAGCGCGCCGAACAGGCACGCCCAGCCCTGTTTGAAGCCGAACACCAGAAATTCGAGAAACCAGCCGCGCGGCCCGGGCTCGACCGCCATCGCCTCGAGCCGCGTGCGGACGGCGTGAAAGCGGCTGTGCCGCATCGGCGCGTCAGACATGCACGGAAACGTAAGCGATCAGCGTCGCGGCGGGCAGCAACAGCGCCTGCGCGAGGATCGTGCCGGCGAGCCGGCTCAGCGAGATGAAGGTGATCGCGCGGCGGAAATCACTCTCGTCGACTTTGCCCTCGACCGCGTCGTCGGTCATCACCGACAGCTGCGGGTCGATGAAGGCGAAGAGCAGGATCGTCGCGAAGCCGTTGATGAGTGCCGAAAGCTGCGAAGCGGTAACGCGAAATTCGGGGGCGAGATAGCCCGCATAAAGCGACGCGACGACGCCGACCGCGAGGAGCGATTGCGCGAGGCAGTTGGCGATCAGGACACCCCAGCCGATCCCCTTGGGCATGCGCCAGGCTTTGAGGTGACCAAGGCTGGGCACACGAAGCGACTGGCGCATCGTGCGCAGGCCGCTCGGGCTGACCGCCTTCATCGCGAGCCGCGTCGTCGAGCGGTTGTTCTGGTACCAGCCGATCGCCGCGGCGAACATGCGCTGGCCGGTGGGAACGAGCAGGATGCCGAGCAGCGTCGCGACGCTTGCCGCCGCCAGCACCAATTGCATGTCGAGGAACAGCGAGGCGCCGCTGCCGTCATGGATGCGCGTTTCGATCCGCTTCGCGAGGAACGGCCCCAGAAAACTGTTCGAGGTGCGCGAAAAGAGCACGAGGATGTTGAACAGCGCGAACGACATCGCGATCCGCCGCGTCCGCACGCCGGCGATGCGGGCGGCATAGGCCAGCGCACCGATCAGGTTGATGAAGCCGGTGAGCAGAAGGATTGTAACGAGAGGGAGATCGATCATTCGGGGCCTAGTTTCTCGTCATTGCGAGCGGAGCGAAGCAATCCAGGGCGGTTGACGCAGGCTCTGGATTGCCACGGGCCTTCGGCCCTCGCAATGACGATTAAAGAAAACCGTGGCTCAATGCTTGCGCGTCAGTTCGCGCATCGCGTCGTCGAGCCCCGCCAGCGTCAGCGGATACATGCGGTCGTTCATCAACTGTTTGATCAGCTTCACCGACTGGGTGTAGCCCCATTGCGCCGAAGGAACGGGGTTCAACCACACGGCGGCGGGATAGACGTGCGTCATGCGCTGCATCCACACCGCGCCCGATTCTTCGTTGAAATGTTCGACGCTGCCGCCCGGATGGGTGATTTCATAAGCGCTCATCGACGCATCGCCGACGAAGACCAGCTTGTAGTCGTGGCCATATTTGTGGAGGATATCCCACATCGGCGTGCGTTCGGACCAGCGGCGCTTGTTGTCTTTCCACACGCCTTCATAGGGGCAGTTGTGGAAATAGAAGAATTCGAGATTCTTGAATTCGCTTGTCGCGGCGCTGAACAATTCCTCGCACAGCTTGATGAACGGGTCCATCGATCCGCCGACGTCGAGGAAAAGCAGCAGCTTGACCGCATTGCGCCGTTCGGGACGCATGCGGATGTCGAGCCAGCCCTGCCGCGCGGTCCCTTCGATCGTGCCGGGAATATCGAGTTCGTCGGCCGCGCCCTCGCGCGCGAATTTGCGCAGGCGGCGGAGCGCGATCTTGATGTTGCGGGTGCCGAGTTCCTTGGTGTTGTCGAGATTGGCGAACTCGCGCTTTTCCCAGACCTTCAGCGCGCGCTTGTGCTTGCTTTCGCCGCCGATCCGCACGCCTTCGGGATTATAGCCCGAATTGCCGAAGGGCGATGTGCCGCCGGTGCCGATCCACTTGTTGCCGCCCTGGTGGCGCTTCTGCTGTTCTTCGAGCCGCTTCTTCAGCGTCTCCATGATCTCGTCCCAGTCGCCGAGCGCCTTGATCGCCTCCATCTCCTCGGGCGTCAGATATTTCTCAGCAACGGCCTTCAGCCATTCCTCGGGGATGTCGACGGGGTTCTGACCGTAATCGGTGAGCAGCCCCTTGAAGACTTTATTGAAGACCTGATCGAAGCGGTCGAGCAGCCCTTCGTCCTTCACATAGATGGCGCGGCTGAGATAATAAAATTGTTCGGGACTGCGATCGATCACCTCGCGGTCGAGCGCCTCCAGCAGCATCAGATGCTCTTTCAGGCTGGCGGGAATGCCCGCGGCGCGAAGCTCGTCGAGGAAGCCGAAAAACATGCGATATGCCTATCGCGTCGCGGCGGCGCGCGCAATCACTTTACGTTTACGGAAAGTGCGGGGTTACACCAACCACTCGATCCACGCGCCATGCGGGTGCGCGCGCGCCAGCATAACCGGCGCCGCGCCGCCCGGCCAGTGGCGCACGACGAGTTCGTGGCCGTGAACGGTGCGATTCGCTTCCAGCGCGACCCAGGCGAGCGGCCGGTCCGCGGTCGCGCGTGCGCCCGCCGCTTCCATCGCGGCGGTGATGCGCGCCTGTTGGTCGCCGGGGACATATTGCCAGACGATCGAGTGCATCAATAGGCGCGTCGTGCCCGCGGCCTGCGGCTTTGCCAATTCCTGTTCGACGAAATCGGCCGCGGTCATGCGCACGAGGTCGGGCGGCCGCGCTTCGGCGGCAACGATCGCCGCCTCGATTCGCGCGAAGCGAATGGCATGTTCGGGCCAGACGAACACTTTGAGACGTAGTGCCTGCGCCGGATCGGTCAGATCGATGGGGGCGACATCGCATCCCTTCGCCGACACGATTTCGATCGCATGCTGCGGCGGATGGCGGCCCTGCCAGTCCGGGGTGAAGGCCATGACGCCGGGCTGGGGGCCGACCTGGACGCCGCCGAGGTCGTAATGATAACGGTCGAGCATCAGGTTGATCCCCGCGCTCGATCCGATTTCGAGGCACTCGAAACGCGCAGGAAGGCCCTGATCGGCGAGCCACAGCATTGCGGCGATGAAGTTGGCCGACCGGCCCGCCTCGTTTGTCTGCGGCGGACCGTCGAGCCACGGCAGCAGCGCCGCCTCGTGCCGTCGCACCACGCCCGCCACGATGACGGCATCGTTGATGTCGTTGGCGTCGGCATAGATTGGCGCGAGATCGTCTGCGGCGCCCGAAAGGTGCAGCGCATGGAGCCCGCCGGCGGCGCGCAGCGGCAGCGCGTCGGCAAGCGCCGCGCCGGGCCAGTCGGCGATGCGGCGTGCGAAGCCGGTTTCGGGCCGGTCGAGGAGCGTTGCGACAGCGGCGACGATGCGCGCCGTGATCGGCGCTTCGGCCGCGCGGCAATAGGCGACCTGATTGGCAAAAGCGGTGCGGACGGCGTCGGGTCCGGTTTCGTTCATGTCGACGAACTTGTACCGCTCGCTCATTGCCCTTTCTCCCGCTGGCGCTTATGTGCGCCCTCGCTTATGCCCGAACCGATCATCTTTGCCATCCCCAAGGGACGCATCCTCGACGAGGCGCTGCCGCTGCTCGCCCGTGTGGGCATCGAGCCGGCCGCCGACTTCTTCGACAAGAAGAGCCGCGCGCTCGTGTTCGGGACGAACCAGCCGCATATCTCGCTGATCCGCGTACGCGCCTTCGATGTCGCGACCTTCGTGGCGCACGGCGCCGCGCAGCTCGGCATCGTGGGTTCGGACGTCGTCGACGAGTTCGACTATTCGGAGCTCTATGCGCCGGTCGACCTCGGCATCGGTCATTGCCGTCTGTCGCTCGCCGGGCCGGAGGGCAGCGCGCCGCCGGGGCTGGGCGAAAGCCATATCCGCGTCGCGACCAAATATCCCGCGACGACGCGCCGCTGGTTCGAGGGGCAGGGGATTCAGGCCGAGTGCATCAAGCTGAACGGCGCGATGGAGATTGCGCCGAAGCTAGGGCTGGCTTCGCACATCGTCGACCTTGTGTCGACGGGGCGGACTCTGGTCGAAAATGCGCTCGCCGAACAGACGATCATCAGCGAGGTTTCGGCGCGGCTCATCGTCAATCGCGCGGCGTTCAAGCTGCGTTCGGCCGAGGTGCCCGCGCTGGTCGAGAAATTCCGCGAGGCCGTCCGCGATGCGGCGGCTTGACGCCTCCGACCCCGGCTTTGCCGCCGCATTCGACGCGCTGGTCGACGACCGGCGCGAGAGTGCGTCGGACGTATCCGCCGATGTCGCGGCGATTGTCGCGCGGGTAAAGGCCGAAGGCGACGCGGCGCTGGCCGATTATACCGCGCGCTTCGATCGCTTCGACCTCGACAGCAGCGGCTGGCGCATCACCGCCGAGGACTGCGCCGCGGCCTATGCGGCGCTGGCCCCCGAATTGCGGGGCGCGCTCGACCTCGCGGCGACGCGCATCCGGGCCTATCACGCCGCGCAATTGCCCGAGGACCGCGATTATCGCGATGCCGCCGGCGCCCGGCTCGGCGCGCGCTGGCGTGCGGTCGATGCCGCGGGCGTCTATGTTCCCGGCGGCCGCGCGGCCTATCCGTCGTCGGTGCTGATGAACATCCTGCCCGCCAAGGTCGCGGGGGTCGAGCGGATCGTGATGGTCACGCCGACGCCGGGCGGCGAAACCAATCCCGTCGTGATGGCGGCGGCGCATATTGGCGGAGTCGACGAAATCTGGCGCATCGGCGGCGCGCAGGCGATCGCGGCGCTCGCCCATGGCACCGGCCGGATCGCGCCGGTCGATGTCGTCACCGGCCCCGGCAACGCCTGGGTGGCCGAGGCGAAGCGCCAGCTTTACGGCGTCGTCGGCATCGACATGGTCGCGGGGCCGAGCGAGATCGTCGTCGTCGCCGACAACCGCAACGCGCCGCACGTCATCGCCGCCGACCTTTTGAGCCAGGCCGAACATGACCCGACGAGCCAGTCGATCCTGTTCACCGACGATAGCGCCTTTGCCGATGCGGTCGCCGACGCGGTCGCCGCGATTATTCCGACGCTGAGCACTGCGGCGACAATGCAGGCGAGTTGGGCCGACAATGGCGCGATCATCGTCGTGCCGAACCTGACTGATGCGATCGCGCTCTGCGACCGGCTGGCGCCCGAACATCTGGAACTCGCGGTCGATCCCGCCGAGGCCGACGCGCTGTTCGCGCGCGTGCGCCACGCGGGCTCGGTCTTCCTTGGCCGTCAGACGCCCGAGGCGATCGGAGACTATGTCGCCGGGCCCAACCACGTCCTCCCGACCGGCCGCCGCGCCCGTTTTTCGAGCGGGCTTTCGGTCACCGATTTCATGAAACGCACCAGCTTCCTGGCGCTCGACGAAGCGAGCCTTGCGGCCATCGGACCCGCAGCGGTCGCGCTTGCGGATGCCGAGGGACTTCCCGCGCATGCGCTGTCGGTCAGCCAGCGCCTCAACTGAAACGAAAAGCCATGAACAAACGCGCCCAATCCCGCTCCGCCGCCCGCCTTGCCGCCGTCCAGGCACTCTATCAGCACGAAATGGAAGGCACCCCGGTCGCGCAGCTGATCCATGAATTCCACCAGCACCGCATCGGCGCGATCATCGAGGACGCCGAATATGCCGAAGCCGACGTTCCCTTCTTCGACGATATCGTGAAGGGTGCGCTGGCGCGGGCGGTAGAGGTCGACGCGGCGATCACGGCGCGGTTGGCAAGCGGCTGGACCATGGATCGGCTCGACCGCACGATGAAGGCGATATTGCGCGCCGGCGCCTATGAACTGATCGCGCGCGGCGATGTGCCGGTTGGCGCGGTGGTGAGCGAATATGTCGATGTCGCCAAAGCCTTTTTCGACGGCCGCGAGGCGGGTTTTGCCAACGGCCTGCTCGATGCCATCGGCAAGGATGTGCGCGCGAAATAGAAAATCCTCCCTGCCGCGCAGCGGTGGGGAGGGGGACCGTCCGAAGTATGGTGGAGGAGCGGTAGCTTTGCGTCATAGCCCCTCCGTCAGCGCTTCGCGCTGCCACCGCCCGATGGCTTCGCCACAGGGAGGATCGATGTCTCCCTTTTATGCCGGCCCATGATCCACTAGGCTTGCCGCAATGAACGAAGCCGATTTCATTGCCCATCTGCGCACCATCGCGACCGATCCTGCGGCGCGCGGGCTGGCCGATGACACGGCGCTGCTCGGCGATCTTGTGCTGACGCACGACATGATCGTCGAGGGCGTCCATTTCCTGCCCGACGACACGCCGCAGGACATTGCGTGGAAGCTGGTTGCGGTGAATCTGTCGGACCTTGCGGCGAAGGGCGCAGCGCCGCTCGGCGTGCTGCTCGGCTATAGCCTGTCGGGCGATGCGGCGTGGGACGCCGCCTTCGTCGCGGGGCTGGACGATGTGCTGCGCCGGTTCGACGTGCCGTTGCTCGGCGGCGACACGGTGCGCCCGCCCGCCGGCGCGCCGCGCAGTTTCGGCCTGACCGCAATCGGCCGCGCGCCCGCGACCGGAGCGCCGGCGCGCAGCGGGGTAAGGCCGGGCGATCAGATCTGGGTGACGGGGACGATCGGCAACGCGGGGGTCGGCCTGGCGATGCGGCTCGGCGAGATCGAACCGGGCGCAACCTGCATGGCCGCCTATGCCCGGCCCTTGCCGCAACTGGCGCTGGGCGCGGCGCTTGCGCCGCATGTCCATGCGATGATGGATGTTTCCGACGGCCTGCTGATCGACGCCAAGCGGATGGCGGCGGCAAGCGATTGCCAGATCGCGCTGATGCTGGAGGTGGTGCCGCTGTCGGCGGCGCTGCTCGCGGTGCGTCCCGACGTTCTCGACACGCGGCTCGCAGCGGCAACGGCAGGCGACGATTATCAATTGCTCTTCGCGGCGGACTCGGGGCAAGCCGATGCAATCCGGGCGCATGCGGCCGCCGAAGGCGTCGCCGTGACGGCGATCGGCCATGCCGCCGTCGGCGCCGGATTGCTGCTGACGCACCGGGCGCAGCGCGTCGCGCTACCGGAGCGTCTCGGTTTCGCGCACTAGGCGCGGAAAAGGGCGAAAAAACCGGGCTTGCCAAAGGGCGAGGTTTCTTCCCATAACGCGGCGTCCAGAATTTGGGGCGGTCGCATCAGGGGAGAGAGCGAACCGGCATCAATAAGTCGGACGTTCGACAGCTATCCTGTGTCCGCCCCCTTCATTGGGGAAGGAACAGACACGCATGAATCCGGTTTTGATCGCGATAGCGTGCGGCCTATTGGCCGTGCTCTATGGGTTCATTACCTCGCGGCAGGTGCTCGGCGCCTCGGCGGGGAATGACAAGATGCAGGAAATCGCCGCCGCCATTCAGGAAGGCGCGCAGGCTTATCTGAAACGGCAATACAGCACCATCGCCATCGTCGGCGTCGTCGTGGCGGTGATCGTCGCGGGGGCACTCGGACCCGTTTCGGGGACGGGTTTCGTCATCGGCGCCGTCCTGTCCGGTGTCGCCGGATTCATCGGCATGAATATTTCGGTACGCGCAAACGTCCGTACCGCGGCCGCTGCCCAAAAGGGGCTGCAGGCCGGGCTGACGCTCGCCTTTCGCGCCGGTGCCATCACCGGCCTTCTCGTCGCCGGGCTCGCGCTGCTTGCGATTGCGGTATTTTATTGGGTGCTGACGGTCCAGATGGGCAAGACGGTGGGCGGCGATGACCGCACGGTCGTCGACGGGCTCGTCGCGCTGGCCTTCGGCGCCTCGCTGATTTCGATCTTCGCGCGTCTCGGCGGCGGCATCTTTACCAAGGCCGCCGACGTCGGCGCTGACCTGGTCGGCAAGGTCGAAGCGGGCATCCCCGAGGACGATCCGCGCAACCCCGCGGTCATCGCCGATAACGTCGGTGACAATGTCGGCGACTGCGCGGGCATGGCGGCCGACCTTTTCGAAACCTATGTCGTCACCGTCGGCGCCACCATGGTGTTGACCGCGCTGCTGCTGAAAGGGGCGGGCGATCTGCTGCCCGGCCTGATGTCGCTGCCGCTGCTGATCGGCGGGGTGTGCATCATCACCTCGATCATCGGCACCTATTTCGTCCGCCTCGGCGGCTCGAACAATGTCATGGGCGCGATGTACAAGGGCTTCCTGGTTTCGGCGATCCTCGCGGTCCCCGCGATCTGGTTTGCGACCAGCCACGCGCTGGGCGGGATGGAAACGGCGGTCACCGGCACCGACTTTACCGGGCGCGATCTTTTCTATTGCTCGCTGCTCGGTCTGGTCATCACCGGCCTGATCATCTGGATCACCGAATATTATACCGGCACGGGCTTCCGTCCGGTGCGGTCGATCGCCAAGGCCTCGGAAACGGGCCATGGCACGAACGTGATCCAGGGCCTCGCGATCAGCCTCGAAGCCACCGCGCTGCCGACGCTGGTCATCGTTGCTGGCATTATCATCGCCTATCAACTCGCGGGGCTGATCGGCATTGCCTATGCTGCGACTGCGATGCTGGCGCTCGCCGGCATGGTCGTCGCGCTCGACGCTTATGGCCCGGTGACGGACAATGCGGGCGGCATCGCCGAAATGGCGGGGCTGGACGACAGCGTGCGCGAAAAGACCGACCTGCTCGACGCCGTCGGCAACACCACCAAGGCGGTGACCAAGGGTTATGCCATCGGTTCGGCGGGCCTCGCCGCGCTGGTGCTGTTCGCGGCCTATACGACCGACCTTCGGGAATTCTTCCCGAGCCTGACGGTCAATTTCAGCCTCGAAAACCCCTATGTCATCGTCGGGCTGCTGCTCGGCGCGCTGCTTCCCTATCTGTTCGGTGCGATGGGCATGACCGCCGTCGGCCGCGCGGCGGGGGACGTGGTGAAGGATGTGCGCGATCAGTTCGCGGGCGATCCCGGCATCATGGCGGGCACGTCGAAGCCGAACTATGCGCGCACGGTCGACCTCGTGACCAAGGCTGCGATCAAGGAGATGATCATTCCCTCGCTGCTGCCGGTGCTGGCGCCGATCGTCGTCTATTTCGTGATCTCGGCGGTTGCGGGTCAGGAGAACGGCTTTGCCGCGCTCGGCGCCCTGCTGCTCGGCGTGATCGTCGGCGGCCTGTTCGTTGCCCTCTCGATGACCTCGGGCGGCGGCGCATGGGATAATGCCAAGAAATATATCGAGGACGGCAATCATGGCGGCAAGGGCAGCGAAGCCCATAAGGCAGCCGTGACGGGCGACACCGTCGGCGATCCCTACAAGGATACTGCGGGTCCGGCCGTCAACCCGATGATCAAGATCACCAACATCGTCGCGCTGCTGCTGCTCGCGGCGCTGGCGGGACACGCGATGTAAGCATCGCATCCGTCAGGGTGAAAGAATGGCCCCGCCGGAACGATCCGGCGGGGCTTTTTCGTGGTGGCACGAGAGGGGGGCTTGAGTCACGCAGCGACTGCGCTAGAGTTCCGGTAGCAACAGGAGATTGTCCCTTGAAAAGAACGCTATACCGCAAATTGGCCGTTTCTTTGATCGCGGTGGCCGCGTTGACGGCGAATGCTCCCGGTGGTGGCAATGTCTTCGCCGCCGAACCGCGAGCGCAAGATATTGCGGATATGCAGGTTCCGATTACGCAGTTCGCGACGCGTGCGTCGTTACAGCAGCCGCGTCTCTCGCCCGATGCGACGAAAATGGTCGCCAAGGTCGGGTACAAGGGAGTCGAATATCTTGTGGTATTTGATCTTACAGGCAAAGCGCAGCCGGATTATTTTCTGAAAACCGAAGCGTATCAGGAATTCGGCGATCGACGAATTATTAGCTGGCAGTGGGTCGGTAATCGTACCTTGGTCATAACAGCCGCATCTGGCGAGATAGGAATGTTTGAAGGCGAGATGGGGCGTCTTTTCAGCTATGATATTGAAGGAAAGAAGCTCAAGCCGCTGGGTTGGGAAGATGCTGCAGGCAATGCAAGTGACGTCATTCATGTAGATCACCGCAACGAGCACATTCTTTTATCGAGAACTTCCTTGGCCTACGGCTACGAGCTTATCGGCCGTCCTGAAGTGATGGATATCGACGTGCGCACCGGTCGAATGAAACTGGTGCAGAAGCCGAACATATTGGTTGGACAATGGGCGTCGGATGGCAAAGGCGTGGTGCGGATGGGTGTTGGATACGACCGGGATTCAGGTAAGACACGGGTGCTGTATCGCGAAAAAGACGGCGATAATTTCAAAACGATTTATGACAAGGCAGACCCGAGCTTTTCGGGTGAATCGCTCGTGCCCGAGATTTTTCTTGATGAACCCGGTAAGGCCATAGTTACGAGCAATCAGGACGGTTTCAACAAAGTTTACAAGGTTGATCTGTCGACGATGGAACTTGGTAAGCCGCTATTTGAAATCGAGGGTTACGATGTCGGGGGGGTTGGCTGCAACGAAAGTTGCGACAAATTGCAGTCGGTGTGGGTTACCGAGGATCGGTTGAAGATTTATTGGATGGATGACCGCCTGAAAGAAGTGCAGGCGATGTTCGAGGAACAGTTCGGCAAAGGGAACGCACGGATCGTTTCTACCGATCTTGGCGATCGCAATATGTTGATATGGGTTGGTAAAGCCGATCAGACCGGAACCTATTATTCATTCAACACCGACAGTGGCAAGGTTGTGCGTGTTGGCTACGCCAACGAACTGTTTGGTGATACGGAAATGAATCCTACCCACACGATAGTCTATCCGGCGAGCGATGGCCTCCGGATTCACGCGGTGGTCACCATGCCGCGACATCGTAAGGCGCAAGGCAAACTGCCGGTCGTAATGATTACGCACGGCGGTCCGTTCGGCGTCCGTGACGAAGAGGGGTTCGGTCCATTTCCTTGGCATCAGGCCATAGCAGAACTCGGCTACGTCGTCGTTCAGCCAAATTATCGTGGTTCGGGCGGCTATGGTCGCGATTTCATTAAAAAGGGACGCGACGACGGCTTTGGCCTTCGCATGCAGGACGACCTTAATGACGCCATCGACTATCTTGCAGCGCAGGGCATTGTGGATCCCAAGCGTGCTTGCATGATGGGGTGGTCCTATGGAGGCTATGCGTCCGCGCGCGCGGCTCAGCGGGATGCCGCGCGCTGGCGCTGCACGATCGCCGGTGCGGGCGTTTATGATCTCGGCGAAATGCGCAAATATGACCGCAATTATCTGGGTAGATTTGGCGCAAATTATCTATCGAAGGGCGTCGCGGACCTGGATACGGTATCTCCCGCGCAGAACGCGAAAGGCAGCTGGTCTCCAATACTGATTGTCCATGGCGAGAAGGACCAGCGCGTGCCGCTGGCGCAGGCCAAGCGGTTGGTCAGCGCGCTGGAAAGCTCTGGCAAAGTGAAGGGTAAGGACTTCGACTATCTTTACCAACCGGATAATACGCATAATTTCCCGGCGCCAAGCGACGAGGCGCAATTTCTCTCGGCAGCGGAAAAATGGCTTGAGCGCTTTAACCCCGCGTACGTGCCAGGCGATGCTGACAGGGCTCCGCCGACCATGGATGCCCCATAGGAAGGCCGAGACCGAGTTCAGTCGGCGCGGACTGTAGCCTCCATCTGCTTGGCATAGCCCGCCTGCACCATAGCGTTCATTCGGTCGAACAGCGCGTTCGGGTCGCTGCGACGAAGGGCGGCGATGGCGGCTTCGGCGCCTTCGGCGACCACCAGTTCGCGCGTTCCGGCATCGACTGCGGCGAGCATCTGTGCCGCAGCATCGTCGGGCGACAGGCCGTTGTCGATTGCCGCATCGCTCGCGCCGCGGACGCTGCCGTCGGCGTTGAGCGCGTTGCGGCTGACGTTGGTGCGCACCGATCCGGGCTCGACCACCAGCACCTTCAGCCCCATATGCTCATTTTCGGCGCGGACGCTGTCATGATAGCCGATGATGCCGTGCTTGGCCGCCGAATAGGCGCTGCGCAGCGGCACGCCGGCAACCCCCGCGACGCTCGATATGGCGATGATCTGACCGCCGCCGGCCGCGATCATGCGCGGAAGCAGCGCCTGGGTGAGGGCAATCGGGGCGAGCAGGTCGACCGCGATGATCTTTTGATAGACCGCAAAATCGGTTTCGACCGCCAGGCTGCGCTGCGAAATACCGGCATTGTTGACGAGGCCGTCGATGCGGCCGCCCCAGGCCCAGGCCTGTTCGACAAGCCCGGGAATCGCGTCATAGTCGGTCGCCTCGAAGGGCAGGATCATCGTGCCCGCGCCGCAATCCTTTGCCACCGCTTCGAGCGCGGCGACGTTGCGACCCGACAGAATCAGCCGCGCGCCGCGCGCCGCAAGGCCGCGCGACAGCGCCGCGCCGATACCCGACGAAGCCCCTGTAACCCACCAGATTTGATCTTTCATCTTGGCATCCCCATCTGTGTTTCCGTCTCAAGGTGAAACGCGTTTTGAGGGGCGTCAAGCCGCCGACCCGCGGATTTCCGTGCGGGGTGGCAATTTTGTTGCGAATCTGATATAATAAATATCAACGCGTCGACAGCTTGCCTCTTTCCATCGCCGGAAAGGCACCCTGCGGCGTCCTGATGGAGCCATATCCCTTGTCACTTTGACTGGCTAGCGCCGACCGCCTTGCTTCGATCCCCCTCCGACGAGGGCGGACGTACCCGGCCTTTTCGCGCTTTTCCGGTCCCGACGGGGCAAATGAAAGGAACCTGCATGTCCGCAAACACGCTCGTCTTTGAAGTCGGTGACTATGTCGTTTATCCCAAACATGGCGTGGGACGCGTCATTGAACTGCAGAAGTCGGAAATCGCCGGCATGCAGCTCGAACTTTATGTCCTGCGCTTCGAAAAGGAGAAAATGACCCTGCGCGTCCCGACCAACAAGGCCGAGGGCGTGGGGATGCGCAAGCTGTCGTCGGACAAGACGCTGAAGGAAGCGCTTCAGGTCCTGACCACGAAGCCGAAGGTGAAGCGCACCATGTGGTCGCGCCGCGCCCAGGAGTATGAAGCGAAGATCAACTCGGGCGATCTCGTGTCGATCGCCGAAGTGACCCGCGACCTGTTCCGCGCCGACGATCAGCCTGAACAGAGCTATTCGGAGCGTCAGATCTTCGAAGCGGCGTCGAGCCGCCTCGCGCGCGAACTCGCCGCGATGGAAGAAAGCGACGAAAAGACCGCGCAGGCGAAGATTCTTCAGATCCTCAACGAACATGCGCCGCTTTATTACGCCGAAAAGGCGCTCTGAGCCTTTCTGCAGAGACGTGAAGAGGGCGGTCCGCAAGGGCCGCCCTTTTTCGTGGGTCAGGGATATCTTGCTTCGATGAAATAGAGGCCGTCGGGCGGTGCGTTGAGGCCGAGAGCCTGCCGGTCGGCGGCGTCGAGCGCGACCTTCAGATCGCGCGCCGACCATTTGCCTTCGCCGACGAGGGTGAGGCAGCCGACCATCGATCGAACCTGATGATGCAGAAAGCTGCGCGCCGCGGCTTCGATGACGATCTCGTCGCCATGGCGGCTGACCGACAGGCGGTCGAGCGTCTTCACAGCGCTTTCGGCCTGGCAATGCACCGAGCGGAAGGTGGTGAAATCGTGCCGCCCCACCAGCGCCTGCGCCGCGCCGTGCATCGCTTCGGCGTCGAGCGGCTTTGCAAATTGCCAGGCGAGTCCCTTGTCCCAGGTCAGCGGCGCGCGGCGGTTGACGATGCGATATTCATAGGCGCGGCCGAGGCACGAAAAGCGCGCGTGCCAGTCGTCGGCGACCGTCTCGCACGCAAGGATGGCCACCGGCGCGGGGCGAAGCTGGGCGTTCAGCGCTTCCATCAGGCGAAAGGGCTGGATGGCCTTTTCGATGTCGACATGCGCGCGCATCGCGATCGCATGGACCCCGGCGTCGGTGCGCCCGGCGCCGTGAACGGGGGCCGTTTCGGCGGTGATGCGGGTGACGGCTTCCTCGATCGCCTGCTGAACGCTGGGGCCATGCGACTGGCGCTGCCAGCCCATGAACGGGCGGCCGTCATATTCGATGGTGAGGGCGAAGCGGGTCATGCCAGCCGCGTCCCCGCAGCTATCGGTCGACCGCGCAGCAGTTCGGCCGCATCCATTGCCGGCTTGCCCGCGCGCTGCACCCGGGTGGCGCGGATCGCGCCGGGGTTGCAGGCGATGGTCAGCGTATCGTCGAGCGTGACGCCGGGCGCGGCTCCGGCGACGGTGTCGGCGGGATGCACGACATCGGCCGCGAGAATCTTGTACCGCTCGCCCTCCAGCTCGAAAAAGGCGCCGGGTGCCGGGTTGAACGCCCGTATCTGGCGTTCGGTCTGGGTCGCGCTGACCAGAAAATCGAGCCGCGCCTCGCTCTTGTCGATCTTGGCGGCATAGGTGGCGCCGTCATCGGGCTGCGGCGCGGGCGGACAGGCGGACAGGTCGGCCAGCACCTCGGCCATCAGCGCCGCGCCCATTGCGGCGAGTTCGTCGGTCAATTCGCCCGCGGTCTTGTCCGCGACCGGTGTGCGGCCGATCAGGCGCATGCCGCCCGTATCGAGCCCGGCATCCATCTGCATGATGGTGACGCCCGTTTCGCTATCGCCCGCCAGAATCGCGCGCTGTACCGGTGCCGCGCCGCGCCAGCGCGGCAGGATCGAGCCATGGACGTTGAGGCAGCCTTCGCGCGGCGCGTCGAGGATCGCCTGCGGCAGAATGAGGCCGTAGGCGGCGACCACCGCGACATCGAGGTCGAGCGCGGCGAATTCGCCCTGCGCTTCTTCGGTCCGCAGGCTCTTCGGCGTGCGGACGGGCAGGCCGTGCGCCTCCGCCCAGAGATGCACCGCGCTCTGCTGAAGTTTCTTGCCCCGCTGCGCCGGGCGCGGCGGCTGGGTGTAAACCGCCACGATCTCATGCCCCGCCGCGTGGAGCGCGGCGAGCGTCGGCACCGCAAACGGCGGCGTTCCCATGAAGACAATGCGCATGGGCAGCGCCTTTGGCGGAGGATGCGATGTTGTGCAAGGTCGATGGCTGGAGATTGCTTTGTCGCTGCGCTCACAATGACGAATGTTGCGGGCCACGCTGTGGGTCATTACCACCCTACCCATGGCGTCCACCGAAATCGAAGCCCTTGTTCAGCAACTCGCCCGGCTCCCGGGCCTTGGCCCGCGGTCGGCGCGGCGCGCGGTGCTGCATCTGATGAAAAAGCGCGAGAGCAGTTTCGCGCCCTTGCTCGCGGCGCTCCAGACCGTGTCCGAGCGGCTGGTGACGTGCGGTATCTGCGGCAATGTCGATACCAGCGACCCCTGCGCGATCTGCGCCGATCCGCGCCGCGACCCGCGCAGCCTGTGCGTGGTCGAGGAAGTGTCGGACCTGTGGGCGCTTGACAAGTCGCGGCTGTTTCCCGGCAAATATCATGTGCTGGGTGGCCGCCTGTCGGCGCTGGAAGGCGTGCGGCCGCAGGATCTGAGCATCGACGCGCTCGTTGCGCGCGTCGCCGCGGGCGGCATCGACGAGGTGGTCCTCGCGATGAACGCGACGCTCGAGGGGCAGACGACGGCGCATTATCTCGCCGAGCGACTGGAGGGCTATCCGGTGCGGCTGACGCAGCTCGCGCATGGCCTGCCGGTGGGCGGCGAACTCGATTATCTCGACGAGGGAACGCTGGCGCAGGCGCTGAGGGCGCGGCGACCGGTCTCTTGACGTAAGCGCCGTCAGTCCATACCTCGCACCCATGGCCATCCTACCCATCATAGAGACCCCCGATCCGCGGTTGCGCGTGATTTCGAAGCCCGTCGAGACGTTCGACGCCGAGCTGAAGCAGCTCGTCGCCGACATGTTCGAGACGATGTATGACGCGCCCGGCATCGGGCTGGCGGCGATTCAGGTCGGGGTGCCGAAGCGCATTCTCGTCATCGATCTTCAGGAACCCGATCCCGAGGACGAGGAAGGCAAGAAGGTGATCCGCGAGCCCCGCGTCTTCATCAATCCCGTCTTTTCGGACGAGAGCGAAGAGCATAGCGTCTATCAGGAAGGCTGCCTGTCGGTCCCCGAACAATATGCCGATGTGACACGCCCCGCTGAAGTCACGGTCGATTGGCAGGACGTGGACGGCAAGCACCACCAGGAGCGCATGACCGGCCTGATGGCGACGTGCATCCAGCACGAGCATGACCATCTGGAAGGTATTCTCTTCATCGACCATCTGTCGCGGTTGAAGCGCGACATGGTGCTGAAGAAGCTCGCGAAGCTGCGCAAGGCGGCCTGAGTGCCCGCGTCGCGATAGTGTGTCCCCGCGAAGGCGGGGACCCATCTTCTGACGGCGCAAATCTGAAACGGTCGGCGATGGACCCCCGCCTTCGCGGGGGAACAGGTTGTAATTATACGCGGGGTTATTCCGCCTTCTTCGCGACCCCCACCATCGCGGGGCGCAGCAGGCGGTCCTTCATCATATAGCCAGCCTGCATTTCCTGCACGATCGTGCCGGCGTCCTTGTCGCTGGGGATTTCGAGCATCGCCTGATGCTGGTTCGGGTCGAGCGGCAGGCCGATCGCGGCGATGCGCGTGATGCCGTGGCGTTCGAACACGCTCATCAGTTCGCGCTCGGTCGCCTCGAGCCCCGTGAGCAGCGGCTTGATCGCCTCGTCGGCGCGCTGTTCTTCGCTGAGCGAAGCGAGCGCGCGGCCGAGATTGTCGGCGACCGACAGGATATCGCGCGCGAATTTGGTCGCGGCATAGGCGTGCGCGTCGGCGACTTCCTTTTCGGCGCGGCGGCGCACATTCTGCGTTTCGGCGCGCGCGTAGAGCAGATCCTGCTGCACCGCGGCGAGTTGTTCGGCGAGCTTGCCCGCTTCGTCCTGCGCGGGGGCCTCGGCAGTCGCTGCCGCTTCGGTTTCCGGGGCCTGGCCGTCTTCGACCGGCGTTTCGTTTTCGATGTTCGTCATAACCCTATCGTATCAGTCTTGAGAGCGATTGTGCTGTAAAATCCACCATGGGAACGATGCGCGCATAGTTCAAGCGGGTCGGGCCGATAACCCCGACGACGCCGACCACCCGTCCATCGGATCCGCGATAGGGCGCGGCGATAACCGACGATCCCGACAGCGAAAAGAGCTTGTTCTCCGACCCGATGAAAATGCGCGTCGCGCTGCCTTCGCGCGCGCTGTCGAGCAGGCCGGCGATGTCCTGCTTTGTTTCGAGCTCGTCGAGCAGCTGGCGCACCCGGTCGAGATCGCCGACCGCGCTGTCGTCGAGCAGATTCGCCTGCCCGCGAACGATCAGAACCGGCCGATCGGCGCCGTCGACCGACCAGATGGCCAGCCCGCGCGCGACCAGATCGGCGGCGGCGCGGTCGATCGCGATCCGTTCGTCCTCTATCTCGCGCCGCACCCGCGCCATTGCCTCGGCCAGCGTCAGGCCGCCGAGCATGGCCGAGATATAATTGCCTGCTTCGACCAGCGCCGACGGCACCAATCCGGCGGGCAGGTCGATGACGCGGTTTTCGACCGATCCATCGCCCGCGACGAGGACAACTAGCGCCTGACGGTCGGCCATCGGAACGAAGGCAACCTGTTTGAGCACGCGTTCATGCTTGGGGACGAGGACAAGGCCAGCACAGGCCGAGAGGCCGGACAGCGTGGCCGTCGCCTGCGCCAGCGCGCTTTCGATCGGGCCGCCTTCGGCGAGGCTCGCCTCGATCTGCGCGCGATCCTCGGCCGAGGGTTCGGCGACCTGCATCATCCCGTCAACGAACAGACGCAGCCCCTGTTCGGTCGGCAGGCGTCCGGCGCTGGTGTGCGGACTCGCGAGCAGACCGAGTTCTTCAAGATCCTGCATGACATTGCGGATCGACGCGGGTGACAGGTTGAGCGTCGCCAGCTTCGAAAGCGTACGCGACCCGACCGGCTGCCCATTTTCCAGATAGGCATCGACGACGAGCCGGAACACATCGCGCGCGCGCGTCGTCAATTCGGTGATCGGCGGGGTCGTCATGGCATGGATTTAGGGATGCGAAGGGGCGGGGGCAAGGATGGCGCTGACGCCGTCGCCGTCCGGCCGGGCCTGCCGAGGCGGCGCGAGGATCGTGCGATAGAGGCGCGCGACGCTTTCGGATGCGGCGTGCCAGGAAAAGGCGGCGCTTCTTGCGCGTGCGGCGGCGCCCATTGCGCGCCGCGCGTCGCCGTCCGCAATGAGCCGAACGAGCGCGTCCGAATAGGCGCGGCGGTCGCCGGGCGCGCATAGATGACCCGTTTCGCCCTCCACGATCAGCGCGCTCGCGCTCGGCGCGTCGGCGCTGACCACGGGCATGCCCGACGCCATCGCCTCGAGCACGACATTGCCAAAGGCTTCGGTCGTGCTCGGGTTGAGCATGATGTCGGCGCTGGCAACCGCGTGGGCGAGTTCCTGCCCATCAAGATGACCCGTCAGCACCGCAGAGGGGAGCGCAGCAAAGGCCTCGGCCGCCGGTCCAGCGCCCACCACCAGCGGCGTGACTGGGTGGCTGGACAGCAATTCGCGCAATATCGCGACATATTCCTCGACGCCCTTTTCCAGCACCAGGCGGCCGAAGAAGAGGATGACGATCCGGTCGTCGGCGATTCCATGCGCGCGGCGCCATTCGAGACTGCGATGCGACGGCGAGAAAAGGTCGCGATCGACGCCGCGACTCCACAGGCTGACTCGGTCATCGCCGCGCAGCGTGCGCATCTCGTCGACAAGGCCCGGAGTTGGGGCGAGCACATGATGGGCGCGGCGATAGAAACGATGGATGTGACGGTCGACCACCGGCCGCAGCCAGTCGAGGCCGTAATAGCCAAGATAGGTTTCGAACCGCGTGTGCAGGCTGACGACAAGCGGCGTGCCGCGATCGAGGGCGAAGGTCTGCGCGCGGGTGCCGAGAATATCGGGGGTCGCGACATGGATGACGTCGGGAGCGAACCGCGTCAGGTCGCGGCGGGTCGCGCGGGGCAGGCCGAGCGCGAGCCGAAATTCGCTGCGCACCGGCAGCGCGATCGACGGCACCGGGACCAGGTCGCCCGCCGGTTCGAACGCCGGCGTGTCGGTGACGGGGGAATAGACCCGTACCGCGGCGCCCGCATGCTGCTCGAGATGCGCAACAAGGCGGTTGAGCGCCTGGTTCGCGCCTTCGCGCACATAATTGTAATTTCCCGTAAATAGCGCGATTCGCACCTTACACCTGTCGAAAATTGAGCACCGCGTTCAGCACGAACATCGCGAGCCCGGCAAAGACGGACACGATCACGCGGGCGACGAGATAGTGGATGGCGGTCCATTTGAGGAAGGCGGCAAAGAGCAGGATGGTGATCGCCATGCCCACCCCCGCATTGACCAGAAAGATCAGATAGCCCGACCCGATGGCGCGATCGGTGCCGCGAAATATCCACGAACGGCCGAGCGCATAGTGCAGGCTGTTCGAAGTCAGAAAGCCGATCGCCGCCGCGGGGACCGCCTGCATCCTGCCCCATTGCACCAGGCCCCAGAGCACGGCGAGCCCGACCAGAAAGACGGCGCTGCTGACCGCCGTGTTCTTGAGCAGCATGCCGCCGACGCGGCGATTGAACAGGCGCGACGCCAGCCCGGCTTCGCCCGCCGGGGCCTGTCCGTTGGCGGGCAGTTCCACCCCTCCGCTATAGTCGGTCATGCAGCAGCGTGGGCGCGAGCGGGGAGCGGGTGATCGCCATAGGCTTCATCATCGCGCGCATCGGGCCAGGCGGTGCGGCGCCCCACCCAGGGGTTGAGGAAAAGCCACGGCAGCTTGATGAACAGCAATTCGGAATGGATGAAAGCATCGATCGCCCGTTCCCACCAGCGCGGGCGCCGGCGCCCGTGCGCGACGAGCCACGCCTCATAGGGGGCCCAATGGCTCGGTTCGTCCTTGTGGATGATCCGGAAAATCCGCGTCAGGATCGGATCGTCGAGCACGAAACGGTTTTTCAGCAGGGTTTCGACCTGTTTGTAACCGCGCCGTTCGGTCAGCGCGATAACGCGGCAAAGGCGTTCGAACAACTCGTCGCGATCGATGACCGCCTGCGTATCGAGCTTGTCGATCGGCGTGCGAAAAATGATTTCGACGAAGCGGTCGATATGCCCGAAGGTGCGATCCACATCGAGCGGCATTGAACCGCGCCGTTCGAACCAGCGGCGAAACATCATATAATGTTTGCGCTCGTCGACGCGGTGGCTTTCGATCGCGGCGATCAAGGCCAGATCGTCGGGCGTCCGCGCGCGAACCGCTTCGATAACCCGGTCGATCGCCGTATAGCCACGATGTTCGTTATAAATATAGATCGACCCGAGTACGAGCAGATAGCGTTCGCGCAACCAGCGCAGCATAGGCATCTCCCACCAAAGCGACTGATTATCACCCTTCGCGGCGCTAGTCGAATGGCGCTACGACGCCTCACCGTATTGCGATACCGAAATTGGGCCGAGCGCGCGACGAAAACAGGTGCATCGGGCGCATCTTCTGCCTAGCCTTTGCCCAGACCCAGGGGGCGACCCGGGGGGGGGGAGAGAAATATGACCACACGACCGCTCGATCGCGACGATCCGCTCGACGATTTCGACCGGCGGATGATCCGCCTGCTCGGCACCGACCGGCTCGTCTATGTGACGGGCGGCGGCCCGGCGGTGATCGTGATGACCGAAATGCCGGGAATCAGCCCGCATGTCGCGCGGTTCGCGCGCTGGGTCCGCGATGCGGGCTTCACTGTCTATATGCCGCATATCTTCGGGAAGGACGGCGCCGTGCCGCGCATGCCGGGCGCGCTGCTCACGATGATCGGGGGTTGCATCAGCCGCCAGTTCCGCGCCTTTCAGGCGAATGAAAGCTCGCCCGCGACGCGGTGGCTGCGCTCGCTCGCGGCGCTGGCGCATGAAGAATGCGGCGGCAAGGGCGTCGGGGCGATCGGTATGTGCTTCACCGGCAATTTCGCGCTGTCGATGATGCTTGAGCCCGCGGTGCTGGCGCCGGTGCTCGCGCAGCCTTCGCTGCCGCTGAATGATCCCGCGGGGATGCATATCGCACCCGATGAACTGGCGGCGGTGAAGGCGCGGATGGAGGCCGAGGATCTGACCGTACTCGCCTATCGCTTTGCGGGCGATAAGTTCTGCAAAGCGGCGCGCTTTGCGGCGTATGCGGACGCGCTGGGCGAGCGCTTCGTCGGCCGCGTCCTGCCCGACGAGGCGGCGAACCCCGACAGTCCGATGAAGAACCCGCACAGCGTCGTCACCATCCACCTGATCGACGAGGCAGGCCAGCCGACGGTGCAGGCGCGGGACGAAATCCTCGATTTCTTCAAGATGCGGTTGAGTGGATGACGGCGCGCGCCTAAGAGCCGCGCCTTCAACGATGAAAGGAATATCATGCGACCCTCCGGCCGCGCGCCCGACCAGATGCGCCCCATCGCCATCGAAACCGAATTCACCATCCACGCCGAAGGCAGCGTGCTGGTGAGCTTCGGCAACACCAAGGTGCTTGTCACCGCCAGCGTCGAGGAAAAGGTGCCGCCCTTCCTGCGCGGCAAGGGCCAGGGCTGGGTGACCGCCGAATATGGCATGCTGCCCCGCGCGACGCACACACGCGGCAGCCGCGAGGCGGCGAAGGGAAAGCAGTCGGGACGGACGCAGGAAATTCAGCGGCTTATCGGGCGCAGCTTGCGCGCCGTCGTCGATATGAAGAAGCTCGGCGAGCGCCAGATCGTGATCGATTGCGACGTGATCCAGGCCGACGGCGGCACGCGCACGGCGTCGATCTCGGGTGCGTGGGTCGCGCTGCGCCTCGCGGTCGACAAGCTGATCGCGGCCAAGGCGATTGCCGAAGATCCGATCGAGGACAAGGTCGCGGCGATTTCGTGCGGCATGTATCAGGGCGCCGCCGTCCTTGACCTCGATTATGACGAGGATTCGAACGCCGAAGCCGACGGCAATTTCGTGCTGACCGGCAAGGGCCAGATCGTCGAAGTGCAGGCGAGCGCCGAAGGCGCGACCTATGACGAGGAAGGCCTGCTGCGCCTCCTCCGCCTCGCGCGCATCGGCTGCGGCGAGATTTTCGCGGCGCAGGCGAAGGCGGTGGGACGCTGACATGACGCGCCAGCTCGCTCCCGGCAAACTCGTCATCGCGAGCCATAATGCGGGCAAGGTGCGCGAAATTCGCGCGCTGCTGTTGCCTTATGGCATCGAACCGGTGTCGGCGAGCGACCTCGGCCTTCCCGAACCCGCCGAAACCGGGACGACCTTCGCCGAGAATGCGTTGTTGAAGGCGCATGCGAGTGCGTCGGCTTCGGGTCATCCCGCGCTTGCCGATGACAGCGGGCTAGAAGTAGCGGCGCTGGGCGGGCGGCCCGGCGTCTATACGGCCGACTGGGCCGAGCGGCAGTGGTTCGAGGGCGAAAAGGGCCGCGACTGGTATATGGCGATGGGCAAGGTCGAGGGGTTGCTCGCCGAGCAAGGACCGGACGTCGACCGCAACGCCTGTTTCGTTTGCACGCTGGCGCTCGCCTGGCCCGACGGGCATGCCGAGATTTTCGAGGGGCGGGCAGGCGGCAGCCTGACTTGGCCGCCGCGCGGTACGCTGGGGTTCGGTTATGATCCGGTCTTCGTGCCGACTGGCAAGTCCCTGACTTATGCCGAGATCGATCCGGCCGAGAAACATGCGATCAGCCACCGGGCCGATGCTTTTGCGAAGCTGGTGGCGGGGGTGTTTTAGAGCGCTGGCGTCCCGAGATTCGTCGTCCTGAACTTGTTTCAGGGTCCATGGGCCACCCCTGCCTTTGAGCACCGCACGAAAATCGGGCTCGGGCCATGGATGCTGAAACGAGTTCAGCATGACGAAGTGAAATGGGCATCGCTATATTCCTTGGTATGACCGAACCGCTCGCCCTGTATGTCCATTGGCCCTTTTGCGTCAGCAAGTGCCCCTATTGCGACTTCAACAGCCATGTCCGCGAAAGCGTCGATCAGGCGGTCTGGCGCGATGCGTTGCTTGCCGATTTGCGGCATGAGGCGGCGCTGTTGCCGGGGCGGCGGGTGTCGTCGATCTTCTTCGGAGGCGGCACGCCCAGCCTGATGCCGCCTGCGACGGTGGCGGCGGTGATCGCCGAGGCGGCGGCGCTGTGGGGCCTGACCGACGACTGCGAGATCACGCTGGAGGCCAATCCGAACTCGGTCGAGGTTGCCGCCTTCGCCGATCTTGCGGCTGCGGGGGTCAATCGGGTGTCGATCGGGGTTCAGAGCTTCGATCCGCAAGTGCTTGAATTTCTGGGGCGCGCGCACGGCGGCGACGAGGCACGACGGGCGATTGCGGCAGCGCAGGCGCATTTCCGCCGAGCCAGCTTCGACCTTATCTACGCGCGGCCGGGCCAAGGGCTTGCCGATTGGGAGCGCGAACTTGCCGATGCGCTGGGGTTCGGCACCGGGCACCTTTCGCTCTATCAATTGACCATCGAACCCGGCACGCGCTTCGCGACGCTCGCCACCAGGGGCGAGCTTCGCCTGCCCGACGGCGATGCGGCCGCGGACCTGTTCGACGCGACGCAGGCGATGACGCGCGCGGCGGGGCTGCCGCGTTACGAAGTGTCGAACCATGCACGGCCGGGCGAGGAAAGCCGCCATAATCTGACCTATTGGCGCTACGGCGATTATGCGGGGGTCGGGCCTGGCGCGCATGGACGGCGGCTTGCCCAGGCGAGCGAGCGCCACAAGAAGCCCGAGAATTTCATCACGGCGGTCGAACGCAACGGCCACGGCCTGAAGGTCGAGACCGACCTGCCGCCGCACGAACGCGCGACCGAGGCGATGCTGATGGGCCTGCGGCTGAGCGAGGGCATCGATCTGGCGCGGATCGAGGCACGGAGCGGGTTGGGGCGCGACGCGTTCGTCGATGCCGCCGCGGTGGCGCGGCTGATCGGGCAGGGGCTGATGCGGCAGGCCGGCGACCGGCTGGGCGTGACCGACGATGGTATATTGCTGCTCGACTCGATCCTTTCCGAGGTGGTGCGAACAGGCTAGACGACTGCAAAGCCCGTTTGCCCTGAGCTTGTCGAAGGGCCGTTCTTCTCTTTTGAAGGCTGAAAGAAGGGACGGGGCTTCGACAAGCTCAGCCCGAACGGAGTGGGTTTTGGTTGACCTCCTGATCCGCGACTGGGACGCCCATCTGGCGCATGAAAAGCGCCGGTCGGACCATACGCGGCGCGCCTACATCGCGACCGCCGAGCGCTTTTGCGGCTTTCTGGCGCATCATCGCGGCGGGGCAGTCGATGCGCGCATGCTGAAAGGCCTGACCCCGAACGATCTGCGCTCCTATCTTGCCGATCGCCGGGCCGACGGGCTGGGCAATGCCTCGGCCGCGCGCGAATTGTCGGCGCTGCGCAGCTTTCTGCGCTTCGTCGGCGGGTCGAACGCCAGCGTACCGCAGGTGCGCGGCCCGCGCGTCAAAAAGGGACTGCCGCGCCCGGTCGCGCCGGCCGAGGCGATGCAGCTTGCGCAGAATGTCGAGGACAATGCCCGCGAAGCCTGGGTCGGCGCGCGCGATTTTGCCTTGCTGCTGCTGCTCTATGGCGCGGGTCTGCGCATCGGAGAAGCGCTGTCGCTATCGGGCGCAGCGCTGCCGCTCGGTGAAACGCTGCGCGTGACCGGCAAGCGCGGCAAGACGCGGATCGTGCCGATCCTGCCTGCGGTCGCGGCGGCGGTCGCACGCTATGTCGCGGCCTGCCCCTGGCCGATGGGCAAGGATGCGCCGCTGTTCGTCGGCGCGCGCGGCGGGCCGCTGCAACCGGGTGTGGTGCGCGCCAGCGTGCGGCAGGCGCGCCGCGCGCTCGGCCTGCCCGAGCGCACGACGCCGCACGCGCTGCGCCACAGCTTCGCAACGCATCTGCTGGCGGGCGGGGCCGATTTGCGCAGCCTGCAGGAACTCTTGGGCCATGCGAGTCTCGCATCGACGCAGATATACACCGCAGTCGATGCCGCGCATCTGCTCGACGTCTATCGCAGCGCCCACCCGCGCGCCGGTTAGTCGCGGCGGTGCTTGGGTTTCCAGGTGAAGACGCGCCAGAAGTAGAGAAGGACCAGCGAGCCGATCGCGACGAGCGCGAGCGGGCCAACGAACTGTTCGATATCGGCGAACTGCTTGCCGAACCAGTTGCCCGCACCGGCGAGCGCGGCGATCCAGATTGTCGATCCGGCAGCGGTCCACAGCAGGAATTTCGCCTGATTCATATGGACCATGCCCGCGGGCAGCGAAACCATCGTCCGCGCGACGGGCATGAAGCGCGCGACGAAGACGATGCCCGGACCATATCGGACGAAGCCCGCGTGCAGCCGCTCGACCTCGTGCCAGTCGAGCGTCAGCCAGCGGCCGTGGCGGTCGATAAAGGGCTTCAGCCGCTTGTAGCCGATCCAGCGCCCGATCGCATACCACACCCAATTGCCCGCAGTGGTGCCGGCGACCGCTACCGCGACGAGGGTCCAGAAGTCGAAGCGCCCTTGCGCGACCGCGATGCCGCCCAGTCCCATGATGACTTCGGACGGGACGGGCGGGAAGACGTTTTCGAGGAACATCAGGACGGCAATGCCCCAATATCCCCACGCCTGAATCAGATCGAGGATGAATTCGGTCATGGATGGCAAACGCGGTGGCGGCTCAAGCGATCCGGCGTTCTATCGCATCCCAGATCATGCCGGCCGTATCGCTGTTGTTGAAACGGTCGATCGCGACGATCCCGGTCGGCGAGGTGACGTTGATTTCGGTGAGCCATTCGCCGCCGATCACATCGATACCGACGAAGATCAGGCCGCGTTCCTTGAGCTGCGGGCCGAGCGCGGCGCAGATTTCCTGCTCGCGCGGCGTCAAATCAGCCGCTTCGGCATAGCCGCCGACGGCAAGGTTCGACCGGAATTCGCCTTCGCCGGGCTTCCGGTTGATCGCGCCGGCCACCTCGCCGTCGACCAGAACGATCCGCTTGTCGCCTTTGGACACGCTGGGCAGGAATTGCTGGACCATGAAGGGTTCGGGCCAGACCTGACCGAAAAGTTCGACCAGTGCGCCCAGATTGCTGCCGTCGGCGTCGATACGGAACACCGCCTTGCCGCCGTTGCCGTGCAGCGGCTTGACGACGACGGCGCCGTGGCGCGCCTGAAAATCCTTCACCGCGTCAAGATCGCGCGTGACCATCGTCGGCGGCATGAATTGCGGGAAATCGAGCACGAAGACCTTTTCGGGCGCGTTACGCACCGAAACCGGATCATTGACCACCAGCGTCTCGCCCCGAATGCGTTCGAGCAACCAGGTGCCGGTAAGATAGCCGAGGTCGAAGGGCGGATCCTGCCGCATCAGCACGACATCGACATCGCGGCCGAGGTCGATCGTCACCGGATCGCCGAAGCGGTAATGCGCGCTGGTCTCGCGCTTGACGTCGAGCACGGGGTGCGCCCGTGTCGTCAGCCGTCCGGCCTCCCAGGTCAGCCCGCGCACATCGTAGTGATAGAGGGCGTAGCCGCGTTCGAGCGCTTTCAGCATCAACGCGAAACTGCTGTCACCGCCTATATTGATGCCATCCATCGGGTCCATTTGAACCGCCGCGCGCAGGGTCATTCCGTCTTCCTTCAGGGCTGCCAGACGTGGACCAGATGGCGAGGCAAGCGCCCCGGCGCAAGGAGCATCACGTCGATGCGAATATCATCATCGGTTCGCGCAAAGCGCGCGCTGAGCATTTCTGCGGCTGCCGCGACGCGGCGCAAGCGAAATTCGTCGATCGCCATATCGAGGTCGGCGGCGTGGTCGCGCCATTTCACTTCGACGAAAGCGAGGGGGCGGCCGCGCCGCGCCACCAGATCGACTTCGCCCGCGGGAACGCGCAACCGTTCGCCCAGGATACGCCAGCCATGCAGGCGCAGCCACCAGGCGGCGCGCCGCTCGGCCCGGCGTCCGCGCGCTTCGGCGGCGGCGCGGTTCAAGCGCGATCCCTAAGCGCGAGCGCGCGCGCATAGACGGCGTGACGGTCAAGCCCGAAGCGCTTGGCGACGGCCTTGGCGGCTTTGGCCACCGGCTGCTCGTCCAGCGCATCGCGCAGCGCCGCGTCGATCGCTGCGTCGTCGGCAGCTTCGACGGCCTGCTCCTGGGGCGGGCCGACCATCACGACGATTTCGCCTTTTGGCGGTGCGTCGGCGTAGCGCGCGACGAGATCTTCGAGCGAGCCGGTGACACATTCTTCGTATAATTTGCTGATTTCGCGCGCGACCGCCGCCTCGCGATTGCCGAGGCCGGCGGCGAGCGCGGTCAGGGTCGCGGCGAGACGTGGCCCGCTTTCGTAGAAGACGAGTGTGGCGCGCAAAGCGGCGAATTCAGCGATCGTGTCGGCGCGTGCCTTGGCCTTGTTCGGCAGGAAGCCCGCAAAAAGAAAGCGATCGCTCGGCAGGCCCGACAGGGTGATGGCGGCGATCGCCGCGCAGGGACCGGGCAGGGTGGTGATCGCCCGTCCCGCTGCGCGCGCATCGCGCACCAGCTTGTAGCCGGGATCCGAAATCAGCGGGGTTCCCGCGTCGGACACCAGCACGACGACTTCGTCCGCCATCCGGGCAACCAGCGCCGCACGGGCGCGTTCGTCGCTATGATCGTGATAGGGGGTCATCGGAACACGCAAACCCAGATGTGCGAGCAGCTTTGCCGTGACGCGCGTGTCCTCCGCCGCGATCACGTCGGCGCGCGCAAGCACCGCCGCGGCGCGCGGGGTGATGTCGCCAAGGTTGCCGATGGGCGTCGCGACGATATAGAGACCGGGCAAGGGAGATATAGAGATGGTCGAATCCGGCATGGCGTCAGAGATGGCAGAAACGACGCGCGAGCGCCAAGGGAATGCGTCGCCGCGGCGGCAATTGCTGCGCGGTATCGCGACGCTGGCGCTTGGCGGGCTGCTCGCCGCATGCCAGGTGGTGCCGAAGACCAGCGGTCCGGCGACCCCACCGCCGCCCGACAAGCCCGCCGACAATGTCGGCCCCGGCCTGCCGACCGATACCGACCGCCACCGCGTCGCGCTGCTCGTTCCGCAGACGGGAACCAACGCCGATGTCGGCATGGCGATCGCCAATGCGACGACGATGGCGCTGCTCGATACCAAGGCCGACAAGGTCCGCATCACGACGTATGACACCGCGCTGGGCGCCGCCGCGGCCGCGAAGCAGGCAGTGGCCGACGGCAACAAGCTGATCCTCGGCCCGCTGCTCAGCGAGGATGTGACAGCAGTGGCGCCGATCGCGCGGGCGGCGAAGGTGCCCGTCATCAGCTTTTCGAACGACAGCAGCGTCGCGGGCAACGGCGTCTTCATCATGGGCTTCGTTCCCGGCCAGTCGGTCGAGCGGGTCGTGAGCTTTGCCCGCGCCAAGGGGCAGCAGCGCTTTGGCGCGCTGATCCCCAAGAATCTTTATGGTGAGCGTTCGATGGCGGCGTTCAAGGCGGCGGTCGCCAATGCGGGCGGAACGCTCGTCGCGACCGAATCCTATGACCGCAGCGCCGCGGCGTTGACGGGCGCGGCGCGCCGTCTGGCGAGCGCCGGTGCGATGGACGCGGTGCTGATCGCCGATGTCGGCGGCAATGCGGTGCGCGCGGTTCCGATCATCAAGGGCGCGGGACAGCGCCAGATCCTCGGCACCGAATTGTGGAACACCGATGCCACCTTGGGCGGCAATCCGGCAATGCGCGGTGCGTGGTTCGCCAGCGTTTCAGATGGCCTCTACGGCCAGCTTGCCACCAAATATCGCACACGGTTCGGCAAGGCGCCCTATCGCCTGGCCAGCCTCGGCTATGATTCGGTGCTGCTGACCGTGCGTATCGCACGCGACTGGAAGCCGGGGACCAACTTTCCTGCCGGACGCCTGATGGCGGCGGACGGGTTCGGCGGCATCGACGGCATCTTCCGCTTCAACGACCGCGGCATCGCGATCCGCGCGCTGGAGGTCAGCGAGGTGGGAGCGGGCGGCTTCCGTGTGATCGACCCCGCACCCGCCAAATGGTAGGGTCCGGATCCTAGGGGCAGCGGGCGTGGCATAGCCGCCACAGTCGGACGAAAACCGCCGGTAAATTGCGCACGGCAACCTTTACGCCGCGCCAATGTTCATTATATGTGCACCGCGCGCGCGTTTGCGCACCCGCTGCGCATACGAACTGAAACGACACAGGAGATACAGCTATACGCCCGCCCATGACCCGCCGCCCGCTGGCGCCAATGCCGCCGAAGAACGGCCCGCGATACAATGAATTCATCGCCTCGCCCAAGGTCCGTGTGATCGACGAGGAAGGCGAAAATCTGGGCGTAATGCTGACTGCTGAAGCGATCGAACAGGCGGCCGAAGTCGGCCTCGATCTGGTCGAAGTATCCCCCAACGCCGATCCGCCGGTGTGCAAGTTCCTGGATGTGGGCAAGTATAAATACGAAGCCCAGAAGAAGGCCAATGCGGCCCGCAAGACGCAGAAGACCCAGGAAATCAAAGAGATCAAGATGCGTCCGAACATCGACGATCATGATTTCGAAGTGAAGATGAAGAAGGTCTTCGACTTCCTCGAGGAAGGCGACAAGGTCAAGATGACCATGCGCTTCCGCGGCCGCGAAATGAGCCATACGCAGCTCGGCCTCAACGTGCTGCAGCGCGTGGCGGAGATGACGGCAGAGATCGCCAAGGTCGAGGCGCATCCGCGCACCGAAGGGCGTCAGATGCTGATGGTGCTCGCGCCTAAATAGGATTTGCGGCTCAGCCGATACGAAAATCGAGGGCGGTCGTTCCACCGGAGCGGCCGCCCGCTTCGTATCGGCGCTCGACCATGCGGGCATCGCCGCTCGCGCCGATCATGACCAGCGTCGAGGCGCGCGTGCCGTAGACCTCGCCGCGCAGGAACAGCGCCGGGCCTCCTTCGGCGGTCAGCGTATCGAGCAACCCTTCGGGATCGGCGCCGGCCTCGACCGTGGCGGCCAGTGCAGCGCGCAGCCGTTCGGCGCGCGGGCAGGGGCGGTCGACGGGTTCGTTGGCGAGGGCATGAACGCCGTCCGCCAGCGCCGCGATCAGCGGCTGCGGCCGGTTGGTGAGCAGGCGGGCACGTCCATCGGCGGCGAACAGATTGAAGGCATTGAACCGGTCGAGATCGGCTTCGGACGGATCGGTGAAACGCCCATCGCCGCGCAACATGTCGACCACCAGCGCGCCGCGCGATGCCTTCGCCAGATCGGGCATCGCGCCGCGGACATTGGTCACCACGACGACGCGTCCGCTCGGTCGATGCACGCCTAGCCACGTCCCGCCGGCTTGCAGGTCGCGCCCAGCAACGATGCCGCTGCCATCGTCCCATTCGGCGAGCGCCGCCGCCGGCCGGGCGTGAAACTCGTCACGGTTGCCGATCAGGATCAGCGGCCAGTCGGGATGGACGCGGCGGGCAAGGGCGACGACACACATGCGCTGCCTATCGGAGAGCGCGACGGATTTGCCAAGCGTTCATGGTGTGTTGCGCGCGTAAATCACCAATTGTGCAGCGCGCGAATGGATGATAGTCTGCCCCCATCTTTCTGGAGGGGGAGATCAACATGAATGTAGCCGTCAAAACGCCGTGGCACCTGTGGGTCGTCGGGGCCGTATCGCTCGTCTGGAACGCTTTCGGCGCGGTGGACTATGTGATGACCAAGATACAGAATCCCGATTATCTGGCCGCTTTCACGCCCGAGCAGCAGGCGTGGTTCACAGGCTTTCCCCTCTGGGCGAACGCCGGATGGGCGCTCGGCGTTTGGGGATCGGTGCTCGGATCGCTTCTGCTGCTCGTTCGCAGCCGCCATGCGGTCACGGCGTTCCTGGTATCGCTCGTCGGGCTCGCCGTCAGCTGTATTTACCAGTTCGGCATGCATTATGGCGACCTGATGCGGATGTTCGGGACCTTCCCGATGATCTTCACTGCGGTTATCTGGGTCATCCTGATCGCGCTGTTCGTCTATGCGCGCAAACAGGCGGCAGCCGGGGTGCTGCGCTAGATGGCGCGGATAAGCCGATAAAGCGTCGCCCCCGCGAAGGCGGGGGCCGCTTTTGGCCTTGCCTTCGCGGTGCGACGCTATCGATTCGTCGCGTCCCGTCCTGCCTACCGCGCGCGAATGAACGCGCGGATGTCCGACGACAATTTGTGGCGATCCTCGTCGCGAATATACATCATGTGTCCGGCGTCATAATATTTATATTCGATCCGGTCCTGCGGGATGCCGGTGCGCGACAGCGAATATTCGGCGGCGAAAAAGGGCGTCGCGAAATCATAATAGCCCTGACCGACAAAGACTCGCAGTCCGCTGTTTTCGCGCAGCGCCTGCCCGATATAGGGCGCGACGTTGAGATAGGCATTGGTGTCGCGGCCTCCGATGCGCCAGTCCCACTGGCCGCCGATGCCGCTGATCGATTGATATTCGCGGTCGGTCTTGAACCCCAGCGTATCGCGCGCCCAGCTGTTGATCGCGGCGGTGTAGCCCGCGTCGATGCCATAGAAGCTGGGATCATTGTCAGGCTCTTCGCCCGCATTGTCATAGTCCTTGCCCGTGTAGCGGCTGTCGAGCCGGCCGACGGTCAGGCCGCGGTCGCGCAGCAGTTCCTTGTAGAAGCGGCCGGGCGTGACGCGCAGATCCGCCTGTTCGAGATAGGTTTCGGACAGGCCGGTGAAGCGGGCAAGCTCGCGGCGGATCGCGGCGCGTTCCTCGCCCTGCAGATTCTGTCCCTTGAGCAGCGCCGCGGCATAGGGGCCGATCGCCCACCGCCGCGCCTCTTCTGCGAATTGTTCGACCGACGGCGCGCTCGCCTTGCCGTGATAGAGGGCGGTCGTCGCCATCGACGGAAGGTTGGTGATGTAGCTGAGTTCATTGCCCGGCGTATCGGACCCGGCCGCGAAATCGAGCACGGTCGAGATGAGGATGATGCCGTTGAGGCCGACATCGTTGAAGGTGACATTCATCAACTGGTTCGCGACCGCCGCCGAGCGCGTGGTGCCATAGCTTTCCCCGCCCAGGAATTTGGGGCTGTTCCAGCGGCCATTGTCGTTGAGCCAGCGGCGGATGACTTCGGCGACGGCCTTCGCGTCCTGCGTCACGCCGTAATAATCCTTGGGATCGGCCTTGCCTATCAGGTGCGAGAAGCCGGTGCCCGGCGGATCGATGAACACGATGTCGGTCACGTCGAGCAGCGAATCGGGATTGTCGACGATGGGGTAGGGCGGGGCGCCGTCATCCTTGGCATCGCTGGGGATCGCGACGCGCTTCGGCCCGAACGCACCCATCATCAACCAGACGGTGCCCGACCCGGGCCCGCCGTTGAACAGAAAAGTCACGGGGCGGCCCGGATCGCGCGGCTCCTTGATATAGGAGGTGGTGACGATCGCCGCTTCGGGCACGCCATCCTTGTTCTTGAGGATCGTCTCGCCGATCGTCGCGGCATAGCCGATCTTCTGTCCGCCGAACGTGCCCGAAAGGCGCGTCGTGTGCACCTGCGGCACGATGTCCTCGGCCTTTTCCGGCTTGGCTTTTTCGGCCGGCGCGTCCTGCGCGGCAAGCGTGGCAGGAACCGCAGCGGCAAGCGCCAGCGCGATCAGCGACAGACCCGTTTTCATAGATATTCTCCCCGTTTGCGGAGCGGACGCTAGGCCGCGCGTAAGGGGGAGACAAGGCTACTTGTCGGTTACAATCGGGCTTTGGTCGAAGGGGGCGTTATCGCCCCCACTTCGTCTTGCTCTGCTTCCCGAAGCGCCCCTTGCGCGTACCCGGCTTGCCCTCGTTCGAGCGGCCGACGCGCGGAGCGACCTGTTCGTCTGCGGGCAGGCCGAGTTCGTCGGCTTCGAGGCGGCGGATTTCGTCGCGCAGGCGGCCGGCTTCCTCGAATTCCAGGTCGGCGGCGGCGTCGCGCATCTTCTTTTCCAGCTCCTGGATATAGGCGCGGAGGTTGTGGCCGACCATGTGCTGCGGCTTGTCGTCGCCGAGGTCGATGGTGACCTGATCCTTCGACGCGACATGCGCGATGATGTCACCGATGTTGCGCTTGATCGTCGTCGGTGTGATGCCATGTTCTTCGTTATACGCCTGTTGCTTGGCGCGGCGGCGGTCGGTTTCGCGCAGCGCGCGTTCCATGCTGCCGGTGATGCGGTCGGCGTAGAGGATGACGCGGCCATCGACGTTGCGCGCGGCACGGCCGATCGTCTGGACGAGGCTGGTTTCGCTGCGCAGAAAGCCTTCCTTGTCGGCGTCGAGGATCGCGACGAGCCCGCATTCGGGAATGTCGAGGCCCTCGCGCAGCAGGTTGATACCGACGAGCACGTCGAACACGCCGAGCCTGAGGTCGCGAATGATCTCGATGCGCTCGAGCGTTTCGACGTCGCTGTGCATGTAACGGACCTTGAGCCCCGCTTCGTGCAGGAACTCGGTCAGATCCTCGGCCATGCGCTTGGTGAGCGTGGTGACGAGGGTGCGATAACCCGCCGCGGCGGTCTTCTTCGCCTCGGCGATCAGATCGTCGACCTGCTCCTCGACCGGCTTGATCTCGACCGGCGGGTCGATCAGCCCGGTCGGGCGGATGACCTGCTCGGCGAAAACGCCCTGGGTGCGGTCCATTTCCCACGGCCCCGGGGTTGCCGACACGCTGACCGTCTGAGGTCGCATCATGTCCCATTCGGCGAAACGCAACGGCCGGTTGTCGATGCAGGAGGGCAGGCGGAAGCCATATTCGGCGAGGGTGATCTTGCGGCGATGGTCGCCCTTCGACATCGCGCCGATCTGCGGAATCGTCTGGTGGCTCTCATCGACGAAGAGCAGCGCATTGTCGGGGAGATATTCGAACAGGGTCGGCGGCGGCTCGCCCGGCAGGCGGCCGGTCAGGAAGCGGCTGTAATTTTCGATCCCTGCACAGCTTCCGGTCGCGGCGATCATTTCGAGGTCGAAATTTGTCCGCTGTTCGAGCCGCTGCGCTTCGAGCAGCCGGCCCTCGGTTTCGAGTTCCTTCAGCCGCTCGGCGAGTTCGTGGCGGATCGCTTCGGTCGCCTGCTTCAGCGTCGGGCCGGGCGTGACATAGTGGCTGTTGGCATAGACGCGCACATAGTTGAGGCTGGCGATCTTCTTGCCGGTCAGCGGGTCGAATTCGGTGATCTCCTCGATCTCGTCACCGAAGAAGCTGACACGCCACGCCATATCCTCATAGTGCGACGGGAAAATTTCGAGGCTGTCGCCGCGGACGCGGAAATTGCCGCGCGCGAACGCCTGGTCGTTGCGCTTGTACTGTAGCGCGACGAGCTTGCGGATAATCTCTCCGTTGTCGACGACCTGCCCCTTCTTGAGGTCGAAAATCATCGCCGAATAGGTCTCGACCGATCCGATGCCGTAAAGGCAAGACACCGAGGCGACGATGATCACGTCGTCGCGTTCGAGCAGCGCGCGCGTCGCCGAATGGCGCATGCGGTCGATCGCCTCGTTTACGCTGCTTTCCTTCTCGATATAGGTGTCCGACCGCGGCACATAGGCCTCGGGCTGATAATAGTCGTAATAGCTGACGAAATATTCGACCGCATTGTTCGGAAAGAAGCTCTTGAACTCGCCATAGAGCTGCGCCGCGAGGATCTTGTTCGGCGCGAGGATCAGCGCCGGGCGCTGCAATTCCTCGATCACCTTCGCCATGGTAAAGGTCTTGCCCGATCCCGTGACGCCCAGCAGCACCTGATCGCGTTCGCCCTCCCTGGCGGTGTCGACCAGCTCGCGGATCGCGGTCGGCTGATCGCCCGCCGGGGAATAGTCGCTGACCAGTTCGAACCGCTTGCCGCCCTCCACCTTGTCGGGGCGAGCGGGACGGTGCGGCACATAGTCCTGCGCCGTGTCGATTTCGTCGAGCGAGGTGCGAATCTGAATTGCCATCGCTGCCAATATGGTGAGGATGCCGCGCATCGGCAACGGCGGGAGTCTGGATGATGTTCAAGCGCAATATTCTGTTGGCGACGGGCGCGCTGCTCGCGCTGTCCGCATGCGACAGCGGCAAGGGCGTGTCGGCCAAGAATGAATCGGTCGAATCGGTGCAGAACAAGGTCGCCGATGCGGTCGCTTCGGGCGAGTTCATGAAGCCCGGCCAATGGGCCGGCACGGTGAAGATCACCGATATGACGATGCCCGGAATGGAAAAACTGCCGCCGCAGATGCAGGAGCAGATGAAGGCGCGGCTGGCACAGGGACACAGTTTCGAAAACTGCCTGACCCCGGAAGACGCACGCGATCCGAAGGCGCGAATGGCGGAAAATTCGGGCGGCAAATGCACCTATGATCATTTCGAGATGGCGCATGGCGTGATCGACGCGAAGATGAGCTGCACCAGCGAAGCCGGTCCGCGCACGATGACGATGAAGGGCACCTACAGCGGCGACAGCTATGAGATGGAAATGGCGAGTACGGGGCAGGGCGAAGGGCCTGCGGGCATGTCGATGAAGATGCAAATGTCGGCCAAACGGACCGGCGCCTGCAAGGTCTGACGTGACGAGCGCAGACTTCGGCCGACGGCCCCATCCGGATCGCACTGGCGTGACGCTTGGGAGCGACCATTCTGCGGAATAGGGTAAGTGCGGACTTGCCGGGCGAGGTGCAGGTGGGGCTACAATCCCGCCCGGCGAAGTCACTTGTTCATGAGGCCTCGGGATATACCGGAGTGCGCCAGGGACCAGCTCGCGCGCTTCGATCCCGAAACCTCAATTGCCCGGCAGGCAAAGCCCGAACCGGGCCGTGACCGCGCAAGCGCGCATCACGACAATCGAACGATCTCATGGCGTCGGGGAAGATGACAGTAACATGGGGTCACGTTGCGGCATGTCGCCCCAAATTAGGATTTCCTTAATCTTTTCGTCCTGTTCTTTCACCCTTCCGAGAGGGGTTAAACCCGGTGAAATATGGCCAATCCGGGCTGTTACCGTTACATTGAAACAAATATGGCTGGCCGCATTCGTCGATTTGCGTATCTAGCGGACACACCCCGCCAGAGGGTATAAGAGGGTTGCATGGACCGCGCGAAAGCGAACAAGACACTCGAGGCCGGCGAAACCGACCAGTTCATCGCCGAGGAGTTCGAGAGGCTCCGCGAGTCCCAGTTGTTCCTGCGCTCGCCGGTCTTGTCGCGCCTGCTGCAATATCTGGTCGAACACCGGCTTCGCGGCGGCCGCAGCGCTCCCAAGGCCTATGCGATCGCGACCGAGGCGCTGGGGCGTAACGCCGATTTCGACCCTGCGGTCGACAGCTATCCACGCGTGATGGTGGGCCGCCTGCGCAATCTGCTCGACCGCTATTATGCCGAAACGCCGTGGGTCCATCGCCTGCGCGTCCCACAGGGCAGCTACGAGATCGTGGTGCAGCACCGCACCGCACCGCCGGCACGTAGCGCCGCTGTAACCCCCGGCGTCGGCGAAGATGCGGCGGCTGCGGAGGCGGGCGGCGCCGGTGTGACGTCAACGCGTCATCCCGGCGTTGGAGCGCCATCGTCGCGGGCGCGCTGGTGGACGGTGCTGGTCATCGTCGCGGTTGCCATGCTTGCGGGCGGTTGGTGGCTTGCCGGCAATTGGCAGCGGATGTTCGCGCCTTCGGCGGTGCCGCCGCCGCTGCTCGAGATTGCGCTTCCGCAATCGGGGAGCACTCCCGTTTCGCGCGCGCTGGCCCGCGCGCTCGATGCGCGGCTGCGCGACGGCTTGCGCCGTTTCGATCTCGTCGACCTGCGCAGCGCAGTGTCGGCGGGCAAGCCCGATACCGCGCAGCGCCCCGACTATCGCCTCGACGTTTCGATCGTCCGCACGCTCGCGGGGCCGGCCGATGTCACGCTGGTCCTCAACCGCGTTTCCGATCAGCGTACCATCTGGTCGCAGCAATTTCACCTGACCCAAGATCAGATGCCTGGATTCGAGGCGATCGATCCGGCGATTGCCCAGATTGCTGGCGATTATGGCGTGATCGTTCGCGATCAGTTGGCGCGGCAGCCGGAGAATTTTGCGCCCGGCTATCCGTGCCTGGCGCAGTTCAACCGGTTGCGACAACTGCGCGACAAGGACACCGCGAAGAAGGTCGATGCCTGCCTGCGCGCGACGATCTTTCGCGATCCGCGCAACGCCGCGGCGCTGTCCGCGCTGTCGCTCGTCCGCTTCGGGGATTGGCAGCCGCTGCGCGGCACACCGGCGGGCGACAAGGCCTATGCCGAAGCCGTCTCGCTCGCACAGCGGGCCTATGACACCGGCGCCGAAACCGCGGCGGCGACCTTCGCGATGGCGCGCGCACAATATTATGGCGGCAATTGCCGCGGCGGCGTTGGCATTGGCGATGCCGCGGTACGGCTCAACCCCTATGACGCCGACACGGCCGGATTCCAGGGCGTGTTCAAGATTGCCTGCGACCAGCCCCTAGAGGGCATTGCGCTGCTCGAACGGTCGCTGGCGCTCGACGCGTCGGCGCCAGGCGTCCCGGCGGTCACGCTCGCCTTCGTCTATTCTCAGCAGGGGCGGCAGGACGACGCGCTGGCTGTCCTCGATCATATGCCATCGACCAGCACCATGGAGCCGCAATATACGATGGTCCGGGCCATCGTTTTTGCGCGGCAGGGAAAGGTCGATGAAGCGCGCGGCCTGTGGCGGCATCTGCTCGATTACACGCGCCAGCCGCAGGATGCGCCACCCGAAAAGGTGCTGCGCCAGTTCATGATAAATCCCGAAGTGATCCGGCGTGCGTCGCAGGCGCTGCGGGAATCGGGGGTGGTGGCACCGCAGCCGGTCGCGCGATGAACGGTGCGCCTGGCGCTTGAAGGCCGCGGTGCCGTTTCCTATTTATGCGGTGGTTGCCCAGGGGACGAAAGGGGGAGGCGTCTGCACCCGCCGCGCGGCAGGAAAGGGCGGGTTGATGCGAGCTTCGGCGCCCACAACGCGCCAGCCCTCTTGCCAGCCCCGCCGACGGACACTAGGGCAAATCCCAACATTCACGAGACAGTCAGAAAAAAGGAACTGTGCATGAGCGATTCGGCCGAAAAGGTTAAAAAGATCGTCGTCGAACATCTGGGCGTCGAAGCCGACAAGGTCACCGAAGAAGCGAGCTTCATCGACGATCTGGGCGCCGACAGCCTCGACATCGTCGAACTGGTGATGGCGTTCGAAGAAGAATTCGGTGTCGAAATTCCCGATGACGCGGCGGAAAAGATCGCCACCGTCAAGGATGCGATCGACTACATCGAAGCGAACAAGGGCTAAAGCGGTCCGGTCCGGCACAGCCGGACGCGGCGGCGACGCTGCCCACGCGTTTCCGGCTTCCCGGTCCCGAGCGCTCGCGCGCAGTGGCCGGGAAGCTTTTTTTATGGGCATGCCCCGACAAGAATGATGCCGGGTTCCGCAAGGGCCGGAACCGACGAAAGGAAAGTCTATGCGCCGGGTTGTGGTGACGGGTTTGGGATTGGTGACGCCGCTGGGCGGAGACGTCGAAACCAGTTGGGCCAATCTGCTTGCCGGGAAGTCGGGCGCGGGAACGATCACCCGCTTCGACGCCTCCGACCAGAAATGCACGATCGCGTGCGAGGTCAAGCCGGCCGACCATGAATATGGCTTCGACGCCAACAAGCGCGTCGACCACAAGGTGCAGCGGCAGGTCGATCCCTTCATCATCTATGGCATCGACGCCGCCGGACAGGCGCTCGAAGACGCAGGGCTGACCGAGATGGACGATGAGACAAAGCTGCGCGCCGGCTGCTCGATCGGGTCGGGCATCGGCGGCCTGCCGGGAATCGAGAGCGAAAGCCTGCTGCTCGCCGAAAAGGGGCCGGGCCGTGTCAGCCCGCACTTCGTCCACGGCCGCCTCATCAACCTGATTTCGGGTCAGGTCAGCATCAAATACGGCCTGATGGGGCCGAACCATGCGGTCGTCACCGCCTGCTCGACCGGCGCCCATTCGATCGGCGACGCGGCGCGGATGATCAAGGATGGCGATGCCGACATCATGCTCGCCGGTGGATCGGAATCGACCATCTGTCCGATCGGCATTGCAGGCTTTGCGCAGGCGCGCGCGCTCAACATGAGCTACAACGACCGCCCCGAACAGGCGAGCCGCCCCTATGACAAGGATCGCGACGGCTTCGTCATGGGCGAAGGCGCCGGCGTCGTCGTGCTCGAGGAATATGAGCATGCCAAGGCGCGCGGCGCCAAGATCTACGCCGAAGTCGTCGGCTATGGCCTTTCGGGCGACGCCTATCATGTCACTGCGCCGCATCCCGAAGGTTTCGGCGCCTATCGGTCGATGGAAATGGCGCTTAAGAAGGCGGGAATGACGCCCGCCGACATCGATTATATCAACGCCCATGGCACGTCGACGATGGCCGACACGATCGAACTTGGCGCGGTGAAGCGCTTGTTCGGCGACGCGATCGGCGATGTCTCGATGAGCTCGACAAAATCGGCGATTGGCCATCTGCTCGGCGGTGCCGGCGCGGTCGAGACGATCTTCTGCATCCTCGCGATCCGCGACCAGATCGTGCCGCCGACGCTGAACCTCGACAATCCCGACGAGGGGACCGAGGGCGTCGACCTGGTGCCGCACAAGGCGAAGAAGCGCGCGGTGAAGGCCGCGCTCAACAACAGCTTCGGTTTCGGCGGCACCAATGCGAGCGTGATCGTCAAGGCACTCGATTAAATCTCTTTGTCGCGCCGGCCTGCTCTCCGGGCAGGCCGGCTGACGCATGAATGAGGTGGGGTTTTGGTGCGTACCCTTCTGACCATCTTTCTCGCGCTGCTGCTTGCGGCCTGCTCCGGCGGCGCGCCGCGCGATACCGTGGTCGTTATTCCGCCCGGTGCCAGCATCGCCAAGGCGGGCGAAATATTGGAAAAGGCAGGTGCAACCTCGGCCTCCGGCTTTCGCAACCGCGCGCGCCTCTTCGGTTCCGACGCTCCGATCAAGCCCGGCGAATATGAGGTGAAGAAGGGCATGGGCGCCGGCGCCATCCTGCGGATGATGCAGGAAGGCCGAACCGTCCAGCGTTTCGTGACCGTCCCCGAGGGCATGCCGTCGATCATGGTGTGGGAGCGGCTTATGGCCGAGCCGCGCCTGACGGGGACGGTCGCGGTGCCTGCCGAGGGCAGCGTGCTGCCAGACACCTATGCCTTCACCACCGGCGAGAGCCGTGCAGCCGTGGTTGCGCGGATGCAGGCGGCGATGACCAAGACCTTCGACGCGCTCTGGGCCAAGCGGAGCCCGCGCACCGCGGCAAAGGACCGCAACGAGGCGATCACGCTGGCGTCGATCGTCGAAAAGGAAACCGGGGTTGCGGCGGAGCGCCGCACGGTCGCCGGCGTCTATACCAATCGCCTCGCCATCGGGATGCGGCTGCAGGCCGATCCGACGATCATCTATCCGATCACCAAGGGCAAGCCGCTCGGTCGCCGCATCCTGCGCTCCGAAATCCAGGCGGTGAACGGTTATAATACCTACGCCATGGCCGGTCTTCCCAAGGGGCCGATCGCCAATCCCGGCAAGGCGTCGATCGCCGCAGTGCTTGACCCCGAGCCCAATGAGTATCTCTATTTCGTTGCGAAGGGCGACGGTGGCCACGTCTTTGCGCGCACCCTGTCCGAGCATAATGCCAATGTGCAGAAATGGTATGAACTGCGCCGCGACAGGGGGGAGATGTAGCGATGACCGGGGGAATGACTGCAAAGCTTTTCCTGCACGGCGTTCCCGACAGTCCGGCAATCTGGAGTCCGCTGCTGGATGCTCTGGCGCTGGGTGATACACCGGTTGCCGTTCCTGCGCTTCCCGGCTTCACCGGGCCGCTTCCCGCCGGTTTCGCTGCGACGAAGGAGGCCTATGCCGATTGGGCGACCGGCGAGGCCGCGGCGCTGGCGGCCCAGCATGGTCCCATCGATATCGTCGGTCACGACTGGGGGGCGCTGATTGCGCAGCGCGTCGCGATGCTGCGCCCCGACCTGATCCGGAGCTGGGCGGTTTCCAATGCGGTGATCGATCCCGACTATCGCGGTCACCGGGTCGCGCGCATCTGGAACACGCCGCTGCTGGGCGAAGCTTTCATGGCGATCAGTCGTCCCGGCGCGCTTGCCCGCGGACTGATCGATCAGGGCGTTCCAGCCGACATCGCGCAGGAAGAAGCGGCGCAGTGGGCGCTCAAGGACAAAAGGCGCGCGATACTGAAACTCTATCGGTCGGCGCATGGGCTCAGCTTCGCGCACGACTGGGCGCTCGACCTCGACCGCCTGCCGCGCGCGGGGATGCTCGTCTGGGGGGCGGGCGACCCCTATGTCGAGCTTTCGGTGGCACAGCGGTTCGCGGCGAATCGGGCGATGCCGCTGACGATCGTCGGGGATGCGGGACATTGGGCGATCGCCCAGCGGCCGCACGCGGTTGCGGCGGCGCTTCACGCTTTCTGGAACAGCCTGTAAGCGCACCCGAATTTTTCTGATCGTTTCGGGCGATCATTCTGAACCAATTAATCGATTGGATGCCGGGCGCGCTTGGGCGCAGAGGCTGCTGCAGCGAGAAAGGGCGTCCCATGGACGACAGCGAACTCCCCTCCCGAGCTCACCGTCCATCCCATCTCGCAAGCGGCGGCGCGGACACCCCCCCTCCCGCTCGCGTCGCTGACGCCGCGCCCATCGTCATCACTGGAACGATGGGCGCGGCCGATCAGCGCTACTTCGATGCGCTGCGCCGCGCGCATTTCCCGCCCGAACGCAATTACCTCTCGGCGCATATCACGCTTTTCCATCATCTGCCGCCGTCGCTGCTCGAGGCACTTGCGGCTCTGTTCCGCGCCATCGCCGCTGATACGCCGCCGCCGCGCGCCGTCGTGTCGGCCGTCTATTCTCTCGGGCGCGGGGTTGCGTTTCGGATCGACAGCCCGGACCTGATCGCGATCCGGGCGCGCATTGCCGATCGCTTTGCGGCACTGTTGACGCCGCAGGATCAGGCGACGCCGCGTCTGCATGTCACGGTGCAGAACAAGGTTTCTCCGGCCGAGGCGCGCGCCTTGCTTGCCGACCTCGCGCGCAACTTTCGTCCGCGGCCGGTCGAAATCACCGGAATCGCGGCCCATCACTACCGCGGAGGCCCGTGGGAGGCGGCATTCGCAAGGAATTTTCGCGGGCCGCGCGCATGATATTGACCGGACGCATGGTGCATCCTATAGGCGCCGCTCGCCCACGGGCGGTCTTTCGGGGCGGAGTAGCTCAGCAGGTTAGAGCAGCGGAATCATAATCCGCGTGTCGGGGGTTCGAGTCCCTCCTCCGCTACCAAGTCCGAATCATCTTCAAACCTAGCATTTCCGGCAGTTTTCTGCCATTCGTCGAAGTGCTGTCAATGGCGACACATCTTCGTCCAAAAGCGCGTTGCCTGGACAAATCACATCGGATTTGAACCTGCTTGGACACATCTTTTGCGAGAATTCTTACGAATGTTCCATGGCCTCGATTCCTTCGAGGTCATCATGGACAAACCCGTGAAACTGACTTCCGCTCATATCGAGCGGCTCAAGGGTGGCGCGCTAGCCGACCGGGAAGTCCCGAGCCTGTCTGTCGTTGTCGCTGCACATGAAAGAAAGCAGCGGCGCTTCAAGCGCCTTGGGGCCGGAACGAAGAAAACCGTCGAACTGATCTTGGGAGCTCACCCGGCATTTTCAATCGACGAAGCTCGAGAATGGGCCGCGTCGCTCAGCAGGGTCAAAATGGTCTGGCCCCTTCGCCGTCTTGGTACGCCGTTGGGTTGCGTTCCGAACCCGGGGTCCTGACCCTAGCGTAGCGCCTCGGCGGCAAGTGCGCGGCAGTTGACCGTTCCGGGCTTGGGAAGCGGCGCATCGCGCTGCGGGTCCTTATGCAGGCCGAGCGCCGCGCCGATCGACCGCGTCACAGCCCCGAATAGACCGCCGCCCGATTTCTTTCCCGGCGGCGCGAAATCGATGGTGGGCTGCGACAGCGTTCCCTCGACCTTCACCGGGTCGACGAGCTTGAGATCCGGCTTTTCGCTCCCCGCGCCATTCATGGCCAGCGCGATGCGCTCACCATCGAGGTTTATCTGGCCGCGCCCGCGCGCCCGGGCGATGGTGGTGTCGATGACCAGCGGGGCGGGCGTCAGCAGCCCGTCCTTGGCCGAGAAGGCGAGGATCGCGCACCGGATCGGTGTCATTGCCTCGTCGTCGCCTAGTTTCTGTCCGATCGCTCCGCCAAGATCCTGCGCCATCACATAAGCCGCAGCGCGGTTCATTGCGCCGCCACTGGCAACGAACGCGATCTTCCCGTTCCCCGAAGCGAAGGCCTGGCGGACGGTGTCGCCGCGTCCCGAAATCCGAACCAGCCCGCGCACGGGGCCGCGGATCATGTCGGGCTGACCGACAAAATCGTCGAAGCTGGCTCCGTCGATACGCAATTCGGTCGTCAGCAGGGGAATCTTGCCGCGGGAATCGACCTTTACCCGGCCGCTCATAGTGCCGCGCCCAAGCTGTGCGACGGCCTTGTCGAGCGTCAATATCCGATGGTCGAGCGACAGCTGGCCCTTGAGGCTTTTGAACACCGACCCGCCCTTCACGAGCAACTGATGGATCGTGATGCGGATGACACCGTCGGTCGGCCCCATTTTCGCAAGATTGATCCGCGTGTCGGGAAAGATGCGCGGGCCGATGCGCGCTTGCTGCGCGCGTGCTGCCGCAAGTCCGGCGTCGTCGGCCAGATCGTCGAAGTCCAGCCGGGGCGCATCGATGCTGGCGTCGATCCTGGTACGACCGCCGCGCTTCAGTATCTTCGCCGTGGCGGCAATCGTCGAACGACCGATGCGCCCGTCAAGCCTGTCGATAAACCAGTCGGTCCCGTCGCGGCGTACCGCGCCGTCAAGATCGATCGCCTGGGTGCCGAACAGCCCGGCCTCGATGATATAGTCGAGTTGCTTGAGACTGGTGCCATGCGCCGTCATCCGCATCGTCATATGCGCGGTGTCGAGGGGGGCGGCCATCGTGCCCGAGGCGCTTAGCCGGAGCAGGTCCGATGTCAACTCGGCAGAAAACGGCCAACGGCCCTTGGCGTCCTGCGCCCAGCTTGCCGCCGCGCCGAGCTTCGCGGCCGCGCCGTTGAATTGCCCGTCGGCGGCGATTGCGAGGCCCTTCGCATCCTTGGCTTCGATCGTTCCGGCGATATCAAGGCGGCGCTTGGCATCCTTGAGCGTAAAGCGGCCCTCATTTATCCGAACGGTGCCGATGGCAGGCGGCGGCGAACTGTCCGAACCGCCGGGCCGAGGGCCACCCCAATTGCTCCGTCCGTCGGCATCGCGCACCAGCGCCAGCGACAGCCCGTCGATATCGATCGAGCGCGGCGTGATCGTGCCGGTCAAAAGCTTCAGGATGGGCAAGCGGATGCGCAGGCGTCCTATCGTCGCCATGTCGCCGCGTCCCGCCCAGGCGGGCTGCCCGATGCGGACGCTGCGGGCTTCAATCTCGGGCGAGAAGGAGAAAACATCCCTTCTCTCCAGCGCCCCGATATGAACGGGCGCGCCGAATTTTTCGCTCAGGCGCGCCTCGGCCGTCCCGCGCAGCATTCCCACCGGAAAGGTCGCGAGCAGCAAAGCGGCGAGAAGAACCACTCCCGCGGCGACGACAAGGGCCACGCGCGCATTGCGCGACAGGTGCGGCAGGGCGGGGCGGTTCACGCGGTTCGCTCGCAAGCGCGAACGGTCGGGGAGGTTATCGAAAACATGCGTCTTCGATATGCGGGAGCGAGCGCAAGGTTCCTTGCGCGCCATTGATGGTCGTTCGCGGGCCCCGGCGCCGTTCCCCACGCGCCGCGGTGAGGCGAGGCGCGCGGGGAGGTGCGACTATTGCTTGTGCGCGGCGATGTAGCGCTCGACCTGTTCCTCCAGGATGTCGAGCGGCAGCGCGCCTTCGCTTAGAACGGCCTCGTGAAAGTCGCGAATGTCGAAACGCGGGCCGAGTTCGGTTTCGGCGCGTTTGCGAAGTTCGGCGATCTTGAGCTGGCCGACCATGTAGCTCGTCGCCTGGCCCGGCCAGTTGAAATAGCGATCGACTTCGCGCGCAATGTCGGTGTCCGATACCGAGCTGTTGGCCTTGAAATAGGCGATGGCCTGTTCGCGCGTCCAGCGCTTCGAATGGATGCCGGTGTCCAGAACCAGCCGGATCGCGCGCCACACCTGAAGCGACAACATGCCGAAGCGGTCATAAGGCGTCTTGTAAACGCCCATCTCGTCCGCAAGCCGCTCCGAATAGAGGCCCCAGCCTTCCATATAGGCGCCATAACCGCCGAATTTCCGGAATTTGGGTATGCCGGTCAGCTCTTGCTGGCGCGCGATCTGGAAATGATGGCCAGGTGCCCCTTCATGCGCGGCGATCCCGGCGACCTGCACCTTCTGCGTCTGGTTCATGTCGACAAGATTGACATAATAGATGCCAGGCCGCGTCCCGTCCGCCGACGGCGGGTTGTAGAAGGCGGTCGACGCCGTGCCCTCACGCCATTTCTCGACCGCCCGCACTTCGAGCGGCGCCTTGGGCAGAACGCGGAAATAGCGCGGTGCGGCCTCCATTACCGAAGCGATGACGGCGCGCGCATCGGCCAGATAGGTTTCGCGGCCCGCATCGGTATTCGGATATTTGAACTTGGGGTCGGTGCGGATGCTGTCGAAAAATTCGGCGAGCGTGCCCTTGAAGCCGACCTCGCGCATCACGGCTTCCATCTCTTTGTGGATAGCCGCGACTTGTGCGAGGCCAAGTGCGTGAATCTCGTCCGCGGTAAGATTTGTCGTCGTCGAGCTCTTGAGGCGGTCCGCATAATAGGCCGCGCCATCGGGAAGGTGCCAGGCACCGAAATTACCTGTCGATTTGGGTTCGATCTCGTCGATCGCGGCGATCAATGTCTCATAGCCATGCTTGAAGGGGCCGGTGAGGGCCGCGCTGGCATCCGCGAGCAGTTTTTCCTTCGTCGCCACCGGCGCATCGAGCGCGCTGACTTTTTTGCGGAAGTCGGCCATCAGCGTTGAATCGCCGCCGCCGTCGAACGGGGCACCGGCAAGGATTTTGAGTGCATCAGCGCGGGCGGGAGCGAAATTGACCTTGTTGGGGATGATCCCCGCCGCCGCCTGGTCGCGCATTCGCGCCGCGACTTCGCGCATGACGCGGTCGGTGTCGCGCAGTCGTGCGATATAGGCTTCGGCGTCTGCCACGCTGTCGATCTTGTGATTGTTGATCAGCAGAACGGGGATGTCGCCCGCGGGGCTGCCATTGGTCGACACGGGAAAACGCAGTTTGCGGAAGCGAAGCGATTCGCGGCCGCGCTCGACTTCATACTCGAACAGTCGATAGCTCACCCGCGCGCTTTCACCGAGCTGGTCGGGCTTGAAATGGGCGTGCATGGCTTTGAGCTGCGTTTCGGCCAGCGCCTGCTCCCGCAATGCCGCCGCATCGCTATAGTCATCGAGCCGGTCGTAGTTGGTTTTGAGGCCAAGCTGCGTTTGCGATTCCGGGCTGAGCGCCAGGCGCGCGTCGAAAGCCTGATCGAGAAATTGCAACAGCGCGGCATCCTGCGCTCGGGTCTGTGACGCGGTTTGGGCAAATGCCGGGGCGTTGACGGCGATCGGGACGACGGGCAGCAGCATCAGGGCAACGGCAAGGCGCATCATATTCTCCTGTTGAACGAAGGACCTTGTTGCCCAAGGTCCGAGGATGCGCAATTATATTTCCGTTGGCGGTGAAGCGGTGCAGGTGTTGGCGTTCAGAAAGATCGGTGAAAGCTGAACAGGTCGGCGTCGGGATCGCGATCGCCGCAGATGGTGCTGCGCAGGATTTGAGCCGCCATCATCGAAAAAGTGATTCCGTTGCCGCCATAGCCCATCGCCGCATAGCAATTGGGCATGCGCGGTATGCGTCCCACCGTCGGGATACCGAGCGGACTGTTGCCGAAGCTTCCGGCCCAGGCATAAGCGGGCGTGGGGTCGATAGCGGGAAGCAGCGCCCCGAGCTTGCGGGCGAGCGTTTTCGCCTTGTCCGCAATCTTCGCGTCGCGCGCCGTCGCATCGGAAATATCCTCGTCTTCCCCGCCGCAGATGACGCAGCCGTCAGGGGTTGTGCGAATGTAGAGATAGGGGTCGGACGCCTCCCATATCATGGCCGCGTCGCGCCAGATCCGCTGCGGTTGCGGACGCGTCGCGATCGACCAGGTCGACATAATGTAATTTCCCTTTTTCGAGATGCCTTTCAGCATCTCGTAGCCGGTTGCGAAGACGGCGTGCGCCGCGGTGATCGTGGCCCCGCCGTCGATCTGAAGCTGGACGCCGCTGTCGTCGCTATCCACGCCGATCACCTCGGCAGGCGCGTATAGGCGCATCCCGCGCTCCTGCGCGACCTGCAGATAGGCCGCGGCCAGGCGCCGCGGATCGGCCGAATAATTGCCGTACCCGACGATCGCATGGCGCCTGCTGATCCCGTAGCGTCGCTCGACCTCGGCAGGGCCGATATATTCGATCTCGAAACCCGCATTGCGCCGGGCATCTGCTTCGACGGCGAGCGCGGCCGGGTCGAGAATATTGCCGTCGAGATACAGCGTCGAGCGCGTGGCAGCGCCGACATCGAGACCAAGGCGTTCGGTTCGTTCGCGCAAGGCGTCGACCGCCAGCCGCGAGCGGCGCCAGATCCGCGTTGCGCGTTCCGTGCCGATCCGCCGGGCCATTTGCGAGAGCGGGAGGTCGATCTCATATTGCAGCATCGCGGTCGACGCGGCGGTCGATCCTGCGGCGGGGCCGCGACGATCCAAGACCACCACGCCGAGCCCGGCGTCGCTGAGCGTCTCCGCAATCAGCGCGCCCGATATGCCGGCGCCGACGACCGCCACGTCGCAGCGCAGCGATCGCGCAAGCTCTTTGATTGCGAGCGGGAGGCGACGGTGGCGGAGCCAGATCGGGCGCCCCGTTCGCAGATCGCGATGCCGGGTGACCGAAGTCTCGGACACGCGGGTCATCGCGCCATCGCCCTGAGCGGTTGGCGCTTGATGGGGAAGGCGACTGCCGAACGGAGGTTGACCAAGAGTCCGACGAGGCGAAGCGAGGGGTGCATAACCGTCGCATACTCGCGGCCGCGCGCGCTGGTTCCCGTGGGCGGAGCAATGGCGCGCAGATGCAGCGAGCGCTTTGCGATATGGTTTTGCAGTAAATTTGGTCGGGACGAGAGGATTCGAACCTCCGACCCCCACACCCCCAGTGTGATGCGCTACCAGGCTGCGCTACGTCCCGACCGGCCCTTTCGGGCAGGCGAGGCCCCTAGCGCGGCTTTGCTGGCGATGCAAGCGGTGATGGGCATTTGCCGGTGTTTCTTTCGGCGGGCTTGATCGCGCCGCCGTCGACCCCATCTGGCGGGGAGCTTGCCGTGGGGGAGGGGCGCAGCGACGGTTGCGCGGGACGCCCCTGCGTGATAGGCGCCGCGCTTATTTTTGCGCGGTCCTTCCATTGGGAAAGGCCGCGCCACGGTAACGGAAAGTCTTTCATTCATGTCGACCCAATTGCTTCTGACCCAGGCGGCCGGATCGGGGGGCGGGGCAGCCGGCTTCATCATGCTGGTGCCCTATCTTTTGATCTTCGTCGTATTCTGGTTCTTCCTCATCCGTCCGCAACAGGTGCGCATGAAGGAGCATCGCGCCAAGATCGCATCGGTGAAGCCGCGCGATCAGGTCGTCACCGGCGGCGGGATTGTCGGCAAGGTGACGCGCGTCGACGATGATTTCGCCGATGTCGAAATCGCCCAGGGCGTGAAGATCAAGATCGTGAAGTCGACGATCTCCGACGTCCTCCAGCCGGGCGCCAAGCCCGCCAACGACTGACGCGCCGGCGTCGGGGAACCGGCGCCGCTCAGACCATCGGAACCCCGTCATGCTCGATTTCCCGCGCTGGAAAGTCATTGGCATCAGCGTCATCCTGGCGCTTGGTGTCATCTTTTCCATTCCCAGCTTCCTTCCCCAAAAGCAGTTCGAAAGCCTGCCGTCCTTCGCGCAGATGAAGGTCAATCTGGGCCTCGACCTTGCAGGGGGCAGCCACTTGCTGCTCGAGGCCGATCTTGGCGATCTCCAGAAGACGCAGCTTGCCAATATGGAAAAGACCGTGCGCACCGCGATGCGCGGCGAGCGGGGACCCGATGACGATATCGCAATCGGCGAATTGTCGACCGCGGGCGGCAAGATCAGCTTTCTGGTCCGCGATCAGGCGCAGCTCGACGAAGCGCGCGAGCGGCTATTCCGCGAGACGCAGGGTGCGGGACTGACCGGCCAGCGCGACTGGACGATCGATGTCGTCGATACGACGCGCATCGTGATGACGCCGACCAAGGCGGGGCAGGCGCAGGCGATCAGCCGTGCGATGGATACCGCCCGCGACATTATCGACAAGCGCGTCAACGCGCTCGGCACGCGCGAGCCGACGATCATCCGTCAGGGCGACGACCGGATCGTCGTGCAGGTGCCGGGCCTTCAGGACCCGCAGCAATTGAAGGATCTGATCGGCAAGACCGCGCGGCTCGAATTCCGCATGGTCGATACCAATGCCGATCCCAACGAAGTCGCCGCGGGGCGCGTCCCGGTCGGCAGCGAGGTCGTTCCCTATTCGCCTGACGCCGGCAATGGCGTGCCGTTCGAAGTATTGCGCCGCCAGGTCATGATCAGCGGCGACCAGCTTATCGACGCCAAGCAGAGCTATGATCCGCAGAGCGGCCTGCCGGTCGTCACCATCCGCTTCGATTCGGGTGGGTCGGCGACCTTCGCCAAGGTGACGGCGCAGAATGTGGGCAAGCGCTTTGCCATGGTGCTCGACGGCCGGGTGCTGTCGGCGCCGTCGATCAACGAGCCGATCCTGGGCGGTAGCGCGCAGATTTCGGGCAATTTTACCGTCGCAAGCGCAAATGCGCTGGCGATTTCGCTGCGATCGGGCGCACTGCCCGTCAAGATGGCCGTCGTCGAAGAGCGGACGGTGACGCCCGAACTCGGCGCCGATTCGATCCGCAAGGGCGCGATCGCCGGGATCATCGCGACGGTCGCGGTGCTGGCGTTCATGATCGTCGTCTATGGCCGCTTCGGCATCTACGCGAACGTCGCGCTCTTCTTTAACATCTTCCTGATCGTCGCGATCATGGCCGCCTTCAACGCGACGCTGACGTTGCCCGGTATCGCGGGTTTCGTACTCACGATCGGCGCCGCGGTCGATGCCAACGTGCTGATCAACGAACGTATCCGCGAAGAATTGAAACGCGGGCGACGCGTTTTTCAGGCGGTCGAGCTGGGCTACAAGGAGGCCAGTCGCGCGATTTTCGACGCCAATATCACCAACGTCATTGCCGCCGCGCTGATGTTCTGGTTCGGCACCGGGCCGATCAAGGGCTTCGCGGTTGTGCTGACCATCGGCATCGTGACCAGCGTCTTCACCGCAGTTACCGTGACCCGCATGTTCGCCGCGCACTGGGTGCACAAGACGCGTCCGGCGTCGCTGAATATTTGATAGAGGGACCGATCCCATGCGTCTGCTGAAACTCGTCCCCGAAGACACCAACATCCATTTCCTCAAGTGGCGCAACATCGCCATGGGGATCAGCTTCCTGATGATCGTCGCATCGATCGCGCTTGTCGCGGTGCGCGGGCTGAACCTCGGCGTCGATTTCGTCGGCGGCCAGTCGGTGCGCGTCGAATTTTCGGGCACCATGCCCGAAATCGACGAGATCCGCGAAAAAGTTAACGACATCGGCCTCGGCGAAGCGACGATCCAGCAATTCGGGTCCGATCAGGCGGTGGCGATCCGTACCGCGCTGCCCGAAGGCGACAAGGCGGCCGCCGACCGGGCCGGCAAGCAGCTTGTTGACGGAATTCACAAGGCCTTCCCGACCGCCAAGACCGGATCGGTCGAAACGGTGTCGGGCAAGGTTTCGGGCGAGCTGCTGCGTACCGGCGTGCTCAGTCTCGCGCTCGCGATGATCGCGATTTCGATCTATATCTGGATCCGCTTCGAATGGCAGTTCGGGGTGGGCGCGCTGTTCGCGCTGTTCCACGACGTCATGCTGACCTTCGGTTTCTTCGCGCTGACGCAGATGCAGTTCGACCTCAACATCGTGGCCGCGCTGCTGACGATCATCGGCTATTCGCTCAACGATACGATCGTGGTCTATGACCGCATCCGCGAAAATCTGAAGAAATATCGCAAGATGGAGATCATCCCGCTGCTCGACCTCAGCATCAACGAGACGCTGGCGCGCACGGTGATGACGAGCTTCACGATGCTGATCGCGCTCGCGGTGCTGCTGTGGGTCGGGCCGGACGTGATCTTCGGCTTTACCGCTGCAATGCTGCTCGGCATTTTCGTCGGCACCTATTCGTCGATCTACATGTCGGCGCCGATTCTGGTGTGGCTGAAGGTCGGTCCCGACAGTTTCGTCCCGCGGACCAGCGCCGCGACGCAGGGCGCCGAACGCGTGACCAGCAAAGAGGACGACGACGGCGCGGTCGTCTGATCGCTCAGCGGCCCGCGCAGCGACGGAGATGCTCCGCGAGCTCGCGGCCGTTGCGGTCCCATTCGAAGCGGCCGGCAAGGCTCGCCGCGACCGCATCCGGCGCGGCGGGCGCCGCCAATAGCGTTCGCACCGCATCGGCGATCGCCGCTGGTGTGCGCTCGACGATTTGCCCTGCCGCTGGCGAGGTCACGAGTTCGGCCGCGCCGCCGGCATCGCTGATGACGATCGGGGTGCCGCAGGCGAGCGCCTCGACCCACGCATTGGCGAGCCCCTCGCTGACCGACGGCATCACCACGGCATCGACCGCGCGATAGAGCTGCGGCAAGTCGGCGTTGGCGACGGGCCCCATCAGGTGAACCCGGTCGGCGACGCCGAGCCGCTGCGCCAGTGCGCGATATCGCGCGTCCTCCTCGCCCGCACCCGCCAGCCAGTAATGGACACCCGGCAGGGCAGGCAGCGCTTCGATGACGAGCGCCTGGCCCTTGCGGGGGATCAGCGCGCCGACGGTCGCGATGGCGGGCGCGTCCCCCATGCCGAGCGCCGCCCGGGCGGCAGGGCGGTCGCCGGGGTGAAAGCGCATGGTGTCGATGCCGGTATAGTGGACCATCGTCTTGCCCGCATCGATGCCGATCGCCGCCATGTCACCGCGCATCGCCTCCGACACGGCAAGCAATCCTCCGGCGCGCTCGGCGGCGGCGAGCAGTTGCGGGCGGGTCGCCGGATCGTGGCCGAAATGGCTGATGTCGGCGCCGCGTGCCTTTACCGAAAAGGGAATGCCGAGGGCGTCCGCGATATTCATTGCGGCGGGACCGTCGGGATAGAAGAATTGGGCATCGACGACGTCGAAGCTGCCTTGCTGCGCAATCGGCAGCACGGCGTGCGCGATCGCCGCCGGATTGCGCGCTGCGCCGAATTTCGGAATCAGCGTGAAGCGCGGCCGATGGACGGTGAGGCCCCGCCACGCCTCGCGCTGCGGCAATCGGCGCAGCGCCCGATATCGTGGATGAAGCGAAAGCGGGAAGGGCGGAAGGCCGATGGGGGCGACGATGGTCAGCATGACGCCCGGCTGCGCGGCGAGCGCAAGCAGGCTCTTTTCGACGAAAAGGCCGAAATTGGGGCGCGCCGCATCTGGAAAGAGCGTGGCGACCGACAGAATGCGGAGGGGCTTCATGTCCGCCTCATCGCGCCATCAAAGCGTCCGGATGAGGCGGACCGCGACCGCGGCCCATGGCGGGTTGCTCACCACCTGCTGGCGCTGACCGGCTCCAAGCGGCAGCAGGTGCAGCTTTTCGCGATCGACGTTGAGCAGCCGCGCAAAGATGAAACGACCCGCGGGGCGCGGCACGAGCAGGTCGCGGTTGAGCGCGCTGGTCCAGTCGCCCTCGACCTTGCGGCACCATATCTCGTCGCCCGCGCGATAGTCGCCGATCGATGAGGTGACGCGCATCGCGATCATGTCCTCGGTCGGACGCGCGGTCAGCGCCTGTTCGACGCGCGTCGGCGCGTGGGCGCCATCGGCGCCGAGCAGCGCGGTAATCGCAAGCTGGGTATCCTGCGGCAGCTGGACGAGATCGGCAGCATCGACGCCGAGCGCCTTGGCGATGCGGTTCATCCAGCCGAGCGACAGGGTGCGCGTTCCCGTTTCGAGGCGCCCGATCGTCTGGGCGGTCGTCGGCGGGTCGCAGCGCTGCGCAACCTCTTCGAGCGTGAGTCCCTTGGCGCGGCGCACGGCGCGGATGCTGTTGATCAAGACGAACCTCCGATAACCAAATCGGTTTTTTCTTTCCTGCAAAATATTCCAATGTCAAGCCGGCACTCCCAGCAGGAGAATCGCATGACGACGCGCCATTTCGTAACCCTCTGCATCCCGATCGGGTTGATCCCGGCAAGGCGGGGCCGCAGGTGATGCGGCATGTCACCGTCAGTGTCGCGGAAAGTCCGCTGACATGGCTCGCGGCGCGCGGGATGGTCTCGGACGCGCAGTATCGCGCCCGCGAGCGGCTGCGGACCGATTATGAGCGGGCAGGGCTGGCGGGACGGGTGACGATGCGCTGGTACGCCGCGCCGCCGTCGAAAAGCCGCGGAGGTGCCCGGGCCACCGATGCCTCGCTGCCGCGCATCGACGCGCATCGGCGCTTCCACGCCGCGGTGGAGCATGTCGGTCGGGGTTGGCCGACATCTGCTGGGGCGTGATTTGTGCGGGCGAGGGGATCGGCGGCGCCGAAAAGGCGCTGGGGTGGCCGTCGCGATCGGGGAAGCTGGTTTTGACGCTGGCGCTCGACCGGCTGGCGCGCTTCTATGGAACCGGCTGAGCGGGGCGGCGCAACTTCTCGCTGGACCCTCGCGCACCGCACGGCCTATAGGCTTCGCCGATGTTTTCGCCCGAACGGGCAGGGGAAGGACAAGAGCATGAGCGTAACGACGGTTCCATTGCGCCCGGTGAGCAAGGGCGGGCTGTGGCTGCTGTGGATCGGCCTGATCGCGCTGCTGGGCATCGGCGTTGCGTTCGCCCTGACGCACACGCCGCGGATCGGCTTCGAGGTCGTCAAGGAAGGCAGCGGCCCGAGCCCGACCAAGGCCGACATCGTGCTCATCAAATATGAAGGCAAGCTCGACGACGGCACCGTGTTCGATTCGAACGAACAGGCGCCGCTCCAGGTATCGCAGGTCGTCCCCGGCTTTGCGGATGCGCTGACCCGCATGAAAAAGGGCGGCAAGTACAAGGTCGTGATTCCGCCGGCGCTGGGCTATGGCGACCGCGCCGCCGGGCCGATCCCCGCGAACAGCACCTTGCACTTCGACATCGAGCTGATCGACTTCCGCAGCGAAGCCGAAGTGCGCGCGATGCAGCAGATGATGCAGCAGCAACAGATGATGCAGGGCGCCCCCGGCGGCGCACCCGGAGCGTCGGGCGCCGCGCCGCAGCCCTGATCGGGATTTTCCGTTTTGAAGACGCGGCGGTGAGCTAGGCGCTCGCCGCCGCCTTTTTCTTGGGGGCGGCGCCCGCGTTCCGTTCGGCCTCGCGCTCCAGTGCGACCTTGATCATCGCGACGATCGGGTCGGCGAGGAACAGCCCCATGATACCGAGCAAGGTGCCGAGCAGGATCTGCGCGCCGAGGACGAGCGCCGGGGCGAGGTCGACGGTCTGCTTCGCGACCATCGGGACGATGAGATAGCCGTCGACGGTCTGCACGAAGAAATAGATGCCGATCGCCCACAGGCCGGTGTCGGTGCCCGCCGAAAAGCCCACGAGGACGAGCAGCACCCCCGACACGATCGCTCCGATGTTGGGGATGAAGGCAAGCAGGCCGGTGAGCAGCCCCATGAGCGCCGCCATCGGTATCCCCACCGCCATGCAAGCAAGCCAGGTGCCGACACCCTCGACCGCCATGCCGAGCAGCCGTCCCGCCATCAGGCGGCGCAGCGTGAAGGCCATGCGCGCGGTCGTCACGTAGAAATCGTCGCGGTTCTTCATCGGCAGCAGCCAGGCGATGCCGCGTTCATAGAGTCGCGGTTCGATCGCAATGAAGATGCCGAGTACGACGACCATGACGAGGCTGGTGAGTGCGCCGAGCACCGACCCGACCGCTGCGGTAACGCGCCCGACGGTGCCTGCGAGATTCTCGGTGATCGTCTTGGTGTCGATGTCGATCGTGCCCATGCCATGCTCGCTCGCCCAATTGGCGGCGCGCTCGACCTGGCTCATGATCACCTTTTGCAGTGTCGCCGCCTGATCGGCGATCTGCGAGCCTGCGAACATCGCGGTCCAGGCAAGAAATGCGACGAGCGACAGGCAGATGATCAGCAGGCGCCAGCCGCGTCCTATCGGCAGCACGCGGCCAAGGAGGCGGGTGCCGCCATCGAGCATCGCCGCCATCACGATACCGGCAAAGATCAGCAGAATGGGCTGGATCAGAATGACGCAGACGCCGACGAGCAGCGCGACGCCGAGCCACACGCCGGCCTTGAGCAGTTCGGTACGAACGAGCTGGCTGCGGATCTCGGTCGGGCCGGGGGCTTCGACCCGCGTTTCCTTGTCGGCCATCGCTTCGCTTCCCCGCTGTTGCGCCTCAGTTCTTGCTGGCCTGACGCTCCGGCCGGAGATTGGTTCCGGCGCGGCCGGGGCGCAGCGCCTCGAACCAGCTCAGCGGATTATACCATTCGGCGGTACCATCGGTCGAAAAGCTGATGATCTCGGCCCTGCCGGCAATCGCGTCGAAAGGCACCGGGCCGCCAAGCCCCTTGCGGTCGACCGGCACGCGGCTGTCGGCGCTGCCGTCGCGATTGTCGCCCATCAGGAACAGGTGGTCGGCGGGCACCGTGATCGGCCCGTAATCGTCGGTCAGATAGCCCGGCCCCATGTCGATCGTGTCGAAGGTCGCTCCGCCGGGCAGCGTCTCGCGCACGATCGGCAATTCGAGCACCGCCTTGCCGGCCGCGTCGCGGGTGACGAAGCGGCCGAGGCTGCTGTCCGAACCCGGCATATTGGCATCGACAGGCACCGACAGCATCGGCTGCACCTCGCGCTTGATCGGCTTGCCGTTGATGATCAGCGCGCCGCCACGCAGTTCGATCGTATCGCCGGGCAGGCCGATGACGCGCTTGATATAATCGACGCGCGTCACGGGATGTTCGAGCACGACGATGTCGCCGCGTTCGGGCAGCTTGCCGAACCAGCGCCCCGGCTTCTTGGGTGCGAGGTGAAAGCTGACCGAGGCGTAGGACCAGCCATAGGGATATTTGCTGACGATCAGCCGGTCGCCGTTGCGCAGGATCGGCATCATCGAATCGGACGGGATGTAAAAGGGCTTGGCAACGCAGCTATGGATGCCGAGCACCAGGATCAGGATCACGACGATGTCGCGCAGCAGTTTGAGCATGCTGCCTTCGTCCGCGGCCTTGGTCTTTGCCGTCTTGTTCTTTGCCATGGTCAATCCTTGATGGCTTCGATGATTACGAAGGCCTGCGCCCAAGGATGGTCATCGGTGAGCGTGAGGTGGATGCGCGCGCTATGGCCGTCGGGCAGCATCGCGGCGAGCCGCTCGGCGGCGCCGCCGGTGAGGGCCAGTGTCGGTGCGCCCGAAGGGGCATTGACGACGCCGATGTCCTTCATGAACACGCCGCGTTTGAAGCCGGTGCCGACGGCCTTGGAGAAAGCCTCCTTAGCGGCGAAGCGCTTCGCATAGGTGCCGGCGCGGGTGAAGGGCCGCCGGGCCGCCTTGGTCCGCTCGACTTCGGTGAAAACGCGCAGTTCGAAACGCTCGCCGAAACGGTCGAGCGAAGCCTGAATGCGTTCGATGCTGCAGAGATCGGAGCCCAGGCCGATGATCATGACGACCCCAAAAGGCCGTCATTGCGTGGAGCCGAAGGCGACGCCGCAATCTCCAGCCATCGGCCTCGCGCAAGGCGGAGGGCTGGAGATTGCTTCGCTTCGCTCGCAATGACGAAATTCTTCATCCGCGCGCCTCGTCCATCAGGTCGCGCATGCGGCGCACCGCGGTTTCGAGCCCGGTGAAGATAGCCTCGCCGATCAGATAATGGCCGATGTTGAGCTCGGCGAGTTGCGGGATGGCAGCGACAGGGATGACATTGTCATAAGTCAGGCCATGGCCGGCGTGCGGCTCGATCCCGTTCTTCCACGCCAGTGCGGCGGCGTCGGCGAGGCGGCGGAGTTCGGCGGCGCGTTCCTCGCCCTCCACATGCGCATAGCGGCCGGTGTGGAATTCGACGACGGGGGCCTTCAGCCGCATCGCCGCCTCGATCTGGCGCGCGTCGGGTTCGATGAACAGGCTGACGCGGATTCCCGCGTCGGACAGGCGCGCCACGATCGGGGCAAGATGGTTGTGCTGGCCGGCGGCGTCGAGCCCGCCCTCGGTCGTGCGCTCCTCGCGCTTTTCGGGTACGATGCAGGCGGCGTGCGGCGCATGGCGCAGCGCAATCGCCAGCATCTCGTCGGTCGCCGCCATTTCGAGGTTGAGGGGCAGGTCGGTCGCGGCCTGGATGCGGGCGAGGTCGTCATCGCGGATGTGGCGGCGGTCTTCGCGCAGATGCGCGGTGATGCCGTCGCCGCCGACCGACGCGACGATTTCGGCCGCGCGCACCGGATCGGGATGGTCGCCGCCGCGCGCGTTGCGGATCGTCGCGACATGGTCGATGTTGACGCCCAGGCGTAGCCGCCGAGGGGAGGACGCGCTCAATTCGCGCGGCTCCCCGGCTTCACTGCGGGAGTCGCAGCGAGTTCGGGCGGCAGTTCGTCTTCGGCATAGGTCGGAAAATTGATCGCGACGAGCGGGTAGAAGGGAACGCCGAGGTCGACGCTGCCCGCCGAACGATCGACGAGGGCGGCTTCGGCGATCACGTCGCCACCCGCAGCACGGACCGCCTCCATCGCTTCGCGCGACGACAGGCCGGTGGTTACGACATCCTCGACCATCATGATTTTGGCGCCGGCCGGGATCGCGAAGCCGCGGCGCAATTCGAAGGTGCCGGTCGGCCGTTCGACGAAGATCGCGGGCTTGCCGAGCGCGCGGCCCATTTCATGGCCGATGATGACGCCGCCCATTGCGGGCGAAACGACCATGTCGATCGCCGCGCGCAGGTCGCGCGGCAGCTTGGCGGCGAGGGCGATCGCCAGCCGTCCGGCGCGTTCGGTGTCCATCAACACCCGTGCGCATTGCAGATAATATTCGCTGTGGCGCCCCGAAGAGAGCAGGAAATGCCCCTGCAGCAGCGCGTCTGCGGCACGGAACTCGGCCAGAATTTCGTCGTCGGTCATGGGAGGTTCGGTCTTTTGTCCATCAAGTCGCCCGCGTCGGATGAGCGGGTTTCGGGCACGAAGATTATCGTGCTGCAAAATAGTGTTAGAGATGCTTGAGGCAAGCGGCAAGCGGGTCTATAGCCCCGGCGAGTTTCAGCCTGTTCGCGGGCTGTCCGGGCCTGTGCCCGGCTGCCGAGACGGAGAGGTTGGGGGATCGAGAACAGCAACAGGCAACGGGCGGCACTATCCTTATGAAGAGCTTGAAAACCCTTGTAATTGCGGCGGCTTTGTCGCTCGGCACCGTGGGCGCGGTGCAGGCGCAGGCCCCGGCGGCAGCTCCCGCTGCGGCGCCGGCCGCGACGACGAACGCGACTCCGGCCGCGGCGACCAGCGATGCGGCGGCTCCCGCCGGCAACAAGGCTGCGGTACCGGCCGGCGATGCGACCTATGTGCCGATGAAGCCGACCGCAGGCATCGGTCAGCCGGTCGAGGGCGGATGGAACTTCCAGGAACAGGAAAGCCCGATCGGCAAGCGCGCTTACTGGTTCAACCATTATATGCTGCTGCCCGTCATCACCTTCATCTCGCTGCTGGTGCTCGGTCTGCTGCTGTGGGTCGTCGTGCGCTACCGCGCGTCGGCCAATCCGGTGCCGTCGAAGACGACGCACAACACGTTCATAGAAATCATCTGGACCGCGATCCCGGTCCTGATCCTTGCGGTGATCGCGGTTCCGTCGATCCGTCTGCTCGCGGCGCAATATGAGCCGCCGAAGAAGGATGCGCTGACGATCAAGGTCACCGGCTATCAATGGTATTGGGGCTATGCCTATCCCGACCAGGGTATCGGCGAATATGTCTCGAAGATGCTGCCCGAAGACAAGGCCGTCGCCGCCGGCGAGCCTTATCACCTCGCGGTGGACAATCGCATGGTCGTTCCCGTCGGCAAGCAGGTGAAGCTGATCATCACCGGCGCCGATGTGATCCACAGCTTCGCGGTTCCCGCGCTGTGGACCAAGATGGACGCGGTTCCGGGCCGCGCCAACGAAACGACGTTTACCGTCGACAAGCCCGGCGTCTATTACGGCCAGTGTTCGGAACTGTGCGGTGTTGACCACGGCTTCATGCCGATCGCGGTCGAAGCGCTGCCGATGGACAAGTGGAAGGCGTGGGTCCGCTCGAAGGGCGGCAATCCCGACGGCGCCCAGGTCGCCGCTGCGGCAGCGCCCGCTGCCGCCGCTCCGGCCCCGACCGGCCCGATTCCGGCGACGACTGTCCCCGCCGCCGACACGACCACAGCGGCTCCGGCTGCGGCGCCCGCCGCCGCACCGGCCGCCAAGAATTAATCAGGGGGTCCGACAGATGACCGATATCGCAGCGACTGCACCGGCGCATGGCCACGACCACGCGCACGACCACGACCATGACACGCCCAGCTTCTTTGTCCGCTGGTTCATGTCGACGAACCACAAGGACATCGGCACGCTCTACCTGATCTTCGCGATCATCGCCGGCATCGTCGGCGGTGCGCTTTCGGGGATGATGCGTCTCGAACTCGCCGAACCCGGCATCCAGTATCTTCCGGGCTGGGCGCATATGCTCGGCGGCGCGGCGGACGCGACCGCGGGCAAGCATTTCTGGAACGTCATGATCACCGCGCACGGCCTGATCATGGTCTTCTTCATGGTCATGCCCGCGATGATCGGCGGCTTCGGCAACTGGTTCGTGCCATTGATGATCGGTGCGCCGGACATGGCCTTCCCGCGCATGAACAACGTGTCCTTCTGGCTGACGGCGGTTGCGTTCGTCATGCTGTGCGGCTCGATGTTCGTTCCCGGCGGCAGCGGCCTCGGCGCCGGCACCGGCTGGACCGTCTATGCCCCGCTGTCGACCAGCGGGTCGGTCGGCCCGGCGGTCGACATGGCGATCTTCTCGCTCCACCTTGCGGGTGCGGCATCGATCCTCGGTGCGATCAACTTCATCACCACGATCTTCAACATGCGTGCACCGGGCATGACCCTGCACAAGATGCCGCTGTTCGTCTGGTCGGTGCTCGTCACCGCCTTCCTGCTGTTGCTCGCGCTTCCGGTCCTCGCCGCCGCGATCACCATGCTGCTGACCGACCGTAACTTCGGCACCACCTTCTATGACGCCACGGGCGGCGGCGATCCGCTGCTCTATCAGCACCTCTTCTGGTTCTTCGGCCACCCCGAAGTATACATTATGATCCTGCCGGGCTTCGGCATCGTCAGCCAGATCATCTCGACCTTCAGCCGCAAGCCGGTGTTCGGCTATCTTGGCATGGCCTACGCCATGGTCGCGATCGGTGTCGTCGGCTTCATCGTGTGGGCGCACCACATGTTCACCGTCGGCATGAGCGTGAACCTGAAGATGTACTTCACCGCCGCGACGATGGTCATCGCGGTCCCGACCGGCATCAAGATCTTTTCGTGGATCGCGACGATGTGGGGCGGTTCGATCAGCTTCAAGACCCCGATGGTCTGGGCGATCGGCTTCATCTTCATGTTCACCGTGGGCGGCGTGACCGGCGTCGTGCTCGCCAATGGCGGCGTCGACACCAACCTGCACGACACCTATTATGTCGTCGCGCACTTCCACTATGTGTTGTCGCTCGGCGCGGTCTTCTCGCTGTTCGCGGGCTTCTATTACTGGTTCCCGAAGATGTCGGGCCGGATGTACAACGAGTTCCTCGGACAGTTGCACTTCTGGATCTTCTTCATCGGCGTGAACGTCCTGTTCTTCCCCCAGCACTTCCTGGGCCAGCAGGGCATGCCGCGCCGCTATCCCGACTATGCGGAAGCCTTCGCCTATTGGCACTATATCTCGTCGTTCGGCTATGTGATCATGGCCGTGGGCATGATCTTCTTCTTCGTGAACATCGCCTGGTCGCTGTTCGCGGGCAAGAAGGCCGCCGACAACCCGTGGGGCGAAGGTGCGACGACGCTGGAATGGACGCTGTCGAGCCCGCCGCCGTTCCACCAGTTCAACGAACTGCCGCGTATCGCCTGATTGCGCTGCGCCCCCTGCTAAGAGCCTTGGCAGGGGGCGCCCCGCTTTCCGGCCTGGAGTTAGCATGGCGCAGAGCCTGACCCACGGCGAGATGTCGCTTCCCGCAGATTGGCGCGACCTGTTCGCGCTGACCAAGCCGCGCGTGATGTCGCTCGTCGTCTTTACCGCGCTGTGCGGTTTGCTCGCGGCGCCGGGCAGCGTTCATCCGGTGCTTGCCTTTTCGTCGATCCTCGCGATCGCGCTCGGGGCAGGCGCATCGGGGGCGCTCAACCAATGGTATGAAGCGACGATCGACGCGAAAATGAAGCGGACGGCGAACCGCCCGCTGCCCGCCGGTCGTCTCGACCGCCAGACGGCGTTGCAGTTTGGCGTCGGACTCGCTGCCTTTTCGGTCTTCCTCATGCTGTTCGCCGCCAATTGGCAGGCGGCGGTACTGCTGACCGTCTCGATCCTATTCTACGTCTTCATCTACACCATGTGGCTCAAGCCGCGGACGCCGCAGAATATCGTGATTGGTGGCGCGGCGGGGGCATTCCCGCCGCTGATCGGCTGGGTCGCGGCGACGGGCAGCATCGCACCACTGCCGATCGCGCTGTTCCTGCTGATCTTCCTCTGGACCCCGCCGCATTTCTGGGCGCTCGCGCTGTTCGTGCGCTCGGACTATGCCGCAGCGGGAATTCCGATGATGCCGGTGGTCGCAGGCGAGCGCGCGACGCGCCGCCAGATTCTGTTCTATGCCATCGTGATGGCAGCGGCGGCGATCGCGCCGTGGCCGCTCGGCTACACGGGCGCGCTCTATGGCTGGACCGCGACGATCCTGTCGGCGCTGTTCGTGCTGCTGTCGGCGCAGGTCGGCTTGCGCAGTGCGGGCGCGGACGACCGGATGCAGCCCGAAAAGCGCCTCTTCGCCTTTTCCATCGCCTATCTCTTCATCCTCTTCGGCGCGGTGGTCGCCGATCACTGGTTGCCGCTATGACCGACGAAAATCCGCAACAGCCGTTCGACGAAGCCGAATATCGCCGCCGCCAGCGCGTGCGCGCCAACCTGATGGGTTGGATCCTCGGCGGGCTCGCTTTCCTCTTTTTCTTCATTACGATGGCGCGCATGGTGGTGCCGACATGACGGACGAAGCGACACGCCGGAAAAATGGCCGCACCGCGGCGCTCGCGGCCTTGCTCGCGGCAGCGATGGTCGGGCTGGGTTTCGCGGCGGTGCCGCTCTACAATCTTTTCTGCCGCGTCACCGGCTTTGGCGGCACGACGCAGCGTTACGACCCGGTCGCCGCGGCCGAGACGCCGAAGGTGCTGAGCGACACCGTCTCGGTGCGCTTCGATGCCAATGTATCGCCCAAGCTGCCGTGGAAATTCTATCCCGAACATCCCACCGATACGGTCAGCATCGGCGCGCGCGACATGGCAATCTTCATCGCGCAGAATAATTCGCCGCACCCGATCACCGGCACCGCGACCTTCAACGTGACGCCCGACCAGGCGGGGAAATATTTTACCAAGATCCAGTGCTTCTGCTTCACCCAGCAGACGCTGAAGCCGGGCGAACAGATCCGCATGCCGGTGCTGTTCTTCGTCGATCCCAAGATCAAGGACGATCCCGACGCGCGCGACATTCAGGAAATCACCCTCAGCTACACCTTCTACCCAGTGGACGAGGGCAAAAAGGCGAGCTAAGGCCGCAACCAATAGAGTCTTACCAAGGACCGGCAGATGATGGGGATCATCGCGCTGGGGCAAAAAACGGGAACTGTGACATGGCCGGTGCCAAACATCATGATTATCACCTCGTAAATCCCAGCGTCTGGCCGCTTTTCGGCTCGGTCGCCGCGCTGGTGATGTTCTTCGGCCTCGTCATGGCGATGCACGCCGACCATTTCGGCGGTGCCGGCAAATGGGTGCTGGGTCTCGGTTTCATGGGTGTGATCGCCACCTTCTTCAGCTGGTGGGGCGAGGTTATCAAGGAAGCGCATGCCGGCGATCATACGCCGGTCGTTCAGCTGCACCTGCGCTATGGCATGATCCTGTTCATCGCATCGGAAGTCATGTTCTTCGTCGGCTGGTTCTGGGCCTGGTTCGATTTCTCGCTGTTCCCGGCGCCGGTCGAGATCGTCGACGGTGCGGTGACCTCGCTGTTCGGGCAGGAAGGCGCCGTTGCCGCGTCGATCTGGCCGCCGAAGGGCATCCATGTCATCGACGCCTTCTCGCTGCCGCTGCTCAACACGCTGATCCTGCTCTGCTCGGGCACGACGATCACCTGGGCGCACCATGCGTTGATCCACGGCGATCGCGAAGGGCTCAAGAAGGGTCTGTGGCTGACCATCATCCTCGGCCTGACCTTCAGCTGCATTCAGGCTTATGAATATGCCGAAGCGCCGTTCCCCTTCGGCACGATCAACTATACCTCGGCCTTTTTCATGGCGACCGGCTTCCACGGTTTCCACGTTCTGGTCGGCACGATCTTCCTGATCGTGAACCTCGTCCGCGTGTACAAGGGCCATTTCACGCCGACGCAGCACTTCGGTTTCGAAGCCGCTGCCTGGTATTGGCACTTCGTCGACGTGGTGTGGCTGTTCCTCTTCATCATCGTCTATGTCTGGGGTGGCTGGGGCGCACCGGTCGCCGCGCACTAAATTGCCGGACAGCGAACAGCATCAAAAGGGGCAGCCGCCGGTCTGGCGCGCTGCCCTTTTCGGTCTCTGCCCCGAATGCTGCGCGCCGACGCTGTTCGAGGGACCGACCAAATTTGCGCCGCGCTGCCGCGCCTGCGGACTGGACTATTCGACCTATAATGTCGGCGACGGGCCGGCGGCGTTTCTGACCATGATCATCGGTGCGCTGATCGTTGCCGCGGCGATCGCCGTCGATTTCGCATTCGAGCCGCCGCTGTGGGTGCATGTGCTGTTGTGGGTGCCGATAACGGCCGCCGCAGTCATCTACGGCCTGCGGGTTGGCAAGGCCGCGCTGCTCGCGAGCGAGCATCAGCGCAAGGCGGCGGAAGGGCGCCTGGTGGACCGGCATGACGACGACGCCTGACGCTCCTTCGCCCGGCGAAGCCGCCGCGCCGCCGCCGCGCGGCTGGCCGGTGATTCCGACCATCCTGGTTCTGGCCGCCGTGGCGACGATGATCGCGCTCGGCATCTGGCAGTTGCAGCGCAAGGGAGAGAAGGAAGCGCTGATCGCGCTTTACGAGCGCAACGGGGCGATGTCGGCGACGGTGACTTATCCGAAGCTGCCGCCGGTTCCCGACGAGATGCTCTATCGCAAAAGCAGCGTTATCTGTCTCGAACCGGTGCGCTGGGATCCGCGCAGCGGCACCGATCGCAAGGGCGGAGGCGGTATTCGCATGATTGCGGATTGTCGCACCGGCGCCGAGGGGCCGGGGGTGCTGGTCGACATCGGTATCGCCGACGATTTCACGCCGCCCAAATGGGCGGGCGGCGCGGTTCAGGGCACGATCGTACCGGGCCCCGAGCAGCCGAGCCTTATCGAGCGGCTGACCGGCCGTGCGGTGCCGGCGCGCGCGATGCTGGTCGCCGACCAGCCCGCCGTCGGACTACGGCCCAGTGCGGTGCCATCGGCGGCGGACATGCCCAACAACCATCTCGCTTACGCCGTGCAATGGTTCCTGTTCGCGGCGATCGCGCTGATTATCTATATCATCGCAGTGCGCCGCCGCTTGCAGCGGTGACGGTGCGCCGCTAGGCGCTTTTCCGTCATGGACTATATCAGCACCCGCGGCTCCGCGCCGACCCTCGACTTCCGTGCCGCTACCCTCGCCGGCCTTGCGAGCGACGGGGGACTCTACGTTCCCGCCGCCTGGCCGCAGATGTCGGCGCAGGATATTCGTGCGCTCGCGGGGCTCGACTATGCCGAAACCGCGGTGCGCGTGATGATGCCTTTCGTCGCCGGCGTGCTCGACGAGGCCGAACTGCGCGAATTGTGCCAGGCCGCCTACGGCCGCTTCAGTCATGATGCGGTGACGCCGCTCGTCCAGCTTGACCATCGCCACTGGCTGCTCGAGCTGTTTCACGGTCCAACCCTGGCTTTCAAGGATGTCGCGCTGCAACTGCTCGGTCAGCTGTTCGAGAAATTCCTGAGCGGCGGCGATACCGATCTGACCATCGTCGGCGCAACGTCGGGCGATACGGGATCGGCGGCGATCGAGGCGGTCGCGGGGCGCGAGCATATCCGTATCTTCATGCTCCACCCCGAAGGTCGGGTCAGCGACGTGCAGCGCCGCCAGATGACGACCGTGCTGGCGCCCAACGTCCACAACATCGCGATCGACGGCAGCTTCGACGACGCGCAGGCGATGGTGAAGCGGCTGTTCGGCGATGCCGAGGCGCGCAGCGCGCTGACGCTGTCGGCGGTCAACAGCATCAACTGGGCGCGATTGATGGCGCAGGTGGTCTATTATTTCTATGCCGCGGTCCGCCTCGGCGCCCCCGACCGCGCGATCGCGTTCAGCGTGCCGACGGGCAATTTCGGTGACGTGTTCGCAGGCTATGTCGCGGCGCGCATGGGGTTGCCGGTGGCGCAGCTGGTCGTCGCTACCAACGTCAACGACATCTTGCACCGCGCCCTGTCGAGTGGCGATTACAGCGCGGGCAGCGTGACCGCGACCGCGACGCCGTCGATGGACATTCAGGTGAGCAGCAATTTCGAGCGGCTGCTCTTCGATCTCGCGGGTCGCGACGGGGCTGCGATCGATGCGATGATGGCCGAATTTGACCGCAGCCGAGCGATGACGATTCCCGAGGATATGCTTGCCGGCGCCCGCGACCTGTTTTCGAGCGCGCGCATCGATGCCGATGGCATGACGCTGGCGCTGCGCTGGGCGCAGGAACATGGGGGGCAGATCATTGATCCGCATAGCGCCGTCGGGCTGGCCGCGGCGCGCGCGCTCGATATCGATGCCGACGTGCCGGTGGTGACGCTCGCGACTGCGCATCCCGCCAAATTCCGCGACGCGGTCGAACGCGCGACAGGCGTTCGTCCGGCGCTGCCGACCCGCCTCGGCAATCTGTTCGACCGCGAGGAGCGCTATGAAAAGCTGCCCGGCGACTATGACGCGGTAAAGGCCCATATCCTGCGCGAGGCGGCCCGTGGCTGATCTGCTGCCGCTCGCGACGCTCGTCGGCGAGGGGTGGGACGATTACGGGCTGCTCGACAGCGGCGGCGGGCGCAAGCTTGAACGCTACGGCTCCTATCGTTTCATCCGTCCCGAACCGCAGGCGATGTGGCAGCCTGCGTTGGCCGAAAGCGAGTGGGATGCCGCCGACGGCGAATTCATCCCCGCATCCGACGAAGATGGCGGCGGCCGCTGGTATTTCCATCGCCCCGTGCCGGCCGAAGGGTGGCCGCTGGCATGGCGCGAAGCGCGCTTCACCGCGTCCTGCACCCCGTTCCGCCATCTCGGCTTTTTCCCGGACATGGCGCCGGTGTGGGACTGGCTGCGCGGCTGCGTCGCCGACAAGGCCGATCCCGCGTTCCTGAATCTGTTCGGCTATACCGGTGTCGGCAGCCAGGCGCTCGCCGCGGCGGGCGCGGCGGTCACGCATGTCGATGCGTCGAAGAAATCGGTGGCGCAGGCGCGCGACAATGCCGCACTCGCGGGCATGAGCGACCGGCCGATCCGCTGGATCGTCGACGATGCCGGCAAGTTCACCGCGCGCGAGGTGCGGCGCGAGCGGCGCTACGATGCGATCCTGCTCGATCCGCCGAAGTTCGGACGCGGTCCCGGCGGCGAACGCTGGCAGATCGAGGAGGGGCTGGCGCCCTTGCTCGCCGATTGCCGCCAGCTCCTCGATGCCGACAGCCGCGCCCTGTTCCTCACCGTTTATGCGGTGCGCATGTCGGCGCTGGCGATCGGCGAACTGCTGGCGCAGATTTTTGCCGATTTGCCGGGCAAGGTCGAATGCGGCGAGCTTGCGGTGCGCGAAGAGGCGCGGGGGCTGCTGCTGCCTACGGCGATTTTCGCGCGCTGGAGTCGCTGACTCTCGATTTGCGATCGATGGGCAGGGGGCCTCAGATCCCCGCCAGCTCGATCCGGTTGCGGCCGCTTTCCTTGGCGCGGTAGAGCGCGTCGTCGGCGGCTTTCAGCGCGTCGCGCGCATTATTGTAACCGAAAACGTCGGCGACCCCGCCCGAGAAGGTGATCTGGCCGAAGGGCTCGTCGGTCTTGCGGTTGATAAGGCGGCGGCCCGCGAGTTGTTCGCGTGCCTCGTCGAGACGTGCGGCGGCTTCGCTGGGCGGCAGGCCGCGGAACAGCATGACGAATTCCTCGCCGCCGTGGCGTGCGACGTGGCAATGATCGTTCGAGATATGCGCAAGCGTATCGGCGATCAGCTTGATCACGCGGTCGCCCGCCTCATGGCCGTGGGTGTCGTTGACCAGCTTGAAATTATCGATGTCGCAAAAGGCAACGCTCAGCGGCTCGCAGCTCGCGCGCGCTTCTTCATAATGGCGCTCGAGCAGCACCTCGAAGGCGCGGCGGTTGGGCAGGCCGGTCAGATAGTCGACCTCGGCGTCACGCTTGGCGCGGGCGAGGCTGCGGCGCAGCGATTTGGCTTCATCCTCGCTGCGGCGCATTTCTTCTTCGGCATGGCGCGTGCGGTCGAGCATGGCCTTGGCGAGATCGGCGAGATGGGTGACGAGTTCGCCCGTGACCTGCACCTGCTGAAGGTCGGTCACATGTTTTTCGAGTTTGACGCCATAATCGCTCGTCGCGTTGCGCGCGGCCTTGGTGTTGGTCTGGAAAGTATCGAGGTTGGTTTCAAGGCGGGTGACGAGGCGATCGAGTTCGGCGCGGTCGGGCTGGATCGGTTCCTGCTGCGCCAGTTCGTCGAGCCATTGCTGGGTGATGCCGTCGGCGGTCTGCGATCGCGTCGCGATCTGCCGCGCAAGCCTTGGATTGATCCCCGAAAAGGCACTGTGCGCGATCAGGAGATTGGCCGCCGATACATCGAGATCATGGTCGAGCAGGAAGGAAGCGATAGCGCCGACGAGCTGCTGACGGGCTTCGGTCACCATGTCGCGCGGGGTACGCCCCCCGGGCGATGCGGCGTCTCCTGCCTGGGCGCCGGTTTTTCCGTGGCGGAGCCCCAGCCAACCAAGGAGCCGCCCTACCGGCTCGTTCGATGATGTAGCATGTGTGGTCATACCCGCTTTAACGGGCGCTCGCTTCGGCCCTTAAGGTGGCGCGGCGCGTCTTTTGTACCGGTACGGAAAAAAATTTCAGGGGATCACGCGGCCATCGTCGCGGCGGGGCATCGGGGCGATGAGCGGGAGCAAAAGACCGGTGGCGGTCAGCCATCCGGCAGCGGTGAAAAGTGCCGTCGGCAGGTCGGTGAGATCGGCGAGCGTCCCGAGCAGCCAGGCGCCGAGCGCCATCGCGCCGAAGGTTACCGCCTGATAGATCGACAGGCAGCGGCCCAAAATCTCTTCGGGCGAGCGGAGCTGCATGGCGACGTTGAGCGTGGTCAGCGTCGAAACCCAGGCCGCGCCGGCGACGAAGGCGGTCGCCAGCAGCGGCGGCAGCGTCAGCGCCGTGGCGGCGGGTATCATCGCGGCGGCAAAGACCAATGACGCAATGCTGACGACGCGGTCGCTGCCCCAGCGTTTCCGCGCTTCGCCGACCCAGAGCGCCGCGAAGATCGATCCTGCGCCGAACGCGGCGAGGCAGAGGCCGTAGATGATCTCGGTTCCGTGCAGCCGATCGCGAACGAGCGAGGGCAGCAGCGCCGAAAAGGCAGCGCCGGCGATGCCGAAGGCAAAGCCGCGCGTCAGCACGCGGCGCAGCGGGCTGGAGCGGGCGCAATAGCCGATGCCGATCGCGATCGCGCCCAATATGGGGGTGCGCCGCGGCGGCGTGACTTCGGGGTGCCAGCGCAGCAGGACGACGATCAGCGCCAGATAACTGAGCGCATTGATCCCGAAGGCCGTGGCGGGGCCGGTCAGCGAGATGAGCAAGCCGCCAAGCGCCGGGCCGGCGCTGCGCGCGAGGTTGAAGGCGACGCTGTTGAGCGTGATCGCCTGCGGCAGATCCTTCGGCCCGACCTGCAATCGCACCGATGCCTGCCACGCGGGGCCGTTGAGCGCGGTACCGCAACCGACCGCGAGCGTGAAGCCGAGCAGCAGCAGCGGCGTCAACTCCCCCATCCAGGCCGTGACGGTCAGCGCCGCCGACACGATCAGCATCGCGCTTTGCGCCGCCAGCATGATCCGGCGGCGATCGAAATTGTCCGCGATTGCCCCGGCAAAGACGCCGAGCAGCATGATCGGGATCGTCGCGCTCGCCTGCACCAGCGCGATGAGCAGATGCGAGCCGGTGAGCTCGGTCATCAGCCAGGCGGCGCCGACCGACTGGATCATCGATCCGATATTGGACGCCAGATTGGCGATCCAGATCGCGCGAAACGCAGGATAGCGAAAAGGCGCGAAGGGAGAGGATGCCCGGGGTGTCGTTGGCGCGTTCACCCCTCCGCGCTAGCTTTTGCGGCCGCGAGACGCAATATGGAGGCGATGCGGATGTTCGATTCCGACCTGCGCCACCGCGTTGGCGTCTTTCTGGCGTGGCTGGCGCTCGTTGCGCTCGGCGCGGGCGGCCTCGTGCGTGATGCCTCGGCGCCGGCGCGGCTGGTCGATCAAACCGCCGCCGCCATCGCGGGAGCGCCCTATGATGGCGGGCATCCTTTCGTCCGTGCCGGCGGCCTTACGCTCAGCGCGCATTATCGCGCCGGCGAGGACGACCGGCATCCGGTAGGCGGCGATCTCGCCAAGCTGTCAGCCGCGCCGCCGGCATTGCCCGCCGTCGGGCTATTCCGGCCCGACTTCGGCCGGGTCGCCGCCGGCTGGACGCGCAGTGCTGCTGCTACGCCCTATTCGGCGCGCGCACCGCCGATGATTGCCATCTGATCGACGGGCCGTGCGCGACCGTGCGCCGGCCGATCCTTGCCCCCTGTGCGGAGGGCGATCATCGATGGAATTTGAACATGACCGAACCAATTGCCGCCGGGCCTCCGCTCGGCGCCGACGCGCTGCGCGCCGAGGACATATTTCGCCGTTATCCCGATGTGTCCGAAGAGGAAGTCGCGCACGCGCTCGCCTTTCTCAAGACGGGACGTCATCTTGAGGTCGGACGCGTCACCGGAACCCCCGATCTGCGCGCCAATGTCGCGGCCTTTCGTGCCCGGCACGGTGCGAAGCTCACATTGGGCGTTGCCGACTATCTGAAGTTCGCGGTCGGCGTGACGCTGTTTATCGGCGGGCTCTTCCTCGTGCTCGGGCGCTGGTAGGGGCAGGGCGGCGGGAGTGCGGACAGTTGGCCGCAAACCCGCCGCCCTTTCGCGCCGCGAACCGGCGCAAATATTCCTGCGCCGCCCACTGGCGCGCCGGGAATTGACTGGTTACATGGGCCGCCACCGAACGAATCGCGTGTGCCGCCCGCCGCCGCGGGGTCAGGCGACGCCCGCACCAGAAAGTGGCACCCATGGAAATCTTCACCGGCCTGACCTTCGACGATGTGCTGCTGGTGCCGGGCCCCTCGGACATTCTGCCCTCCGACGCCAATCTGTCGACCCGGCTGACCAGCGAGATCAGCCTCAACATTCCGATCCTGTCGTCGGCGATGGACACGGTTACCGAGGCCGACATGGCCATCCTGATGGCGCAGATCGGCGGGATCGGCGTCCTCCACCGCAATCTCACCATCGAAGAACAGGCCGCGGCGGTGCGCCAGGTGAAGCGCTTTGAAAGCGGGATGATCGTCAATCCGATCACTATCACGCCCGACGCGCCGCTGTCCTACGCCACCGCGCTGATGGCGCAGCACCGCATTTCGGGGATTCCGGTGGTCGAGACCGGCGGGAAGCTGGTCGGCATCCTCACCCACCGCGACGTGCGCTTTGCCGATAATCCGGGCCAGCCGGTGCGCGAATTGATGACCGCGGAGAATCTGGCGACGGTCCGCGCGGGCGTCAGCCAGGAAGAGGCGCGCAAGCTGCTCCACCAGCGCCGCATCGAAAAGCTGCTCGTGGTCGATGAAGATTATCGCTGCATTGGCCTGATCACCGTCAAGGATATGGAAAAGGCGGTCAACTTTCCCGACGCGACGAAGGACGAGAGCGGCCGGCTGCGCGTTGCCGCCGCGACTAACACCGGCGACACCGGGGTCGAACGGGCCGAGGCGCTACTTGACGCCGAATGCGATCTGATCGTCGTCGATACCGCGCATGGTCACAGCAAGATGGTTGGCGCGACGGTCGAGAAGATCAAGAAGCTGTCGAACCGGGTCCAGGTGCTGGCGGGCAATGTCGCGACCGGCGAAGCGACGCGGGCGCTGATCGACGCCGGCGCCGACGGGGTGAAGGTCGGCATTGGACCGGGATCGATCTGCACGACGCGGATCGTCGCCGGGGTCGGCGTCCCGCAGCTCACCGCGATCCTCGACAGCGTCGAAGTTGCCGCCAAGCATGGCGTTCCGGTCATCGCCGATGGCGGTCTGCGTACCTCGGGCGACATCGCCAAGGCGCTGGCGGCCGGGGCGTCGAGCGTCATGGTCGGATCGCTGCTCGCCGGGACGGCCGAGGCGCCGGGCGAAACCTTCCTTTACCAAGGACGCACCTACAAGAGCTACCGCGGCATGGGCAGCGTCGGGGCGATGGCACGCGGCAGCGCCGATCGCTATTTCCAGCAGGACATCAAGGACCAGATGAAGCTGGTTCCCGAAGGCATCGAGGGCCAGGTACCGTTCAAGGGCGCGGCGAAAGATGTCATCCACCAGCTCGTCGGCGGCGTGAAGGCGGCGATGGGGTATACGGGCAGCCGCACGCTGGCCGATTTCCGAGAGCGCGCCAAATTCGTGCGCATCACCAATGCGGGCCTGCGCGAAAGCCATGTTCATGACGTGTCGATCACGCGCGAGGCACCGAATTATCCGGCGGGGTGAGGCCATCGCATGACCCCCGCCGCCCGCGTCCAGACCGCAATCGAGATTCTCGATACCATCGCCGCTGCGGCGCGCGAGGGCGGGGCGCCCGCCGACGCTTTGTTCGCCGAGGCGATGCGGGCACGGCGCTACGCGGGATCGAAGGACCGGCGCGCGATCCGCGGTCACGTCTATGACGCGATCCGCGCGGTGCGGTCGGTGCCGGCGTCGGGGCGCGCGGCAATGCTCGCGCTCGCCGACCGTGATCCGGCGCTCGCAGCGCTGTTCGACGGATCGCCTTACGGGCCCGCGCCGATAGGCAGCGACGAGCCGCGCGCCGAAACCGGCGTCTCCGCGGCGGCGCTCGCCGAATTGTTCGATCCGCTGATCGAGAGCGCCGAAGAGGGGGCGATGCTCGAGCGCGCACCGCTCGACTTGCGCGCCAACCGCCTGAAGGCGTCGCGCGACGGGCTTGCCGAACTTTTCCCCGAGGGGCGCGCGATCGAGGGTGCGCCCGACGGCTGGCGCCTGCCGCCTGAAACCGCGGCGATCCAGCATCCCGCCCATGAAAACGGCGCGTTCGAGGTGCAGGATGCCGCGAGCCAATATGCCGCCGCAGCGCTGGGTGCCGCTGCGGGCGCGCGCATCGTCGATCTGTGCGCCGGGGGCGGCGGCAAGACGCTCGCCATCGCCTCGCTGACCGGCGATGCCGCCGACATATTGGCGTGCGACGTCAATCGCGCGCGGCTCCAGCAATTGCCGCCCCGTGCGGAGCGGGCGGGGGCAACGCGCATCGAGACGCGCCTGCTCGATCCGGGGAAGGAATCGGCGATGCTCGCCGACTGGCGCGGCAAGGCGACGCATGTTTTCGTCGACGCGCCCTGTTCGGGCAGCGGCACCTGGCGGCGCAGTCCCGAACTGCGCTGGCGGCTGACGCCGGCGCGGCTCGAGCGTCATCTGGCCGATCAGGCGAACCTGCTCGCCATCGGTGCCGATATGGTGGCGCCGGGCGGTAAACTCCTTTATGCTGTGTGCTCAATCATCGCGCGCGAGGGGCGGGCACAGGTGCAAGCGTTTCTGGACCTACGTCGGGGCTGGACCGCCGACAGCGGCTATTTGCCGGATGGTATCGCGCGCGCCGCGGGCGCGGGCTATCTGTTCACCCCGGCGCACGACCGATGCGACGGCTTTTTCCTCGCACGGCTGAGCGCGCCATGTTAGCGTCTCCGCAAATGAAGCGATGGGAGAATGCGATGCGCATCAGTTTACTGGCCCTTGGCGCCGGTCTCGTTCTGGCCAGCCTGCCTGTAGCCTCCGATGCGCAGCGTGCCGACAATGATATCCTGCCCCAGTCCGTCGCGCTGATGAACCAGGGCCAGGCGGCGCAAGCGAAGGGCGATCTCGACGCCGCAATCGACGCCTATGAATCGGCGCTCGCCGCCGACCCGCGCAACCGTTCGGCGATCGTCGCGCTGGCGCAGGTCGCGCGCGCTCAGGGTCTGCCGGGCAAGGCCATCGGTCTTTATCGCGAAGCGCTGCTGCTCGAACCCAACGACATCGCCGCGCTGGCGGGGCAGGGCGAAGCGCTCGCCGACAAGGGCGCGATCGAACTGGCGCGCGAAAAGCTCGCCGACGTGCAGCGGCTGTGCAAGGATAAATGCCCGCAGGTCGCGGCGCTCGAAAAGGCAATCGCCAATGGCGACACGAAGCGCGTCGTCGCGGCAGAGGCGATCACGCCCAAACCCGTCGTCGCGACCGTGACTCCCAGCCAAAACTGAGGCAGCCAAAACTGAGGCAGCCAAAACTGAGGCAGCCAGGACTGAAGGCGGCGCGCCGCTTGTGCTGTCCTATTTATAGATGCACGCGTCCAGACCATCGCGTCGGACCTGACCGATGCGCGCCGCGATCATATTGCCGTAACGGCGTGTGAACCCCGACGGACTGATCGCCTCGCGCTTCTTGGGGAGCGGCAGGATCGCGGCAATGCGCGCGGCCTCGGCCGGGCTGAGACGGTTCGCACCATGGTTGAAATAACGCCGGGCGCCCGCTTCGACGCCATAAGTGCCGATCCCGGTCTCGGCAACATTCAGATAGACTTCCATGATCCGCCGCTTGCTCCAGAAGGTTTCGATCAGGAAGGTGAACCAAACTTCCGGCACCTTGCGCAGATAACGGGTCCAGCCGCTGCCCTGCCACAGAAAGACGTTCTTTGCCGTCTGCTGGCTGATTGTCGAGCCGCCGCGCAGCCGCTTGCCCTTGGCGTTGCGCTCGATCGCAGCTTCGATGGCTTCGGTATCGAAGCCGTTATGGGTACAGAATTTTCCGTCTTCGGCGGCGATGGCGGCGCGGACCATATTGCGGTCGATCGCCGAAAGGCTCGTCCAGTCCTTGGTGATGCCGTTGCTGTCGGCGAGCATGGTGAAGGTAATGGGCGGCGGCACCACCGCATAGACAAGCACCCACGCCGCCGTCCCTATGGCGAACCATATCAGCCATTTGAAGGGGCGCAGATACCAGGGGAGCTTGCGCTTTCTTGCGCGGGATCGGGATGCCATGGCGGGCAAATTAACCGCTCGCTCGCCTGAGGCAAGCGCGCGATCGGAACAAGACCTCTAACTGCGCCCCCAACCGGGGCGGGAGCAAGGATTAGCGTTCAGGCGCCGATAAGTCGGCGTTCGCCGGCAAGCTTGAGCATCGCCTTCTGCAGCTTTTCGAAGGCGCGGACCTCGATCTGGCGGACGCGTTCGCGGCTGACGTCATAGACCTGGCTCAGATCCTCGAGCGTTTTCGGGTCGTCGGTCAGACGCCGTTCGGTCAGAATGTGGCGTTCGCGCTCGTTGAGTGTCGCGAGCGCTTCGGTGAGCAGTTCGTGCCGCACGTCGCGTTCTTCGGCCTCGGCCACGCGTTCGTCCTGAAGCGGGCCTTCGTCGCCGAGCAGATCCTGCCACTGGCTGTCGCCATCCTCGCCCATGGGCACGTTGAGCGACGTGTCGCCGCCCATCGCCATGCGGCGGTTCATGCTGACCACCTCGTCCTCGGTGACGCCCAGATCCTTTGCGATCTTGGCGACGTTTTCGGGGCTGAGATCGCCGTCCTCGAACGCTTCGAGATTATTCTTCATGCGGCGCAGGTTGAAGAACAGCTTCTTCTGGGCCGCGGTGGTGCCCATCTTCACTAGGCTCCACGAGCGCAGGATGAATTCCTGGATCGAGGCGCGGATCCACCACATCGCATAGGTGGCGAGACGGAAGCCGCGTTCGGGATCGAATTTCTTCACGCCCTGCATCAGGCCGATATTGCCTTCGCTGATCAGTTCGCTGACCGGCAGGCCATAGCCGCGATAGCCCATCGCGATCTTTGCGACGAGACGCAGGTGCGAGGTAACGAGCTGCGCCGCAGCTTCACTGTCGCCATGCTCCTGAAAGCGCTTGGCGAGCATATATTCCTGCTCGGGCGTCAGAAGCGGAAATTTACGGATTTCGGCCAGATAGCGGTTCAGGCTCGCCTCACCGCCGAGCGCGGGCACCACTGCCGGAACATTGCTTTTATTAGCCATGGAGAGTGTCTTCCCTAAAACCTGAAAATATCCTGCCGCAATTGCCTTTCGCGGTCAAAATAGATTTTCATTCGAAACCTAAACGCGCAATTCATCGACCAGTTCCCGCATGTCTGCTGGGAGTTCGCTGTCGAGCGCGATGCTGTTACCGGTCACCGGATGAATAAAGCCCAAATGGGCTGCATGCAACGCCTGACGCGCAAAATGGCGGGCTTTCAGCAGGTCCGAAAGCGGCTTTCGGGCGCGCCCATAGACCGGATCGCCGACGAGCGGGTGGCCGATATGCGCCATATGGACGCGAACCTGATGCGTGCGGCCCGTTTCCAGCCGGCATTCCACCAAGGTTGCGTCCCGCAGCGGCTCGATCGTCCGGTAATGGGTGATCGCATGTTTGCCGCGGCCCGGCTCGACCACCGCCATCTTCTTGCGATTGACGCTCGACCGGCCGAGCGCGGCCTCTACCGTGCCGTTGGCGGGCATCGGGCGGCCGGTCGCGATCGCGAGATAGCGGCGGTCGATGCTGTGCGCCGCAAATTGCTTCGCCAGCCCCTCATGCGCCTTGTCGTGCTTGGCGGCGACGATCAGTCCGCTCGTATCCTTGTCGATACGGTGGACGATGCCGGGGCGCGCGACGCCGCCAATTCCCGACAATTGCCCGGCGCAATGATGGAGCAGCGCGTTGACCATCGTGCCGTCGAGATTGCCGGCGGCAGGGTGAACGACCATTCCCGCGGGCTTGTCGACCACAATCAGATGCTCGTCCTCATAGGCGATGACGAGATTCATGTCCTGCGCCACATTATGCGCGGGGGCGGGGGCGGGCAGGCGCAGTTCGAGCTTCGCCGGTGCGGATGCCTTGGCGGCGGGATCCCACAGGATGCGCCCGCCAGCATCGGTGACGCGGCCGCCCTTGATCAGCGTCTTGACGCGCTCGCGCGACAGGCTGGGCAAAGCCTCGGCCAACGCCCGGTCGAGCCGCAACCCGGCCGCGCTGTCGCCCAACGCCACGGTCAGAATGTCGTCGTCCCCCTTCATTGGTCGTCATGTGGCCCCGTCCGGTCAATATTCAAGGGGATGGCGCTTGCCCTGAAGGGGGCGGCTGCCCTAGGAGCGGCGGTGCCGGAAACTGCCGAGCTTGGGGAGCCAATGCATCCATGACCGACGATCGCGTCGATTTCGCCTCGATGATGGCCTCGCGCCTGTGTCACGACCTGCTGAGCCCCGTCGGGGCCTTTGCCAACGGCCTCGAGCTGCTGGCCGATGAAAAAGACCCTGAGATGCGGGCGCGGGTGGTCGACCTGCTCGAACAAAGCGCACGGACATCGGCGGCGAAGCTCAAATTCTTCCGGCTCGCTTTCGGATCGGCGGGCGGCTTCGGCGAAGCGGTGCCGCCGACCGAAGCGAAGGGCGCGATCGAAGGGATCATGGCCGACCGCCCGATCACGCTCAACTGGATGATCGGCGACGACGCTCTGCCCAAGCCGGCGGTCAAGATCATCCTCAACCTCGCGCTGATCCTGGTCGATGCCCTGGTCCGCGGCGGACGGCTCGACATCGGCTGCGAGCGGCAGGGCGAAAACATCGAGATCGCGTTGCATGCCGAGGCCGAGCGCATCCTTGTCGATGCCGACGTCGAACGCATCCTTGCGGAAGGCGAGGCGGCCGCCGCGATGACCTCACGAACCGCTCCCGCGGTGCTCGTCCAGGCGGTGGCGGCGCAGAATAACGGCACCGTGATGCTGGCGCGCGAAACGCCGACGTCGTTGCTCGTCGGCGCGGTGCTGCGGCCCGCCAGGTAAAGCCCTCCTTAACCATTGTCGGTCATGGTTGCGCCTTGATTTTGGGGCGCTGCGGAACCGCGATGGACGATCTTCTGAACGATTTTCTGGCTGAAACGTCGGAAATCCTTGCCGATGCCGGCGGGGCGCTGGTCGTGTGGGAGGCCGATCCGGCCGACCGGGCGCAGCTCGATTCTATCTTTCGGATGATGCACACAATCAAGGGAAGCTCGGGCTTTCTGGCGTTGCCACGCGTGACCGCGCTTTCGCATGCCGCCGAAGAGGCGCTCGACCAGGTTCGCCGCGGTCATCGCGCGCCCGACGCCGCGCTCGTCACGGGCGTGCTCGCCATCGTCGATCGACTGTCGATGCTGTGCGAGCGGTTGGCGAGCGAAGGCGCCGAGCCGGCGGGTGAGGATGGCGACGTGATCGCCGCCCTGTCAGCCGGTGCGCCTGATCCGGTGCAGGCGGACGCGGCACCCGCGGTTCCGGAGGCGATCCGGATACGGCGCGAAGATGATATCATCACCGAATTGCAGGGCTGGCGGTCGATCCGCGTGCCGCTGCCGCTGCTCGACAGCGTGATGACGGGGGTTACCGACATCGTGCTCGCGCGCAACGAGTTCGCGCGGATGTTGCGCGAATCGGGGGCCGATGCGGCGCTGATTGGCGCGTTCGACCGTTTGTCCGATTCGATCGCGGGGATGCGCCAATCGGTGAGCCAGATGCGGATGCAGCGCATCGACAAGCTGTTTGCGCCGTTGCCGCGCATTGTGCGCGATCTGGCGCAGGAACTCGGCAAGAAGATCCATTTCGACACGAGCGGCGGGGAGGTCGAACTCGACCGCGAGATGATGGAGAATATCCGCGATCCGTTGATCCACATCGTCCGCAACGCCATCGATCACGGGATCGAGGGGCTCGACGAGCGGGTCGCGGCGGGGAAGGATATTACCGCCACCATAAGGGTTTCGGCGCGCCAGTCGGGCAATCAGATCGAAATCGAGGTGAGCGACGACGGGCGCGGCCTTTCGCCCGACGCGCTGGTTGCCAAGGCGATCGCCAACCGGCTGCTCTCGGCGGCCGACGCACGGACGCTGACGCCGGCTGAAAAGCTGGAGCTGATCTTTCGTCCGGGCTTTTCGACCGCGGCGCAGATTACGGAAATTTCCGGCCGCGGCGTCGGCATGGACATCGTCAAGGCGAATGTCGAAAAGATCGGCGGCCTCGTCGAACTGCGCAATGAAGAGGGACGCAGCCTGTCGGTGTTGCTGCGCGTTCCGATGACGCTGACGATCATTTCGGGGCTGATGGTGCGCGCTGCAGGGCAATATTTTGCCATTCCGCGCGGATCGGTGCGCGAAATTCTGCTCGAGACGAACGACAGCGTTCGTATCGAGCGGCTCGGTGGCGGCGAAATCGCAACGGTGCGCGGCGAGCAATTCCCCTTGCTGCGGCTCGAGGATGTGCTGGCGCGTCAGCGCGGCGACGACGACGATGTGGACGACCGCGCTCTCGTCATCATCCGGCCTGGGCAGGGGCAGAGCTATGCGCTCAGCGTCGCGGCGATCCATGACCATGAGGAACTGGTCATCAAGCCCGCCGCACCGATGATCATGGCGACCGGCCTTTATGCGGGCACCACGCTGCCCGACAACGGGCGGCCGGTGCTGCTGCTCGATGTTCAGGGGCTGCTCGCGGCGTCGGGCGTGGATGCCGGTGAGGCTGGCCGCAGTCAGGACCGCGCCGACGAACGCGAGGCGCAGGCCGAGCGGGCGCGCAACGCGACGCAATTGCTGCTGTTCCGCGAGGCCGACGGCCGCACGCGCGGTGTTCGCCTGTCGGTGATCGAACGGGTCGAAGAAGTGCCGCAATCGGCACTGTTTGAAAGCGGCGGCGCCGTTCGGGTGCAGGTTGGCGACGAGATATTCCCGGTCCATGCGGCAACGGTGCCTGCCGGCGAGGCGGCGGTGAAGCTGCTTCGGCTGTACGACGGCGACACGGTGATCTGTTACCCGATCGCGGCGGTGATCGACATCGTGCGCCTGCCCGACGTGGTCGAACCCGCGTCGGCACCGGGCCTGATCGCGGGCGTGGTGCTGGTCGGTGGCGAGCCCGTCGAACTCATCGATCCTTTCTGGATCATGGAGTGTCACGCCGGCGGCCGCACCGCCGTCGCGGGCCGCGCGCCGCTGTGCCGGCTCGCAGGCGATGCCGACGGGTGGGGCGAGAATTTTCTGGCGCCGCTGCTGCGCGGCGCGGGCTACCGCGTTGCCACGGCCGCCGACGCGGGCGAGGGGGCCGATGTGATGCTGTGCCTGACCGAAAGCGGGCAGGGCTGCGCCCATGATGCGGGCGATCTTCCCGTCATCTGCCTGCGATCGGCAGCGGTTTCGGCAAGCCCCGAGGATGCGAGCGTCTATCGCTACGATCGAGCGGGCTTGCTCGCGGCGCTGCGCCGTAAGGTCGGAGGAGCGCGGTCATGATGGAAAAACTGTATCTGATCGCGCGTATCGCCGACACGCGCGTCGCGCTGCGCTCGCGCTCGATCAATTCGGTGGTCACGGTCGGGGCACCGGTCGAGGTGCCGGGCGCGCCGCCGCACGTCGCAGGCCTGTTCGCGCTGCGCAGCCGCGTCTTCACGCTGATCGACCCGCATGTCGTCGTCGGCCTGCCGCCGGTGGCGGTGGCGAGCGGGCAGCGGGTGATCGTGGTCGATGTTGCGGAACATGGCTACGCGCTGCTCGCCGATGAAATCGAGGATGTGTGCTTCATCGACGCGGCCGAGACGCGCCTGGCCGGCAAGCTGATGCCGGGATGGGCGCGTGTCGCCGAAGCGATGATCGAGCATGAGGGCGCGTCGCTGCTCGTGGTCGACCCGTCGCATTTTATCGTACCGCCCGCGCTTAAGGCAGCGTGATGCGGGCCGTATTAACATAGTGGACACCCCTTGGCCGTAACGTGGCGTAAATTCCGGGGGTCGGAGGAATAAATGTCGAAATCCTGTCTGGTCGTCGATGACAGCAAAGTCATTCGCAAGGTCGCGCGACATATTCTTGAAAGCATGTCCTTTTCGGTCGACGAAGCGGCCGACGGGCAGGAGGCGCTGACCTTCTGCCGCGCCAATCGGCCCGACGTGATCCTGCTCGACTGGAATATGCCGGTGATGAGCGGGATGGAATTTCTCGGCGCCTTCAACGATCTCGATTTCGGGATCGAGGAGCGCCCGCGCGTCGTCTTTTGCACGACCGAAAACAGCATCGACCATATCCGCGCCGCGATCGAGGCCGGAGCCGACGAATATGTCATGAAGCCGTTCGATCGCGAGACGCTGGAAGGGAAATTGCAACTCGTCGGCGTTGCCTGAGCCCGGACGTGTCGCTGCCCCAATCTTCGCTGACCGATCCCAGGGTCGAAACCGACATACCGGCGGCGCGCACGGTTCGCGTGATGCTGGTCGACGACAGCCTGGTCGTCCGCAGCATCCTTGAACGCATCGTCGACGGAACGCCGGGACTGACGGTGTGTGCCTCGGTCGCATCGGCGCATGATGCGCTTGCCTTTCTGGCGAGCGAGCCCGTCGATGTCGTGGTGCTCGATATCGAAATGCCGGGGATGAACGGGATCGACGCGCTGCCGCATATCCTGCGCAGCGCCGTGAACGCCCGTGTCCTGATCCTCTCGTCGAACTGCGTCGAAGGCGGCCCGGCCGCGATCGACGCGCTCTCGCTCGGCGCGAGCGATACGCTGGCGAAGCCGGGGCGGGGCAGCTTTTCGGGTCGCTTCGCCGAGATTCTGACCGACCGCATCCTGTCGCTCGGCCAGCGGCAACCGATCCCGCCCGAGGCGCGGCTCGCCCGCCGCGAAATTCCGCCCCCGGCCCCGGTGGCATTCGATGCGGGGGCGCCGCTCGCCTGCATCGCAGTCGCGGCCTCGACCGGCGGCATTCCGGCCTTCACCAACTTCCTCGCCAATCTCGACCCGCGAATTTCGGCGCCGATCCTGCTGACCCAGCATCTGCCTGATGCCTTCATGGAATTTTACGCGCGCCAGATTGCGACGATGACGGTGCGCACCGTCCGCGTCGCGGCAGCGGGCATGCCGGTGTTGCCGAACCATATCTATCTCGCCCCCGGCGATGCCCATCTGATGGTCGTCAACGCAGGGCGGCGGCAGGAGATCGCGCTCGATCGCCGTCCGGTCGACAATGGCTGTTGCCCCTCCGCCGACCCGATGCTGGCTTCGGTCGCCGATGTCTACGGCGCCGGGGGCGTGGCCGTCGTGCTGAGCGGCATGGGCCGTGACGGGGCGACCGGCGCGGCGCGGCTGAAGGATGCAGGCGGGACCGTCCTCGCGCAGGCGCCCGAAAGCTGCGTTATCTGGGGGATGCCCGGTGCCGTTGCCAAGGCGGGGATTGCCGCGGCGACGCTCAACCCCGATGCGATCGCGCTGATGCTCGGCTCCTATCTTGGCGGCAGCAAAAAGTCATGATGGGCGGCGGTGCCAGCGAGTCCGCCTATCGCGTGCTGATGGGCGTGCTCGAATCGCGCACCGGCCAGACGCTGTCGCCGAACCGGATATGGCGGATCGAAATGTCGCTGAAGCCGGTGATGCAGCGTCACGGTATCGCGGATCTCGACGCGCTCGTCGCTGCGCTCGTCACCTCGACCAGCCGGCAGCTGCTTGACGACACGGTCGATGCGATGCTCAACAATGAAACTTATTTCTACCGCGAACATAGTGTGTTCGATGACATAGCGAAGACAGCGCTTGAGCATATTCGCGAAACCAATGCGGCCAAGCGGCGCGTGACCATCTGGCATTGCGGCGTGTCGACCGGCCAGGAAGCCTATTCGATGGCGATGCTGCTCGCCGAACAGGGCGAGCAATGGGCGGGGTGGCAGGTCGATGTCGTCGGCACCGACGTCAGCTATCATGCGATCAGCCGCGCGCGCGTCGGGCTGTACAGCCAGTTCGAGATTCAGCGCGGCCTGCCAGTGCAGCGCATGGTGCGATGGTTCGACCAGACCGAAGGCGGTTGGCTTGCCAAGGCCGACCTGAGGCGCCGGATCGACTTTTCCGTGCAGAATATGCTCGTCGACCGCCCGCCGCTTGCCAGCCCGGCCGATCTGATCTTCTGCCGCAACCTGTTGCTCTATTTCTCGCTGCCGATGCGCCAGAAGGCTTTCGCGCGGCTGCGTTCTGTGGCCGCGCCGCAAAGCTTTCTGGTCTTGGGAGCGGGCGAGACGGTGCTCGGCCAGACCGACCAGTTCGTGGCGAGCCGCCGTCTGCGCGGACTTTATGAGCCGGCCGATCAGCAGGTGCGCGCGCCGGTCGCGGCCTGACCTTGCATTTTGCGCTCGACTGGCGCAAGCGAACACAAGGCAGGGCAGGAACGGGCCGCGACACGCATGAGCGACTTTATCGAACGCTGGTCACCCAATTTCGACGAGCGCGCGCTGCCCATCTCGATGATCGTGCTGCATTATACCGGCATGAAGACCGGCGCCGAAGCCCTTGATCGGCTTGCTGATCCCGAGGCGAAGGTGTCGGCGCATTATGTCGTCAGCGAAGACGGCCAGATCACCCATATGGTGCCCGAGGACAGGCGCGCGTGGCACGCGGGCAAGTCGCACTGGCGCGGGATCAGTGACATCAATTCGGCGAGCGTCGGTATCGAAATCGTCAATCCCGGGCATGAATTCGGCTATGTCCCCTTTCCCGACCCGCAAGTCGCCTCGGTCGTGCGGCTCGTGCACCAGATCAAGGACCGCCACGCGATCACGCGCGGCAATGTCGTCGGTCATTCGGACATCGCGCCGACGCGCAAGCAGGATCCGGGCGAGCTTTTTCCGTGGGGTGAGCTGGCGCGCCGGCGCCTGGCGCTGCCGCGGCCGACCAAGAAACTGACCGATCCGCTATGGACCGACGCCGGCTTCCTGCTCGCGCTTGAACGTTTCGGCTATGATGTCACCGACGGCTTTGCCGCGACCGTCGCCTTTCAGCGCCGCTTCCGCCCCGAACTGATCGACGGAACGATCGACGGCGAATGCCGCGCGATCCTGCTCGCACTGCTGCTGCCGCAGCCCGAAGGTGATTGATCGAGCGGGAGTGACCGAAGCGAGACATCGCAGCATCGTCATCCTGAACTTGATTCAGCATGACGAGCGTTAAAAGGCTGGGATCCACCCATGTCAGTCGTTCGCGCAATCGCTCGCAATCGGCGTTCGTTCGCGTTATAACCGCATGAGGCCAGAGGGTCGGGCGATCGCCGCCGCGCAAGCGGGGGAGGAAAGTCCGGGCTCCACGGAAACCACGGTGCCGGATAACGTCCGGCGGCTTCGGGCAACCGGAGCAAGGGAAAGTGCCACAGAGAGCAGACCGCCAACGGCTTCGGCCCGGCGAAAGGTGAAAGGGTGCGGTAAGAGCGCACCGCGCGGACGGCAACGGACGCGGCACGGCAAACCCCACCGGGAGCAAGGTCGAATAGGGATGGCACGAGGTGACTCAGGGCTGGTTCCGGCCCCGCCGTCCGGGTTGACTGCTTGAGCGTCCGGGCAACCGGCCGCCTAGAGGAATGATCGCCCATCCCCGGCAACGGGGTGGACAGAACCCGGCTTACAGACCCTCTGGCTTCACTCTCCCATCCCCGCGCGCCCCGCGCGCGGGAACCGCGCTGTCCAGCCCCGCGTTGGATGCAGACAGTCTGAAGGGAGACGAACCATGAAAGTCGTGGACGACCATGTCGAAGTGACCGACGAAGAAGCCAGCAGCGGCGTCAAAGGCAACGGCGTGCGCTATGTCCTTGCGATTTCGCTGTTTCTGGCAGTCATCGTGCTATCGGTGGTCTGGATCATCCCGGCGCTGATGGGGCAGGGGCAATAATTATTTGGCGGCAGCGCCGAACGCATCCTCGCCGCTGGGGGCGTCTTCCATCCAATAGACGCGGATCGGGCGGCGGAAGCGCTTGAGTCCCGTCTTTTGATAGGATGCATTTTCGCCCGACCCGCTTAGCTTGAGCGTCGAGGTGATGACGTCGCCGGTCAGCAGGTTCCAGCTCAGTTCGCTGCCGTCGTGCGCGAAGGTGCGGCTATACATCGTTGCATCAAGGCCGATGAGCTTCATGCGCCCAGCCTCCGGGTCTAGCCGAAAGCGATAGGTTGCCGCCGTCGCGGTCGTTCCCCCGGTCTGATCCTTGACGACCAATACGCCTTTCGCGACGGACATCTCGGCTGCGCCGAGCGGGTAGGCGTCGAGGTCGAGCATGCCCTGCGGCGCGCGGCCGAAACCCTTGCCCTTGTCGGCCAGGCGGACGCGCAATATCCTCTTGTCGTTGCCGCGCACGATATAGGCGATGTCATCGACGCCGTCGCCATTCAGGTCACCCGCGATGCGTGCTTCAATCTCTTCGCCGCGGCCCAGTTCGGCCTTGATCTGCGCGTCGCCCGGCGGCTGCATCGCCTGGCTATCGGTTGCCGCCAGCGACAATGCAACGATGATGATTCCCCGCATCGACCCTCTCCTTGCGTGACGATCGGATGGCTTCGCACGATCTTTCGCGCGTCGCTGTGATCGCGCGCACAGGCGGCACGTGCCGCGATCAGGGATAGGCGATGGCGACGATTTCCCATTCCTTGGGCCCCGCGGGCAGTTGGACCGTGCGCAAATCGCCGGTCGCCGCGCCGCGCAGCGCCCGGGCCAGCGGACTGTTCCAGCCGATCCGGCCGGCGCCCGCATCCGCCTCATCGTCGCCGACCAGCGTGACGGTGCGGCGCGCGTCCTCCTCGTCGGCGAGTTCGACCGTGGCGCCGAACCAGATACGGTGCTTGTCGGGCTGTTCCGCGGGATCGACGACCCGCGCGGCCTTCATCCGGCGCGCGAGGAAGGACAGCCGCCGGTCGATCTCGCGCAGCCGTTTGCGGCCGTAGATATAGTCGCCATTCTCGCTGCGGTCGCCATTGCCGGCCGCCCAACTGATCGTTTCGACGAGCTTGGGGCGTTCGGTTACGAACAGCAGATCATATTCGGCGCGCAGCGCGGCGAAGCCCGACGGGCTGATGATATTGGTCTTGTCCCCCGCCATCGACCGGTCAGCCGGGTGTGCGCTTGCCGAGATAGAAGCTCAGCGGTGCATTGGGCAGCGACCGGTCGCCGTCGCGCAGCGTGTCGTAGACGACCGCATTTTCGAGCACGCGCTGGACATAGTTGCGCGTTTCGAAAATCGGAATAGCCTCGATCCAGTCGATCATGTCAACCGTGCCCGATCGCGGATCGCCATTGGCGCGCAGCCATTTGTTCACATTCCCCGGCCCGGCATTGTAGGCCGCGACCGCGAGCGGATAGCTGCCGCCGAAATAGCTGAGCATCTGCTGAAAATAGGTCGACCCCAATGTCATATTATAATTGGTGTCGCTGGTCAGCGAGTTCGCGTCATAGCCGAGGCCGAGCTTGCTTGCGACTTCGCGCGCGGTTCCCGGCATCAACTGCATCATCCCGCGCGCGCCGGCGTGACTGATCGCCTGGCGGTCGAACTGGCTTTCCTGACGGGTGATCGCGTGGATGAAGGTCCAGTTGTTTTCCTGCCCCGCCGGGACACGCACCGTGGGGAAGCCCGAAACCTCGACCGCGTCGAGGCTGTTCGCCTGCGCGCTGCGGCCGATCATGACGCCGAGGTCGGGACGGCCGATCGACGCGGCGAGCTGGCCCGCCAGAACATGATCGGTCGGCGTCGTCGCGCGCTGCGCCAGCGCACGGAGGAACAGCGACTGTTCACGCCACGCGCCAATTTCGCCCAGCGCGCGCGCGGCGCGCACCAGCCGGTCGTCATCGAATGCCTCGCGCTCTGACGCGCTGACCCGGATCGTCGGGACGGGCACCGGCTTGGGCTGGCGGCGGCCAAGCCGTTCGAGCGAGAGCTGGCCGTAAAACTGGTCATAATGTTCGGCCGCGTCGGCGAAATGCGCATTGGCCGCAGCCGTGTCGCCCGCTGCGAGCGCGGCGCGGCCCGCCCAGTAAAAGCCCTTGGTGCGCGTCTGCGCCGAGCGCGCGGCTTCGCCATAAGCGCGGAACAGCCGTACCGCTTCGCCTGGCCGGCCGAGGCTCTTGTAAGCGAGCTGGCCTGCGAGCCATGCCAGCGAGGTATAATCGTCGCGCACGCCGAGCGGCTGTTCCCGCACGACCGTCCCCGACGGCAGCGCGTCATCAAGCTGCCGCGCGATATTATAGGCAGTCACCTTGTCGCCCGCGGCATCGGCCTGGCGCGCGTTGGTGAGCAGGGTTTCGAGCCATTCCTCCGCATCAGTGGGTGCCGAGGCCAGATTGCGCGGCCCAGCGAGCAGCGCGCGCGCTTCGCCGACGCGGCCCGCCTTGCGCAGCCACGTTGCCTTGTCGGCGATATAGCCGGGGTCGGTGCGGGTCAGCGACGGATATTGCGCTTCGATCGCCGACGCTTGCATCGCGGCGTCGACCGCGCCGCTGCGCATTGCGAGCCGCACCGCGAAGATCGGCCGCCGGTCGGGCGAGGTGAAGGCGAGTTGGCGCGAGGCGGGGCCGGTCGCGCCCAGCCACAACAGCTTGTCCATGCGTGCATCATGATCGGCTAGCGAGATCGCGCCGGGGAAGAGACTCAGCACCCGGCTGACCTCCGCTTCATCGAGCGTGCCGCCGGTCCAGGCCCGGCGCACCGCGGCATAGGCTTCGTCGCGGCGGCCCGACGCGTTGAGCGCTAGCGCCATACGCAGCTCGCCGCTCGCGGTGCGCGGCGGAAAGGCCTGGAAATAGGCGAGCGTGCGCGCGGGATCGAAACTGTCGATCGCGATCGCCTTTTCGGCGCGGACGCGCATCTTGTCGGCATCGGGCCAGTCGCGATTGGCCATCAGGAACCGCGAAAGCCGGTCGAACGACGCAGTCTGGTCCTGCGTCAGCCGCCGCCATTCGAGCACCGCGTCGCCGACGGTGTTGGTCGCGCTCGGCGGCGAGGTCGAGACCGACGCGAGCCCCATCTGAGCGCGATACCACGCCATCTGATCGGGCGTCAGTTCGCTCGCGGTGGCGACCGATGGGACAAGCAGCGCCGCAGCGAGCGCGAGGCGGGAAATTGGGGGCAGCGAAAACATGCCGGCCATGTTAGTGGCAAACTCCTTGCAGGGCGCTGAATAGGCGTTCATGACGCGGCGCGCTGACCGGATTCTATCGGTGAAAGCGGCTTTTTGTAAAGGAGCGGAGCATGTTCTCGGGGTCGATTCCCGCTTTGGTGACGCCATTTCGCGACGGTGCGTTGGATATGCAGGCCTTTGCGCGCCTCGTCGACTGGCAGATCAAAGAGGGGACGAGCGCGCTCGTGCCGTGCGGTACGACCGGCGAGAGCCCGACGCTGAGCTTCGACGAACATTATCGCATCATCGACGCGTGCATCGAGGCGGCGGCGGGACGGGTGCCGGTGATCGCCGGCTGCGGGTCGAACGACACCGCCACCGCGATCCGCCACATGCGGCATGCGCAGGCCGCAGGGGCGAGCGCCGCGCTGATCGTCGCGCCCTATTACAACCGCCCGACACAGGAAGGCATGCTCGCCCATTTCAGGGCGCTCGCCGACGCGAGCGATCTGCCGATCGTCGTCTACAATGTCCCCGGCCGTACCGTCGCCGACATCAGCGCTGAAACCATGTGCAAACTCGCCGAAATTCCGACGGTCGTCGCGACCAAGGATGCGAGCGGCGACCTTGCGCGCGTGACGATGCACCGGGCCGGGGCGGGCGCCGATTTCTGCCAGCTCAGCGGCAACGACGACCTGTGGTTGCCGCACGCCGTTCTGGGCGGGGTGGGCTGCATTTCGGTCACCGCCAATGTCGCGCCGCGCCTGTGCGCCGATTTCGCCGCCGCTTGCGCCGCAGGCGACTGGGCGCGCGCGCTGGTCCTGCACGACCGGCTGTTTCCGCTGCACAAGGCGATGTTCACCGACGCGTCACCGGCGCCGGTCAAATATGCGCTGGCGCGGGTGCACGACTGGTTTTCGCCCGATGTGCGCCTACCTATCATTCCGGCGTCCGCTGCATCGCGCGCCGCCGTCGATGCCGCACTGGTTTCGGCGGGCGTTCTCTAGGTTTTCTTCATTCATGGCCCGTCCGCAATCCGCCCCCGAATTCGACAAGAAGAAGGTCGTCGCCGAAAATCGGCGCGCGCGCTTCGACTATGCCATCGACGAGGTGTTCGAGGCGGGGATCGCGCTGCAGGGCACCGAGGTGAAATCGTTGCGCTTCGGCGAGGGGACGATCGCCGAAAGCTATGCCGAAGTCGCGGGCGGCGAGGTGTGGCTGATCAACGCCAACATCCCCGAATTCAGCCATGGCAACCGTTTCAATCATGAACCGCGCCGACCCCGCAAGCTGCTGCTCAACACGCGCGAGATCAATAAATTGCACGCGGCGGTGGCCCGGCAAGGGATGACGCTGGTGCCCTTGAGCGTATATTTCAACGGACGCGGGCGCGCGAAGGTCGAACTCGCGCTCGCCAAGGGCAAGAAGGCGCACGACAAACGCGAGTCGATCAAGGAACGCGACTGGAAGCGCGACAAGCAGCGATTGATGAAGGAACGGGGATGAGCGGGGGGAAGCCGCGCGACAAGGCGGCGGTGATGAACTGGATCAAGCGCCACTCGCCGTCGCGTGAGGAGCTGCTCGAAAGCCGGTTCGTCAAGCCCTTTGCCCATCGCGTCGCGCATAGCCATTTATGGCGCTTCACCCGCACCTCGGTGCGCCGTGGCACCGCGCTCGGTCTGTTCGTCGGCATCTTTTTCCTGATCCCTGGCGCGCAGATACTGGGCGTGGCAATGCTCGCGCTGCCTTTCCGTGCCAATATTCCGATCGGCGTCGCGATGACTTTCCTGTCCAACCCCGCGACGACGCCGCTGCTGATCGCCGCGGCGGTTTGGCTCGGCAATGATCTGTTCGGGCTGCATGCGAATGTCGCGACCTTCTCGATCATGATCGACAATGGCGCATCGGTCGGCGAATGGGCGCGGTGGCTGTTGTCCGACGCTGCGCCGGCTCTGATCGCGGGCCTGTTCGTAATCTCGGTCGTCACCGCGGTGGTCGGCTTCCTGCTCGCGGCGGTAATCTGGGACAATTGGATCCGCCTGCGCTGGCGGCGCAAATTGCGCCGCGCGCGCGACCAACGACTTGAGTCATCGACGAGCGACACGGCGGCCGGTTGATCGCAGGCCGCCAGCTTTTATAGCTGTCTCCATCGCAGGATCCGCGCCATTCACGGTGCGGAGAATCATGTCCTGCCCGTCAACCTGGGGATAATCATGACACGTATGACGCATTCTTCGCGCCTGATGGCGACCGCCGCGCTGGGCGCGATACTGTTCGGCATGGCGCCGGCGGTTTCGGTTTCGGCCAAGGAGCAGGCCGCCGCCTCGGCCAAGGCCGACAAGCCCGAAATCGGCGATTTCGGCTTCGACACGACCGGCATGGACAAGAGCGTGCTGCCCGGCAACGACTTCTACGCCTATGCCAATGGCACCTGGGCCAAGAACACCGCGATCCCGGCGGACAAGTCCAACTATGGCATGTTCACCGCGCTTGCCGATCTGTCGCAAAAGCGCACGCAGGAGATTCTCGAAGCGGCGAAGGGCGATCCGAGCAGCATGATCGGACGCGCCTATGCCTCCTATCTCGATTCGGCGTCGGTCGAGGCGAAGGGGCTTGCCCCGATCCAGCCGTGGCTCGCGAAGATCCGCACCGTCGACAAACCGGGCCTTGCCGCGTTGCTCGCCGAAGCCGACCGCAACGGCGTCTCGCACTTCTTCGGCGGCTATGTCGGGCAGGACGACAAGAATCCCGACGTCTACATCTACACGATGTTCCAGGGCGGCCTCGGCATGCCCGATCGCGACTTCTACCTGAAGGACAATGAGCGCAACGCCAAGCTGCAGGCGGCTTACCTCAAGCATCTGGAAAATGTCCTGACGCTGGCAGGCGAACAGGACGCCGCGGCGCGGGCGCAGGCAGTCTATGCCTTCGAAAAGCAGATCGCGACGGTCCATTGGGACAAGAATGACAGCAGCGACGCCACCAAGGTCTATAACAAGATGACGCTTGCCGAACTGGAAAAGGCGGCGCCGGGCTTCGACTGGACGACCTTTGTTCGCGGCATCGGCGTCAAGGAAGACGCGCTGCTCGTGTCGCAGCCGAGCGCCTTCACCGGCGAGGCGAAGCTGATTGCCGACGCGCCGATCGGCGTGCTGCGCGACGCGCTGCTCGTCCGCAGCCTCGACGGCTTTTCGGACGTGCTGCCCGATGCGGTCGCGAAGGAAGCCTTCTCCTTCTATGGCACCGCGCTGTCGGGAACGCCGCAGATGCAGGAGCGCTGGAAGCGCGCGGTCGATTTCACGACCGGCAATCTGGGTGAAGCGGTCGGCAAGGATTATGTCGCGAAATATTTCCCGCCAGAAACCAAGGCGGAAATGGACAAGCTGGTCAAGAATGTCATCGCGGCGCTCGGCCACCGCATCGACAATCTTGCGTGGATGCAGCCCGAAACTAAGGTGAAGGCGAAGAAGAAGCTGGCCAATTTCACGACCAAGATCGGCTATCCCGATCGCTGGAAGGATTATGGATCGCTGGAGATCCGGGCCGACGACCTGTTTGGTAACGCGCTGCGCGCCAACCAGTGGCAGCATGACGACAATATCAGCCGTCTCGGCGGTCCGATCCGGCGCTGGGAATGGGGCATGACCCCGATGACGGTCAATGCCTACGCCAATTTCGGCATGAACGAGATCGTCTTCCCGGCCGCAATCCTGCAGCCGCCCTTCTTCGATCCGAAGGCCGACCCCGCAATCAACTATGGCGGCATCGGCGCGGTGATCGGCCATGAGATCAGCCACCATTTCGACGACCAGGGTTCGAAATATGACGAAACCGGCAAACTCGCCGACTGGTGGACGCCCGAGGATGTGAAGGCGTTCGAAGCGGCGAGCAAGGCGCTCGTCGCGCAATATGACGCCTATGAAGTGCTGCCGGGCGAGCATCTCGACGGCACCTTCACGCTGGGTGAGAATATCGGCGATCTCGCCGGCCTCAACATCGCCTATGACGCTTACAAGGCGTCGCTGGGCGGCAAGGAGGCGCCGGTGATCGACGGGCTGACCGGCGACCAGCGCTTTTTCCTCGGCTGGGCGCAGGTATGGCGGCGCAACTATCGCGAACAGAATCTGTCGCAGCGCATTTCGACCGATCCGCATTCGCCCTCGATCCAGCGGACTTGGGTCTCGCGCAATCTTGACCCTTGGTATAAGGCCTATCAGGTTAAGCCGGGCCAGACGCTCTATCTGGATCCGAAGGATCGTGTTCGCATCTGGTGATGCGCTGACTGGGAAAGTGTGAATTGACCGCGCAGAGCCTGCCTTCCGCTGATACCGATTTCAGCAGGGGGGTGGGCGCTGCCGGTCCGCTTTCCGCAATTCAAGGGCTTTCCCGGATCGACCTTGCGCTGCTCGGCGGCCTCGCGCTGGTGTCGGTCGGGCTGTTGTTCTGGGCCACCGGCGACGCGGTGCTTGCCGCCGGTTTCCTTGCCGGACTCGCGCTCGCGGCGGGCGGCATGATCCTCGCGCGGCGTCTGTTTCCGGCGGCCGCGGTGGGCGAGGCGGCGCCGACCGATTGGTCGATGCTGCGCGCCGCGGTCAATCATGACGATATTGCGATTGCGATCACCGACCGGGCCGGACGCCTCGTCTGTGCGAACGACCTGTTCGCGACATGGATGGGCGGCTTCGTCACGCCGCCGGGCCTGCCGCTCGAAGGGCGCGGCGCCGAGCTGCTCAAAAATGCGGGCCGGACCGCGTGGCGGGAAGGTGAGGGCGGGGTCGATGAAATCGCAGTCGGGCCCTTGCAACTTCGTGCACAAGTGCTGCGATCGGGGCAGGCCGAAGACTATCTCATCTGGCGCTTTTCGGCCCATGAACGGCTCGATCTGGCAGGAGAGATCGTCCGCCACCTCGACGGACCCGCAGGGCGCACGTTGGCGCAGGCGGGGGTGATGGCGGCGCTGGTCAGTGCCGAGGGCCGGTTGCGCGTTGCCAATCAGGCATTTCTTTTGCGCGCGCTCGGCGAAGAGGATGCGCTGCATTATGCGGGGCGCGATGTCGCCGGTATGTTGCGGCTCGATGATGCCGGCGCGCTCTATTTTGCGCGTGAGGGCGATCGGGCAACGCCGGTGCGGATGCTGCAAATCCCGCTGACGCCGGCCGATACGCACGGGCCGATGCTGCTCGCCATGCTCGACGAGGAGATCGGACCCGCCGATCGCGGCACCGCGCAAAGCTATATCGAAACGCTGCTGTCACTGCTGCCCTTCGGGCTTGCGCTCGTCGATCGCGACGGGCGCTTTCTGTACATGAACCGCGCTTTCATGCGCGCCGCGGGCGTCGCCGATGGCAAGAGGCCGCGCTACCCCGGCGATCTTGTGGTCGGCGAGGACAAGGGACCACTCGCCGACATGATCCGCCGTCACAGCAGCGGGCAGCAGGTCGGCGGCGATCTCTCGATCCGGCTGGCCGGACAAGGCGACGAACCGGTGTCGATGCGCGTCGTCGGCGTGCGCGGGCTGGGCGAGGCGGCGGTTCTGCTTAGCCTCAAGGATTCGAGCGAAGAGTCGCGCCTCAAGCGGCAGGTGGCGCAGGCATCGAAGATGCAGGCGGTCGGCCAGCTTGCGGGCGGCGTCGCGCATGATTTCAACAATATCCTGACCGCGGTGCTCGGAAGCTGCGATCTGATGCTGATGCGGCACACGCCGGGCGACAGCGACTATGACGATATTCAGCAAATCCGTAGCAACGCCAACCGCGCGGCGAGCCTGACGCGGCAGTTGCTCGCCTTTTCGCGCCAGCAGACGTTGCGGCCGCAGATATTGCAGCTTCCCGACGTGATTTCGGAAGTGTCGCATCTGCTCAAGCGGCTGATCGGCGATACGGTGCAATTGTCGGTGCATCATGGCCGCGGGCTGGGTGCGGTGCGCGCCGACCCCGGGCAGCTAGAGCAGGTCATCATCAACCTTGCGGTCAATGCGCGCGACGCGATGCCCGGCGGCGGGACGTTGACGATCGAAACCTATCCCGTTTCCGCCGCTGAAGTTCGCCAGATGGGCAATGAATTCATGCCGCCCGCCGATTACAGCGCGCTGAAGGTCGGCGATACGGGGACCGGCATTCCGGCCGAAGTGCTGCCTAAAATTTTCGAACCCTTTTTCACGACCAAAGATGTCGGCAAGGGGACAGGGCTGGGACTGTCGACGGTCTATGGCATCATCAAACAATCGGCGGGCTTTATCTTTGCCGACAGCAAACCGGGCGCGGGGACCAGCTTCACCATTTACCTGCCGGTCCACCGAGCCGAAAGCGGCGTGCCGGCAACGCCGCCGCCGGCTGCGAAGGCGAAGAAAAGCCAGTGGGGCACCGGTACCATCCTTCTCGTCGAGGACGAGGATATGGTGCGGGCCGTCGCCGAACGGGCGCTGACCCGCGCGGGTTATACGGTCGTTACCGCTTCGCAGGGCGAAGAGGGGCTTGAACGCTTCGCCGCGATGGACAAGATTGACCTGGTGATCAGCGACGTTGTGATGCCGACGATGGACGGGCCGACGATGGTCCGCGCGATGCGCGCCAAGCGGGCGAACCTGCCGGTGCTGTTCATGTCGGGCTATGCCGAGGAGCAGTTGCGCCAGTCGATCAACATCGATGATGTCGCCTTCCTGCCCAAGCCCTTCTCGGTTGCGCAGCTTGCAGAAGCAGTATCGATGGCGCTCGACGATGCGGCGCATAGGGTGGGTCATGGCTGAAGACAGGTTGATCCTGCTTGTCGAAGACGATGTCCTGATCGGCATGATGCTCGTCGATATGTTCGACGCGCTCGGCTATCCCGAACCGGCGCAGGCGACGACCAACGAGGAAGCGCTCGCGGTAGTCGCGTCGCAGCCGGTGGCGGGCGCACTCGTCGATATCAACCTGGGCGACGAAAAGGGATGGCCGGTCGCCGATGCGCTGGCGGAGCGGGGGATTCCCTTTGCCTTCACGTCAGGCGGCGGCGACGTGATTCCCGCGCCGCATGCGAACCGCAAGCTGGTGACGAAGCCGTTCCGTATCGCCGAAATCGAGGCCGTTCTGGATGGTTTTTTCGGGGAATAGCGCGCGCCTCGCCGATAGCGCAAAAATATTTGTTCTCCACTTGTTCCTATAGAACAAATAGCGTACACAGCTCTGGCGTTGCGGTGGTTCTGCCTTCGCTCTAGAGCTGGAAAGGAACGGTCATGGCCGGACAATTATCACTCGTCGAATCGGGGAAATCAGTGAACAGCACAGACAGGCAGAAGGCGCTCGACGCCGCACTCGCGCAGATCGATCGCGCGTTCGGCAAGGGCTCGGTGATGAAGCTCGGATCGAAGGAAGCGATGCAGGTCGAGGCGGTCTCGACCGGATCGCTCGGGCTCGACATCGCGCTCGGCGTCGGCGGTCTGCCGCGTGGCCGCGTTATCGAAATCTACGGTCCCGAAAGCTCGGGCAAGACCACCCTCGCGCTGCATTGCATCGCCGAAGCGCAGAAGACCGGCGGAACCGCGGCTTTCGTCGATGCCGAACATGCGCTCGATCCCGTCTATGCGAAGAAGCTGGGCGTAAACATTGACGAGCTGATCGTATCGCAGCCCGATACGGGCGAACAGGCGCTTGAAATCGTCGATACGCTGGTGCGCTCGAATGCGATCGACGTGCTCGTCGTCGACTCGGTCGCCGCGCTCGTCCCGCGCGCCGAAATCGAAGGCGAGATGGGCGACAGCCATGTCGGCCTTCAGGCGCGCCTGATGTCGCAGAGCTTGCGCAAACTCACCGGCTCGATCAGCCGTTCGCGCTGCATGGTGATCTTCATCAACCAGCTGCGCATGAAGATCGGCGTGATGTACGGCAATCCCGAGACGACGACGGGCGGCAATGCGCTCAAATTCTACGCCTCGGTCCGCCTCGATATCCGCCGCACCGGCCAGATCAAGGACCGCGACGAAATCGTCGGCAACACCACGCGTGTCAAAGTCGTCAAGAACAAGGTCGCGCCCCCGTTCAAGCAGGTCGAATTCGACATCATGTACGGGCAGGGCATTTCGAAGATCGGCGAAATTCTCGACCTCGGGGTCAAGGCCGGTCTCGTCGAAAAATCGGGCGCCTGGTTCAGCTATGATTCGATCCGCATCGGTCAGGGCCGCGAAAATGCGAAGAATTTCCTGACCGAAAATCCCGAACTGATGGAACGGCTCGAAAAGGCGATCCGCAGCCGCACCGATGCGGTGGCCGAAGAGATGATGACCGGACCCGACGCGGACGACGACGATATCTAATCCGGATCCGGCGAGCCGTCGCAATACGGCTCGCCGGCGAACGGCGGCGGGTCCGTGCCTCTCCGGCACGCCTCCTTGGATCTGCCCGACCCCTCTCTTGGCAGGTCGGCCCGGCCGCCGTTGACCATGCCGCCGCTGACCATGCTGGCGGGGGCGTGTACCGCATCCCGGCTTGCGTGTTCAGGGGCAAGGACTACACAGGCTCGATGCCCGCGATCCGCCTTTTCGGTTTGCCGACCGACGTCAACAGTAGTTTCGAACGCGGCGCGGCGGGCGGGTCTGCGGCGATCCGTGCGGCGCTGCGCAGCGATCGCGGCAATATGGCAAGCGAGCTAGGTCCCGAAATCGGCACGGATATCGCCTTCACTGACGATGGCGACCTGCCGCTGACCGAGCATGTCGCACACGACGATGCCGCGATCCGGCGCCATGTCGCGATGCTGCACGAGGATGGCGAAATTCCGCTCGCGCTCGGCGGCGATCATGCGGTGACATTTCCGCTCGTCGAAGCCGCCGCCGCTTGTTTCGGTCCGCTCAACATCCTGCACATCGACGCGCATCCCGACTTGTACGACGACTTCGGCGGCAATCCGCGCAGCCATGCGTCGCCCTTTGCCCGGATATGCGAAGCGGGCCTTGCCGCGCGGTTGGTCCAGGTCGGTATCCGCACGTTGAATCGCCATTGCGCCACACAAGCCGATCGCTTCGGCGTCGAGATCGTCCCGATGGCGGGCTTGGTTCCCGAAGCGGTGCCGGTGCTGAGCGGCCCGCTCTATATCTCGATCGACCTCGACGGGCTCGATCCGTCGGCGGCGCCCGGCGTCGCGCATCCCGAGCCCGGCGGGCTGACAGTGCGCGAACTGCTCGCGGTGCTGCACCGGCAGTGCGCGCCGATCGTCGGCGCGGACATCGTCGAACATCATCCGGGCCGCGACATCGGCGGCGTGACCGCTATTGTCGGCGCCAAGCTGGTGCGCGAGCTGGCGGCGTTAATCGATCGCAACGGATATTGGCGCGGATAAGAGGAGAATGCGATGAGCCTGATCGTCCACCATCTGAACAACAGCCGGTCGCAGCGCATATTGTGGCTGCTCGAGGAAATCGGCGCTCCATTCGAAATTCGCCACTATCAGCGCGACGCCGTTACCAACCTCGCGCCGCCCGAGCTGAAAGCCGTCCATCCGCTCGGCAAATCGCCGCTGCTCGAGGACGACGGGCGGGTGATCCAGGAATCGGGCGCGATCGTCGAATATTTGTGCGAGCGCCATGGCGGTGACGCCTTGATCCCGCCGCGCGGCACCGACAATCATGTCCGGCACCTTGAGCTGCTGCACTTTGCCGAAGGTTCGGCCATGACTCCTGTTCTCCTCAATCTCTATGTTGCCCGCCTCGGCGATGCTGCGGCGCCGCTGCGACCGCGGATCGACGAACAGCTCGGCGCGCATTTCGCCTATCTCGAAAGCGAGATCGGCGACGCCGGGCATTTCATCGGCGATCGCCTGTCGGCTGCCGACATCATGCTGAGCTTCCCGGCCGAGGTTGCGGCGATGAACGGTGCCGATCGCTATCCGCGCCTCGCCGCCTTCGTCGCGGCGTGCCACGCGCGCCCCGCCTGGCAGCGCGCGCGCGAACGCGGGGGCGATTATTTTGTCTTTTGATCGCCGGTTTGGCGTGCTGCTCCTGACCGCACTATTCACAGCGGCGACCCCGTTGGCGGCCGCGCCGCCCGTTCTGGGGCCCGGGGTCGAGCGCGACGTCGTGGTACCCGCGGGTAAGAGCTTCGAGCCCGCCCCAGCCGACGAGGAGGGCGCGATCGACCGCTTCACCGGGTTCACGATGGCGTTGGCGAAGCGCGACTATGAGGCGGCCTATGCGATGCTGCGCCTGTCGTTTCAGGCGTCGAACCCGCGGCTGGAATGGGAGATGAACCTGCGCAAGCGGGCTGCGCTGTGGGCCGATGGCACGCTGCGCATCCTGCGCCTGACCTGGTATGCCGACCCGGCGGGACAGCCGCCCGGCCTTTATGCCGCGTTCGATTTTCGCGGCGATCGCAAGGATGGCACGATGGATTGCGGCTATGTCGTCGTCCATCGCAGCGCGCCCCGTGCCGCCTTCACCGTCGTGCGCGTCGATACGTCGGAAGTGCCGCCTGCCCTGATCGAGGACGGGGTGCCCAAGGCCGACGTGCTGCATCAGCTTCCCTGCTATCTGGGCAAGGGCATCGCGACCGCTTTTTGAGCGCAGTGGCGCTGAGCCAGCCCTCATCGGACTTGCGGCGCGCGCCCGTTGTCCGCAATATGGGCCTGCGGTCATCCGATCGACGGAAGGCGGGGGGAGTTCGGGGTTATGGCAGGTCTGGTATTGGCGCTGTTGCTTGCGGCGGCGGGCGAGCCCGCAATTCGCGTCGAGAAGCTGGCCGCGGGTGGTTTCAGCGCCGATGTCGCCGATATCGAGGCGGCGCGGCTGACGACGACGATGGAAGAGGTCCAGCGGATTGCGGCGCAGCGCTGCGGCAAGATGAAGGTGCGTTTCGGCCGGTATAATTTCGACAGCCGCGTCGATACGACCCGCAATGTCATGATGATCGAAAATCTGCGGCAGAAATTCTTCTGCTACGATCCCGCGACCGATCCCTACAAGCCCGTTCCGGCGGACTGGAAGGCGAGCGACGCCGATACGGCGGCGGCGACCAGCTTTGTGACGCGCTTCCTCGACCGGCTCGATCGCGGCGATCAGGCCGGGATCGCGATGATGGACCCGCTGGCGGAAATCACGCCGAAGGACTGGGCAAACCTGCATGCCGGCGCCACGCAGTTCCAGACCGGCGACGGATCGATGACGCCGCAATTCGTCGCGTGGAGCAACAATCCAGATGGCGCCGCATATCCCGGCGCCTATGTCCTGTTTTCGGTGCTCGACGATCATCCGGGGATTGCCGGAACGTGCGGCGGGATATTGGTGCAGCGCGTTCGCGAAGGCGAATATCGCATCGCCCAATATGATGTGCAGTTCATCTCGCAGGCGCTGGTGAACCAGCAGGGGTTGACCGGGCAGCAGCTCGACCGGCTCTGCCAGCGCTGATGCTGCGCGTCTGTGCTTGAGTAACGGACGATCCGGCACTAGATCGCGCGCATGACATCGACCAACGACATCCGCCGCTCGTTCCTCGACTATTTTGCCGGGGCCGGCCACCATATCGAACCGTCGGCACCGCTGGTGCCGTTCAATGACCCGACGCTGATGTTCGTCAACGCGGGCATGGTGCCGTTCAAGAATGTCTTCACCGGGCTGGAGAAGCGTCCGTACAGCACGGCCGCGTCGTCGCAGAAATGCGTTCGCGCCGGCGGCAAGCACAACGATCTCGACAATGTCGGCTATACGGCGCGGCATCATACATTCTTTGAAATGCTGGGGAATTTCTCCTTCGGCGACTATTTCAAGGAACAGGCGATCGACCATGCCTGGACGCTGGTTCACAAGACCTGGGGCCTGCCCGCCGACAAGCTGACCGCGACCGTCTATCACACCGACGACGAGGCGTTCGACCTGTGGCGCAAGATTGCGGGTCTTCCCGAAGAGCGGATCATCCGTATCCCGACGAGCGACAATTTCTGGTCGATGGGCGACACCGGTCCGTGCGGGCCGTGCAGCGAAATCTTTTACGACCATGGCGACCATATCTGGGGCGGCCCGCCGGGATCGCCCGAAGAGGATGGCGACCGCTTCATCGAGATCTGGAATCTGGTGTTCATGCAATATGAGCAGATGCCGGATGGGCAGCGGGTCGACCTGCCGCGCCCGAGCATCGATACCGGCATGGGGCTGGAACGCATCGCGGCGGTGATGCAGGGCGTCCACGACAATTACGACATCGACACGTTCAAGGCGCTGATCGCAGCGTCGGTCGATCTGACCGGCGTTGCCGCCGAGGGCGGAAGCCAGGCGAGCCACCGTGTCATCGCCGACCATCTGCGCGCATCGAGCTTCCTGATCGCCGACGGCGTGCTGCCGTCGAACGAAGGGCGCGGTTATGTGCTGCGCCGGATCATGCGGCGCGCGATGCGGCACGCGCACCTGCTCGGCGCCAAGGATCCGCTGATGTACCGACTGCTCCCGGCGCTGACGACCGAGATGGGCGCGGCCTATCCCGAGCTGATCCGCGCGCAGGCGCTGATCGCCGAGACGCTGGAGCGCGAGGAGGTCAAGTTCCGCCAGACGCTCGACAAGGGGTTGCGGCTCCTCGACGAGGCGACCGTGGGCATGGGCAAGGGCGCGACGCTGCCCGGCGATGTCGCCTTCAAGCTCTATGACACCTTCGGCTTTCCCTATGACCTGACCGAAGATGCGCTGCGGGCGCAGGGTATCGCGGTCGATCGCGCGGGCTTCGATGCGGCGATGGCGCAGCAGAAGGCAGCGGCGCGCGCGGCATGGAAGGGCAGCGGCGAAAAGGCGTCGGATGAAATCTGGTTCGACCTTGCCGAAGCCAATGGCAGCAGCGAGTTCACCGGCTACACCTCGACAGAGGGCGAGGGCGAGGTGATCGCGATCGTCAAGGACGGCCAGCCGGTCGAGACCGCCGAAGCCGGCGACACGGTGGTCGTGCTGACCAATCAGACGCCCTTTTATGGCGAAAGCGGCGGCCAGATGGGCGACGCGGGAACGATCACAACGCTGGAAGGCGCCAAGGCCAATGTCGAGGATACCGGCAAGCCGCTCGGCCGGCTGCACACGCATCAGGCGAAGCTGGAGGCGGGCAAGCTGAAAGTCGGCGACACTGTGCATCTGTCGGTCGATGCCGCGCGCCGCGATCGCATCCGCGCCAACCACAGCGCGACGCACCTTGTCCACGCCGCGCTGCGCAACCGTCTGGGTGCGCATGTCACGCAGAAGGGCAGCCTGGTTGCCGAGGATCGTTTCCGGTTCGACTTTTCGCACCCCAAGGCGCTGACGCCGGAGGAAATCGCCCAGATCGAAGCCGATGTGAACGCGCAGATCCGGGCGAACGAACCCGTCTCGACGCGGCTCATGACCCCCGAGGACGCGATCGCAGCGGGGGCGATGGCGCTGTTCGGCGAGAAATATGGCGACGAGGTGCGCGTGCTCAGCATGGGCAAGGGCGACGAGCATAGCTATTCGGTCGAACTGTGCGGCGGTACGCACGTGCGGGCGCTGGGCGACATCGCCTTGTTCAAGATCATCAGCGAAAGCGCGGTTTCGTCGGGCGTCCGGCGTATCGAGGCGCTGACCGGCGAGGCGGCGCGCCAGTGGCTGCTGGGCCGCGACGAGGCGCTGAAGTCGGCGGCGGCGGCGCTCAAGACCTCGCCCGACGAGGTGCCGGCGCGCGTTGCCGCGATGGCCGAGGCGCTGAAGAAAGCCGAACGCGAGCTGGCCGACGCGAAGAAGGCGCTGGCGCTTGGTGGCGGCGGTGCGGGCGGCGGAGCGGCGGCGGGTCCGGCGATCGAACAGGTCGGCGATGTCGCCTTTCTGGCGCAGGTCGTCGAGGGGCTCGATCCCAAGGAACTTCGCGGCACGGTCGATGGCCTCAAGAAGCAGGTCGGCAGCGGCGTCGCGATGCTCGTCGCGGTCAATGATGGCCGCGCGTCGGTCGCGGTTGGCGTGACCGACAACAAGACGGGCAGCCATAGCGCGGTTGATCTGGTCAAGGTCGCGGTTGCGGCGCTCGGCGGGCAGGGCGGCGGCGGCCGTCCCGACATGGCGCAGGGCGGCGGCCCGAACGGCGGCGCGGCGGACGACGCCGTCGCGGCGGTCAAGGCCGCGCTCGCCTGAAACGGTGGGACGTGAAACCGACAAAGAAGACGCGGCGCACCGATCATGCCGAGAGGCTGATCGCCGCGCCGCTGGTCGATGTGTTCGCGGCCTTTACCAGCGCCGAAAAACTGGCGCGCTGGCTACCGCCCGAGGGCGCGACGGGCGCATTCGAGCATAGCGATCTGCGCGAGGGCGGCGGGTTCCGCCTGCGCCTGACCTTCGCCGACTCCGATGTCGAGACCAAGAGCGACGATGACAGCGATCTGGTCGCGGTGCACATCCCGGTGCTCGATGACGGGCGGCTGATCGTGTGGGAGGTCGAATTCGTGTCGGATGATCCCCGCTTTTCGGGCACGATGGCGATGCACTGGTATCTGTCGCGCAAGGGCGGCGGGACGCTGGTCACGGTCGATGCGCATCATGTGCCGCCGGGGATTTCGGCGAAGGATCATGAGGCGGGGCTGACGTCGTCGCTGGCGAAGCTGGCGGCGGTGGTGGGAGAAAGAGCGGCCAGTTAATAGCGACCTGTATCCCCGCGAAGGCGGGGATCCATCATTCGGCAGTGCAATTACGAGCCGGCGGGAGATGGGTCCCCGCCTTCACGGGGACACACAATTGAGAGTAGGGCTTGGAAAGGTTCAGTCCTCCCCCCCTTTCGCTTTCCCCCATGCGCGGGCGGCGGTGTAGCCGAGGTAGCCGGTGCCGAAGAGCGCGTAGAGCGGTTCGGGGATGCCGGCGAGATAGGCGTTCATGCCCTCTGCGATGCCCTTTGCCATGTCGGGGCGCGTGGCGGCGATCAGGCCCATCGGGATCGCCCACAGAAGCAGCGTATACATGACGTAGAGGAAGCTGGGCCGCGCGCGGCTGGTCCAGGGGTCGGTGCTGTTCGCTTCGGCGACGATCGCGGTCATCCGCGTTTTGATCGCCTCCATTTCCTGGCTGCCCTCGAGCTTCAGCAGTTCGAGCTTGGCGCGGTCGCGCGCTTCGGGGTCGGGGATGATCTTGTCGATCAGCTTGGCGACGGGGCCGATCAGGCCTTCGATGATGCTCATATTTGCAGATCCTTTTGCTGGAAGTTGTCAAAGTTCACGGTACGTCCCGGTATGATGATACTCATCAGCCGCCGCCGATGCGGTTTGCGAGCCAGCCGTAGAGAAATGCCTCCTGGCTCGGGCGGCGTTCGGCGAGCGCGATGTAGCGTTCGCCCTGCAGCGCCTCCATCGCGCGCAGCAGCACGGTTACGCCGCCCTTGCCGCGCGCTTTCAGAAGAACCGTCGAGTGCCGACAGCGTGCGCGGGCCGATGGCGCGGTCGACCATGATATCGGGATAGTCGCGCGCCGTGCGGTTGAGCGCGTTGCGTGCGCGCTGGAGAACGCCAGTGGCGATCGCGGTACCCATGTGACGCCGGTATCTAACGGCTCGGCCGCAATGCGCGGCGCGCGCGGCGATGCGATCGAAGGCGGGGCGCAGCCAATAGATGCGGCAATAGATGGTGGCCGCCTCGGCGCGGGGCAGATCGCGCATCGGCCCCGTATAGCCCTGCGCCCGCGCTACGGCATCGGTGATCCCCCGGCGGGTCGGGCCGCCGCAATCGGCGGGGTGGTTTACATATCCGCCTTCGCGGTCGATGAGGGCATCGATCAATGCGTCAATCGCAAGGCGGGGCAGGTCGGCAAGTGACATGATTCGCTTCTTTGGTTCACTGAGATATTGAAACGAACCATATTGGAATATTGTAGGAAAGGATTTTCATGCGCGCGCTGCAAGTGAGCCAATTGGCGCCCGATCACGCGGGTTGCGCGATCGCCGACCTGCCGCGACCCGAACCCGGGCCGGGCGAGGTGCGGGTGCGGGTGCGGGCAGCAGCAGTGAATTTTCCCGACCTGCTGATGACGCGCGGCGCCTACCAGCTCAAACCCGAGCTGCCCTTCGTGCCGGGGCTGGAGTTTTCGGGTGAGGTCGATGCGGTGGGCGCGGGCGTCGAAGGCTGGGCGCCCGGCGATGCGGTGATCGGCGGCAATCGTTTCGGTGCGATGGCCGAAGATTGCATCGTTCCGGCGGCGACGCTGCGGCGCAAGCCCGCCGCGCTCGACTGGGCGGCGGCGGCGGCGTGTCCGGTCGCCTATCTGACCGCCTATGTCGCGCTCGTCCGCTGCGCGCGGGTCGCGCCCGGCGACTGGGTGCTGGTCCACGGCGCGGCGGGCGGTGTGGGCCTGGCGACAGTCGATCTGGCGCGCGGACTGGGCGCGCGGGTGATTGCGGCGGCAAGCAGCGCCGCGAAGCGCGATGCCATTGCCGCGCTTTACACACCCGACGCGGTGATCGAGGCGGCGCCCGGTTTTCGCGCGACGGTTAAGGCGTTGACGGAAGGGAGGGGCGCCGAAGTCATCTTCGACCCGGTCGGCGGCGATGTGTTCGACGAATCGACGCGCTGCATCGCCTTCGGCGGCCGCTTGCTTGTCGTCGGCTTTGCATCGGGGCGGATTCCCGAGATTTCGGTCAATATGCCGCTGATCAAGGGCTTTTCGGTCGTTGGGGTGCGCGCGGGCGAATATGGCCGCCGCTTTCCCGAGCGCGGGGCCGAGAATATCGTCGCAATCGACGCAATGGCGGAGAGCGGGGCGATCCGCCCCCATGTCCACGCCGTGCTCGATCTTGCCGATTGGCGCGCGGGGTTTGCCATGCTCGAGCGGCGCGAGGTGGTGGGGAAGGTCGTGCTGACGCCCTGACGAGCGGGCGCGGCGGCGCTTTGGCCCGCGACTGCGGCACCACGGCGCAACTGGTATAGTTTTGCGACAAACCATGGGTCATTGAGCCGCGGGGTGCCCGGCGCTTTGCCGCCCATAGTGAAGGACGACATGTGAGAAAATTTCTGACGATTGCCGCGCCGCTGATGCTTGCAATACCGGCCGCGCACGCGCAGCCGCCGGCGCATAATGGCGAACGCATGTTCGCGATGATGGACGCCAATGGCGACGGCAAGCTCGACAAGGACGAGATCGCGAAGATGATGCAAATGCGCGCCGAGCGCATGGGCGAGCCATCGATGGCGACGCCCGAGCGGGTCGATGCGCTGATGAAGCGGCTCGACACCAATGGCGACGGCTTCGTCGACAAGGCCGAAATGGAAGCGATGCGCAAGGCGCGCGCGGCCGCCCCGCCGCCCGAAGCGCCCGCCGACGGCGCCGATCAGAGCGAATCCAACTGAAAAGACTGAATTGAACGGGGCCGGCGGCGGTTTCGGCCGCCGCCGGTCAATCACCGCCAATCAATGCGCGCGCGATCAGGAGCAGCGCTTCCAGCCCGATCCGCGTACCGCCTTGCCCGGGGTCGCGCCGGTCGGGTCGCCGCCGCGCAGCACCGCGGTACCGTTGACGAACACATCGCGCACGCCGGTCGCATATTGGTGCGGCTTTTCGAAGGTCGCGCGGTCGCCGACAGTCGCCGGATCGAAGATCACGACATCGCCGAAATAGCCGGGGCGCAGCGCGCCGCGATCCTGAAGGTTGAGGTTACCCGCGGGGAGCGAGGTCAGCCGCCGCACCGCCTCTTCGAGCGGGATCAGCTTTTCGTCGCGAACATAGCGGCCGAGCAGGCGCGCGAAATTGCCATAGGTGCGTGGGTGGGCGCCCGACTTCAGAAACACGCCCTCGGCCGCCTGCGATGCGGCGTCCGAGCCGAAGCTCATCCAGGGAAGCTGGATTTGGCGCCGGACATTGTCTTCCGACATCAGGAAATAGACGGTCCCGACGCGCGAGCCATCCTCGACGACAAGGTCCATCGCGGTTTCCTCGGGCGATTTTCCGCGCATCGCCGCCACTTCGGCCAGCGTCTTGCCGGTGAGCGGCTTGAGCGCGTCATTCTTGAAGCCTGTCAGGATCATCTTGTCGGCACCCGCGCCGATGTAGAGATTCTCCCAGTCGCTGCCCGGACTTTTCATTTCGGCCGCGACGCGGGCGCGGATCGCCGGATCCTTCAGCCGCTCGATCCACGCTTCCAGTCCGCCCGCCTGAACCCAGGTCGGCATGGCGGCGTCGAGCCCGGTGGCGCCCGCGGTATAGGTGTACATGTCGGCGGTGATCCGCGTTCCCGCGGCGCGCGCCGCCTCGATCTTCGCTACGACGGGCGCGAATTTGTCCCAGTTCGCGCGGCCGGCCATCTTGAGGTGATAGATTTCCGCCGGCGCGCCCGACCGGCGCGCGATGGCGATCAATTCGTCGACCGCTTCCTCAAGCCGGTCGCCTTCCGAGCGCATATGACTGATATACATGCCGCCGCAGCGCGCCGCCTCGCTGGTCAGCGCGACGAGTTCGTCGGTCTCGGCATAGGAGCCGGGGGCATAGATCAGCGAACTGCCGACCCCCAGCGCGCCTTCGTCCATCGCCTGACGGACGAGCGCGCGCATCCGCGCGAGCTGTTCGGGGGTGGGATCAACATCGCCTTCGCCCAGTTCGTGCACGCGCACTGTCGCCGCACCGACGAAGCTCGCGACATTGGGCGCAATGCCGCGCTTTTCGAGATAGGCGAAATAATCGCCCAGCGTCGTCCAGCTGATGTCATATTTGATATCGCCCTGACGCTCGGTCTCCTGCGCCTTCATCGTCGCGTTGAACGGGCCCATCGACCAGCCTTCGCCCATCACTTCGAGCGTCACGCCCTGGCGGATGTCGCTGAGGCTGCGCGGGTCGGCGATCAGCGATTCGGTTGCCCAGCTCAGCATGTTGATGAAGCCGGGCGCGACAGCCATGCCCTTTGCGTCGATCTCGGTCCGGCCGCGGCCCGCGACCGTGCCGACCGCGACGATGCGGTCGCCCTTCAGCGCGATATCGCCAACGACGGGGGCGGCGCCCGAACCGTCGTAGAGCGTCCCGCCGCGGATGACGACGTCATAGGCAGGGGCCGCGCCGCGCGCGCCGGCCGAGGCCGAAAGGAGCAGCGAGCTGGCGAGCAGCGCCGCGACGAAGGGCGAGCGGCTATGCATGGAGGCTCATCAGCGAATCCATCAACCCTTCGTCGGCGCTCGAGCAGACGCCGAGGACCAGCGCCTCGTCGCAGCCGTCGGCGACGACATAAGCGTGACCCATCGACGAATCGATATAGATGCCCTGACCCGCGTCGAGGACCACGGGATCGTAAAATTCGCTGTGCACTTCGATCCGTCCTTCGATGACATAGATGAACTCCTCGCCCTGGTGGTGGACGAGCTCGCCGAATTCGCTCGCACTGCGCGCGCGGATGCGCGTGATGATAGGGATCATGCGCTTTTGCCGCAGGTCGGTGCAGAGATAATGATAGTCGTAATTGTCGGTGGTGACGCGAACCGCGGTGTCGATGGTGCCGACGCTGCGCCGGCCGGTGACGCGCGGCGCGCTGTCCCCCGCATCTTCGGCGAACAGGTCGGACATGCGGATGTTGAGCCGCTGGCTGAGCTGTTGCAGCTTGTCGTAGCTGAGCGTCAGCCGGTCATGTTCGACCTTCGACAGCGTCGATACCGGGATGCCCGAGCGCGCGCTCATTTCCTTGAGCGTCCAGCCATTTCGGGTGCGAATTCCCCGCATGACCTCGCCGAGCGTCGGGGGATTCGATCGGGATGTCATCGGGTCGGTCCATTCCTCATTTGACAATTTTCCAATCAGGATCATTATGTCCGCATTGGGTCACTTATTGCTGACCCTTGGTAAGGCGTCTCGCGGCTCGCTGCAAGCATGTCGCGCGGCGCGCCGGATAAGGGGGATAAAGCGATGCGTTTCCTTCGCAAGCTTATGATAGGATTGGGAGTGCTGGCGGCCGTCCCGCTGGCCGCGCAGGGGCCGGTGCAGCAGATTGCCGCCAAGCCGGCGGAGCAGACGCCGGCCGTGCCGCCGCCGCCCGCGGGCGCGGCCAAGCTCGACGCCGCCGATGTCGAGGCGTGGCTCGACGGTTTCATGCCCTATGCGCTCGCGCGCGGCGAGGTTGCCGGTGCGGTCGTCGTCGTGGTGCGCGGCGGCGGCACGGTGCTGCAGAAGGGCTATGGCTTTGCCGATGTCGCGTCGCGCAAGCCCGTCGATCCCGCGACGACGCTGTTTCGCCCCGGTTCGGTGTCGAAGCTGTTTACCTGGACCGCGGTGATGCAGCTTGTCGAAGCCGGTAAGCTCGACCTCGATAAGGATGTGAACACCTATCTCGATTTCAAGATTCCGCCCTTCGAGGGCAAGCCGGTGACGCTGCGCAATATCATGACGCACACCGCGGGCTTTGAAGAATCGATCCGCTATCTGATCAGCAGCGATCCCAAGGCGGTGATGCCGCTGAAGGATTATGCGCGCGAAGCGCTGCCCGCGCGGGTTTTTGCGCCGGGAAGCACGCCCGCCTATTCCAACTATGCGACCGCGCTGGCCGGATACATCGTTCAGCGCACCAGCGGCGAATCCTTCGATGATTATATCGATCGGCACATTTTTGCGCCGCTGGGCATGAAATATGCGAGCTTCCGCCAGCCGCTGCCGGCCGCGCTCGCGCCCTTCATGTCGAGCGGCTACCGCGTGATGACCGACAAGGCCAAGCCCTTCGAAATCGTCGTGCCGGCCCCCGCGGGCAGCCTGTCGGCGTCGGGCGGCGACATGGGCAAGTTCATGATGGCGCATCTGAACAACGGCGGCGTGCTGCTGAAGCCCGAGACGGCGAAGCTGATGCACGATTACAAGGCGCCCGGCGTCGGCCCGCTCAACAGCATGGCGCTCGGCTTCTACGAACAATGGGTCAACGGGCATCGCGCGATCGCGCACGGCGGCGATACCGAATGGTTCCACAGCTATCTGTGGCTGTTCCCCGATTCGGACATCGGCTTGTTCGTGTCGATGAACAGCCCCGGCAAGGAAGGCGCAGCGGGCGCGATCCGCAGCGCGCTGTTCCACCAGTTCGCCGACCGCTATCTGCCCGGCACGCCCAAGCCCGGACAGGTCGATGAAAAGACTGCGCGCGACCATGCCGCGATGCTGGCCGGCCATTATGTGTCGAGCCGCGGGTCCTTCACCAATTTCATGAGCCTGTTCGGCCTGCTCGGCCAGGCGCAGATCGTGGTCGGAACCGACGGCAAGATCGCGATGCCCGCGCTCGACGGGCTGAGCGCCGGACCGCGCGACTGGGTCGAAGTCGAGCCCTTTGTGTGGCGCGACACCGGCACCGGCGAACGGCTCGCTGCCGAGGTCAAGGACGGACGCGTCGTGCGCATCAGCCTGGATGCCGCGTCGCCCTTCATGGTCTTCTGGCCGGCCCCGGCGGGCGAAAATGTCGCCTGGCTGAACCCGGCGCTGATCGCAGCGCTGCTGCTCGTGCTGCTTGCGGCGCTCGCGTGGCCGGTGCGCGCGCTGGTCCGCCGCAGCTATGGCGCGACCTTTGCGCTCGAAGGCCAGGCGCGGCGCGCGTGGCGGCTGTCGCGGCTGTTCGCGTGGCTCGTCATCGCGGCGGTCGCCGGATGGGCGATGTTCATCGTCACCTTCTCGGGCGATATCGGGAGCGTCGGCGGCCCGCTCGACTGGCTGATCATCCTGCTGCGCGTGCTGACGCCGATCGCCAGCCTTGGCCTGTTGGCGACGAGCGCGTGGCACCTGTGGCTGTGCATCAAGGACAAGCGCCGCTGGACGATGAAGCTGGGGGCGGTGCTGTTGCTGCTGTCGGCGCTGGTGCTCGTCTGGCTGACGCTGCACTTCCACCTCTATGGCTTCGGCATGGTCTACTGATGACGGCCGATGTCATGACCGGACTGACGCTCGACCTTCGCGTCGAGCGTTTTCCCTATCACCAGCCGTTCCGCATCGCGGGCCATGTGTTCACCGAGACTGCGCTGCTCGTCGCCACCCTGTCCGACGGCCGCCATGAGGGCCGCGGCGAGGGGGCGGGGGTTTATTACCTCGGCGACGATATCGACCATATGCTCGCCGAAGCGACGCGGGTGCGGCCCGCGATCGAAGGCGGCGCGACGCGCGAGGATCTGCAGCATCTGCTGCCCCCCGGCGGCGCGCGCAACGCGATCGACTGCGCCTTCTGGGATCTCGAGGCCCGGCGTGCGGGCAAGCCCGTTTGGGAATTGGCCGGGCTCGACCCGCCGCGCGCGCTGCGCTCGACGCTGACGCTCGGCGCCGACAGCCCCGAAGCGATGGCCGCCGCCGCGCTGGCGATCGACCCGCACGCGCCGGTGAAGGTAAAGCTGACGGGCGAGGTCGACCTTGACGCAGCGCGCATCGCCGCGATCCGCGCGGCGCGGCCGCATGCGTGGATCGGCGTCGATGCCAATCAGGGTTATGATCGCGCTACGCTGGGCGATCTGTTGCCGCTGCTCGTCGCGCATCGCATCGCGCAGCTCGAACAGCCGCTGCGGCGCGGGCGCGAGGCCGACCTCGACGGGGTCAAGCGGCCCTTGCCTTTCGTTGCCGACGAAAGCGCGCTGTCGCTCGCCGACACCGCCTCGCTCGTCGGGCGCTTCGATGTCGTCAATATCAAGCTCGACAAGTGCGGCGGGCTGACCGAGGGGCTGGCGATCGCGCGGCAGGCGCGGCGGTTAGGGCTCGACGTGATGGTGGGCAATATGATGGGTACCAGCCTGTCGATGGCGCCATCCTACCTCGTGGGGCAGCTCTGCGACATCGTCGACCTCGACGGGCCGACGTTCCTCGCGCGCGACCGCGAGCCCGGCGTCACCTATCGCGACGGCAAGATCCATTGTCCGCCGAGCCTTTGGGGTGGCGGCTGATATGAATTTTCCTGTCCTAAATGGGTTGACAATTTTCTGATTAGGACAATAGTCTTGAAAATGAAATTTTCTTGAGGTGGAGGGTGGAATGACCGCGTCATTTCCGGCGACGCGCCGCGCCTTTGTGGCGGGCGCGGTCGGGACAGCCTTGTCTGCGACGATCGCAGCGCCGATGATCGGACGCGGCGCCTATGCCTTCGCCGCAACGCCGGCGCGCAGCTATTCGACGCGCGCGGTCGATCTGGTCGCTGCTTCGCTCGTGATCGACATGCTCGCGCCGCTCAAGATCACGATGGCCCCCGATTATATCGCGCACCGCCTCACCGATGCCGAGGCGGGGGAGTTTCGGGCGAGCGGCATCACCGGCTTCCACAACAGCTTCGGCCTGGGTGGTCCCGATGCGCGGGCGCAGGCAATGGAATATATGGCGGGGTGGCAGGGCTTCGTCGGCCGCAACGGCCATGTCTTTTCGCTCGTCGACACGGTGGACGACCTCGACAGCGCAAAGGCGATGCGTAAATGCGCGGTCATCATGGGCATCCAGAATGCCGACCAGTTCGACAGCGTCGAGGATGTCGCGGTCTTTCGCCGGCTGGGCCTGCGCTGCGCGCAACTCACCTATAACAGCCAGAACCGCATCGGGTCGGGCAGCACCGACCGGGTCGATGGCGGGGTCAGCGACTATGGCGCGGCGATCATCGACGCGATGGAGCGGGCGAAGATTCTGATCGACGTGTCGCATTGCGGCGACCGCACCACGCTCGACGCGATCGCGCTCGCCAAGGGGCCGATCGCGATCACCCACAGCAATGCGCGCGCGCTGGTCGACCATCCGCGGGTCAAGACCGACGAGGCAATCAAGGCGCTCGCCGCCAAGGGTGGGGTTATGGGGATCACCGGAGTGCGGATGTTCGTCCGCGCGAGCGACCCCACCAATGTCGGCCATATGGCCGATCATATCGACCATGTCGCCAAGCTGGTCGGGATCGAGCATGTCGGCATCGGGTCCGACGCCGACCTCAACGGCTATGACGACATGGCGCCGGCGGAATATGCGGCGCTGAAGGCAAGCTACAAGGACAGCTATGCCTTTCGCGACAAGATCGACATCGACGGTTTCGACCACCCGCTCAAGGTCTTCGACCTGACCGAGGAACTGATCCGTCGCGGCTATTCGGACGATAACATCCGCGCGGTGCTGGGGGGCAATTTCCGCCGCCTGCTCGCGCAAGTGTGGGGGTAAGGCGATGAAACAGGGTCTTTGGATTGCAAGCAGCATCGCGGCGCTCGCGGTGGCGATGCCGGTGCAGGCGCAGGAAGCGGGCGGCGCGGAATATAGCGGCGAGATCGTCGTCACCGCCCAGAAGCGCGTGCAGAACGTGCAGGACGTGCCGATTTCGATCAGCGTGGTCGGCGGTGAGGATATCCAGCAGCAGGGTTCGGCCTCGCTCGTCGATTATGCCGGCTATGTTCCCGGCATGAACGTGAGCAACGGCGGCACGCCGGGGCAGACGACGATCACGCTGCGCGGCGTCGCACCGCTGAGCGCCGCGCAGACGGTCGGCATCTATCTCGACGATGCGCCGGTCGGATCGAGCGCGATCTACAATCGCGCGGGAGCCTTCACGATCGACCTGATGCCCTATGACCTCGATCGCGTCGAAGTGCTGAAGGGTCCGCAGGGCACTCTGTATGGTGCGAGCTCGATCGGCGGCCTTGTCAAATATGTCACGGTGCAACCCGACACGCATGAATTCCGCGTGCGCGCCGGGCTCGAGGGCTTTTCGATCAAGGATGCAGGTGGTCTCGGCTGGGGCGCGCAAGCCTATGTCAACGTCCCGATCGCGCAGGACACGCTGGCGATCAGCGGCAGTTTCGCCTGGCGCAGGAGCCCGGGCTGGGTCGACAGCGTCAATAATTCCGGGCTGACCGATCAGAATGATTTCGAACAGCGCGGCGGCCGCGCGGCGTTGCTCTGGCAACCAACGCCGCAATTGAGCGTCAAGCTGGCGGGCATTTGGCAGTCGCTCAATTCGGACGGCAACGGCCTCTATGCCGCGGATCTTGCGGGCAACCGGCTCGGCAACGGCCATTCGTTCAACAATTATGTCCCCGAATCCTATGATATTTCGCTCGATTATTATTCGGCGACGGTCGATTATGATTTCGGCGCGGCAACGCTGACCTCTGCGACCACCTACAGCAAGACGAAGAGCCGTCAGGTGCAGGATGCGAGCTATGCTTTCGGCGTACTCTTTCCGCTGCTTACGGGTGGCGCGGTCGATCCGGGCATCACGCCGTTTTACCTCGACCTCGGGCTCAAGAAGTGGACGCAGGAAGTCCGGCTGACCTCGCCAAGCGGCGGGCGGTTCGAATGGATGATCGGCGGCTTTTTCACCGACGAGAAGACGAGCAACGCGCAGCTTGTGCGGTCCTATGACATGAACGGCGATCCGATCGCCGGGCTCGATCCGCTGGCGATCGTCGGGCTGCCCGCGACCTACAAGGAATATGCGATCTTCGGCAATGCGACGCTGAAGCTCGCCGAGCAGTTCGACGTGACCGGCGGGCTACGCTGGGCGCGCAACAAGCAGACGTTCCGCCAGATTAGCTCGGGCGCGATCGTGCCCCAGGCCGACGATCCGGGAAGCTCTGCAGAGAGCGTCTGGACCTTTTCGGTCAGCCCGCAATTTCACATAAACAAGGACGCAATGCTCTACGGCCGCGTCGCCACCGGCTACCGTCCGGGCGGCCCGAACGTCATCGTTCCCAATGTGCCCCCGACGGTATCCGCCGACCGCATGACCAACTATGAGGTCGGACTGAAGGCCGATCTGGCCGACCGGATGGTGACGGTCGATGTCGCCGCCTTCTGGATGGACTGGACCGACATTCAGGTCGTCCGCTCGTTCGGCGGGGTCAATGGCGGGGCCAACGGCGGCAAGGCGACGAGCAAGGGTTTCGAGGGCAGCATCGCCTTTCGCCCGGCGCCGGGCCTGACGATCAGCGCGACCGGCAGCTACACCGACGCCTCGCTGAGCGAGGATGTTCCCGAAATCAGCGGAGCGAAGGGCGACCGTTTGCCAGCGGTGCCGAAGTTCAGCGGCGCGCTCCGCGCCGACTACGACTTTGAGCTGGGCGGCAGCGCCAAGGGCAGCCTCGGCGCCGGCATCCGCCACGCGAGCAGCCGCTTGTCGCTGGTCGAAAGCGATCCTCTGACCGCGCGCGCCGAGCCGCATACCTCGGTCGACCTCAATGCGTCGGTGACGTGGGACGGCCATTGGACGCTGCGCGCCTACGCGCGTAACCTGTTCGACAACAAGGGCGAGATGGCGCGCTCGACGATGGCGGACGGGCTGAACCAGCCGAGCTTCCTGTCGATCTCGCCGTTGCAGCCGCGCACGATCGGCGTCGCGATCGACATGGCCTTTTGAACGAAAGCGGAGTGACAGCGATGAACGCGCCGACGGGCCGGCTGGACAGCCAGCTCACCCTCCCGCAGCCCTATCTGCTCTTTCTGGGCGACACGACTGAGGCGGGCTATGCCAAGACCGCCTTTGGCCTTGCCGACTGGGCCGCCGACCGCTGCGTCGGCGAATGGGGGATCGGCGGCTGCACCGTCACCACCGGCCTGCCGCACCTGTCGCCGGCAGAGGCGCGGGCGGCGGGAGCGCGTTCGCTGGTCATCGGCGTCGCCAATCAGGGGGGCATTATCGGCGACAGCTGGGTCGCGGTGCTCGTCGAGGCGATGGAGGCGGGGCTCGACATCGTGAGCGGGCTTCACGTCCGGCTGACGAGCATCCCCGCGCTCGCCGATGCGGCGCGGCGCACCGGCCAGCGGCTGATCGACGTTCGCACCCCGCCGCCTTCGATTCCGATCGGCAACGGCCGCAAGCGCAGCGGCAAGCGGCTGCTGACCGTCGGCACCGATTGTGCCTTGGGCAAGAAATATACCGCACTGGCGCTGCACCGCGCCTTTGCCGAGCGCGGGATCGACGCCGATTTCCGTGCCACCGGGCAGACGGGGATCATGATCGCGGGCGGCGGGATGCCGATGGATGCGGTGGTGTCGGATTTCGAAGCGGGCGCCGCCGAAATGCTGAGCCCCGACGCGCCTGCCGATCACTGGGATCTGATCGAGGGGCAGGGGTCGATCTTCAACCCCGCCTATGCCGCGGTATCGCTCGGCCTGCTCCACGGCAGCCAGCCAGACGTATTCGTCGTCTGCCACGATCCGACGCGCACGGTCATTCTGGGAATGGAAAGCTTCGCCCTGCCGAGCATCGAGGAGGTGATCGACCTGACGATCCGGCTCGGCGGCCGGACCAATCCCGCGATCCGCTGCGGCGGCGTCAGCCTCAACACCTCGGGCTATGATGCCGATGCGGCCGCGGCGCTGATGGCGGCGGAGGCGGCACGGCTGGGCCTGCCGGTCGCCGATCCGATCCGCGGCGGCGCGGCGTTCGCGGCGCTCGTCGAAAACTGTCTCGCGTGATGGTGGGCGAGGCGGGCAGCGGAGGGAGCTGGTTTCAGCGCTTTCTGCTGCCTGGTTTCGCGCTGAAGGCGGTCATCATCGGCGGCGGCTATGCGACGGGCCGCGAACTGGCCGAATATTTCGTGCCGGCCGGACCGTGGGGCGGGCTTGCCGGGATGCTGCTCGCGACGCTGATCTGGAGCGTCGTCGCGGCGCTGACCTTCGCGCTCGCGCGGCAATTGCACGCCTATGACTATCGCAGCTTCTTCCAGCAATTGCTCGGCCCCGGCTGGGTGCTGTTCGAGGCGGCCTATCTGATCTTCGTCGTGCTGATCCTCGCGGTGTTCGGCGCCGCCGCCGGCGCGATCGGGGCGGCGACCTTCGGCTGGCCTGAACTGATGGGAGCGGTCGTGCTGGCCGCCGCGATCCTGTTCGCGACCGCGTTCGGCGAAGCGGGGGTCGAGCGCCTGTTCAAATATGCCTCGATGCTGATCTATGCGGTCTATGCGCTGTTCCTCTTCTTTGCGCTGACCCGCTTTGGCGACCGCATCGGCGCGGGTTTCGCCGCGGCCGGACCGCCGGCGGACGGGTGGATGGCGGGCGGCATCACCTATGCGAGCTATAACATCGTCGGGGCGGTCGTCGTGCTGCCGGTGCTGCGCCACCTGACGAGCCGCCGCGACGCGTTGATCGCGGGCGCGATCGCCGGGCCGCTGACCATGCTGCCCGCGATCCTGTTCTTCGTGGCGATGATGGCCTTTTATACCGGCATCGGCGACGAGACGCTGCCCTCCGACTTTCTTTTGCGGCAGATGGCGGTGCCGGGCTTTCACCTGCTGTTCCAGCTGATGATCTTCACCGCGCTGCTCGAAAGCGGGGTGGGGGCGATCCATGCGATCAACGAACGGATCGCGGGTGCGTTCGAGGCGCGCGGTCGCGCGGCGCCCGGCACCGCGGGACGCGCGCTGATCGGCGCGGCAATCCTGGCGGGTTGCATGTTCGTCGCGGCGCGCGTCGGGCTCGTCGACCTGATCGCGAGCGGATACCGCATCCTCGCCTGGCTGTTCCTGGCCGTTTACGTCGTCCCGCTGCTGGGGATCGGCACCTATCGCCTCGTCAAGCGGGGCCCCTCGTCCAAGCAGGAGGTTCGTCCATGAAATCCGCGCGTCTGCTGGCGGCATCGCTGATGCTCGCCCTTTCGGTTCCCGGCTGGGCCGAGCCGCCCGCCGACATCGGCGACAGCGTCGAGGCGCTGCGCCAGAAGATCGGCGCGGTCGGCGTGTCGATCGCGATCGTCGAGGACGGCCGGACGACGCTGGCGCGCGGCTGGGGCGTGCGCAAGCTGGGCGAGAGCGCGCCGATCGACGCCGAAACCATCTTTCAGACGGGATCGACCGGCAAGGCGATGACCGCCGCCGCGCTGGCGGTGCTCGTCGATCAGGGCAAGATCGCTTGGGACGATCCGGTCATCAAGCATATGCCGTGGTTCCGCATGTACGACCCGTGGGTCACGCGCGAGATTACGATCCGCGATCTGCTCGTCCACCGAAGCGGGCTGGGGCTGGGGCAGGGCGACCTGATGTTCGTGCCGCGCACCTATCTGACGCGCAAGCAGACGGTCGAGCGCGTCGCCTTTCTCAAGCCCAAGACGAGTTTCCGCTCGGCCTATGCCTATGACAATATCCTCTATGCCGTTGCCGGGCAGTTGATCGAGGAGGTGACCGGCCAGCGCTGGGAGGATTTCATCCGCGAGCATTTGCTGCGCGCCGGCGGCATGAAGAATGCGACGAGCGACAGCGAAGACCGCTTCCGTATCCCCAATCGCTCATGGCCGCATGCGCGCCTGTCGGGGGCGCTGCGCGGGCTGGGGCCCCAGCAGGCGCTCGATGAACGCGACGAGCTCGGCCGCAACGGTGCGCCCGCGGGCGGGCTGGCGCTGAGCGCCGACGATATGGCGGCGTGGCTGAAAATCCAGCTTGCCCATGGCGCGCTGCCCGGCGGCGGACGGCTGTTCAGCGAGGAACAGGCGAAGCAGATGTGGACCCCGGTAACGCCGATGCCGATCACCGAACTGCCCGACAGCCTGAAACCCGCGCAGCCGATGCAGCAGGCCTATGCGCTCGGCTGGCAGGTGCAGGATTATCGCGGCCACCGCATCATCCAGCACAGCGGCGGCGTGTTCGGTTCGATCACGCGCGTCGTGATGATTCCCGACAAGAATGTCGGCTTTGCGATCATGATGAACAGCGAGGACAGCGGGATGATCCTAGGGCTGACCTACGAACTGCTCGACCATTATCTGGATCAGCCCGATTATGGCTGGACGACCAAATGGCAGGACTGGTTCGAAGCGCGATTGGCGGGCGGCGTCGAATATCTGAAACAGGCGAAGGCATCGCCGGCGAAGGTCGGCCCGTCGCTGAAGCCCGCGGGTTATGCGGGGCGCTATCGCGATCCGTGGTACGGCGATGTCGTGATTGCCGACGGGGCGAAGGGGCTGACGATCGACTTCACCTCGACCCCGCGCATGGCGGGCCGGCTCAAGCATTGGCAATATGACAGCTTCGTCACCGAATTCGACGATCCCGCGATCGAGCCCGCCTATGTGACCTTCGAGCTCGACGCCGACGGCAAGGTGACCGGCGTGACGATGAAGCCCGTCAGCATGATCGCCGATTTCAGCTGGGACTATCAGGATCTCGACCTCAAGCCCGTGGAGGACAAGAAGTGAAGCGCATCGCCATTCTGCTCGCCGCCACCGTGCTGTCCGCCTGTTCGGCGGTGGGCGACAAGCCGCAGGCGGCGCCGCCGCCGCTGCACAGCCGGATGCTGGTGCTCGACACCCATCTCGACACGCCGCTCCACTTCGAGCGGCAGGGCTGGAACTTCGCCGACCGGCACGATCTGGCGACCGACCTGTCGCAGCTCGATATCCCGAGGATGCGCGACGGCAATCTCGATGGCGGTTTCTTTGCCATCTACACCGAACAGGGGCCGTTGACCCCGGCGGGCTATGCCGCGGCGCTTGCCCATGCGCGCAAACGGTCCGACCTGATCGACAAGATGATCGCCGACAACAGCGGGGTCATCGGCGCGGCGCGCACCGCCGACGATGCGCGGCGGCTGAACAAGGAAGGCAAGCTCGTCGCCTTCAAGTCGATGGAGAACAGCTATCCGCTCGGCGAGGATCTGTCGCTGTTGCAGGAGTTCTATGACAAGGGCGTGCGGCTGGCGGGGCCGGTCCATTCGGCGAACAATGAGTTTGCCGACAGCGCGACCGACAAGCCGCGCTGGAACGGGCTGGGCCCGCTCGGCAAACAATGGGTGGCAGAAATGAACCGGCTGGGCATCGTGATCGACGCGAGCCATTCGTCGGACGCGACCTTCGATCAGATCCTGCAATTGTCGAAATATCCGATCCTGCTCTCGCATTCGAGCCTGCGGTCGGCGCATGACCATCCACGAAACCTAGACGAAGGACGCTTGCGCAAGCTGGCCGAAAAGGACGGGGCGATGTGCATTTCGACGATCTTCATGTCCGAGATGAACATGTCGCCGGCGCGCGCCAAGCTGTTCGGAGAATATGAGCATATCGGCGAGATGACGCCCGAAGCGCAGGCGGACCTGACGCGTCAGTGGCGCGAACTCGACAAAAGCGAGGCCATGTGGGCCGCGGATTTTGAGGGTTATATGAAGTTGGTGCTACGCGCGATCGAGGTCGGCGGCGTCGATCATATCTGCTTCGGCGCCGACTGGGACGGCGGCGGCGGCCTGAAGGGCATCGAGGATATTTCGGCCTTGCCGAAAGTCACCGAGCGGCTGAAGGCCGCAGGCTATTCGGACGCCGACATCGAAAAAATGTGGAGCGGCAACATCCTGCGCGTCGTCGCGGCGCAGGGGAAATAGCCTATTCGGCGAGGGCGGCTTCGATCATTGCGACATCAGTCACGGCGAAGAGCGCGCCGAGTTTCGATGCGATGACGGCCGCCGCGCCATCGTCGAGGCCAGGTACGTCGATCCGCAGTCGCATCGCGCCGTCGCCGGTCTGCATGGCAACCGCCGCGGGGACGAGGCCGCGCTGCCCGAAGAAGCCGGTGATGCGGGGAAGCGACTGCGGATCGGCGAGCGCGGCGATGTGAAAGCGGTGCATTCAGGCCGCCGCGCGCTGTGCCCCGGCCGCGATGACCTCCTCGGCCATTTCGTCGGCGACGACGGCAGGCGAGCGTCCTTCCTGTGCGGCGCGGTCGAGGAGTGCGGTCACGCGCGGAGCGATCTTCGCCACGCGCGCCGCAACCTCGGCTTCGTCTTCGCCCAGATATTCGGCCGACACGCTGATGATCCCGCCCGCGTTGGCGACATAATCGGGGACATAGGCGATGCCGCGCGCCATCAGCAGGTCGGCGACCGCCGGTTCGGCGAGCTGGTTGTTCGCGGCGCCGCACACCAGCCGCGCCTTCAGCCCGCCGACGCTTTCGGCATTGAGGGCGCCGCCGAGGGCGCAGGGGGCGAGGATGTCGGCTTCGACGCGAAGGATGTCGTCGACATGCACGACCTCTGCCCCGTGGATCGCCGCGAGCCGGTCGCGCCGCGCGGGGTTCGGATCGGCGATGACGAGCCGCGCCCCGGCCTCGGCGAGGCGGCGGCAGAGGTCGGCGCCGACATTGCCCGTGCCCTGCACCGCGACGGTCAGGCCGGTAAGGTCGCGGCCCAGCGTGTGCGCCGCCGCTGCCTGCATCGCGTCGAAGACGCCGCGCGCGGTCCAGGGCGAGGGGTCGCCGCCCGCGCGGCCGCCCGCAGGGGGCAGGCCGGCGACGTGACGCGTGACGCCCGCGATATCCTGCATGTCGGCGACGGTGGTGCCGACGTCCTCGGCGGTTACGTAGAGCCCGCCGAGCGCCTCGACCGCGCGGCCGAAAGCGCGGAACAGCGCTGTGCGGTCGAACGAGCCGGCGGGGCGGCGCAGCACCGCCTTGGCGCCGCCGAAGGGCAGACCCGCGAGCGCATTCTTGTAGCTCATCCCCTCGGCCAGCCGCAGCGCATCGGCGAGCGCGCCATCGACATCGTCATAGTGCCACAGGCGGCAACCGCCAGCGCCCGGCCCGAGCGCGGTCGAGTGAATTGCGATCACGCCGTCGAGGCCGGCGGCGGCATCGAACAGGCGGACGCATTCGACCGGCGGGGTCATACGGGCGGGGCGGCTGACCATCATGGTTCTCCTTGAAATGATTGGCGGAATGGCCGGTGTAAATTCGCTCAGCCTTATCGCATCATGTCGCCGGACATACTTGTTCGCATTTTCGTCCGCATTGGTGATTTTGGGGATTTTGAAACCGGAAATCTGCTGATATGGGAAATGAATGACCGACCTTGATCCGTTCGAGATAAAAATCCTTCGCGAATTGCAGCGCGACGCGAGCCAGACGACCGCCGAGATCGCCGATCGCGTCGGGCTGTCGGTGTCGCCCTGCTGGCGGCGTATCGACCGGCTGGAGCGCGAGGGATTTATTCGGAAACGCGTCGCGATCGTCGACCGGCGCAAGGTCGGACTGAACGCGCATGTCTTTGCGCAAGTGAAGCTCAACGCGCACGGCCGCGCCAATCTTGATGAATTCAGCGCGACGATCCGCGGCTTTCCCGAAGTGCTCGATGCCTATGTGCTGATGGGGACGACCGATTTCATGCTGCGTATCGTCGCGCGCGACATCGACGCCTATGAACGCTTCTTCTTCGATCAGCTGAGCAAGCTGCCCGGCGTCCAGGAAATCAATTCGACGGTCGCGCTGTCCGAGATCAAGTCGACGACCGAACTGCCGCTATAGGCTCAGCGCCAGAAGGGGGCGGCATCGCGGAGCGCGCGAAAGGCGGTGCGCGCTTCGCCGAGCAGGCGCTCGCGATCGCCAGTGGCGAAAAGTGCTACCACTTCGGGAACCGCATCGAGCGACAGGCTGCGCAGCAATTGGGGTGCGGTGGCGATGTCGTTGAGCGCGCCGAGATGGTCCTGCAGCGCCTCGGTGAGCTTGGCATAATCGCGCAGGGCCGCAGACCGCCCGTCGTCGGAAAACAGCGGTGCGAAGAAATCGGCGGTGTAGCGCAGCTTCTTGACCGTCTTGCGGAGGCGGTGCCGGGCTGCATCGTCGAGGCGCGCGAAGTGGCGCCCGCGCTTGCGGACCTTCCGGAGCAGCCGGTCCAGCGCCTCGGCCGCGAAGCCGCGTACCGGACGGGCGCACGGCGCCGCGGCTTCATCACCCGTGCGCCAGTCGCCGATGGTGAGCCACTCGACGAAATCGAGCATCAGGTGCCGCGCGCGCGGGGCAAGCAGCGCCGCGGTGGCGCGCGCATAGGCGGCTTCGCGCGCGGGACGCAGCCGGTCGGCGAGGGCGCCCGGTCCGGCGCGCACGGCGAGAACGTCGAGATCGCGCGCCGCGCCCAATTCGCCGGCAAGCCAGCGTAGCTCGTCGTCCCAGCGCGCGGAAGCGGAGGGCGGAAACAGCGGCGCGTGAACCGCGAGCGCCGAACGCAGCCGTCGCAGCGCGACGCGCGCCTGATGCAGCGCGCCGGGATCGCCGCGCTCGATCACCGTTGCGGCGTTGAGGCGGAACTGGCGCAGGCAGGCGCGGGCGATGGCGCAAAACGCCTCCGCCGCCGTGATCCCGGCCGCCAGCGCCACCGGCCGGGCTTTTTCGCCGGGAGCCGGCGGCGCGAGCAGCCGGTAGCCGCGGTCGGCCTTGCTGAGTATAGCGATCTGAACCGGGGTTGCCGCATCGATCCGGCGGGCGAGGGCGAATAGCGCGGGAATTGCGCTGCCCTTTGCCTCGAGCTCGATCTCGTCGATCGGGGTTTCGGCGTCGGGGGTGGCGACGCGGGCGTGATCGAGTGCGACCTCGATCCCGCCCAAATCCCAGAGCATCCGTTCGTTTTCGATCGTAAAGACGGGGCCAAGCTTCGCCGTGCGCGCGCCCAGCGTCGCCGCGACTGGGGTGCGATCGTCGAGCACGGGGATGTCGCCCTCCACCGCAAATTCCCATTCGGCGCGTGCGAAGAGGCCTGCGGCCGCGGCACGCGCCTTCACCGTCTGGAGGCGCTTGGTGCCGCTCGTGCGGATACGCAGCGAAAAGCCCGCGGCGGCGAGCGCGCGGTCGGGAGTGTCGAAATAGACCGCATGCTGGGCGATCATCGTCGGCGGCGCGCCGAACAGCGCCGGCCAATCGACCGTGCTGCGCGCGTCCGGCGGGAGTTCGAGCTTGAGCTCGACCTCTTCGCTCGACTTGCCGCCCATCCCTTGCCCCTCTTGCGATCGCCACCGACCCGTGCCGCTGCTTAGCGCCTTTGCGTCCGGATTGCCATCGCCTGGCGGCGCAGCCGGAACTTGCAGTGGGATGAACGCGGGGGGCGTTTTGCGACATTTTGCGACACTATTCCGACCATGCGGCAATGCTGTGGGACAAACGGAGCCTAGAAGGGTGTCATCGGGACCGAAGGCTCTTCCCCCTTTCATCTGGTCCCTTGGACAGGAGTTCGTGACGTGAAGAAAAAGATGACCCTTTTGACGCTGGGCGCCGCGCTGATCGCGGTGCCGGTGCTGGCTGCCCCCGGCGGCGACCGCAACATGGGCGACGCCAACAAGGACGGCGTGCTGACCCGCGCTGAGGCCGAAGCGCACGCCAAGGCGATGTTCGTCAAGCTTGACATCAACAAGGACGGCAAGCTCGACCAGGCCGATCGCGCCGCACGCCATGCCGAAAAGCGCGCCCAGATGTTCGACCGCCTTGACGCCAACAAGGATGGCAGCATCAGCAAGGCCGAATGGGACCAGGCCGATGCCGCGCGCCAGGCGAAGCGCGCCGAATGGAAAGCCAAGCGCGGCGAACGCGCCGGTGCGCCGGGCGAAGGCGGCGAGCGGCACGCGATGCGCGGCCATCACGGCGGCAAGCGCGGCGGACATGGCGGTCCGGGCGGCTGGATGAAGGCCGATGCTAATGGCGACAAGGCAATCAGCCAGGCCGAATTTGTCGCCGGCGCGCTGGCGCGCTTCGACCGGATGGATACCAACAAGGACGGCAAGGTGACAGCGGAAGAGCGGCAGGCCATGCGCCAAGGGATGCGCGACAAGCGCGGTGCGCCGCCGGCGCCGCCCGCCACCAACTGATTGGCAGTGACGCGGGCGGCGTGGGTGGGCCTATCCCCCCTCCCTGGCCCCCCACGCTGGCATTGCCTTTGCCGCCGCGTCCTGCCAGCTATCGCCCATCGGCCCCCTGCGGGCCGGTGGGCGAACTAGTTATTTGTAGCGGATAGCCATGACCGATAGCGACACCCCCCGCATTCTGCTGATCGACGACGAACCGTCGATCCGCGAGCCGCTTTCCGAATATCTGGAGGCGCAGGGATTTGCCGTGACCGACGCGGCCAATGCCGCCGAAGCGCGGTCGGTGCTGCGCGCGCAATCGGTCGACCTGGTAGTAAGCGACATCATGATGCCCGGCGAAGACGGCCTGTCGCTGACCCGCCATCTGCGCGAGACGAGCAGCATCCCCGTGATCCTGCTCACCGCGCGCGCCGAAGATACCGAGCGCATCATCGGGCTGGAGATCGGCGCCGATGACTATGTCGTCAAACCCTTCAACCCGCGCGAACTGGTCGCGCGCATCCGCACCGTGCTGCGCCGGACGCAGGCGAACGGCCGCGCGGTCGATCCGGGCGGGACGAGCTATGCCTTCGGGCCGTGGGTGCTGCGCGAGGTCGAACGCGTGCTGGTCGACGAGGCGGGCACCGAAGTCGCGCTGTCGTCGGGCGAATATCACTTGCTTCAAGCGCTGGTGCGCCATCCGCGACAGGTGATGAGCCGCGACCGGCTGCTCGATCTGGTGCGCGGGCGCGAGGCCGACATCTTCGACCGCGCGATCGACAATCTGGTCAGCCGCCTGCGCAAAAAGATCGAGGAAGACCCCGCGCACCCGCAGATCGTCAAGACGGTGTGGGGCGGCGGCTATACGCTGGCCTGCGAGGTCAAGCGGCTGGGGCCGGCCGCATGAGCATTCGTCTGTGGCCGCGCAGCCTGATCGGGCAGTTGGTGCTGGCCGTCGCAGCGATGCTGTTCGTCGCGCAGGGGATCAATTTCGTGATGCTCGCACGCGGCCAGAAGCAGCAGACGCTTGCGCATGGCGGCGGCATGGCGGTCGCACGGATCATCGATGCGATTGATCGCGACCGACGCGGCCGGATCGACGACGGCGCCGCGAGAGGCCGGCACGACCGGGTCCAGAAACTACTGATTACCGACGGGCCGCCGCCGCTGATTCCGGGGTCGGTGCCGCTTGCCGACCTGTCAGCCTATGTCGCCGACCTGCTGAGCGAGGGCGGGGTCAAGGCGAGCGAGGTGTCCGCGTGGGCGATGCCGCTGCGGCCGCGTGCGCAGAAGACCAGCTATCCCGGCCGCGTCGTCGTGGTGAGCGCGCGCGTCGACGGGCGCTATTTCACCGTGCGGAGCCGCATTCCGGCGACCGGCGGGCGGCTGCAAGGCTTTTTGCTATGGCAGACGCTGTCGCTCTATCTGCTGCTCCTCGTGCCGATCATCCTGATCGCGTGGCGCGTCGCGGCGCCGCTGCGCGAGTTGACCCGCGCGGTGCGGGCCAATCCGGCGGCGCGCGATCTGCCGCCGATCGACGAGGCGGGGCCGTCCGACGTGCGCGACCTGATTGCGGCGTTCAACGCCTATCGCGCGCGCATCGGCACGATGCTCGCCGACAAGGATCGGATGCTGGGTGCGGTCGGCCACGATCTGCGCACCCCGCTCGCAAGTCTGCGCGTCCGCGTCGAGCAGGTCGACGACGACCGGCTGCGCGAAAAGATGATCGCTTCGATCGAGGAAATGACCGCGATGCTGGCCGACATATTGGCGCTCGCGCGGTCGGGGGCGGGAACCGAGGCGCCCGAGGCGATCGCGCTGCCGCTGCTGCTGCGCGAACTGACGGAAGACTATGGCGAGCAGGGCAAGGATGTCGCGGCGGGCGCGCTCGCCGAGGCGGCGGCGCGGGCGCGCCCGATGCTGCTGCGCCGGGCGCTGCGCAACCTGATCGACAATGCGCTGGCCTATGGCGTTCGCGCGCGGCTGTCGGTGGTGCGCGAGGGCGACCATGCGCGCATCATCGTGTCCGATGACGGCCCGGGGCTGACCGACGAGCAAATCCGCACGCTGGTCGAACCCTTTGCGCGCGGCGAGCAGTCGCGGAACCGCGCGACGGGCGGCGCCGGCCTCGGCCTGTCGATCGCGCGCGAGATTGCGGCGGGCGAGGGCGGCGAGCTGGTACTGGCGAACCGTCCGGGCGGCGGGCTCGAGGCGGCGATTGTGCTACCGGTTCTGACGTAAGACGGGTGGTTAGCCGAAGTCCGCCGGCATCGCGCCGGGTTCGCTGACCATCGCAAATCGGACCTCAGCGAAGTTCACCTGCAATGTGTCTTCCAGCGCAACCGCGTAACCCTCAATGAACGGTAGCCGCTGTTCGTGAAGGTGAATGATGATGCCAAGCCCAAAATCCAGCCCTTCAACCGCGACCCAAACATGCTCTCCTAAATGAAGACTTTCCCGGCGAGGGGCAATCGGTGCAGCTAGGGTTGTGAAGAAACCTCCGCCGGTGTTTTCGCGTGACAACACCTCAGCATCGAGCAGACGATCAAGACCTCTTGCGAGATTACCAGCTTCTGCAAAAATTGCCTGCAATGCAGTGCGTTCCAGTTGAGTCAGGCCAGCCATCTGTTTTTTTGGCTTCGGTCACCTAAGTCCGCGATGGGGTCGTTATCAGGCGTAAATCGCAATCGCCTGGCTGCCGTGCAGCACCGGTTCGCCGGCGCGGTTCCACAGCATCATGTCCTGCACCGACAGCCCGTTGCGGGCGAAGCCGGTCTTGGCTGAGAGCAGCCACCAGCCGTCGTCGGTCTCGGGCTTTGCGGTGAGCATGTTGACCGTCCAGTTCATCGAGCTGATCGGACCGAATTCGGTGAACAGCGCCATCGCCGCGGGGGGCAGTGCATCGCCCATCGCGAGCAGCGCGACCGCCGGATGACAGGCGGGCTCTTCGACAAAGCGCACCCAAGTCAGATATTCGCCGACATCGCTTTTCCAGTTGAAGCGCGGGCCGGTCGTCGGGCGCATGTCGAAATGGCGGGTGAAGCTGGGCCGCGCCTTGTGCTCGGGCACCGGCTGAAGCGTTTCGGGGGCGGGCGCGTCGGGTATGGCGAGCCGGTCGTGATCGAGATGGCTTTGCCGGTCGGGCGAGAAGGCGAAGACCGCGGCGGTGCCGAAGCCTGCATCGCTGGTGACGCCAGCGTCGATGAACAGGCTCGATTTCGATTGGCGCAGCACGCGCGTATGCACGGTGCAATCGCCGCTGACCGGCCCGACGAAGCTGATCTGCGCATAGCGAAGCGGCGCCTCGGTCGGGTGGAGCGCCATCGTGCCGGCGAGCGCGACAGCCGAGCTGATCCCGCCATAGGCCGTGCGGCCCTGCATCCAGCCGTCGTCGATATGCGCCGTCGCGACATTGCCGTCGACGCGCAGGGTGGAGAGCAGCGCGTCGAGCGCGCTGGGGGAGCTTGTCATCGGTAAACTCAATCCTCGATCTGGAAGGTCAGTCCGGCATGGGCGGTCAGCCGGTCGATCAGGGCCTGACCAAGCAGCGCGCCGGGGGTCCACACGCCGCCCGCGCCATCGGTTTCGAGCAGCGTCATGCCGGTTTCGGCGAGCATCTTCGACGTCGATCCATAGCCGGGGTCGCGGTCGCCCTGGACGCTGGCGCGGATCGTGGTGCCGTCGGGATATTCGCCAACGAAGAGGATGTCGTAGAAGCCGTTTTCGCGCTCTTCCTTGCTCGGTCCCTCGCCGGGTTTGAGCTTGGATTCGCCGAAGGGGTTCGCCTTCGCCATCGCTTCGGCCATCGCCTTTCCGGCCTCGCCGATCGTCGTCATCACCATCTCGTCATAGACAAGGTCGGACCCCCATGGGTGGCCGAGCAGGAAATTGGTGCGGTGGACATTTTTGGTGTTGATCGGCGCCATCACGAAGGGCGCAGTCCAGGTGCCGGTCGCATGATCATATTCGGGGATCAGTCCCGACGGCTGGTGCGGACCTTCGAACCCCGGGGTCAGCGCGAAGGAGGATTTGAGCAACAGCGCGAGCGACGGCTTCTTGGCGACGGCCTTCAGTGTTTCGGTCAGGCTGGCGATGGTGCCGCCCGAGGCGCCGCCCTGCATCTTGCGTACGCGGCCCTTCACGCGCGGCGCGGGTTTGCCGTGGCGCTTCACCGCCTCGGCCTGGAGAAACAGCACGCCGAGGTCGAAGGGGATCGAATCGAAGCCGCACGAAAAGGTGATGCGCGCGCCCGATGCCTGCGCCTGATCCTGATGCGCGTCGATCATCTCGCGCATCCAGCCGGGCTCGCCGCACAGATCGGCATAGGCGGTTCCGGCCTTGGCGCAGGCGTCGACGAGGTCGCTGCCATAAAGCTGATAGGGGCCGACGGTGGTCAGCACGACGCGCGTGCGATGCGCCATCATGTCGAGGCTGGCGGGCTCGCTGGCGTCGGCGACGACGAGCGGCGTGTCGGCCGCCGCGCCGATCAGGTCGCGCACCTCGGCAAGCTTGTCGAGACTGCGTCCCGCCATCGCCCATTTGGGCGCGTCCTTGCGGCCGCCATAATGCTGCACGAAATATTCGGCGACGAGGCGGCCGGTAAAGCCGGTCGCACCATAGACGATGATGTCGAATTCGCGGGCCTCTGCCACGGCACCCTCCCATTTACGTAAACGTTAACTAGAGGCTAGCGCAGATGGGCGGCGGTGCCAAGGGGCGTCGCGTCGCGCCGGGTCCGCGGGCCTCAATCCACCAGCGTCAGGCGGCGGGCGTCAGCGACCGTGCAAGCGCCACCCATTCGGCGACGCTGACCGTCTCAGCGCGCCGGGTCGGATCGATACCGAGCGCGTCCAGCGCCTCGATCGCGCCGGGAACCCCCTTGAGGCTCTGGCGCAGCATCTTGCGGCGCTGTCCGAACCCCTTTTCGGTGAGCTTCGACAGCACCGCAGGCGACACGCCCGGCGGTTCGTCTCCCGGGGTGACATGGACGATCGCCGACATCACCTTGGGCGGCGGGGTGAACGCCGAGCGGTGGACCTTCATCGCGAGCTTCGCCTGGGCGCGCCACTGCGCCAGCACCGCGAGCCGCCCGTAAGCCGAGCTGCCGACGGGGGCGACGATGCGTTCGGCGACCTCGAGCTGGAACATCAGCGTCAGCGACAGCCATTGCGGCGGCCAGGCAGCGGGTTCGAGCCAGCGCGTGAACAGTGCGGTACCGACATTATAGGGAAGGTTGGCGACGATATGATAGGGGCCGCCCGCCAGCGCGTTCGCATCGACCGCCATCGCGTCGTCTGACACGACGGTCAACCGGCCGTCGAAGGCATCGGCAAGATCGGCGAGCAGCGGCAGGCAGCGTTCGTCGCGTTCGACCGCGATCACCCGCGCCCCGGCGCGCAGCAGCGCGCGCGTCAGCCCGCCCGGTCCGGGACCGACCTCGAACACCGTCGCGCCGTCGAGATTGCCGGGGATCGCCGCGACGCGATCGAGCAATTGTTCGTCGAAAAGGAAATTCTGCCCAAGCGCCTTGCTGGCCGAGAGGCCGTGCGCGCGCACGACATCGCGCAGCGGCGGCAGCGGACGATTGGGCTGCGTCGTCACGCGGCGGCGGCGCAGCCGCGCGCCCGCGCCCCGGCCATCCGCGCGGCCATTGCGATCGCGGCGATCGTCGGTCCGGGATCGGCGGTTCCCGAACCCGCGATGTTGAAGGCGGTGCCATGATCGGGCGAGGTACGGATGATCGGCAGCCCGAGCGTCAGGTTGACGCCGTCGTGGAAATGCAGCGCCTTGAACGGCGCCAGCGCCTGATCGTGATAGCCGCAGAGCAGAGCGTCATAGCGGTCGCGGATGCCGGGCGCGAACAGCGCATCGGCGGCGAGCGGGCCGTCGACGACGATCCCCTCGGCGGCAAGCTGCTCGATCGCGGGGGCGATGATGCGGATTTCCTCGTCGCCGAGTCGGCCGCTTTCGCCGGCATGGGGGTTGAGCCCGGCCATCGCGAGGCGCGGCTGGGCGATACCGAAGTCGCGGATCAGGCCGCGAACGACGATGCGCGCCTTGGCAACGATAAGCTCGGCGGTCAGGCGTTCGGGCACCTCGGCGAGCGGGATATGGACGGTCAGCGGTACGACGCGCAGGCCGGGGCCGGCGAGCATCATCACCGCATTGGTCGCGGTAACGCCGCAGCGTTCGGCGATGAATTCGGTCTGCCCCGGATGGGTATAGCCGATGCTTTGCAGCGCATGTTTCGACACCGGACCCGTCACCAGCGCCGCGGCGGCGCCGTTGCGGGTGAGGCCGATGCCGGTTTCCAGCGCATGCAGGGCGCAAGTCGCGCCGGCCGCAGTCGGTTCGCCGGGGGTGAGGGGGCCGCTGTCCTCGAGATGCCAGACGGGCAGCGCCGTGTCGAACAGCCGTCCGGCCTCCTCCATGTCGTTGACGCGAACGATCGGGCCGTCCCAGACGGCTTCGATCACCGCAGCGTCGCCGACGGTGACGAAGGGGGGAAGGTCATGCTTGTGGCGTTCGGCCCAGGCGCGGGCCGCAACTTCGGGACCGACGCCCGCCGGGTCGCCCATGGTGACCGCGATCGGGCGTCGTTTAATCATAGCCGTCATCAATTATATTCGATCACCGCATCCCGGCGCAGGTCGCGCAGATAGCGTTGCGCGCGCTTGTTGACCTTGTCCTCGAGCAGCTTCTGCTCGATCGCCTGAACGTCGGGAGCGGTCGCCGATTCAGGCAGGTCGCGGCCGCAAAGGACCAAGACGCTGACCCCTTCATTGGCGGCGCCGAACGGCTGAGTGACTTGGCCGATCTGCATGTTGGTCAGCGTGTTCTGCAGCTGCGGTGGCAGTGCGCGCATCGAGATATTGTCGCGCGACACGACATTCGCGCCGAGCTTGGCGGCGATATCGTCGGCCGCGCCGCAACCGGCGATGCTGCGCGTCGCGTCGGCGAACTGGCTGGCGAGCTCGCTCGCCTTTGCTTCGGTCGTGCCGGGGGCGAAATCGAGCGACACCTGCTTGAGGCTGAGCACCGCGTCGCGCGGGTCGGCCGTCAGAACCTGGCGCCGGTCGATCATCAGCAGGATCGATATCCCGCCCGGGACTTCGACCGGGCCGACGAGCTGGCCGGGCTGCATGCTGAGCGCCGCCTGCGCCATCGACGGCGGAAGGGTCGCGGGGCGGACCCAGCCGAGATCGCCGCCAACGACCGCGGTCGAGGCTTCGGAGAATTGGCGTGCATAGGCAGCGAAGCTGCCGCCGGCCTGAAGCGCCTGAATGATCTTTTGCGCATTCGCCATCACGGCGGCGGCATTTTCGGGCGTCGTCGCGAGATAGATTTCGCCGAGGTGCAGTTCGTCCTGACCCTTGGCCTCCTGCAGCCGCTTGACCACCGCTTCCACCTCGTCGGTCGATACATTGGTCGTCGACTGGATATTGCGCGACAGCAGGCGGTCCCAAGCGAATTCGCCGCGGATTTGCTGCTTCACCGCGGCGGCCGAAGACCCCTTGGACGCGAGATATTTGCTGAATTCGTCGGGCGTCTGCTTGAAACGCGCCGCCAGCCGGGCAAATTGTTCGTTGATGACATTTTCGTCGATGTCGATCTTTGCCGCGCGGGCTTCCTGAATCTGGAGCTTTTCGTCGATCAGGTTGCTGAACACCTGCTGGCGCAGCCGCTGAATTTCCTCGGCGGGCAATTCCATATTGTTGTTCGCAATGCGGATCAGCGCCATGCGCTGCTCGATGTCGGTCGCGGTGATGACTTCGCCGTTGACGATCGCCGAGGGGCGATAGACGTTGGGCTTGCCGTCGCCGTAAAGCTGGACATTGCCGGGAATGGCGAGGTTGGTCGCAGGGGTTTCGCTGTCGGCTACGGTCTGGGCCGACACCGGGACGGACCCCGCGGCCGCAGCGGCAATCAGTCCGAACATGGTCGAAATTTTGGTCATTGCCATCCTATTCGAGTAAGAATGCGACGCTCCGTATCAGCGGAAGCGCCCGATGGTCCAGCGCAATCCGCCATCCGGACCTTTGAAGCCGGGAGATAGCGGGAAAACGCTGAACGCAGGCTGAGCGATCAGAAACCGAGGTTGCGGAACGCGACGCGGAAAGAGAAGCTGTTGCCGCGCCGCGCGTCGCCGGTGTCGATGTAATCGCGGCGCCAGGTGAAGGCGATCGACAGGCAGTCGTCGTCATAGGCGACGCCGAGCCGGTGGCGAATCGGGTCGAAGCCGTCCGATGTGCTGAGCGGATCGTCGGCCTTGCTGGTCAGATCCACGATCGCCGAGCCGAAGATCGACCAGTTTTTCGCGACCGCCACACGGCCGCCGACGCGCGCTTCTTCGCGATCCTGCAAATCTTCGCCGAGCAGGGTGATGTCGCGGTTGAGGCGCGAATAGCCGAGCACGGCATAGGTCGAGCGGCTGCCGATCGTCGCGTCGAATTCGTTGCGGCGGATCGCCAGATTATCCTTGTCGAGCCGGAAGCGGTGGGTGAGGCGCAGGAAATCCTTGTAGGCGACGGTCGTCCGCCCGACGATGTCGGAGAGCCGGTCGGTGAGCCCCGTCCCGTCGGGGAACAGCGTCGGCTTGTCCGACAGGCGATAGCTTTGCCCGATGACGCTGCTGATATTGAAGCCGGGGCGGCTGAAATTCCATTCGACGCCATAGGTGATGCGCGCGCCGTCCTCGAACCGGTCGTAGCCGTTGAAGCGATTGATCGCGAAAAGATTGCCGTCCTCAAGATCGAAGGCGCGCGAATCCTCGTTCGGAATATCGACATTCTTGAGCGGCGGCGTCGCGACGATCTGCACCCGCGGGGTCAGCGTCTGGGTGCCGCCGAGGAATTCGCCGATGAAGGGCCAGCGCATGTCGGCGGCGATGGCGGCGATGCCGCGGGCCTGCCAGCCCGACTTGCCGCGATAGTCGGCGATCGGCGTCAGCAGATTTTCGTCACTGTGATAGACATCGCCGCGCACCAGTGCGGTCAGCGTGACTTCCTGGCCGAGCCCGGTCAGCCCGCGCAGATCCCAGCGCGCGCCGGCGAAGGCGCGCTGCGTATCCTGTCCCGCGGTGCGGGCGATCGACAGCGTGTTGAGCTGAAGCTCAAACTGTCCGCCCAGCCACGGATCGGGCAGGCGTTGGCGATAGTCGATGATCGGAAGCGCGATCGGTTGCTGTCCCTGGCTGTCGCCCGCGCGCAGGGTCTGCGTCGCCCAGCCGGCTATCGACAAATAGCTCTGCCCACCGATCCGCTCGAGCTCGAACATCGATCGCAACCTGTCGTCGCGGCTGATATCGTAGCGGCGCATGAAGGTGCGGTCGGTGGTGATCCGGCCCGAATAGGTCAGGCTCCACTTGGGATCGAACTGGAATTTGCCTGCGCTTTCCAGATAGCCGCGAAAATCGTTGCGCTGATCGGCGGCGGTGCCGGTTCCGGTCAGCGGCACCACCGAGCTGTAGGTCGCGTAGCCGTTGATTCGGAAAGCGCCGATATCGGTGAGAGCGCGGAACTCGCCTTCGATCATCGGCGCCGTATTGGTGTAGACGTGCGGCGTGATCGTCAGGTCGCGGTCGGGGGCGAGGCGCAGATAATAGGGAAGGGCAATTTCGAACCCGTTGGTGCGGCCGAGGCGGACGTCGGGGACGAGGATACCGCTGCCCGCATCATTGTTGGCGGGGTGGCTGAGCCCCGGCAGCGGGATGAGCGGCAGGCCGAAGACTTCAACGCGCGCGCCCTTGTAGCGGATCTTGTTCTTCGCCTGGTCGTAAATGACGCGGACGGCGCGGATCTGCCAGCTCGGGTTCTTGGGGCAGCCAGCGTCATCCTCGACCGGGCAGGGCGTGTAGGCGGCGTTTTCCAGCTCGATATTGCCGTTGTCGAAGCGCCTACCCTTCACCGCGGCGAGCCGCGCGCCATTATCGAACACGACGAGCATATTTTGGACGATGCCGTCGCGCAGCGTGTCGGTCAGCACGATGCGGTCGCCATAGGCGGTGTCGCCTTCGGGATTCTTGATCGCGACATCGCCCTCGGCGACCACTTCGCCGGTCTTGCGGTTCCACGTCACCTTGTCGGCGCGCATCGAGATGGTGTCGCGGTTCATTTCGACATTGCCGTCGGCAACGACGATGTCGGCATCGCTGTCGTAATTCAGATTGTCGGCGGCAAAGCCGATCTGTTCTTCGTCACCGGGCTTCGGTGCATCGACCGTGACGGCCGAAACGTCGCGATTCTGGAGGTCGGGCTGCGCGGCCGGAGCCGACGCGGGCGTGTCGGTCTGTGCCGCGGCGGGCACGGCGACAAGCAGCATGCCGCTTGCGGTGGCGACCCAAAGGGGCCGCGCGCGCGCCGCGTGGGGGAACAAAGTCCGACTCATCTAATTTCTTTGTCCCACACCTTATCTTGCGTCCACCCTTTGCGGGCTGGCTGCTTTAGTTTTGCAACTCGCGAGCGAAACCCCTATCGGTCCGGCACGTTCCAATCAATCATCGCATAAGAGAGTTAAAAGATGGACATTCAGTTTGTCGCGCAAATCGATGCGTCTGCCGACGTTGTCGCATTTCCGGTCCGCAAGGGCGAGGCTGGCGCCCTCGGCGCGTTGCTCGGCGCGCTGGCGAAGCAGGCGCGGTTCGACGGCGCCGCGGGTTCGGTGGCCGAAACCGCCGCTTTCGATGGCGACCGGGCCACGCGGCTGCTGCTGGTGGGCATCGGCGAAGGGACGGTCCATGATCTCGAGCGCGGCGGCGGCGCGCTGACCGCGCGGCTGCAGACGAGCGGCGTGGCGGTGCTGCACGTCGATTTTGCGAGCGCGGGCCAGATCGACGAGGATGATGTGCTCGCCTTCGCGATGGGTGCGAAGCTGCGCGATTGGCGCATCGACACCTATCGCACCCGCCTTTCCGACACCGCCAAGCCCAGCCTGAAAACCATCGTGATCGCGTCGCCCGCGGGCGATATTTCGGCGCGCTGGGGCAGCTATTCGGCGGTTGCCGACGGCGTGGCGCTGACCCAGACGCTGGTCGCCGAGCCGCCGAACATCCTCTATCCCGAAAGCTTCGTCGAGCGCTGCCAGCATCTGGCCGACCTTGGCGTCGAGATCGAGGTGCTCGACGAGCGGCAGATGAAGGCGCTCGGCATGGGCGCGCTGCTTGGCGTCGCGCAAGGGTCGGTGCGGCCGCCGCGGCTGCTCGCGATGCGCTGGAACGGCGGCAATGCCGACGACAAGCCGGTCGTATTCATCGGCAAGGGCGTGACCTTCGATACCGGCGGGATCAGCCTGAAGCCCGGCCCGGGCATGGACATGATGAAGTGGGACATGGGCGGCGCGGGCGCCGTCGCGGGCGCGATGAAAGCGATCGCGGGCCGCAAGGCCAAGGCGAATGTCGTCGGCATCGTCGGCCTTGTCGAAAATATGCCCGACGGCAATGCGCAGCGCCCCGGCGACATCGTCACCACCATGTCGGGCCAGACGGTCGAGGTGCTCAATACCGACGCCGAAGGGCGGCTGGTGCTGTGCGACGCGATCACCTGGGCGCAGAAGGTCTATGAGCCCAAGGTCATCGTCGATCTGGCGACGCTGACCGGCGCGATGGTGATCTCGCTCGGCCACGAATATGCGGGCATTTTCGCCAATGACGACGGGCTTTCTGAAAAACTGATCGCAGCGGGTGAGGCGACGAACAACAAGCTGTGGCGCTTTCCGCTGTCGCCGGCCTATGACAAGCTGATCGATAGTCCCATCGCCGACATGAAGAATATCGGCCCGCGCGAAGGCGGTTCGATCACCGCGGCGCAGTTCCTCAAGCGCTTCGTCGAGGACGGAGTCGCCTGGGCGCACCTCGACATCGCCGGCACGGCCTGGAGTGACAAGGACGGCCCGGTGTGGGCGAAGGGCGCGACGGGCTATGGCGTCCGCCTGCTCGACCGCTATATCGCCGACAATCACGAAGGCTGATCCGGTTCGGGGAGCATGGCGCGCGTCGACTTCTATCGGCTGACCCGCGACCCGGTCGAACGGGTGCTCCCCGCGATCGCCACGCGCATATTGCAAGGCGGCAACCGGTTGCTCGTCGTCGCCGCCGCGGCGTTGCAGCGGCAGGCGATTGACGAGGCGCTGTGGACGCTGCAACCGGCAAGTTTCCTGCCGCACGGCGCGGCGGGATCGCCGGACGAGGCGATCGAGCCGATCCTGCTCGCGGGCACGCTCAGCGCCCCGGCGATCAACGGCGCCACCCATGTCGCGCTCGCCGATGGCGAATGGCGCGAAGAGGCGCTGGCGTTCCAGCGCGCATTCCTGTTGTTCGACAACAGCCGCATCGACGATGCGCGCGCGACCTGGCGCGCGCTGACCACGGCCGAGGGCGTAGAAATTCACTTCTGGAAACAGGATGAACGCGGACGCTGGTCCGAAGGGCCGTGACGCGATAGGCTGGCCGAGCCGGGGCAGATCGTCTTCTGTGAGGGGGATCACCGACGGCAATCGGGTCGCACCCTAGGGACAGCAGCCGAGAGATTCGGGGCAGCAGGAGGTAGATTATGGCGACACTCAGGACATTGACGCTTGGCACCGCGATCGCGCTGGCGATAACGCTTTCGGCGTGCGGGTCGAAATCTGAAAAGGAAGTCGCCAGCGGCACTTACACCGACCCCGAAACCGGAAAGACCGCCGACTATAAGGTGACGTCCGACACCAGCGGCGAAAATGGCACGATCAGCATCAAGACCGAGGATGGCGAGATGCAGTTCGGCGGCGGCGCGGGCAATGCGAAATTCCCCGCCGGTTTCTCGCCCTATCCGGGCGCAAAGGTTACGGGCGGCTTCACCGCGACGAACAAGGATGGCGCTGGCGGCATGGCGAGCTTTGAGGTCAAGGGCCAGGCCGCTGACGTGATCGCGCATTTCCGCAAGCAGGCCGAGGCCGCGGGCATGAAGATCACGACCGAGGTCAAGGCCGGCGAAACCGCTATGTTCGGCGCCGAACGGCCTGGCGACAGCAAGTCGGGCGTGCAGGTCACGGCGACGCAGGCGGGCGACATGGTCAACGGGTCGATCACCTACGGCCACGGCGGCTGATCCGGCGCCGGGAAAGGCCCCCGCGCTCTTTGCTTGCGGAGCGGCGAAAGCGCGGCTAGAGGCGCGCCCATTCCGACAAGATATAAAGCAGGAGCTTTCCCAATGGCGGTCACCCGCACCTTTTCGATCATCAAGCCCGACGCGACCCGCCGCAACATCACCGGCGCCGTCACCAAGATGCTGGAAGACGCCGGCCTGCGCGTCGTCGCGTCGAAGCGCATCCACATGACAAAGGAACAGGCCGAGGGCTTTTACGCGGTCCACAAGGAACGCCCCTTCTTCGGCGAACTCGTCGAATTCATGACCTCGGGTCCGGTCGTCGTCCAGGTTCTCGAAGGCGAGAATGCGATGCAGCGTAACCGCGACGTGATGGGCGCTACCAACCCCAAGGATGCGGCCCCCGGCACGATCCGCAAGGAGCTGGCCGAAAGCATCGAAGCGAACACGGTGCACGGCAGCGACAGCGACGAAAATGCGGCGATCGAAATCGCCTATTTCTTCAAGCCCGAAGAAATCGTCGGCTGAACCAGCCGAGCCGCAAGGCCAAAGAGGCCGCCGGAGTGATCCGGCGGCCTTTTTCAGTTGCGCGACGGGTAGATGCCTTGGATCGCGACGCAGTAGCGAATGGCTAGTGTCGGCTGCGTTTTGACTGCGCCCGACGCCGCGGGGTCGCGGGCGACGCTGCTGTTGCCGCCCTTTTGGCCGAGCACCAGCGGCGGTACGTCACGGCCGTTACCTACATGAACCGGCGCGCGTCCCCGCAGATCGGGGAGCGCAAAGGTCTTGCTCCCATCCCCGCCATAAGTCGTTCCCAGCAACGAAAAAAGCGCCATATTCTCGCTGATTGATACGAGTTGGCCATTGGCTTCGGTCCAACCGCGCGGACAGAAGGTCGCGGCTGTCATCATTACTTCGCCGATAAAAGGGTCGCTCGCTGCATGAGCTGGCACAGATGTCGCCAGCAGCGCCACGCCCACGATCGAAAATGCATTGAATTCCTTGCCCATCGTCAAATCCCCCAGATCTAGCAGCGCACTTCTCGGGAAGGGGCGGAGCGCTGTCAACATGCCCGCAATCAGGTGGAACGGGCGGTGGCGGAGCGGCTGGCGCTAGAGCAGCGGACTGACCGTCGCGACGAGGTTTTGCCACAGCCGCCGGACGATGCCGAAGGATGCGACATCGGCGGCGCCGACGGGTATCGAATCGGCGCGGTAGACTTCCTGCCGCGTACGAAGTTCGGTAGCGAAAGCCTTGTCACGTAACAGGATATTATTCTCGAAATTGAGTTCGAAGCTGCGGCGATCGAGGTTGGCGGAGCCGATCAGTGCGACTTCGCCGTCGACCACCATCGTCTTGGCGTGGAGCAGGCCGGGACGATATTCGTAGAGCTTTACCCCCGCGTCGACGAGGTCGGCATAATAGCTGCGGCTCGCGCCCGCGACGACGCGGCTATCGTTGCGGTGCGGCACGATCATCACCGTCGCGACGCCGCGCCGCGCGCAGTCGAGCAGCGCGAAGAGCAATTGTTCGTCGGGGACGAAATAGGGGGTGGTGACGACCAGCTCGTGCCGCGCCGAATGGATGAGCGCGGTGAAACAGGCGGTCATCGCGGCATAACGAACATTGGGGCCGGTCGCGATCACCTGCGCCGCGATGCCCGGGTCGGCGGCGGCAGGCGGCTCGGCATCGTCCTGCAAAAGGTCGCCGATGTCGTCGCCGCGCTCGCTTTCCCAGTCGGCGGCAAAGACAAACTGGCAGTCTCGCACTACCGGGCCTTCCCAGCGCGTCATGATGTCGACCCATGGCGCATATTTCGACTTGATGCGAAATTCGGGGTCCGCGAGATTCTGGCTGCCGCACCAGGCGATGCGATTGTCGATGATGAGTTGCTTGCGGTGATTGCGCAGGTCGAAGCGCCCGCGGATCAGCGTCCAGATGAGCCCGCCGATCGGCAGCGCGATGCGCGCATCGACTCCGGCATTTTCGAGCTCGATCCAATAGGCCGACCGGATGAAACCGCGCGAGCCCAGCGCGTCGGCGAGGACGCGGACCTTCACGCCGCGCCGGGCCGCGCGGACCAGCGCGTCCTTGATCCGGAAGCCGTTACTGTCGGCGAGCCAGATATAGAAACAGAGGTGGACGGTCGACTTCGCATTGTCGATGTCGTCGACCATCTCGCGGATCGCGGCGTTGCTGTCGGCGGCGAGACGGGCGCGATTGCCCGCGGTCGGCGGCAGCGCGTTCACCGTTTCGGCGAGCGCGAAGGGCGCCGCCCAGGCGCTGCGGGCGAGCGCGCGGCGGACGGCGTCCTTCTCGCTGGGGTGCGGCAGATGCGCCTCGATCGCGGCATAGCGCGCGCGGCGCTTAGCACTGATCCGCGCCTCGCCGAGCAGCAGATAGGCGAGGATGCCGACGACCGGCACCGCGATCGTCGCGATCAACCACGCGAGCCGTGAGGCGGGCTCGCGCTGCGGCCGCAGGATGATCCGGCCCAGGATGACGATGAAGACCGCGATGTACGCGGCCCACAGGATCAGGGCGAAATCATACTCCATCGCCGCCAGTTCATCGTGCTTTGGCGCAAAATGCCAGTGCGAATTTTGGGGGAGGGGAAAGGTGGGGAATCCTTGGCGTCATTGCGAGGAGCGAAGCGACGCGGCAATCCCGGGCGGGCGTAATCTGCTCTGGGTTGCTTCGCTCCGCTCGCGATGACGAATTGGCTGACTGCGGCCCGAGCCTAAAATTCCTCCGCCACCCCCATCAGCCCCGCGAGCTTTTTAGGCGCGATCGCCAGCCAGCTCTTGCGGAGCCAGTCGCCGATCGCATCCCAGTCGGTATCGCCGAGGTCGAGGCGGATGCCGATCCAGCCGTCGCCGAAATAGGCGGGGCGGTAATAGCGCGCTTCGTCGAGTTCGATGAGCTGCGCCTGCTCGTCGGCGCCGCTGATCTTGACCAGCAGCGCGGTCTTGCCGTCGCCATGGTGGTCGTGCGTGAAATAGGCGAATTTCTTGCCCTTGACGATGCCAAAACAGGGCATGCCGTGCGACGTCACTTCGTCGGCTTCGGGCAACGCCATCGCCAGCGTGCGGACACGGCCGAGCAGCCAGTCGGGTGCGCGTTCGCGCGTCACGAAGGCGGCGAGCGCGGCGGGATAGAGCTGATGCTCGGCAAAACGGACGCGTTCCGCCAATGTTTCAGCGGTGTCGCCGGGCACGATCGCGACCGGGGTCTGGGCCAGCACCGGCCCATCGTCGAGTGCGGGCGTGACAATGTGGACGCTGCACCCCCCGAAACGGTCGCCAGCGTCGATCGCGCGCTGATGGGTGTCGAGCCCCTTGTAGAGCGGCAACAGACTGGGATGGATGTTGAGCATCCGGTCGGTCCAGCCGGCGACGAAATCGTCGCTGAGAATGCGCATATAGCCCGCAAGCGCGACATAGTCGGCGCCGGCGGCACGTAGCCGTTCGTCGACCAGCGCGTCGAAGGCGGCGCGCGACATTTCCTTGTGCGATTGCGCCCAGATCGCAATGCCTTCGGCAGCGGCGAGCGCGAGGCCCGGCGCTTCCGGGTTGTTGCTCGCGACCAGCACCAGTTCATAAGGGCAGCCGGCGGCCTTTGCGGCATAGAGCAGCGCCGCCATATTTGTCCCGGCGCCCGAGATGAGGACCGCGACTTTCGCTTTCATCACGGCGCCACCCTTTCAATCCGTTCGTGCTGAGCTTGTCGAAGCACTGTTCTTCTCTTTCAAGGTCCAAAGGGAAGGACGGCCCTTCGACAAGCTCAGGGCGAACGGAAATGTGCGTCAGCCGTGGTGCGTGGCGCTCCACGCACCCATCGCGCTCCACGTTTCCGCGCCGCCCGACACGGTGCAGCCCTTTTCGCCCGCCGCGATGTGGCCGATGCGGTGGACGGTTTCGCCGGCTGCTTCGAGCGTTTCGGTCGCGGCCGCGACGTCGCGTTCGGCGACGACGACTGCCATGCCGATCCCGCAGTTGAAAGTGCGCGCCATTTCTTCGGGCTCGATATTGCCCTGCGCCTGCAGGAACGCCATCAGCCGCGGCTGGTCCCAGGCGTCGGCATCGATATGCGCGTGGAGCGTTTTGGGCAGCACGCGGGGGATATTTTCGAGCAGGCCGCCGCCGGTGATGTGCGCGAGCGCATGGACCTTGCCGGTCTTCACGAGCGGCAGGAGGCTTTTCACATAGATGCGCGTCGGCGCCATCAGCGCGTCGATCAGCAGGACGGTCTGATCGAACAGCGCCGGGCGGTCGAGCTTCCAGCCCTTGTCGGCGGCGAGGCGGCGCACGAGCGAAAAGCCGTTCGAATGCACCCCCGACGAAGCGAGGCCGAGGATCACGTCGCCCGCCGCGACCTTGTCGGCGGTGAGTACCTGGTCGCGCTCGACCGCGCCGACGCAAAAGCCCGCAAGATCATAGTCGCCGTCCGAATACATCCCCGGCATCTCGGCAGTTTCGCCGCCGATCAGCGCGCAGCCCGCCTGCTTGCAGCCCTCCGCGATGCTGGCGACCACTTCGGTCGCGATCGCATTGTCGAGCTTGCCGGTGGCATAATAGTCGAGGAAGAACAGCGGCTCGGCGCCCTGCACGATGAGGTCGTTGGCGCACATGGCAACGAGGTCGATGCCGACGCCGTTATGCTTGCCCGCGTCGATCGCGAGTTTGAGCTTGGTGCCCACGCCATCGTTCGCGGCGACGAGCAGCGGATCGTCGAACCCCGCCGCTTTCAGGTCGAAAAAGCCGCCAAAGCCGCCGAGGTCGGCATCGGCGCCGGGGCGGCGTGTTGCGCGGGCAAGCGGGGCGATGGCCCGGACCAGCGCATTGCCGGTCTCTATCGAGACGCCGGCCTGCGCATAGGTGTAGGAGGCGGGTTGGCCGTCGGGCGGGTTGTGCTTGGAATCCATGGCCCGCGCGACTAACGCTTCCGGCCGACAAATGCCATGATTTCCTTGTCCGGCTCCGCACTTCGGGGCAAAGAACAGAGAAGAGATGATTTCCGCCCTATCCCTTCGCCCGCTTCCGCGCATCGACCTTGGCGGAATTCTTGGCCGCGACCGGCGGCTTGCCGTCCTGCTCGGCTTCCTCACGCTGATTCTTGTCGTCGGCGTCGTCCAGGGGCAGATCGCGCATGGCGACCGCGGGATCACGCCGATCAACAGCAGCGGCGATTTTCTGGCGAGCGGCATCGCGATCGACGTCACCGGCGACAATCCGGAGGATGCGCGCGAAAAGGGATGGCGCGAGGCGCAGCGCAAGGGGTGGCAGCAACTCTATCGCAAGACCAACGGCAGCGACGGTCCGGCGCTGTCCGATTCGGTACTCGACGGCATCGTCACCGCGATCGTGGTGGAAAAGGAACAGGTCGGGCCGCGCCGCTATGTCGCGACGCTGGGCGTCCAGTTCGACCGCGTCCGTGCCGGGCAGATCCTCGGCGTCAGCGGCCGCACCCTGCGTTCGCCGCCGCTGCTGGTGATTCCCGTCTATTCGATCGACGGCATTCAGCAGGTATTCGAACAGCGCAGCGCGTGGCAGCGCGCCTGGGCCGAATATAATACCGGGCAGAGCGCGATCGACTATGTCCGCACCGCGGGCACCGGCGCCGACACGCTGCTGCTCAATCCGGGGCAGACCGGACGGCGCGGCCGCGTCTGGTGGCGCGTCATCCTCGACCAATATGGCGCAGCCGACGTGCTGATTCCGATCGCGCGGGTCGAATACAGCTATCCCGGCGGACCGGTGACGGGCCATTTCGCCGCGCGCTACAGTCCCGACAACCGCCTGATCGGCGCCTTCACGATGACCGCGCCCAACGCCGCCGCGATTCCCGACATGATGGAAAAGGCGGTGGCACGGATGGATGCGCTCTACACGCAGGCGCTCGCCGCCGGACAGCTGCGCACCGACGCCTATCTCGTGCTCGAAAAGCCGGTCGAGAAGGAGGATCTGCCCGAAGAGGTGGCGACTGACGAGACTGTGGTGGCCGGCGAGACCGACACCAGCCTGCCGACGACGGCGCCTGCGGGGCTGCAGACCTTCACGGTCCAATATGCATCACCCGACGTCGAATCGGTTTCGGCGACCGAACGCGCCGTGGGCGGCATTTCGGGAGTCCAGTCGGCCGCGACGAGCAGTCTCGCGCTCGGCGGCATGTCGGTGATGCGCGTCACCTTCCGCGGCGACGTCGGCGCACTGAAGGCGGCGCTCGCGGCGCGCGGTTTCAAGGTGCAGGAAGGCGGCGGCCAGCTCAGGATCAGTCGCTGATGCCTCGTGGTTCGGGACAGATCGCGCTGCCGCTCGACTGGAGCGCGGGCGGCGCCAATGACGGTCCGCTGATCGTCGGGACGAGCAACGCCGACGCGGTGCGCTATCTGCGCCATGTCGCGACCTGGCCGGTGCGCACTGCGGTGCTGACCGGGCCGCGCGGATCGGGGCGCAGCCTGATGGGGCGGCTGTTCGCACGCGAATCGGGCGGGCGCGTGATCGATGGTCATGCCAGCGTGTCCGAAGAGGAGATTTTCCACGCCTGGAACGCGGCGCAGGCGTCGGGAACGCCCCTGCTCATCATTGCCGATGCGCCGCCGTCCGAATGGGCGATCGCGCTTCCCGACCTTGCTTCGCGGTTGCGCGCAGTGCCGGTGCTGACGATCGGCGAGCCCGACGATTGCCTGGCACGCGACCTGATCGACGCACTTTTTGCCCAGCGCGGGATGGCGATTTCGCCGGACGTCGCCGCCTATGTCGTGCCGCGGATGGAGCGCAGCTATGCGATGATCCACCGCGTCGTTGCGGCGCTCGACGCGGCATCGCTCGAAAAAGGGCGCGCCATTAGCATTCGTCTTACGCGTGAAACATTACTGTCACAGGGGCTCATCGATCCCGATTTGCTCGAAAGGCAGGAAACAGGCACATGTCGATAACCGGTCAGCCCCTTCGCGCCGATAATGATCCGGTGGTTCCGGACTTCGACAAGAAGAACCCCGACCGCTTTTTCAACCGCGAACTGTCGTGGCTCGCCTTCAACCGGCGGGTGATGGAGGAGGCGCGCAATCCGGCGCATCCCTTGCTCGAGCGGCTGCGCTTCCTGTCGATTTCGGGGAGCAATCTCGACGAATTCTTCATGGTCCGCGTCGCCGGCCTGAAGGGGCAGCAGCTTCAGGGGATCGACGATCCGTCGGCCGACGGCCGCTCGCCGGGGCAGCAGCTCGCCGAGATCGAGGCCGAGGTGAACCGGCTCGTCGACGAACAGCAGAGCGAGTGGCAGAAGCTGCACGGTCTGCTCGCCGAACAAGGGGTCATCGTTCATGGCGCCGGGTCGGAGCGCGAGCGACTGCGCGCTTCGCTCCGCCAATATTTCAGCGAACAGATATTCCCGATCCTGACGCCGCAGGTGCTCGATCCTGCGCACCCCTTTCCCTTCATCCCCAACCGCGGCCTTGGCGTGATCTTCGATCTCCAGCGCCAGGCGACGGGCGACACGGTGCGCGAACTGGTGATGATCCCCGCTTCGCTGCCGCGACTGGTGCCGGTACCGGGCGAGGCGACGAGCTTCGTGCCGATCGAATATCTGGTCGAACTGTTCGCCGACCTGATTTTCCCCGGCTATACGAGCCGCTCGATCGGCGTGTTCCGCATCATCCGCGACAGCGACATCGAAATCGAGGAAGAGGCCGAGGATCTGGTGCGCCTGTTCCGCACCGCGATCCGCCGCCGCCGGCGCGGGCGGGTGATCCTGCTCGAACTCGAGGCCGACATGCCGGCCGAACTGGCCGCAGTGCTCAACGCCGATATTCAGGGGCATGAAGCGATCGTGGCGAAGATCGGCGGTTTCGTAGGGCTCGCGGCGCTGTCTGCGCTGGTCGATGTCGATCGCCCCGACCTGAAATTCCCGGCCTATTCGCCGCGTTTTCCGGAACGCATCCGCGAACATGGCGGCGATTGTTTCGCGGCGATCCGGTCCAAGGACATCGTCGTCCATCACCCCTATGAAAGCTTCGACGTCGTCGTGTCCTTTCTCCGGCAGGCAGCCGCCGATCCAGATGTCGTCGCGATCAAGCAGACGCTCTATCGTGCCGGCAACCAGTCGCCCGTCATCCGCGCGCTAATCGAGGCAGCCGAGGCGGGCAAGTCGGTGACGGCGGTTGTCGAACTCAAGGCGCGCTTCGACGAGGAGCAGAATCTACTCTGGGCGAACCAGCTCGAACGCGCCGGGGTGCAGGTCGTCTACGGTTTCATCGAGTGGAAGACGCACGCCAAAATCTCGATGGTCGTGCGCCGCGAGGGGCAGGGGTACCGGACCTATTGCCACTTCGGTACGGGCAATTACCACCCGATCACCGCGCGCATCTATACCGACCTCAGCTTCTTCACGGCCGATCCGCGCGCGGGGCGCGATGCGGCGCAACTGTTCAATTATATCACCGGCTATGTCGAGCCCGAGCGGCTCGAGCTGGTGACGATGTCGCCGCTCAACATGCGCGCGCATCTTTGCGAGCTTGTCGATGCCGAGATTGCGGCGGCGCGGGCGGGATTGCCGTCGGGGCTGTGGGCGAAGATGAACAGCCTTGTCGATCCCGGCATCATCGACAAGCTTTACGAAGCGAGCGCGGCGGGGGTGCCGATCGAGTTGATCGTGCGCGGCATCTGTTGCCTGCGTCCCGGCGTTCCCGGCCTGTCGGAGACGATCCGCGTCAAATCGGTCGTCGGCCGTTTCCTCGAACATAGCCGCATCTGGGCCTTCGCCAACGGATCGCGCCTGCCGCACCAGCGCGCCAAGCTTTATATCTCGAGCGCTGACTGGATGCCGCGCAACTTCGATCGCCGCGTCGAATATATGATCCCGATCGAAAACCCGACCGTCCACGACCAGATATTGGATCAGGTGCTCGTTGCCAATCTGATCGACAATGAACAAAGCTGGGTGCTGCAGGCCGACGGCACCTATGTGCGCGTCGATCCGGGCGACAAGCCGTTTAACCTGCACCATTATTTCATGAACAACCCCTCGCTTTCGGGGCGCGGGACCGCGCTGCACAAGCGGCAGGATGTTCCGACCCTCGATTTTAACATGCGCGAAGACTGACACTTGCCGATCGCCCGATCCACCAGACTGACCGCCCATCGTTCCGCCGTCATCGATATCGGGTCCAACTCGGTCCGCCTCGTCGTCTATGAAGGGCCGCCGCGCGCGCCCGCGGTGATCTTCAACGAAAAGGTGCCGGCCGGGTTGGGCCGCGGGCTCGCGATCGACAATCGCATCGCGCCCGAAGATGCCGAACGCGGGCTGATCGCGCTGCGCCGCTATGCGCTGCTCGCGCGGCACATGGAGGTGAAGGACCTGCAATGCGTCGCGACCGCGGCGGTGCGCGATGCAGAGAACGGCCCCGATTTCATCGCCGGTGCTGCCGAGGCGGGATTGAAGATCCGCCTGCTGTCGGGCGAAGAAGAAGCCGAAGCGGCGGGCTGCGGCGTCATCTCGGCAATCCCCGACGCGCACGGCATCGCGGTCGACCTAGGTGGCGGTAGCCTTGAGCTGGCCGAAGTGTCGGGCGGCACCGTCGGGCGGCGCGTGTCCTTCCCGCTCGGCGTGCTGCGCCTGCCCGCGCTGCGCAAGCAGGGGCAGCAGGCTTTCGAGCGATCCGTGCGCAAGATGCTCAAGGGCGCGGGCTGGCCGGACAATATGACCGGGCTGCCGCTCTATCTTGTCGGCGGATCGTGGCGCGCGCTGTCGCGTCTCGACATCGAACTGACGCAGGACCCGCTGCCGGTGCTCGACCATCATGTGATGCCGCGCGCCGCGCTGCGCCGGCTGCTGCGCGCGACAAAACGGATGAGTTTCGAGGAGTTGCGCGCGATTCCGGGGATGGCGTCGAACCGCGCTGCAACGCTCCCCGATGCCGCGGCGCTGCTCGCGGCGCTGGTCAATATCATCGACGTGCCCGAGATGACCGTCTCCTCATCGGGGCTGCGCGAAGGGTTGCTCTATCAGGCGCTCGACCCCGCGACCCGGGCGCAGGATCCGCTGATCGTCGCGGCGGAGTTCGAGGGACGACGACTTGCTCGCTTCGCCCCGCACGGCCGCGCGATCGCCGAGTGGATCGCGCCGCTGTTCGCCAATGAGGAGGCGAGCGACAGCCGCATCCGGCTCGCCGCCAGCCTGCTCAGCGATGTCGCCTGGTCGGCAAACCCCGATTTCCGTGCCGAACGCGGGACCGAGATCGGGCTGCACGGCAACTGGCGCAGCATCGACATTCCGGGCCGCATCCTGCTCGCGCGCGCGCTGCACGCCGGGTTCGGCGGCGCCGACATCGATTTTCCCGCGATGACCAGCCTCGTTCCGGCGGACCGCATCGACCGGGCGCGGCAGTGGGGGCTTGCCATCCGGCTGGCGCAGCGGCTCACCGGCGGGGTGGAGGCGCCGCTCAAGGCGAGCGCCATCGCACTCGACGACGGCAAGCTGCGGCTCAGCCTCGATCCCGGCTGGCATCATCTGGCGGGCGAATCGGTCGACCGGCGCCTGCGCGCGCTGGCGCAGGCGTTCGGAGTCAAACCGGAGCTGGTGCTGCTCTGAACAGAATGGGAGGGCGCGCAGGTGCGCCCTCAGGCGTCGGTTTCGGCCGGAGCGGGGGCTTCGATCTCGCTCATTACCAGCTTGCCGTTCTTGACCGCAAAGCCGACGCGGCCTTCGACAAGGTCGAGCGCGGCGTGGCCGAACACGTCGTAGCGCCAGCCCTTCATCATCGGGATATCGTCACGGCGCCCGGCCGCGAGCGCTTCGAGATCGTCGCTGCGCGCGATGAGCCGCGCCGCGGCATTGAGTTCGCGCGAGCGGATCTTGAGCAGCAGCTTGAGCAGATCGGCGACGAGCGCGCCTTCCTTGCCCAGCCCCGGACCGCGCGGGGCGCGGTCGGGCATGTCGTCCTTGGGCAACGGCTTAGCGCTCGCGAGCGCGTCCATCAGCCGCCCGCCGATGTCGTTCGACCGCCATGTCGCCGACAGGCCGCGCACGCTGCCGAGGCCGTCCTGATTTTTCGGCGGATGCGCGGCAAGGTCGGCGAGCGTCTCGTCCTTGACAATGCGTCCGCGCGGCAGATTCTTGTTGCGCGCCTCGCGCTCGCGCCATGCGGCGAGAGCCTTGAGCCGGCCGAGCGCGTCGAGCTTGCGCGACGGCACCTTGATCCGCTGCCACGCCTTTTCGGGGTCGATCGCATAGTTGGACGGATCGGCGAGCTTTTCCATTTCCTCGTCGAGCCAGTGGCCGCGGCCCGTCTTGATGAGCTTTTTGAGCATCATCGGGAAAATTTTGGCCAGATGGGTGACGTCGCCGATCGCGTAGTCGATCTGCCGCTTGTCGAGCGGCCGGCGGCTCCAGTCGGTAAAGCGCGCGCCCTTGTCGAGCTGCAGGCCGAGCCAGGCCTCGACGAGATTCGAATAGCCGACCTGTTCGGCCTGACCGAGCGCCATCTGGCCGATCTGGGTGTCGAAGATCGGGTGCGGCGTCTTGCCGGTCAGGTTGAAGATGATTTCGACATCCTGCCCGCCCGCGTGGAAGACCTTGAGCACATCTTCATTGTCGACGAGCAGGTCGAGCAGCGGGGCGAGGTCGATGCCCGGCGCCATCGGATCGACGGCGGCGGCGTGGTGTGCATCGGCCACCTGGATCAGGCAGAGTTCGGGCCAGAAGGTGTTTTCGCGCATGAATTCGGTGTCGACGGCGATGAAGTCGCTGCCCTTGATCAGGTCGACAAACTGGTGAAGCGCTTCGCTGGACTCGATTAACGGATGAATTTGCATGGGGAGCCTATACAGCGCCCGCAGCATAATCGTCAGGAAAATTTACCGCTGTTCATCGCAGGGACATGGGCGGCGCCGTTCGGGGCGAATCGCGGGTCCACCCTTGACAAAAGGCCCCGCGACCTGCCTTAGGCGCGGCCATATTGGCACGTTTTCCGGCGCGCCTCCCCGGACATTTGAAAGACGAACATAATGCACGCCTATCGCACCCACACATGCGCCGACCTTCGCGCCGCCAACGTCGGCGAGGAAGTCCGTCTTTCGGGCTGGGTGCACCGGACGCGCGAGCATGCGAATGTGCTCTTCGTCGATCTTCGCGACCATTATGGCATCACCCAGATCGTGGTGGAGACGGATTCGGACCTGTATCCGACGGTCAATGGCGTCGGCCCCGAGTCCGTCCTGACCTTCACCGGCAAGGTCGCCGCGCGGTCGCCCGAGACGCTGAACCCCAAGCTTGCGACCGGCGAGATCGAAATCTATCCGAGCGCGGTGACGGTGCAGTCGGCGGCCGACCGCCTGCCGCTGCCGGTGTTCGGCGAGGCCGAATATCCCGAGGAAATCCGCCTCACCAACCGCTTCCTCGATCTCCGCCGCGAACGGCTGCACAAGAATATCGTGCTGCGCTCGAACGTCATTTCGTCGCTGCGCCGCCGTATGATCGACCAGGGCTTCACCGAGTTCCAGACCCCGATCCTGACCGCGAGCAGCCCCGAGGGCGCGCGCGACTATCTGGTGCCCAGCCGCGTCCACCCCGGTAAATTCTATGCGCTGCCGCAGGCGCCGCAGATGTTCAAGCAGCTGCTTATGGTTGCGGGCTTCGATCGCTATTTCCAGATCGCACCCTGTTTCCGCGACGAGGATGCGCGCGCCGACCGTTCGCCGGGCGAATTCTACCAGCTCGATTTCGAGATGAGCTTCGTCACGCAGGACGACGTCTTCAACGCCATCGAACCCGTCTTGCACGGCGTGTTCGAGGAGTTCGCCGATTTCGACGGCAAGGGCCGCACCGTGTCGCCGCTGCCGTTCCAGCGCATTCCCTACCGCGAATCGATGCTGAAATATGGCAGCGACAAGCCCGACCTGCGCAACCCGCTGCTCGTCCATGACGTGGGCGATTTCTTCAAGGGCTCGGGCTTCGGCCGCTTCGCCTCGATGGTCGAGGAAGGGCAGGTCGTCCGCGCCGTTGCCGCGCCCGAAACGCACGAGAAGAGCCGCAAATTCTTCGACGAAATGAACAGCTGGGCGCAGTCCGAGGGTTTTCCGGGGCTGGGTTATGCGACGCAGAAAGACGGCGTGTTCGGCGGCCCGATCGCCAACAACCACGGCCAGGAAGGCATGAAGGCAATCGCCGATGCGATGGGTCTCGGCCCGAACGACGGCATCTTCTTCGCCGCGGGCCCGGAAGCCAAGGCGGCGAAGCTCGCCGGTCTTGCACGCACCCGCGTCGCCGAACAGCTTGATCTTATCGACAAGAGCCGCTTCGAATTCTGCTGGATCGTCGATTTCCCGATGTTCGAGGCCGACGAGGAAACCGGCAAGATCGATTTCAGCCACAATCCCTTCTCGATGCCGCAGGGCGAGATGGAGGCGCTGGAAACCAAGGACCCGCTCGACATCCTCGCCTATCAATATGACATCGTCTGCAACGGCGTCGAACTGTCGTCGGGCGCGATCCGGAACCACCGCCCCGATATCATGTACAAGGCGTTCGAGATTGCGGGCTACAGCCAGCAGGATGTCGACACCAATTTCGCGGGCATGATCAACGCCTTCAAGTTCGGTGCGCCGCCGCATGGCGGTTCGGCGCCGGGCGTCGACCGCATCGTGATGCTGCTCGCCGACGAGCCGAACATTCGCGAGGTGATTGTCTTCCCGATGACGCAAAAGGCCGAAGATCTGATGATGGGCGCACCGGCACCGGTCTCCGAGAAGCAGCTCAAGGAATTGCATATCCGTCTGGTGGACGGGCCGAAGAGCTGACCCAATGAACGGGCCGCGCGAACACCGGCTCGCTACGCCGGAAGGCGACATCTGCTGGTTCGAATGGGGGACCGCGGGGGCGGGGCCGCCGCTGCTGCTGCTTCATGCGACGGGATTTCATGCGCGGCTGTGGGACCAGGTCGTCGCCGCCTTGCCGCAAGGCACGCATGTCATCGCGCCCGATCATCGCGGGCATGGGCGCAGCTATCGCCCCGCGACGCTCGCCGATTGGGGCGCGACCGGCGACGCGCTGTTGCCGCTCATCGATCGCTTTGCCGGAACGCCGCTGATCGGGTGCGGGCACAGCATGGGCGGGCATGCGCTGACCCGCCTGTCGGCGCAGCGGCCCGATGCCTTTCGTCACCTTGTCCTGATCGATCCGGTCATCATGGCGCCCGACCTCTATGAGGGTCAGGATGCGCTGCCGATCCCCGATCCCGCCGAGCATCCCGTGGCGCGTCGGCGCGATAATTGGGACAGCGCAGAACAGATGCGCGCGCGCTTCGCCGATCGTCCGCCCTATGCACATTGGCAACCGGCGGTGCTGGATGATTATTGCCGCTATGGCCTGCTGCCCGCGTCCGGAGGGACGGGGCTGGAGTTGGCCTGTCCGCCGCGCCTCGAGGCGTCGGTCTATCAGAATGCGCTGCGCATCGACCCCTATCGCTGGCTATCGGGGCTGGCGGCGGCGGTGACGCTGATCCGCGCGCCGAGCGGCGAACGCGGCGATTCGATGGACTTTTCCCAAAGTCCCACCTCGCCGGGGCTCGGCGCGCATATCGGCGCGGTGCGCGACGAGCGCTGGGACGAGCATAGTCATTTCATCCCGATGGAAGACCCCGCGCGCGTCGCCGCGCTGCTCGCCGATCTTGCCGCCATTCAGGGTTAACCCCGTCGCATCGACCGCGCTGCTGTGTTAGCAGCGGTCGCGGACCAAGGGGATGGATGGATGACGATCGACCTCGCCGACTATGAAGCCGGCGCCAAATATGACGGCGATTACGCCAAGGATCTGGCGGCGCTGCAGGCGCGGCTCGAAAATGTCCAGGCGGCGCACATCACCCATGGGCAGCGCAGCATCATCATGCTCGAAGGCTGGGACGCGGCGGGGAAAGGCGGGATCATCCAGCGCCTGACCGCGCAGCTCGATCCCCGCTATTTCGAGGTCTGGCCGATCGGCGCCCCCACCGACGAGGAAAAGGCGCGTCATTTCCTGTGGCGTTTCTGGACCCGCCTGCCTGGCAATTGCGACATCTCGATCTTTGACAGGAGCTGGTACGGCCGCGTCCTTGTCGAGCGGGTCGAGGGGTTCGCGACCGAGGCCGAATGGCGCAAGGGCTTTGACGAGATCAACGAGTTCGAGGCGCAGCTGACCGGCAGCCGCACCAATCTGGTCAAGCTGTTCGTCCATGTGACTCAGGCCGAGCAGGACAAGCGCCTTGCCGACCGCCTCGACGATCCGTGGAAGCGTTGGAAAACCGGGCCCGAGGATTATCGCAACCGCGCGCACCGGGGCGCCTATCTGGACGCGATGCACGACATGTTCGCGCACACCGATACGCGCTGGGCGCCGTGGAAGGTTATCGACGGCAACAACAAGAAGGCGGCGCGGATCGCGGCGCTGTCGCATGTTGCGGCCACGCTGGAGGCGGCGGTTCCGATGACCCCGCCCGACCGCGATCCCGCTGTCGTGAAGCTGGCGCAAAAGGCGTTCGGATATAAACCAAAGACTTAGGATTTTGGCCGGCTCGGGTAGCAATCGCTGCCGTGAGCCGCTACATGGTCCCGATGAGCCGCGCCAAGAGATCCGACGATTGGGGTTTCCCCCGCTGGCGCGCCTATGGGCAGGGCCGCGAGGCGCAAAAGGTTCGTCTGTGCGACCGCCATGGTTGCGACGCCCCCGGACGATGCCCCGCACCCAAATCGCCCAACAGTCCTGAACGCTGGTATTTCTGCGAAGCCCATGCCGCTGAATATAATCGCGGCTGGGACTATTTCGCAGGCCTGAGCGCCGAAGACGCCGCGGCGCGCGCCGCCGAAGAGGCGCAGGGCGCACGCAGTTACGCCCGCGCACAGCATTATGGCTGGGGCGGCCCGGGCGACGGCAGTCGCAGCGCGGACGAGATGCGCGCGCTGGAGGTGTTCGGGCTCGACAGCGACGCCGACTTCGACGCGGCCAAAAAGGCCTGGCGCGCCTATGCCAAGGAATGCCACCCCGACGTCAAGCCCGGCGACGCCGACGCTGCCAAACGCTTCGCGGCCGGGCAGGCGGCGTTCGAGGTGCTGAAGCAGGCCGAAGACCGCAAGAGCTGGAAGCCGGCCTGAGCGCGCTTTGCGAACGAATAGAGGGGCGGCATTGATATTGTTTACCCCGGCAAAGGCCAGGGTCCAGGGCGTCCAGCGCTGACATTGCCGGCACAGGGCCGTGGACCCCGGCCTTCGCCGGGGTACGCAAAAGAGATTTCGGCAACGTCTGCTGCTCCCCACTGCCGCACAGGGTTAGCCGCATCGTGTCGGCCCGTGCCGCCTAGCGTTTGATCGCCAACGCGGCGTCGCTCGCGAGCTTGTCGGCGAGTTCGTTGTCACCGTGGCCGGCGTGGCCCTTGACCCACAGCCATTCGATCTCGTGCCGTGCGGCCTCGCGCACCAGGCGTTGCCACAGGTCGGCGTTGGCGACAGGCTTTTTCGCGGCGGTCTTCCAGCCGTTGCGCTGCCACCCATGGACCCATTTGGTGATGCCGTCGCGGACATAGACACTGTCGGTCGACAGTTCGACCTTGCACGGGCGCTTGAGCGCGGCGAGCGCCTCGATCGCGGCGAGCAACTCCATGCGGTTGTTGGTGGTATCCGCCTCGCCGCCCGACAGCGTCTTGACGACATCGCCCCAGCGCAGCACCGCACCCCAGCCGCCGGGGCCGGGATTGCCCTTGCAGGCGCCGTCGGTCGCCACGATTACGGTATGGCCTTTGCCCATTGCAGCGCTCATCCCGCGCGGAACAGGTCGGCGGCGTCGGCGGCCTGGTAGCGGCGCAGGCGTTCGAGGAAGGGCGCGGGATCCTTGCGTGTGACCAGCGCATCAGCGGGGGTGTGGATCCAATCGTGCGCGCGGGTGAGCAGAAAGCGCAGCGCAGCGCCGCGTGCGAGCAGCGGCAGCGCGGCGACTTCGTTTGCGCTGAGATCGATTTCCGAAGCATAGCCGCGCATCAGCGCCGACGCGCGGGCACTGTCGCAGGTCCGGCCGTCGTCGGAAAAGGTCCAAGAGGCATGGGTGACCGCGAGGTCAAAGGCGCGAAAGTCGGTCGCCGCGAAATAAAAGTCGATGAGACCGGTCACGCGATCGCCGAGCATCAGCACATTGTCGGGGAACAAGTCGGCGTGGATGACGTGGCGCGGCAGGTCTGCCGGCCAGCGATCGTCGAGGAAGGCAAGCTCGCCATCGACGATTGCCTGCAGCCCGGCAAGCACGGTGTCCAGATCGCCCGCAGCGGCGGCGACGCCGCGCCAATGCGCGCGGCCCATGCTGTTTTCACGGGCGCCGGAAAAATCTTCGACCGCCTTGTGCATCGCGCCGAGCGCGGCACCCGCAGCGGCGCATTGCGCGGGGGTCGGATGCGTCAGCGAAATGCCCGCGAGAAACTGGATGATGCAGGCGGGGCGCCCCGAAATCTGCTGGATCGCGCGGCCGTCGCGGTCGCGGATCATCGCCGGCACCGGGCAGCCTCGCCGTGCGAGATGGCCGAGCAGATCGACAAAGAAGGGCAGGTCGCCCTCCTGCACCCGCTTTTCGTACAGCGTCAGGATGAAGCGCCCGCCGGTCGTTTCGAGCAGGAAGTTGCTGTTTTCGACGCCCTCGGCAATGCCCTTGCACGACAGCACCGTGCCGATGTCGTAACGGCCGACCAGCGCGGCGAGATCGTCGGGGTCGACCGCGGTATAGACGGCCATCAGGCGGCCGCCGGCTCGAGCCCGCGGGGGAGCTTGAAGGTCATATGCTCCTCGGCCGTGACGACGACATCTTCGACGATCGCGCGATGCGCCGCGACCGCGTCGATTACCTCGCGCACCAGTGTTTCTGGCGCACTGGCTCCGGCGGTAATGCCAAGCGTCGCGATCCCCGCCAGCCATGCGGGTTCGACGTCGGTGCCGCGCTGGACGAGGTGGGCAGGGGTGCCGAGCCGTTCCGCGACTTCGACGAGACGCAGGCTGTTCGAGCTGTTGGGCGCGCCGATGACGATGACGCGGTCGCACTGGCCGGCGATTGCTTTCACTGCTTCCTGCCGGTTCGACGTGGCATAGCAGATATCCTCGCCGCGCGGCCCCTGGATGGTGGGGAAGCGATGCTGCAGCGCCGCCACGATGTCGCGCGTGTCGTCGACGGATAATGTGGTCTGGGTCAGGAAGGCGAGATTATCGGGATCGGCGGGCGACAGCGCGGCGACATCGTCGACCGATTCGACCAGCGTCATTGCGCCATCGGGCAATTGGCCGAGCGTGCCGATGACTTCGGGGTGGCCGGCGTGGCCGATGAAGATGATGTGACGGCCCTGTTCGTTGGCGCGCTCGGCCTGTTTGTGGACCTTGGATACCAGCGGACAGGTCGCGTCGATATAGTCGAGCCCGCGCGCTTCGGCCTTTGCCGGAACCGCCTTGGGAACGCCGTGCGCACTGAACACGACCGGAACGCCGTCGGGTACCTGATCGAGCGATTCGACGAAAATCGCCCCCTTCGCCTTCAGCGATTCAACGACATAGCGGTTATGGACGATCTCGTGCCGGACATAGACGGGCGCGCCATAACGCTCGATCGCGAGCTCGACGATGCGGATCGCCCGGTCGACGCCGGCGCAAAAGCCGCGTGGGGCAGCCACCAAAACCTTGAGTTCCGGGGCTTCGGCGGCGGATTGCGTAAGATCTGTCATGACCCGCGCGCTCTAGCGCAGCGGCCGTGACAAGGTAAAGCCGCTTCGTCCATGTTGCGCCTTGTTCATCGCACCGATAAGAAGCGGCGCGCATGGAGCGGTGACGTTCGTCCTCCGCGGCCCGCGCCTGATTGGAAAGCTATATCATGATGCCCAGTTTCGTCCCGCCCCGTAAATCAATCGCCATGCTGTGCGGCGCGGCCGCCATGGTCATGGTCGCGGGGTGCGCGAAGGACAATGATATCGACCTGTCGTCGGGCGTCGGCATCACCGCGACGCGCAGCGCTTGTCCGGCGGTTGCCGTGCCGCTGCACACCGGCGACATCACGCTGTTCGATCCGGCGACGAGCCGCGATGCGAGCGCGGTCGACGTCGTCGCGACGATCACCCATGTTGTGCCGCAGTGCAACGACCAGGCGGAGAAAGTCTATCAGCTTGCCGATTTCGACGTCGTGGCGACGCGCCGCGATGCCGGCCCGGCCCGGACGGTCGAGCTTCCCTATTTCGCGACTGTCGTCCAGGGCGGCACCGCGGTCGTGGCCAAGCGGCTCGGCACCGTCACCGTCTCCTTCCCCGAAGGCCAGACGCGCGGCAGCGGCCATGCCCAGGCGGCCGCCTATGTCGACCGCGCCGCCGCGACGCTGCCCGCTGATGTGCAGGAACGCATCAACCGCAAGCGCCGCGCCGGCGATGCCGACGCCGCGATCGACCCGCTGAGCATCCCCGAAGTGCGCGCCGCGGTGCAGCGCGCGAGCTTCGAACTGCTCGTCGGCTTTCAGCTGACGCAGGAACAGCTCGAATATAACGTCCGACGATAGGCGTCGCGGCGGCGCGCATGCGCGCGCCGTTCGCATCCGTTTCACCCTGCGCCGCCATCCGGGCGACGCGGGGCTTTTCGTGCCTGCCAAGCTGCGGTAGGGCGCCGACCGACCTTTTGACCGAAGATTGACCTGACCCATGACCCTGTTCAGCCGTTTTTCCGACCATATCGATACCGCTCTGGATGCGCTTGTCGCGCGCGGGGCACTGCCCTCCGGGCTCGATCGCGGGGCGATCAGCGTCGAGCCGCCGCGCGACCCGGCGCATGGCGATGTCGCGACCAACGCCGCAATGGTGCTCGCCAAGCCCGCAGGGACGAACCCGCGCACGCTCGCCGAACTGCTCGTCGCCGAACTGACGGCGATCGGCGAAGTGACCGAAGCGAGCGTCGCCGGACCGGGCTTCATCAACCTGCGCGTCGCCGACGATAGCTGGCGCGGCGAGCTGGCGCTGATCCATGCCGAGGCGGGCGATTATGGCCGCTCGGCGATGGGCGCCGCGCGGCGCGTCAATGTCGAATATGTGTCGGCGAACCCGACCGGCCCGATGCACGTGGGCCATTGCCGCGGCGCGGTGGTGGGCGACGCGCTGGCGGCGCTGCTCGAATATTCGGGGCACAAGGTCACGCGCGAATATTATGTCAACGACGCCGGTGCGCAGGTCAATGTGCTCGCGCGCTCGGTCCACATGCGCTACCGCGAGGCGCTGGGCGAAGATATCGGCGCGATTCCCGAGGGGCTCTACCCCGGCGATTATCTGAAGCCCGTCGCTGAAAAGCTCGCCGCCGAATATGGCGACCGTTATGTCGGCGCGCCCGAAAGTGCGTGGCTCGGCCTGTTCCGCGCCGAGGCGGTGAGCGCGATGATGGACATGATCCGCGCCGACCTCGCCAAGCTGGGCATCCATCATGATCTCTTCTCGTCGGAGGCCGAGCTGCAGGCCGAGGGCAAGCCCGCCGCCGCCGAAAAATGGCTGCGCGAGCATGACCTGGTCTATGACGGTGTGCTCGAAGCGCCGAAGGGCGAGACGCCCGAGGATTGGGAGCCGGTTGAACTGCCGCTGTTCCGCTCGACCAAGTTCGGCGACGATCAGGACCGGCCGATCAAGAAATCGGACGGGAGCTGGACCTATTTCGGCGCCGACCTCGCCTATCATTATCAGAAGGCGCAGGATGCCGACGAGCTGATCGACATCTGGGGCGCCGACCATGCGGGGACGGTCAAGCGCATCAAGGCGGCGGTCGCGGCGCTGACCGGCGGCGCCAAGAAGTTCGACGTCAAGCTGGTCCAGATGGTCCGGCTGCTCAAGAATGGCGAGCCGTTCAAGATGTCGAAGCGTGCGGGCAATTTCCTCACGCTCGCCGACATCGTCGATGAGGTCGGCAAGGATGCGGTGCGCTTTACCATGCTGACGCGCAAGGCTGACGCGCAGATGGATTTCGACTTTGCCAAGGTGGTCGAGGCGTCGCGCGACAATCCGGTCTTCTATGTTCAATATGCCCATGCGCGGATCGCATCGCTGAAGCGCAAGCTCGCCGATGCGGGTATCGCTGCGGCGGCGCCCGACATCGCGCGGCTCAACGCCTATGAGCTGGGGCTGGTCAAGCTGCTCGCGCAATTCCCGCGCACGGTCGAGGCGGCGGCGACGGCGCGCGAGCCGCATCGCATCGCCTTTTATCTGGGCGATGTCGCCGCGGCCTTTCATGCGTGGTGGAACATGGGCAACGATCGGCCCGACGCCCGTATCATTTTGGCAAATGACGCCGAACTGACCGCAACCCGCCTTTATTTGGCCGATGGAATCGGGCAGGTTATCCGCAACGGGCTGCACCTGATGGGGGTGGAGGCGCTCGAGGAGATGGCGTGATGGCGACGGATGCGGGATTGGGGCTGGAGGACGAGGATCGCCTGCCGTGGCTGGAACCCGCCGAAGGTTTCGAGGATGATGCCGAAGTCTCGCCCGCGCGCCTGCTCATCATGGTGCTCGGCGGGCTTCTGCTGATCGGTGCTGTGCTCGGCGGGCTGTGGTGGGTCCAGAACGGCGGCGCGCGCGGGCAGGGCGAGCTGATCGTCGCCGACAAGGGCGACTACAAAGTGCCGCCAAAGACCGACGGCGCCAAGACGTTCGAGGGTGAGGGCGCAGCGAGTTTTGCGGCGAGTGAAGGATTGACCCCCGGGGGCAAGGTCGATCCGAGCCGCATGCCCGAGGAACCCGCAGTGACACCCGCCGAACGCGACGCGATGGCGCAGGCCGAGGCCGCGAAGGCGCAGGCCGACAAGGCCGCCGCTGCAAAGGCCGAAGCGGCGCGGATCGCGGCGGCTGACAAGGGCAAGCCCAAGCCCGCGGCGATGTCGGTCAAGACCGGCGAAGCGACAGGCGCGCAGGCCGAGGCGGCTGGCGCCGCGACCGGACTGGTTCAGCTTGGCGCGTTCAGCAGCGAGGCGGCGGCGAACAAGGCGTGGGGCAATCTGAGCAAGCGCTTTGCCTATCTGTCCGAATTGAACCGGTTCGTTTCGCCGGTGAAGACCGGGAGCGGCACCGTCTACCGTTTGCGCGTGGCGACGGGTACGGCGGCTAACGCATCGAATTTGTGCGGAAAATTGCGTGTTGCGGGCGAAAATTGCGTCGTCGTTCGTTGATATCGCCCGTTTTGCCGCACCCGCCGTTGGTTCGCCGCACCGGCTATGGCATAGTCGATCCCTTGGCCGATGCCTGAGGGGGCGTCCGCCGGTGGAGGTTGACGTACGATGATACCCGCGATCTTCGGCCTGTCGGGCCTGACGCTGACCGACGACGAGCGCGCTTTCTTTCGCGACAGCGCGCCCGCGGGCTATATATTGTTCGGCCGCAATATCGAGAACCGCACCCAGCTTCGCCGCCTGACCGACACGCTGCGCGAGCTTGACGGGCGCGCCAATCTGCCGATCCTGATCGATCAGGAAGGCGGCCGCGTCGCGCGCATGAAGGCGCCCGAATGGCCCGATTTTCCGAGCGGGGCGGCGTTCGATGCGCTGTACGAACGCGCGCCGGCGAGCGCGATCGAGGCGGCGCGGCTCAATGCGATGGCGCTCGCCTCCATGCTTGCCGAAGTGGGGATCACCGTCGATTGCCTGCCGCTGCTCGACGTGCGCCAGCCGGGGGCAAGCGATGTGATCGGCGATCGCGCGCTGGGCAGCGAGCCGATGCGCGTTGCGGCGCTGGGCCGCGCGATCCTGAGCGGATTGCAGGACGGCGGCGTCGTCGGGGTTGTCAAACATATTCCGGGGCATGGCCGTGCGCTGATCGATTCGCACAAGGCACTGCCCGTCGTCGATGCCCACGACCGCGAGTTGCAGACCGACCTTGCGCCCTTTGCTGCTCTGCGTGACGCGGCGATGGCGATGACCTGCCACGTTATCTTCAAGGCGTGGGATCCCGATCTGCCCGCGACGCTTTCGCCGACGATCATCGGCAGCGTGATCCGTCAGCGCATCGGCTTTCACGGCCTGTTGATGACCGACGACCTCGATATGGAGGCGCTGTCGGGCGACGTCCCGACGCGCGCGGCGGCGGCGATCGCCGCGGGCTGCGACCTGGCGCTCAACTGCTGGGCGAAGATGGACGACATGGTCGGCATCGCCAACGCACTCGACCCCATCGGCGCGGACTCGCTCGCCCGGCTCGAAGGCGCGATGGAGCGGATCGCCGGGATGCACGACGAGCGCCAGTTCGCGGCGCTGATCGACCAGCGCGACGCGCTGCTGGCGCTGGCGTGATGGCGGGCTGAGGCATCGATGGAGGAACTGCCGCTCGAATATGAAGTCGTGCCGGCAGCGGCGGAGCGCGAGGATGCGCTCCAGCTCAATCTCGAAAGCTGGGAAGGGCCGCTCGACCTGCTGCTGACGCTCGCGCGCAGTCAGAAGGTGGACCTGCGTCAGATTTCGATCCTGGCGCTGGTCGAACAATATCTGACCTTCATCGCCGAAATGCGCGCAAAACTGGAGGTTGCGGCTGATTATCTGGTGATGGCAGCGTGGCTTGCCTATCTGAAATCGGCACTGCTGCTGCCCAAGGATCCGACCGAAGACCCGTCGCCCGACGAACTGGCGCTGCGTCTGCAATTGCGCTTGCAGCGGCTCGCGGCGATGCGCGAGGCGGCGGCGCGGCTGCTGGCGCGTGACCGGATCGGCCGCGACGTCTTCCTGCGTCCGAATCCCGAGGGGTTGCAGGATGTGAAGGTGCGGCGCTGGGATGCGAGCCTGTACGATCTGCTCTCGGCTTATGGGCAGGTCAAGCTGCGCACCGAACCCGTCGTGCATATGGTCGCGCGGCGCCCCGTGGTGACGCTCGACGCGGCGCTCACCCACTTGCAGCGGATGCTGGGCGTCCAGCTCGATTGGGCCGAGTTGTCGGCCTTTCTGCCCCCCGATTATCAAGGGCCGCTGCGCCGGTCGGCGATCGCGTCGAGCTTTGTCGCCGCGCTCGAACTGGCGCGGCAGGGGCGGGTCGAATTGCGGCAGGAGGCGGCGTTCGAGCCCCTCTATCTGAAAGCGAGCCAGGGATGAGCGAGATCGACGACCGCGAACGCGCGATAGAGGCAATGGTCTTTGCCAGCGACGAGGCGCTCGATGCGCGACAGATTGCCGGGCGTTTCCACGACGAACTGACGCCGGGCGAAGTGCGCGCGATTCTGCAGGCGATCGCAGCGCGCCACGCGGGGAGCGGTATCGAACTGGTCGAGCGCGGCGGCCACTGGCATTTCCAGACCCCCGCCGATCTTGCGCATCTGCTCCGCCGCGAACGCGACGATCCGCGCAAGCTGTCGCGCGCCGCGGCGGAAGTGCTGGCGATCATTGCCTATCACGAGCCGGTGAGCCGCGCCGAGATCGAGGCGATCCGCGGCGTTCAGACGTCGAAAGGGACGCTGGACGTGCTGATGGAGGCCGAATGGATCGCGCCTGCCGGGCGGCGCGAGGTGCCGGGGCGGCCGCTGATCTACAAGACCACCGACGCTTTCCTGCAGCATTTCGGGCTCGCGAGCCGCAAGGATCTGCCCGGGATCGAGGATCTGCGCGCGGCGGGCCTGCTCGACCCGGTCGATCTCGCCTTCGATGCGGCGATGGACGAACTGGACCTAGTAAAAGACGGCGAGGAAGCCTAGATAGCGGCCTCAAGGAGAATTTGAGATGGGTAGCTTCAGCATCTGGCACTGGCTCGTGGTCGGGATTCTCGTCCTGCTATTGTTCGGCAAGGGTCGCTTTTCGGACATGATGGGCGACGTCGCCAAGGGCATCAAAAGCTTCAAGAAGGGCATGGCCGAAGACGATGTGCCGCCGCCCGCACCGCGCCAGATCGACGGTCAGCGCGCGCCCGAGGCGACCCCGACCCCCACCGCGGAAACCGAAAACCGCTGATCGCGGCCCGCACGCGGGGGAAGGCCTGAACGATGTTCGACGTCGCGCCGACCGAGTTGCTGCTCGTCGTGGTGGTAGCCCTGGTCGTCATCGGACCCAAGGATCTGCCGAAGGCGATGCGTTTTGTCGGCAAATGGGTCGCCAAGGCCCGCGGCATGGCGCGTCACTTCCGTTCGGGACTCGACACGATGATGCGCGAGGCCGAGCTTGAGGAGCTGGAAAAGCAGTGGCGCGAACAGAATGACGCGATTATGCGCCAGTTCCCGCGCCTCGATGGCGTCGATGCGCCGCCGATGATTCCGGCGACCTCGCTGCCCGACGCGGGCGCGGCCGACGTCGGCGAAACGCCGCCCGTCGATCCCGATCATGCCGCGGCCCTGACGCCGCCTACCGCCGCCCCGTCCGGTACGTCGACCGAAACTCCGCCGGAAACCCACGCCGTTCCGCCGAAGGACGGCCCGTTACCATGAGCGCCGATACGCCGGTCCATAAAGAGGATGAGGATGGCGCGGGCGGCAAGATGCCGCTGCTCGACCATCTGATCGAGCTGCGGTCGCGGTTGCTGAAATCGCTACTCGCGATCGCGCTCGCATTCGGCGTGTGCCTCTATTTCGCGCGACCGATCTTCGGCGTGCTGGTGCACCCGCTCGTCGCGGCGGGGCAGGGCAAGCTGATCTACACGCAATTGTTCGAGGCGTTTTTCGTCGAGATCAAGGTTGCGCTGTTTGCGGCGATGATGATCGCCTTTCCGGTGATCGCCAATCAGCTGTGGAAATTCGTCGCGCCGGGCCTTTATCGCAAGGAGCAGCGCGCCCTGCTGCCCTTCCTCTTCGCAACGCCGGTCCTGTTCGCGATCGGCGCCTCCTTCGCCTATTTCATCACGATCCCGATCGCGCTGAAATTCCTGCTCGGCTATCAGGGCGAGATCGGCGGCGTGACGCAGGAAGCGCTGCCGTCAGTAGGCAATTATCTGAGCTTCGTGATGCAGTTCATCATGGCGTTCGGCATCGCCTTTCTGTTGCCGATCCTTTTGATGCTGGTCGAGCGCGCCGGGCTGGTGACGCGCCAGCAGCTGATTGGCGCGCGCCGCTACATGATCGTCGCGGCGTTCGCGATCGCCGCCGTGTTCACGCCGCCGGACGTGATGAGCCAGCTCCTCCTCGCGGTGCCGCTTGTCTTCCTTTACGAGATTTCGATCTTTGCGATCTGGTTTACCCAGCGCCGACGCAAAACAGGCGCCGAAGCGGCGCCTGTCGAGCCTCCGGAAGAGGCTAAAGGGTAAGTAACCCGCCGATCAGTGAATGGCGTCGTCGCCGGCTTGGCCGACCGATTCGATATCGCGGCCGACGCCCTTCACCGTGTTGCAGCCAGCGACCAGAAAGCTGGCGAGCAGGGTAAGAAGGATTACGCGAGCACTCGTCATAGTCTGTCACCTCTCACGGGATTTTTTGCAAAATGGCCCGGCGCGCTTCGAGGGGGGGGGAGGGAATGCGAGCCGGGCCAATGTTGCTGAGCAGCGCTGCGGGGGGGCGATGATCGCTGCTCAAATGGGAAACCCGCGTTGCGAGGGATAAGTTCCGCAAAAAAATCGCCGCGATGAAAAAATTTTCGGGGAGCCCGGCGAAGCGTGCAAATCCAGCGATTTGGGTCAGCCCATCGCCGTCAGGCCGCTGAGCACCGCAAGCCCGAGGAACGAGAAAAAGCCCATCATGTCGGTCATCGTCGTTACAAAGACGGCCGACGACACCGCCGGATCGATGTCGAAACGGTCGAGCGTTACCGGCACCAATATGCCCGCGAGCCCCGCAACCAGATTGTTGATGAGCATAGCGGAGGCGATCACCGCACCCAGAAGCGGGTTGCCGAAGATGAGCGCGGTGCCGGCGCCGATCAGAATGCCGAGCGAGAGGCCGTTGACTGTCGCGATGCGAAATTCGCGCAGGATCATGCGCATCGTGTTCGACGCGGTAAGCTGATTGGTGGCGATCGCGCGCACGGTCACGGCGAGCGTCTGGGTTCCGGCATTGCCGCCCATGCCCGAGACGATCGGCATCAGCACTGCGAGCAGCGCATATTTGGCAATGGCGGTTTCAAAGATGCCGACGACCGATGCTGCGAGCATCGCGGTGCCGAGATTGACGACCAGCCAGCTCAGCCGGGTGCGGATGGTCAGCGTGATCGGTTCGTTGATGTCGCCGTCGCCGGCACCCGACAGGCGCAAAATATCCTCGCCCGCCTCTTCCTGGATGATGTGGACGACGTCGTCGACCGTGATCATCCCGACGAGCCGCCCCGCCCTGTCGACCACCGCGGCCGAGATGAGCGCATATTTCTGGAAGCGCAGCGCGACCTCTTCCTGGTCCATGTCGACCGGGATCAGTGTCTGCTCGCGCTTCATTATGTCATTGATTGCGACGCTGCGCGGCGCCCGCAATATCCAGCTCAACTGGCAGGTGCCGACCGGGCGGTGCATCGGGTCGACGACGAAGATTTCCCAGAAGTCGGTGGCGAGATCGACATCCTCGCGCAGCCGGTCGATGACGTCGCCGACGGTGACATGTTCGGGCACCGCGACGAATTCGCGCTGCATCAGGCGCCCGGCGGACTCCTCGGGAAAGGAGAGGGCGTCCTCGATCGCGGCGCGATCTTCGGGCTCCATGGCGCGGAGAACGGCCTGCTGCTCGTCCTCCTCCATATCCTCGATGATCGCAACGGCATCGTCGGTGTCGAGTTCGGACGCGATTTCGGCGACCTGTTCGGGCGCGAGCAGATCGATCAGCCGCTCGCGCACATAATCGTTCATTTCCGCCAGCACGTCGGGCGACAGAAGGTCGCCGAGCACCTGCGCCAGGAGCGGGCGGTCTTCGTCAGAGACGAGCTCGAAAAGGTCGGCGATGTCGGCAGGGTGCAGGCGGCCGACGCGTTCGCGCGCCGCCTCGACCTCGCCCTCTTCGGCAAGATCGATGACGTCGCGCACGAACGCGGGTTTCAGGCGATCGTCTTCGTCGAGTTCGGTTTCGGTTTCGCGCGGGGGATGGCCGGGGTCATGATCGAGCCCGTCGGCGGTGAGCACGTCTTCGGGCGGCAGGGAATCTTCGCGTTTGTCCATCGCGCGGTCCTCCCTGGCTGCTACGGCGTCGAAGGCCCTCCACTAGTCGCGGACGCGCGTCATGGCAACGCTGCAGCCGAATTTAGTGCGTGGCATTGGCGCGGCGCGCCGCTATGGCGGCGCCAACTCATTCGAAGGAGAGACACCATGTCCGAACAGACCCTTACCCTGTCGCTGTCGACCGGCGACGTCGTCATCCGCTTGCGCCCCGACCTCGCGCCCCAGCATGTCGAACGCATCACCCAGCTCGCGCAGGAAGGCTTTTACGACGGCGTCGTCTTCCACCGCGTCATCCCCGGCTTCATGGCACAGGGCGGCGATCCGACCGGCACCGGCATGGGCGGCAGCAAGCTTCCCGACCTGCCCGCCGAATTCAACGCCGAACCGCATGTCCGGGGCGTCTGTTCGATGGCGCGCGCGCAGAATCCGAACAGCGCGAACAGCCAGTTCTTCATCTGCTTCGACGATGCGCGCTTCCTCGACCGCCAGTATACGGTGTGGGGCGAAGTGATCGAAGGCATGGAAAATGTCGACGCGCTGCCCAAGGGCGAGCCGCCGCGCGAGCCCGGCAAGATCGTCAAGGCGACGGTTGCGTAACTCGCTCCGTCATTGCGAGGAGCCGCAGGCGACGACGCAATCTCCAGCTGTCGGCATGACGTTACGATGGCTGGAGATCGCCACGCGCCCTGCGGGCGCTCGCGATGATGATTTGGCTTTCATCATTCTCCCACGAACCCGTTCAACCGTTCGCAAGCGGCGATCCAGTCTTCCTTGAACGCCTGGACGACCTGGCCCGCGCTCATCGCCTCGTTCATCAGGCCGACGCCCTGGCCGACCCAATAGGTTGCGAGCTGCTTGGCGCCTTCGTGACCGCCTTCGGACAGCTTGTCGACCTTGCGCAGCGCGGGTTCGCTGACCAGCGATTGCAGCGGCATCGGGAGCGGTTTCGGCGCGCCCTCGGCCTCCCACGCATCGGTCCAGGGCGAGCGGAGCTGGCGCGACGGCTTGCCCGTCCGGCTCTTCGATCGCACCGTGTCGCGCGACGAGGCGGCGAGCATTTTTTCCTTCACCACCGGATTGGTCTCGGCTTCCGACGTGGTCAGCCACACCGATCCACACCAGGCGCCATGCGCGCCCATCGCCATCGCTGCGGCCATCTGACGCCCGGTGACGATGCCCCCCGCAGCGAGGATCGGCGTCGTCGCGCCGACGGCATCGAGCGCCGCAGCCACCTCAGGCACCAGCACCATCGTTGCGACCTCACCGCAATGGCCGCCCGCTTCGCCGCCCGCAACGACAAGGATATCGACCCCGGCGCGGACCTGCGCCAGCGCATGATCGCGGGTGCCGACGAGCGCGGCGACCGGCACGCCGTGCCGCTTGCCGAGTTCGAGCATCAGTTGCGGCGGCACGCCGAGCGCGTTGGCGATCAGGCGAATCGGATGGCGAAACGCAACTTCGAGCAGCTTCGCCGCGCCTTCTTCATGCATATTGTCGCCGAAGCTCTGCCGCGCTTCGGTCGCACCGTCGAGGCCGGCCGCATCGACGCCGAATTTGTCGAGCACATCGGCCGCGAAGCCGAGATGCGTCTCGGGCACGCGCGCCGCGCCCGCCGCCGGTGCCTCGCCCTTGCCGGCGAAGCTGTTGGGGACGATCAGGTCGACGCCATAGGGCTTGCCGCCGATGTGCGCGTCGATCCACGCAAGCTCTTCCTCAAGTCGCTCGGGCGGCAACGAAGCGGCGCCGAACACGCCCATGCCGCCGGCTTTCGACACCGCGACGACGACGTCCCGGCAATGCGAAAAGGCGAGCAACGGAAATTCGATTCCGAGCATGGCGCAGATGGGCGATTGCATGTCTCTCTCTCCAATTTGCTATTTGCACCCATGTCAGCGCCAGTTGACGTAAACGTCAAGTTGATTTGCGCCCGCCACGCTTTATCGCCGGGGCATGACCGGATTTTCCTTACCCGATTTCGACCTCGACGCCTTCGTCCGTGCGACGCTTGCCGAGGATATGGGGAGCGGCGGCGACATCACGTCGATGGCCGTCATCCCCGCCGACGCCGTTTTCACCGGGGTGATGGACAGCCGCGATGCGATTAGCGTTGCGGGGCTGCCGATCGCCGAGCGATTCTTTCGCGCGCTGGCGCCCGATATGGTCATCGAGATTCTGGTCGAGGAGGGCGCATGCGTTCCCGCCGGCACCGACCTGATGCGCCTTTCGGGCAATGCGCGGGCGATGCTGACCGCCGAACGGTCGGCGCTCAACACCGTCCAGCATCTGTCGGGCATTGCGACGATGACGCGTAGCTATGTCGATGCGATCGCCGGCACCGGCGCGACGCTGCTCGATACGCGCAAGACGATCCCCGGCCTGCGCGTGCTGGAGAAATATGCAACCCGCATGGGCGGCGCGACCAATCACCGCATGGGCCTTTGGGACGCGGCGATGATCAAGGACAATCATGTCGCGGTCGCGGGATCGGTCGAAGAGGCGGTGCGCCGGGCGGTGGCGGCGGGAATCGCCGATATCATCGTCGAGGTCGACCGTATCGACCAGGTCGAGGCCGCGTTGGCATCGGGCGCGACGCATCTGCTGCTCGACAATATGACCCCCGACCAACTGCGCGAGGCGGTGGTGATCGTCGCCGGGCGCGTTCCGACCGAGGCGTCGGGCGGGGTGCGGCTCGACACGATTGGCGCCATCGCCGCGACCGGCGTCACCTTTGTTTCGGTCGGGCGCCTGACCCAGTCGGCGCCGGCGGCCGACATCGGGCTCGATTTTGCGCTCGTCTGATACGCCCTCCCTATCCGCTCGCCCTGCGCTTGTCTGAAGGGTGGACCTTCATCATCCTTGGCAAGGAAGAACGGTGTTTCGACAGGATCAGCACGAGCGGAAGATAGGAAAGGCGCTTCTGGCGCTGACTCTGCTGCTCGCCCCCGCGGCGGCGCAGGCGCAATCGCTGGCCTGTGCCGCGCCCGACCGGACGCCGGTGCCGCGGATCGAGCGGCCCGCGCGCGGCGAACCCGTCCGCAAGCCGCCGACGACCGGCTATCTGCTGAGCATGAGCTGGTCCCCGCAGCATTGCGCAGGCGCGCGCAATCCCAAGGATGCACGCGACCGGTTCCAATGTTCGGGCGAAAACGGGCGTTTCGGATGGGTGCTCCACGGTCTGTGGCCCGAGACCGATACACCGGCCTATCCCCAATGGTGCCGTCCCGCGAAGATCGTCGCCGCGCCAGTGCTGCGCCGCCATATGTGCATGACCCCTTCGGCGCAGCTTTTGCAGCATGAATGGGCGAAGCACGGCACCTGCATGAGTTCCAACCCCGCCGCCTATTTTCGCGCCGCCGAAATCCTGTTCCGCGCCGTGCGCTTCCCCGACATGAAGGCGCTGTCGGGGCACGTCCGCACCGCGGGCGACGTGCGGCGCGCCTTTGCGAAGGTCAATCGCGGCATCGATGAGCGGATGATCGCGGTCGCGACCGATCGCGGCGATTGGCTGACCGAGGTACGGCTGTGCCTGGGGCCGCGGATGCGGCCGCAGGCGTGCAAACCCTTTCAGCGCGGCCTCGCCGATGCGCGCGCGGTGCGCGTGCGGCCGATGGATTAACACCTGCAGGGCAAGGCGTCCCGCGCCGGGACGGCGGCGATGTTAACACTCTTTTAACCTTATCGACTCGTTAACGGGCGCCTAGCCTGCCGGGCATGGATTCGGACGAGCATATCGACATCCGCGAGCGCATCCGCGCTTATGGCGCCCGGCAACTGGTCCTTGCGCGGCTGAGCGCGCCGGAGGATTGGCAGGGCGAATTGCGTGGCGCGCTTGCGGCGCAGCGCGAGCGTCCCGCGCTCTGGTCGCGCGACAGCGATTTTCGTCTGTTCGCGGAAAGCTTCGCGATCTTCTTTACCGCGGCGATGATGTTCCTGATCTGACGGCGGACCGCCGATCGGGCCACACTGCTAGAGAATCTCGCGCACGACATCCTGCGGGCGGCAGAAGCGGACGCCCTTGTCGGTTTCGACGAATGGGCGGTTCACATAGGCGGGGTTGGTGACCATCGCCGCGATAATTGCTTCTTCGTCGGCGTCGGGCAGGCCGCGTTCCTCGGCATCGGTGCCGCGCAGGCGCAGCGCGTCCCGCGCGCTCAGACCCGCGTCGCGAAACAGCTGGCGCAGCTTGTCGGCGCTGTAGGGCGTTGTCAGATATTGAATCACCTCGACATCGACGCCGGGGGTTTCCTCGAGAATCGCCAGCGTCTTGCGCGAAGTGCCGCAGGCGGGGTTATGCCAGATGGTTGCCTTCATGGCGCAGTTCCTAACGGGAGCGTAATGGAACGTAAACGCACTATTCATGGCATATATGGCACATTTGCCCGCATGAAGAGGCTTGGACTCCTTGCCTTTGGCGCCCGAACCACGGCTTATAGTCTGCCGAGGGACCGCCAAAGGCGGCAATGAGGGCTGGGTTGCACGTGAAAGAATTGATCGATCGCAGGGCTATGCTGGCGGCGATGGCGGGCGCGGGGGCGCTGGCCGCGACATCGGCGCGCGCAGCCCCACTTCCGGACTGGATCACCGGGCATGGGCAGGCGGCGACACCGCCGCCGGTCGACTATCTGGCCGTCGCGCGGCAACAGCTGGCGCGGCAGGGCAACCGGATCGCGCAGGCCGACCGTGTCGGGATCGTCGATTTCGGGCTGCCCTCCTATCGCCCGCGCTTTGCGCTCGTCGATCTGATCGCCGGCAAGGTGGACATGTATCCGGTCACCCATGGCCGCGGATCCGACCCGCAACATGACGGATGGCTCAAGACCTTTTCGAACGTCCCCGGCTCACTAGCCTCGTCGCGCGGCGCCTATCGCACGAGCGATTATTATTGGGGATCGAACGGATCGTCGATGCGGCTCGCGGGGCTGGAGGCCGACAACAGCAATGCCGACATGCGCGCGATCGTCGTGCATGGCGCCTGGTACGCCGAGCCGTCGCTGATCGCGACGCAAGGCAAGCTGGGGCGCAGCGAGGGCTGTTTCGTGTTCGGAGAGGAGTTGCTGCCGCAAATTCTATACAAGCTGGGGCCGGGCCGATTGCTCTACGCCGACAAGCTGAGCGTAGCGCCCGCGTCTCCGCTGCCCTTCGAATTGCCGCCGGTCGCCGACAATATCATCCGCACCGGCGCCACCCAGGGATCGATGCCGACCAAGGCTGATTGAGAATTCTCGGGTTTCATGCCCGAGGATGTCAACGCAATGTCATCCGATTCCGAAAGGAAGAACGGAGCCGGGGGCATCGCCGCCCGGTCGCCGCTTGATCAGTAGATTGCGCCTTTTTCGGGTTTGGGCGCCTGCACCGTCTGCGTCGTCGGAACGACCGCGGGCGGCGTCGGCGAAATCACCACGGCAGCGGCGCGGCCGGGCTTGGCGAAGCTCGTCACCACCGGCGCGTCGCGGCCGTAAAGGTCGTTCAGCTTCTTGATGCCGCCCTTGCCGTCGGGGACGACGGTCCAATAAGCGACATAGACGGGGAAGGGCTTTTCGAAGCCGAAGCGCGTCGTCTTGCCGCTAGCGACGACATCCCCGAATTCCTCGGGCGTGCGGCCGGCGAACATCACCGCCATCAGGCCAGAGAAATGCAGCGCCTTTTCGGTGCGGATGCAGCCGTGGCTGAAGGCGCGCGAATCCGCGGCGAACGCGCCCTTCGAGGGCGTGTCGTGCAAATAGATGGCGTGCGGGTTCAGCATTTCGAGCTTCATGACGCCCAGCGCATTGTTGGCACCCGGCTGCTGCACCACTGACAGCGCCTTGCCGCTGCCCGTCCAGGTATAGCCCTGCGCGCGGGCGCGCGCCGGATTGGTCGCAATCGTCGATCCGATGCCTTCGGCGATGATGCTCTTGGGCAGCGTCCAGGTCGGGTTGACGATGATCCCCGTCGCCATGGGGTTGAGCTGCGGCGTCGGGGTCGACGGTTTGCCGACGACCGCCTTGTGCGTCGCGATGACGACGCCGTCATGGACGACGCGGGTCAGATATTCGGGCACGTTGCTGACAACATAGCCTTCGCCAAGATCGCGCGGCATCCAGCGCCAACGTTCCATGTTGACGCGGATCGCGTTGGCGTCGGCGGGCGTCTTTGCGGTCTTGAGCGCGGCTTTCAGCACCGCGAAATCGGGATGGACGGGGTCGAGGCTGACCAGCGCCTGCGCGACGTCGTTCGCGGTGAGCGCGCTGCCGAGCAGCGGGATCAGCGGTTCGGTCTGCGCGTCGCCATCGGTCATGAACCATTGTTTGCGCGCAGCATTGGGCGTGCGGCCGTCGCGCATGTGCGTGGCGAGCAGCAGGAAGCTATCGGTCGCGACCTTGTCGAGCGTGATCTGATTGCCGCCGTCGATCGCGGCCTTCAGCGCTTCGGGATTGTAATCCTTGGGGAACAGGCCTTCATCGCCCGCCGACTGGATGAAGGCGAGCAGCGCCCTGGCATTGTCGACGCTCCAGCTCGGCAGATTGGCCTCGGCGACCGTTTCGATCTCGGGCGCGTCATCGGTCACCTTGTCGGGTTGCAGAACGACCGAGTCCTCCTTGACGCTCGTCTGTGCGGCGACGGGCACCGCAAGCAGGGTCAGCGGGAGGATAAGCGCCGCGGCCGGGCGCGCGTAAAGGGGGAGATTTCTGGCCATGGTTAAGGCCCATAGCCAATAATCCCCCCGTGCGAAAGTGAGCTGGGACACAATCCGTCGTGTCCGCGCGCGAACCCGGCGTCGATGGGGGCAGCGTCAGGCCTTGTTGTCGGCATCCTGCTTCGCCAGCCATTCCTCCAGCCACTTGATCGTATAATCGCCGTGGATGACGTCGGGATCGGCGAGCAGCGCCTGATGCAGCGGAATGTTCGTCTTCACCCCGCCGATAACCATTTCCTCGAGTGCGCGGCGCATCCGCATCATGCAGCTTTCGCGCGTGCGGCCATAGACGATCAGCTTGCCGATCATGCTGTCGTAATAAGGCGGGATCGAATAGCCGGCATAAAGCCCGCTATCGACGCGCACATGCATGCCGCCGGCGGCATGATAATTGGTCACCTTGCCCGGTGAGGGCAGGAAGTTACGCGGATCTTCGGCGTTGATCCGGCATTCGATGGCATGGCCGCGGAATTCCAGCTCGTTCTGCTGCACCGAAAGACCCATGCCGTCGGCGATACGGATCTGTTCGCGGACGAGGTCGAAGCCGGTGATCATCTCGGTCACCGGATGTTCGACCTGGATGCGCGTATTCATTTCGATGAAATAGAATTCGCCATTTTCCCACAGAAACTCGATCGTCCCCGCGCCGCGATAGCCCATCTTTGCCATCGCATCGGCGCAAATGCCGCCCATGCGGGCGCGCTCTTCGGCCGAAATCACGGGCGAGGGGGCTTCTTCGAGCACCTTCTGGTGGCGGCGCTGCAGCGAACAGTCGCGTTCGCCGAGATGGATGGCGTTGCCCTTGCCGTCGCCGAAAATCTGAAATTCGATGTGGCGCGGGTTGCCGAGATATTTTTCCATATAGACGGTCGGATCGCCGAACGCCGCCGCAGCCTCGCTCGATGCCTGACCCATGAGGCTTTCGAGGCCGGAGGGGTCGGGGACGACCTTCATCCCGCGGCCGCCGCCGCCCGACGCGGCCTTGATCAGCACCGGATAGCCGATTTCCTCGGCCATCCGTTTCGTTTCCTCGCCATAGGTGACGGCGCCGGGCGAACCCGGCACCACCGGGAGACCGAGCGCGACAGCGGTGCGCTTCGCCTCGACCTTGTCGCCCATGGTGCGGATATGTTCGGGCTTCGGCCCGACGAAGATCATGTCATGCGCTTCGATAATCTCGGCAAAGCGCGCATTTTCCGACAGGAAGCCATAGCCGGGGTGGATGGCGTCGGCGCCCGTCACTTCGGCAGCCGAAATGATTGCCGGGATGTTGAGATAGCTGTCCTTCGCCGCCGGCGGGCCGATGCAGACGGCTTCGTCGGCCAGGCGGACATGCATCGCATCGGCGTCGGCAGTCGAATGGACCGCGACCGTCTTGATGCCCATTTCGTGGCAGGCGCGGTGAATACGCAGCGCGATCTCGCCGCGGTTGGCGATGAGCAGTTTCTCGATGGCCATCGGCGGTCCCTCAGCCGATGGTGAACAGCGGCTGGTCATATTCGACCGGCTGGCTGTTCTCGACATGCACGGCCTTGAGCGTGCCCGAGGTAGGCGCGGTGATCGGGTTCATCACCTTCATCGCCTCGATAATCAGGATGGTATCGCCTTCCTTCACCGCCGAACCCACGCTCGCGAAATTGGGCGCGCCCGGTTCGGCAGCAAGATAGACGGTGCCGACCATCGGCGACTTCACGGCGTCGGCGAAGCTGTCGGCGGCGGGGGCAGCTACGGCGGCCGGCGCGGCGGCTGCGGGTGCGGCAGCGACGGGCGCGGCAACCGGGGCCGGCGCGAAAGCGACCGGCGCCGCGGCGGCGGTCAGCGTCCGCGCAACGCGCACCTTGCGTTCGCCGTCCTCGACCTCGATTTCGGAAAGCTGCGTGTCGTCGAGCAGTTCCGCGAGCGCGCGGACGAAGGCCGGATCGATGTTGATGCCGTGCTCTTTATGGTCACCCATGAGATATTTCCTGTTGTTGCGGCACTGTTGATCGCGTGCCTTGACCCCGTTTCTGATCGCGCCTCTTGTCAGAAGCGCGCGGCGGCGTCCAGCGCCAGCATATAGCTGTCTGCGCCGTGGCCTGCAAAATGCGCGGCCGCCGCCATGCCGATATAGCTGATATGGCGAAAGGATTCGCGCTTCATCGGGTCCGACAGATGGACCTCGATCACCGGAACGCGGATCGACTTGATCGCGTCGTGCAGCGCGACCGATGTGTGCGTATAGCCCCCGGCATTGAGCAGCACCGCCTTGGCGCTGGCGAAATGCGCTTCGTGTAGCCAGTCGATCAGCGTGCCTTCGTGGTTCGATTGGCGGCAATCGACGCGCAGACCCAGTGCCGCCGCACGCTCGGCGAGCCGCTCGTGGATGTCCTCCAGCGTGTCATGCCCATAGATTTCGGGCTCGCGCGTGCCCAGCAGGTTGAGGTTGGGGCCCGAAAGGACAAAGACGGCGGGCGTTTCGGAACACTCGTTGGACAAGGGCACGGTCTTTCGGTTGCGACGCGGGTCGCTCCCCCTATATGGGCTGCACGTCAAAAGGCAAAGCAGGCGGGACTCGTGATTTCCATCATTCTCAACGGCGATCCGCGGCAGGTGCGCGCAGGCAGCATTGCCGATCTGGTCGCGTCGCTGGGCCTCGACGTCAAGAAGGTCGCGGTCGAGCGCAATCGCGAGATCGTACCGCGCTCGACGCTCGCCGACATCGCGCTTGCCGAGGGCGATGCGCTGGAAATCGTTCATTTTGTAGGAGGCGGTTGTTGACCGACCAGTGGAGCGTTGCCGGACGGACCTTTAGCTCGCGCCTGATCGTGGGCACCGGCAAGTACAGGGATTTCGAGCAGAACGCGGCGGCAGTCGCCGCGTCGGGTGCGGAAATCGTCACCGTTGCGGTGCGGCGCGTCAATGTGTCGGACCCGACCGCGCCGATGCTGACCGATTATATCGACCCGAAGAAGATCACCTATCTTCCCAATACCGCCGGCTGCTTCAATGCCGACGACGCGATCCGCACCTTGCGGCTGGCGCGCGAGGCGGGCGGCTGGGATCTGGTGAAGCTGGAGGTGCTGGGCGAAGCGAAGACGCTCTATCCCAATATGCGCGAAACGCTGGAGGCGACCGAGGTGCTGGCCAAGGAAGGCTTTCTGCCGATGGTCTATTGCGTCGATGATCCGATCGCCGCCAAGCAGCTGGAAGATGCGGGCGCGGTTGCGATCATGCCGCTCGGCGCGCCGATCGGGTCGGGGCTGGGCATCCAGAACCGGGTGACGATCCGCCTGATCGTCGAGGGGGCGTCGGTGCCGGTGCTGGTCGATGCGGGCGTCGGGACGGCGAGCGATGCGGCGGTGGCGATGGAACTCGGCTGCGACGGCGTGCTGATGAACACCGCGATCGCCGAAGCCAAAGACCCCATCCGCATGGCGCGCGCCATGAAGCTCGCGGTCGAGGCGGGGCGCGATGCCTATCTCGCCGGCCGTATGGGCCAGCGTCGCTACGCCGATCCGTCGAGCCCGCTCGCCGGGCTCATCTGATATTGATCCAGCGCAATGCGCCGCCCGCGCGGCGCTGCCATGCCGGTGTCTCTGACAAGGAGGCATGGGCATGGGTGGCACGCGGCGCCGGATCGTCATCGTCGGGGCGGGACCGGCGGGGCTGAGTTTCGCGCGCGCGCTGGCGGATACCCCCGCCGAGATTACGCTGATCGAGCGCGCGCCGCTTGCCGCACTGGCCGAACCGCGCTTCGACGGGCGCGAGATTGCGCTGACGCATCGGTCCGAACGCGCGCTGCGCGACCTGGATGCCTGGTCGCGGATTCCGGCGGCGGACATTCACCGCCTTGACCGCGCCGAGGTGCTGAGCGGCCGGGCGCGGTTTGCGATGCGGATCGATCCGGGGGCCGGCGACGCGCGGCCGCTCGGCCATCTCGTGTCGAACCATCATTTGCGCCGGGCGCTGTTCGAAAGCGTTGCGGGACAGGCGAATATGGATCTGCGCGCGGGATGCGCGGTGGAACGCGTTCAGGCAGGGCGCGGCGGCGTCACCGTGACCCTTGCCGATGGCGCTGTGATCGAGACCGATCTTCTGGTCGCGGCGGACTCGCGCTTTTCGGCGATACGCGACCAGCTCGGCATCGGCGTGGACGTCAGGCCGGTCGGCAAGACGATGCTCGTCGGCCGGGTAGGTCACGCGCCCTGCAAGGCGGGCGTCGCGACCGAATGGTTCGCCCGGCACCACACGCTGGCGATGCTGCCGCTGGGGGAGGGGCTTTCGTCGGCAGTCATCACCCTGATGCCCGAAGCCGCCGATGCCTTCATGGCCGAATCCGGCGAGGTAAAGGCGCGCCGGATTGCGGCGATGACGCGCGGCAGATGGGGCGCGGTCGCGTTGGCGAGTGATTTTCATGCCTATCCGCTGACGACGACCTTCGCGCATCGCTTTGCGGCGCCGCGTGCGGTTCTGATCGGCGATGCGGCGGTCGGCATGCATCCGGTGACCGCCCATGGCTTCAACTTCGGGCTGGCGGGCGCGGTCCGGCTCGCGAAGCTGTTGGCGTCTGCGGATGATGTCGGCGATGCGCGCCGCCTTGCGGGCTACGCTGCCGCGCATCGTGCCGAGACCTGGCCGCTGTTTCAGGCGACGCGTGCGATCGTTGGCCTCTTCACCGACAACCGCCATCCGGCGATGGCGCTCCGCCATGCGGCGCTGCGGCTTGGCGCGCTGCCGCCGGTTCGGATGGGCCTGCGCGCGCTGCTCATGCAGCAGCGGGACGCGCGTGCGGCCTAAGCCCCTCGGTCGACGCTTCGTCTCGTTTCGTCCCGCGACCAAGGAACAATGAGGGGTGGCAAGTCGTTGATTTGACGAGAGGCGCGATCGCCTCTTTGCAGCAAAGGAGACTCCCCATGGGCGAACTGACGGAAAAGGCGAAAGGCCTGACGAACGAAGCGATCGGCAACACCAAACAGGCGATCGGCAAGGCGACCGACAATGAACGCCTGCGCGCCGAAGGCGACCTTCAGGAACGCAAGGGCGAAGCCCAGAACATCAAAGGCAAGGTGCAGGGCGCGCTCGGCGACAAGGTCTGACCGACCCGCTCTGGCCACCGGCCAACAAAAAGCCCCCGGGAGCGATCCCGGGGGCTTTTTGCTGGTTCGGGAACGCGGCGTTATTTGCCGCCGGATGCGACCAGATCGACGTCGGTCATCCCGCCGTCGGTGCGCAGGAACAGGACATAGGCGAGGTCGCCTTTTGTCCCGCCCAGAATATGTTCGTTGCCGCGCACGCGGTGGTCGCTCGTATAACCCGCACGCACCGCCATCGTGTGATAATAGTCGAGAACGCCCTGGATCGAGGCGGCGGTCTGGAAATTGACGACGCGGATGTTGCATTTTCCGCCGGCCACCCCCGCCGCCTCTCGCAGCGTCGCGCGCGGATAGAGCTTGAACGCTGGCGGCAGACGGTCGGCCCACTGGTTGCCGTAGGTCAGCTTGGCGTCGCAGCTGCCCTTTTGCTGTTCACGCGCCAGCGCGCCGATGGTGACCGGGCGCTTGGCGGCGCAATCGCGGTTGCAACCTTCCTCGAACGGCAGTGCCTTGGGCGCGGTGAGCAGCTTGCCCGCAGCCTGCGCCGCCGCCGCTTCGGCCGCCGCGGCCGCCTTGCCGCTCGCCACGCCCGGAACGCCGCCGTCGACGGGCCGGTTGCCCGGCGTCGCCGCATTGCGGTTCGCCTGCCCGGCCAGCTTGGGGTCAACCATGATCTTGTCTTCGAGCGCGCCCTTCAGCGCGGGGTCTTCATTGGTCAGCCCGTCGTCGAGCGGATTGAGGTCGGCCTTTGCCTGCGGATTGTCGCGGCACCCCGCGAGCGGGGCCGCGGCCATCAGCAGGCCGGCAATCAGCCATTTTCCCCGGACGATCATTGCTAACACTCCCTTAATCTCTCACCCGGACTTGCCGGAAGCTGGTTAAGAAGATGTGAGCAAAAAGCGTTAATTGGTAAGACTTTGTTAGCCGAAAACTGTCTCGGACCGAGACGGATTCCTCGCGCAGCGGATCAGGCGAGAGGTTTCGACCGCCGCCTGACGGTGGACAACCGCCTGACGATAGACCGGATCGGTGACCATTTCCATGAAGGCGCCGCTGTTCGGATAGCGGGCGATGAACATCGCGTCCCAATGTTCATCTGCTGGGCCGATCACCATCGCCTCCATCATGCCGCTCCAAACGACACTGCCGCCGACGCGCGAAAAAACGGCGCTGCTGTCCTTGCCATAATTGGCATAGGCTTCCGCGCCGGTCAGTGCCTTGCCGGCGAGGGGGTGATCGTCCGGATAAGTCGCCCTGTCCTTGAAGCGGACGAGGTTGAGCATGTGGATCGGCGTATCGCGCGGCAATGCCTTGAAAGTGTCGAACTGCGCGCGTTCGGGGTCGATGTGACGATCGCTCATGGCTGGAACTCCTTGCGTTTGCCCCGCCATGCCTCGGCGCTCTGCGTCCAGGCGTCGACGCGGGTCTGTTCGAACGGGGCGGGGAGGTGCGTCGGGCCACTGTTGGTCGCGCCCAGCCTTTTGGCCAGCGCCTGCGAGCGGACATTGTCGGGGGCGATGCTGTGCATCAGCTCGGGCCATTTGAGGAATTCGACCGCGAAGTCGCAGGCGGCGACCGCCCCCTCGAACGCATAGCCTTTCCCGGCGAATTTGGCGCGCACGCCATAGGCAATCTCGGGCGCGGGCCAGCCGTCGGGCTCCCACGGTCCGAGCCGCCCGACCCATTCGCCGCTTGCGCGTTCGAGGACTGAAAACATCGAGAAGCCGCGGATATGCCATGCCCCCGCGAGCGTGCACCATTGGCGCCACGCCTGCGATCGGGCGCAGCTGCCACCGATGAAGGTCATCGTGTCTTCTTCGGCGCACATTTCGGCGAAAGCGTCGAAATCTTCAGTCGCGGGCGGGCGGAGGATCAGCCGCTCGGTAACGAGCAGAGGGCCGTTTAGCATCGATATTCTCCCGCAGCAGTGGCCAACGCTTCTGGGAGAAAGGAGGCTGGCGGGCAAGCTGAAACACGCACCGCGAACGCGCGATCGGCCTTGAGGGCGTCGGTTCGAACCGACGCCCTCGCCATCACAGAGTGCGGATGGAGGGGTCTCGGACCCGCACCCGGACGGTTTCTGTCAATTAGCGGCAGCGATATTTGTCGCGGTCGATCTCGCGGCCGAGGAGCGCACCGGCGCCTGCGCCGAGAACCACGCCGAGCAGCTTGTCGCCTCGGCCAGCGATTTCGTGACCGGCAAGGCCGCCGACCGCGGCACCGATCAGCAGGCCGGTGGTGCCATTGTCCTTCTTGCAGTAATATCGGCCGTCGTTACCGCGCCAGATCCGCGTGTTGGCGCCGACGCGCTGGTCGCGGCTCGCATAATAGCGACGGTCGTGATGCTTGCGCTTGTAAAAGTCAGCGGTGATTTCGCTCTTGTGCAAGCCCTGCGCCGGAACGGCGCTTGCCATGCCGGCATAGGCGGGGGCGGTCGCGACGACACTGGCGGCCGCAATTGCGCCCATCATGCCTTTGGTAAGAATAGCCATATCCTGTCCTTTCCTGGTTCGCGCCTCGACCGTTCAGGAACGAGCGCTTCACCCGAAACAACGAGAAGGGTCCGCACAGCGTTGCATGAACCTTCGGCAACAAGACGAAATGAGTGCTGTCATCGACGAACCGAAAGGCACTTGTCCGCCGTCCGGCGGCGTGCGAAACATTGGAAATGCTGAACATTGCTTCGATTTTCATCGGTCTGGTCGCGCTGATTCTCGCGATCCCCGCGTTCATTCCGTTTCTGGGCTGGGCGAACTGGGGCATCATCCCGATCGCCGTGGTCGGGCTCGCGCTTGGCGCGATGTCGAGCCGCACGAGCGGGCGCAATCTGAACATCGTCGTGATCGTCGTCGGCGTCGTCCGGCTGATGCTCGGCGGCGGTCTGCTCTAAGCGCGCATAGAATGTCAGCGCACGCCGCTCCGTCGGAGAGCCAGCAGAACGGCTTGCCCTTCGCGCTCGCCGCCTATGGCATCTGGGGCTTCGTCCCGCTGTTTTTCAAGCTGCTTGCGAGCGTGCCGCCGGTCGAGGTGCTGGCGCAGCGCATCGTCTGGTCGCTGCCGCTCTGTTTCTTCATCATGGCATTCCGGCGGCAGATCGCCGACTATCTTGTCGCCTTGCGCGATTGGCGGGTGCTGCGCATGCTGTTGGCGAGCGCGCTGCTGATCGCAGTGAACTGGCTCGTTTATATCTATTCGATCTTCACCGATCATGTCCTCGCCGCTAGCCTCGGCTATTATCTCAATCCGCTCGTCAATGTGATGCTGGGAATGGTCTTCCTGGGCGAGCGCCTGTCGCGATTGCAGATGGTGGCGGTCGCGATCGCCGCCGTCGGGGTGGCGATCCTGCTCGGCGGTGCGCTCGATACGCTGTGGATCAGCCTGACGCTCGCCTTCAGTTTCGGCCTCTATGGGCTGCTGCGAAAAGTGGTGCCCGTGGGCTCGCTGCCCGGCCTCGCGATCGAAACGACGCTGCTCATGCCCTTGGCGCTCGCGGCGTCGGCCTGGTATCTGTGGATCGGCGACGGGCGCGGTTTCGGATCGGACCCGAAAATCAGCCTACTGCTGATGGCCGGGGGAATCGTCACCGCGGTGCCGCTGCTCCTCTTCGCCACCGCCGCGCGGCGGATGAGCTATGCAGCGCTCGGCTTCGTCCAGTATCTGGCGCCGACACTGCAATTCCTGCTCAGCCTGTTCGTCTTCGCCGAACCGCTGAAGCCCGTGCAACTGGCGTGCTTCCTGCTGATCTGGATCAGCATTGCGGTGTTCAGTTTCGACATGTGGCGCAAGATGCGCGCCGACCGGATGGTCGAGATCGCCTAGGGCCTATGAGATCGCCTAGGGTTTAGACGATCCGCCAGCCGAGCGTTTCTCCGGCATGGAACGGCACCACATCGCCGATCCGGTCGGGAACCACGGTCGCGCCGCGTTCGAGCGTGATCGTCCCCTGATTGAGCGGCAGGCCATAGAAGCGCGGGCCATGTTCGCTCGCAAAACCCTCGAACCGGTCGAGCGCGCCGTCTTCGTCGAACGCCGCGATATAGCTTTCGAGCGCGAAGGGGGCGTTGAAAATGCCGGCACAGCCGCACGGCGCTTCCTTGGTATGCACCGCGTGCGGCGCGCTGTCGGTGCCGAGGAAGAATTTGGGCGAGCCCGAGGTCGCGGCGGCGCGCACCGCGAGCCGGTGATGCTCGCGCTTGGCGACGGGCAGGCAATAGGCGTGCGGACGGATGCCGCCGACCAGCATCGCATTGCGGTTGATGTGAAGATGCTGCGGCGTAATCGTCGCGGCGACATTGGCGGGCGCATCGGCGACGAACTGCGCCGCCTCCGCCGTCGTGATATGTTCGAACACGATCTTGAGTTCGGGCAGCCGCGCGACGAGCGGTGCGAGCGTGCGATCGATGAATACCGCCTCGCGGTCGAAGATATCGACGTCATGGTCGGTGACTTCGCCGTGGATCAGGAGCGGCATGCCGATATCGGCCATGCGTTCGAGCACGCCCATGATGTTCGCGACATCGGTCACGCCGTGGGCGCTGCCCGTCGTTGCATGCGCGGGGTAGAGCTTGGCGGCGGTGAACACGCCCTCGGCGTGGCCGCGCGCCATTTCCTCCGCATCGGTGCCATCGGTCAGATAGGCGACGATCAGCGGGGTAAAATCGAGCGCCGCGGGGATCGCTGCGACGATCCGCTCGCGATAGGCGCGGCCCTCGGCCACGGTCGTCACCGGCGGCGACAGATTGGGCATGACAATCGCCCGCGCGAATTGGCGTGCGGTATAGGGCGTGACATGCGCCAGCATCGCGCCATCGCGCAGATGGACGTGCCAGTCGTCGGGGCGGCGTATGGTCAGGCGATCGGTCATGGCGGGCCCTCGGGCAAATCGTGGCTTGGCTTTGGCTGCCCCGCCCCTAAATTATCGGCATGGCCAATACCACCCTCAACGACCGCGCGCTGATCCGATTGTCGGGCGATGATGTCCGCGGCTTTCTGCAAGGCCTTGTCACCAATGATGTGTCGGGCAATCTGCCGGTCTGGGCGGCGCTGCTGACCGCACAGGGCAAGGCGCTGTTCGATTTTCTGATCTGGGCCGACGAGGCGGATGTGCTGATCGATTGCGAGGCGGCGGCAGCGGACGATCTGACCCGGCGCCTGACGCTCTATCGCCTGCGCCGCGCGATTACGATCGAGCGCGAGGAGGTTTTGCGGGTTCACTGGGCGCCCGAGGGCGATCTTGGCGTCGTCGACCCGCGGCTTGCCGAATTGGGGCAGCGCTGGCTCGCTCCCGCCGAGGAAGGCGGCGCGGCGGGCGTCGAGGCGGCATGGCGCGCGTACCGCCTGGCGCTCGGCGTCACCGAAGGGCGGGCCGAACTCGGCGACGGCACGACGCTGTGGCTCGAATGCAATGCCGCCGAATTGAACGGCGTCAGCTTTTCCAAGGGCTGCTACGTCGGACAGGAAAATACCGCGCGGATGAACTGGCGGCAGAAGGTCAATCGTCGACTCATAGTCGTGCCGATCGCCGAAGCCGACGAAAAGCGTCAGGTCATCGCCTATCCCGAACTCGGCTGGTCGGTGGAGCATCGGCGCGTCGAGGGCATTGATCCGGCGAAAGCACCCGCCTGGATGCACAGCGCCCTTCTTTCGCCCGGTTCATGACCGGTGCAGCGCGGGCGGGGTAGAGGGGAATGATGATCGCACCGCTCGCCCTGCTTGCTCCCGCCGCGCTGGCCGCCGCCGGTCCGGCCTCCTGCCCGGACGATCATGCGCGCACGATGACGCTGGCCGAAACCGCTGCGGCGGAGCCGGGGCTTTGCGTGCAGCTCGAGGCCATCGCGTGGAACGGCCGCCTCTACGCCGATGTGGGCGCCATCTATGCCGGGGTGTCGATCGCCTATCGCGGCGACGTACCGGGCCGCCCGATGCGCGGCGGGCCCGCGCGGATGGTCTTCGACCCGGCCTCGCGCGAATTTGTCGATGCGGGAAATTCCGGTGCGCCGCGTGCGTCGATGCCCCAATGGCTGCACCTGACCGCGCTGACGGCGCGCTGCACGGGCGTGCAATGCGCGGCCGAAGCGGCGCCGACGCTCGACATCGTGGGGGCGGACAGGGTTCGTGACCGGCCGGTGGAACGGCGACTGCGCGCCGACGTCGCGCCGGCTGCATGGAAGCTTCGCCCGCTTGCTGCGGATTCGCCGTGGACGGCGCGCTTTTCCGCGGCGGCCGATGCGCTGTTTCCCGCGTTGCGCTCGGGCGATCCGAAGCAATGGGTGCCGTTGCTTGGCGGGCGCTGGCTGGCCGCCGCCGACCGCGCGCGGGTCGAGCGCCTGCTCGGCGCGCAGGCAAGCCCCTTTGCATCGGCGTTGCGCGCTCCGGCGAAGCTGCAGCGCGTGATTTTGGGTTGGGACGCGGCCACGCTCGATGCGGGCGAACGGGCGCTGGTCGATGCGGGACAGGAGGCCGAGGCGATCGTGTGCTGGTCCGATCGTGTCGATGCCGAACGCCTGTGGCCGATCGCCGCCTTCGATGCCGACAACCGGCCGGGACGCCCCTATGCCTGCGCGCGGATCGCCTACAGCATCCGCGGCGGGGAGCCGCAATGGCGCGCCTTCATCGATCAGGCGGAAGGCGGTCTTGCCGAACCACAAAATCGCGGCGCCATTTAACCATTCTCCAACCCCGATTTGCGAATAAACCGGGCATGGTGAGGCGTTTCATTACCCTGGTAGCCGGGATCGCGGGCATATCGATCGGCATGGCGAGCATCGCCGGCCGGCAGGTCGCCGATGTGCCCGAAGCGCCTGTGGATCCTTATGCCGGCGAGAGCAACTGGACGACCGGCGCGCGCGATAAGGCCGCCGTGACTGCCAGCGACGCCGCCTCGCGGCCCAGCGAAGTCCGGATCCGGCGGGCATCCGATTCGCACTTCTATGCGGACACCCGTGTCCAGGGCAGGCAGGTTCGCATGCTGGTCGACAGCGGCGCATCGCTCGTCGCGCTGACGCGGAACGATGCCGAGGCGATCGGCATCGATGTCGACCGTCTGCCGATCGGCGGCACCGCCCAGACCGCGGGTGGCACGGTGCCGATGCGGACGGTCCTTCTCGACAGTGTCGAGGTCGACGGCATCACGATCCGCAATGTCGAGGCGGCAGTGGTCGATGCCAACATGGGGGTGTCGCTGCTCGGCCAAAGCTATCTTGCAAAGCTCGCTGCGGTGAATGTCGAAGGCGACACAATGACGCTGCGCTAGGACGCCAAGCCAGTCGCCGGGTATTCGCCGTCGGCTTAAAGTACGACGGACGCGCCATCCGAATGGCGCGCCCGTCGCCGGGAATCAGTCGAACAATTCTTCCAGGAATGACTTGCGCCGCTTGGGGTAGCCGCGGCGATAGTCGTTGCCATGGCCGTAAGCTGGCGGCGGCGTGGCCTGCGGCGCTGCCGGGCGGGGCGCGGCTTCGGCAGCGCTCCGTTCGATGATCTTGTCGAGTTCGCCGCGATCGAGCCATACCCCGCGGCATTGCGGGCAATAGTCGATTTCAACGCCTTGCCGGTCGCTCATCGCGAGCGGAACCTTGCAGATGGGGCAGGGCATATTGTGGGCAGATGTCATGGTCACCTCGTGGAAAGATTTCGATCCATCGAGGATGCGCGGAGAGCGAAGGCCATGGCCGATCACGCACCGAGCACGCTCGATGCGGTCCGACATCACGATCCTGGGATCGCCAGAGGGGCCCGGCCCGCACCGGATAAATGGGGACTGTCCGGGAACCTTCAAGTCCTGACGCAGCGGCATCGGTCGCGGGCGGTTCTTCTTCAGGGCTCGCGCCTGCTTGCCATTTGCGCGGCATTTCCCCACATCTGCGAGCATGAACGCTCCCAACCCGCCGCTCAGGGCCGCCATCATCCCGGTCACCGCCTTTCAGCAGAATTGCACTCTCCTGTGGTGCACCGAAACCAACAAGGCGGCGCTCGTCGATCCCGGCGGCGACCTGCCCAAGCTGCGCGAGGCGATCCGGCAGACGGGGGTGGAGGTCGAAAAGATTCTCGTCACCCACGGTCATATGGATCATTGCGGGCAGGCGGGGGTGCTCGCCCGGGAATTGGGCGTGCCGGTCGAAGGGCCGCACGAGGACGATCGTTTCTGGATCGAGCGGCTGGGCGAGGATGGCGCGCGCTTCGGCATGACGGGCGAGGTGTTCGAGCCCGACCGCTGGCTGGTCGATGGCGATACGGTGAAGGTCGGCAATCTGACGATCGACGTCATCCATTGCCCCGGTCACACCCCCGGCCACGTTGTTTTCTATCATGGCCCCTCGAAGCTCGCGATCGTCGGCGACGTGCTATTCCAGGGGTCGATCGGCCGCACCGATTTTCCGCGCGGCGATCACCAGCAACTGATCGATTCGATCACCGGCAAGCTGTGGCCGCTCGGCGACGATACCATCTTCCTGCCCGGCCATGGTCCGCACAGCAGCTTTGCGCAGGAGCGGCGCACCAATCCCTATGTCGCCGACGGCGTTGTGGGCGGCTGAAGCGGCCGCCCTGCTTGCGTCATTCTATTGCGGCTGGATGGCGACGGTTTCGGTGACTTCGGTGCTGACGAATTTCGTCGGGGTCAGATAGACCGACAGCAGCGCGGCGATCGCAAGCCCGAGCAGGGTCAGCATGGTGATAACGGTGCCCACCATGCGGCCCCACATCATGCCGTCCATGCCGACCGCGTGCAGGATGCGCCCGACGAGATAGAGCGCGCCCACCGCCCACAGCCAGATCGACGAGCCGATCCCCAGTTCGATCAGCGCAAGCAGGATCAGGACGAAGGGCGTATTCTCGACATAATTGGCCTGCGCGCGCATGCGGCGAATCAGCCTGTCGTTGCCGCCGTCGCCGATCGAGACTTTTTCCTGTCCACGCACGCGCCCGACCCGGGTCGCGAGCCAGAGATTGAGCAGGGCGGCGCCCGCGGCGATGGTCAGGCTGATCGGCAACATGAACATGAGATTCCCCCTCTTGTTATCGGCCGGCGCTCGTGCTGGCGCGACCGGGTGCAGATGTGGCACCGGCGCGCGTCCGCGGCAAGGGGCGACGGGGAAGGAGCATCCGCCCGTACTCCGACGCGCGGCGAGGGGGTTGCCTTTGCGGGCAAAAACGCTATAGCCGCGCCCGATCCGGCACCCGACACCATCAGGCGTTGAGGCACCTTCCGGCGGAAGATTATACTGCAGTTCCAAGGCAGTTATGGTTTTCGGCGCGGCGGGCGGGCCAGTCATTCCCCGGCATCGGGGGGTGACAACACCGGGTTTGCCGATTCGTATAAACATTTGAGAATGCAGGATTTAAAATGGCCGTCCCCAAGCGAAAAACCTCGCCCTCGAAGCGCGGCATGCGTCGCAGCCACGACAGCCTGAAGGTCGAGGCCTATCAGGAATGCCCGAACTGCGGCGAACTGAAGCGTCCGCACAACCTTTGCAACGCCTGCGGCCATTATAACGGCCGCGAAGTGGTTTCGGCTGGCGCCTAAGCATTAGCCGGAGGGCGTTGGTATGAGCCTTACACCGCGAATCGCGATCGATGCGATGGGCGGTGACGTCGGCGTGCGCGTGATGCTCGCCGGCGCGGCCATGGCGCGCCACCGGCACGACGGCCTGCGGTTTCTGCTCGTCGGCGACGAGCAGCAGATCAAGGCTGCGCTCGACAATCACCCCAATCTGCGCGCCGCGTCGGACATCATCCACACCGACAAGGTCGTGTCCGGCGAGGACAAGCCCAGCCAGGCGCTACGGAGCGGCCGCGGCAGCTCGATGGGGCTCGCCATCGATGCGGTGAAGCGCGGCGATGCCGGCGGCGCCGTTTCGGCGGGCAACACCGGCGCGCTGATGGCGATGTCGAAGCTGGCGCTGCGCACTATGCCCGGCATCGACCGGCCGGCGCTCGCGGCGCTGCTGCCATCGCTCGGCGACAATGACGTCGTCATGCTCGATCTCGGCGCGAACACCGACTGCGACGCCAACAACCTCGTCCAGTTCGCGGTCATGGGCGCTGCCTATGCGCGCACCGCGATGGGGCTGGAGCGTCCGCGCGTCGCGCTGCTCAATATCGGCACCGAAGAGCTCAAGGGCACCGACGAAATTCGCGACGCCGCCGCGATCCTGCGCGATGCTACGGGGCTGCCGATGGAGTTCGCGGGTTTCATCGAGGGCGACAAGCTGTCGCGCGGCAATGTCGACGTCGTCGTCCACGACGGTTTTTCGGGCAATATCGCGCTCAAGACGATCGAAGGCACCGCGCGGTTCGTGACCGATCTGCTGCGGCGCGCCTTCACCTCGTCGGTGCGGTCGAAGATCGGTTTCCTGATCTCGCGGCCGGCGACCGAACTGCTGCGCCACCATCTCGACCCCAATAATCACAATGGCGCGGTATTCCTCGGCCTCAACGGCGTGGTACTCAAGAGCCACGGCAGCGCCGATGCAAAGGGCGTCGCGAACGCGGTGCATCTGTGCGCCGAACTCGTCGAAAAGGACATTACACGCCAGGTGACCGAGGATCTTGCCAATTTCCGCAGCGACGGCGCGGCATGACCCGGCGCGCTGTCCTCGCCGGCACCGGCTCGGCGCTCCCGCGCACCCGCGTTTCCAACGCCGAACTGGCCGAACGCGTCGATACCAGCGACGAATGGATCGTCGAACGCACCGGTATCCGCTTTCGCCATATCGCCGAACCCGATGAAACGACAGCGACGCTGGGCGCCGATGCGGCGCGCGAGGCGCTGAAGGCGGCGGGTTTGTCGCCTGCGGACATCGGCCTGCTCATTGTCGCGACCGCGACGCCCGACAACACCTTCCCCGCCACCGCCACCAAGGTCCAGGCGCTCCTCGGCGCGCCAGACTGTATCGCGTTCGACGTGGCGGCGGTCTGTTCGGGCTTTCTCTATGCCGTCTCGATCGCCGATTCGATGCTGCGCACCGGTGCGGCCGAACATGCGCTGGTGATCGGCAGCGAAACCTTCAGTCGCATCCTCGACTGGGAGGACCGCACGACCTGCGTCCTGTTTGGCGACGGTGCGGGGGCGGTGATCTTGTCGGCAAAGGACGTGGCGGACGACCAGGGCATCCTCGCGACGCGGCTGCACGCCGAGGGGCAATATTGCGACATGCTCTATGTCGATGGCGGTCCCTCGACCACCGGCACCGTTGGCCATGTCCGGATGCAGGGCCGCGAAGTGTTCCGCCATGCCGTCACCAATCTTGCCAGTGTGCTGGGCGAGGTGCTGGCCGACGTCGGGCTGAAGGCGGAGGATATCGACTGGGTCGTTCCGCATCAGGCGAACAAGCGCATCATCGACGCAACCGCGAAAAAGCTGGGCCTGCCCGCCGACCGAGTCGTGCTGACGGTCGATCAGCATGCGAATACGTCGGCGGCGTCGGTCCCGCTGGCGCTCGATCTTGCGGTACGCGACGGGCGCATCAAGCGCGGCGATCTGGTCGTGCTGGAGGCGATGGGCGGCGGCTTTACCTGGGGTGCGGCGGTCCTGCGCGTCTAGTTTTTGCAGTCCACGAACGGGCGTTCGACGCTCGTCGCATCAACTCCACGCTCCATCCGTTTAAGTTTGGCGGATTAATTCGCTTTTGTTACATATAATCTTGGGACTCGCGACGGTGGGGGCTGTCTGGGTTCCTCTTGTGCATCCGCTTCAGGAGGGGAGGGGTCAATTATGACAGCAGGAACGCTTACCCGCGCCGACATTGCCGCGCGCATCAATCAGCAAGTCGGCCTGTCGCGAAACGAATCGGCGACGATCGTCGAATCGATTCTCGCGCATATGTCGGACGCGCTGGCCGCGGGCCAGAATGTGAAGATTTCGGGCTTTGGCACCTTTGTGCTGCGCGACAAGGCCGAACGCGTCGGCCGCAATCCCAAGACGGGGATCGAGGTTCCGATCCTCCCGCGCCGGGTGATGACCTTTCGCGCCAGCCAGGCGATGCGCGCCCGCGTTGCGGGCAAATAAGCCAGTCGTATCCGATGGGCGATCACGATAGCCGCAACGGGGACGGCAAGGCGGTCGGAGCGATGCTTGCCATTGGCGAGCTCGCGGACCGCATCGGGGTGCCGACCCACGTCCTGCGCTACTGGGAAACGCGCTTTCCGCAGCTTCGGCCGCTCCAGCGGTCGGGCCGTCGGCGCTATTACCGGCCCGATGATATTGCGCTGGCGGAGCGCATCCATCACCTGCTTCACGTCAAGGGCTATACGGTCGATGGCGCCCGCAAGGCGCTGTCGTCGGAACCCGACGGCGCTGCCGCGACACCCCGCGATGTCCCGGTCGCGCGGGCGACGCACAGCGAAGCGAAGGGCATTCCGGTGGCGGCGCTGGTGGCACTGCGGGAGCGGCTGGCGGCTGCACTGCGCTGAGCCAGCCAAGCCCCATCTGAACGACCCGCGGCCCGCCTATCGGGCGTAGGCGTCGCGCAATTCGCGCTTCAGCACCTTGCCGATCGGGCTGCGCGGCAGTTCGTCGACGGTGGTGATCGCGCTCAGCCGCTGGGTCTTGCCGACCTTGGCGTTGCAATCGGCGCGCACGCTTTCCGCATCGGCGTCGGGTTTCAGCACAACGAAAGCGACGGGGGTTTCTCCCCACTCCTCGCTCGGCATGCCGACCACCGCCGCCTCGACCACGCGCTCGTCGGCAAGCAGGATCGCCTCGAGGTCGCTCGGGAAGATGTTGAACCCGCCCGAAATGATCATGTCCTTGGCGCGGTCCATCAGCGTCAGGAAACCGTCCTCGTCAAAGCGGCCGATGTCGCCATGACGATAAAAGAGATTCCCCTCCGCATCGTGCCAGTGCATCGCCTTGGTTGCATCGGGACGGTTGTTGTAGCCGGTCATCATCGCCGGGCTGCGACCGACGATTTCGCCGACCGACCCTTGCGGTAGTTCCTGCCCCTCTTCGTCGATGACCTTTGCGACATGGCCCGGTGCGGGCTTGCCGACGGTGTGCAGCTTGTCGGGGAATTGATGCGCCTCGAGAATGAAGGCCGCGCCGCCTTCGGTCATCCCATAGATTTCGACGAGGCCGCCTGGCCAGCGCTTCAGCACATCGGCCTTGAGTGCGGCGGCGAAGGGCGCCGAGGTGCAATATTTCATCACGAAGCTGGACAGATCGAAACGGTCGAAATCTTCGAGCGCCATGATGCGGCGATACTGGACGGGAACGAGCATGGTGTTCGTGGCGCGTTCGCGCTCTGCCAGTTCCAGAAACCCGCGGGCATCGAACTTCTTCATCAGCACGACCTGACCGCCCGAACCGACCGTGGGCAGAAAGCTTGCCATCGTCGTGTTCGAATAGAGGGGCGTCGACAGGATCGTCACCGCGTCAGGGCCATAGGCCGGGACACCGCGCTGGATGTGCTGCCAGCGCATCGCGTGGCTGTGGACGATCCCTTTCGGCGTTCCGGTCGTCCCCGACGAATAGATGATATTGAAGCCGTCGAGCGGATCGATCGGGACCGCTGCAGGTGTGGTGCCTGCGGGCGCCATCCATTCGACCAGCGCGACGCCGACGTCGCTGCCGTCCATCGCGATGCGATCGCTGGCTGTGACCGTCTGGCCTTCGAGGCTTGCGGACGCCGCGCTGTCGAGGAAGAGGTGGCGCGCGCCGGTATCGGCGATCATCGCTGCCATTTGCTCGCCCGTCGCGCTGTTGGTGATCAGCCCGGCGACGCCGCCGGCCCGCAGCGTGCCGAGAATGACCGCCATCTGTTCGACGCTGTTCAGGCCCGCAATCGCGGTCCGGTCGCCCTTCGCCAGCCCATCCTGCTGCAACCGCGCGGCGATTCGGTCGGCCATCTGATCCAGTTCGGACCAGCTCAATCGCCGCGCCGGGTCTGCGGCCGCTACGGCATCGGGACGTTCGGCGGCATGGGCGCGAACGAGATCGGGCAGGGTGGCGAAGGCGCTGTCAAGCAATTCGATACTGGTCATGGCAACCGGTTAGCACAGCAGGGGGGCGGTGCAATGCCGGTGGGGCGGCGGCGCGACAAGAAGTTGCGTCACGGCAGGGGAGAACGATGCATCCATCGGGGAAGGTGACAGAAGGCGACACGAAGTTGCCCGTCGCCCTCTATCATCCGGATACCGCCGCCGTCGATCGTTCGTGCAGCGAGGCTTCATAAATCATTCCTACTGAAATTCGACGGACGCCTCGCCGCGGCTGACTTTTTCAACAGTATCGGCAGATTGCTGACGTAGGAAATCCTTAGTCCTTGGTCGTCATACGGGTAGCCAATTAACAAGAGGTCTCGATGTGATGGAACTGTTAATCGACTGGATCGAACTGGTCGTGGCATTGGCGCTAGTGCTGGCAGTCGGGGTTATCTGGCTTGCTAGACCACTATTTGAACATTTTGCGGGCTCAAAAATGCAGCAAAGCAACTTCGTCGTGTTTGAGGCACACGAAGTCCATTGGAAGTGCTTGAAAAGCGACATGGAAAGAGCGGGTTGGCGGTCCACCGATATTGAACCTGCAAACGGTGAAGCGAATCTGTATCGCTTTCAGAAATGCAGTCCTCTCGCAGAGAAGCTTGGCGATCTCATAAGCAAGGGAATGCCAGAAACAGCTAACCGTAAAGAAGGTGCCGACCTGCTAATCAAAGTCGCCGAACACGGAATTGCATGAGATCGAACTGAAGGTAAGGCTTGTGGCGGTTCTCCACCCCACAATTGTCAAATCCCTTAGTCGTCGTCCATCGCGGGGGACAGTGATGCGTCGAGGTCGCGGGGTCGGATGAAAGCGACGAAACGCGCGCTCTTTGTATCGAGGTCGCGCCAGTCGGCGATGTCGAGTTCGAGGCGGGCGAGTGCCGATGTCGGCAGTTTCTCCTCGACCTTGGCGCGCAGTTCGTCGTCGGGCGATTCGGGGACGAGTTCGAGGATCAGGTCCTCCAGCCCCGGATTATGGCCCGAGATCAGCAAATTCTGCGAGTCCTTGCCCATGTCGCGGATTACATCGATCAGCGTCGCAGACGAGGCAAGATAGATGCGGCGGTCCCAATCGGGTTCGATTGCATCGATTCCCGCGGCAGGTTGAAACAGATCGAGCGTTTCAGTCACGCGCACCGCGGGCGAGGCGATGATGCGGTCGATCGCCATCGCGTGCCGCCGTGCATATTGGCCGACGAGTTCGGCGCCGCGACGGCCGCGCGCGTTGATCGGGCGGTCGAAGTCGCGTTCAACGGTCGCGTCCCAGCCCGATTTCGCATGACGCAGGATAGTCAAAGTCTTCAAAATCTCTCCCCGCGCCGCTGCGCCAGCCCCTAAGCCCAATAGCCTTGCTGCGCTGCCTTCTGCCGGAAACTCATGACGGTGAAAAGGCAGCAAACGCTCTTTTTCGCTGTTCGCCGTTCGCCGCCGCAACATGGTTCACAACCTCGTCGAGCGGCAGGCGGCGGACGGGCGTCCCGGCGGGAAAGGCGCTGAGCAGCCGCGACGGGAAACTGGGCGACAGCATGACGAACTGTCCGAAATCGTCGGCGCGGCGGATCAGGCGGCCGAACGCCTGCCCGATGCGGGCCCGGATGACGCCGTCGTCATAGGCGCCGCCGCCCTGCGCCGCGCGCCGCGCCGCGTGAAGGATCGTCGGGCGTGGCCATGGCACCCCTTCCATGATCACCAGCCGAAGCGATTCACCGGGCACGTCGACTCCGTCGCGCAGCGCGTCGGTGCCGAGCAGCGAGGCGTGTGGATCGGCGCGGAAGATGTCGACGAGGGTGCCGGTGTCGAGCGGGTCGACATGCTGGGCGTAGAGCGGCAGCCCGGCGCGCGCGAGGCGGTCGGCGATGCGGGCGTGGACGATGCGCAGCCGGCGGATCGCGCTGAACAGGCCGAGCGCGCCGCCACCCGATGCTTCAATCAGGCGGCTGTAGGCGCCGGCAAGGGCGGGAAGATCGCCGCGCGCGATGTCGGTGACGATCAGCACCTCGGCCTGCCGCGCATAGTCGAACGGGCTCGGGACCGCGAAATGGCGGACGCCGCCGTCGATGTGCCGTGCGCCGGTGCGGATATCCGCGTCAGTCCAGCCGCTTCCTGCATCGCCGGTCGCCTGCGCGCCGCTGCGCAACGTCGCCGAGGTGACAAGCACGCCCTGCGCCGGCGCGTAGACAATATCGGCGACGGGGCGCGCCGGATCGAGCCAGTGGCGGTGCAGGCCGATATCATATTCGCGCCCGTCGAAGCGGTCGACCGCCAGCCAGTCGACAAAGTCGGGATCGGCCGGGCCGCCGACGCGCCCGAGCAGCGACAGCCACGCGCCGAGCGTGTCGATGCGCGTGCCGAGGCTGGCGCGGGCGCCGTCGACGCGGGCGCGGGCCTGTCCGTCGAGCCAGTCGGGCGGATCATCGACCAACGCGTCGAGCCGCTTGCCGAGCGTCATCAGCGGCCGCAGCAGCGCCTCGATCGCATCGCTCGCGTCGGCGGCAGCCGCCACCAGATCGGGGCCGGGATCGGCAAGTTCGGTTTCAAGGCCATAGCCGCTGTCGGCATTTTTCGGATCGGTGCCGCGTGCATAGACTTGCCCGCGTGCGGCGACGAGCAGCCGCTCGATCGCGCCCCAGGGGTCGTTCTCGGCAATGCGCGCGAGCCACCCGTCGCCGGGAAGCTGGCCCGCGGCCTCGATCGCCGCGTGAATCGCCTTGTCGCCAGCCTCGTCATAGCTTGCGACATCGGCCAGCCGCGCCGCGAGACCGCGGCGGCGGCCGCGCGACTTGCCCTCCGGCCCCAACACCCAGCGGCGGATCTCGATCGCTTCCTGCCCGGTGAGCGCAGCGGCGAACATACTGTCGGCGGCATCCCACAGATGGTGGCCTTCGTCGAAGATCAGCCGCGTTGCGGGGGCGCCGCCGTCGCGGGGCCGGGCGGCCTGCACCATCGTCAGCGCATGGTTCGCAATGACGATGTCGGCCTGCGCTGCCGCGCGGGTCGAGCGTTCGATGAAGCATTTGCGGAAATGCGGGCAGCCCGCATAGATGCACTCGCCGCGCCGATCGGTCAGCGCGGTCGTGCCGTTGCGGCGGAACAGCGCGGGCAGCCAGCCGGGCAGATCGCCGCCAACCATGTCGCCGTCGCGCGTATACGCGGCCCAGCGCGCGACGAGCTGCGCCAGAACGGCAGCGCGGCCCGAAAAGCCGCCTTGCAGCGCATCCTCGAGATTGAGCAGGCAGAGATAATTTTCACGTCCCTTGCGCACCACCACCTTTTCGCGGTGCGTGCGTGCATCGGGATACAACCGCTCGGTTTCGCGCGCGAGCTGGCGTTGCAGCGCCTTGGTATAGGTCGACACGCAGACGCTGCCGCCCGACTGATCGATCCATTGCTTGGCGGGGGAGAGATAGCCCAGCGTCTTGCCGATCCCCGTGCCCGCCTCGGCGACCAGCATCTGCGGTCGGTCGCGGCGTTCGCGCGGTTCGAAGATCGCGGTGGCGGCGCGGGCATAGTCGCGCTGTCCCGCACGGCGTTCGGCGCCATCGCCGGTGAGCCGGTCGAGCCGGGCGGTCACATCGTCGGGATTGACCGTTACCTGGCGCGGCTGCGGGCGCGGGGCAGCTTCCTCCCATTCGGGCAGCCGCGCGAACAGCCAGCGCTCGCTGCGTTCGGGCGCGCCGATGCGGGGCTGCAGAAGCGGCGCCCACGGCCAGCGCTGGCGCGACAGCGCCTGCAGGCCGTGCCACGCGCCCTCGCGCTCGGGCCACGCGGCATCGCCCGCGCGATCAAGCATCGCTGCGGCGGCGCGCGGCAGGAACGCCGCAACATCGGCTTCGCTAGCGGGCGGGGCGATGTCCATCGCGGCGGCGATGCCCGCCGGCGTCGGCACCGCAAAGCGCGCGGGAAACAGGAAGGCGAAGAGTTCGAGCAGATCGAGCCCCGACAGCTCGGGATAGCCGAGCCGGTCGCCTGTCAGCGTCGCGCCGAGCAGGACATGCGGAGTTGCGGCGACCGCCGCGATCGCTTCGCCGCGTCCGACGCGCTGGACGCGGCCCGAGGCGTCGGCGATCCAGATGCCGACATGGCTCGCGTGGATTGCGGGGAGGGAGAGCGGATCGGGCGCCATTGCCCCACGCTAGGCACAAAAGGCGAACGCGGCAAGGCGGGCAATCAATGTGACACGCTTTCGGGTTGCAGCGGCGTGAAAAACGACCATCGTTCGGCGGGCGATAGATGAGAGGGGCGACACAATGGGTGAAGAGGCTGCGATCGGCGCGGTGGTCGACGAAATGTATGCGATGATTTCGGGCCCGAAGGGGCCGCGCGACTGGTCGCGCCAGGATAATTGCTTCCATCCCGATGCCCGTCAGATACGAACGGGTGTCGGTGCCGATGGCCGCGCGATATTTCGTAGCATGGGCCTCGCCGACTATGCTCGCGATACGACGCCCTTCTTTGCCGAGAATGATTTCTTTGAGCTCGAAATTGCGCGGCGGATCGACGTACTCGGCAACATGGCGCACGTATGGAGCGCTTATGAAGCGCGTTCGGCGCTCGACGACCCCCTGCCCGAGAGGCGCGGCATCAATTCGATCCAGCTATTCAAAGATCCCGAACGCGGGTGGCGTATCATGGCGATGATCTGGGACAATGAGCGCGACGGCGTCACCATCGCGCCCTTCTGATCGCTCAGCTCAGCCCGCGGCGTCCGAAACCTGCGCTGCGGTTGGACAGAAATATCTGCGCAGGATGCGCGCTGGCGGCGCCGCGTGCGCGTTCGAGTGCGTTGAACAGCGGTCCGTGCGACAGCTCGTAGGGAAAGCGCACGCCCATGCGGTCGAATTCGGACCACATGACGATCGCATAGACGACCTGGCCCCCATAGTGGATTTCGCAGCGGGATCGCGCCGGCATGCTCGCGCCGTCGATGCGGGCGCCGCCTTCCGAAAGGTCGCAGATGCGCCCTTCGATCTGGTTGAGCACGCCGTTGACGATCACCTCGATCGTGACCGGGGTGCGCTTGTGAGCGCGGGTGATGGGAGTGTGGGGACTCGTCATGGCCCGAGGCTAGGACGGACGTGGTTAATTTGGCGTAACCATGTCTGGCGCGGTTCCGTTGCCGTGTGCGGACAATTTTGCCTTTCGATTCGGGGGCGCTTGCCGCTATGGGCGCCCGATGACCGACTTGCACCTTCATCCTTCGCTGCGCGAGCCCGCGCAAACGTCCAAGGCCTGGCCGTTCGAGGAAGCGCGCAAGCTCATCAAACGCTATCCCGACGGCAAGCCGGGCGGCGCGCCGGTGCTGTTCGAAACCGGCTATGGTCCGTCGGGCCTGCCGCACATCGGCACCTTCAACGAAGTGCTGCGCACAACGATGGTGCGGCGCGCTTATGAAACGCTGACGGGCGGCGCGCCGACGCGCCTCGTGGCGTTCAGCGACGATATGGACGGGCTGCGCAAGGTTCCCGACAATGTGCCGAACGGCGACATGCTGCGCGAGCATCTGGGTCGGCCGCTCACCGCGATTCCCGATCCTTTCGGCAAATATGAGAGTTTTGCGCATCACAACAATGCGATGCTGCGCGAATTTCTCGACCGCTTCGGCTTCGAATATGAATTCGTCAGCTCGACCGAACGCTATCTGTCGGGCGCGTTCGACGATGCTTTGAAGAATGTCCTGCGCCACAATCAGGATATTCTCGACATCATGCTGCCGACGCTGCGTGCCGAGCGCGCCGCGACCTATTCGCCGATTCTGCCGGTGAGCCCCAAGTCGGGGATCGTGCTGCAGGTGCCGGTGACGGTTGTTGATCCCGATGCGGGGCTCGTATCGTTCGAGGATGAGGGCGAGACGATCACCCACAGCATCCTGTCGGGCGGTGCCAAGCTGCAGTGGAAGGTCGACTGGGCGATGCGCTGGGTCGCGCTCGGCGTCGATTACGAGATGTATGGCAAGGATCTGACTGACAGCGGCATCCAGTCGGGCAAGATCGCCAAGGCGCTAGGCGGACGCAAGCCCGAGGGGCTGATCTACGAAATGTTCCTCGACGAAAAGGGCGAGAAGATTTCGAAGTCGAAGGGCAATGGCCTGTCGATCGAACAATGGCTGAGCTATGGCAGCGAAGAGAGCCTGGCTTTCTATGCCTATCGCGAGCCCAAGGCGGCGAAGCAGCTTCATATCGGCGTCATCCCGAAGGCGGTCGACGAATATCTGCAGATGCGCGGAAGCTATCCGGCGCAGGAACCCGACAAGAAGCTGGGTAACCCCGTGCATCACGTCCATGTCGCGCGCGGCGAAGATGTGCCCGACGCGGTGCTGCCGGTGACCTTCGGGCTGCTGCTCAACCTTGTCGCCGTGATGGGCGCCGATGCGGCGAAGGACCAAATCTGGCGCTACCTCGGTCAATATGTCGCGGGCGCCGACGCGGCGACCTGGCCCGAACTCGACCGGCTGATCGACAATGCGATGGCGTACAATCGCGACTATGTCGCCCCGACGCTGAAGCGCCGCAAGCCCGTGGGGGGCGAGGGCGCTGCGCTCAAGGAACTCGACGAGCGGCTCGCGGCGCTGCATGTCGATGCGTCGGCCGACGATATCCAGAATATCGTCTATGAGATCGGCAAGAACGAAGCCTATGGCTTCGAAAATCTGCGCGATTGGTTCAAGGCGCTTTATGAAACGCTGCTCGGGTCGAGCGCAGGTCCGCGAATGGGTAGCTTCATCGCGCTGTTCGGGATCGACAACACGCGGCGCCTGATTGCAGAAGCCTTGGCATGATTGACATCTTCACCACCGGCGGGACGATCGACAAAGTCTATTTCGACGCGCTGTCAGAGTTCCAGATCGGCCCGGCGGCGATCCCCGACATGCTGCGAGAGAATAATGTCCATGTGCCCCACCGCGTCACCCAGTTGATGCGCAAGGATAGCCTGGAACTCACCGACGCCGACCGCGAGGCGATCCGCGCTGCGGTCGCCGCGAGCGATTCGGCACATGTTCTCGTCACGCATGGCACCGACACGATGGTCGTGACCGGCCGGGCGCTGGCGGGAATCGCGGGCAAGACGATTGTGCTGACCGGCGCGATGCAGCCCGCATCGGTGCGGGCAAGCGACGCCGAGTTCAATGTGGGCTTTGCGCTGGCGGCAGTGCAGACGCTGCCGCCCGACGTCTATGTCGCGATGAACGGCATGATCTTCGATCCCGAGACCACGGTGAAGGACCGCGCGGGCGGCCGTTTCGTCGCGGCGGGCGAATAGCCCCGGCTGTAACCTCGCGCGCGCGTCTCCGAATATAGGAGCATGGACGGACATATTGTCCCTCCATCCCGTCTTCGGAGGATAGTATGACCAACACGAAATTCGCCGCTGCCATCGCCGCTTCGGCCACCGCCCTCGCGCTTGCCGGCGCCGCTTTGGCCGCTCCGGCGCCTGCCGGCAGCTCGGGCGCCGCGGTCGGCGCCAAGGACACCGTGCATTGCTATGGCGTCAACAGCTGCAAGGGCACGGCCGACTGCAAGACCTCGGCCAACGAATGCAAGGGTCAGAATGAATGCAAGGGCCATGGTTTCAAGGCCATGGCCGCCGCCAAGTGCCTGACCGGCGGCGGCGTCATCGGCGACGTCGGCTGATGCCATTCCCTCCCGCGCGGCGCTCCGGCTCCGTGCGGGAGGGAATAATCGAGCCCGGTCATGTCTCAAGATCAGCAGATCGCGATCCCTTCGCCCGGCTTTGGTCTGGGACTGCGCCCCGCCCACTATCCCGATTTCCTGGCGCGGCGCCAACCGGTCGAGTGGCTGGAGATCATATCGGAAAATTATATGGTGCCGGGCGGACGCCCGATGGCGACGCTCGACCGGATTCGCGCCGATTATCCGATCGTCATGCACGGTGTGTCGCTGTCGATCGGGTCCGACGAGCCGCTCGACCACATCTATCTGTCAGCGCTGAAGGCGCTCGCCGATCGGGTCGATCCGCTTTGGATCTCGGATCATCTGTGCTGGACCGGGATCAACGCGCATAACAGCCATGATCTGCTGCCGCTGCCCTATGACGCACCGACATTGCAGTGCGTTGTCGACAATATCGGCCGCGTGCAGGATTATCTGGGGCGGCGGATCCTGATCGAGAATCCGTCGAGCTATGTCAGCTTTCGCGCCTCCGATCGCAGCGAATGGGATTTTCTGGCTGAAATGGCGGATCGCGCCGACTGCCTGCTGCTGCTCGACGTCAACAACATCTACGTCAGCGCGCGTAACCATGGCTTCGATCCGCTGGACTATCTGAGCGGCTTGCCCGCCGGGCGTATCCAGCAAATCCATCTCGCGGGCCACAGCGACATGGGCGATTATGTCATCGACACGCACGATGCAGCGGTATGCGATGCGGTATGGGATCTCTATGCCCGCGCCATTGCGATGGTCGGCCCCGTCGCGACGATGATCGAACGCGATGACGACATTCCGCCGCTGGCGGCGCTGTTGTCCGAACTCGAACGGGCCCGCAAGCTGGCGCAGGCGGCGCTGGAGCCGGTCGGTGGCTGACGCACTGTACGCCATCCAGCAACGCTTTCTCGCCGCGATCATGGGCGAGGATGCGGATGCCGAAGCCCTGATTGTCGATGACGCGCGCGTCGGCGCGGCCCGCCGGATCGGCATTTATCGCAACAACTACCGCGTGAGCCTGACCGGCGTCCTCGCCGATCATTTCGAGCGGCTGCATGCCTATCTGGGCGATGCGCAATTTGGCCATATCGCCGATGCCTATGTAAAGGCGCACCCGTCGACGACCCGAAATCTGCGCTATTACGGCGCCGCGCTGCCCGGCTTTATCGCGCATCATTTTCCGGAAGACGGCGAATTGGCCGAACTTGCCCGGCTGGACTGGGCCCTGCGCCACGCCTTCGACGCGCCCGACGCATCGCCGCTCGATGCCGGCGCGATCGGCGTGCTCGGCGACGGATGGATCGGGGCCGGCCTAGCGCTGCATCCCTCGGCGCGGCTGCTCACCATGCACCATAACAGCGCCGCCCTGTGGAGCGCCCTCGGCGCCGGCGAAGCCCCTCCGGCGCTCGCGGTCCTTGACCCGCCTGTCGATGTGCTGGTGTGGCGCAGCGGGCTGCAGCCGCAGTTTCGCAGCCTTGCCGGGGTTGAGGCGGCTGCGCTGGTGCGGATCGGGCGCGGCGCCAGTTTCGCGGATATCAGCGCGCATTTAGTGGACGAAGTTGGGGAGGCGACCGCGATGGAAACTCTGGCCGCGCTGCTCGCCCGGTGGCTTGCCGACGGCGTGCTGATACTGGCCGATCAGGCCGCAGAGGCAACTTGACGCAGTACCGCAGCGTAATTCGGCGCGATCGTCATCGCATCATGCTTGCCGGCGCGGCCGAGCGCGGCATGGACTTGCGGAAGGCGATAGCAGGGCACGCCCATGAAGAGGTGATGCTCGGCATGATAATTCACCCAATAGGGCGCAACCGTCGCGCGCGCGAGCCAGCCGGCGTGCGTCGTGCGCGCGTGGCTGAAGGGATCGTCGCTTCCCGTCGCGGTGCAGGCATGTTCGGCGATGTTACGGATGCGCAGATAGAGCTGAAAGGTCGTCGCCAGTCCGGCAAGCCAGAGCAGATAGGGCGTCCAGCCGTAGAGCAGCAGCGACGCCGCGAGCAGTATGGCCTGAACGAGTAGAAAGCGGCCGACGGACCGTGTGACCGTCATCGCGCCGGCAAGATCGATCATGGGCGATGTTACGCCGTCGTCGGATTGCTTGTTGAACGGCGTGCCCGCCTTGGTGCTCGCGCCTCTTTTCTCCGCCCTTTCGCCGCGAAGCATCGCCTTCAATCCGACGAGCGCGAAGCGGAATTGGGCGACGCGCTGTTTGAAAAATGTCTGTCCGGTCAGGTCGCGGTTGATCTTGCGCATCAGGCTGGCGCGGGTGGTCGGGAATGGCTTGGACAGCGCAAGGTCGGGGTCTTCGGCCTGCTGCGTATATTTGTGGTGCTGGAGATGATAGGTGCGATAGGCGATCAGATCGGACCCCACCGCCGCTCCGGTGAGCCACTGCCCCAGAAAATTGTTGATCTTGCGATCGGGGTGCAGCGCGCCGTGCGCGGCGTCGTGCATCAGGATCGCAAAGCCGAGCTGGCGTCCGCCGACAATGATTATGGCGAGCAGCCAGGCCAGGGGATTGCCGCTCCACGCCGCCAGTCCGATGGCAGCGACGCTGACGATCCAGCCGTGCGCGACGAGCCAGATACCGTACCAGGCGGAGGGCTTGGTGATCGCCGCCCACTGCTGGCGGTCGAAAAAGCGATCGGGCGGCAAGAGGCGGACGGCGGGCATGTCCCGCTGTAACCCGTTGCGAAGCGAAACCCAACCCCTTCCATTTTGGCACAGCAATGGGGTTAACGATCCGCCCGCGGTAAGGATTTGGAAACCCCGTCGGCGACAGAGCGGCTGGCGGAACCAGATAGCGGGATTGGCAAACACATTGGGGGTTAGGCACAGCATCAGCCGGGGCGCAAGCGGCGGGTCATCCGACAACGAATCGCTGTTGCAGACCCCCGAATTCGTGGGGCGCATGATGCGCGTCGCGCAGCTGTGGCACTATGTGCTGATCGGCCGGACCGTGGCCTTCTTCGCTTTCGCTTTCGTCCCCGGCCTGTCGGGCTTCCTATCGCATCCGCTGCAATGGGCCACATTGGTGGCTGGACTGCTGTGCGATGTCGCGCTTACCGTGATCGGCCAATGCTCGCGCTTGCGCTGGGCGCACCGGACCGAATGGCTGCCGACGCTTGCCGCAGCCTCGCTTGCGCTGGTCGGCGCAGGAACATTCTTCGTTTCCATCGGCACCTTCGCAGCACTCGCGACGCCTGACGCGCTGTCCCACCTCGATGCCTTTTCGGCAATCCGGCTTGGTACCGTCCTCGTAGCCGCGGCCGCGGCGGCGATTGTGCGTCCGGCCTTCTTTGCCTTTGCCGGCGGCACCGCGATCGGCGGCGCGGTCGGTATCGCGTCCTGGCCGTTCGGGATTGCGGGTATCATCTTCCTGGGAATGCTGGTCGTGATGATGCGCGAGGATGTCCGGCATCAGCGGCGCGCGACGCGCGTGCGACGCCAGTCGGGAAGCGAGCAGCAGCGGGCGCTTGGGCTGATGCGCGACTTCGAGCGTGCCGGACGCGGCTGGTTCTGGGAAACCGACCGCAACGGCGACCTCGTCTATATTTCGCCGACCGTCGCGGCGAAGCTCGATCGGCCGGCCGAAGATCTGCTCGGGCGCCCGTTTACCGACATGATCCGCAAGCGCGGCGGCGCCGACGAGAGCGAGGAGCGCACGCTGGGCTTCAGCCTGTCGTCGCGGACGCCGTTCAACGACCTGACGGTCCAGGCAGCGGTCGCGGGCGAGGAGCGCTGGTGGTCGATTTCAGGCCATCCGATTTCGAACGCGCTCGGCAATTTCCAGGGCTTTCGCGGCAGCGGCACCGACCTCACCGAAAAGCGCAAGTCCGAACAGCAGATCAATCAGCTCGCGCGGTACGATACGCTGACCGGCCTCGCGAACCGCCTGCAAATCACCGATCTGCTCGAGCGCGCGCTCAAGAATCATCTCGGGCAGGCGCAGCCCTGCGCGCTTCTGCTGATGGACCTCGACCGGTTCAAGGCGGTCAACGACACGATGGGGCATCCGGTCGGCGACCAATTGCTGCAACAGGTCGCGGCGCGGCTGACGCAGGTCGTCGGCGACAAAGGGCAGGTGGGACGACTGGGCGGCGACGAGTTCCAGATCGTGCTGCCCCAGATCACCCAGGTCGAAAAGCTCGCGGGGATCGCCAATGCGATCATCCTGAGCCTTGCCAAGCCCTTTCTGATCGAGGGCGAGCGCATCCGCATCGGATCGTCGATCGGCATCGCCATTTCGGAAAGCGACGGGATCGGCTCGTCGGCGCTGGTGCGCAACGCCGATCTTGCGCTCTATGCGGCGAAGGACGCCGGGCGCGGGGTTTATCGCTTCTATGCCGACGCGATGCATAATCAGGCAAGCGAGCGCAAGGCGATCGAAGATGCGCTGCGCGATGCGCTGGCGAAGGACGAACTGAAGCTGCTGTACCAGCCGATCGTCAATGTCTGCAGCGAACGCATCAGCGGCTTCGAGGCGCTGATCCGCTGGCAACAGGGCGGCGATGCGGTCATCAGCCCCTCTAAGTTCATTCCGATCGCCGAAGAATCGAACCTGATTGTCCCGATCGGCGAATGGATCATCCGCACCGCCTGCGCCACGATTGCGCGATTGGGGCAGGAGTATCGCGTTGCCGTCAATGTGTCGCCGCGACAGTTTGCCAATGAAAAACTGCCCGCGACGATCCTCAGCGCGGTCGCGGCCGCGGGTATTCGTCCCGATCAGCTCGAGCTGGAAATTACCGAAGGTGTCTTCCTCGACGAAAGTCCCGAAAATCTGGAGATGTTCCAACGGTTGAAGCGCACCGGGGTACGGCTAGCCCTCGACGATTTCGGCACCGGCTACTCGGCGCTCGGCTATCTGAAGAAGGCGCCGTTCGACAAGATCAAGATCGACCAGAGCTTCGTGCTCGGCGCGGCCGATCCCAGCAGCATGAATGCCGCGATCATTTCGTCGATCGTCGGATTGGCGACGGCGCTCAAGATGGAAACCACCGCCGAGGGGGTTGAAACGCACGACGATCTGGCGCTGATCCGCGGCCTCGGCTGCAGCCATGTCCAAGGCTATATCTACGGCAAGCCGATGACCGTCGAGGAAGTGCTGGCTTTGCTTGCCGACGGCTATGGCAAGGCGGTCGCGCAGGGTTACAAGAGCGCGCGCGAAGCGCGGATGCGGACCTTCCGGACGATCCAGATCGCGAGCGGCGGCTATCGCTATGAAGCGATTGTGCGCAATCTGTCGTCGCGCGGCGCGCTGATCGAAGGTTTGTGGAATGTCCCCGCAGGAACGTCGCTGCTGATCGAATTCGGCGCTGATGTGGTGATGGACGCCGAAGCGCGCTGGTCCGACGGGAACCGCGTCGGCGTCCGTTTTGCACAAATGGTCGACATCGGCGCGCTGGTCGGCGGCGCCGGGGCGAAGGAACGCCGGACAGGCGGGCGGATCGACCGCGCCGCCTGATCTCCTGTCGTCAGTCGGCGATACGCCCGCGCGCCATGACCCAGCGCACATGTTCGAGGGTCGTCACATCGCCGAGCGGATCGCCATCGACCGCGATCATGTCGGCAGACATGCCCGGTGCGATGCGGCCGATCTCGTTTTCCATCGACAGCAACCGGGCGGCGGTGGTCGTCGCGCTCGCCAACGCCTCTCGCGGGGTCAGCCCCGCCTTGACGAGCAGCGTGAACTCGCCAGCGTTGCGGCCATGTTCGAACACACCGGCGTCGGTGCCGAACGCGATCGGCACGCCCAGCGCCTTTGCCCGCGTCACGGCCTGACCCACGCGGCCGAGCGTCATGCGGACCTTTTCCTCGACAGTGGGGGTGTAGATGCCCTTGCCGAGCCGTTCGCGCACGCCCTCGAACGCCATGAGGGTCGGGACGAGATAGGTGCCCTTGGCCTTCATGACCTTGAGCGCCGCATCATCGGCGAAGGTGCCATGTTCGATGCTGTCGATCCCGGCGGCGGCGGCGGCCTCGATCCCCCGCTCGCCATGCGCATGCGCCATGACCTTGAGGCCCAGCGAATGGGCGGTATCGGCGATGCTGACGAGTTCAGCATTCGAGAAATGCGCACCGAGGCCGCGGCCCTGCTGCGACAGGACGCCACCGGTCGCGGTGATCTTGATGACATCGGCGCCGGCGCGCGATGCCTTGCGCACCTTTTCGGCGCATTCCACGGCGCCCGTGCAGGTATAGCCCTGATCGAGTATGGCGTGGACATCTTCGCGGAAGCCCGTGACGTCGCCATGGCCGCCGATGATCGACAAGGGCACACCGGCGGCTATGATCCGCGGTCCTTCGATCAACCCTTCGGCGGTACCGCGGCGCAGCGAGAAGGCGGTATATTGCCCCGACCCCGCCTCACGCACCGTGGTGAAGCCGGCGCGCAGCGTGATCGCGGCATTTTTGACGCCGACGACAACGCCCCATTCGTCGGGATCGACCGCTTCGTTGCGGAAATCACCGCCCGGATCGCCGGTCAGATGAACGTGGAGGTCGATCAGGCCGGGAAGCAGCGTCTTGTCGCCGAGATCGATGAATTCGGCACCTGCCGGAGTGGCGGCGCGGCCCGGCTCGATCGTCATGATCCGGCCATCGGTGACGGTCACGGTCGACGGGCCAAGCGCGGGCTTGTCGGGATCGGTGATGACGCGCGCGGCATAGATGAGCGTCGTCTTGGCTTCGGCGGCAACGCCGCCCAGCATGGCGGCAACCGCTGCGGCGGCGAGCAGGCTTTTCTTCAGCATGATATCTCCCCTGTCTTTCGCCTACCGTGGCGCGGCCGGAGCGCGAGGGCAAGGGGAGGGTGCATAAAAGAGGGGCCGGACGAACCGGCCCTTCAGTTTGGCTTCTGATAACCGAAAGGAATATTACCAGAAGAAGTCGTAGATCACATCGACCACCTGGCCCGTGTAGGTGTTCACGAGCAGCGCATCGTCATAATAGCGCACCCAGCGATAGGGACCGTAAGCGGGCGGCAGGCGATAATAGCCGGGATCGTTGATCCAGTAGCGCTGGCTGTAGAAGAGCGAACCCAGCGAAAAACCGATGCTGAAGCGCGTGTAATTGCGGCCCCGGTACGGGTTGTAATAGCGCGGCATCCGGTAATAGCTCCGGTTGCGGTCGCGATACCCGCGCCAGTCGTAGCGACGGTCGCTGCGCCAGTCGCGGTTCCAGCTGTTGCCGCGCCGATTGTCGTAACGACGGTCGTTATCATAGCGCCGGTTGTTATCGTACCGGCGGTTGTCGTTCCGGTCATAGCGCCGATTATCGTTGCGGTCGTAACGCCGGTCGTTCCGGTCATTGTCCTGACGATAGAAACGGCGGTCGGGCTGGCCGCTGCGATCTCGGCTGCGGTCGCTCGTGTTGCCGCGCTGGCCTTGCCATTGCTGGCGCTGACTTTCGCCGCGCTGACCCTGCCATTGCTGCTGGCGCTGCGTATCGTTGCGCTGTCCCTGCCACTGCTGCCCCTGCGGCGCGCGCCGGTCGGTGCGGTAATTGCGCTGCTGCGGCTGGGCCTGCGGTTGCGGTGCTGGCTGGGCGGTCCGGTTCTGGCCGCGATTGCCGCCGTTCCAGTCGCCACGGCGGCCATCGGTCCCACGCGAGCCGCGGTGGTCACCGCGATCGCCGCGCTGGTCACCGCGATCGCCGCGCTGGGCAATCTGAATGCGCTCGCCATTCGCCTGAGCGGCGGCGGGCGCGATGGGGGTGAGGATCGTCGCTGCGATCAGCAATCCTCCGAATGTCTTCTTCATTTCGGCACACTCCAGATCCATGTCCCATGCGGCACCCGGCCGATCGGGATGATGAATCGGAAATTACCGCCGATCAGATGAGTGAGCGCTGAACCGGACTGTTGCCTGTCGTTCAGTTTCTCTCCGCCGGGCGCAGCGCCGGGACGGCGCGAGCAGCGTCGTCGGGTCGGATGCCCGGCGGCGGTGCGGCGGCGATGCGCTCCTCACCCCGGATCACCCGGCCGGCGCGGCGGATCGCTTCGCGCATGCGGGGGTAGCTGCCGCAGCGGCAAATGCCCGTCATCGCGGCGTCGATTTCGGCGTCGCTGGGGTTGCTGTTCTTGCGCAGCAACGCGGCGGCCGTCATGATCATCCCAGACTGGCAAAAGCCGCACTGCGGCACTTGTTCGGCGACCCAGCTTTGCTGGACCGGGTGACTGCGGTCGCGTGACAATGCCTCGATCGTGGTGACGAAACGGCCTTCGCATTCGGCAATGGTCACAAGGCAACTGCGGATGGCCTCACCGTCGATATCGACGGTGCAGGCGCCGCAGTCGCCGGTGCCGCAGCCATATTTGGTCCCGGTCAGGTTCGACGCATCGCGCAGCGCCCAGAGCAGGGGCGTTTCGGGATCCATGCGATATTCGACCGGGCGGTCGTTGACCGAGAATTTTGTCATGCCGCCCGTCTTAGCCGAACGCGGTGATTAGTCACGCCAGCTCGTGTCGATCTTGTCGACCTTGCGCACCATCGCGTCGAATTCGGCCTTGCCCGACTGGCCGGGAATTGCGGCCATGTATAGGTCGCGCTGATGAACCTTGATCACGTCTTCGGGGACGGTGATCGGCTTGCCCATGCTCATCGTAGCGAGCTGGATTTCGCAGGCGCGCTGGAGCGCCCAATATTTGATGAAGGCGTCGGTCAGCGTCTTGCCCATCACGACGGGACCGTGATTCTTCAGCATCAGGATGCGCTTGTCGCCCAGATTTTCGACGAGGCGTTCGCCCTCTTCCTCGCGCACCGTCACACCCTCGAAATCATGATAGCCAAGCTGGCCCATGAAATTGCAGGCATAGAAGTTTACAGGCTGGAGCCCACCCTCTAGCGAACAGACCGCCGTTGTCGCGGTCGTGTGGGTGTGGATGATCGCATGGGCGTCGGGCAGCACGCGGTGGAACAGGCTGTGCTGGACGAAGCCCGCCTTGTTGACGTGCCACGGATTATCCACGTCGACCTTGTTGCCGTCGATGTCGATCTTGATCAGGCTCGACGCAGTCACTTCGCTGAAGTGCATGCCATAGGGGTTGATGAGGTAGCTGCCGTCCTCGTCCGGCACCTTCACCGTGATGTGGTTGAAGATCATTTCGTCCCAGCCCATCATCGCGAAAATTCGGTAGCAGGCGGCGAGTTCGAGCCGCGCCGTCCATTCGGCTTCGCTATATTTGCTGTTGCGCTTGAGCTGGGTTGCCATCGGGCGATCCTCTTCCTGTCGGTTTCGTCTTGCTACCTATGCCACAGGCGAGCGGGCGCGCGCAATGGCGGCGGCGGGCATCCGCGCGCGGAAGTGCGACGATTTGCCGCGTGGGGGCTTGCATTTTGGCGCGAATCTCTCTAGTGGCCGCCCCAACGGAACGTCGCGCCTTTGCGACGCTCTTTTTATTGCCCGAATATCGGCGAGCTATGGCAACCCGGATTTCCGCCGGAAGCCTCGGCCGTCTGACGAACAGGAGACGACACGGCGTATGCAGATCATCGTTCGCGACAATAATGTCGACCAGGCCCTCCGCGCGCTCAAGAAGAAGCTGCAGCGGGAAGGCGTGTATCGCGAAATGAAGCTGCGCCGTCACTACGAAAAGCCGAGCGAAAAGCGTGCGCGCGAACGCGCCGCCGCCGTCCGCCGCGCCCGCAAGATGGAGCGCAAGCGGATGGAACGCGACGGTATCAAGTAAGACCGTCTTCGATACGAAATCCTGTTTCGTAGAAGGGCGCCGCGGCAACGCGGTGCCCTTTTTCTTTGCCTGTGGTGCAGGACTTATCCTAGCGCGTCGACTTCTTCGGCCAGCGCCAGCCAGCGATCCTCGGCTGCGGCTTTTTCCGAGCGCAACGCGTCGAGCTTTGCCGTCAGGGCGCTGAAACGCGCATTGTCGCGCGTGAACAGGCTGCCGTCGGACAATTCGGTTTCGATGCCGGCCATCTCCTTCTCAATCTCCTCGATACGGCCCGGAAGCAGGTCATAGTCGCGCTGGTCCTTGTAGGAGAGTTTCCGGCGTGCCTGGGGCGGTGGGGGCGGCGCGGTATCGGCGCCGGCCGCCTTGGCTTTCGCCGACGAGGGCTTGCTGCGCTTGGCTTCCCAGTCGGCATAGCCGCCCGCGACGATATCGACCTTGCCGGATCCGTCGAGGCCGAGGGTGACCGTCACGGTGCGGTCGAGGAAGTCGCGATCGTGGCTGACCAACAGCACGGTTCCCGCATAGTCGGCGATGACCTCCTGCAAGAGGTCGAGCGTTTCGAGGTCCAGATCGTTGGTCGGTTCGTCGAGGACGAGCAGGTTCGATTCGCGCGCGAATTCGCGCGCGAGCAGAAGCCGCGAGCGTTCACCGCCCGAAAGCGCGGCGACGCTGGCCTCGGCAACCGAAGGATCGAAGAGGAAGTCCTTGAGGTAACCCTGGACATGCTTCTTCACGCCGCGCACCTCGACCCAGTCGCCGCCGTCCGCGAGGATGTCGCGCACGGTCTTTTCGGGCGACAGCAGGCTGCGCTGCTGATCGATGACGATGCCATCGAGCGTCGGGGCGAGGGTGACCTTGCCCTCGTCGGGTTCGATTTCGCCAGTGAGCAGCTTCAGCAGCGTCGATTTGCCCGCGCCATTGGCGCCTACGATCCCGATGCGGTCGCCGCGCTGGACGCGAAAGTCGAAGTCCTTGATGATCGTGCGATCGCCGAAGCGCTTGCTGATATGGTCGGCGACGATCACCGACTTCGAGCGGACGTCGTCGTTGGCGAGGCCGAGCTTGGCGACGCCGGGGCCGCCGATCATCGCCGCGCGCGTGGCCCGCATCTCGATCAGCTTTTCGAGCCGGCCCTGGTTGCGGCGGCGGCGCGCGGTCACGCCGCGCTGGAGCCAGTGTGCCTCCAGCTTCAGCTTCGCATCGAGCTTTTCCGCGGCGCGCGTTTCTTCGGCATAGATGGCCTCCATCCACGCATCGAAGCCGCCGAAGCCGATTTCCTTGCGCCGGATGCCGCCGCGGTCGAGCCAAAGGGTCTGGCGCGTCAGGCGCGTCAGAAAGGTGCGGTCGTGGCTGATGGCGACGAAGGCGCCGGAGAAGCGTGACAGCCAGCCTTCGAGCCAGTCGATCGCCGCTAGGTCGAGGTGGTTGGTCGGCTCGTCGAGCAGCAACACGTCGGGGTTCTGCGCCAGCGCGCGCGCGATGGCGGCGCGGCGACGCTCGCCCCCCGAGGCGCTTGCCGCTTCGCGCGCCATTTCGATGCCAAGCTGGTCGGCGATCGCCGCCACCTCATGTTCGGCGGGCGGGTTCGCGCCGCCGATCGCATAGTCCATCAGCGTCGCATAGCCCGTGAAATCGGGCTCCTGCTCCAGCAGCACGACGTGGGTGCCGGGGACAATCGTCCGCTTGCCCTTGTCGGGCTCGATACGTCCGGCGAGCAACTTGAGCAGCGTCGTCTTGCCCGCACCATTGCGGCCGATCAGTGCAAGCCGATCGCGCGCGCCGACGTAGATGTCGAGATCCTGAAACAGCCAGCCGGTGCCCTGCACCAGGGCCAGGCCTTCGTAAGAGAGAATGGGAGCTGCCATGATGAACGGCTCGCTACATAGGCGTTCAGCGTCATGCAAGCGCCGAGCGCCCAAAGGCGGGAACGGGCCCACTCCGTCCTGCGTATGGGGTGGGTATCCACGATCGGCCGGGGGTCCGGCCTACAGGAGTTTGATATGACCAAGCATATGTTCACCGCCATGGCGACCGGCATCGCGCTGCTGGCTGCGACGCCGGCCATTGCACAGCAGGGAGGTTCGACGGTGACGACAGCGACGACGGAAGGACCGATCCTGAGCTTCAGCGTGAGCGAGGAGGTCCGTTCGCGGCCCGATGAGGCGACGGTGGGCGCCGGCGTGACGACGACCGCGCCAACCGCAGTCGAAGCAATGCGGCTGAACGCCGCCGCGATGGACAAGCTGATCGCCGCTGCCAAGGCACGCGGGATCAAGGCCGAGGATATTCAGACAAGCGGCATCAGCTTGTCGCCGCAATATGACTATAATAATCGTAGCGACGGTCAGCCGCCGCGCTTCCTGGGCTATCAGGTCAGCAACAGCGTGCGCGCGACGACGCCGAAGATCGACGATATCGGGCCGCTGCTCGATGCGCTCGTCGCGGCGGGTGGGACCAATATCGATGGCCCCTGGTTCGCGATAAAAGATCCCGATGCGCAGCTTGTCGGCGTTCGCGGCGCGGCGATCAAGGCTGCCGAAGCGAAGGCGGCGGACTATGCCAAGCTGGCCGGCTATCGCGCCGCCGAGCTGGTTTCGATCAGCGAAGGCGGTGCTGTCGGCGGGCCGGTCCCCATGCCGCGCGTGCAGATGATGGCCGCAGAGGCCAAATCGACGCCGGTCGAGCCGGGTCAGGTCGGCAACACGTTGACTTTGAGTTTCCAGTATCGGCTGGTACGCTAAAGGTCTGGGCCGTGTCTCGGCAGACGCCGAGGCACGGTCGGCCGGATCAGCCTAGCTCGCCCTCGGCCCATGGCCAGGTGCGTTCGCGGAACCATTTGGTGATGATATATTTGCGGCCCTTGCGCACCTTCATTCCGTGATGGAGCGTCTCGGGGTTCGGCTTTCCGTCCGCGCGGACATTGTTCCACGCGACGAGTTTGCCCGTTTCAGGCTGGTGCATCTTGCCCGTGGCGAGAAAGCGCGTCGCGCCGCCCGCCTGGGGCTGGTTGAGATAGACCATCAACGTCCAGGTTCGCTGTCCGGGAATCGCGCAATAGGTCTCCCAGTCGGCGCCGTGCGGGTCGAAATAGTCGGTATGCGCCTTGAACTCCTGCCCCACATCATAGCGCTGCCCCTGTAGCGGCTCGCCATGATCCAGCGGTATTCCGGTGATATCGTGCAGCCGCGCGTTGACCGCCCGCACCAGCGGATCGCGGTGATCGAGGTCGCAGGTCGTGCTGGTCCGGAAAGCTTCGTCACCATTGGGATCGGCGATCGTCGAAGGGCGCACGTCGCGGTCGATCTGCGCCATCAGCCCGGCGCATGTTGCGGGATCGAGAAAACCCACCAGCATGAATTGCTGCAGCTTGGGCGTCGGTGCGCGCCGGATGCCGGGAAGCAGCGCCAGCCGCTCGGCGGTACGGTCGGCGCCCGACAGCGCCATATCGACATGCTCGTTTCCGGACATGGCCTCTTTTAGGCGGCGTTGGTCATGCGAACAATGCTTGACGAAAGAGGTGGTCACGCCTATCGCCGCGCGCTGTCGCAGGCGGTCTCGCCCGGCATATGGCGATCGTAGCTCAGTTGGTTAGAGCACCGGTTTGTGGTACCGGGGGTCGCGGGTTCAAGTCCCGTCGATCGCCCCATTTTCAAAGCTTTTCGTTGATCAGAACCGTGGCGATCCCTTTGGGGGTGACTCGCGCCGGCTATTTCATTATTACGCCCCTACGTAATTTTTTAACGCGAGGGTGACGCCATGTCCGCAGTCTGGGATTTCGCCGATTTCGACGATCATGAACATGTTCACATGTTCCGCGATCGCGACAGCGGACTGACGGCGGTCATCGCCGTGCATTCGACCCACCTCGGCCCCGGTGCGGGCGGGGTGCGCTTCTGGCATTATCCGCAGCGGTCGGCCGCGATCGTCGATGCGCTACGCCTCTCGCGCGGCATGAGCTATAAGAATGCGATGGCGGGGCTGCCGATGGGCGGCGGCAAGGGCGTAATCCTGGCCGACGAAGCCGGCACCAAGACCCCCGAACTGCTTGCCGCCTTCGGTCGGGCGGTCGAATCGCTGGGCGGCGCCTATGTGACCGCGGAAGATGTCGGCATCACCGACGCCGACATGGTCCAGATCGCGAAGCAGACCAAACATGTCAGCGGCCTTCCGGTCGCGAGCGGCGAGGCCGGGGGCGACCCCGGTCCCTATACCGCGCTTGGCGTTTATCTGGGTATCAAGGCGGCGATCCGCGAAGGGCTGGGTACCGACAGCGCCGCGGGCGTGCGGATCGCGATCCAGGGCGTCGGCAGCGTCGGCGGCGGCGTTGCGCGGCGGCTTGCGGCCGAAGGCGCGAAGCTGACCCTTGCCGACGTCAATCTGGCGCGCGCAAAAGCACTGGCAGAGGAATTGGGTGCCGATCTCGCCGACTCGGCGGCTATCATGGAAATCGAAGCCGATGTGCTCAGCCCCAATGCGCTGGGGGCGATCCTGACCGAACGCAGCATCGAAAAGTTGCGCGTGCCGATCGTCGCGGGCGGCGCGAACAACCAGCTCGCAACCGCCGCCGACGGGCAGCGCATCCACGATCGCGGCATCGTCTACGCGCCCGATTATGTGATCAACGCCGGCGGCATCATCAACGTGGCGCTCGAATATCTGGGGCAGGGCAGTCAGGAGGAGGTCGAAAGCCGCATCCACCTGATTCCGGGTCGCCTCGCCGAGATCTGGGCCGAGAGCAAGGCAAGCGGCACGCCGGCAGCGACGGTAGCGGATCATATGGCGCAAAAGCTGATCGGGCGGCGCTGACCAGCGGCCGGTTGCAACATGGGATGGCGCGCGCGCGAAAACGCGCTAAGCCGCTCCCATGAAGCGGCATTTCTATCTGGTTTCGGGATGGGCCTCATTGGGGCTCGGCGCGCTCGGTGCGTTCCTGCCGCTGTTGCCGACCGTGCCCTTCGTGATCCTAGCCGCCTTCTGCTTCGCGCGCTCGTCGCCGCGCCTCGAGGCCTGGCTGCTCACGCATCCGACCTTTGGAAACCACATTGTTGCTTGGCGCGAGAAGGGGGCGATCAGTCGCCGCGGCAAGCTTGCTGCAAGTGCCGCCTTTGTTTTCAGCATTGCGCTGGCGCTGCTCTTTGCGCCCTGGCCGTGGATGATGGCGCCGATCATCGCGGCCGTCGTAACGGGAAGCTGGATATGGACAAGGCCGGAGGCATAGCCCCCGGCCTTGTCCCTTTCAGCAATGTCGTCCGAGCTTAGAAGTCGACCGACACACGCCCATAGACGAAGCGACCGCTGAAGCCGAACGGCGACTGCGACGAATAGGGCAGGAAGCTGTTGTTCAGGCCATAGTTATAGCCATCGACAACCCCGAACGGCAGGCGGTCCGGATATTCGTCGAGCAGATTATTGGCACCGACGGCGATCTGCACCGGCTGGATCGGGCGGAAGCGGAACTCCAGATCGACAACCCATTTCGGGGTCAGGGTGATATCGCCAGGAGCGGCACCCTTCGGGATGGTGATGTCGAGGCTGGGGCCGGGCAGAAAGACCTTGCCATAGCGATTGGCACGGAGCGTCATGCCGGCGGGACCCGCCTCCCAATCGACCCCGACGTTCAGCTTGTTCGAGGGCTGGCCGTCGGTCAGGCGGAAGCTTTCGGGGCGAGCGAACAGCCGCTGCGCCGTAAAGCCGCTGAACGTTCGGCGATCGGTGATCTTGGTATCGTTGAGATTATAGCCGGCAGTGAGCGTAACCTTGCCGATCCCGAAATCGGGCAGGCGATAGCTTCCGACGATATCGACACCCTGCGTGCGGGTGTCGATCCCGTTGATGAAGAAGCGTGCCGATGTGCCCTGCACATTGGCTGCCTGAAGGATCGCGACGACGTCTGCGCCCTGCAGGTTTTCGGTGAGCGTGATGCGATCGTTGATCTTGATGCGGTAATAATCGACTGTCAGGCTGAGTCCGCGAACCATGTTGAAGGCGAAGCCGCCGCCGAAGTTGACCGATTTTTCCGGCTTCAGCGGCTGCGCCCCGAGTGCGACGGCAATCGGCGATGCAACCGGGAAGGTGCCGATCTCGATCAGCGTCCCGTTCACATTGTTCGTCGAGGTGGTCGAGAAGAACTGCTGGGCCATCCCCGGTGCGCGGAAACCGGTCGAAACCGACCCGCGGAAAGCGAGACCGTCGATGGGCTCGAACCGCGCCGCAAGCTTCCCGTTCACCGTGTCGCCGAAGTCCGAGAAATGTTCGTAGCGGCCGGCGGCCTGGACGTTGAACATATCGCTGATATCGGCATCGAGTTCGAGATAGCCGGCAAAGCTGTCGCGCGACTTGTCGATCGCGGTGGTCGGCGAAAAGCCGGGGAACACCTGCGAACCCGGCGCCGCGCCGTTGGAGAAGGTGTAAGGACCGGCGATATAGCTTTCGAGCTGCCCCGGAACGATGCGGTAATTCTCGTTCCGCCATTCCGCTCCGAGCGCCAGCGTGGTGCTGCCGATACCGAGGTTCAGGTCACGGCTTGCGTCGAGGTTGACCGAGGTTTGCCCCGAGCGGAGACCGCCTGCGTCGAACTTGCGCGGGCTGTGCAGGCTGCCGAGCGAGGTGTTCACGCTGTTCTCGACGCCATAGTCGAGCCGGTTCGATCCATAGTTGACCGACAGGTCGAGGTTCCAGCCTGCGGTTTCGCCGCGCAGCCCGCCGGCGATGGCGATATCCTGAATGGTGCTGGTAATCAGCGGCAGGAAGCCGTCGGGATAGATTGGCTGGCCGCCATTGTCCCAGTCGGCGTTGCGCGAGTCGAGCGAGCGGCGATAGAAGCCCGCGCCATTGGCGTCACGGATGCCGTAACTACCGAAGCTGTAGAGCTCAAAGCTTTCGCCAACATCCATCCCGGCGTTGAAGAAGAAGTTCATGTCCTTCGATTCGCCATCGCCGAAGCGGTGTTCGTAGCGGTTGAAGGTCACTTCGCGCGGATCCCCCGCAGCGGCATAGTTGCGCCGCAAATCGGGGCCCGAGCGGTTGGTTGGCGAACGGTCCTTATATTCGGCCGTGAAGTTGAAATAGCCCGCATCGCCGATCGGCAGGCCTATATTGGTCCCGATGGTCCAGGTGTCGCCGTCGCGGCGCTTGCGATCCTCGCCCGTGTAGGTGATTGCCGGATCGTCGGACGCTCCCGTCGTCGGTGCGACGCTGGCGACCTGCGCGACATCCTCCATCGTCGTGATATATTTGCCGAAGCTGATCTGCGCACGGCCCCCGACGCTTTTCTTGAGCTGGATGTTGATAACGCCAGCAATCGCGTCCGAGCCATATTGCGAGGACGCGCCGTCGCGCAGCACCTCGATACGCTCGATTGCCAGCGGCGGAATCGTGTTCATGTCGACGCCCGCCGAGCCGCGTCCGATCGAGCCATTCAGGTTGAGCAGCGACGAAAGATGGCGGCGCTTGCCGTTCACGAGCACGAGCACCTGGTCGGGCGCGAGGCCGCGCAGCGTGGCCGGACGCAGCGAGTCCGTGCCGTCGGTCAGCGACGGCTGAGGGAAATTGAACGAAGGAACGAGCTGGTTGAGTAGCCGGTTCGTTTCGGTCGTCCCGCTATTCTGCAGCGATTCACTCGAGATCACGTCGATCGGCACGGTGCTGTCGGCGATCGTCCGGTCGGTCCGGCGGGTGCCGGTTACGATGATCGTTTCGTTCGCATCCGCGTCGTTGGCGCCTTCCTGTGCGAAAGCCGGCGCAGTCCAACCGCTTGCGACAAGAGCGGTGGCGAGCGCGAGGCTCGATAATTGGGTCGTGTTTTTCATGGTCATCTTTCCCTGTTGATTGCCCCTAGAAACGACCTGCACAGGTTTGATGAGAAATGCCGACGCTTCCACCCCTCACGCGGCCGAGCGGGGCGCTATTATTTCGTTTTGGTGACATATGTGGCAATTGAGCCACACAATTGCCGCATACTAAGTAATTTTATGTCTTCCCATCATTGCTATCGATATCATTCGTGCGCGACGCCGATGGCGTCAATTGTCTAGACCGCGGCCGTGCGCTCGCCTAAGGCTCGGCGCGCGATGCACGCCTATGCGAATCCGACCCGTTTCCTGGCCATTGCGCGTCCGCTGACGCCGTGGCTGCTGTGGCTGGGACTGGCGTTCTTGCTCGCCGGCGCATGGGCCGGGCTGACGATGGTGCCGGGCGAAGCGAAGCAGGGCGAGACGGCGCGCATTCTCTATGTTCATGTTCCCGCCGCCTGGCTCGGCATGGGGGGCTGGACGTCGCTCGCTCTTGCAGGATTGGTGCAGCTCGTGTGGCGGCACCCGCTGGCAGGGATTGCGGCGCGCGCGATCGCGGTTCCTGGCATGCTGTTCACCGCACTGTGTCTCGCGACCGGATCGATCTGGGGAAAGCCGACCTGGGGAACCTGGTGGGAGTGGGACGGCCGCATGACGTCGATGCTCGTGCTGCTCTTTCTCTATGCCGGTTTCGTCGCGTTGACGACGGGCGACGAAAGCGAGCAGCAGGGCGGAACGCTTTCGCGCGGTGCCGCGATTTATGCGCTGGTCGGCGCGATCAACATCCCGATCATCAATCGCAGCGTCGTGTGGTGGAACAGCCTGCATCAAGGGCCGAGCATCACCATGCGCGGATCGAGCATCGACGGCAGCCTGTTGTGGCCGCTGGGCTTGACCTTGGCCGGATTTTCGCTGCTATTCGGGGCGATCGTATTGATGCGCATGCGGCGGATCATAGCCGACAATCGGGTCGCGGCGCGCCTGCGCCGGTTGGCGGACGATGAGGGGGGCGAATTTTGACCGGCGTCATAACCGGAAACGGCCAATGGGCCTATGTCGCGGCTGCCTATATGCTGACCGCGCTCCTGACCGGAGCGGTGGTCTGGCATAGCTGGCGGACGATGACGAAGGCTGAAAAGCGCAGCGCTGCGCTGCGCAGGGACCGGACATGAAAGCGAAACATCAACGACTGATCCTGGCGGCGGTGGCGCTGTGCGGCGTCGGCGGCGCGGGGGTTCTCGCGGCGAGCGCGCTGCGCGACGAGGCGGCCTATTTCCGCACGCCTGCCGAAATTCAAGCGGGCAAAGCCGAAGTGGGCGAAGCAATGCGGCTGGGCGGAATGGTGGCGGCCGGCAGCATCAGGCATCAGCCCGACGGCGTGACGATCCGCTTCGTCGCCACCGACGGCAAGGCATCGATCCCAGTCGAATATAAGGGCATCGTGCCCGATCTGTTTGCCGAAAATGCCGGAATGGTCGCCGACGGCCGGATGCGGGCCGATGGCACCTTTGTGGCCGACCGTATCCTGGCCAAGCATGACGAACGCTATATGCCGCCGCAAATGGGCGATATGCCCAAGGCTATGAAAGCAGCGCCGAAAGCATGATCGCCGAACTGGGTCTCGCGCTGTTGTGGATGGCTGCGGCGCTCGCCTGCCTGTCGCTCGTCGCGGGCAGCCTCTATCTGCGGAGCGGCAAAGGCGATCTTGCAGCCCTCGTCCGGCCGGCGAGCGTCGCGCAGGGCGTTTTGACCGCGGCGGCTTTCGCGATGCTGATCGCGCTTTTCGTGCGGTCCGACATGTCGGTCGAACTGGTGGCGCGCAACAGCCACAGTTTGAAGCCGATGCTGTTCAAGGTCGCGGGCGCCTGGGGCAATCATGAAGGATCGATGCTTCTGTGGCTCACGATCCTCGGCTTGTCGGGCGCGCTCGTTGCGATCTTCGAAAAGCGGCTGCGCGAGGATACGCTGGTCGCAACGCTTGCTGCGCAGGCGGCGCTGAGCCTCGGCTTTTTTGCGTTTCTGCTCTTTTCATCGAACCCCTTCAAGCGGCTGCCGATCGCGCCGCCCGACGGGCAGGGGCTGAACCCGCTGTTGCAGGATCCCGGGCTCGCCTTTCACCCGCCGACGCTTTACGTCGGCTACGTCGGTTTGTCGGTCGCCTTCAGCTTTGCGGTCGGCGCGCTGATCACGCGCGAGATCGGCCCGGCCTTCGCGCGCGCCATGCGGCCGTGGGTCTTGGGAAGCTGGATTTTCCTGACTCTGGGAATTACCGCCGGCAGCTATTGGGCCTATTACGAGCTGGGCTGGGGCGGCTGGTGGTTCTGGGACCCGGTTGAAAATGTGTCGCTCATCCCGTGGCTTGCAGGCGCGGCGCTGCTCCACTCGGTGAGCGTGACCGCGACGCGCAACGCGTTGCGCGCATGGACGGTGATGCTCGCGGTTGTCGCTTTCTCCATGTCAATGGTCGGCACGTTCATCGTGCGGTCGGGCCTGCTGACCAGCGTGCACAGCTTTGCCGTCGACCCCGAACGCGGAACCTTCCTGCTCGCGCTGATGGCGATCTACATCGGCGGCGCATTGACGCTGTTCGCGTTGCGCGCCAGCAGCGTCGCCGAAGGCAAGAAATTCGCGCTGCTCAGTCGCGAGGGGTCGCTCGTCATCAACAATCTGCTGCTCACGACGATCCTTGCGCTCGTGCTGCTCGGTACGCTCTATCCGATCGTGGCTGAGGCCATGGGCGAAAAGATTTCGGTCGGACCGCCCTATTATAACAAGGTTGCGGGCCCGCTCGCGCTGATCCTGTGTCTGGTCATGGTGGCCGGTCCGCTACTCGCCTGGCGCAAGGACGACGGGCGCAAGCTGTGGTCGCGACTTCCTGCCGCGATTCTTGCCGGGTCGGCGGTGCTGTTCGGCCTGATCCTGTTCGGCGGTAAGGTCGGCGTGCTGCCGCTGCTTGGCATGACGGTCGCCGGGATCGTCGCGGTTGCCAGCCTGGCGCCATTGTGGGGCCGCAATCTGCGCCGGACGCCGCTGCCGACATGGGGCATGGTGATCGCGCACTTCGGCGTCGCGGTCGCGCTTGCCGGGATGGCCGCCGAAAGCGCTTTCATCAAGGAACGGCTGGTGGCTGCGGCGCCGGGCGAGACGGTCACCGTCGATGATTTCACGGTGAAGTTCGTCGGCGTCCGCCCGATCGCTGGCCCCAATTACACCGCGGTCGAAGGAACGCTGATCGCGACATCGCCCTCCGGACACAGCTTCACCCTGCGGCCCGAGGCGCGAACTTTTCCGGGCCTGATGGGCGGCGCGCCAACCGAAACCAATGAGGCCGCATTGCTGACGCGGCCGGGCGGACAGCTTTATGCCGTGCTCGGCCAGCCGGTCACGGGCGCCGATGGCCGCGCCGACCGCTACCAGCTTCGCCTGTGGTGGAAGCCGCTCGTCTGGTGGATCTGGCTGGGTGGGGCATTGATCGCGATCGGCGCGGCGCTGTCGCTGCTCGGCCGTGCGCAATTGCTGGCCCTGTGGCGCAGTCACCGCGCGCGCAAGGCCGAGGGGCGCTACGCATGAAGACCCGCTGGATCCTGTTCGTGCCTTTGGCGATTACCGCGCTGCTGTTTGGGGCCTTCATCTATCGCCTGACGACTCCGCCCGAAACGCTGATCCAGTCGCAGTGGATCAACAAGCCGATGCCGTTGTTCGACCTGCCGCCCGCAACCGCCGGCGTCGAGGGCCTGAAAAGCAGCGACCTCGCCGACGGGCGGCCGCGCCTCGTCAACGTCTTTGCCAGCTGGTGCATCCCGTGCCGTGCCGAGGCGCCGCAGCTTGAGGCGCTGAAGGCCGCGGGCGTTCCGATCGACGGCATCGCGATCCGCGACCGGCCCGACGATGTGGCGCAATTCCTGCGGGAAAATGGCAATCCCTTCGACCGCATCGGGTCGGATGTGCAAAGCAGCGTCCAGATCGCGCTCGGCTCGTCGGGCGTCCCCGAAACCTTCCTGATCGACGGCAAGGGGATCATCCGCGAACAGATACAGGGCGTAATCCTTCAGGAACAGGTGCCGGAAATCGTCGCCAAGCTGGAGAAGATGAAGTGAGGGGCTGGACCATCCTGCTCGCCTCGCTTGTTCTGGCCGCTGCGCCTGCGGCCGCGCAGGATCGCCTGCCGCCGGCGCCCTATGCCTATCAGCAGCTTCCCGATCCCGCGCAGGAAGAAAAAGCCAAGGCACTTATGGAAACGTTGCGCTGCCTCGTCTGCCAGGGGCAGTCGATCGCCGACAGCGATGCGCCGCTCGCCGGCGACATGCGGCATGAGGTGCGCACCAAGATTGCCGCGGGAGAAAGCCCCGATGCGATCCGCCAATGGCTGGTGGCGCGCTATGGCAATTGGGTCAGTTACGATCCGCCGTTCGATGCGGCCACCGCCCTGTTGTGGCTCGGGCCGCTCGCTTTCCTGTTGCTCGGAGGATGGCTGGCCTTCGGGCGTTTCCGCCGCGACGCAGGCGATGCGGAGAACGCTCCATGATCTGGATGTGGATATTGCTTGTCGGCTTGGTCACGCTGGGCGCCATCTTCTTGTTCGGCAAGCTGCCGGCGGCGGCTCGGCCGCTTGCTGTCGCTGCGGTCATGGTGGGCGTCGCCGGTTATGCTCTGCAGGGTAGCCCATCCTTGCCCGGCAAGCCGATCGTGGCGCCCGAACAGCTTGAAGGGTTCGGCGAGGCGATCACCGATCGTCAGCAGGGTATGGCCGACCGTTTTGGACCGGCCGCACAATGGATCGCGATGTCGGACGGCTTTGCGCGAACCGGCAAGACGGCGCTGGCTGCGCAAACGCTTGAAAAGGGGCTGGAGCGTTATCCCGACAATGTCGATCTTTGGGTCGGCTTGGGCAATGCGCTTGTTGCGCATGGTGGCGGCGTGATGTCGCCCGCCGCCGCGCTCGCGTTCGATGAGGCCGCAAAGCGCGACCCGAACCATCCCGCGCCGCCTTTCTTTGCAGGCCTTGCGATGGCGCAGAGCGGCGATCTGAAGGGTGCGGACGCGGTATGGAGCCAGCTTCTGGCGCGCACCCCGCCCGATGCGCCGTGGCGCGCGGACCTCGAGATGCGGCTGGCCCAATTGCGACAGGCGATGGGGCCGGACCTGTCCCCCGATGCGCCGACCGGGCCTTGATTCAATGCTATTCCTGTCTCTCCCGCTGGTCTAAGGCGCGCCAATGACTGTCGAGTCGCAACAGGGTCAGGCAAGCGCCGAAAGCGCCGCGCCCACCGGAATCGAAGCGGGCCAAACGGGTCACGGCCATCACGGTGACGGCACGCTGAAGCTGGCGGTCGGCGCCGTCGGCGTCGTTTTCGGCGATATCGGCACCAGCCCGCTCTACGCTTTCCGCGAAACCTTCGCCGGCCATCATTCGATCGAAGCCGACCAGCTGCACATCTATGGCGTGCTCAGTCTCGTCTTCTGGTCGATGATGCTGGTCGTCACTTTCAAATATGTGATGACGATCATGAAAGCCGACAACAAGGGCGAGGGGGGCAGTCTGGCGCTGCTCGCGCTGATAAGTCGCTCGTCGGGCGGTGCTCGCTGGACCTGGCCGATCGTTTTGCTCGGCGTTTTTGCCACCGCGCTCTTTTACGGCGACAGCATGATCACTCCGGCGATGTCGGTGTTGTCGGCTACCGAGGGGCTGCAATATGTCAGCCGCGGTTTCGAACCCTATATCGTTCCGATCGCGCTTGCGATCCTGATCGGCCTCTTTGCGATCCAGTCGCGCGGAACCGCGAAGGTCGGGATGCTTTTCGGGCCGATCATGCTCGGCTACTTCCTGATGCTCGCGGTGTTGGGCGTCATGCATATCGTCGATCATCCGACGATCGTCATGCACACGCTGAACCCCATCAACGCGATGCGCTTTTTCTATTATGACGGCTTCACCGCCTTCATCGCGCTTGGGGCCGTCGTCCTCGCGGTAACGGGGGCGGAGGCGCTCTATGCCGACATGGGCCATTTCGGCCGCGCGCCGATCGGGCTGAGCTGGTTGTGTTTCGTACTACCCGCGCTGATGCTCAATTACATGGGGCAGGGCGCGATGGTGCTTGCCGGACAGGTCGCACCTACGGCGCAACTGATCCAGGATCCCTTCTTCCTGATGATGCCCGACGCGTGGCGCGTCCCCGTCGTGCTGCTCGCGCTGCTGGCGACGATCATTGCCAGTCAGGCCGTCATTTCGGGCGCCTTTTCGTTGACGCAGCAGGCCATCCAGCTCGGTTTCGTGCCGCGCCTGCGGGTCGAACATACCAGTGCGTCGGCGCAGGGGCAGATTTACATTCCCGTCGTCAATTGGGGCCTGATGGTTATGGTCATTCTGCTCGTGCTGTTCTTCGGTTCGTCGAGCAATCTGGCTGCGGCTTATGGTATCGCCGTGACCGGCGCGATGTTCATCGACACCTGTCTGATGAGCGTGGTGCTGTTCAGCCTGTGGCGCTGGCCGGCGTGGAAAGCGCTGCCCGTGCTCGCGGTATTCTTCATCGTCGATGTCGCCTATTTCGGCGCCAATCTGATCAAGGTGCCCGATGGCGGCTGGGTGCCGCTCGTGATCGGTCTGACGATCTTCACCATGTTGACGACCTGGTCCCGCGGCCGCAAGCTGATGCAGCAGGAAATGGCGGAAAGCGCGATGCCGATCCCGGTGTTCGTGAAGTCCGCGGCGAACAGCGCAACGCGCGTTCCGGGCACCGCTGTCTTCATGACGTCGACCTCCGATGGGGTGCCGCACGCTCTGCTTCACAATCTGAAGCACAACAAGGTGCTGCACGAACGCATCATCCTGTTGACCATCAAGATTGCCGACGTGCCGTTCGTGCCGGAAACGAAACTCTGCCAGCTTGACGATCTGGGGCAGGGATTTCACCGACTGATCCTGCACTATGGTTTCATGCAGCCGGTCGACGTGCCCGATGCGCTGAAACGCACGACCGCGTGCGGCGGCGAATTCAAGATGATCGAGACGAGCTTCTTCCTGTCGCGTCAGACGCTGATTGCCGCCAAGAAGCCCGGCATGCCGATCTGGCGCGAAAAGCTGTTCGCATGGATGCTGCGCAATTCGGAAAGCGCGATGGAGTATTTCCGTCTGCCGACCAACCGCGTGGTCGAACTGGGAAGCCAGGTCGCCATCTGATCGTCAGCTCTGAACAGACAGGCGTCTGAAAATCGGCGCGCGTCGTGCGATGCTGGGGCGAACCCATCGGGACGCGCGACATGCAAGCAGGGATTAGCTCCGCCTCGTTACGGCCCGCCGCGCCGGCGCCCTTCGCGCTGATTGCGGGAAATGGCTTTTCGACCCTGCCGGGGGGCGCCGAAGTCGCGCTGACTCATACGGCGCCTCGCTCGGAGCCGCTGGCGCTGTCGTGCGGCCATGCCCAAAAGCCGCGGCCCTCACCATGGTTATCATGATGTGATGACGGCGCGGGTCGATAGGATCCGGATATGTTTCGAGCGGCAGATCAATCGCGACGCCCCCGCGGCACGGCGCACGGCCGCGATGAGTCTGGCGTTGCTGCAGGACAGCTTGCGCCGCGCGCTCACCGACCGCCGTGGCACCGGCTTTAACCGGCGCGATCCGATGCGCTTGTTCGCGGATCGCCCATATCTTGACGAAGCGATCTCGCGGCTGTTCCGTTAGCCTTGGAGCCGCACCTTGCCCTGCAATTCGGACCATGCGTCCTGATATTGCGCTTCGAGTTCAGCGACGAATTCGGCGACCGGGCGCACGCCGCGGACCGAGGCGATCCCCTGACCCGAGCCCCAGATATCCTTCCATGCCTTCGCCTTGGTGTTGCCGCCAGACCCGAAGTTCATCGTCTTGAGGTCGCCTTCCGGCAGATTGTCGGGATCCATCCCCGCGGCCACGATCGACTGGCGCAGATAATTTCCGTGCACGCCGGTGAAGAGGTTTGAATAGACAATGTCGGCCGCGCGCCCTTCGACGATACCGTTCTTGTAGCCGTCGTCGGCATTGGCTTCGGCAGCGGCGATGAAAGCGCTGCCTATATAGGCCAGGTCGGCGCCGCACGCCTGGGCAGCGAGGATCGAGCGACCGTGGGCTATGGCGCCCGAAAGCGCCACCGGGCCATCGAACCATTCGCGGATTTCCTGCACCAGCGCAAAGGGCGACTGGGTGCCGGCATGGCCGCCGGCGCCCGCGGCAACGGGGATCAGTCCGTCGGCGCCCTTTTCGATCGCCTTGCGCGCGAAGCGGTCGTCGATGACGTCGTGCAAGGTGATGCCGCCCCACCCGTGGACCGCCTGGTTCAATTCCTCCCGGGCGCCCAATGAGGTGATGGTGATCGGCACCTTCCATTTTTCGCAGGTTGCAATATCCGCCTCGAGCCGATCGTTCGAGCGGTGAACGATCTGATTCACGGCAAAGGGGGCTGACAGCCGGTCGGGGTTGGCGCGGTCCCATGCCGCCAATTCCTCGGTGATGCGGTGGAGCCACTCGTCCAGCAGCGATTGCGGCCGGGCGTTGAGGGCCGGGAAGCTGCCGACAATCCCCGCCTTGCACTGCGCGATGACCAGATCGGGGCCCGAAACGATAAACAGCGGCGAGCCGATGACGGGCAGGCGCAGGCGGTCGAAAATCGGGGGAAGGGCCATGAATCAGTCTCTCCAAGATGGTCTTGAGCTTACCCTAACGTAAACGGAAGGTGGCGCAAGCATGAAGCGCCGCGCTCTGCTTGGCGTAGCCGCGTCTGGGGACATCGAGCGTGTTGGGCATCAAGACAGACGTGCGCCGTTGTTTGGAAGGATGGTGCCGTCGTTCGTCGAGCCGCAGCGTCGGCCCGTCGAAGAGACGATGCTTAGTAGATAAAGCAAAAATATCTCTATCTTTCTATAAGTTGGACTAAGCGTGTGCCGGTTGGGCGGTATGCGATTCGGAGTTCGCGCGTCGAGATATTGCCCTGCCCAGGTCGCAGGCTGGCCTGACAAGCCTGCCGGACCCCTTCGTTTCCCCCCGCCGAAGGATTTATACCATGCCTATCCCCTCCCCAAATAACGGTGTGCCGCGCGGCGGTTGCGACTGCCTGCCGCGACCGGCCGGTGATGCGCCCGCTATGCCGCCGCCAAACACATACGTCCTGCGTTACGAAGATCGATGGTTCGGCATCGAGAAGCACGTCGCTTTCGAGGCGGCAGATCTCGCTGCAGCGCTAGCCCTAGCTGAGAGCGAGCCGGTTGGTAGCTGGGCCGAGCTTAGTGATGGTGAAGGCGTGCTCATCTGCCGCCGCGGCGGGGCACTGGGGGCCGCGGATTACTGGTCGGTCGATTAGTCCGGCGCTGCATCAGTGGAGCGCTGCGACCAGCTGGCGCATCGTGGCGTGAAGCCGCATCATTTCCGTTTCGCCCAGCGTTTTCGTCAGTTCGGCCTCGGCCTCGCGGCTTAGACGGGCAAGGGTGTCGACCGCGGCTTTGCCTCGTTCGGTAAGCACAACCCGTTTCGCTCGCCCGTCGTCGGGATCGGGGCCGACGGCGACATAGCCGAGTTTGGCCAGGCTGTCGGTCAGATAGGCCATGCTCTGTTTCGTCATGCCGGCCCGCTCGGCGAGGTCGACGACCCGCGACCCGGCGGGGTCGATGTTGCGTAGCAGGCTGGAGTGAGCGGGGCGGAGGTCGGCGAAGCCGGCGGCGAGGGCCTGGCCGTAGATGCGGGTGCGCAGCCGGTCGTAGGCAAGGTGGAAGAGCTGAGCGAGGCGTTGGCCGTCGCCGGATGGCGGGGGAGGGAGATTTTCGGTCATTGCAGCCTCTTGACACAAGACAGATTAACTGTCTATTGCACCATTAGACAGAATAACTGCCTATATCGGCGATCCGCCGGAGGCTGTGATAGAAAGTGACGGCAATGGAGCAGGTGGTGGCCGCGATGGACCGCAGCGACGAGATGGTGGCCCGAAATCTGGCGGTGGCGGCGGAGCATATCGAGAATGAGGCGCGCGATCCGGCGTCGGTGATGGATCTTTATACCGATGACATCGTCCTGGAAGTGCCGGGGCGGGGGCTATATCTCGACAGCAAGTCGGCAATCGAGGCCAATTACCGCCGCATGTTCGCCTCGCTGGCCGAGGTCGAACTGGAGCCGCTCGACCGTTTTGCCACCGAAACTCGCGTCGTCGATGACATGAAGGTGCGCTTTCGCCTGACGGGTGACGGGATGGTCAATGCACCGGTGGCGATCGGGGCGCGGGTCGAGCTCCGGCTGGTGCATGTCTTTCACATGCGCGGCGGACGGATTGCCCGCGAAATCGTGCATGAGGAGTGGCGCACCATCGGCTGAGCGGCGCCTCGCACGGCGCACCTGTCAGGGCGCGGGCGCGGTCGTTCTGGCTTCAGCCTCCTCCACGACCCGCGCTTCCTTTTCGGCGCGCAGGCGTTCGGAGTGGAGCAGCTTGTCGGCCATCGCCTGCCACGCCGCGGCGGCGCGCAGATTGCGGTCGCGCACCTGCGTCAACGACGATGCGTCGGCATCGGTGCGGCACTTGTCCGCCTGGGCGATGTAGAATTCGGTGGTGGCCGACATGGCTGCTCTTCCTTGTACGGTTGTCCGTTACGGTCGATCAATCGACCATATCGGCGATCAGGCGCCGAAGCTCGCGGCGCGACAGCGTCGGGCGGCGGCGCGGCGCGCGGGCCGGAGAAATCCGGGCCGTCTGCGCCCGGCCGGCCAGCGACAGCGCGGGCAGAGCGGGAAAAATAGAAGGGTTGTTATAGAAGTTCGTCATCATCTTTATCTTTGCTTTGGATGTTGTGGTTTTTGGAGACCGGCGCCACTGCGCCGATCCCGTATCGTTTGACCCTTGAAGGATCAGAGCCCGCGCCGTTTGCGCTGGCTGGGCGGAACCGGCCCGCCGCCGCGTTCGCGGTAGACAAGGCGGCCCTTGCTGAGGTCATAGGGCGTCACTTCGACGCGCACGGCGTCGCCGACGACCGACCGGATGCGGAAACGCCGCATCCGGCCCGCCGTATAGACGATCAGCCGATGACCGTTTTCGAGCGTGACGCCGAAGCGCCCGTCGGGCAGGATCTCGTTGATCTGCCCTTCGAAGGTCATGACTTCCTCTTTGGCCAAGATCAGGCCGACTGGAGGTTGACTGCCGACGTCTTGCCGTTCTTGCCGGTTTCGAGTTCGAACTGGACGCGCTGGTCCTTGTCCAACGTCGTCATGCCGGCGTTCTGGACGGCGGTGATGTGGACGAATGCGTCGCCCGAGCCATCTTCATTTTCGATGAAGCCATAGCCCTTGTCCTGGCTGAAGAATTTTACGGTGCCGATCGGCATAGGGTGTTTCCTTTCACGAGAAACGGGAATCCCCCGGCAAAAGCACCGGAGGAGCTGGTAGCGTGTGAAGGGAAGAGTCTGCCCCAAGGGGCCGTCAAATTCCGTCGCAGGCGACGTTAGCGAGGCCGATATGGAGGATTGTTCCCGAAAAGTCAAGGTGCCGCGCAAGTGGCGGTAAAATCGCGCGCCGCAACGCCCCCCGATTTTAAGTCATCCCGAGCCGGCGGAATATAAGCAAGACGCGCCATTCTATTTTCCACGATCGCCACAATATTCGCCATTATTCAGCCGCGCGGCGCCGTTTTACGTGGCGTGCGCCGCGCGCCCGGCGGCGGGGGGCGGACCGACCGCGCGATCGTTCGCGCGCGCCCGCGTTTCGACCATGCGGTCGAGCCGCGCGTCGGTGCGGCGGCGCTTGGCAAAACTGCGCCCCTCTTCGCGCAGCATCTCCACCGGCTCGTCATGCCCCCGGATCGCGCAGTCGAGAAACTCGTCGGCGAGCCGCGTCCGCGCAATCAGCACCGCCGCCGCGCAGCCGATGCGAAACGTCGCCCCTTAGGGCCGCTGTTTCAACTGATAGGCGGCGGACGGCGACATGCCGACCTTCGCCCGCTGAAGCTGAGTTTTCCAATGGGAGATTGCGAGGAGGCGAGTGATGAATGACTTCTTTAAGCTCCATTCGCCGCGCTAAGTATCGCCCGCACGCTCGCCGTCGCGACGTCGGTATCGAGGCCGCAGCCGAACAGGCTTTTCCCGTCGGCGGTACGGCATTCGACATAGGCTGCGGCCTGCACGTTGCTGCCTTGGCCGATCGCGTGTTCGCTGTAATCGACGATGTCCATCAGCGGGCCGCCGGATTCGGCGAGCGCAGCGATGACGCTGCTCATCAGGCCGTTGCCGCGGCCGCTGACGCTGCGTTCGGTGCCGTCGATGGTTAGCTTGCCGGCGAAGATGCGGTCGGCGCCCGAATGGGTCTCCGACCAGTCGACGAGCTGGAAGCGCTTGCCTTCGGTGGCGAGATAGGTGCGTTCGAACGCCTGCCAGATATCGTCGGCGGCGAGTTCGCGGCTCGTTTCGTCGGCGAGCGCCTGGACGACGTGGCTGAAGCTCGCCTGCATCTTCTTGGGCAGCTTCAGTCCCTTGTCCTGTTCAAGCACCCAGGCGACGCCGCCCTTGCCCGACTGGCTGTTGACGCGGATCACCGCTTCGTAGCTGCGGCCCAGATCGGCGGGGTCGATGGGCAGATAGGGCACCTCCCACGCTTCGTCATTCTGGCGTTCGCGTGCGGCGAAACCCTTCTTGATCGCGTCCTGATGGCTGCCCGAAAAGGCGGTGTAGACCAGATCGCCGCCATAGGGATGGCGCGGGTGGACGGGGATATTGTTGCAATATTCGACCGTCTGGATGACCTGATCGATGTCCGAGAAATCCAGCTCGGGATCGACGCCCTGCGTGTACATGTTGAGCGCGATGGTGACGAGGCAGGTGTTGCCGGTGCGCTCGCCATTGCCGAACAGGCAGCCTTCGACGCGGTCGGCGCCGGCGAGCAGGCCGAGCTCGGCTGCGGCGACGCCGGTGCCGCGGTCGTTGTGCGTGTGCAGGCTGATCAGCGCGGCGTCGCGGTTCGGCAGATGCTTGCCGAAATATTCGATCTGGTCGGCGTAGATATTGGGGGTCGCCGCCTCGACCGTCGCGGGCAGGTTGAGGATGATCGGCTTGTCGGCGCTGGGCTGGAGAATGTCCATCACCGCGGCGCAGACCTCGATCGAGAAATCGATCTCGGTCGTCGAGAAGCATTCGGGGCTATATTCGAAGCGCCAGTCGGTGCCGGGCAGGCGCGCGGCATTGTCGCGCAGCTGCTTCGCGCCTTCGACGGCGATCGCCTTGATATCGGCCTTGTCCATGCCAAAGACGATCTTGCGCCACGCGGGCGCGACGGCGTTGTAAACGTGGACGATCGCGGTTTTCGCGCCCGCGAGGCTGTCGAAGCTGGTGCGAATGAGGTCGGCGCGGCTCTGCGTCAGCACCTGCGGCGTGACGTCATCGGGGACGCGGCCCGAGCGGACGAGGTTCTGGATATAGTCGAAATCGGTCGCGCCCGAGGCGGGGAAGCCGACCTCTATCTCCTTCAGCCCGCAGCGCACGAGCAGGTCGAAGAAGCGCGTCTTTTTCTCGGCATCCATCGGATCGATCAGCGACTGGTTGCCGTCGCGCAGATCGGTCGACAGCCAGATCGGCGCGCGCGTGATCGTGCGCGAGGGCCACTGGCGATCGGTCAGCGGAATCTGGGGAAAGGGGCGGTATTTGACCGAAGGGTCGCGGAGCATGGTCATGGGGTGAAATTCTTCTGCTGGGATTGGCTGGCTGTGTCGATCGGACCCTTGAGCGGGTGGCCGCGACTAACGCGCAGCCAGTGTCACGCCCAAGGGCGTGTAAGTCGCAGAAGAAGAAGAGCGTTGCCGCGCATGGCGCCCCCATGATGCATTATGTCGCGCTTGGCAAGGGCAACGTGCGAAAATGTCGCCGGACCGCCATCCGAGAGGATGGGCGGCGGCCCGGCGCAGGGTGGGGTTAACGGCGGGAGAGGGCGTTGCCCCCTCAGGCGTCTTCGTTGTCGCGGACGTGGCCTTCGGCGGGATCGCGCGCGTCGTCGTCGTCATCGTCATCGAAATCATCGCCGAATTCGAAGACTTCCTCCTCGACCATATTGTCAGCGGCGTGGATGCGCACGCCGATCAGCCAGTCGGCAAGCGGGCCTTCCCAGCCCGCCTCGACCGGGGCGAGCGCATCGGCGGCGCTGCCCGCCGGGCGATCGCCGACAAGGTCGAAATCCTGCACCCCGTCGTCGGGCGGGGTGATGTAGACATGGGGTTCGAGCCGGACATGCGTCCATCCGGCGGTGGGGGCGAGGCCGTCGGCCTCGACAATCAGCAGCGGATCGTCCGCATCGCCGCCGACCATGGCGGCCACCTCGACTATTTCGCGAACCAGTTCGCTCATCGTGCCGACTCCTGCGAAAAGGGCGGGGCCCCAACCGGACCCCGCCCCCTGGCTAGCGGCGCTGTGTGACAGATTGATGCGTCACTGTTTTTCGAAGGCGGCGTGGATGTCGAGCTTCACCTCGTCGCTGACGAAGGGGATGCCGTAGAGGACGCCGAAATCGCTGCGCTTGATCGTCGTTTCGGCTTCGAAGCCGACGGTATCCTTCTTGCTCATCCCCATGCCGGCGCCGTGAAATTCGACGTCGAGGGTGACGGGGCGGGTAACGCCATTGAGGGTGAGGTTGCCCGTGACCTTTGCCTCTGTCCCGTCGTCGTCGAGGACGACCGCAGTCGAAACGAAGCGGGCGTCGGCGGGGGCGGGACCGAAGAAGTCGGGCTTGCCGCCGTCCTTGCCCGCGCGCAGCAGATGCGCGGTCAAGCCGGCGCTGGCGGTGGTGACCTTCGACACCGGGATGACGACGTCGACCTTTGCGGCGGCAGGGTTGGCGGGATCGAGCACGAGGGTGCCGGTCACGTCGCCGAAGATGCCGGTATAGTTGCTGAAGCCGAGGTGATCGACGCGCCACACGACCATCGTGTGCGCAGGATCGGCGGCGTAGGTGCCGGCGGTAACGCGGCTCTTGTCGGGCGCGCCGGGGGCGCCGGGCGCCTGGGCGACGACGACGGGAACGGCAACGACAGCAAGAGCGAAAAGCGTGGTGAGCGATGCGATACGGCGCATGAGCGGGAGCCTCCTGTTGGGGAGACGCGATGCTAGGCGAGGGCGCGCGTCGCCGTCAATCGCGTCGCCCGGAAACGCAGCGTTTCGTCCGCTCAGTCGATCCCGTCGCCGATCAGCGAGAAGGGCGCCCAAGCGCTGGGGTGCGACCAGCTTTTGAGGAAGTCGTCGGCGCGCAGATCGTTGCGGATATCGCGCATCGCGTGCTGTAACGCCTCGGCGCGCGAGAGGCCGGGGTTCGTCTGCATCAGTTCGAACAATCGCACGGTGAGTACCGAGGCGACGTCGTCGCGCACCGGCCAGTGCGAGGCGAGCAGGCTTTCGGCGCCCGCGAAGAAGAAGGCGCGCGCCAGCCCCGACAGCCCCGGCGCTCCTTCGCTGCCGTCGCCCGAGGCGGTGTTGCACGCCGACAGCACGACCCAGCGCGCGCCGAGGTGCAGCCCCGCGACTTCAGACGCGGTAAGCAGCCCGTCGTCGAGCGGGGTCGCGGTGGCGGGCGGGGTGAAGACCAGGCCGGGTTCGGCGAGCCCCTTTACCTCGCCCGCGATCAGCCCGTGGGTCGCGAGAAAAAGCACCGAGAGATGTTCGAGATCGCTGCGCTTGAGATTCGTTTCGGTAGCGGTGCCGGCGAGATAGAGGCGCGCGGCGTCGGCGCCGAGCAGCGCCTGCATCGCCTTCAATTCGGCCTCGGTCCCCGGCAGCCGGGCAAGGCGGCGCAGCGCCGCGGGATCGGCGAGCGGCTGCGCATCGCCGATCGCGGGTTGCAGCCCGGCGGTGACGGGGAGTCCGCTGCTGCGCGTGCCGCGCGCGCGGGCGCCGGCAATGCCGCGTGCGGCCGCCTGACCCTCGAGCACCGGATCGCCGAAGCCGACCATGCGCGTGCCCGCCTGGCCCTCGTCGCGCGCCGCGACCGCGCGCAGCAATTGCAGCGACTGGAGCGAAGGAAGCTGAAGCAGCGCGGGGCCGTCGGCGAGCCATTTCGTCGCGCGCAGCACCGCAGGATCGCCATCGGCGCCGGTCGGCTTTTCGGTGACGAGGATGCCGAGCGGCAGCGAGGAAAGCGACCCGGTCGCGGCGGTGAAGAGATGGCGCTTGCCCGCAAGATCGGCGGCGAAGGGCGCGAGCAGCCGGTCGTAGAGCAGCCAGGCGGTGCCGCGATCGAAGGGAAAATCGCCTTCGCCTTCGGCCGACCATTTTGCATCCTCTTCGGCGGTGACGTCGATACTGGCGCCGACGTCCCACAGCAGGCGGCGCACATGCGCGTTGACCTCTGCCGCGGGCATGTCGGCGCGATTCCAGCGCAGCGCGTCATGGGTGACGAGCAGGACATGGGTGCCAAATTCGGACGGCACGAGCATGACGAAGGCTTCGTCGGGCGCGAGCAGCGCCTGCGCCTCTGCGATGGCGAGCGGACGCGGCCGGATCAGCGCGAAATAGTCGGGTGTCGCCGCGGCAATCGCGGCATCGACCTGCGCGCGGCGATCGTCCTTGCGCGCGATTTCGGATTGCAGCGTCGAGAACTGACGCTGGCGTTCGGCGGGGTCGTCGGGGAGCGTTTCGAGCTTCGTGTTGAGCGCCGCGATCTCTGCATCGATCCGGCGTCGTTCCTCGACGAGCGGCGAGACCGAAGCGCGCGCCGCGGCGCGTTCGGCGGCGGCGCGCGCGACGGCCCGGCTGGTCGTTCCCGCCATCGCATCCTGCAACGCGGTGAAAGCCTGTTCGGCGGCAGCGCCGTCATGCACGCCCTTCGCCCACAGGGCGTCGGCGTAGAGCAGGAAATAATCGGCGTAGCGGCGTTCGCCGAGCCATGCCCAGGGATCGGCGGTCACCCAGTCGAGCTTCATTTCGTCGAAGCGGTCGAAGCCGAGCGCATCGCGGAAACTGGTCATGCCGAGCGCGGCATGGCGCGCCGCGGCGAGCGCCAGCGCCGGATCGCCGCGGTTGCGCAGCAGCAGTTCGGAAAGATCGGCCTTGAGCGCGTTGAGCGTGTCGTCGGGATCGCCGAAGCTGCCGCGCCGCGCCGAGCGCCGGTCGGGGTCGAGATAGAGGGCGAGATGGTCATTGGCGGGATCGCCCAGCACATCGGCCAGCACTGCGATCGCGGCGGCGCTGCGATCGCGCTTCTTGAGGAAGGTGGTCAAATTGTCGAGCGCATGAAGGGTACGGAAATCACCGGCGCCAAACGCCTTGCGTTCGACGGCCAGCGCCTCGCGGTAGACGGCTTCGGCTTCGGTATCATTGACGGGCAGATCGTCGAGATCCCAGGCAAGGTCGCGCAGCGCCTTGGCATATTCGTCGCTGTCCTTGCCGTAATGGCCGGCGAACAGCGCCACCTTGCGGCGGCTGTTGGCGATGCGTTCGATCTCGTCGCCATAGCTCGACAGGGTGCGTCTCTCCGCCTCGATCGCCTTTTGCTCGGCGTCGAAATCGATCCCGGCGAGCTGGGTGCCGACGAGCGCACCGAAACCATAGCGGGCGAGCTGGTCGCGGGCGCGGTCGGCCTTGCCCGCCGCGACCGCCGCCTTGGCATAGGCTTCGGCGATGCCGGTCACATCATTGACCATATCCTTGTCGAAATATTCGCCGCTGCCCGCCTTGCCCTTCGTATAATGCGGGCTGGCGACCAGGATTGCGAGGATGCGTTCGTCGAGGGCAAGCGCGTCGTCGGGGTGGTTCGCGCCCGCAAGCGCGGCGCGATAGTCGTAATAGCGGCGGACGAGGCGGAAATCGGGGCCTTCGCAATCGTCGCCGGTGCAGGCATCGATCGCGGCGAGGCTGTCGTCGAACAGCCGTTTGCGCAGCGCCCCGGCGTCGTCGGCGCGGCCGACGAGGGCGAGCAGCGCAGCGTAGCTCGACAGCATGTCGGCGCGCTTGTCGCGCGCGCGGTCGCAGCGCGTGCCCCATGCCGGGCCCTCGCACCCCGCCCAGCGCGGTTCGAAGCGCGCGATGACGGCATCGAAAGCGGCGACGGCTTCGCCGCCGCGCCCGACGTCGTTGAGCATCTGTCCATATTCGAGCAGCGTATCGCCAAGATCGGTATCGTCGCGCGCGCAGCCCATCACCATGCCGGGGACCCGGCGGCCGCAGCCATAGGCTTCCTCGGTCAGCGCGTGGACATAGTGGGAGAAGGGCTCGATCGCCTCTTCGCGGTAGCCGTTGACGCGCAGTGCGATCGCATATTGGCGTTCGACATCGGCGGTCGCATAGGTGCCCGCCCCGTACAGCGCGGTGGCGATTTCGACGGCGCGTACGAGCGCCTGCCGCGATTCGGGTGCCCGGTGCGCCCAGCTGAGATTATTCGCGTGGACGAGCAGCTTGGCGAGATAGGGAGCGCTCTTCTCGCCGCGGTCGGCGGCGATCAGCTTGAGCGTGCGTTCGGAGATGGCGGCGCGGTCGGTAAGATCGGCCGCCAGTTCCTTGCGGTCATTCTCGGCAACCTTCTCGGCGGTCGCCGGTGACAGGTCGGGGACGATCTGCGCCGCGGCCGGTAGCGCGGCGACGAGCCAGAACACCGCCCATATCCCCGCCAGCATCGTCCGCATCCGCCGCATATCCCGCCCCCCGCGAACGGCCGCGCCGGCAAGGCGGCGAAGCCGGAAGCCAAAGGGTTAGGCAAAATTGCGACGCGGCGCAAATCGGGCGTAGAGGGCTTTGGGGAGCTTGGGCGGCTTTGGCGGGAAGCGAGGGTTATTGCCCCGCGGCGCGGCGCTCCGCAAACCATTGGCGCAGCATCGCGGCGGTGCAGCCGGTGAAGCCGTAAGAGCCGATCACCGAGCAACTGTCGGGACGCGTCAGGCGGGCGACATTGTCATAATCCTCGACCCGCGCGCCCCAGGCGCTGCCGCCGACCGACGTGTCCTCGTCCTTGCCGCGCAACTCCTTCGGCACGCGGTAGCGGTCCGATTCAGGGCGCTGGGCGCAGACGACGATGTCCTCACCCTCGGCGACCGGACAATGGTCGTCGCCATAGGTGACGAGAAAGGAGATGCGTTCGGGCGGTTCGCTGTGCTGCGCGAGGCTTTCGTCCTGCGCGGCGGCGGGTAGCGGGGCCAGCAGCATGGCAGCGGCGAGCAGCAGCGACGGGGCGGCGGTTGAAATCGACATGGCGTTCCCTCTGACCATCCCCGTATCCGCAATAGGCACGCGAAGATGAACGCAAGCCGAACCGGGCTCAGGCGATGTCGAGCGACGCGGCGATGGCGGCCCATATTTCAGCGAGTTCGTCAGCGCCGGTGCAATAGGGCGGCATGACGTAGACGCTGTTCCCAAGCGGGCGCAGCAGCACGCCCCGATCGCGGTAGAAGGCGGTGAGGCGGGGAGCGAGCGCCGAAAGATAGCCCGCATCGGGAACCACGAGATCGAGCGCGGCGATGGTGCCAAGGTGGCGCGTGTTGGTGATGCGCGGATCGGCCGCCAGCATCGCGAGATGCGCGGCCTGCGCATCGGCGAGCGCGTCGATCCGCTGCTGCACCGGTTCGTTGCGCCAGATGGCGAGATTGGCGTTGGCGGCGGCGCAGGCGATGGGGTTCGCGGTGTAGCTCGACGAATGATAGAAGGTCTTTGCGCGGTCGGGCGAATAATGCGCCGCGAATATCGCTTCGCTGCACAGCGTCACCGCGAGCGGCATCGCGCCGCCGGTGAGGCCTTTCGACAGGCAGACGATATCGGGGATCACCCCCGCCTGGTCGCAGGCGAAGCGCGTGCCGGTGCGGCCCCAGCCGGTCATCACTTCATCGGCAATGAAGAGAACGCCGTGCGCCGCACAAATGCTGCGCATTTCGGCGAGCACCCACGCGGGATAGATCAGCATGCCGCCGGCGCCGAGAATCAGCGGCTCGACGATGAAGGCGGCGGGCTTTTGCAGGCAGGCGGCTTCGAGCGCGTCGAGCGTGGCCTGCTCCATGCCTTCATGGGGGAAGGGGATGGCGTCGACGTCGAACAGCAAAGGTTGCCACGCGCGGTTGTAGACGCCGCGCTCCCCGACCGACATCGTGCCGATCGTGTCGCCATGATAGCTGTGGTCGAGGACGAGAATGCGGCTGCGCGCCTCGCCGATGTTGAACCAGTAGCCGAGCGCCATCTTGAGCGCGACCTCGACGCTGGTCGAACCCGAGTCCGAAAAGAAGACGCGGGTGAGCGGGTCGGGGGTGATGCGGATCAGTTCGGCGGCGAGGCTCTCGGCGGGTTCGTGTGTCCAGCCCGCGAAAATGAGCTGGTCGAGCCTTTCGGTCTGGGCCCGGATCGCGGCCATGATTTGCGGGTGCGCATGGCCGTGCGTCGTCACCCACCAGCTTGAGATCGCGTCAATCCAGCTATTGCCCTCGGCGTCGTAAAGGCGCGCGCCGCGGGCGCGGTCGATCAGCGGGATCGGCTCGCCGAGGCCGTGCTGAGTGAAGGGGTGCCAGACGGGGGACATTGGCGGTTTCTCTCTTTTGCGTTTGCGCTGCGCTTGTCGAAACACCGCATTTTCGTCGGATGCCCGATAAAGACAAGGACGGCCCTTAGACAAGCTCGGGGGCGAACGGGAATTGGAGTCAGGAGAAATCCGCGATGTTGAAATTGGCCGCGAAAGCCGCCGCGAGCGCCTCGGGGGTCAGCGGGTCAAGGTGGGGGAGGCGGCCGAGACGCTTTGCGCCCGATAGTGCCGCGATGATCGCTTCGCTGTCGGGGGCCGCCTCGCCGACAAAGGCGATCCCGTGGATGGGGACGTGGCGGGCCTTCAGCGCCTCGATCGTGAGCAGGCTGTGGTTGATCGTGCCGAGCGCGGTGCGCGCGCAGACGATCACCGGAATCTGCCAGCGCGCGAACAGGTCGGCGTAGAGCATCGTGCGGGTGACGGGGACGAGCGCGCCGCCCGCGCCTTCGATCAACAGGTCGCCGGGCGGCGGGGCGAGCGCGTCGGCGTCGATGGTCACGCCGTCGATTTCGGCGGCAAGGTGCGGCGAGGCGGGGGTGACGAGGCGCCAGGCTTCGGGATGGACGCGAACGCCGGCGAGGCGCGCGACGGCTTCGCTGTCGGTCTCCTCTTCGAGCCCCGACTGGATCGGCTTCCAGTAGGGCAGGCCGAGCGCGCCCGCGAGCGCGGCCGAAAAGACAGTCTTGCCGATGCCGGTATCGGTGCCGGTGACGACGAAGCGGGTCATGCCGCCGCCATCGCCGCCGACAGCGCATCGACCATCGCGTCGATGTCGCGGGTCGAGACGTTGAGGGTGATCGCGATGCGCAGCCGCGCCGTGCCCTGCGGTACCGTCGGCGGGCGGATGCCACGGATGTCGAAACCCTCGGCCTGCAGCATGGCGGCGATCCGCATCGTGCGGGCGTTGTCGCCGATGACGACGGGGATGATCTGGCTGCCGCTCGGCGCGATGCCGAGCGCCGCGAGCCGCTTTTCGGCGTGGCGGACGAGCCCCGAGAGCCGCGCCGCGCGCTCGGGCTGTTCGGCGACGATTTCGAGCGCCTGGCGGACGAGCCATGCCATGAGCGGCGAGGGCGCGGTCGAGAAGATGAAGGGACGGCCGCGGTTGACGAGGAAGTCGCGCACGATCGCGGGGCCGCAGAGCAACGCGCCCTCGCAGCCCAGCGCCTTGCCGCAGGTGTGGAGCGTGATCAGATTGGCCCGCGGCGCGAGCGCGTGGGCAAGCCCCTGTCCTGCCGGGCCATAGACGCCCGTCGCATGCGCTTCGTCTACGATCAGCACCGCGTCGTGGCGGTCGGCGAGGACGGCGAGATCGGCGAGCGGGGCCCTGTCCCCGTCCATCGAATAGAGGCTTTCGACCGCGATCCATGGCGTGCCGGTACCGCCGCCCGCGCGCCAGCGGAGGATCGCGTCTTCAAAGGCTTGCGGGTCGTTGTGCGCAGCCTCCGTGCGCTCGGCGCGGCCGAGTTTCATCCCGTCGTGCGCGCTCGCATGGATCAGCTCGTCGTGGACGATCAGGTCGCCGCGCTGCGGCAGCGTCGCGAACAGCGCGGCGTTGGCGGCGAAGCCGGTGGGGAAGAAGAGCGCCGCCTCGGTGCCATAGTGGCGCGCCGCATGCGCCTCGAGCGCTTCATGCTCGGCATGGTTGCCGCGCAGCAGCCGCGAGCCGCCCGAGCCAGCCGGAATGCCGCGCGCGGCGCCCTGCGCCAATGCTTCGGCGAGCGCGTAGGAACCCGCGAGCGCGAGATAGTCGTTCGAGGCGAAATCGATCCCGGCGCGCGGCGCGAGCGCGCGGCGGCGGTCGGCGGCGGCGAGGGCTTCGAGGTCGGCACGGTGGGCGTGAAAGGGATCAGGCCGTGGGGGCAAGGATGATAATCTCACAACAGGAAAATTCGCTCGCCCCGAGCCTGTCGAAGGGCGGTTCTATTCTTCGACGATGGAAGAAGTAAGAACGGTGCTTCGACAGGCTCAGCACGAGCGGAAAGAGAGGGAACGCTTTCCCCCGTCGCCGATCAGTTGACCGCCTTGTCGACCAGCTTGTTCTTGGCGATCCACGGCATCATCGCGCGCAGTTGGGCGCCGGTCTGTTCGATCGGATGCGCTGCGGCGGCCTTGCGGCTGGCTTTGAGTTCGGGCTGGCCGGCCTGGTTGTCGAGGACGAAATCCTTGACGAAGCGGCCCGAGGTGATGTCGGCAAGGACGCGCTTCATTTCGGCCTTGGTCTCGTCGGTGATGATGCGCGGACCCGTCTTGATGTCGCCATATTCGGCGGTGTTCGAGATCGAATAGCGCATATTCGCGATGCCGCCTTCATAGAGGAGATCGACGATCAGCTTGGTTTCGTGGAGGCATTCGAAATAGGCCATTTCGGGGGCGTAGCCCGCCTCGACGAGCGTTTCGAAACCCGCCTGGATGAGGTGGGTGATGCCGCCGCACAGCACCGCCTGTTCGCCGAAAAGATCGGTTTCACACTCTTCCTTGAAGGTCGTTTCGATGATGCCGCTGCGGCCGCCGCCGACGGCGGAGGCGTAGCTGAGGGCGAGCGCCTTGGCGTGGCCGTTACCGCTGTTGCCCGATGCTTCCTGCGCAACCGCGATCAGGCAGGGAACGCCGCCGCCCTTCTGATATTCGCTGCGCACCGTGTGGCCGGGGCCCTTGGGCGCGACCATGAAGACGTCGATGTCGGGGCGCGCCTCGATGAGGCCGAAATGGATGTTGAGGCCGTGCGCAAAGGCGAGCGCGGCACCGGGCTTCAGATTGTCGGCGAGATCGTCGTAATAAATCCTTGCCTGATGCTCGTCGGGCGCCGCGATCATGATGACGTCGGCCCAGGCGGCGGCTTCCTTGTTCGACAGGACGCGGAAGCCGGCGCCTTCGGCCTTCTTCGCGGTTGCCGAGCCGGGGCGCAGCGCGATCGCGACATCCTTGACGCCGCTGTCGCGCAGGTTCTGCGCATGGGCGTGGCCCTGGCTGCCATAGCCCAGGATGGCGACCTTCTTGTTCTTGATCAGATCCTGGTCGGCGTCGCGATCGTAGTAAACCTGCATTTTCTTCTTCCCCATAGTGTGTCCCCGCGAAGGCGGGGACCCATTTGACGTTGACTGGACCCCCGCCTTCGCGGGGGAACGCGAAAGTGAAACTAGAGCGCCTCCGGCCCGCGGGCGATGGCGACGATGCCGGTGCGGCCGACCTCGACCAGACCGCATTCGCGCATCAGCGCGATGAAACGGTCGACCTTGTCGCTGTTGCCGGTGATTTCGAAAATGAAGCTCGTCAGCGTCGTGTCGACGACCTTGGCGCGGAAGACGTCGGCAAGGCGCAGCGCCTCGATGCGCTTTTCGCCGGTGCCGGCGACCTTCACCAGCGCGATCTCGCGTTCGACATGCGCGCCCTGATCGGTGAGGTCGGTGACCTGATGCACCGGCACCAGCCGGTCGAGCTGCGCGATGATCTGGTCGATCACCGCGGGCGGACCCGAGGTGACGATGGTGATCCGCGACAGCGCATGATCGGCGCTGATGTCGGCGACGGTCAGGCTTTCGATATTATATCCGCGCGCCGAGAAGAGCCCGGTGATCTTGGCGAGGATGCCCGCCTCGTTATCGACGGTGACGGCGAGCACGTGGCGCTCGCCCGTTTCGGTGGTGATTTTCATCGTTATTCCTTCCCCTCCCGCTTGCGGGAGGGGATCGAGGGGTGGGTGCGAGCGCATCGAGCAGGCGGCGTTGCGGTGCCCACCCCGCTGCGGCGAGCGAACAAGTTCGCAAGCCTTGCTGCCCCTCCCGCAGGCGGGAGGGGATGAAGAGCGTCTGCCATCATCACACCAGCGCTTTCGCTTCGTCGTCCATCGTCCCGGTGACGTCGCTCGGCTGGAGGATCATGTCGGTGTGCGCCGCGCCCGACGGGATCATCGGGAAGCAGTTGGCGAGCTTGGCGACGCGGCAGTCGACGATCACCGGACCCGGCGTCTCGATCATCTGCCGGATGCCGTCCTCAAGCTCGCCTAGCGTGTCGATCCTGAGGCCGGTCCAGCCATAGGCGGCGGCCAGTTTCACGAAATCGGGCAGGCTGTCCGAATAGCTGTTCGAATAGCGGCTTTCGTAGGTCAGTTCCTGCCACTGGCGGACCATCCCCATCCATTCATTGTTGAGGATGAAGATCTTCACCGGCAGGCGGTACTGGCTGACCGTGCCCATTTCCTGGATGTTCATCTGCAGCGAGGCTTCGCCCGCGATGCAGACGACGAGGCGGTTCGGGTGCGCGATCTGTGCGCCGACGGCGGCGGGAAAGCCGTAGCCCATCGTGCCGAGCCCGCCAGAGGTGAGCCAGCGGTTGGGCGAGGCAAAGCCGAAATGCTGCGCCGCCCACATCTGGTGCTGGCCGACCTCGGTCGTGATGATCGGATCGCGGCCGCGGGTCGCGTCGAAGAGCGCCTTGACCGCACGCTGCGGCATGATTTCGGCGCCCGCGTCCTTTTTTTCGGGGAAGTCGAGGCAGCGCGTCGCGCGCCAGCCGTCGATGCGGCGCCACCATTCGCCAAGGTCGCGCGCCTTGTGGCCCTTGTCGGCCCAGGCCGCGATTAGCGCGTCGAGCGCGCGGCCGGCATCGCCGACGACCGCGATGTCAACCGGGACGATCTTGTTGATCGAGCTGCGGTCGATGTCGATGTGGATCTTCTTCGCCTCGGGCGCGAAGGCGTCGAGGCGGCCGGTGACGCGGTCGTCGAAGCGCGCGCCGACCGCTATGATGAGGTCGGCGCGGTTCATCGCCATGTTCGATTCATAGGTGCCGTGCATGCCGAGCATGCCGAGCCATTTCGGATCGTCCGACGGGAAGGCGCCCAGCCCCATCAGGGTCGAGGTGATCGGTGCGCCGGTCAGGCTGACGAGCTGGCGCAGCGCCGCGCTGGCGTCGGGGCCGGCGTTGATGACGCCGCCGCCGGTATAGAAGATCGGGCGTTCGGCCGCGGCGATCATGTCGATCGCCTGCGCGATGGCGCCGGCATCGGGTTCGACCTGCGGACGATAGCTTTGATGCTCGATCTTTTCGGGCACGCTATAGCTGCCCGTCGCGACCTGAACATTTTTCGGAATGTCGATGACGACGGGGCCGGGGCGGCCGTGCGTCGCGATGTAGAAAGCCTCGTGAATCACGGCGCCCAGCCGGTCGGGGTCCATGACCAGATAATTATGCTTGGTGCAGTGGCGCGTGATGCCCACCGTGTCGCATTCCTGAAAGGCGTCGGTGCCGATCAGCGTCGTCGGCACCTGACCCGTCAGCACGACCATCGGGATCGAATCGAGCAGCGCGTCGGTGATGCCGGTGACGGCGTTGGTCGCGCCGGGCCCCGAGGTGACGAGCACGACCCCGGGCTTGCCGGTCGAGCGCGCATAGCCCTCTGCCGCGTGGGTCGCGGCCTGTTCGTGGCGAACGAGGACATGCTTGATCGAGGGATGATTGAAGAGGGCGTCGTAGATCGGAAGTACCGCGCCGCCCGGATAGCCGAACACCGTATCGACCCCGAGGTCGACCAGCGCCTGAACCACCATGTCGGCACCACTCATTTCCTTCACGACATGCGCTCCTTCCTTCGTGCGGCCCGATGCTGGGCGCAGCCTGTCCGCGGCCTTGTTGCGCCGCAGCAGGCAGCGGGCAATAGGTATATGATTCTATCCTGTCAACAGTGTATCACGTAATAATATTGCGATCTGATTGACGGAATCGACGGATAATGACTCTTCGTGGCGCGGCCATCCGGCGGGGGGCTGGTGGCGGAACCAGGTATATTGCCGCTTCGCATATTGGCGGGTCGCCGCTTGCGCCGCCTCGAGCGCCGTCTCGCGGCTGCTTTCGCCGCGGACATGCGCCGCGACCTGCGGCACGCCGATCGCGCGCATGACAGGCAGATCGGGGTCGAGCCCGCGCGCGAGCAGCGCGCTCACCTCTTCGATCGCGCCGCCGTCGAACATACGCACAAGGCGGGTGTCGCAGCGCTCGCGCAGCCAGTCGCGCGGCGGCAGCAGAATGAGCGGCACCAGCGTGATCGCCTCGGCGATGCCGCCGCTGCGTTCCTGTTGCCACGCAGCGAGCGTCCGGCCGGTCGCGCGCACCACCTCGAGCGCGCGCGCGATGCGGGTCGTGTCGGCAGGATTGAGCCGGGCGGCAGCGGCGGGATCGGCTTTGGCGAGCGCGGCATAAGCGTCGGCGACGGGCAGGGCGCGCACTGCTTCGCGAATATCCGGGTCGATTTCGGGCACCGGGGCGATGCCGTCGAGCAGCGTGCGCAGATAGAGGCCGGTGCCGCCGACGAGGATGGGAACCTTCCCCGCGGCGTGCGCGTGGGACAGGGTGCGGCGCGCTTCTTCGGCCCAACGCGCCGCATTGTGGGCGGACCCGCCATCGACATGACCGAAGAGGCGATGCGGGATGCCGGCCATCTCCGCCGCGTCCGGCCGTGCCGAGAGGAGGGGGATGTCCACATAAACCTGACTCGCGTCGGCGTTGACGACCTCTGCGTCGCCGAGCGCCTGGGCGAGGGCGACCGCCAATGCGCTCTTGCCGCTGGCGGTGGGGCCAGCGATAAGCGCCACCGGTGGACGGTGCGTGAAGGAAGAAGAAGGAGATGCCATGTTCGTTGCAACGCTGATAGCAGCCGGGAAGCTGACGGGCGAGGTGGTCCGCGAAGCGATCGACCGTCTCGATGCGACAGGACATGAGGTGGGCGCGCCGCACTGGATCGACGAGGGCGACGCCGCGGACATCTTCTTTCAGGGCAGTCTGGTCAGCGCGCGCGCCGAACTGGCAAAAATGGATCATGGCGCGCTCGACGTCGTCGTCCAGCCGCTTGGCGACCGGACGAAGAAGCTGATCATCGCCGACATGGATTCGACAATGATCACCGTCGAATGCATCGACGAACTGGCCGACTATGCCGGGATCAAGCCGCAGATCGCCGCGATCACCGAACGCGCGATGCGCGGCGAACTAGATTTTCGCGCCGCGCTGATCGAGCGCGTCGGGCTGCTCCGCGGCATGGCCGAGGCGACGATCGCCGAATGCCGGGCGGAACGCGTCAGACTGACCCGCGGTGCGCGCACGCTGGTCCAGACGATGAAGGCGTATGGCGCCTGGTCGGTGCTGGTATCGGGCGGTTTCCTGCCCTTTGCCGCGCCGGTTGCCGAAGCGATCGGCTTCGACAAGGTGGTCGCGAACGAGCTGGAGATCGCCGGCGGCCAGCTGACCGGCAAGGTTGCCGAACCGATCGTCGACAGCTCGGCGAAGCTCGAAACGCTGCGCGCCGAGGCCGCGGCGCGCGGGCTGACGCTGGGTGACACGCTGGCGGTCGGCGACGGCGCGAACGATATTCCGATGATCACTTCGGCGGGGCTCGGGATCGGCTATCACCCGCATCCCGCCGCCGCCGCGGCCGCCGATGCGGCGATCCGCCACCACGACCTGACCGCGCTTTTGTGGGCGCAGGGCTATGCGCGGCGCCAGTGGGTGATGGGATAGGCGATGCTGCGCGCGGCGGGGGCGGGCCTTGCCATGCTGGCGCTGTCCGCCTGCGCGGGCGGCCAATATCGCCCGGTGGCCGATACTCCGGTGCGGATCGGCAAGCCCTATGCGGTCCGCGGAACGACCTATGTCCCCGCCGCCGCGCCTGCCTATGACGCCGTCGGCTATGCGAGCTGGTACGGCAGCGAATCGGGCAATCGCACCGCAAATGGCGAGAAATTCCGGCCCGGCTGGATCACCGCCGCGCATACCACGCTGCCCCTGCCGACCTATGTCGAGGTGACGGCGCTCGACAGCGGGCGGCGGATCGTCGTGCGCGTCAACGACCGCGGGCCGTTCGCCGGCGGCGGGCGCATCATCGACCTGTCGAAAGGCGCCGCCGAAGCTCTCGGCGCGCACCGCCATGGCGTGGTGCCGGTGCGCGTGCGGCGGGTCGAACCGTCCGACGAGGATCGCGCTCGGCTGCGCAAGGGCAAGCCGGCGGCGGCGCTCGCCCCCTTGCCACCGCGCGAGCTGGCGGCGCTGCGCGCGCGGCTGGCGGCGGGGGAGCGCTGAGGCGAAAGGGGGCGGCGGGCGGCGGGCGTCAGTCGCAGGCGCGGTGGAGCTTGACCGCGAGCCACGCCGAGATCAGGCACATGACCGCGCTCATCAACAGCTGATCGACGACGCCGACGCCCGCGAAGCCGAGCCCGATAGCGAGCAGTGAGCCCGCGACCATCGCGCCCGAATTGACGATATTGTTCGCCGCGACGGTGCGCGCGGTCTGGTCCTTGGGCACGGTGGTGGTCAGGAAGGCATAGAGCGGCACGACGAACATGCCGCCGCTGATCGCGATGCCCATCAGGCTGGCGAGCAGCGGGATGACATCGGCGTGGTTTAAAAAGCCGCCGATGCCGTAGAGCGTGCCCGCGGGATCCTGCTCCCAGTTGCGGCAGACGAAATAGAAGGCGACGACGAACGCGCCCATCACGACGACGCTCGCCGGGCTGTAGCGCGCCGATACCTCGCCCTTGAGCAGCCGGTTGACCGCGACCGAGCCGATCGCGATGCCGATCGAGAAGACCGCGAGGAACAGGCTCGCGACGCTCTTGTCGGCGTGGAGGATATTCTTCACCAGCGGCGGGAACTGGATGAACAGCACCGCGCCAATCGTCCAGAAGAAGCTGATCGACAGGATCGCGAGATAGAGCCGCTTGATATGCATCGTGCCGCGCACCAGCGCGATCGACGAGCGGACGATGTGCCAGTCGATCCCCGTTTCCTCGTGCTGCGGCGGCGCCGGCGGCACCTTGCGCCCGGTCCAGTAGCCGATGAAGGCGACGAGCACGACGCCGAGCGCCGCCCATTCGACGTCGATGATACCTGCGAGGATCGTGCCCGCGAGGATCGCGATATAGGTGCCGGCCTCGACCAGCCCGGTGCCGCCCAGCACCTCGTCGCTTTCCAGATGCTGCGGCAGGATCGCATATTTGATCGGACCGAAGAAGGTCGAGTGGATGCCCATCGAAAACAGCGCCAGCATCATCAGCGGAATGGCGACCAGATGCACCGCCCAGCCCATCCATGCGAGGACGAGCCCGGTGCCGCCGACCGCCATGATGAGGATTTCGCAGAATTTGACGATGCGGATGATCATCGCCTTGTCGCGCGTGTCGGCAAGCTGCCCGGCGAGCGCCGACAGGAGGAAGAAGGGCAGGATGAACAGCCCGGTCGCGACCGCGCTGAACAGCGTTTCGGACGCTTCGTCGTTGAAGACGCCGTAGACGACGAACAGCACCATCGCATTCTTGAACAGATTGTCGTTGAACGCGCCGAGCAATTGCGTGACGAACAGGGGAAGGAACCGGCGTTGCTTCAAAAGCGCAAAGGATCCGGTCATTGAAATTCCATCATTGCAGTCCGACATAGCGACCCGGCCGCGCCAAAGGGGCAATTCGGTTGTCGCCCGGGGGGCTTATCGGTTAGGGCTTGGACGGTCAAAGCCCATTTTGGAACTTTCGCGCGATCAGGGGTCATGCTCAGCCTACCGAACATTTTGACGCTTTCGCGCATCCTGACGGTTCCGATCCTGCTGGCGCTGCTGTGGCCGGGCGCGCGCGAGGGGACGCACCAGCCGGCGCCGCTCTATTATGCGCTGGCCTTCGTCCTCTACTGCCTGATGGGCATCACCGATTATTTCGACGGCTATGTTGCCCGCGCGCGCGGCACCGTGTCGCGGCTCGGCGCCTTCCTCGATCCCATCGCCGACAAGATCATGATCGCGGCGGTGATCCTGCTGCTCGTCTTCACGCGCGACATCACCGGCATCCACGTCATCGCCGCGCTCGTCATTCTGCTGCGCGAGATCATCGTGTCGGGACTGCGCGAATTCCTCGCGACCTTGCAGGTGTCGATGCCGGTCACCCGGCTCGCCAAATGGAAGACGACCTTTCAGCTTGTCTCGTTCGGCGCGCTGATCCTGGCGGGCGCGCTGCCCGCTATGGAATGGGTCCGCAGCGTCGGCCTGGCCACCCTGTGGGGCGCGGCGGTGCTGACGATGATCACCGGCTGGGATTATCTGCGCGTCGGCCTGAGGCATATGGACTGACGCCGGTGGCGCTGCAGCTCGCCTATTTCGCCTGGGTGCGCGAACGCATGGGATGCGGCGAGGAGCAGGTCGAACCGCCCGCCAATGTCGCGACCGCGTCCGACCTGATCGCATGGCTCGCCGCGCGCGACGACCGCGGCGCCCGGGCCTTTGCCGATCCGGCGCGGATTCGCGTCGCGATCGACGGCCAGATGATGGGCAATGACGCGGCGCTTGCCGGCGCCCAAGACGTCGCGTTGTTCCCGCCGGTGACGGGCGGATGATCCGCGTCGTCGTCCAGGACGCGGCGATCGACTTTGCGACCGAGACCGACCGCCACGACGCGGGCGGGCACGGCGCTACCGCTAGCTTCGTCGGCCGGGTGCGCGGCGACGACGGCGTGATCCAATTGTTCCTCGAACATCACCCCCAAATGACCGAGCGCGGCCTCGCCGACCTGGCGCACGCCGCCGCGGACCGCTGGCGGCTGCCGGCGCTGACGCTGATCCACCGCGTCGGCGCGATGGCGCCGGGCGAGGCGATCGTGCTCGTCCTCGCCAGCAGCCCGCACCGCGCCGAAGCGCTCGCTGCCTGCACCTTTCTGATCGACCGGTTGAAGACCGACGTCATGCTGTGGAAGCGCGAGACGCTGGCTGACGGCGCCGTCCGCTGGGTCGAACCCCGCGCGGCCGATCAAGAGCGCGCGGAGGGCTGGGATTAGGGAGCGGGCGGAAGGGACGGTTTGGGATGGTTAGGTGCTTCACGGGCCGCGACCACCATATACCCCCCATATCTTCGAGACCGCCCCGTTCTCGGCCTCCCAGCCGACATTCCATATGTTTGAGACGATCAGCTTCTTCTCTACGAATGTGGCGAACCGACCATGTGGCCCCTCTTTGATTGAGAAACCTTGTCGCTCCAACTCCTCGATGATGGCGTTTTCAGCAGTGCCGAGGGGGAAGCGAGCTTTCAGCCTCGCATCGAAGATCGGCTCACCCTCGGCGTATGTTGCTGGGAGATCTCGCGTGATCTCCGGGATTCGCTCCATCCCGCTCGCGATAACACAGGTGATCACGATGGACGCCGCGAGCAAAGAAAAGGCCGAAATCATAAGCCGCATCGGGCGTTCGATAATCAATATTCGCCGCAACTGCCATGGGGTCGTTAGCGATCGTTCGATCGCCGGGGACCAATATATCGACGCGGGACTTTCATAAGATTATAAATGGGGCCGCTGCCGGCCGGGCGCTTTACTGCTGCGCGCCCTGGCGCGGTTGCGGTCTGTCGGTCAATTTGCCCGGTGTTTGCGGAAAATGTCGGCGAGCATGCGGAATTCGTCGGCGCGCGGGCTGCCCTTGCGCCAGACGAGGGCGATGGTGCGCCAGTCGTGGTCGGAATCGAGCGGGCGGGTGTCGATGTCGGTGTGGTCGAGTATGCCCGCCTCGATCGCCATCTGCGGCAACATGGTGATACCCAGCCCGTTGTCGACCATCTGCACGAGCGTATGGAGCGAAGTGCCCATCATGCGTGCGCCCGCGCGCAGTTCGGGGCGGTTGCACGCCGCAAGGGCGTGGTCTTTGAGGCAGTGGCCGTCCTCGAGCATCAGCATCTGCGCGGGGTCGATCTGGTCGGCGCTGACCATTGCGGGAAGTTCCTCCGACTGATCGCCGGGGAAGGCGACGAACAGCGCGTCGTCGAACAGCGCCTCGCTCTCCACATCGCCGCAGGCGTAGGGCAGGGCGAGCAGCACGCAATCGACCTGGCCGTGGTGCAGCGATTCACACGCCTGCGCGCTCGGCTCTTCGCGCAGGAACAGCTTGAGCGACGGGCGTTCCTTGCGCAGCCGCGGCAACAGGTCGGGCAGCAGGAAAGGCGCGATCGTCGGGATCACGCTCATCCGCAATTCGCCCACTAGCGGCGCCGAGGCGGCGGCGGCCATGTCGGCAAGCTCCTCCGCCTCGCGCAGCACCCGGTGCGCCTTCTCGACAATCGCGTCGCCGAGCCCGGTAAAGCGGACGACGCGGCGGGTGCGTTCGACGAGGGTCTGGCCGAGCAGGGTTTCCAGCTCGCGGATACCCGCCGACAGCGTCGACTGGGTGACGTTGCAGGCATCGGCGGCGCGGCCGAAATGGCCATGCTCGTGCAGCGCGACGAGATATTGCATCTGCTTTAGCGAGGGCAGGTAATATTGCATTGATCGAATATAGCAATCGGATTGGTAATTTCGAGTGACTTCGTCGATTATATGCGTCGCGGTCGCATGAGAGGAAGGCAAGGGGACCGAGCCGATGGCAGACGAAGGTGGACGACGAAGACGGGGCGCTGGGGTCGGGGAGCTAAGGCGCATGGACAAAAACCAACCTCATGGAGCGTCCGCTTTCGCGAATGTTCGGCATCGAGCTGAATGAGCGGGATGGGATGGGGAGCTGAAAGGCTGCTCTGCGTCTTCTATATGCAAATGCTGCCGGGATTTGGCTACAAGTATCCGATGGTGCCACGACTTAATAATTATCAGCCAAGATAGAATTAACGCAGTCATAGGAAATTTGCACAAGGGTAGCGCTGAAGAAGGGGTGGGAGCAAGAAATGTCATTCCGCAGGATCGCAGAGATCGTTGTTATTGCGGCGACGACAACGGCCTCGCCAGCTTTTTGCCAGGACGCGGATGTCTCGTCGAACGAGCCAATCCGCACCATTTCGGCAGTGGTCGAATCAGATGCGAAAGCAGCTATTTCAGGGATCAACACGTTCTCGCTTGACCTTTATCGGCGCACGCTGACCGCTGATGAAAACCATTTCCTGTCGCCCGCCAGCGTTTCGGTTGCCATAGGTCTTGCCTATCGCGGCGCGCGCGGTACGACGGCGGGGGAGCTTGAGAAGACATTCCATTTCACCAAGCCGCCGTGGGACTATCTGCGTGCCAACGGGCAAGTGCTTGACACGATGACTTTTTCCGGACCGCGACGCGAACTACGAACGGCGAATGCCGTCTGGTTGCAGGACGAGATGCCGCTTCTGCCCGAGTATGAGAAGGACGTGACGGCTTTTGCGCAGGCAGGGTTGCAGCGTGTGAACTTTCGCGGAGGAGCGAATGCCGCGCGCATCCAGATCAATAGCTGGGTTGCAGAAAGCACTCGGGGCAAGATCAAAGACCTGCTGCTGCCGGACGACATCACAAAACGAACTCGCGCGATCCTCGTCAATGCCATCTACTGGAAGGGCGCATGGGCTGGCGCTTTCGATAAAAAGCAGACAAAAACGGAGCCTTTCACGCAATTGAGTGGCGATCAGGTTTCCACGCCGCTCATGCGCCAGCAGTCCAGATTTCGACTGATCGAGCGGGGCGGCTTCAAGGCGATCTCGCTGCCGTACGTGGGCCACGAAGTCGAAATGGTTGTGTTTCTGCCCAATTCGGCAAAGGGCCTGCCGAAATTCGAAGAAGAGCTCACCGCCGCTGATCTCGCAAATTGGCTTACCGACCTCGCCAACGCCGAGCGGCGCGAAACCATCCTGACGATACCCAAGATGCATGTAGAATTGCGGCAGGACCTCAAGAATTCTCTTATCTCGATGGGTGCACCCACAGCATTTTCAGACGATGCCGACTTTTCGGGAATGGCCACAATTCCATACCCCGGCGAGGTTCCCGAAGCCGTCGGACTGAAAATCGCTCGCGTCATTCACAAGACATATCTTGATGTGGACGAGGTCGGTGCGGAGGCTGCGGCCGCCACTGCGGTCGGGAATATCGTCGTCTCCAGCGCCCGAAGGGAACCACCTCCGCCGCCGTTCATATTCCGGGCGGACAAGCCGTTCTTTTTCCTGCTGCGCGACCTACGGACTGGTTTGATCCTGTTCATGGGACGCTATGTGAAAACCCAAGCGGAGCGTCCGCTCGGCGACTAGGGATTCAGGCCTCCGGCCACACGATATTCAAGCACCGCGATGCCCCCCCGGGGCGTCAACGTATGACGGCTATTGGCGCACCCTCGTCTCGATTGGAATGGCCTAAGATCGGTCGATACTGTTGAAAAAGTCCGAAAGGGGTTTTGCCGGGCCATATTGGAACCAAGCATAGTTGCCTATGCGCATCGATCGTTCGCGCGGCCGAGACTTCATGAATCATTATTACCGAAATTCGATGGGCGCCGTGCGGCGGCCGACTTTTTCAACAGTATCTGTCGAATGCTGTCGTAGCACCGGTCAGCGAGCACTTTGGCAATATTGCCCATTGGCTTGCCATCTGCCGCCCGCGTCAAGACATGCATCAACGACAAGTAACCCCCGGAAAGCCCACCCCATCCATGCTAAAATGACCGCTAGCGCGATAAAGGCGATCAGAAGGCTTGGTTTCATCGACGCTTAATGCCGCTGCGATGCGACGTCCGCAATGGTCTTTAGCTGCCATCTCGTCCCGAACTGCACCCGATGGCGAAAACCGGGGTGGTGAGCTGCCATTAAGATTTCGCGCTTAAAAAAGGCAGTATGTCCATCAGGATCATCACGATAGCCATATTGGCGGCACCCGCGGCCTTGCTCCTGCTACTAAAGCTTTTTCCAAATCTGATATTGTTTGCCCTTCATCAGCTCTACTATGCGCCGCTGGGATCGTGGATCGGTCTGCCGTTTTTCCGACCTGACTCCGAGATTGTTTTCGAGGTGCTTTGGCCGGGACGGATGCTGGCGATAGCAACCTATTCTGGAATGATATGGCTTTTCTGGCTCGCTCGAATGAAGCTTTTTCAAAGCGGGGTCACAAAATAGCAGTCAGTTGAGCGGCCGGACGTCTACAATCGGTCGTGTCCGGAAAAGCAGCTTTCGGAACGAAATGGAGGTTAGCTGCCGTCCTCGCAGCATTGGAATTTATCTACGCGGCCCAGTCTCCGGCGCCTAGCTTCTGTGATCGAAGCCCAGCCAGTCGGCCGTCGGCATCAGGAAGAGGTCGGTGTCTTCGGTGCGGCACCCGGCGGCGGTCAGCATCGCGTGCACCTGACCGCGGTGGTGCGTCTGATGGTTGAAGATATGCGGCAGCACGATGCCGAGCGGGGCGGAGACGTTCCGGCCCGCGGCGCCGCTGTACCAGTCGAGATTGCCGGCAACGGCGCCCGGCGCCATCGCGTCGGCCCAGGTCACGATGAGCGTGTCCATCGCGGTGCGCTGCGCCTTCAGATCGTCCCAGTCGGCGACGAAGCCGCCGCTTTCATTGCCCGGACAATCGGGCGGCGGGCAGCGGTCGAAGCGCGACAGCCAGATGCGGTCGGCCCACAGAAGGTGCGAGAGTGTCGCGTGGATCGACCCGAAAAAGGCGCCGCGATCCAGCCGTCGCTCGGCATCGGTCAGCGTGTCGGCGGCGGCATAGGCGGCGCGGTTTTGCCACCCGTTGTAGCGCGCCATCATCTGCACAAAGCGATTGTCGATCATCGGCCTGTCTCCCGCGCGCGTGCCGCCACGCCAATGACATGCTTGTCAGCAAGCCGCTTGGCATCCGTCAAGTCTTGCCGCATGCTCGGGCAAAACAAGGGAGAGTGTGCAATGCGATTCCATGTCCTGTCGCTGGCCGCCGCGATGGTCGCGGTCGCCGCCAGTCCGGCCGCGGCCAAGACGATCAATGTCTCGGCCGAGGGCGCCGACGCCAACGAGAAACTGCAGGAAGCGCTGATCCTCGCCGAGCCCGGCGATGTCGTGCAACTGGGTGCGGGCACCTGGAAGCTGACCGACGGGCTGTCGCTTGATGTCGATAACGTCACGGTGCGCGGCGCGGGGACCGGCGAGGGCGGATCGATCCTGGACTTTTCAGGGCAGCAGGGAGCGGGCGAGGGGCTGCTCGTCACCTCCGACGATGTGCTGCTGACCAATTTCGCGGTGCTCAACACGCGCGGCGACGGCATCAAGTCGAAAGGTGCCGACCGCATCGTCTACAACGAACTGCGCGTCGAATGGACCGCGGGCCCGAAGGAAACCAACGGCGCCTATGGCATCTATCCGGTCGAAAGCCAGGATGTGCTGATCGACAGCGTCTATGTGCGCGGCGCGTCGGACGCCGGCATTTATGTGGGCCAGTCGCGCAACATCGTCGTGCGCGATTCGATCGCGACCGAAAATGTCGCCGGGATCGAGATCGAAAACTGTTTCGACGCCGACGTGCACGACAATATCGCGAACAAGAATACCGGCGGGATCCTGGTGTTCGACCTGCCCAATCTGCCGCAGCAAGGCGGGCATAATGTCCGCGTCTTCGACAATGTCGTCAGCGACAACAGCACGCCCAATTTCGCGCCGAAGGGCAATATCGTCGCCAGCGTGCCGACGGGGACCGGGGTTCTGGTGATGGCGAACCGCAATGTCGAGGTTTTCGACAATGTGTTCGAGGACAATGGCACCGCCAATGTGATGATCGTCGGCTATCGCTACGACCAGAAAGACCCCAAATATCAGCCGCTGCCGCGGCAGATCGTCGTGCGCGATAATGCGCATGGCAAGGCGGGCTTCGCGCCGGCCTTTCCGGGCGGAGCCGAGATCGCGGCGGCAATGGGCGGAGCGATTCCGCCGGTGCTGTGGGACGGCGCGGGCGACGCGATCGTCCTCGACGATGTCGGCGTGCTGTCGCTCGGCCTGCCCGACGTGACGACGCCGCAGAGCGAAGCGAAGCCGGTGCCGGTCAAGCTGGGCGGCACGCCGCCGCCCGCGCTGCCCGCCATCGTGCTGCCGGAGGGCATGGAGGCCAAGGTCCAGTGAAGCGTATCGCCGCCGCGCTGATCGCGGCGCTGCTCTACGCCAGCGCGGGCGGCGGGGCGGCGCCGGCCGCGGTCGATCAGGCCTTGATCGTGGGCAGCGCGATGCCCGCAAAGCTCTCCGCCTTTGGGCTGTTCGCGGGGAATGATCCGGCGCGGCCGATCGCGAGCTTTGCCTACACGCTGCGCACGCCCTTGTTCAGCGACTATGCCGAAAAGCATCGGTTCGTGTCGATCCCGGCGGGCAAGCGGGCGACGGTGCTGGCGGACGGCACGGTCGATTTTCCGGTCGGCACTGTGATCGTCAAAAGCTTCGGCTGGCCCGACTTCAACGATGGCCGTCCGGTCGAGACGCGGCTGCTGATCCACCGCGCGAGCGGCTGGGTGGCGCTGCCCTATATCTGGGACGCCGACGGCCGGGACGCCTCGCTCGCCATCGCGGGGCGGCGCGTGCCGGTGGCGTTCAAAAGCCCCGACGGGACGGCGCATGCGATCCAATATGGCGTGCCCAACCGCAACCAGTGCAAGGAATGCCACAGCCGCGCGGGTGCGATCGTCCCGATCGGCCCCAAGGCCCGCAACATGGTGCTGGCGGATACGGTCGGCGCCGATACGCGCGCGCTCTATTTCACCAACCCTGCGGCGCTGAAGCCGGCGATGCCGCGCTGGGACGATCCGGCGAGCGGCACGCTGCAGGACCGCGCGCGCGCCTATCTCGAGGCCAATTGCGCACATTGCCACAATCCCGAGGGCAGCGCGTCGAACAGCGGGCTGTTCCTGCGCTGGACCGACCCGGTCGGGGTCAACTACGGCATCGGCAAGCGTCCGACAGCGGCCGGGCGCGGAAGCGGCGGCATGGATTTCGCGATCCAGCCGGGCGATCCCGACCACAGTTTCCTGATCTACCGCCTCGAAAGTCTCGACCCCGGCATTGCGATGCCCGAACTTGGCCGCTCGACGGTTCACAAGGAAGGCGCGGCGCTGTTGCGGGAATGGATTGCGGCGATGCCCAAAGACGCGCATTAGGCTGGCCCGATGACCGCTCTCATCCTCCATGATTATTTCCGCTCGTCGGCCAGCTTTCGCGTTCGCATCGCGCTGAACCTCAAAGGTCTCGATTACGAGCGCGTCGAGGTCAGCTTGATCGCCGGCGAACAGAAGAGCGACGCCTATCTTGCGCAAAATGCCCAGGGCTTCGTGCCGATGCTCGTCGCCGACGGCGAGCCGATCATCCAGAGCCTTGCAATCATCGACTGGCTCGACCGCGCGCACCCCGAACCGCGGCTGATCCCCGACGATCCGATGGCGCGCGCGGTAGCGCTGGCGCAGGCCTATGTCGTCGCGTGCGATATCCACCCGCTCAACAATCTGCGCGTGCTCAAATATCTGACCCGCGACCTGGGGCTCAACGAACAGACCAAGGATCGCTGGATCGCCGAATGGATATTGCAAGGCTTCGATGCGCTGGAGGCAATGGCCGGCGAAGGCCCATATCTTGGCGGCGACGAACCGGGGATCGCCGACTGCTGTCTGGTGCCGCAGATGTACAATGCACGCCGGTTCGAGGTGCCGCTGGATCATTATCCGCGCCTCATGGAAATCGACGCTGCGTGCATGGAGCATGAGGCGTTCCGGCGCGCGCATCCCGATGCGGTGAAGCCCGCGTGATCCGGCTGGTGTTGGGGGTGGCCGCGCTGGCGATGCCGGCGGCGGCGCTGGCGCAGGAGGCGGCGTCCGATAGCGACATTGTGATCGCCGACTATCGTCGCCCGCAGCCGCAGGACATCATCGTGACCGGTGGCGGCCTGCTCAGCGGGAGCGGCGACGCGGGGCAGGCGGTGGCCGTGCTGACCGACCTTGATCCCGGCCTTGGCGCGCGCGTCGAGAACCGGCTGCGCGACGAGGCGGGGCTGGTCCAGTTTCGCCGCAGCGACAGCCGATCGGCGCATCCGACGAGCCAAGGCGTCACGCTGCGCGGGCTGGGCGGCAATGCGTCGAGCCGCGCGCTGGTGACGCTCGATGGGGTGCCGCAGGCCGACCCGTTCGGCGGCTGGGTGGCGTGGAGCGCCTATGATGCGATCCGGCTGGGCGGCGTCGCGATTGCCCGTGGCGGCGGCAGCGGCGCCGACGGACCGGGCGCGCTGGCGGGCACCGTTGCGCTCTATTCGCAGATGACCGACGGCGGCGAGGCGAGCCTTGCCTATGGCAGCCGTGACGGCTGGGATGCGGCGTTCAGCGTCGGCACGCGGCTTGGCGACGGACAGGTCGCGGTCGACGGCCGCTACAGCCGCGGCGATGGCTTTGTGCCCGTCGTCGAAAGACAGCGGGGCAGCGCCGATCGCGCCGCGCCCTATCGGCAAGGTGGGCTGGGCGTACGCCTGCGCTTCGATACCGGCCCCGACAGCCGGATCGAGGCGAGCGTGCGCGGCTTTTCGGACCGGCGCGACCGCGGCACTGATTTCACGACCAGCACGGTCGACGGGATCGATGCCAGCTTGCGGTACCTGCACGAACCCGCGGACGGGCTGCAATGGCTCGCGCTCGGCTATGTCCAGGTCCGCGACTTCGACACAGGTTTTGCCAGCGTCGCGGCGAACCGCAACAGCGTGGCGCCGGCGCTCTTTCAGCAGGTGCCGGCGACCGGGCTCGGCGCGCGCGTCGAATTGCGGCCTGCGTTCGGCGCGGCCAACCCGCTGCGTATCGGCGCCGACTGGCACCGCACCGTCGGGCGGACCGAGGAGGATTATTTCTTCACTGGCCTCAATCCCGGCCGTCACCGCAGCGCGGGGGGCAGCAGCGACACCGTCGGCGCCTTCGCCGAATGGACGTCGGGTGGCGAAGATGACGGCTTGCTGTGGACGCTCAGCGGCCGGGTCGATCAATGGTGGATCGGCACCGGGTACCGGCACGAATATAATTTCGGTGGATCGACGATCACCGACGCCCGCTTTGCGGCGCGGCAGGGCTGGGAAGGCAGTGGGCGTGCGGGTGTCCGCTGGTCGGCGGGCGATGTGGCGCTGCGCGCCGCCGCCTATCGCGGCTGGCGCCTGCCGACGCTCAACGAACTCTACCGGCCCTTCCGCGTCGGCGCCGATGCGACGGCCGCGAACGAGGCGCTGGCTCCTGAACGATTGTGGGGCGGCGAGATCGGCGCCGACTGGAGGCGCGGCGGTACGAAGCTGAGCGTCACGCTGTTCGCGAACCGGCTCGACAATGCGATCGCCAATGTCACGCTGGGCACCGGTCCGGGCAATTTCCCCGGCGTCGGTTTCGTCGCGGCGGGGGCGAGCTATAGCCAGCGCCAGAATCTCGATGCGATCGACAGCAAGGGCGCCGAAGTCAGCGCCGAACAGCGCGCCGGCCCGCTGACGCTGCGCGCCACCTATGCCTTCACCGATGCGCGCGTCGCGGCGTCGGGCGCCGCGGCTGCGCTCGACCGCAAGCGGCCGGCGCAGATCGCGAAACATGGCGCCAGCCTGTCGCTGCGCGCAGGCGATGCGGGACCGTTCGGCGGCTTCGCGACCCTGCGCTATATCGGCAGGCAGAATGAGGATGATCTGGGGCTGCAACCGCTCGGCGATGCGCTGACCGTCGATGCCGGGATGTCGTTGCGGTTGACGCAGGGCTTGCGGATCGAAGCGCGCGGCGAGAATATCTTCGACGCGCTCGTTCCGGCGGCGCTGTCGTCGGCGGGCATATTGGAACGCGCGACGCCGCGGACCTTGTGGGTAGGTATACGCGCCGCTTATTGATTTCGCAGGCGGCGCAGAGGCGATAAGGATAGGGGCATGGCGGCGAAGACACTCAATCTCGGGGAATTTCTGCCCTATCGGCTGTCGATTGCGTCGAACGCGGTTTCGAGCCGGATTGCCGCCGAATATCAGAGCCGCTTCGGCCTGAAGATCCCCGAATGGCGGCTGATGGCGGTGCTCGGCGAAGGGCGACCGCTGACCCAGCGCGAACTGGTCGCCGCGACGCGGATGGACAAGGTGACGGTCAATCGCGCCGCCAAGGCGCTGGCCGACCGCCAGCTTATCGCGCGCCAGGCGCACGAGGCCGACGGACGCTCGCACCATCTGGAACTGACCGCGGAGGGCCGCTCGCTCTATGACGCGATCGTGCCCGCTGCGCTCGCCAGCGAGGCGAAGCTGGAGGCGGCGCTGGACGCGGGCGAGCGCGCCGCGCTGATGGCGATCCTCGCCAAGCTGACGAGCGCCGCGGAAGATTATGGCGGATAGGCTTTATCGTGCCCCCGAGGCCGGCGCGCTGCGTATCGAGCCGCTTGGCGACCTGACCGCGATCTTCGACCGGCGATCGATGCAGACGCACCTTGTCGTCGCGCCCATGCCCGAAATAATTGCCGCAATGGGCGATACGCCCTGCGATGCGGGCGCGCTGGCGGAGCGGCTTGCCGCCATGTTCGACCTGGGGGGCGCGGGCGGCGACGATGTCGCGGCGGTCTTGCGCGAGCGGCTCGCCGAGCTTGCGGCGCTGGGGCTGGTGGCGCCGGCGTGAGGCACAGCACGCGCATCGCGGTAGGGCCGGTCCAGTTTCGCATCGGCAGCGACTGGCGCGCGCCGATCGAGGCGCTCGACCGCCTTTATGCGGGCTATCCCGAGGACATGGCGCGCCCCGCCGATGCGACGGTGCGGCTGTTCGCCGCGCGCCCGTGGCGCCGCTGGCTGCGCCCCTCGGTGCATATCGGCGGCGATTTTATCGTTCCTGACGCTCTGCCGCTGCCGCTGTCGATGGGCTTGCTGGCCGCCGAAATGGGGATGAATTTGCAGGTCGCGCTCGGCTGGCGGCGGCACATGTTGCTCCACGCGAGCGCAGTGGCGCGCGGCGGGCGCGCGGTGATCCTGTCGGGCGAATCAGGGTCGGGGAAATCGACGCTCGCGGCGCTGCTCGGCGAGGGCGCGTGGCGGCTGATGGGCGACGAATTCACGCTGATCGAACCCGCAAGCGGCGATGCGCTGGGCTTTCCGCGCGCCATAAGCCTGAAGAATGCGGCGATCGCCGAATTGGCGGTGCGCGTCGACCCCGCACGGCTCGGCCCGCTGCTTGCCGGAACGCCCAAGGGCGATATCCGCCATCTGATCCCGCGCGTCGATGCGATCGCCGCGATGCACGAACCGGCCCGGCCCGCGCTGATCCTGTTTCCGCGCTTCGGCGGCACGGCGGCGATCGAGCCGATGGCGCCGGGCGAGGTGTTCGTCCGCCTGACCGAAGCATCGACGAACTATGTCGCGCTCGGCGAGGCGGGCTTTGCCGCACTGGCGCGGCTGGTCCGCGAGGCCCCCGCTTTCGGCATCAGCTATCCCGACAGCGCGGCCGGCATGGCGCTGGTCGAGCAATTATGGACGGAGGCAGCGCGATGAGCGCGGTGCGTACGCTGATCGATCTGCTCGCGGGGCGGCGCGATGCGGACGGCCTAGCGCCGCGCGACTGGAACGGAGTGATCGGCGCCGCGCGCGCCGAGGCGCTGCTCGCGACGCTCGCCCACCGGCTTGCGGATGCGGCGCTGCCGCCGCCCGTCGCGGCGCTGCTTGCCGACCAGCGCGCCGCCGCCGCGGTCGCGCGGGCGCAGGCGCTGTGGGAGGCCGAGATGACGCGCCGCGCGCTCGCGCCCGAAGGGATCGCGTTCGTGCTGCTGAAGGGCACCGCTTATGCGGCGGCGGGCCTGTCTTGCGCCGAGGGGCGCCAGATCGGCGACCTCGACATTTTGGTCGGCTGGCACGACATCGGCCGCGCCGAAAACGAGTTGATCGAGGCGGGCTGGGAATGGGTGAAGCCCGATCCCTATGACGACGCCTATTACCGCGAGCATATGCACGAGTTGCCGCCCTTGATCCACTCGGGCCGAGACCGGATGATCGACGTCCACCACACGATATTGCCGCGCACGCACCGGGTGACGCCCGATGCGCTGGCGATGATCGGCGATGCAGTCTTGGTCGATGGCGGTTTTGCCGTGCTGTGTCCGAGCGACATGGCGTGCCACTGCGCCGCGCATCTGCTCGCCGACGGCGACTTGCAGGGCGGCCTGCGCAATCTGTGGGATTTCCATTGCCTGACGCGCGACTTCGCGGCCGCCGATGCGGATTTCTGGGCTAAGCTCGAAGCGCGCGCCGCGCTTCATGGACTGCGCGCGCCGGTGCAGCGCGCCGCCCGGCTGGCGCGCGATCTTTACGGTGCGGCGCTGCCGCCCGGCTGGGACCGGCGCGAGCCGGGCGATGGCTGGTTCGTCCGCCGCCTGCTCGCGCGCGACGATTGGGGGCGACCCACGAATTTCGCGTTGCAACAGGCTTTCTACATCCGCTCGCACTGGCTGCGCATGCCGCCGGTGCTGCTGGCGAAGCACCTTTGGACGAAGTGGCGGAAGAGCTAGAGTCCCGCTAGCAGCGGCAGAAGCTCGTCATAATGGCCGATAAGATGGTCGGCGCCCAAGGCTTCGGCGGGGCGATCGAGAAAGCCGAAACGCACCGCGACGCTGGGCACCCCGGCGGCGCGCGCCGCCATGACGTCATAGATTGAATCTCCGACGAAGGCGGTTCGCCCGCCGCCGCTCCGCTCGATCATCGCGATGATGGGGTCGGGCGCGGGCTTGCGGACGCTGAGCGTGTCGCCGCCGACGATCGCAGCCATGCGATCCGCCAGTTCCAGTTCGCCGAGCAGCTTGCGCGCCATATGTTCGGCCTTGTTGGTCGCCACCGCGCAGCGCACCCCGCGCGCCTCGAGCGCGTCGAGCGCCGCGATCAGGCCGGGGTAGGGGCGGCTCTCGATCGCGATATGCGCTTCGTAATAGGCAAGAAGTTCGCCGAGCAAGCGATCGAAATCCTCCGCCGGAACGCCGCCGGTCGCGATCAGCCCCTGTTCGAGCATGTGACGCGCGCCGAGCCCGATCATCGGCCGCACCATTGTTTCGGCAAGCGGCGCGCGGTCTATCCGCGCCAGCGCATGGTTCACCGCGGCGGTCAGGTCGCCCGCGGTGTCGATCAACGTGCCGTCGAGATCGAAGCCGACGATGCGGAAGGGAAAGTCGCTCATGCCGGTCCGCATGGCCGCTCGCTCTGGAAACCGCAATGATTTGCTGGCATGGCACGCGGCATGAGCAATTCCATCGCCGCCGTCATCCTTGCCGCGGGCAAGGGCACCCGCATGAAGTCCGATCTCCACAAGGTGCTGCACCCCATTGCCGGGCGGCCGATGCTGATGCATCTGATGGCCGCGGTCGACGCGCTGGCGCCCGCGAAGAAGGTCGTCGTCGTCGGCGACAAGGCCGACCAGATCGAGGCGGCACTCGCGGGCAGCGCGGCGCTGGCGGTGCAGGAGCCGCAGCTCGGCACGGGGCACGCGGTGCAGCAGGCGCAAGGTGCGCTTGCGGGCTTCGCCGGCGATGTGTTGATCCTTTATGGCGATGTGCCTTTTGTGCCCAGCGCGACAATGCAGGCAATGGTCGACCGTCTGAACGCTGCCGATGCGCCCGCAGTCGTCGTCCTCGCGTTCGAGCCTGATGATGCGCTGCAATATGGCCGCGTGATCACCGATGGCGATCGCGTCGTGAAAATGGTCGAGCACAAGGACGCGAGCGAGGCCGAACGCGCGGTACGCCTCTGCAATTCGGGACTGATGGCGGCAAAGGCGGCCGATCTATTCGCGCTGCTCGCACGCGTAACCGACGACAACGCGGCGAAGGAATATTATCTCGTCGATATCGTGAATATCGCCAATGCCGACGGTCGGCACTGCGCCGTGGTCAGGACAGACGCTGCCGACGTCGCGGGGATCAACAGCCGCGCCGAACTCGCCGCTGCCGAGGCGCAGTGGCAGGCGTTCAAGCGCGAGGAGGCGATGGCGGGCGGCGCGTCACTGCGTGCGCCCGAAACCGTCTGGTTCAGCTGGGACACCGAAATCGGCCGCGACGTGACGGTCGAGCCCAATATCGTCTTCGGCCCCGGCGTCCGCGTCGCCGACGGCGCGACGATCCGCGCCTTCAGCCATATCGAGGGCGCGAGTATCGGCGCGGGGTGCGAGGTCGGCCCCTATGCCCGGCTGCGCCCCGGCGCGGTGCTGGAAGACAAGGCGAAGGTCGGCAATTTCGTCGAGGTGAAAAAGGCGGTGCTCGGCAGGGGCGCGAAGGCGAACCACCTCAGCTATATCGGCGATGCGACGGTGGGGGCGGGCGCTAACATCGGCGCGGGCACAATCACCTGCAATTACGACGGCTATTTCAAATATCAGACGGTGATCGGCGAACGCGCCTTCATCGGGTCGAACAGCGCGCTGGTCGCGCCGGTGAAGATCGGCGCCGACGCGATCGTCGCGGCGGGCAGCACCGTGACGCGCGACGTGATGGATGGCGAGCTGCGCATTGTCCGCGCCGAACAGTCGGTAAAGCCCGGCTGGGCCGACCGCTTCCACGACGCGATGCGCAAGAAGAAGGCGGCGGAGAAAAAGGCATGAGCGACCGTTACGAAGACAAGCCCTTCCTGCGTTATGTCGACGCCTGGGTGCTCGACGCGATCGGGCATCTCGACGAGCCGACGCGCAGCTATTGTGCGGCGATGGAACCGACGCTGCGCCACAGCCTGGGCCTTGCCGGAAGCTGGCAGGAGATGGTTGCGCAGCAGATGAAATTCGCGCCCGACCTTGCGGCGCAGATCCGCAAGATTTGGGACGACGGCCGCGTCAAATTCGCTGCCGCGCACGGCCGCCCTGCCGATCCGGTGCAATTTGCAATGACCTTCGTCGACCGCAATTTCGGGCGCGCGTGAGGATTGACATGATATCATGATATGATATCAGTATATCAATGACGCGGATACTTGCCGACCTGCCCGATGAGGACATCAAGTGGCTCGACCAGCTTGCGACCGAGCAGGGCAAGTCGCGCGCGTCGATTCTCCGCGATGTCGTGGCCACCTATAAGGCGCAATCGCACGATGCCGGTTCGAAGCATTGGCTCGATCAGGCCTTCGGCGCATGGAATGATCGGGATGACATCGGCGACGCCGTTGAATGGCAGCGTCGCGAGCGGGCATCCTGGACTCGTCCGTGGGACGATGATTATGAGGAAGTGAAGGCTGAATTCCCAGATTTGTTCGACGAGGATGATGGCCGGGAGCGTCAGCGTTACCTTGAAATGAAGGCGCCCCGAAAGTCGGGCAAGAAGCCTTCGCGCAAGCAGAAGAAAAAGTGAGCGGCTACTCATTCGACAGCAACATCCTGATCGATGCGCTGACCGGGGACCGGATTGCGCATGCGGAAATTGCGCGCGTCGACCGTCCCTGGATCAGCCGCATCACATGGATCGAGGTGTTGTCGAAAGAGCCCGGCGGCACGCTCAAGATCATCGAAAATTTTCTGGGCGGCTTTTCGATCGATGAAGTCGATACGCGCATCGCGGCACATGCGGCTGCTTTGCGCAGGGAGCGTCCGCGCCTGAAGCTTGCCGATGCCATGATCCTGGCGTCGGCGCAGGTTAATCATCGCATCCTCGTGACCCGAAATGTCAAGGATTTCCCGGCAAATATGCCGGGTATTCGCGTCCCTCAAATTCGCTAAGCAGAAAGAATCCCCATGTGCGGAATTATCGGAATTATCGGCCAGGCCCAAGTGGCGGATCGCCTCGTCGACGGGCTGAGGCGCATGGAATATCGCGGTTATGACTCGGCGGGGGTGTGCACGGTCGAGGATGGCCAGCTGATCCGCCGCCGCGCCGAGGGGAAGCTTAATAATCTCGTCAAGGAACTGGCGGGCCATCCGGCGCCCGGCACCGTCGGGATCGCGCACACGCGCTGGGCGACCCACGGCGCCCCGACGACGAGCAATGCGCACCCGCACGCGACGCAGGAAGTCGCGCTCGTCCACAACGGGATCATCGAGAATTTCAAGCCGCTGCGCGAGGCGCTGCAGGCGCGCGGCCGGGTGTTCGAAAGCGAAACCGACACCGAAGTCGTCGCGCACCTCGTTTCGGAACAGGTCGAGGCGGGCAAGTCGCCGCAGGAGGCAGTGCAGGCGGTGCTGCCGCAGCTTCGCGGCGCCTTCGCGCTCGCGATCGCGTTTCGCCAGCATCCCGACCTGCTGATCGGCGCGCGCCTCGGCTCGCCCCTCGTCGTCGGCTATGGCGAAGGCGAGACCTATCTCGGTTCGGACGCGCTCGCACTCGCGCCGCTCACGCAGAAGATTTCCTACCTCGAAGAGGGCGACTGGGTCGTCATCACGAAGGGCGGCGCGCAGATCCACGACGCCGACAACAATCCGGTGACGCGCGAGATCACGACGTCGGGCGTCACCGCCGCGGCAGTCGAAAAAGGCAATTACCGCCACTTCATGCAGAAGGAGATTTTCGAGCAGCCGACCGTCGTCGCGCAGACGCTCTCCTCCTACATCCGCCCGCTCGAACAGACGGTGGCGCTGCCGCAGATGGATTTCGACCTGTCGGCGATCGACCGCATCACCATCGTCGCGTGCGGCACCAGCTATTATGCCGGCATGGTCGCCAAATATTGGTTCGAGACCTTTGCCCGGGTTCCGGTCGACATCGATGTCGCGAGCGAGTTCCGCTACCGCGATCCGGTGCTGCAACCGGGCGGGCTCGCGCTCTTCATCTCGCAGTCGGGCGAGACCGCCGACACGCTCGCCGCGCTGCGCCACTGCAAGGCCAACGGCCAGACGATCGCGGTGGTCGTCAACGTGCCGACGAGCAGCATGGCGCGCGAGGCCGACCTGCTTCTCCCGACGCACGCCGGGCCGGAAATCGGCGTCGCGTCGACCAAGGCCTTCACTTGTCAGCTCGCGGTGCTCGCGGCGCTCGCCGCGCACCTCGCGCTCAAGAAGGGCAAGCTCAGCGAGGCTGACGAGCGCGAGATCGTAAAGCATCTGATCGAAGCGCCCGCCGCATTGAATGCGGCGCTCGCGCATGACGAGGAAATCGCAGCGATGGCGCATCTGATCGCCCCGGCGCGCGACGTCCTCTATCTGGGGCGCGGCCCCGACTATCCGCTGGCGCTCGAAGGGGCGCTGAAGCTCAAGGAAATCAGCTATATTCACGCCGAAGGCTATGCGTCGGGCGAGATGAAGCACGGCCCGATCGCACTGATCGACGAGGCGGTTCCGGTGATCGTCCTCGCGCCCAGCGGGCCGCTTTTCGAAAAGACCGTCAGCAATATGCAGGAAGTGATGGCGCGCGGCGGGAAGGTCGTACTGATTTCGGATGCGGAAGGCCTCGCCGAAGCCGGCGACGGCTGCATGGCGACGATCGAGATGCCCAAGGTCCACCCGCTGATCGCGCCCTTGGTCTATGCGGTGCCGGTACAACTGCTGGCCTATCATGTGGCGGTGGCGAAGGGGACCGACGTCGACCAGCCGCGCAATCTGGCGAAATCGGTGACGGTGGAGTGACCTGGAACACGACCTGCCATTGCGGCGCCGTCTCGGTGCGTCTTGCCAAGGCGCCCGAAGAGGTGGCCGAGTGCAATTGCTCGCTCTGCCTTTCGCACGGCATCCTCTGGGCCTATTATTCGCCGAAGGACGTCGCGATCGGGGGCAAAACGCGGACCTATAATCGCGCCGACCGGGCGAACCCCAATTCGGATCTGCATTTCTGTGCGACCTGCGGCTGTTCGACGCATTGGTCGGCGACCGCAGGGTTGATCGAGCGGATGGGCGGCGCGGTCGATCTGATGGGGGTCAACATGCGGCTGTTCGCGCCCGACCGGCTCAGCGGGTTGAAGCTCGTCTATCCCGACGGGCGCGGCTGGTCGGGCGAGGGGGCGTGGGGCTATGCGCGCGAAGCCGCGATGATGCCCTGAGTCCGGTGGTTCACTCCGCCGCGTTCGCTTGCGCCAGGATCGACGCCGCAATGTCGTCGATCTTGCCGGCGACCAGAAGCGGCGCACCGCCGACCATACCGACCTGCGTCTGGCCATTTTCATAGTCGCGAAGCCAGGCGACATTTTCGGCAACGAGGAGATAGTCGCCGCCGCGCGATTTCAGGGTAATGAATTTCATGACTGTGTCTCCTGACCCCGGCCGCTCTATCGGTGAAGTATGAAGATAATGAGTTTCGCGTAATGCCCACCGCCATCATTTTCGATTTCGACGGCGTCATCGCCGACAGCGAGGTGCGCGCCAACACGACGCTTGCCGAAAGCCTGACCGCGATCGGCCTGCCGACGAGCTATGACGAGTGTCTGCGCGACTATTACGGCCATAATTGGCAGGAGACGCAGCGGCGGATCGAGGTGCGGCTCGGCGGGCCGCTGCCACCTGATTTTCGCGAGCAGCACCGGGCGCGGGCGCGCGAGCGCTTTGCCGAGGGCTTTGCGCCGGTGCCGGGCGCGCCCGAGTTTCTGGCGACGCTGGGCGACCGGCCGCGCGCGATCGCCTCGTCGAGCAGCCCTGCCTATATCGCCATGTCGCTCGACCGCTTCGGGCTTGCGCATCATTTCGGCCGGCACGTCTACAGCGCCGACGGCTGGAATCGCGGCAAGCCGCATCCCGACATCTATCTGGCGGCGGCGAAGGGTATCGGCGCCGCTCCCGCCGCCTGTCTGGCGATCGAGGATTCGCCGACGGGCGCGCAGGCGGCGCTTGCCGCGGGGTGACAGTCGTCGGCTTTTGCGGCGCCGGGCATATCGTCGATCGCGGCGCGCATGGCGCGATGCTGCGCGCCGTTGGCGTCCACCATGTTGCGGAGGACTTCGCCACGCTGCACCGCCTGCCGATTGCAGCCACCGCATAAATTGCTGTCCTGCAAGGGAAAGGCCGGTTAGGCTGCGGGTAACCCGGCGATCCGTCCGCGCGAACCCTGATCGCGCGTGACGAGCGGCGGTTTCCTGCCGTTTCTCACGGCCCACCTCACCCGAGGAGAGATGCGATGTGCGATGAATTTACCGAAGCCGACCTTGACCGTGCCGGTCTGCCCGTGCGGCGCCGCGACTTCGGCGCGCTGATGGGCGTCGGGGCGGTGGCGGCAATGCTGCCCGCAGCGGCCTGTGCGGCTGGGACGATCAAGGGGCGCGACGTCACGATCACGACCGACGACGGCACCGTCGACGCCTATTTCGTCGCGCCCGGCGAGGGCAAGCATCCCGGTGTGCTGATGTGGCCCGACATTCGCGGGCTGCGCCCCGCCTTTCGCCAGATGGCTGACCGGCTTGCCGGGGCGGGCTATTCCGTGCTGTGCGTCAACCCCTTCTATCGCTGGGCGAAGGCGCCGGTGGTCTATGCAGGACATGATTTCGACGATCCCGGCGTGCGCGAGACGCTGTTCGGCTATCTCAAGCAACTGAACCGCGCGCTCGTGCAGACCGACGCCAAGGCGCATCTCGCCTTCCTCGATGCGCAGGCGGAGGTCGATACGACGAAAGGGGTCGGCACCGCGGGCTATTGCATGGGCGGGCCGATGGTCATCTATACCGCGGCGCTGAACCCGGCGCGCGTCAAGGCGGCGGCGAGCTTTCACGGCGCGTCGGTCGCGACCGACAAGCCCGACAGCCCGCATCTGTTGATCCCCGCGAGCGACGCCGGGTATCTCTTTGCGATCGCCGATAATGACGATGCGAAGGACCCTGAAGAAAAGACCCGGCTGAACGCGGTCCTATTGCCGCGCAAGCAGTGGCACGAGGTCGAGGTCTATAAGGGCGCGATGCACGGCTGGTGCCCGCCCGACGGCCGGGCCTATGACGAGGCGGCAGCCGAAAAGGCGTGGGGGCGGATGCTCGAGCTGTTCAAGGCGGCGCTCTGACGCCGCCGATGATGCGATGAGGGTTCATTTCATTCGGTCGGGCGAGCGGCGTTACGCGATGCGGATCGATCGCGCGTCGGCGCCGGCCCTGGTGATGGATCCCGCGCCGGGTTTCGATCCCGACTTGCCGCACGACATGGTGCATTTTGTCGCCGAAGCGCTTCTCGGGTTGAAAGGCGGCGTGTTCGGCCAGATTGCGGCGGGCGGGGATGCCGGGTCCTTTCATATCGGCGCCCCGGAAGGCGCCGATGCCAGGACCCATCGCCGCGCGGCGCGCAAACAGGCAGCGAAGGGTGCAGCGCTGATGAAGGGGCAGGGGCGCGAAGGCGAACTGTCCGAGCTCGCCGCTTTCCTGTTCGACATCGGTTGGCGCAGCCGGACCCGTTCGGACAGCGCGTCGCAGCGCGCGGCGGTGGACGAGGCTGCGCGCGTGCGCACAACGCTCAGCAGCGACGAGCGCGCGCGGATCGACGCTGTCCAAGCCGACGTGTTTGCTGCCTTCGATACGGTGTCGAAGGCATGGCGGGGCTTACGGTGTGGGGAGGCGCTCGTCCTCGAATGGCCGACGCTTCGCCGTGTCGATCACCCCATCGGGTAGAGGATGTCCTTGCCGACGCGGTCGAGCGTCTTCATCAGCGCGGCGTCGAGCACCAGCTCCTTTGCGGCGAGGATCGGTTCGAGCTGGTCGTAGCCGCTGACGCCGACGATGGTCGAGGCGACGAAGTCATGCTGCTTCGACCAGGCGGTCGCCATCGTCACCGGGTCGATGCCGGCCTCGGCGGCGATCGCGAGATAGCGTTCGGTGGCGGCGAGCGACTTGTCGTTGACGAAGCGTCGGCCCATTGCGGCCTGCCGCCCCTCCATCGCCAGATAGCGGGAGAAGCGCGCGCCTTCGGGCGTCGCGCCGCCCTGATACTTGCCCGACAGGACGCCGCCGGCGAGCGGCGAATAGGGGATCAGGCTGACGCCCTCCTGGCGGCAGACCTGCGCCAGCTCGTCCTCGAAGCGGCGGTTGTTGAGGCTGAAATTATTCTGGATCGTGTGATAACGGGCGACCCCCAGCTTTTCCGACGCCGCGAGCGATTTCATGAGGCCCCAGCTCGTCTCGTTCGAGCAGCCGAGGATGCGTACCTTGCCTTCGCGGACCAGCTCGTCGAGCGCGTCCATGATCTCATCATAGGGCGCGTCATGGTCGGGCCAGTGCGTCTGGTAGAGGTCGACATAGTCGGTCTGCAGTCGCGTCAGGCTTGCTTCGATGGCGGTGCGGATGTTGTGGCGGTCGAGCGCGGTCATGCCGCCGCGGCACGGCGATTTGAACCAGACATGGCTCGGTCCCGAGACCTTGGTCGCGAGGATGATTGCGTCGCGGTTCTTGGTCTTGAGCCAGCGACCGACGATCTCCTCGGTGCGGCCGACCCATTTGATGTCCGGCGGTACCGGATAGCCTTCGGCGGTGTCGTAGAAATTGATCCCCTCGTCGAAGCAGCGGTCGAGGATGCGCAGCGCCTCGGCCTCGTCGGTCTGGCTGCCGAAAGTCATCGTGCCCATGCAGATGTCGGTGACGTGGATGGCGCTCTGGCCCAGGCGGCGCGTTTTCATGGGGCGGATCTCCGGTCTCGAGAGGGGTAGCTGGCCCGTGCATAGGTTGCGGATCGCAACCTTGCAATCAGATCAGCAACGCGAGCGATCCGACGAGCAGCGCCGCCATCGTCCAGTTGAAGGCGCGCAGCCGTGCGGGCGATGACAGCCAGCCGCGCAGCGAAACGCCCATCACCGCCCACAGGCTGGTCGAGGGCAGGTTGATGACGCCGAAAATCGCGGCGACGAGCAGGACCGCGGCGATATTGCGATCGGGCGCATAGAGCGCGATCGCGGTCAGCGCCATCGACCAGGCCTTGGGATTGACCCACTGGAACAGCACCGCCTGCCCGAAGCTCATCGGTCTGCCGCGCAGGCTGTCGCCGCCGCTCGGCGCGCCGGCGTTGGCCATCTTCCACGCCAGCCACAGCAGATAGGCGACGCTCACGACCTTGAGGATGAGGTTCAACACCGGAAACAGGTCGAACAGGCCCATCAGCCCGACGCCGACGAGGACGATCATGAGCGTGAAGCCGAACCCCACGCCGAGCGCATGCGGCGCGGTGCGGCGCAGTCCGAAATTGGCGCCCGAAGCCATCAGCATCATGTTGTTCGGCCCCGGCGTGATCGACGAGACGAGGGCAAAGGCGGCAAGCGCGGCGAAGGTGGTCTGTTGCATGCCGCGCAACATAAGGGCGAAACTGTCCCGGCGGGTTGCAAATTTGGGCGTCAATGTGATAAGTTTTGCAACTTATGGCTGGACTGGATCAGATTGACCGCAAGATATTGCGCGAACTTGCGAGCGAGGGGCGAATCTCCAACATCGAGCTCGCCGACCGCGTCGGGCTGTCGCCCTCGGCGTGTCTGCGCCGCGTGCAGGAACTCGAGCGCAGCGGGGTCATCAAGGGCTATCGCGCGGTGGTCGATCCGGCGAAGCTGGGGCTGACCTTTCTGGCCTATGTGACCGTCGGCCTGTCGTCGCACACGAAGAAGTCGCGGAGCGATTTCGAAGCGGCGATGGCGCTCGCACCCGAAGTGCGCGAATGCCACAATATTACCGGGACGATCGAATATCTGCTACGCGTCGAGACGCAGGATCTGGCGGCGTACAAGCATTTCCATACCGAAGTGCTCGGCGTGCTGCCGCAGGTCCATTCGATCACCACCTATGTGCTGATGGATTCGCCGAAGGACGAGCGGGCTTGATCGAGGGTAACGCCTTGAACCTCATCGTCCGCCACCGCATATCGGTTTCATGCTGAAACTGTCCTTCCTCGATCTCGTCCCCGTCACCGACACGGGCACGATCGCCCAGTCGCTCGCCAATGCCGCCGATCTTGCCCGCCATGCCGAAGCGCTCGGCTATGCGCGTTACTGGGTGGCCGAGCATCACGGGATGGCGGGGATCGCGAGTGCGGCGACGTCGGTGGTACTCGCGCATATCGGGCAGGCGACGTCGACCATCCGGATCGGCGCCGGCGGAATCATGCTGCCCAATCATGCGCCGATGGTGATCGCCGAACAATTCGGGACGCTGGAGGCGCTGTTTCCCGGCCGCATCGACCTGGGCCTTGGCCGCGCGCCGGGATCGGACGGCCGCGTCGCGCAGGCGCTGCGCCGCAATCTTGCGAGCGACGAGCGCCAGTTTCCGCAGGATGTGGTCGAATTGCAGGCCTTCCTTGCCGGGGACGACCGGCTGGGTATCCGCGCGGTGCCGGGCGAGGGGACGAATGTGCCGCTGTGGATCCTGGGGTCGAGCCTGTTCGGCGCGCAGCTCGCGGCGATGCTCGGGCTGCCCTATGCCTTTGCCAGTCATTTCGCGCCCGACGCGCTCGACGAGGCGCTCGACATCTATCGCCGCCAGTTCCGGCCCTCGGAGCAGCTGGCCGAGCCCTACGCCGCCGCCGCGTTCAACGTCTTCGCCGCCGACACGCGCAAGGAGGCCGAATTGCTCGCCTCGTCGCAGCAGCAGGCGTTCGTCGCGCTGCGCACCGGCAATCCGGGCAAGATGAAGCCGCCGCTGGCGGGTTACAAGGACAGCCTTCCGCCCAATGCGCGCGCGATCCTCGACCATGTGCTGCAATGTTCGGCGGTCGGCACGGTCGACGACATCGCCGCGGGCCTAGAGAGTTTTGCCGCGCGCACCGGCGCCGACGAGGTGATCGTCGCGTCGTCGATGTACGACCATGTCGCGCGCAAGCGCTCGCTCGCCATCGCGATCGAGGCGGCGAAGCGCCTCTGATCAGGCGGGCGGATCGCTCGGTTCGGGACGGAAGCTCAGACTGGCGAGGCGCCACGCCGCGTCGTCGCCCATCAGGTCGGCGGCGGTCGGCACGTCGGCGGGCGAAGGGCAATCGACCTCGGCATCGATATAGCGGCCCGTTTCGCGCAGCCGCACGCTGACATCGCCATAGCGGGCCTTGAGCGCCGCGATCAGATCCTCGGCATCGTCGGACAGTTCGTTCGAGGCCAGTTTGCGCGGCGTCCCGTCGAGCAGTTCGGCGACCGCCTGATCGAGCGCGCCGATCGCGTCCTTGACGATCGACAGCGCGATGAACAGCGCTGCCGTCGCATCGGCCCACCACCAGCCGAGACCGATGCCGACGATGCCCGCGATGCCCGCCAGCCCGGTCTGCCAATCGGCCTTTTGCATCAGCGCGTCGGTGTGCAGCACCTTGTCCTTGATGCGTTCGGCAACGGGCTGCTTGATCCGGCCGAGGATGATCGGCGGGACGATCGAATAGACCAGCGCCGCGATCATCAGCCAGCCGAGCCAGACCGTGTGGCCGAAGAGGTTGACGCCGCCGACGGTGGGATGTTCGCGGCGGATGAGCGTGGTGATGCTTTCATAGGACAGGAAGGCACCGACCGAGAGCAGCGCGGTTGCCGCGATCAGAAAGGCCAGGCTGTTGCCCCGCCGATAGCCGAAGGGAAAGCGCCGGTTCGGATCGCGGCGTTCCCATCGCGCCGCGAGCAGGAAGACGATCGCGGGCACCAGGCTCAGAAAATCTTCGATCACCGCCGATTTCATCGCCTGGCTGGCGCCCATCGTCAGCCACATCAGCACGATCACGCTGCTCATCCAGAAGAGCGTCCACCATTCGAGCCGTTCGCCGCGCCGGACGTCGGCGGCGATGACGGGATCAATACCGCCGTGGACGGTCATCGCCGCGCCTCTGCGACCATGCGGTCGGTAGCGAGGACGAGGGCATTTTCTCCATTGCGGCGCGCAATGCGCAGGACGGGCGTGTCGGCATCGTCGGGCTCGCCATGCGTCAGCGGCTTCGACAGCGCGATTTCGGTCTTCCACGGCGAGGCCTTGGCGAAATGGCCGACCACCGCATCGACATCGCCTTCTTCAAGCATGTGGAGGGCGTGCTCGCCATGCGCCTCGACGCGCGCGAGGGTTGCGCCATGCGCCGCAGCGTAGCGACCGAGCAGGGCGAGCGCGGGCGCGGCGTCGGGTGTCGCGGGAAGGACGATGACGCGCATCGTGCCGGTGCGGGAAATGCGTTCGCTGGTGCCGCCGGCATCGCGCGGCATGCCGTCGCATGCGGCGAGCAGCAGGGGCAGCAACAGGAGCGCGGGCATCTTTCGCATCATTGGGCGAACGCGGATCAAAGGGCTTGGTTGCATCGAACAGGACAGGGTCAGGCGCCGTGTTGACGCGCCTCTGGCGGCGGCGGTATAGGGGCGGCCCGTGCAAGGGCGGCCCGCTTTGGGGTCGCCTTTTTACTTTAGGCTTTTTGGAAAGGTGCCCGATATGTCGATCACGCCGCTGATGCCCGTTTACCCCCGGTGCGGTGTGCGTCCGGTGCGAGGCGAGGGCGCCTATCTGATCGGCGAGCGCGGCGAGCGTTATCTCGATTTCGCGAGCGGCATCGCGGTCAACCTCCTCGGTCACGGCCATCCGCATCTGACGAAGGCGATCCAGGATCAGGCGGCGACGCTGATGCATGTGTCGAACCTTTACGGCAGCCCGCAGGGTGAAGCCTTTGCGCAGCGGCTGGTCGACAATACGTTCGCCGATACGGTGTTCTTCACCAATTCGGGCGCCGAGGCGGTCGAATGTGCGATCAAGACCGCGCGCGCCTATCATTCAAGCGCGGGCAATGCGCACAAGCACACGCTCATCACCTTCAACAATGCGTTTCATGGGCGCACGCTCGGCACGATTTCGGCGACCAATCAGGAAAAGCTGCGCAAGGGCTTCGACCCGTTGCTTCCGGGCTTTGCCTATGCGCCCTTCGACGATCTCAACGCCGCGCTCGATCTGGTCGACGACAGCACGGCGGGCTTCCTGCTCGAACCCGTGCAGGGCGAAGGCGGTATCCGCCCGGCGTCGCAACCCTTTCTGCAGGGGCTGCGCGACATCTGCAACGAACGCGACCTGATGCTGGTGTTCGACGAGGTCCAGTGCGGCGTCGCGCGCACCGGATCGCTCTATGCCCATGAACAGTTCGGCGTCGCGCCCGACATCATGGCGACCGCAAAGGGCATCGGCGGCGGCTTCCCGCTCGGCGCCTGCCTTGCCACCGAAAAGGCGGCGCGCGGCATGGTCATCGGCACGCACGGATCGACCTATGGCGGCAATCCGCTGGCGATGGCGGCGGGGCAGGCGGTGTTCGACGTCATCCTGGAGGATGGCTTCATGGATCAGGTCAAGGCGACGGGCGAGCGGCTGCGCGGCGCGCTCGAACAGCTTATCCCCAATCACGATCATCTGTTCGAAAGCATCCGCGGCATGGGCCTGATGCTCGGCATCAAGATGAAGTCCGACAGCCGTGCCTTCGTCGCGCATCTGCGCGACAACCACGGACTGCTGACGGTCGCGGCGGGCGACAATGTCGTGCGCATCCTGCCGCCGCTGAACATCGAACAGGGTCATATCGACGAATGTATCGAGAAACTGTCGGCGGGGGCGGCGAGCTACACGCCGCCGGAAGCATGAGCGCACCCGCGCTGCGGCATTTCCTGAACCTGTCCGACGCGGGCGGGGATGCCATTGCGGCGATGCTTGCCGACGCGATCGACCGCAAGACGGCGCGCGCAGCCTGGCCCAAGGGCCGGGTCGATGCCGACGCGCCGCTTGCGGGCCATGTGCTGGCGATGATCTTCGAGAAGAATTCGACCCGCACGCGCGCGTCGTTCGACATGGCGATCCGCCAGCTCGGCGGCAGCGCGATGGTGATGGAAGCGGGGTCGATGCAGATCGGCCGCGGCGAAACCATCGCCGATACGGCGCGCGTCCTGTCGCGCTATGTCGATGCGATCATGATCCGCACCGATGATCATGCGAAGATCGAGGAGCTGGCCGAACATGCCAGCGTCCCCGTGATCAACGGGCTGACCGACCTGTCGCACCCGTGCCAGATCGTTGCCGACCTGCTGACGATCGTCGAGGGCGGCAAGGCCTTGCCCGGCCTTGAGCTCGCGTGGCTTGGCGATGGCAATAATGTGCTCGCCTCGCTGATCGAGGCGGCGGGGCTGTTCGGCTTCAATGTCCGCGCCGGGGTGCCGCAAGGCTACGACCCCGACATGCGCTTCGTCGAGGCGGCCCGCGCACAGGGCGCGCGCATCGACATCCTGCGCGACGCGGCCGAGGCGGTCGCGGGCGCCGATATCGTCGTCACCGATACCTGGGTGTCGATGGGGCAGGAGCATGCCCACAACAAACTGGCCGCAATGGCGCCCTATCAGGTCGATGAGCGATTGATGGGCAAGGCGAAGGGCGATGCGCTCTTCCTCCACTGCCTGCCCGCTCATCGCGGCGAAGAGGTGGTCGATGCGGTGATCGACGGCGCGCAGTCGCGCGTGTGGGACGAGGCGGAAAACCGCGTCCATGCACAGAAATCGGTTCTTTTGTGGGCGTTGGGGAAATTGTGAGCGAGACGCGCGAAACCTGGTTCGACGAACCCCTGATCTTCACCATCGCCGAGCGGCATGTCCGCGGCCGCTTCGTGCGGCTGGGGCCGGTGCTCAACCGCATCATGGCGGCGCACAGCTATCCGCCGGTGATGGAAAAGCTGCTCGCCGAGGCGCTGGTGCTGACCGTGCTGCTCGGTTCGACGCTCAAGGACGATGAAAGCCAGATGACGCTGCAGGCGCAAACCGGCGGCGGTCCCGTCGATCTGCTCGTCTGCGATTATCGCGCTGGCGAGCTGCGTGGCTATCTGAAGTTCGATGCCGAACGACTGGCCGAGGTCGGCCCCGATCCGACGCTGTTCGGTCTGTTCGGCGAGGGTTTTCTGGCGATCACCTTCGATCAGGCGGTGAGCGGCGAGCGCTGGCAGGGGATCGTCCCGCTCGAAGGATCGTCGATCGCCGATGCCGCCGAACATTATTTCGAGCAGTCCGAGCAGATACCGAGCCTCGTCCGCCTTTGCGCGCGGCACGACGCTGAGCTCGGCTGTGTCGCCGGCGGGCTGCTGCTGCAGCATCTGCCCGACGGCGAGGTCGGGCGCGACCGGATCGAAGCGCGCGCCGATCATCCCGAATGGGACCATGCGCGCACGATTGCGGCGACGCTGAAGGACGAGGAACTGACCGACGCCGCGGCCTCGCTCGAGACGTTGGCGTGGCGGCTGTTCCACGAAGAGGAAGTGCGCGTCGAACCCGGCGTGGCGGTGTCGCGCGGCTGCCGCTGCAACATCGACCATTATGCGCGGGTGCTGGCACAGTTTCCCGAAGCCGAACGGCAGGAAATGGCCGACGAAGAGGGGATCATCCAGGTCGATTGCGCCTTTTGTTCGCGGTTGTTCCCCGTCCCGCTCGCCGAGATCGCGACCCGCCACTGACGCACGGGCCGTCGATGAAGCGAGGCATGCGTGCGCTGAATGGTTGAAATATGCGGGTTCGATGATTAGGTGATGCGCGGGGTCGTTGCCGTTCCACACGGAACGGCCGGTGGACAAGGTGCAAATGACGATCTTCTCTCCCATGTTTCGCATATCGGCGATGGCGCTTGCCCTGACCGGAGCGGCGAGCGCGGTGCCTGCGCAGGCGCCGACGCTGGCCATGCTCGACCGGCTGGAAAAGGGCAGTTGGCAGCTGCGCGAGCGCGGCACGGATGCGGTACTCCAGACCGTATGTCTGGGTGACGCGCGCCGCCTGATCCAGGTCTATCATCCGCGCGCGACCTGCTCGCGCTATGTGATCGAGGATACGCCGACATCGGTGACGGTGCATTACACCTGCCCCGGCGCCGGGCATGGCCGCACCACGATCCGCAGCGAAACGAACCGCCTCGTTCAGATCGACACGCAGGGGATCGCCGACGGCAAGCCCTTCTCGCAGGCGATCGAGGCGCGCCGCGCCGGCGGCTGCTGAAACAAACCTTTTGTTAACCATCCTTCGCTAGAAGGGGGATTGCGACACGCCGATGTGTGTCCTTCTCCCTAACGGCATTCATGCCGCACTGGGCCGCTCGTCGAACGACGCGCGGCCCATTTTCTTTGGTGCGCCGCACAAATCGCGGTCTTGCGCGAAGCGCGGCGCGGGCGTATCGCGCCGCGATGCAGGATCTTTCCGGAAAAACGGTGATCGTCCTTCTGTCGGGCGGTCTGGACTCGATGGTTTGCGCAGGACTGGCGCGCGAGGCGGGGGCACGGATCGTTGCACTGACCGTCGATTACAACCAGCGGCACCGCGTCGAGCTGGACTCGGCGGCGCGGATTGCGACGGCGGTGGGCGCGGCCGAGCATATCGTGCTGCCGCTCGATCTGCGGCGCTTCGGCGGGTCGGCGCTGACCGCCGACATCGATGTGCCCAAGGACAGCGTGTGCGAGGATATTCCCGTCACCTATGTTCCCGCGCGCAACCTGATCTTCCTGTCGCTGACGCTCGGCCTCGCCGAAGCGCGGCGGTCGCAGGACATCTTCATCGGCGTCAACGCGCTCGACTATTCAGGCTATCCCGATTGCCGCCCCGAATTCATCGCGGGCTTCCAGCATCTCGCGCAGCTCGCGACGCGCGACGGCGACAAGGGGGTCGATTTTGTGATCCATGCGCCGCTGCAGCATATGACCAAGGCCGACATCGCGGCCGAGGCGGCGCGGCTCGGCATGGATGCGGGGATGAGCTGGTCCTGTTACGACCCGACGCCCGAGGGACTGCATTGCGGCCTGTGTGACAGCTGCCGCCTGCGCCGCAAGGGCTTCGCCGACGCCGGGCTCGCCGACCCGACGCGCTACGCAGTCGAGGCCTGACCCATGACCTATGCGGTCAAGGAAATATTCCTGACGCTGCAGGGCGAGGGGGCGCAGGCCGGACGGCGCGCGGTCTTCTGCCGCTTTGCGGGTTGCAACCTGTGGACGGGGCGCGAGCAGGACCGCGCCAGGGCGATCTGCAAATTCTGCGACACCGATTTCGTCGGCACCGACGGGACGCTGGGCGGCAAATATGCCGATGCTGCGGCGCTGGCGGAGCGGATTGGCGAAACATGGGGGGCGGCGCAAGGGGGCCGCTATGTCGTGCTCACCGGCGGCGAGCCGATGTTGCAGGTCGACGATGCGCTGATCGAGGCGCTGCATGGCGAGGGCTTCACCGTCGCGATCGAAAGCAACGGTACGCTGCCGGTGCCGCGGCTGATCGACTGGATCTGTATCAGTCCCAAGGCAGGCAGCGAACTGGTCCAGACGAGCGGCGACGAACTCAAGCTGGTGTGGCCGCAGCCGGGAAGCGATGTCGAACGGCTCGCAGAACTCGATTTTGCGCATCGGCTGATCCAGCCGCTCGACGATGCCAATGCCGCGGACAATGTCCGGAACTGTATCGATCTGGTGATGCGCGATCCGCGCTGGCGCCTGTCGCTCCAGACGCACAAGACGCTGGGGCTGCGCTGAGCGAAGAGGCTCGCGACCGCCCTACTGGCTGTCGACCTGGGCCTTCTTTGCCGCCGGAGCGGGAACGGCGTCGGGATTGTCGCTCTGATCCGCGGGCGCTGCATCGCTGCTGCTGCTGTCGGCGCTTTCGTCGTCGGCCTTGCTGTCGGCCTTTTTCATATTGTCGCTCGGTACGCTCGTGTCGACCGCGGTGCCGTCGCTCGCCGCATTGTCGAGGACGATCATCGAGTCGCTGATCGCGCCGGGTTCGACCTCGACCGCGTCGAGCTTGGTCGTGGTCTTGCTGCCTTCGCTGCCTCCGCAGGCGGCGAGCGACAGGGTGAGGAGCGAGGTGAGGATGATCCGCGTCATGTGCCGGTCCTAATCGCTGGCCGCGAGCTTGTCGAGAAAGGCCGGAAGGGCATCGGCGAGTGCGGCGTCGACCGCGGCGAAATCAGCGGGGCGACCAAGCTCCGCCAGGCTCGTCACCGGAAATTCGGCGATGCCGCATGGTACGATGCCGCCGAAATGCGTCATGTCGGGCGCGACGTTGAGCGAAAAGCCGTGGAGCGTCACCCAGCGCCGGACGCGGACGCCGATCGCGCCGATCTTGGCCTCGCGGCCGTCGCGGTCATCGGTCCAGATGCCGATCCGCCCCTCGGCGCGGCGCGCTTCGACGCCGAGCCGCGCGAGCGCGTCGATCACCCAGCCTTCGAGCGCATGGACATAGGCGCGCACGTCGCGCCCGCGCTGCGCGAGGTCGAGCTGAACATAGCCGACGCGCTGGCCGGGGCCATGATAAGTGTAGCGCCCGCCGCGGCCCGCGTCATAGACCGGAAAGCGCGGGTCGAGCAGCTCAGCGGGGTCGGCGCTGGTCCCGGCGGTATAGAGCGGCGGATGTTCGAGCAGCCAGATGCGCTCGCCCGCCGTGCCTGCACGGATCGCGGCGGCGCGCGCCTCCATATCGACAAGCGCGGCGGGAAAATCGACAAGGCCGGGCGAAACGGTCCATTCGGGAGGCGGGAGCGCGGACATCGCGCGGCTTCTGCCCCGCGCGGGCGCGAAGCGCAAGGGGGCGGCACCCGCACCGAACGGGGCTGGACTTTGGCTGCGAAGCCAGTCAGGTTCAGCGCCAATCCGAAGCGATAAATGACGGGGTATCAATGGCAAAATTCGATATGGGCGCGGCGTGGGACGATGCCATTCAGCTTCTGAAGGCGCACCGCCCGCTCACCGGCACCATCGCGGCGGTTTTCCTTTTCCTGCCGGCGCTTGCGGTGGCCTGGTTCGGCCCGGCGCCGATCGAGCCGCCCGCCGAAGCGACGATCGACCAGCTGACCGCAGCAATGCGGCAGAATATCCTTCAGATGCTGCCGTATCAGATCGGCGTTGCGCTGTTCACCATGTTCGGGACAGTGGCGATCATGCGGCTGTGGCTGTCGCGGTCGAGCACCAGCGTCGGCGAGGCGCTGGGCTTTGCCGCCTCGATGCTGCTCACCATCGTGGCGGTGCAGATATTGACCGGCCTGATGCTGGGCGTCGGCTTTCTGCTGCTCATCATTCCGGGGCTTTATCTGATCGGGCGGCTCGCTTTCGTCGCGCCGCTGGTCGCCGACCGCGCGATCCGCAATCCGGTCGAGGTGATCGCGACGAGCTGGCAGATGACGCGCGGCAATGGCTGGCGCATTTTCCTCTTCCTGTTTCTCGTCACGCTGGTCGTCATCATCGCCGCCTCGCTGGTGGGCGGGCTCGTCGGCATGATCGGCGGCGCGGGCAGCGTCGGCAAGATGCTCGGCGGGTTGGTCGAAGCGGGCTTCGGGCTCGTCGCGACGATGGTCTCGATCGCGATTTCGGCGGCCGCCTATCGGCAGCTGGCGACAACCCAGGCGGGAGATATTTTCGCCTGACCATGTCCAACAGGGGAGAATGGATGTGAATAATATCAGCATCAGTCAGGCCTGGTCCTATGCGACCAGCTTTTTCAGCGGCCGTGCCGCCGAGCATGCCATCGCGCTGATCGGCGTCGGCATCGCGGTGCCGCTGATCCTGCAACTCGCGCTCGGCGGCGGCATGGCCGCCTTCGATCCGGCGCGGATGACGAGCGGGGCAGGGGCTTTCGCCGCGTTCAGCGGTTTTGCGATGCTGCTGGGCCTGGTCAATTACATCCTCCAGACGGGCAGCTATTTTGCTTCGTGGCGGTTGGGCTTTAGCGACGGTCAGGAAAATGTCGGGGGGGCCCTCGGCTATGGGCTGGTCGCCGCGCTGCCCGTGCTGCTTTTCACGGCGGCGATCCTCTTCGTGATCGGCATCATCGGTTTTCTGCTCTTCGGCGGCGCCTTTGCGCCGGCGCTGCTTAGCGGCCGCCAGCCGAGCGAATCGGCGCTGGCAGGGATGGGCTTCGCGATGTTGATCCTCGTGCCGCTGTTCCTGCTGTTCATCGTCTGGCTCGCGGCGCGGCTGTGCTGCACCGGGCCGATCATGGCCGACAAGCGGACCTTCAACGTCCTGACCGGCCTGTCCGAATCGTGGCGGATCACCGGCGCGGCGCAGTGGAAGATCTTTGCCTATTTCATCCTGCTGGGCATCGCCTTCCTGGTGATCGCGATGATCCTTGGCGCGGTGGTCGGCTTTTCGGTTTTTGCGAGCGGCGGGATGCCGGGCGCGGGATCGATGGTCGGCCTGATCGTCGGCAGCATCGTGATGAGCATTCCCGTCGCCTATCTGCAGGTCGGGATTCCGGCGGGCATCTACCGCGCGCTCGGGCCCGTCGATGCGGGCAGCGTATTCGCCTGATCGACGGTCAATATCGCAAGATTCAGGGGCGCCCGCAGCCGACGCGGCGCCCCTTTTTCGTCAGCTCCATTTGGCGAGCGGCGGCAGGCTCATCAGGATCGCGTCGATATTGCCGCCGGTCTTGAGCCCGAACAGCGTGCCGCGGTCGTAGACGAGGTTGAATTCGGCGTAGCGACCGCGCCACACCAGTTGCTCCTCGCGCTCGGCTTCGGTGAAGGGCTGGTTCATCCGGCGCCGCACGATCTGAGGGAAGATGTCGAGGAAGGCCTCGCCCACGGCGCGGGTGAACTCGAAATTGCGGTCGAAGCCTGCATCGTCGGCGCATTCGAGATGATCGTAGAAGATCCCTCCGACGCCGCGATGGACGCCGCGATGCGGGATATAGAAATAATCCTCCGCCCATTTCGAATAGCGGGCATAGGCATCGGGACCGAAGGGCGCGCAGGCGGCGCGCAGCCGCGCATGAAAGGCGTCGGTGTCCTCGGCATAGGGGATGGGCGGGTTGAGGTCGGCACCGCCGCCGAACCAGCGCCTAGTCGTCGCGAGAAAGCGGGTGTTCATATGCACCGCCGGAACATGCGGATTGGCCATATGCGCGACGAGGCTGATGCCGGTGGCGAAGAAGCGCGGGTCGCTTTCGGCGCCGTTGATCGACTGAGCGAAATCGGGCGCGAACTCGCCCGCGACGGTCGAAACATTGACCCCGACCTTTTCGAAAACCTGGCCGGTCATCACCCCGCGCACGCCGCCGCCGCCTTCGCCCGCCGCAACACCCTCGGCCTCGCGGTCCCACGGCGTATAGGTAAAGCGCGCGTCGCTGCCCGCCTCGGCCTCGATCGCCTCGAACGCGGCGCAGATCCGGTCGCGCAGCGACTCGAACCAGTCGCGCGCCGCCTGTTGCTGGGGATCGAGCGAAATCATGACGCAAAGCCTTTCGTCTGCCGGAGTGCCTCGGCCAGCGCGATGCCAGCCGCGACCGCGACATTCAAGGACCGAAAGCCCGGCCGCATCGGAATCGCGACCCGCGCCGCCGCGGCGGCATGGACATGCGCGGGGACGCCCGACGACTCCGCGCCGAGCAGCAGCACGTCGCCCTCCTGAAAGACGAAATCGGGCAGGGCGGTCGCGCCCGCGGTGGTCATCAGCACCAGCCGCCCGCCTTCGGCCCGGTTCCAGTCGCCGAAGCCCGCCCAATCGGCGTGGCGCTGCACATTGGCGCGCACGGCATAATCCATTCCGGCGCGGCGCAGTGCCTGGTCGGAAAAAGGAAAGCCGCACGGTTCGATGATGTGCGCGCGCGCGCCGAGACAGGCCGCGGTTCGCAGGATGGTGCCGACGTTACCGGCGATGTCGGGCTGAAACAGGGCGATTTGCATCGCTCCGCCTTAGCTTCGCGCGCCTGCGGAATCGAGAGGGGGCAACATAGCGGTCACAAAGCGGAAATTGCCTGTTGGCAAGGCTGTTGTGTGCGGCTATCAGGCCCGCAATTCCCGGAGGGGCCGCTGGGATTTGCGACGCTTTGCGCGCGTAAAACGGGGTGGCCAGTTTTCCGAGAACCATTGTCAGTTCACCCAGCGCAAGGGCAATCGAATGGCCAGTGAATCCAATCTCAACGCCGGCATCGAGGATGGCGTGCGGCGCCGGGACTTCATCAATATCGCGGCGGTCAGCTTCGCGGGTGTTGGTGCGGCCACCGTCGTTTTGCCGCTGGTGAACCAGATGAATCCGTCAGCGGACGTGCTGGCGCTGTCGTCGACCGAAATCGACATTTCCGCGATCCAGTCGGGTCAGGCGATCAAGACGAGCTGGCGCAAGCAGCCGGTGTTCGTCCGCAACCTGACGCCCGTCGAAATCGCCGAGGCGAAGAAGGTGCCACTGAGCGATCTGCGCGATCCGCAGACGCTCGACGAGCGCACCAAGCCCGGCAAGGAAAACTGGCTGATCACGCTAGGCGTCTGCACCCACTTGGGCTGCGTGCCGCTCGGCGCCGCCGAGGGCGAGCCGCGCGGCGATTATGGTGGCTATTTCTGCCCGTGCCACGGTTCGCACTACGACACCGCGGCGCGTATCCGCAAAGGCCCGGCGCCGAAGAATCTGTTCGTGCCGCCTTATGAATTCAACAGCGACACCGTCGTGACGATCGGCTGAGGAGCGAGATAAGATGAGCTTTCCCTGGGCCAAGAACTATGAACCCCAGCAGCCGCTGATGAAGTGGCTCGACGCGAAGCTGCCGCTGCCGCGTCTCGTCTATAATGCGATCGGGGCCGGCTATCCGGTGCCGCGCAACCTCAACTATTTCTGGAACTTCGGCGTCCTCGCCGGGGCCGCGCTCGCGATCCAGATCATCACCGGCATCGTGCTGGCGATGCATTATGCCGCCAATGCGGGCGTCGCGTTCAACTCGGTCGAGCATATCATGCGCGACGTGAACGCCGGCTGGTTCTTGCGCTACGCGCATATGAACGGCGCGAGCATGTTCTTCATCGTCGTCTATCTGCACATCTTCCGCGGCCTTTATTACGGTTCGTACAAGGCACCGCGCGAAATGGTGTGGCTGCTCGGCGTCGTGATCTTCCTCCTGATGATGGCGACCGCCTTCATGGGCTATGTCCTTCCCTGGGGCCAGATGAGCTTCTGGGGCGCGCAGGTGATCACCGGCTTCTTCTCGGCGATACCCGCTGTGGGCGAACCGATCCGCGTCTGGCTGCTCGGCGGTTTTGCGCCGGACAACGCCGCGCTCAACCGCTTCTTCTCGCTCCACTATCTGCTGCCCTTCGTGATCGCGGGCGTCATCATCCTGCACATCTGGGCGCTGCATATCCCGGGCTCGTCGAACCCGACCGGTATCGAGGTGAAGGACGAACAGGACACCGTCCCCTTCCATCCCTATTACACCGCGAAGGACGGTTTCGGCCTCGGCGTGTTCCTGATGATCTTCGTCGCGCTGACCTTCTTCAGCCCGAACCTGCTCGGTCACCCGGACAATTATATCCCGGCGAATCCGCTTTCGACGCCGGCGCACATCGTTCCCGAATGGTATTTCTGGCCGTTCTACGCGATCCTGCGCGCCTTCACCTTCAACTTCCTGTGGATCGATGCGAAGCTGTGGGGCGTCATCGCGATGTTCGCGGCGATCGCGCTGCTCTTCTTCCTGCCGTGGCTCGACAGCTCGCCGGTGAAGTCGTCGAACTATCGTCCGCTCAACCGCATCTTCTTCTGGATCCTCGTCGTCGACGTGTTCATCCTGGGCTATTGCGGCAAGAGCCCGGCGGAGCAGCCCTATGTGATCCTCAGCCAGCTGTGCGCGGCCTATTATTTTGCGCACTTCCTGATCATCCTGCCGATCATCTCGCGGATCGAACGGCCGCTTCCGATGCCGAATTCGATCACCGAGGCGGTCCTCGCCAAGAATGCCGACGCGTCGTCGGCCCCGGCAACGGCCTGAGCGCCGGACTTTTATAGGAGCTGATACAGCCATGGTTCGTCCGCTCGGATTTCTCGTCGGCCTGGGTTTCATCCTGGCGCTGCTGTGCGCGATCTTCACCACGCCGCTCTCGAACGAGCCCAACGCGGTGCATGAATTCCACAAGCACCCGCGCCACCTCGCGCTCGCCAGCGACGGCATGTTCCCGCATTGGGACAAAGCCCAGCTGCAGCGCGGGATGCAGGTGTACAAGGAAGTATGCTCGGCCTGTCACAGCCTGAATCTCGTCGCGTTCCGCGACATCGCCGAACTCGGCTATACCGAGGGTCAGGTGAAGAGCTTTGCCAAAAGCTATGACAATATCCCGTCGATCAACCCCGACACGGGCGAGCCGGCGACCCGCACCGGCCTGCCGTCGGATCACTTCCCGGCGCCCTACGCGAACGAAACCGCGGCGCGCGCGGCGAACAACAATGCGCTGCCGCCCGATCTTTCGCTGATCACCAAGGCGCGCGAAGACGGCAAGAATTACGTCTATTCGCTGATCACCGGCTTCCAGAACCCGCCGGCGAACCTGCCGAAGGAACTGCAGCCGGCGACCGGCCTGCACTACAACCCCTATTTCGCGAACCTCAACCTCGCGATGGCACCGCCGCTGGCCGATGGTCAGGTGACCTTCGCGGACGGTTCGCCGAACGACCTCAAGAGCATGGCAAAGGACGTGACCGCCTTCCTTGTGTGGACGGCAGAACCCAAGCTGGTGAAGCGCGTGTGGACCGGCTGGGCCGTGTTCCTCTACCTTCTGATCTTCACCATCCTTGCCTATCTGTCGTACCGGAACATCTGGGCCGGCAAGGAACATTGAGGATTGGGGACGCGGGCATAGCGAAGGGCGGTCGAGGATGATCGCCCTTCCGCCGCGTCCCGACCTCGACCTTTCGGGGCTGGTGCGCACGATCCCCGATTTCCCGAAACCCGGGATCCAGTTTCGCGACATCACGACATTGATCGGCGACGCGGCGGGCTTTTCCGAAAGCGTCCGCCGCCTGGCAGACCGCGCGGCCCGCTATCGCCCCGACCTGATCGTGGCGATAGAGGCGCGCGGTTTTCTGTTCGGCGCGGCGATGGCGACCGCGCTCGGTATCGGGCTGGTGCCGGTGCGCAAAGCCGGCAAGCTGCCCGGCGTGACCATCGGCGTCGACTATGAACTGGAATATGGCACCGACCGGCTCGAGCTGCACGAAGGCGCCGTCACCGAGGGCCACCGCGTCGTGCTGGTCGATGATCTGCTCGCCACCGGCGGGACCATTCTCGCGACCGCCGAATTGATGCGCAGCGTCGGCGCCGACGTCGCCGCGGCGCTGTTCGTCATCGACCTTCCCGACCTTGGCGGCTCGCAGCGGCTCGAGGCCGCGGGCCTCGCATGCGAAACGCTGATCGCCTTCGACGGCGATTGAGGTGCGGCGGATTTGAAGTGGTCAGTGGACGGATCATATCTTAGGCTGTTGATGATGCCGATGAATGTGAGACGCTACGGGGAGAGGTCGCGCTACCGGATTGGTTCGGCAGCGCTTGTAGCAATTACTGGCGTTGCTTTAGCGTCGGCAAATATCGGCCGGCATTCCCGCGTGGTTTATCTTTCTCGTTGCAGTCGTTGCCGGGATTGCCCTGACGATAATGACTTATCATCGCCTTCGCGATGCGAAGCTATCCACTGCGTGGTTGCTTTTGATGATCCTCCAGTTTGGCATCGGACCAACATGGCATCTTTCGGATCATGTAGCTTTCAACATCGGCGGATCAATCATCAACTGGGTGCCAGTGATATTCGGATGGATCGTGCCCCGAGAGGCGGATCAAAAGATTGAGCTAGAGTCTGCTTAAGGGCCGATTCCAGTCATATCCCATCGCGCCGCAACGCGGCTTCCCTCCAAAGAAAAAGGCCCGCGTCCGGAGACGCGGGCCCATCGCCCTTTGGGGGTGGCGGGTGCTTCAGAAGGGCACCCAGCTCTGTTTTTTGCGGAATTTCATATAGCCGATATTGGCGCCGAGCCGCGCGCCGACGCCGACGCGGATCGGGATGAGGACTACGTCGCCGCGCCGCAGATAGCTCGCATTGAAGCCGCCAATGAGATAGGCGGCGCCTTCGCCCGCCGGATAACGTTTGTAGAGATCCTCGCTGTCGAACAGATTGTAGACCAGCACGAAGGTGTTGCCGGCATTGGCGCCCGCGTCGAAGCCGATCGAGGGACCGGTCCAGTAGACGGGGCGTTCACCCTCGATCTTGTGGTACAGTGTGCCCGATCCGTAGCGCAGCCCGATACCAAGCGCGCCGCCAGCTTCGCGGCCGACGATATAAGCGTTGGGCTCGCCCTGCTTCTTCAGAATATCTTCGATGAGGCCGGCGAGGCCCTGCGCGCCCTTGCCGAAGACGCCTTCGGCGGCGCCGATCAGATCGTCTTCCTTGTATGTGGTGCCATCGGCGGCCGTCGTTCCCGTTGCAGGCGCAGCGGTGGTCGTGCTCGCGTCGGGTGAGGTGACCGAATATTGTTCGGCACCGGTCGCAAGGTCGCTGTCGAGCGACGGGTCGCTGGTCGTCGTGGCGGGGGGGGGAGGCGGCGGGGGCGCCGGATTGTTGAGGTCAGAATCGATCGCCGTATTGGGATCGACCGATGTCATCTGTGCGTGCGCCGCCGGCCCGGCGAGCATCAGCCCGATCGAGGCGAGAGCCGCAACGGCAAGATTGGTGAGCGCATTCCGCATATAATCCCCCAAAAATCGGCGGCTTCGGGCGCCGCAAGCCGGGTTAACCATGACTCATCCTGTCGGCGCGGCAATGAACGGGCGATGACTTGAGTCGATTTTGCGCCGGACCGAATCATTTCCACCGACCAATAGGGGAATAAGTGACAAAAAGGCCAATGTTAGGCGTTGCGGGGCGGGATCGGTCTGGCTATAGCGCCCGCTCAGGCCAACCTGCCGTTCGCGCGGCAGACCATGCGGAGACGTGGGTGAGTGGCTGAAACCAACGCTTTGCTAAAGCGTCGTACGGGGAACCGTACCGAGGGTTCGAATCCCTCCGTCTCCGCCACCTCTTCCTTCCATCTGTCTCGAGCAGCTCGCGGCGGTCGCCCGCGGCTGCGGGCATGCGCGCAAATTTCGCCCGCTTATCTATTGTAAATGCGAATCGTTCGCGATAGTGAGGGCCAAATTTCAAGGGCCTCTCTCCTCCATGCACGCACCGACCCCAACGCGCACGCCGACCAAGAAGAGCCGCCGCGCCTTCTGGCTCAAACAGCTTCACATGTGGCACTGGATGAGCTCGGCTATCAGCCTGATCGGGCTGCTGTTGTTCGCGATCACCGGTTTCACGCTGAACCATGCCGCCGATATAGAGGGGGCACCGCGCGTCGCCGAGCGTAGCGCGCAATTGCCGGCGCCGCTGCTCGAAGCGCTGGCGGCGGCGGACCCGGCGGACGGCAAGAGGACGCTCCCCGCGCCGGTTGCGGCGTGGGTCGAGGCGAATTTTCCGGTCCGTGCGGGCGAAGCCGAATGGTCCGCCGACGAGGTCTACATGGCCGCGCCGCGTCCCGGCGGCGATGCCTGGGTCGCGATCGATCGCGCGACGGGCGCCGCCACCGCGGAAATCACCGACCGCGGCTGGATTTCCTATCTCAACGATCTGCACAAAGGGCGCAATTCGGGCGGCGCGTGGAGCCTGTTCATCGACATATTCGCCTTTGCCTGCCTGGTGTTCGCGCTGACCGGGCTTGTGCTGCTTCAGCTTCATTCGGCCAAGCGCAAGAGCACCTGGCCGCTCGTCGGCGCGGGGGTGGCGATCCCCGCCACCATCGCGATCCTCTTCATCCATTAAGGAGATGCCATGCAAACCGAGTTTCGATCCGTCCTGACCGGCGCCTCGCTGGGGCTGGGCGCGGCGCTGTCGGCGCCGGCGCTCGCCGCCGATCCGGGGATGATGGAGGTCAGCGTCACCATCCCGCAGCTCAAGGTCGCCGAATATCATCGGCCCTATGTCGCCATCTGGGTAGAGAAGGCCGGCGCGCCCGCGAGGACCGTCGCGATCTGGTACGACCATGACATGAAGAATAACGAGGGCACCAAATGGCTGCGCGACGTGCGGCAGTGGTGGCGCGCCTCGGGCCGTTCGATGCGCTTCCCGGCCAATGGCGTGACGGGTGCGACGCGCGCGCCGGGCACGCACAGGATCGCCTTCAGCCGCGCGCAGCTCGGCGCGCAGGCGCCCGGCGACTATGTCCTGGTGATCGAGGCTGCGCGCGAAGTCGGCGGGCGCGAGTTGCTGCGCATTCCGTTCCGCTGGCCCGCCAAGGCCGGCGCCGGGGGCCGCGCGGTGGGCAAGGCCGAACTTGGCACCGTTTCGATTTCCTTCCGTTGATCAAGAGAGGACCGATCATGAAGACCCGATTGCTGATCGCCGCGAGTGCCGCGCTGGCCCTTTTCGCCGCAGCGCCCGCGCAGGCGCACCGCCAATGGATGCTGCCGTCCTCGACCGTGCTGTCGGGCGACGATGCGTGGGTGACGGTCGATGCCGCCGTTTCGAACGACCTGTTCTATTTCGAGCATCAGCCGCTGCGGCTCGACGCGATGAAGGCATGGGCGCCCGACGGCAGCGAAGCGCCGATCGAGAACAAGGCGACCGGCCGCTATCGCAGCACCTTCGACGTGCATCTGACGCAGAAGGGGACGTGGCGCATCGCCTCGGTCGCCGACATGCTGATGGGCAGCTATGATCTGGACGGCAAGACCGAACGCCTGCCGCGCGGGACGACGGCGGCCAATCTGGCCGAGCGCCTGCCCGCCGGGGCGACCAATGTGCGAACCGCCGAGGCGAACAACCGCAACGAGATTTTCGTGACGTTGGGTGAGCCGACGACGACGCTGTTCGCCCCGACCGGCAAGGGGATCGAGCTGGTGCCGGTGACGCACCCAAATGATCTGTTCGCGGGCGAAACCGCGACCTTTCAGTTCCTGCTCGACGGCAAGCCCGCGGCGGGCCTGCCCGTCACGGTGATCCCGGGCGGTATCCGCTACCGCGACCAGCTGGGCCAGATGGTCCTCAAGACCGGTGCTGACGGCAAGGTCGCGATCAGCTGGCTCGAACCGGGTATGTACTGGCTCAACGTCACCACGCCGCAGGCGGAGCGCGAAGAGGGCGCGGGCGGCCCGCCGCCGCTTGCCCGCCGCGCAAGCTATGTGACGACGCTCGAGGTCATGGCGCCCTGACCGACCGGATATTGATCCCCCGGGCGCTGACGCCCGCCGCCTTTGCGGCGCGCCGTCCGGGGGTGCCGGTCCGGAGCTTTTCGGGACGGACAATGGGCACGAGCTGGTCGTTGCAGGCGGTCGACGCACCGGCTTCGGCGGGCGAAAGCGTCCGGCGCGCGCTCGATCGCGTCGTGCGGCAGATGAGCCAGTGGGAAGCGGAATCGGACCTGTCGCGCCTGAACCGCGCGCCCGCGGGGGAATGGCACGCGATCCCGCCCGAATTTGCGCGCGTGATGGCTGCGGCGACCGCGATCGCCGAAGCGAGCGGCGGCGCGTTCAATCCGGCGCTGGGGCTGCTGACCGAACGCTGGGGCTTCGGTGCGGCGGGGCCGGTCGCTGCGGTGCCCGAGATCGCACCGCCCGATGCACCGCCTGACATTGCCTTCGATGCCGCGGCGGCGCGCGTCCGGCGCGGGACGGGGGCGGCGCTCGACCTGTCGGGGATCGCCAAGGGATTCGGCGCCGATCTTGCTGCCGAGCAGCTGCTCGCGAGCGGGGTGCGCCATTTCCTGATCGAAGTCGGGGGCGAATTGCGCGGCGAGGGGCTGCAGCCCGACGCACAGCCCTGGTGGGTCGATGTCGAGCCGCCGCCCGGCCAGTCGCTCGCGCCCTGGCGGCTCGCGCTGCACGACCTGTCGGTCGCGACCTCGGGCAATTACCGGCGCGGCTTTACCGACGGCTGCCGCCATTATTCGCACAGCTTCGATCCGCGCAGCGGGCGCCCGCTCGTCAACGGCGTGGCATCGGTGACGGTGGTGCATCGCAGCTGCATGATCGCCGACGGCTGGGCGACCGCGCTCACCGTCGTTGGTCCTGAGCAGGGCATGGCGCTTGCCGATGCGCAGGGTCTTGCGATGCAGATAATCGCGGACGGCCGCGAATATGTCTCGCGTGAGTGGCGCGCGATGCTGGATTAGGAACGCCAGGCCTTCAGGCGTCGGCCCATTGGCGCAGCAGATTGTGATAGACGCCGGTCAGACGGACGACGGTCGGATCGCCCTGACCCATTGCCGCGGCGGCGCCCTGAACCCCTAGGTCGAGGTCGAACAGCAGGTTGCGCTGCGCCTGATCGCGGATCATCGACTGAATCCACATGAAACTGGCGACACGGACGCCGCCCGTGACCGGTTCGACGCGGTGAACGGTGCTCGACGGATAGAGGATGAGGTGGCCGGCGGGGAGCTTGACGCCGGGCGCATCGGCCATGCCGTCGATGACCAGGCCTCCGCCTTCATAGCTGTCTGGGTCGGTCAGAAACAGCGTCGCCGACAGGTCGCTGCGAATCCGGAAATCGGTGCCGCGGCGCATCCGCACGGCATTGTCGATATGATCGCCGAACGCCTCGCCGCCCGAATAGCGGTTGAAGAAAGGCGGATAGATTTTGAGCGGCAGCGCCGCCGCCATGAACAGCGGCGAGCGGCCGAGCGCGTCGATCACCATCCGGCCCGCCTCGACCGCCGCGTCGCCGAATTCGGGAAGCTGCTGGTTGCGCTTGGCCAGTGCCGCCTGCGGTCCCGACGTCTCGTTGCCGTCGATCCAGTCGGCGCGGTCGAGGATGGTGCGGAGCGCCTTGACGCCCTCGGCATCGATGAGGTCGGGAATGATGCGGATCATGCGCGTTACTAAGCCGAAAAGCCCGGGCGCGGCAATCGCCGCGCCCGGGGTTGCAATCAGAATTTGTAGAAGAGGCTGAGGACCGCCGAGCGTTCCTCGCCGGGCGTCGCCCAGCCGCCGGTGACGATGCCGGTGGTGCTGTTCACATTGTTGCGCACGCCGGTGTAATAATCCTCGTTGGTCAGGTTCGACACATTGAGCTGCGCCACCAGGCCGTTGCCGAATTCATAGGACACGAACGCGCGGTGGATCAGATAATCGTCGACGAAATATTGCGAGCGCTGCGCCATGTTGCGCTGGCTGGTCGCAAAGCTGCCCTGATAGGTCAGGCCATAGCCAATCTGCAGCCCGAACGGCAGCGTGTAGGTGGTGAACAGGCTGCCCGAATGTTTCGGGGTCTGGATCAGCCGGTCGCCCGCCTGCGGATCGGGCAGCGCGGCGCTGTTGGTGCAGGTGCCGCCGCCGGGGTTGGCGATGCAATAGTCCGACACGCTCTGCCGCACCGTTCCGTCGAGATAGGTGTAATTGGCGAAGATCGACCAGTTGGGCGTGATCGCGCCGGTCAGGCCGAGCGCGAAGCCGTCGACGCGCGACTTGCCGTCGAGCACCTGCAGCGAGCTGGGCAGTGAGGCGTCGTTCGACGGCACGCGGTAATTGCTGCGTTCGTTACGGAACAGAGCGGCGGTGAGCAGCAGCTTCTTGTCCATGAGCTCGGCCTTCGCCCCGATCTCGTAAGTGCGGCCGCTTTCGGGCGCGACATCGCAATTGGTGCCGCAGCCGAGCCGGACCGTCGCCGACGACGGCGTCTTGCTGTTGCCATAGGCAGCATAGAGGCTGACATTTTCGACCGGGTGGAGCACCGCGCCGACGCGATAGGAAAAGAGATTTTCGTCGCTTATCTGGTCGGCGCCGCGGGTGTAGACCGCGCCGGTTGCGGGCGTCGTTATGGTGTCCGCGCGGAATTTGGCGCGCGAATTTTCATAGCGCAGCCCGGCGTTCAGTTCGAACATCGGCGACAGCTCGAGCGTGTCGAAGGCGTAAATCGCCCAGCCGCGCGTATCGCCATAGCTGTTGCCGGTGCGGACATAATTGACCGGGCCCGACCAATAGGTGTCGGGGTTCGACAAGCTGATCGGTCCCTGCACGGGATTGGGCGTGGCGCCGCCCGCGTTGCGCAGCAATTGCGCAACCTCGATCGAATAATCCTCCTGGCTCAGCGAGCCGCCGATGACCAGCGTGTTGTGGATGCCGCCCTTGGTACCGCTGACGATGGTGAGGTCGGTCTGGTTGTAGAGCAGTTCGTTTAGCTGATCGCGGACCAGTCCGCGCGGTCCGGCGGGGTAATAATTGCCCGGCATATCCTGGCCGCTGGGGCAGGGGACGCCGACGGTCGCATCGGGCGCCGCACCGATCGGCTGCAGGCCGCTGGCCAGGCAGAAGACACCCTGCGGCGCGCTCGTCTGGCTATCTTGGTGGACGCGCTGCCAACGCGTGAGGTTACGGATCGACACGGCATCGCTGAACGCGTGGCGGAAGGTTGCGGTGAAGCGGTCGACCTTGGTCTTCTGTTCGTCCAGATTGACGATGCCGAAATAGGAGCTGTCATCGACCCCCGGCAGCGGGCCATCGTTCACGCCGCTCAGGAAATAGGGGACGCCATAGATCGGCGTGTTGTCGTCATCCTGGTGAATATAGGCGAGGGTCAGGCTGGTGTCGCTGTCGACGCCGATGGTGATCGATGGCGCCACGCCCCAGCGCTGATAGGATTCGACGTCGCGGCCGGGCACGTCATTTTCATGATACATGGCGTTGAGGCGCACCGCGATCAGCTCGCTGAGCCGCCAGTTGCTGTCGACCGCCGCCCGATAATAATTGTCGGTGCCTACCGCGGCCTGCACCGTCGTCGCATCGCGCGCGAAGGGAATCTTGCTGACGAGATTGATCGTCCCGCCGACGCTGCCCGATCCGTTGAAGACCGAGTTGGCGCCGTTGTAGACTTCGATCTGCTGGAGGTTGAACGGGTCGGTCCGGCTGTATTGTGCGCTGTCGCGCACGCCGTCGACGGTGATGTCGTTGCTCGCCGAATAGCCGCGCAGGTTGATCGAATCGCCATAGCCGCCGCCGCCTTCGCCCGCGCCGAAGGTGATGCCCGGAATCGTCGAAAGCGCGTCGCGCAGCGTGAGCAGATTCTGCTGCCTGATCTGTTCCTCCGACACCACGGTCACCGTCTGCGGCGTGTCGACGATCGGCGCGGTCGATTTGGGCGTTTCCACCGCGACGCCATTGGTGCCGGTGACGATGATATTTTCCCGATAGCCGGGCGCATCCTGCGCATCGTCGGCGGTCGCGGCAAGCGCGGGCGCGCTGACGAGGCTGCCGACGCAGGAGAGAGCGAGGAAAGAAACAGGCTTCACGGTGTTACCCCCTTATGGTTGTTGTTGGGAGTCCGCTATTGAGAGTCGTTCGCAGAGTCAACAATAATGCGAATCGTTCGCGATAATGTCGCGACTTTGTCGCAGGTGGTGGTAGTGATCGGGGTGTGGCTACGCCTGCGGGGCGGTGACTAGCGCCGTGGCTCGAGCCACCAGCTCTGCCGCCAGCCATAAGGGCTGGCGACGGGTTCGCCGCGCGCATTGGTCGCGGGCCGGAAGCGAAAGCGCGCCTCGATCAGCCGGCACGTGGTCGAATCGAGCGAGGCATCGCCGCTCGATCGGCTGACCCGGCATCCGCTGACGCGGCCGCTGGCCTCGATGGTGAAGCGTACTTCGACGACCCCGCCGATATGCGCGCGGCGCGCCTCACGGGGATAGTCATTATCTTCGATCGTTCCGCTGCGCCACACGGCGCGCGTGCCGCCGCCGGTTCCGCTGCCTGCACCGCCGGACCCGGTGCCGTCGCCGCGTCCGCCAGCGCCCGATCCGGGGCCCGGGGTTGGGGTCGCGCCCGCCGATGGATCGCTGCCGCTGCCGGGCTGCGGTGCCGCCGCGACCGGAGGCGGCTCGGGCGGGACGATCCGGGGCTTGGGCGCTGCGACCGCCGCGGCCTTGGCAAAGCGGTTCGCCGCCGACGCCTTGCCGCTCGCCGCGTCGCTTTTCGCCGGAGCGGGGGTCGCGGGTGTCGGCGGAGGTTTCGGTGCGGGGAGCGCGATGGCGCTGATCGCCTCGCCGGCCTTGCGGATTACCGCAATGTCGAGGCTGCTGACGAGCGCCGAGCCGACCAGCAGCGCGGCCAGGGCCGCGCCGCCGCCTGCCAGGGCGCGCTGCCGCGCCGGAAGCTGTCCGCTATATGCCATCGCCCGATCCCGGCGCGCGCCCATCGCGCGGCTTCGGGGCCAATATTAAAGGAAATCGTCTAGCGTGGACATGAACCGCTCGAACTGGTCGTGGTGCAGCCAGTGGCCGGCGTTCTCGAACTCGATGACCTGCGCGGACTTGAAATGTGCGATCCGACCGTCCTTCGCCGGGTTCGACGCCCAGCTGTTGGCGCCATAGAGCAGTAGCGTCGGGCATGTGATTTCCGCCCACAGCGACGCGATTTCGTCGTGCGACAGATCGAAAACCGACCAGATGTTGAGATAATTGTCGAACTTCCAGCTCCACGTCCCATCCTCGTTGCGGCTGACGCCGTGGATGGTCAGGTGACGCGCCTGTTCGGGGGTCAGATAGGCATTTTCGCCCATCATCCGCGCCAGCGCATCGTCGAGCGTCGGATAACGGCGCGGCGAACGGCCCGCCGCCTGTCGTTTGTCGTCGATCCATTTGCGGAACCGGTCGGCGACCGGGGTTGCGAGGCGTTCGGCGATCAGCTTGGGCGAGGGGCCAAGCCCCTCGATCGCGACGAGCTTGGATACGGTGTCCGGATAGAGCCCGGTGTAGCGCAATGCGACATTGCCGCCCATCGAATGCGACACGATCGTCACCGGCGACAAATCGAGCTGGTGGATGAGCTGCGCCAGGTCATAGACGAAGGCGTCCATGTCGTAATTGCCGTCGGGCGACCAGGCGCTGTCGCCATGGCCGCGCAGGTCGGGCGCGATGACATGATAGCGATCGCGCAGCTTTTCGGCGACCCAGTCCCAGTTGCGGCAATGATCGCGCCCGCCATGCACGAGAAGCAAGGGCGGCGCGTCGGCATTGCCCCAATCGACATAGTGCAGCTTCAACCGCTGCGAGATGTAGGAGTGCGACGTGGGGCCACTTGCCATCTGATCATCCTTGCTGTCTGGTTGCGTTTCAAAAGGCGACCGAATCCGATCCGTCAACCCCGCATGGGGCGGCGGCGCGGGGCGAAGGCGCTGAAACAGCGAAGGGAAGAGTGAGGCCATGACCAGTTTTCGCGACAATCTGCTCGCCGGCAAGACCGCTTTCGTCGCGGGCGGCACGAGCGGCATCAACCTTGGCATTGCCAAGCGTTTTGCCGAATTGGGCGCGCGCGTTGCCGTCGCGGGGCGCGATCCCGACAAGGCGCGCCGCGCCGCCGACGAAATCGGCCATGACGCGATCGGGCTGTCGGGCGATGTGCGCGATTATGGCGCGATTCGCGGGGTGATGGAGACGGTCGCGGACAAGTTCGGCCCGATGGACATCGTCATATCGGGCGCCGCGGGCAATTTCCTCGCGCCGGTGCTCGGCATGTCGGCCAACGCCTTTCGCACCGTGGTCGATATCGATCTCAATGGCACCTTCAACGTGTTTCGCGGCTGCCACGATCTGCTCAACAAGCCGGGTGCCTCGCTGATCGCGATCACCGCAGGGCAGGCGGTCAATGCCTCGGCGCTGCAGGCGCATGCCTGTGCGGCGAAGGCGGGGATCAACCAGCTCGTGCGGGTGCTGGCGCTCGAATGGGGCCCCGATGTGCGCGTCAACGGCATCTCGCCGGGACCGATCGCCGACACCGAGGGCATGAAACGGCTCGCGCCCGACGACGCGACGCGCGAGGCGCATTATGCCCGCATCGCGATGAAGCGCTGGGGCAAGGTTTCGGAGGTCGCCGAATCGGCGGTTTTCCTCTGCTCGCCCGCCGCGAGCTATATCACCGGAACGATCCTCGACTGCGATGGCGGTAGCCAGGTGGGCGACGCATCGCGGCTCGACCTGGCGCGCGGCATGGCCTGAGGCTCGCCGCGAGCGCTGCCGTCAGTCGCGGCTCTCGACCCGGATGACCGCCGTCATCGGCAACGTGCCGTACAGGTGTGGGAAAAGCTGGCCGCCGCGCGACTCTTCCCAGCGCACCGCCTTGCCGAGCTGCGCGAGGTCGACCTCGGCGATCACCAGCCCCTGCTGCCCGGCAAAATGTTTGGCGAGCGTTTCGGCAAGCTGCTCGGCGGTCGACATGTGGATATAGCCGTCGGCATGGTCCACGGGGGCGCCGTGGAACAGGCCTTCGCGCTCGAAATCCATCCACTGGTCGGCGGTCAGCACCTTGAAGGCGGTGCCGGCGGTCATTCGCCGGCGCCGTCCGGTCCCGCGTCGGTGGTCCCGCCGGCGACCGCTTCCGTTGCCTCCGCCGGGGCGTCGGCCGCATCGAGTGCTTCGTCCTCGCTATCCTCGATCAGCGCCGCCGATACGACATGTTCGTCCTTGGCAACGTCGAACAGCCGCACGCCCGCCGATCCGCGGCCGATGACGCGCAGGCTGTCGAGCCCCATGCGAATGAGCTTCGCCTGATCGGTCACGAGCATCAGCTGATGCGCCTGCGTTGCCGGGAAGCTCGCCACGACGGGGCCGTTGCGGCCGATATTGTCGATATTGGTGATCCCCTGGCCGCCGCGACCGGTGCGGCGATATTCATAGGCGGAGGACAGCTTGCCATAGCCGTTGGCGCAGATCGTCAGGATGAACTGTTCGCGTGCGGCGAGCTCGTCCATCCGGTCGACCGGCAGCGTCGGCGCGTTTTCATTGTCTTTCCACGGGGCGGCGCGCAGATAGGCTTCGCGCTCCTCGCTGCTGGTGCCGACGCGGTGGAGGATCGAGAGCGAGATCACCTCGTCGCCGTCCGCCAGACGCATACCGCGCACGCCGGTCGAATTACGGCTCTGGAATTCGCGCACATCGTCACCGGCGAAGCGGATCGCCTTGCCTTGCCGCGTCGCGAGCAGCACATCGTCGCTTTCGTCCAGCAGCGCGACGCCGATCAAGCGGTCGTCTTCGTCCTCGCCTTCGAACTTCATCGCGATTTTGCCGTTCGACGGAACGTTGGTGAAAGCGTCCATGCTGTTGCGACGCACGCTCCCCTTCGCGGTCGCGAACATGACGTGGAGCTTGCCCCATTCACCCTCGTCCTCGGGCAATGGGAGGACGGTCGAGATCGTCTCGCCCTGCGCCAGCGGGAGCAGGTTGATCATAGGTCGGCCGCGCGTGGCCGGCCCGCCTTCGGGCAGGCGCCATACCTTCATGCGATAGACCTTGCCCGCGGTGGAGAAGAACAGCACCGGCGTGTGCGTCGAGGTGACGAACAATTCGGTGACGACATCCTCGTCCTTCGTCGCCATGCCGGCGCGGCCCTTGCCGCCGCGACGCTGGGCGCGGAAGGTGTCGAGCGGGGTGCGCTTGATATAGCCGTCGAGGGTGACGGTAACGACCATCTCCTCGCGCTCGATCAGATCCTCGTCGTCGATGCCATCGGCGGCGGGGGCGACGAGCGTCTTGCGCGGGGTGGCGAATTCGTCGCGCACCGCGACCAGCTCTTCCCGCATCACGCCATAGAGTTTGACGCGGTCGGCGAGGATCGAAAGCAGTTCCTCAATCTCGGTCGCCAACTCGCCGAGTTCCTTGCCGATTTCGTCTCGACCGAGCGCGGTCAGACGATGCAGGCGGAGGTCAAGGATCGCCTTCACCTGAATTTCGGAAAGACGATAGGTCGCGGTGTCCTCCATCTCGCCCTCGATCGCTTCGACGAGGCGGATATAGGGCGCGATTTCGCCGATCGGCCATTCGCGCGCGAGCAGCGCTTCGCGGGCCGCTGCGGGCGAGTTCGAGCCGCGGATGATGCGCACAACCTCGTCGAGATTGCTGACCGCGACGACAAGGCCGAGCAAGATGTGCGCCCGGTCGCGCGCCTTGGCGAGTTCGAATTTGCAGCGGCGGGTGATGACCTCTTCGCGGAAGGCGATGAAGGCCGAAAGAATATCCTTCAGCCCCATCATTTCAGGGCGGCCGCCACGGATCGCGAGCATGTTCGCGGGGAAGCTCGACTGCGCCGGGGTGTGGCGCCAGAGCTGGTTCAGGACGACCTCGGCGGTGGCGTCGCGCTTCAGCTCGATAACGACGCGAACGCCCTCGCGGTTCGATTCGTCGCGGATGTCGGCGACGCCCTCGATGCGCTTGTCGCGCGCCGCCTCGGCGATCTTCTCGACGAGTCCCGACTTGCCGACCTGAAAAGGAATGGACGTCAGAACTATCGATTGGCGGTCGTTCCTGCCTTCCTCGATGATATGCGTCGCACGCATCATGATCGAGCCGCGGCCGGTGGCATAGGCGTTGCGCGCGCCGCCCTGGCCGAGCATCATCGCGCCGGTTGGGAAATCGGGGCCAGGGACGATCGCCATCAGTTCTTCGAGGGTGATGTCCGGACCGCCCTCGAGCTGGCGGTCGATCATCGCGAGCGTCGCATCGACGACTTCGCCAAGATTGTGCGGCGGGATGTTGGTCGCCATGCCGACCGCGATGCCGCCCGCGCCGTTGACGAGAAGGTTCGGGAAACGCGCCGGGAGCACCGTCGGCTCTTCGCGGCTCGCGTCGTAGTTGGGCTGGAAGTCGACGGTATCCTTGTCGAGGTCGTTCAGCAGCACCATCGCGGTCTTGGCAAGGCGCGCTTCGGTATAGCGCATCGACGCCGGCGGATCGGGGTCCATCGAGCCGAAATTGCCCTGGCCGTCGATCAGCGGCACGCGGAGCGACCAGTCCTGCGTCATGCGGGCGAGAGCGTCGTAGATCGCGCTGTCGCCGTGCGGGTGGTAGTTACCCATGACGTCGCCAACGATTTTCGCCGATTTCTTGTAGGGGCGGCCGGGAATGAAGCCGCCTTCCTGCGCCGCGTAGAGGATGCGGCGATGCACCGGCTTCAACCCGTCGCGCACGTCGGGCAGCGCGCGGCTGACGATTACGCTCATCGCGTAATCGAGGTAAGACGTCTTCATTTCGTCGACGATGTTGATCGGCGAAATGCCGTCGTCGGACGGCGGCAAATGCGTATTTTCTTCGGTCAAAGCCCGGCCTTCTGTTGCGCTATCGGGAGATGCTTCGGGCCTAGCCCATGACCGGTGTCTTTGCCAGCGATTCGGTGCCTTTCAGCGTGATTTTTTCGTGGCTCGGCAACGTTTTTGCGCGGGGCGGGAAGGATGACGTCATGGCGGTGCTTGCGCAGATGATCGCTTGCCAATCGATCCTTCGCGCCTAAAGGTCGGCGGCGATGAGCTGTGCTGCAAATGGGGGGCGCCGATGGCCTTGATCGCGCTGGTCGGCGCCAGCGAAATGCTGCCCGACGGCGGCCTGCGCGCGCTCGTCGCGATTGCGGGCGAGACACTGATCGAGCGGCAGGCGGCGCGGCTTGCCGACGTCGGGGTCACGCATATCGCCGTGGCCGTCGCGGCGGTGCCGGCCGACCTGCTGGCAACGTGCGACCGGATCCGCCGCCGCGGGATGAAGGTGACGCCGGTGCGCGAGGCGAGCGACCTGATGGCGCTGGTCGAGGGCGACGATCGCATCATCCTCGTCGCCGACGGTTTGCGCGCGGGCAGCGCCCATTATGCCGCGATCGCCAAGCCCGGTTCGCCGGCGATCCTCGTCACCGCCGATACGCTGCTGACGCAGGGGTTCGAACGCATCGACGCGACCCGGCGCTGGGGCGGGCTTGCCTGTATTTCGGATGCGATGGTGCGCGATCTCGCCGAGATGCCCGGCGAGTGGGACGTAATGCTGACGCTGCTGCGCATGGCGGTGCAGACCGGCGCGCGCCGCCTCTATTGCGAACCCGCGCTGTTCGAACAGGGCGACATCGCGATCGTCACCGACCGGCCGACGGCAGCGCTGATCGAGCAATCGAGCCTGCAACAGGTCGATTATGGCGGCATGGGGCTCGGCCGCTCGGCGGTCATGATGCCGTTGATCCGGCTTGCGGGGCCGCTGCTCGTGCGATCGCCGAAAACTGCGCGCTATCTGCCCTATGTCACCGCGCTGCTCTGGATCGGCGTTGCGCTGCTCGCCGCGAGCGGGCTGGCGGCGGCGGGGGCGCTCGTCGCGGTGTTCGGCGGCCTCTGCCTCGCCGCGATGCGCTTTCTTGCCTCCTTTCGCGCCCAGAGCGCGGCGCACGACCGGGTACGCGCGACCATCCGCAGTTTTGCGTGGCTGTTGCTGGCGGCCTTTCCCTGGCTGCTCTCGCTCGGCGGGGCGGGGCACGCGATGCCGCGCTTTTCGGAAGCGGCGCTTGCACCATGCCTTGCCGCGACGATCCTGCTCGCGCGCCTGCTCTATGAGGATGCGGGCGAAAAGCGGCGCTTTCACTGGCTGCTTCCCGACGCCGATCAGGCATGGATCATGCTCGCCCCCGCGCTGGTTTTCGGCGCGGCGCCGCTGATGTTCGCGATCCTTCCGCTGTTGGCGCTGTTCCAGATTTTGCTCTGGATGCGCCTCGCGCGGCGACCGGAGGCCAAGTAGAACAAAGGCCTTCAAGGTTTAATGCCTATTAACGACATGCTGCTATCCGCGAGCGTGCATGGCTGAATCCTTCCCCTCGACCGGTCTCGATCTGCCGTCGCCGACGCTGTCGGCGCGGCTGCGCGAACTGGCAGCCTATCTGGCGGCGCCGACCGCGGGGCATCTGACCGAGGAACAGCGCGCGCTGTCGCTGGGAATTGCCCGGCGGCTCGTCACGACGCTGGCGGCTGAACTCGATGTCGGGATCGATGGCGCGGCGCTGTGGGACGACTGGCTTGCGGGCGGAATTCCCTCGGCCGAGCGACTGGCCCCGGCCTGTTTCGCGCGCGCCGAAGAACATCGCTGGCGGCAGCAATCGGCGCAGCGCGCGCCGACGGTGTCGCCGGGCGCAGCCGAAACCGCTGAGGCTGCGCCGGCTGCGGACGAAAGCGAGCTCAGCGATACCGATCGGGCCTTTCTTGCGCTGCGGATTGCGGACGGGCGCCGCTTTGACGCGCTCGGAAACCCGGCGATCGCGGTCGCCGATCTCGATCCCGACCTGCTCCGCGCGCTGCTGCTCGATATTGCGGCGTGGTGGCTGGCGCGGGACGAAGGCGACGGCGATCGCGCGGCGGCGCTCGGCGACGCGGTAAGGACGACCGGCGAGGCACAGCAGAGTGCCATAGGAATCGACGCCGAAGCAAAGGCTTATCACGCCCTACTGATCGCGAATGGAGATTTGTCCGCAGTGGCGGCGGGAGCCATCGCGCGAAACGACTGGCCGACGCTTGTTGCGCTGGCCGCGGCGGCGGGCAAACGGCGCTATGCCGACATGGCACTGGCGCTGATCACTGCCGAGGCGGCCGCACTGCCGGTCCTTCTTTCACCGTTGCGGCTCGATTCGGCTGCGCTGGCGCCGCTCGAGGCGTCGCTCGCGATGCTGCCGGCGCGGGCGCTGGCCGGCGATGATGCCGGTTCAGGGACCGCGGTATGAGCGGCGAACGCATCATTCGCGGCCGCGTCGACGCCAGCGGGGCGCTCGTCAGCGCCGATCCGTCGCTGCTGCGGCTGCAACAGCGCGCCGGGGCGGGGCTTGGCCGTCCGCTGGCGCTGCCGCAGCTCGCGCGGCTCGTCGCGCTGGCGCAGCGGCTCCAGCGCGACATCAGCCGGCCGCTCTATGCCGCCGACGATCATAGCGACATTCATGCGCTGGTGCGCATTGCCCCCGATGCCGATGGCGCGGCGATCGAGATCAGCGACTGGCGCACACGCCCGGTCGTGATGCCGCAGACGCCGCCGGTCGCCGACGTGGGAATTGTTCCGCACGGATGGGCGTGGGAATGCGACCAGCATCTGCGCGTCGTGGCGCTGCGCGCCGGGGCGGAGGCTCCGTCGATCCCCGCCGGTTGGGAGGGGCGGTCGCTGTCCGAATTGTTCGAGCTTCAACCCGATGCCGACGGGCGCTTTGCGGTGCTGCGCGCGCTCGCGCGGCAGGCAAGCTTCGAAGGCCAGCGCGTTCGCGTAGAGATCGGCGGCGCGCCGCTGACGATGACCGTGGCGGGCGAGGCGCTCTTCGACGCAGCGGGGGGCTTTACCGGTTTTCGCGGCATGGCGACACGCGATACCGAAACGGCGGGCGCTGCGCCGACGTCCGGCACCATCGATCCCGCCTTCGGCTCGCTGCCGCTGTCGGATCCGCAATTCGGGCGGCGGATCGACGGCGCGCTGCGCGGTCCGCTCAGCCGCATCATCGCGACTGCGGAGACGATCCATGGCCAGTTCGACGGCCCGATCCGCGCCGACTATGCCCGTTATGCCGGCGATATCGCGCATGCGGGCCGGCATTTGCTCGGTCTCGTCGACGATCTTGCCGACTTGCAGAATATCGAACGCCCGGGGTTCAAGGCGGCGCGCGATGAAATCGACCTGGGCGATCTGGCGCGCCGCGCAGTCGGCCTGCTCGGCATGAAAGCCGAGGAAAAGGGTATCCGTATCGACGCGCCGCGTACCGACGACCGGATGCCCGCCTATGGCGAGTTCCGCCGCGTGCTTCAGGTGCTGCTCAATCTGCTCGGCAATGCGATCCGCTATTCGCCAGAACAGTCGCAAATCTGGATTCGCGTCGACCGCGAAGGCGACCGCGCCATGGTGACGGTCGCCGATCAGGGGCAGGGGATTGCCACCGACCAGCAGGCGGTGGTGTTCGAAAAATTCGAACGGCTTGGCCGCACCGACAGCGGCGGATCGGGGCTTGGCCTCTATATTGCGCGCCGCCTGGCGCGCGCGATGGGCGGCGACCTCACCGTCGACAGCGCCCCCGGCCAGGGCGCCCGCTTCACCTTGAGCCTGCCCGCGCGCGAAGCTTAGCCGAGCAGCAGCGCCCTCGTCGCCGCTTCGACATCGGCGTGGCGCATCAGGCTTTCCCCGACCAGAAAGGCGCGAACGCCGCTCTGCGCAAGCCGTGCGCAATCGGCGTGGCTCGCGATGCCGCTTTCGCCGACGAGCAGGGTTCCGGCGGGAACAAGTTTCGCCAGCCGTTCGGTGACGCCAAGATCGGTTTCGAAGCTGCGCAAGTCGCGATTGTTGACGCCGATGAGCCGCGACCTGAGCTGCGTCAACGCGCGGTCGAGTTCGGCCTCGTCATGCACTTCAACGAGCACGTCCATGCCGCGTTCGACCGCCGCCGCCTCGATCTCGCGCATCGCGCCGTCATCCAGCGCCGCGACGATGATCAGGATTGCATCGGCGCCGATCGCGCGCGCTTCGGCGACCTGCCACGGATCGATCATGAAATCCTTGCGCAGCACGGGTAGCGGGCAGGCCGCGCGCGCGGCGATCAGATAATCCTCATGCCCCTGAAAATAGGGGGCGTCGGTCAGCACCGACAGGCAGCCCGCGCCGCCGGCGGCATAGGCGCGGGCATGGTCGGCGGGAGAAAAATCTTCGCGGATCAGCCCTTTGGACGGCGATGCTTTCTTGACTTCGGCAATCAGGCCGTAGCCGCCCGCGTCGATCTTGCGGCGCAGCGCGGCGGCAAAGCCGCGCACAGGCCCGGCATCGACGGCATCGAGATCGGCGAGCGTGCGCTGCGCACGGCGCGCGGCGACTTCGCCGGCCTTGGTTTCGAGGATCTGGGTGAGCTTGTTCATTTATACGCGATCCAGCAGTTGAGCAGCGCGTTGGCGAGCCCCTTTTCGATGGCTTCGGCGGCCTCCTCGACCCCGTCCGCCAGCGTGTTGACCGCGCCCGCGACCATGAGCGCTTCGGCGGCATTGTAGAGAACGGCATCGCGATAGGCGCCGGGTTCCCCCTGGAGCAGCGCGCGCAGCGCCTTGGCATTATAGCTTGCGTCACCGCCACGGATCGCCGCAATCGGATGCGTCGGCAGTCCGGCGTCGGCGGCGCTGCTGCGCTGCATCTGCACCCCGGCGCGTGTGACCACCGCCACCTCGTTGCCGCCCGCGAGCGACAGTTCGTCGAGCCCCTCGTCGCCCGAGACGACCCGCGAATGATCGGTGCCAAGCTGGTGCAGCGCGCCGGCATAGACAGGGACATAGGCGGGACGCGCGATGCCGACGAGCTGGCGCGTGACGCGCGCCGGATTGGCGAGCGGCCCCATCAGGTTGAAGATGGTGCGGCGGCCGATCGCTTTGCGGATCGGCTGGATGCGCGCCATCGCGGGATGGTGGTTCGCCGCGAACAGAAAGCAGATGCCAAGGTCGGCGAGCTGGGCCTCGGCCATCCGGCCCGCGCGCGCCATGTCGAGGCCGAGCGCCTCGAGCGTGTCGGCGGCACCTGCCTTTGACGAAGCCGCGCGATTTCCGTGCTTTGCAACGGGTACTTCGCATGCTGCAACGACCAGCGATACGGCGGTGGAGACGTTGAGCGTGTGGTGGCCGTCGCCGCCGGTGCCGCAGACGTCGATGGCGCCCTCGGGCGCGGCGATCGGGATCAGCCGGTCGCGCATCGCCTGCGCGGCGGCCACGATTTCGACCGTCGTCTCGCCGCGCTCGGACAGCGCAACCAGAAAGGCCGCGACCTCCTCGTCGCTGCCGCCGCCATCGAGCATCGTCGCAAACGCGCGCGCCGCCTCATCGGGCGCGAGCTGTCCCGTCGGGTCGGGAAAGGGACCGAAGCGGCTCATGCCGCCTGGCGGGCGCGAACCGGCAGCCCGGCGATCGTGAGAAAGTTGGCGAGCATCGCATGACCATGCTCGGTCGCGATGCTTTCGGGGTGGAATTGCACGCTGTGGATCGGCAGGTCGACGTGCCGGAACCCCATCACCGCCCCATCGTCGCTCGTCGCATTGATCGCGAGGCAGTCGGGAATGTCGACGACCTCGAGGCTGTGATAGCGGGTCGCGGTGAAGGGCGAGGGCAGGCCGGCGAACAGTCCCGTGCCATCGTGGCAGACCGGCGAGGTCTTGCCGTGCATCAGATGCCCGCGCTGGACGGTCGCGCCGAAATGCTGGCCGATCGCCTGATGCCCCAGGCAGACGCCGAGCAGCGGTCGCCGCGCGGCGGCGCAGGCGGCAACGAGGTCGAGACTGATCCCGGCTTCGTTCGGCGTGCACGGCCCCGGCGAGATCAGCATCGCTTCGGCCCCGGTCGCCAGCGCCTCGGCGGCGGTCAGATCGTCGTTGCGCACCACGCGCACCTCGGCGCCGAGCTCGATCAGATAATGAACGAGGTTGAAGGTGAAGCTGTCGTAATTGTCGATGACCAGGATCATGGCGCGGCCCTAATGCTTTTGCGTAGCGGGGGGAAGGGATAGAAGCTTCGGCGGCCCCAAAGCGGGCTTTATTCGGCCATCAGCTTCGCGAGATCATCCTTCCAGAATTTCGCCCAGCTATGCGTGCCGTGCCCCTTGGTTTCGGGTGACGCGGGGATCAGGACATAGCGGGCCCTGGGCATGCGCGCGGCCGCCTTTTCGGCGATGCCATAGCCCGGCGGATTGATGAAATCGTCGGCCGAATTGACCCACAAAAGGGGCACGTCGATCTTCTCGATCCCCGCACAGGGATTATAGGTTCGCGAGGCATCGAACTGATAAATAACGTCATTGGCATCGTTGCGGCCATAGCTGCGCGCAAAGGCGGCATCCTTATAGGCTTCGGCGGCGGCGCGGGTCGGATATTGCGCCTGCAGCGCATATGGGTTCGATCCCGCAATCAGGCCGATCGAGGCGGCGGTCCGCAGACCCGCGGCAGGCTGCTGCGCGTAATTGCCTCCGTTCCACTCCGGGTCGGCCTTGATCGCATCGATGATCAGCGTCCGCCACATCCGGTTTTCGCCCGCTATTTCGACGGGCAGGCAAGCGAAGGGCGCGAGCCGTTTTGCAAAGCCCGGCCAGCTTTCGCCCCAGACAAAGGCGTGCATGCACCCCATCGAGGTGCCGAGGATGAGCTGGAGCTCGCCGATTCCCAGCTTTTCGGTGAGCAGCCGGTGCTGCGCCGCCACCATGTCGTCATAGTCATATCTGGGAAAAGCCATGCGCATCCCGTCGCTCGGCTTCGACGATCCGCCATGACCGATATTGTCGGGCAGGATGATGTAATATTTTGCGGTGTCGAGCGGTTGGCCGGGACCGAATAATTCGCCCGCAAATTGGGGCTGGAGAAATTGATTTCCCGTGCCGCCGGTGCCGTGGAGGATCATCACCGCATTGACGATTGCGCCGGTCGCGTCGCGCTGCGGCTTGCCGAGCGTCGTATAATGCATCTTGAGTTCGGGTAGTTTTTCGCCCGAACGGAAGGTGAAATCCTTCAGTATTGCATCGCCGTCGGTCGCGCCCTCGACCATCTGGGCCTGAGCGGGAAAAGCGGCGAGCAGCAGGGCGAGCGGGAGGAGGCGTTTCAGCATGAGCGCGACGCTAACGCACCGCACCCGCCGGTCAAGCTATTGTCCGTAAGCCGGCGTGCCGGCCAGCTTCACCGCCTCGCGCGCGGCGGCGAACAGCGCGCCCGCCTTGGCCTCGCATTCGCGCTGTTCATAGGCGGGATCGCTGTCGGCGACGATGCCCGCGCCAGCCTGCGCGTACATCGTCCCGTCCTGCACGATCGCGGTACGCAGCACGATGCAGCTGTCCATATTGCCGTCGGGCGCAAAATAGCCGACGCCGCCGGCATAGGGCCCGCGCGCTTCGGCCTCGAGTTCGGCGATGATCTGGCACGCGCGCACCTTGGGCGCGCCGCTGACGGTTCCCGCCGGAAAGCCCGCGAACAGCGCGTCGATCGCATCCTTGTCGGGCGCGATGCGGCCGATGACGTTCGACACGATGTGCATCACATGGCTGTAGAATTCGACGGTATAGCTGTCGGTGACCGTCACGCTGCCGCCGACCGCGGCGCGGCCGACATCGTTGCGGCCAAGATCGAGCAGCATCAGATGCTCGGCGCGCTCCTTGGGGTCGGCGAGCAGGCTTTCGCGATTTTCGGCATCCTCGGCGCTGGTCCGGCCGCGCGGTCGCGTGCCCGCGATAGGGCGAATGGTGATCTCGCCATCGCGCACGCGCACCAATATCTCGGGCGATGAACCAATCAGCGCAAAGCCCGGCAGGTCGAGGAAATAGAGGAAGGGCGAGGGGTTGATGCGCCGCAACGCCCGGTAGAGATCGAAGGGAGGCAGGTCGAAAGGTGTCGAGAAACGCTGCGACAGCACCACCTGAAAAATGTCGCCCGCCGCGATATATTCCTTCGCCGCCGCGACCATTTCGGCGAAGCGCTCGGGCGTCGTTGCCGGCTGCGCCGCGACCATGTCGGGGGTCAGTGCCGTTTCTGCCTTCGCGCTGTGCGCGTTCGCGCTCGACAGGCGGGCCGCAATGGTGTCGAGCCGGTCTTGCGCGCCGTCGATCATCCGGTCGATCGGCGCGTCGGGATCGGGCCAGATCGGCGCGATCAGGAACAGCTCGTCGGCCAAGCGGTCGAAGACGAGGATCGTCGTCGGGCGCACGAACACCATGTCGGGCAGGTCGAGCCCCGCCCCCGCGGCGCGCGGGATGCGCTCGACGAGGCCGATCGTTTCATAGGCGAAGAAGCCGACGAGCGTTGCGAGCGCCTTCGGCAGCGCTTCGGGAACGTCGAAGCGACATTCGGCGACCAGATCGCGTAGTGCTTGCAGCGCCCCCGCCTCGACCGGGCGAAAGGCCTCGCGGTCATGGCGCCATTCGCGGTTTATCCGCGCCGCGTCGCCGGTGACTTCGAAAAGCAGGTCGGGGTCGAGGCCGATCAGGCTGTAGCGTCCGCGCGTCTCGCCGCTTTCAACCGATTCGAGCACCCAGTCGCCGCGGCCGGGCTCGATAAGTTTGAGCGCCGCCGAAACCGGGGTTTCGACGTCGGCAATCATCCGTTGCCAGACGACGGCGCCGCGCCCTGCGGCCAGCGCTTCGAGCGCGGCGGCCCTGCCTTCCAGCGCCACCGGGGTTATTCGCCGACCGGCGACGCGCCGGTCAGCTCCCTGGTGAGCTGGGTGACGAGATCCTTGTTGATCTTCACGCCGATGCGGCGCTTCGCCTCGGCAGCGAGCTGTTCGACCAGTTCGTTGCCGAAGGCCTGCGACAGCGGCTGCGCCATCGCGGCGATGCGCGCGGGTTCGATCTGCTTGGGATCGGGGCGGTTCACCTCGGTCAGCGACAGGACCATCCAGCCGCGGTTGCCGGGGATTTCGAGCGTCTTGACGCTGCCCTTCGCCATCGAGAAGAGCAGGGCGAGTTCGGGCGGCACCGGCTTGCCATCGCGGCCCATGTCGCCGCGCAGCCCGCCGATGGTCTGGACATTGCCCAGATTGGGGCCGGCTGCCCGCGTCGCATCGGCCAGGCTCTTGCCGCCTTCGACCGCCTTCACGATCGCACGGGCCTTGTCGCGCGCGACCTTCTGGCCTTCGGACAGGCGCCATTCGGCGAGCAAGGCGCTGCGGATCTGGTCGAAGGGCGGCGGCGCCGCGGCGACGACCGACTTAACCGAATAGACCGCGAATTTCTCATTCTCGACCAGCGTTGCAAGTTGCGATTCGCCTTCGCCGGCGACCTGGAAGGCCTGACCAACCATCGGCGCGAGTTCAGGGGGCAGCGCGAAGCCGGGTTCGTTCGGCGCGCGGCCGCTCGGCAGGATGGCGGGCGTTTGAACCAGCTTGAGCTTGCGGTCGGCTGCGATCTCCTCGATCGACGCGCCGCTGTTCACGGCGTCCTGGACCTGGTTGTAATAATCAACGATCGCTTCATTCGCCTTGTTCTTGGCCAGTTCCTCGCGAATTTCGGGGGTCGCATCGGCCAGCGTGCGCGCGGGCTTGGCAATGACATCCTCGACGCGCAGCACGGTCCAGCCAAGCCCGGACTGCAGCGGCCCGACGATTTCGCCGCGCTTGGCCGCAAAGGCCGCCTTGGCGATTGCGTCCGACGTCGCGCTGGTGAAGGCGGCCAGCGTCTGTTCGCCGCTGGTCGAAGCCGCGAGGCCCGAACCCTGCGCCGCTGCCGACAATGTGGCGCCGCCCCGCGCCTTCGCCGCGATGCTGTTGGCGGTCGCCTGATCGGGCGCGATGACCTGCGCAAAGCGCCGCGTCTCGCTCGCTGCATATTGGGCGGCATTGGCCTTGTAAGCGGCGGCGATCTCGGCGTCGGTGACTGCCGGAACCGGGACCGCGCTACGGTCGAACAGCGCATATTGCAGTACGCGGCGTTCGGGCACGGTGAATTTGGATTTGTTTTTCGACAGGAAGGTCTTGAGCGCGGCATCGCCGGGGTCGGCGGTCGGCGCGAAGGGCGCAGAGGGGATGTAGACGGCCTGACCGGCGCGCTTTTCGAGCAGCAGCGCGGCATAGGGCTGCGCAACGCCCGGCGCGATCGTTGGCAGTTTGCCGATCGGCGCGCCCAGCTGTTCGAGCAGCAACTGCTGCTTGATCTCGGTCCGCACCTGCGCCTCGTTCAGATTATTCTCGCGCAGAAAGGCTTCGTAGCGGGTCTGGTCGAACTTGCCCGATACGCCGGCGAACGCGGGGATATCGGCGATGCGCCCGTCGATCTGCCGCTTGCTGACGCCGAAGCCCAGCTTGTCGGCGAATTGTTCGAACGCCAGCCCGTCGATCATCTGGTCGAGCACCTGATCGACCGCGCCCGATTCGACGAACGCAGCCATGGTTAGCGTGGGCTGTTGCTGGCGCGCCTGATTATAGGCGTTGCGAACGCGCTCGCGCAGATCGCCGATGCCGATATTCTCCTTGCCCACCCGCGCGACATTGGCGCCGCCGAGCCCGCCGAAGCTCGAATTGCCGGTCACATCGGCAAGCGCAAAGCCGACGCCGATGAGGATGACGAAGCCCAATGCGAGGGCCTTGCCCAGCCGGGATCCGAAAAGGCGACGGATTGCGGTAATCATGGAGGAGCATTTCTTTCGGCGTGGCGCATTGCGCGCGGTTTCGGCGTTGCTTTAGGCGGGGAGGCGGCGGGCATCAAGGCGGGAAAGCCCCTTTTCTCGCTGTGGTGAGGCGCGGCTTGCCTTTCGATCCCCACCGCCGCTAGGGCTCGGCGCAACGGCTCGATCGCAGGAGAGGAAATGATGGCACGGCGCAAATATGTGGTCGGCAACTGGAAGATGAATGGACTTGCCGCCTCGATCGACGAGGCGCGGGCGATATTCGATGGCGCGCGCGCGCACGGTGCGGTCGATGTCGCCCTGTGCCCGCCTTTCACGCTGGTGGCCGCGATGGCGGCGGCGGCGCCGGGCGGGGCGGTCGGCGGGCAGGATTGCCACAGCGCGGCATCGGGTGCCTACACGGGATCGGTGTCGGCGCCGATGCTGGCCGATGCCGGGGCCGTACTCGTCATCGTCGGCCATAGCGAGCGCCGCGAAGGTTTTGGTGAGAGCGACGTCGATGTGCGGGCCAAGGCCGAGGCGGCAATGGCAGCCGGACTTGCGGTGATCCTTTGTGTTGGCGAACCGCGCGGCGTGCGCGAATCGGGCGGCGCGATCGACTATGTATTGGCGCAGGTCGCGGGGTCGCTGCCCGCCGAATTCGATCCGGCGCGGCTCGCCATCGCCTATGAACCCATCTGGGCGATCGGTACCGGACTGGTGCCGACGGTCGGCGATGTCGCGGCGATGCACGGCGCGATCCGCGCGCAGCTCGATGCGCAGGTCGGCGCCGATGCGGCGGCGGCGATGCGGCTGCTCTACGGCGGTTCGGTCAACGGCGACAATGCCGCCGAACTGCTTGGGGCGGGCGACGTCGATGGCGCGCTTGTCGGCGGGGCGAGCCTGACCGCGGAGAAATTCCTGCCGATCGTCGCGGCGGCGGCGACGCTCGGCTGACGCGCGGCGCACGCTGTGGGTTGAAGCGGAGGCGCTTCGTCTCTATGTGCGCCGCAAGCACGGCCCATCCGGCGCCAACCAACGCTTTCGGGAAAATTCGATGTCCAGCCTCTTTACCTTCCTGCTCGTCGTTCAGGCGCTCGTCGCCGCCGCGATGATCGGCGTCATCCTGATGCAGAAGTCGGAAGGTGGCGGCCTGGGTGTCGGCGGTAGCCCGGCAGGCCTGCTCTCGGCCCGCGGCGCCGCAGACTTCATGACCCGCGCGACGACCGTGCTGGCGACGCTGTTCGTCGGCCTTTCGATCGTTCTGGCCGCCATGGCGTCGGTCGGCAGCGCCGGCACTACAGCGCTCGACACCTCTTTGTCGAAGACCGCGCAGCAGCCGAGCGGGGGCGCAGCGCCGCTGACCGGCCCGGCGCAGCAGCCCGCTCAAGGTGCTCCGGCCGCGCCGGTAAGCGACGATCCGCTTGCCGCCGCCGCTGCCGCTGCAAATCAGAACGCTCCGGCCGAGCAGGCTCCCGCCAAGAAATAACCGGAAGCTCGGCTTCCAGCTTCGTCCCCGCATGCTGCGGAATTTTTTCCGCGGGATGCGATTCGACGGCTTGCGCCGTCACCCACCCTTTGAGTAAGTCTTTCCTCCCATGGCGCGGTTCATTTTTATCACCGGCGGCGTGGTCTCCTCCCTTGGCAAAGGTTTGATGGCGGCTAGCCTTGCGGCTCTGTTGCAGGCGCGGGGTTATCGCGTCCGCATTCGGAAATTCGATCCCTATCTCAACGTCGATCCGGGCACGATGTCGCCCTATCAGCACGGCGAGGTTTATGTGACCGACGACGGGGCCGAAACCGACCTCGATCTCGGCCATTATGAACGCTTTACCGGCGTTGCTGCGCGGCAGAGCGACAATGTCACCTCGGGCCGCATCTATCGCGACATCATCACTAAGGAGCGCCGCGGCGACTATCTGGGCGCGACCGTGCAGGTCGTCCCGCACGTCACCGACGCGATCAAGGCCTTCGCGCGCGCCGAAACCGACGATCTCGATTTCGTTCTGTGCGAAATCGGCGGCACCGTCGGCGATATCGAATCGCTGCCATTCATCGAGGCGATCCGTCAGCTTCGCAACGAAGAGGGTCGCGACAAGACGCTGTCGGTGCATGTCACGCTGGTGCCGTATATTGCCGCAGCGGGCGAATTGAAGACCAAGCCGACGCAGCACAGCGTCCGCGAACTTGCTTCGCTCGGCGTCCAGCCCGACATTCTGCTCTGCCGATGCGAAAAGCCGCTGCCCGAGGGCGAACGCGCCAAGATTGCGCAATTCTGCAACGTGCGGAAGGAAGCGGTGATCCCGGCGCTCGACGCCGACTCGATCTATTCGGTGCCCGTGCAATATCATGGCGAAGGGCTCGACAGCGAAGTGCTGCGCGCGTTTGGCCTGCACGACGTGCGCGAACCCGACCTGACCGCCTGGTACGACATCATGGACCGCAAGCGGCACCCCGAAGGCGAGGTGACGATCGGGGTGGTCGGCAAATATGTGTCGCTGCCCGATGCCTATAAATCGCTCAACGAGGCGTTGGCGCACGGCGGAATGGCGAACCGGGTGAAGGTCAATATCCGCTGGCTCGACGCCGAAATGTTCGAGCGCGGCGACGATCTCGCTGCGCAGCTCGAGCCGATGCACGGCATCCTTGTGCCCGGCGGCTTCGGCGAGCGCGGTTCGGAAGGCAAGATCGAGAGCGTCAAATTCGCGCGCGAGCGCGGCGTCCCCTTCTTCGGCATCTGCCTCGGCATGCAGATGGCGTGCATCGAGGCGGCGCGGAACACGAGCGGGATCGAGAAAGCCTCGAGCACCGAATTCGGCCCGACCGACGAACCCGTCGTCGGCCTGATCACCGAATGGATGAGCGCCGAGGGGCTGCAGAAGCGCGGCGCAAACACCGATCTTGGGGGGACGATGCGGCTTGGCGCCTATGAGGCGAAGCTGTCGCCCAACAGCCATGTCGCGACCATCTATGGCGCGAACGACATCAGCGAGCGCCACCGCCACCGTTATGAAGTCAACGGCGCCTATCGCGACCGGCTCGAAAGCGGCGGTCTCGTCTTTTCTGGCATGTCGCCCGATGGCATGTTACCCGAAATCGTCGAACGTCCGGACCATCCGTGGTTCATCGGGGTGCAGTTTCACCCCGAACTGAAGTCGAAGCCCTTCGATCCGCATCCGCTGTTCAAGGGATTCATCGAGGCCGCGGTGAAGCAGAGCCGGCTCGTCTGACGGATCAACAGGGGAAGGGGGCCCATGGATCACGCGAAACTCGCCGAGCTTCAGGGGCCTGACAGCATCTTTTCCGGCCTGTCGCTGGAGGATTGGTCCGATATCGCCAGCCGCGCGGTGCAGATCAACTTTGCCAAGGGCAAGGAACTGCTCGTCCAGGGCGACCCGGGCGACATCATGCTGATCCTGACCGAAGGCACGGCGCGCGTGTCGATGCTGACCGCAGGCGGGCGCGAGATCGTGCTGGCCTATGCCGAGCCGGGCGCCGTCCTGGGCGAGATCGCGTTACTCGACGGCGGCGAACGCACCGCGTCGGTGGTCGCGACCAGCGCCGGCAGCGCGCTGCAACTCGGACGCAACGCGATGCGCGATTTCGCCGCCAGCCATCCCGACTTCGCCTGGTCGCTGCTCCAGCAGCTTGCGCGCCGCCTGCGCACCGCCGACCAGACGATCGAAAGCGACCGCGCCTATGCCTCGGGACCGCGCCTGGCGCGCTACCTCAAGCGCCTGATCCGCAAGGATAGCGTCGATGCCGAGCATAAGGTCGAACTCAGCCAGACCGAACTTGGCAATTTCGCGGGCATGAGCCGCGAACATATCAACCGCCAGCTTCGCAGCTGGGAGGAATCGGGGATCATCGCGCTCGAACAGGGGCGCGTACGCGTCCTCGACGCCGATCTGCTCGAGGACATCAGCGAAAGCGAAGGTTAGCGCGCTTTCCGGCCACGCTGCCGGACGGCGCGCGCTCGGTCGGGCACCGCCTCGCGGGACATTATAGCAGTTCGAAGACGTCGTAGCGGACGGCGCCGCCGACACTCGCGCCCAAGCCTACGGCGACTATGTCGTTGAGCCACGCATAGCGTTCGTCGCCGGTTTCGAACATCGGAGTCGTGCGGAAATAGATTTCCTTGCGCTCGTCGGCGGTTTGCGGCCCGCCGTTCCGGGCGTGCCGATGCGCCACCGACAGCGGTCGCAAGACGCCGCGATACGATACGTAGATCAACGCCCCATCATGGGTTTCGAAGGTGATCCTCGCATCGAGGCGAAGCGTGTCCTTGCTGTCGATCGTCGCCCAGTCGCCGCCGCTCGGCATCACGCGGCCGCGCAAACGCTCGCCTTCGACTTCGCCGCCCGTGAGCGCTGCGATCATCCGGCGCCCGAAATGGGCGGTTCCAATCTGTTGCTGCGGCTCGGTAAAGGCGGCGCGGTAGGAGCAAAGGTAGCGGAATTCGGGACTATCCATCGTTCATCCTCTCGTCGAACCGGTCGGCGCGGCGGGAGATGATCCCGCCGCGCCAGAACTCAGATGCCGAAGGCCAGCGTCACGCCATAGGTCCGCGGCGGGGCATAGGGGGTGAGCGTCTGGCGATAGGGGCCGAAGTAGGTGACGTAGGTCGGGACCAGCGCGTTGGTCAGATTCTTGCCCCACAGCGAGATTTCCCAGCGCTTGTCGGGCGCCCCTAGCGAGAGGCGCGCATCCAGATTTTCGTGACTGGGCCACAGCTGCTGCGGAATATTCGATGCCTCGAAATAGGCATCGTCGACCCAGCTGTAATCGACGCGCAGCTTGGCCGACAGGTCGCCGATCGCGGCTTCATACTGGCCGCCGATATTGAACTTGTTCTTCGGCGAGCGCGGCAGCCGGTTGCCCGTGTAATTCTGCCCCGGGATCGTATATTCGGTGAACTTCGCGTCGAGCCAGGCATAGCTGCCGTCAAGCTGGAAGCCGTCGAAGGGCCTGACGACAGTTTCGACCTCGATGCCCTTGATCCGCGCCTTGGCCGCGTTGCTGACGACGACGCAGCAGAGCGGGACGAGCTGCGAGATCTGGAGGTCCGAATAATCCGTGCGGAACGCCGCGACGTTGAACCGCAGGCGGCGATCGAACCAGTCGGTCTTCGCACCCAGTTCGTAGCTCCACGCGAATTCGGGATCATAGGGGGTCGATGCGCCCGCGGCAGTGCCCGAAAGCCCTTGAAAGCCGCCACTCTTGTAGCCGCGCGCGATCGATCCATAGAGCAGCACGTCGTCGGTCGCTTTCCAGTTGAGTGCAAACCGCGGCGTGAAGGCTTTCCAGCTCTTCTTGCCGGTCACGTCATAGCCGGCGAGCGAACCGAGCGGCGGCGGAAGGCCCGGGCCGTCGTCGGCCTTGTAGCCCGCGAAGCGGCCGCTCTTGCGCTCCCACGTCATGCGCGCTCCGACCGTCGCGACCAGCGACGGGACGATTTCGTAATCGAACTGACCGAAGACCGCGATGCTGCGGGCATGGACCGACTGGGGGTAGATGCCGGTTCCCGATCCCGCCGGAGTCGGGAAATCCTGGATCTGGCCCTCTATGCGATCATTGTTTTCCTTCAAATAGTAGACGCCCGTCTGGCCTTTCAGCTTGCCGTCCAGTGCATCGAAGCTGAGGCGCAGTTCCTGGCTGAACTGGCTGTTGTTTTCTTGGCCGAAACTGGTCGATTCGATCTGGTCCGGCGGATTGATCGGGTTGCTGAAGAAGGGGGTGACGAAGTTGAACTTGACCTTGCGGAGCGCGGTGAGCGAGGTCAGCGTCCCGAACGGAAGGTCGAGGTTGACCTCGCCGGAATAGGTCTGGATCGTCCGTTTGACCTCGCCGTCGATATAGGCGTTCACGACGCGCGGGTCGGGGTTGATACCGACGCAATGGATGCCACCGGCAAAGGTGGCATCGCAATTATTGTGGCGTGGGTTGCCCTTCTGGTCCTGACGCGAGACGTCGGCGCGCAGGATGATGTCGAGCGTGTCGGTGGGCACGAAGCGGAGCGCGGCGCGGCCTGTCGTCAGGTTGAGATCGTTGACGTCGTTGCCCGTGGTTTCATTATATTCGAAGCCGTCGCGCTGTTTATGCGACAGGCCCGCCGACAGATAGATTTTGTCGGTGAGCGCCATGTTGCCGCGCGCGATCACCCCGACGCGGTTGTAGTTGCCATAGGTGCCTTCGAAGTGGAAACTTTCTTCGTCGGTGGGCTTGCGGCTGACGAACTGGACGAGCCCGCCGATTGCATTTTTCCCGAACAGCGTGCCTTGCGGTCCGCGCAGCACCTCGACGCGTTCGAGGTCCAGCGCGTCGAGATCGGGGGTGCCGCCGCGGCCGGCGTAAACGCCGTCGATGAAGACAACGACCGATGGGTCGCCGCCTGCATTCTGACTGATCCCGGGCGCGCTGCCGATGCCGCGCATCGCGAAGTTTGTGTTGACCGGGTCGACCGCGCTGATCGCCAGGCCGGGGGTGCGGATTGCGATGTCCTGCACGGTCTCGATGCTGTTGTCGCGAAGCTGCTCGGCCCCGAAGGCGGTGACCGACACAGGGACGTCCTGTAGCCTTTGTTCCTGCCGCTGCGCGGTGACGATGATATCGCCGCTGTTATCCGCTGCCGCATCCTGTGCAGTCGCCGCCGCGGGCATCGCGGCGAGGGCCACGCCCGTCAAAAACAGGGCAGACTGCTTCCTTCCGTTTTTTGCCATCTCAACTCTCCCAGCCGTTTTGTTATTTTGCTTCCCGATCGCGCTTGACTCGGTCACAAATTTACTTAGTGTTCTAAGTATATGTTTCTATATAACAGGCTGACTTGCGATGCAAGAGCGGGCGGCTGCCGGGGAGATGGGTGCGATGGCGGGCGGAAACGCGGGACAGGGTGATCTCCACGGACGCGTGACCGACGCGGGCGATACCGCCGATTTCCCGCGACCCGCCTATGCCTGGTACACCGTTGCTGTCCTGCTGCTCGCCTACACCTTGTCGTTCATCGACCGTATGATCCTGACCCTGCTTGTCGCGCCGATCCGGGCGGCGCTCGACATTTCGGACACGCAGGTCAGCCTGCTCATCGGGCTGGCATTCGCGCTTTTCTACACCTTGCTCGGCTTGCCGATCGCGTGGATCGCCGATCGTTGGAACCGGCGGAAGCTCATCCTGATCGGCGTCGCTCTGTGGAGCGCGATGACGGCGGGATGCGGTTTCGCCGGAAGCTATGCGACGCTGTTCCTCGCGCGCATGGGGGTGGGGGTTGGCGAAGCGGCGCTGTCGCCGGCCGCCTATTCGATGCTCAGCGACACTTTCCCGCGTGATCGGCTCGCGCGCGCGATGGCGGTCTATTCGATCGGCGTGCCGCTGGGGTCGGGGGTTGCGATGATCCTCGGCTCTTTCGTCGTCCAGGCCGTCCTTGCGGCGCCGATGGTCCATCTGCCGCTGGTCGGTCCGGTCGAGGCTTGGCGTACCATTTTCCTGTGGGTTGCAGCGCCGGGGATTCTCGTCTGCCTGCTGCTGCTCACGCTTCGCGAACCGCTGCGGCGCGGCATGGCCAGGGCTGACGCCGGGCCGCGCGAGGCGGCGGCGCCCGGTTTTGTGGCGCATCTCAGGGCACAGAGGGTCGCGCTTGGCGCGCTGTTCGCCGGCATGTCCCTGATCGGCCTCGTCATGTACGGCGTGATCGCGTGGGTGCCGACCTTCTTCGCGCGGACCTATGGCATGGACGTGTCGCAGGCGGGCCTGTGGTTCGGCCTGATCATGGCGACCGGCGGGGCGGCCGGTCTCGTGCTCGGCGGGACGCTGGCTGACCGGATGTTCGCGCGGGGCCGGACCGACGCCCATCTGCGCGTGATGCGCCTTTCTATCCTTCTGGGCGGGCCGCCCCTTTTAGCGGCTGTGCTCATGCCGAACCCGCCGCTGGCTTTCATCCTGCTCGCCGTCGCTTTCCCCATGCTTACAATGCACGGCGTCGGCACGGTGGCGCTGCAGTTCATCACGCCCAACGAATATCGCGCGCGCGCGACCGCGCTCTATTTTTTCGTCGTCAATCTGGTCGGGCTGGGTTTCGGTCCGATGCTGATCGCATTGCTGACCGATCATCTGTTCATGGACGATGGCGCACTGCGCTATTCGATCGCGCTCGTAACGGGGATCGCGCTGCCCCTTGCTGCGGTGATCCTGACCGCCGGCTTCTCGGCCTTTGCCCGCGACATCGAAAAGATGGCCGACGCCGAGTGACGGACGAACGGCCGCGACTGTTCGAAGGTGATTGCGTGGGTTTCGTCCTCAGGTCGAAGGCGACGCCCACGGCTCCCTATCGGCGAAACCGTCGGACCAATTTCAAGAGATAATGGTGGACGCACTAGGGCTCGAACCTAGGACCCGCTGATTAAGAGTCAGCTGCTCTACCAACTGAGCTATGCGTCCACATGCCGGTTTTCGGCGGACTTCGCGGCGGCCAAAAAGGCTTTGTGCTGCGAAGAGAGCGGCCCGCTATCATGCTCGTTCAGGCATGGCAATGGGCTTCGGCAATATTTTTTCGCAAAAGGCAATTTACGTTGCTTGGGTAAGGCGTGCGATCGGGCTTTTGCGTTGAGGGCGTCGGACGGCGGCGCCGGGAAATGTCGGGAATGGGGGAGCGTCGGCGACCAAAATGGAGGCATCGGGTGGCTTGCGCGGCGCCCGAAAGCTTGCGTATTCCAGCAATTTATGGTCTGCCGTCCGGCAAGCGCGGTAATTTTTGCATCCGCGGTGGGACTTTGAGGGGCGCATGCAGACGGGACGGCGCTGGCTGACAATAGCCCTGATGGCGGGCGGTCTTGGGGGCTGCGTTTCGGCGCCGACCGAATATCCGTCCGGGCCGGGCCTTCCCGTTCCCGAGCAATGGTCGGTCGAATCGGGAAGCCGCCCGGCCGCCACTGCGTCCTATTGGACGCGGCTGAACGATCCGCTGGTCGATTCCTATGTCGCGCGCGCACTGGAGAATAATCGCGATATTGCCCAGTCGGCGGCGCGCCTGGTGCAGGCGCGTGCGGGTGTGCGCGCAGCGCGCGCGGGCTATTTCCCGCAGGTCACGGCCTCCGGAGGCGTGCAGCGCGATGTCGGCGATCTGGCCGACGAGCGGCTGCAATATTCGCTCGGCGCCGACGCGCAGTGGGAGATCGATCTTTTCGGACGCATCGGCGGCAATGTCGCCGCATCGCGGGCCGATCTTGCCGCCGCAGGCTATGGCCTTGCCGACCTGCAGCGCCTGATCGTGGGACAGGTGGCGCAGACCACCGTTTCGGCGCGAACGCTCGCGGTACAACTCGCGATCGCGCGCGAAACGCTGACCATTCAGGACGATAATCTCCAGATCGCGCGCTGGCGACGCGAGGCCGGCCTCGTATCGAGCCTCGATGTCGAGCAGGCCGCCGCGCAGCGGGCCCAGACTGCGGCGAGCATTCCGGCGCTTGAACGCGATCTCGCGCAGGCGGCGAACAGCATTTCGACCCTGATCGGCGAAGCACCCGGCCCGGTGCGGACGGCGATCGAGGGCGAAGCAAAAGCAATTCCGGCTCCGCCGGACGCGGTGGGGTTCGATGCGCCGGCCGCCGTGCTGCGCAGCCGCCCCGACGTCCGCCAGGCGGAAGCGACGCTGCTCGCCGACACGGCGCGCATCGGCGTTGCACGCGCGCAGATGCTGCCGCTGGTCAACCTTACCGGCAACCTCGGCACCGCCTCGTTCGGGATCGGCAATCTGTTCGATGTGATAACCGGGCGGCTCTTTGCGGGGATCAGCCAGCTGATCTTTGACGGCGGCCGCGCGCGCGCGGGTGTCGACGCCGCCAATGCAGCCGCGCAGGCTTCGCTTGCGGCATGGCAAAAGGCGATCCTTGGCGCGCTGGAAGATGTCGAGAGCGCCGCCGCCGCCCAGCGCGCGGCGGGCGAGCGCGTTGTCCTTTTCGCAGCGGCGCGCGATGCGGCGAGCAATGCCGCGCTGCTGGCGCGCAGCCAGTATCAGGCGGGCCTGATCGACTTTCAGACTTTGCTGACTGCGGAGAACCAGTTGCTCGCGGCCCGCAACGCGCTGGCGGCGAGCGAGGCCGAGCGGGCCAACGCCTTTATCAGCCTCAACCAGGCGCTCGGCGGCGGTTGGGACGGGACCAATCTCGATCCGGATGCCGGCGTTCGGACACAGGGGACTAGCGAATGACCGATACCGGCACTGCGACGCAGGAACTCGAGGATTTTCTTGGCGCGAAGCCGCGCCCCAAGTGGCGGCGCTGGATGAAATACTGGCTGCCGGCGGCGCTGATACTCTTCATATTGCTGGCGATGGCAACCTGTTCGCGCGGGAAAGGCGAGGCCAAATATATCACCGAGCCGGTGACCGAGAAGTCGCTGACGCTCAGCGTCACGGCGACCGGGAATCTGCGGCCGACCAATCAGGTCGAGGTCGGGTCCGAAGTGTCGGGCAAGATCGATCACATTTATGTCGATGTGAACGACCGCGTCTCCAAGGGGCAGGTCCTCGCCCAGATCAACACCGACGTGATCGAGGACCAGATCACCCAGGCCGAGGCCAATCTCAACGCGGCGCGCGCGCAGGTGGCGCAGGCGCAGGCGACGCTTGACGTCGACAAGGCGCAGCTCGCGCGGCTGGAAAATGTGTTCAAGATCTCGGGCGGCAAGGTTCCCTCAGGGGTCGAACTCGATCAGGGTCGCGCGGCAGTGAAGCGCGATACCGCCGTCGTTGCCGCGGCGCAGGCGAATGTCCGCGCTGTCGAGGCGCAATTGTCGTCGGCGGTGACCAACCGCAACCGCGCGGAGATCCGTTCGCCCGTTTCGGGTGTCGTGCTCGCGCGCCAGGTCGAGCCCGGGCAGACTGTCGCGGCAAGTTTCAACACCCCGACCCTGTTCATCATCGCCGAAGATCTGTCGGCGATGCAGCTTCGCGTCGAGATCGATGAAGCCGACGTCGGACAGGTCCAGACCGGACAGAAGGCCGACTTCACGGTCGATGCCTATCCCGGTCGTCGCTTTCCCGCGGTCGTCGAGCGCGTCGATCAGGCGTCGAGCAACACGGCTTCGCAGGCGAGCCAGCAGACGGCCACCGCAACCGCCAATGCGGTCGTCAGCTATGAGGCGAGGCTGGCGGTCGCCAACGGCGACGGGCTGCTGCGTCCGGGGATGACCGCGACGGCGACCATTGCGACGGGCAGCACCGGCAAACAATTGCTGGTTCCGAACGGGGCCCTGCGCTTTCAGCCCGATGCGAAGGAAAAGGAAAAGGGCGGCGTGCTCAATCCCGAAATCGGGCTGGAAAAGAATGAACAGCGCGCGACGATCGGCGTGGGCAGCCAGCAGCGCGTCTGGGTGCTTCAGGCCGACGGGACGCTGAAGCCCGTCGACGTTGTGACGGGGCAGAGCGACGGCCGCCTGACCGCCGTGACGGCCAAGGGGCTTCGGCCCGGCATGAAGGTGGTGACGGGCAAGGGGGCGACGGGCCAGTGACGCCCCCCGAGATCCCGCTGATCGAACTCGAAGGGATAACGAAGACCTTCGGCCGGGGCGAGGCGGCCTTTCAGGCGCTCAAGGGCGTCGACATGCGGATCGAGCGCGGCGATTTCGTCGCGGTGATGGGGCCGTCGGGCTCGGGCAAATCGACGACGATGAACATCCTCGGCTGCCTGGATGTCCCGACGAGCGGCGTGTTCCGCTTTCGCGGGGTCGAGGTGCAGGCGCTCGATCGCGATCAGCGCAGCCTGCTGCGGCGGCGTTATCTGGGCTTCGTCTTTCAGGGCTTCAATCTCCTTGCCCGCACCAGCGCGGTCGAAAATGTCGAACTGCCGCTGCTCTATCGCGGCGAAAAGAAGAGCGAGCGCCACGCCGCAGCCATGCGCGCGCTCGATCAGGTGGGTCTTGCGCCCTGGGCGGATCACACGCCGGCCGAATTGTCGGGCGGCCAGCAGCAGCGGGTGGCGATCGCCCGGGCGCTCGTCACCCAGCCCGACGTGCTGCTCGCCGACGAGCCTACGGGCAATCTCGATACCGAACGCTCGATCGAGATCATGCAGTTGCTCACGCGCCTGAACGGCGAAGGCATCACCATCCTGATGGTCACGCATGAGGAGGAAATGGCAGCCTTTGCCAACACCATCGTGCGCTTTCGCGACGGGCTGGTCGAACGGGTCGAACGCGGCAGGCGCACCCGCAGCGAGGAACCCGCCTGATGTTCGGCGCAACGCTCCTGCTCGCCTTTCGCGAGATACGGCGCCATCTGCTGCGTTCGTTCCTGACGACGCTCGGCATCATCATCGGCGTCGCGGCGGTGATCACGATGGTGACGCTCGGAAATGGCGTCACGGCATCGATCAAGGACCAGATATCCTCGCTGGGGTCTAACGTGCTGATCGTCTTTCCCGTGCAGGGCGATCGCGGCAGGCCGCGGCCGTTCAAGCAAGCCGATGTTGATGCAGTGAGCAGGCAGATCGCCGGCGTCGTCGATGTGTCGGGCAGCGTGTCGTCCAGCGTCACGGCCTTTCATAACGGGCAGAGCTGGCGCACGACCGTGCAGGGCGTCGGCAATGACTTCCTGCGCGCCCGGTCGATTGAGATCGAAAGCGGCCGCGCGTTCACGAACGAGGAGGAAAGCGCGGGCAAGAATATGTGCCTGATCGGGCCCAAGGTCCAAAAGGCGATATTCGTCGCCGGGAGCAGTCCGCTCGGCGAAAATATCCGGTTGAACAACGTGTCCTGCACCGTGATCGGCGTTCTCAAGGAACGCGGCGAGGGCGGCGGTCCCGATCAGGACAGCGACAATGTCGTGATGGTCCCGCTGAAAATGGCGCAGCGCCGCTTCACCGGCAGCGACGATATCCAATATTTCGTGATCAAATATGACAGCGCCTACGCCAGCACCGCCATTCAGGATTCGCTCGTCGGCCTGCTGCGCGAGCGGCGCCTGTTGCAGGGCGCGGCCACCAACGACTTCAACATCGTCGATACCGCGCAGGTCAATCAGGCGCTCGGTGCGGCAACCGGCGCGTTGACCGCGATGGTTGCGGTGATCGCGGGGATCAGCCTGCTTGTCGGCGGGATCGGGATCATGAATATCATGCTTGTCTCGGTCACCGAACGGACGCGCGAGATCGGCATCCGTCTCGCCATCGGGGCGCTGGCGCGCGAGGTGCAGCTCCAGTTTCTGACCGAGGCCGTCGTGCTGTGCTGTTTCGGCGGTGCGGTCGGCATCGCCTTCGCTTTCATCCTGTCCTGGGGGATGGCGAGCGTGATCGACGTGCCCTTCATCTTCAATCCGGTCGTCAATGTGATGAGCTTCCTATTCTCCGCCTTGATGGGGATAACATTCGGCTATTATCCGGCGCGCCGGGCGTCGAAGCTCGATCCGATCGACGCGCTGCGGCACGAATAAGCGGCACGCGCGGTCGCGGCGCCGCTGGCGTCGTCAGCTCAGCCGGCTGTGCCGCTTCTTGCTGTCACTCTCGATCGCGAGGATGATGCCGATGCAGGTCATGATCGTCAGCATCGACGATCCGCCATAGGAGAAGAGCGGCAACGGGATACCGACGACCGGCGCCAGCCCCATCACCATTCCCAGATTGATCGCGATGTAGAAAAAGATCGTCATGGTGAGGCCGGTCGCGGTCAATTGGCCGAAGCGCGTCCGCGCGTCGAGCGCGACGCGCGTGGACCAGCGCAGCAGGAAGAAGAAGCCGAGGAGCAGCAACAGCCCGCCGACCAGCCCCCATTCCTCCGACATGGTGGCGAAGATGAAGTCGGTATGCCCTTCGGGCAAATAATCGAGGTGGCTTTGCGACCCGTTGAGGAAGCCCTTGCCGAACAGTCCGCCCGATCCGATCGCAATCTTCGACTGGCTGATGTGATAGCCGGCGCCCAGCGGATCGCTTTCGGGGTCGAGGAAGATCAGCACGCGCTTCTGCTGATAGTCGTGCAGCATCGAAAAGAGGATCGGCAACGCGGCCAGTCCCGCGAGCGCGGCGCTGCCGAACCACCACAGCGGAAGGCCCGAGACGAACATCACGATCGCCGCGCTGGCGCAGATCGCCAGCGCCGTGCCGAGGTCGGGCTGGAGCATCACGAGCGCGGCGGGGATGCCGATCATCACCAGCGCGGGCCACAAGGCGTTGAAGGTGCGCGTGCTGCCCGGCGGCAATTGGGCGTAGAAGCGCGCGAGAGCGAGGACGATCGCGACCTTCATCAGTTCCGACGGCTGGAGGTTCATGAATCCGAGATTGAGCCATCGCTGACTGCCGCCGCCGACAAAACCCAGCGCTTCGACCGCAAGCAGAAGCAGCGCGACGCCCAGATAGCCAAGGTAAGAGAAATCTTCGAAAATGCGGATCGGCATGCGCCCGATCGCGAGCGCGACGAGCAGGAAGACGATGAAGCGCACCCCCTGTTGGAGCGCCCAGGGCGTCACGCTGCCGCCGGCGGCCGAATAGAGGACGAGCAGGCCGAAGCCGGTGATCGCCGACAGGAGTGCGATCAGCTTCCAGGGGATGCGCTGGACGGCGGGCGGAACCGGGATCATTGCGCGAGCCCCGGATCGGGGCGCGCGATACCCGCCTTCCACGCAGCATAGTCGCGGTCCATCCGCTCCTTGATCGTGCCGCCCCAGCCGGCCTCAAAGGCGGTCAGTGCCTCCATCGCCTTTTCACGGTCGTAGAGGAAGGTGAAGATGTCCTTGGCAACGGGCGCCGCCGCGCGGCTGCCGCCCATGCCATGTTCGATGATGACCGACGCGGCATAGCGCGGATTTTCGACCGGCGCGAAGCAAATGAACAGGCCGTGATCGCGAAATTTCCACGTGCCGCCCTTGCCGTTGCCGGTGTTGAGGCCGCGAACCTGGGCCGTGCCGGTCTTGCCCGCCATCTGGATGCCGTCGAGCGGCAGGCGGCTGCGCCCCGCGGTTCCGCCGGGGGCGTTGACGACGCGGTTCATCCCCTCGCGCGCGGTCGCAAAGGCTTCGGCTGAGAAGGGCAAAGGCTCGTTCGAGAATTGCCGGCTGACGAGGCGGGGGTAGAGTTTGCGGCCCGAGGCGATACGCGACGCCATGACGGCGAGCTGGAGCGGGTTCACGCTGACATAGCCCTGGCCGATCACCGCATTCAGCGAATCGGACGCCGACCAGGGTTGGCCGTATTTTTTCATCTTCCACGCGCTGTCGGGAATCGTGCCGTATCGCTGGTTGCTTCCGGCAAGTTGGAATTCCTCGCCCAGCCCCATCATCTTCGCGGTCGGCGCGATGGCGTCATAGCCCAGCCGGTCGGCGACCCAATAGAAATAGCTGTTACAGCTTTTCATGATCGCGGTCGGCATGTCGACGCTGCCGTGGGTGCCGAGACAGCGGAAGAAACGGTTGCCGAGGCGATAGCCGCCGATGCAGGTGTGGCGTTCGCTCGGGTCCATGCCATGTTCGATCGCGGCGATCGCGGCCATCGGCTTCAGCGTCGATCCCGGGGGGTAGAGGCCGCGGGTCGCCTTGTTGATCAGCGGCTGGTGATCGTCGGCGCGCAGCCAGCCATATTCGGCATTGCTGATCCCGTCCGAAAAGCTGTTCGGATCGAAAGACGGCATCGAAACGAAGGCGAGGATGTCGCCATTGAGGCAGTCGATGACGACCGCCGCCCCTGATTCGGGGCCCATGCGGCGCGCGGCATATTCCTGCAGATCGGCGTCGATGGTCAGGTGGACGGTCTTGCCTTGCGTGTCGGGCTGGGTGCTGAGATCGCGCACGACCTTGCCCCGCGCGGTGACTTCGACGCGCTTGGCGCCGGCCTTGCCGCGCAGCAATTCCTCGAAATATTTCTCCAGCCCGTCCTTGCCGGTCTTGAAGCCGGGGGTGATGAAGAGCGGATCCTTGACCTTTTCATATTCCTCGGCGGTCGGGGCGCCGACATAGCCGATCAGGTGGCCGACCGCGGCGCCGGTGGGATAGTTGCGGGCAAAACCGCGCGTCGGGGCAATGCCGGGGAGGTCGGGGAGGCGGACGAGGATCGATGCATATTGCTGCTCGGTCACGTCCTCCGCAACCGCAACCGGCTGGAATCCCGATGCCGCCTTGAGGTCGCGTTCGATGCGCGCCATTGCGTCGCCGTCGAGCTGCAACAACGTGCGGAGCTGGCCCAGCACCAGTTCCTTGCTGTGCATGCGATCGGGAATGATGTCGATGCGGAGCGAGACGCGGTTGTTGGCAAGCGCCTTGCCGTGGCGGTCGACGATCCAGCCGCGACGCGGCGGGATGAGCGTCAGATTGACGCGGTTGCTTTCGGATTCAAGGACATAGCGATCATTGTCGATGATCGAGATATAGCCCATCCGCGCCGCGAGCGCGGCGCCCACGGCGATTTGTCCGCCGCCGACGACAAGGGTGCGGCGCGTGAAGGTGAGGCCCCTCCAGGCTTCGGTAATGGGCGGACTTTTCTTGCGGGACATGAAAGCGGAAATTCGTTGGCAATCTGGGGCGAAGGCTAAGGCGGGGGCGGGAGGCGGGCGATTATCGGCGCTTGAGACGGAAATTGTCAAACTTGCCGGTCAGGCGGAGGAACAGCGGCATCAGCAGCACCGAAATGATGATCTGCGGCAGCACGAGGCCGAGCATATGCCCGGCGGGAGCGTGTGGAAAGGTGATAAGCACCGCAAGCGCCTGAACAGCGGCGACGAGCAGCGCGCCGATCGCCCAGTCGTGCAGGAAGCCGCGCCAATAGATGCGCTGCGAGAGATAGGCGATCGCGATGCTCGCGGCGGTCCACAGCGCGATGGCTGTGCCGATCGGCGCGCCGCTGAACAGATCGTCCCACAGGCCGAGCGGCAGACCGATCCACACCGGCCACATTTCGGTACGCAGAAGTTGCCAGCTCAGGAAGAAGAGGAGACCGAGCGGGGGCAGCACGGGCGAACTGGCGACGAGCGGCAGCATCAACGGCAGCGCCGACGCGATCATCACCGTCGCGATCGGCACGACCTGCATCCGCCAGCGCGAGGCTGGCTCGCCGATCCGCTGTCCGTGCCGGTTCATGGCGCGCCGGCCGCCGTGGAGGATTGGGCGGGCACCGCCTGCGCCTCGATATTATCGGGCGTATAGGGCCGCAGCACCGCTACCGCATCGACCTTTGCCGGGTCGGCCAGCGGACGCGCGAGCGCGCCATCGTCCTGGCGCCGCACGACGATGGCGACCGGAATGTTCGGAGGATAAAGGCCGCCGGTTCCCGACGTCACAAGGATGTCGCCGGGTTTGAAGGGATTGTTCGCGATGTTGAGCGTGCGAACGTCGAGATCGCCGTTGCCGCGGCCCGTTGCGAGCGCCGGCAGGCCGTCACGCGCCCGGCGCACCGGCACGACATTTTCGACGTCGGTAAGGAGCAGCACCTGCGACACCGATGGCCCGGCGGTCAGCACGCGGCCGATCAGGCCGTCGGCGCCGCGTACCGGCTGGCCCGCCAAAACACCCCGGTTGCGCCCGAGGCTGAGCAGCGCGATGCGGCGGCTGCTCGTCGAGGTCGAGGTGAGCAGATAGCCATGGGCGAGCGCCGAGCGATCGGTCTGCTGCAGACCGAGCAGCGACTTGAGCTGGCGATTTTCCTCTTCGAGCGCGCTGGTCGCGACGAGACGGCGGCGCGCCTCGGCCAGTTCCTTGCGCAAGCGGCGGTTCTGCGATCCCGCGCCGACGTAGGCCGACACAGTGTCGTCGACGCCCGAGATCGACCCGATCACCGACCGCGTGCCGCGCGCGATCGGCGCGGTTATTTCCTGACTGGCGACGCGCAGGGCGGCAAAGCCGACGGGGTCGGCGACCGAAAGGATCGCCAGAAGCAGCCCCGCAAGCGCGCCCGTTATCGCAATAACATAGGCGGCGAACAGGCTGTACTGGGCCTTTCGGGATTGCCCCGGACGCCGATGTGCCGGGCGAACCATGGACCGTCTGTCCGCGATCAGGCTTGCTGCAGCACGCCGCGGAAGGCGGGATCCTCCATCGCGCGGCCGGTGCCGATCGCGACGCAGGTCAGCGGGTCTTCCGCGACCGTCACCGGCAGGCCGGTTGCGTCGCGCAGCAATTCGTCGAGTTCGCGGATCAAAGCGCCGCCGCCGGTGAGCACGATGCCCTGGTCGACAATGTCGGCTGCGAGTTCGGGGGCGGTGTTTTCGAGCGCGATGCGCACGCCTTCGACGATCGTGCCGATCGGTTCGGACAGTGCTTCGGCGATCTGCGCCTGATTGATCGAAATTTCCTTCGGCACGCCGTTGACGAGGTCGCGGCCCTTGATGTGGATCGTCATGCCGACGCCGTCGGCGGGCACGCGCGCGATGCCGAAATCCTTCTTGATCCGCTCGGCGGTCGATTCGCCGATCAGCAGATTGTGATGGCGGCGAACGTAGGAGACGATCGCTTCGTCCATCTTGTCGCCGCCGGCGCGGACCGAGGTCGTGTAAGCCAGGCCGCGCAGCGAGAGCACCGCGACTTCGGTGGTGCCGCCGCCGATGTCGACGACCATAGAGCCGATCGGTTCGGTAACCGGCATGTCGGCGCCGATTGCGGCCGCCATCGGTTCCTCGATCAGCCACACCTGGCTTGCCCCGGCGTTCGATGCGGCGTCACGGATCGCGCGGCGTTCAACGCTGGTCGAACCCGACGGCACGCAAATCACGATTTCGGGGCTGCGAAACGCGTTGGCCTTGCCGCCGTGCACCTTGGTGATGAAGTGCTTGATCATCTGTTCGGCGACATCGATGTCGGCGATGACCCCGTCACGCAGCGGGCGGATGGCCTCGATGCTGTCGGGCGTCTTGCCCATCATCAGCTTGGCATCGTCGCCGACCGCCTTGACCCGCTTGATCCCGTTCAGCGTCTCGACCGCGACGACCGAGGGCTCATTGAGCACGATGCCCTTGCCGCGCACGTAAACGACCGTGTTCGCGGTGCCGAGGTCGATTGCCATGTCTTGGGAATTGAACTTCAGAAAACGGGAAAAGAAGGACATCGATACTGCTTCCTGTCATCGGCACGTGCCAGCCGGGTCGGTCTGGTCCTGCCGCCATCGAATGTGAACCCGCGCGCCTACCGGCACAGGACCAATCAGGGGGAGATTCCGGCTCTTCCCGGACGGGGTGGCTGGACAAAATGATTAGGGCTGAGCGGATGGGTCGCGATTTGCGTCCGACTGCGCTAGGACAGCCCCCATGTCAATACGCCGCCTGCCGGAAAAGCTAGTAAATCGGATCGCAGCCGGTGAAGTGGTCGAAAGACCCGCCGCAGCGCTCAAGGAGCTCGTCGAAAACGCCCTCGATGCGGGGGCGACTCGCATTGCGGTGCGAATCGCCGAGGGCGGAATTCTGCGGCTGGAAGTCGATGACGACGGGTGCGGGATGACCGCGTCCGACATGGCGCTCGCGCTCGAGCGCCATGCGACCTCGAAATTGCCGACCGATGCGATCGAGGAAGTGACGACAATGGGCTTTCGCGGCGAAGCCTTGCCGTCGATTGCCAGCGTTGCGCGGTTGACGCTTGAAAGCCGCGTTGCGGGCGCGGACGGGTGGCGCCGTGTGATCGATAATGGCAGCCTCATCGCCGAAGGGCCGGCGGCGCTCGCCAAGGGCACGCGGGTGATGGTCGAGGATCTGTTCGCGCGCGTGCCTGCCCGGCGCAAGTTTCTGCGTAGCGCGCGCAGCGAATATGCCGCCTGCCTCGATGTCGTGAAACGTCTGGCTATGGCGCGCGCCGACGTCGGTTTTACCGTCGAGCATGACGGGCGCCGCGTGCTCGACGTCCAGGGCGGCCAGGATCGTCTCAGCCGTGTCGCGGCACTGACCCAGCGCGACCTGGCGGCGAACAGCATCGGAGTCGATGTCGAGCGCGGCGAGGTCCGGCTCGGCGGCGTGATCAGCCTGCCCACCTACAACCGCGGTATCGCCGACCATCAATATCTGTTTGTCAACGGCCGTCCGGTGAAGGACCGGCTGCTCGTCGGGGCATTGCGCGGCGCCTACGCCGATCTGCTCGCGCGTGATCGCCATCCGGTCGTCGCGCTCTTCCTCGATCTGCCGACGAGCGAGGTCGATGTGAACGTCCATCCGGCGAAAACCGAAGTGCGGTTCCGCGATCCGCAGCTTGTGCGCGGGATGATCGTCGGCGGGCTGCGCCGCGCGCTCGACGAACAGGGGTTTCGCAGCGTCCAGCGCCCTGCCGAAGCCGCGCTCGCGGCGTGGCAGCAGGAACCGGCCGCACCGGCGCCGACGACCGGATTTCTGTTCGGCCAGCGCAGCGAGCGCGCGGTGCATCTGTTCGGCGCCGATGCCGCGCCGCCGCCCGCCGACGCGGCACGCGTCTATGACCGGATGATGACCTTTGCGGGCGCCGCCGCGCCGATCGCAGGGCGAGCCGAAGTGGCCGAAGCGCCGCCGCCGGTCGCCGCCGACCATCCGCTAGGCATCGCGCGCGGACAGATCGCCAACACCTATATCGTTGCCGAGGCCGAGGACGGTCTGGTCATCGTCGACCAGCATGCGGCGCACGAGCGGCTGGTGCTCGAACAATTGCGCCGCGGCATGGCGGGGCAGGCGGTGCCGTCGCAGGGCTTGCTGCTGCCCGAGATCGTCGAGATCGACGAGCCGGCGTGCGATCGCCTCGAAGCGGCTGCGGGTCAGCTTTCCGCGCTGGGGGTCGAGATAGAGCGCTTCGGCCCCGCGGCGGTGATGGTGCGCGCGACGCCCGCGATGCTGGGCGCGATTGACTGCCACAAACTCGTCACCGATATCGCCGACGATTTGGCGGGCTATGACGCAGCGCTGGGCCTCTCCGAGCGGCTCGAACTCGTGGCGGCGACGATGGCGTGTCATGGGTCGGTGCGCGCCGGGCGTCCGCTCAATGTCGCCGAAATGAACGCCTTGCTCCGCCAGATGGAAGTGACGCCCCATTCGGGCCAGTGCAACCACGGCCGTCCGACCTGGGTGAAACTGCAGATGGCGGACGTAGAGCGACTTTTTGGCCGTAAATGAACGGGTTAGCGTGTTGCTATTTTAATTGATCATTGTTGATAGCTTGGACGACTATGATTGATGACTGCAAAAGACCGACATTGCGGACTTTGGCTCAATTTGCCAAGATGTCGTTACCGATCATCGTAGCAGGCATTCCCCGACATGTTTAAACCAAACAAGGGAATAGTTTTAGAGGCTCTTAGAGAGCTAAGCGACAAAGGCTTTCAAGAATACTACTGGATGGGGCGAGACCAGAGCGTAGTATGCGTTCCTGAAGAGCTATGCCATTCCATTCGGTTCAGCAGCAACTTGGCGCTGAATTTCAAGTCCGGAAGACCGGTATTCGGTCATTGGGATGCGCGGATCATGGCTCTTGCGGAAAGATTTTGCGACCTCGTCGATGTAACTTCCGGTGATGCCGAGGCCATGCTCGCAGCAGCTGAAATGGAGCAAATCCGGGCCGAAGCACAGTCGATACTGGATGGCATCAAGGCTTAGCCGCCAATGCCGAATGGGACGGTCTCTCGTCCGCTTCCTATCCCCATATCGGGAATTTCTACTCCAGCTTCGGCGGAAAAGCTGGCACCTCTTGTGGGTTGGCTGGGGTGAAGCTGGCGATGGACGATGTGGAGAAGCTGTGCGGGCGCAAATGAGGGCGGCGCGGAGGTCCGGCAGCACGATGGCCCGGAATCACAACGCCCGGGCCTCATGCGAGACCCGGGCGCCTGTGACGAACGTCGCCATCCCCCTTGTGCACAGGCCAGGCGACCGGCCTGCACTCCCTGGAACCGGGCCTTGCGCCGCGTTGAACCAGAAGCCATTGGGCTATGCGCCGCGCCGGGCTTTGTCACCCATTCGTCGACAGGCTGCGGCGCTTTTGCACCGCCCTGTGGCCGTTTGGCAACATATTCTGCGAATCATTCGCAGCGAATTGTGCCCCACGGTGACCATTGCCAGCGGCCCGGACGCCCCCTAAAGCGGCGGCATGACCGCAACGCGCACCGCGCCTGAAGGGGCGTCCGCCCGATGATCCTGCGTCCTTACGAACGCGCCATCTTCAAACGCTATCTGCTTCCGCAACGTGGCGAAGGCTTCATCTTCGTCGCGGCGGCGTTCAGTTTTACCGCGGTGATGCTGGGGGTCGCGGCGCTGGTTATCGTGATGAGCGTGATGAACGGTGTCCGCTCCGACCTGTTCGACAAGATCGTCGGGCTGAACGGCCATGCGGTGGTGCAGGGCTTCGGCGGCCGTCTCGACGACTGGCGCGATCTGCTCAAGGAGGTGAAGGCGACGCCGGGCGTCGTGTCGGCAACCCCGCTGATCGAGCAACCCTTGCTCACCACCTTCAACGGGCGCGTCGAGGGGGTGCTGGTGCGCGGGATGACCGTCGCCGACATTCGCGGCAACGGCGTGCTCAACGGCAAGGTTTTGCAGGGCAACCTTGATTCGCTGAAGCCTGGCACCGACAATGTCGCGATCGGCAGCGAACTGGCGCGTAATCTGGGCGCGACGGTCGGGTCGATGATCACGATCATCAATCCCGCAGGCCGGTCGACGCCGTTCGGAACGGTGCCGCGCGAGATTGCCTATCGCGTGTCGGCGATCTTCGAGATCGGCGTCTATGATTTCGACAAGGCCTATGTCGTGATGCCGATGGAGAATGCGCAGCTGCTGCTGCTCACCGGCGATCAGGTGGGAATGATCGAGATCAAGACGACCGATCCCGACAAGGTGGGCGAGATACTGCAGCCGCTGGCCGAAAAGGTCGCGGCGCAGGCGGTGATTTCGGACTGGCGGTCGATGAATAGCAGTCTGTTTGAGGCGCTGTCGGTCGAGCGCGTCGCGATGTTCGTGATCCTGTCGCTGATCGTGCTCGTTGCCGCTTTCAACATCATCTCTTCGCTCATCATGCTCGTCCGCGCCAAGACGCGCGACATGGCAATCCTGCGCACCATGGGCGCGCCGCGCGATGCGGTGATGCGCATCTTCATGGCGATCGGCCTGTCGATCGGCGTTGCGGGAACCATTGTCGGCATGATCATCGGCTTCAGCCTGCTTTACTTCCGCGCCGGCGTGCTGCGCGGAGCGGAATTCATCACCGGGCAGCCGCTGTGGGATCCGTCGATCCGCTTTCTGACCGAATTGCCGTCGAAGCCCGATCCGTTCGAAATCGTCGGCATTGCGGTGATGGCGATCGTCTTCAGTTTCCTCGCAACGCTCTATCCGGCGCTCAAGGCCGCGAATACCGATCCCGTGCAGGTGCTGCGCTATGAATGATGTCGTCCTCGAGCTTGTCGACCTGAAGCGCAGCTTTACGCAGGGCGACGTTACCATCCATGTGCTGCGCGGTATCGATGCGGCGCTGAAGCGCGGCGAAATCGTCGCGCTGCTCGGCCCGTCGGGATCGGGCAAGTCGACGATGCTGCAGGCGGTCGGCCTGCTTGAAGGCGGTTTCGAGGGCACGATCCGCATCGATGGCGAAGATGTGACGCGCTTCGATCAGGGCGCGCGGACAACGACGCGGCGCGAGAAGATCGGCTTCGTCTATCAATTCCACCATCTGCTCCCCGATTTCAGCGCGGCCGAGAATGTCGTGCTGCCGCAGCTCATTCGCGGCGCGCGCCAGGCCGAAGCCGAAGAGCGCGCTGCCGACCTGCTCGGCCGGCTCGGACTCGCCGAGCGTCTGCACCACAAGCCGAGCAAGCTGTCGGGCGGCGAGCAACAGCGCGTTGCGGTGGCGCGCGCGCTGGCGAACCGGCCGCTGCTCGTGCTCGCCGACGAACCCACGGGCAATCTCGACGAAGCGACGGCGGACCGCGTGTTCGACCAGTTCGTCAAACTCGTCCGCGATCATGGTTCTGCCGCACTGGTTGCGACGCATAACGAACGGCTGGCGGCGCGGATGGATCGCGTGTGGCGCTTGCACGAAGGACAGATCGAGGCGTAGGCAAAGCTGGAAGCGATTGCCGACGCCCAGCCGAAGGGGAGGCGAATATGGGGCTCTACGATTTCTCAGCGAAACTGCCGGGCGGCGGATCGCAAGCGCTGGCCGACTACAAGGGGAAGGTGCTGCTGATCGTCAACACCGCCTCCAAATGCGGCTTTACCCCGCAATATGAAGGGCTGGAGGAGCTCTACCGCGATTACAAGGATCGCGGGTTCGAGGTTCTGGCCTTCCCCTGCAACCAGTTCGGCGCGCAGGAGCCGGGCGATGCCGAGGAAATCAAGAATTTCTGCTCGCTGACTTACGATGTCAGCTTCCCGCTGATGGCGAAGATCGACGTCAACGGCGACGACGCCGATCCGATCTTCAAGCATCTGAAGAAGGAAAAGACCGGCCTGCTCGGCAGCGGGATCAAGTGGAATTTCACCAAATTCCTCGTCGACCGCGACGGCAATGTCGTCTCGCGCCATGCGCCGACAACCAAGCCCGAGCAGCTGCGCAAGGAGATTGAGGAATTGCTGGGTTAGGAACCCCCAAGCCAAAGCCGTTCGACCTGAGCTTGTCGAAGGGTCGTACTTCACTTTGCGGCGGTAAAGAATAGGACGGTGCTTCGACAAGCTCAGAACGAACGGTTCGGGTGCGCGGCCAATGTGCATATTTTGCACACGGACGCTTCCCCGAATCGTCACATGTGCCTAGCGTCATCCGATGGCCTACAGCCCCTTTGTTCCCCTGCGCGTCTTTTCCAGTTTCACCATGCTGGAGGGGGCGATCGAGCCCAAGGCGATCGCGAAAGCGGCGCGCGAGCGGGGCTTTCCGGCGATAGCGGTCGCGGATCGCAACGGGCTGTACGGTGTCATGGCCTTTGGCGACGCGTGCAAGGCGGCGGGTGTCCAGCCGATAGTCGGTGCGCTGCTGAGCGTGGCGCGGCCGGGGCAGCGGCTGGCGAGCGGCGCACCGCTGATCGACTGGATTGCGCTCTATGCGCAGGACGATGCGGGCTACAATAATCTTTGCGCGCTGGTGTCGGCGGCGCACCTCGGCCGACCGGTCGAGCAGGAGCCGCATGTCCTGCTTTCGGACCTTGCCGGCAAGACCGACGGGCTCATCTGCCTGACCGGGGGCGGCGAGGGCGCTCTGGCGCGCTTGCTGGCCGGCGAGCAGAAGACGGCCGCCGACGAGTATGTCGAGCAGCTGGAAGCGCTTTTCGCCGGGCGGTTGTATATCGAACTGTCGCGGCGGGGCGATGCGACTGAAAAGGCCGCCGAGGAGGCGCTGATCGAGCTGGCCTATGCGCGCGCGTTGCCGCTGGTTGCGACCAATCCCGCCAATTTCGTCGATCCGCAATTTCATCCCGCGCATGATGCGATGCTGTGCATTGCGCAGTCGGCCTATGTCGAAAGCGAGGATCGCCGCTCGTCCAACCCCGAAGCCTGGCTGAAATCGGCCGAGGCGATGGAGGACAGTTTCTCCGACCTGCCCGAGGCGATCCGCAACACGCTGGTGATCGCGCAGCGCTGCGCCTTCATGGCGCCCAAGCGCAAACCGATCCTGCCGAGCCTTGCCGGCGACCGCGAGGGCGAGGCGGCGCAGCTCAAGGTCGATGCCCACGCAGGGCTGGCCGAACGGCTTGCGCTCTATCCGGACCTTACCGAGGAAGAAAAGCAGGCCTATGTCGCGCGGCTCGACTTCGAGGTCGACGTCATCACGCAGATGGGCTTTCCGGGCTACTTCCTGATCGTTGCCGACTTCATCAAATGGGCGAAGGCGCACGATATTCCGGTGGGGCCGGGGCGTGGATCGGGTGCGGGCAGCCTCGTCGCCTGGTCGCTGACCATCACCGACCTCGACCCGCTTAAGCTCGGGCTGCTGTTCGAACGCTTCCTCAATCCCGAGCGCGTGTCGATGCCCGACTTCGACATCGACTTCTGCGAAACCCGCCGCGGCGAGGTGATCCGCTATGTGCAGGAGAAATACGGCCGCGACACCGTCGCGCAGATCATTACCTTCGGTAAGCTGAAGGCGCGCGCGGTTCTTAAGGACACCGGCCGCGTGCTCCAGATGAGCTATGGGCAGGTCGACCGGCTCGCGAAGCTGGTACCGAACCATCCGACCGATCCCTGGACGCTCGAACGCGCATTGAACGGCGTCAGCGAGCTGATGACCGAATATAAGCAGGATGACGGCGTCCGCCGCCTGTTCGACATGGCGCGCCAGCTCGAAGGCCTGCCGCGGCACAGTTCGACCCACGCGGCGGGGGTCGTGATCGGGGACCGGCCGCTCGACCAGCTTGTCCCGCTCTATCGCGATCCGCGCTCGGATATGCCGGTCACGCAGTTCGACATGAAATATGTCGAGACGGCGGGGCTGGTGAAGTTCGACTTTCTTGGCCTCAAGACGCTGTCGGTGCTCAAGGAAGCGCGGCGCCTGCTCGCGCTGCGCGGGATCGATGTCGATCTCGATACGCTCGGCTGGGACGATCCCGCGGTCTATGAGTTGCTCCAGCGCGGCGACACCGTCGGGGTGTTCCAGCTGGAATCCGAAGGGATGCGGCGCACGCTGTCGGCGGTGAAGCCGACCAATTTCGGGGACATTATCGCGCTCGTCGCGCTGTATCGGCCAGGGCCGATGGACAATATTCCGCTATTCGGCGCGCGCAAGAACGGGCGCGAGCCGATCGCCTATCCGCACCCGCTGCTCGAAGGCATCCTCGCCGAAACCTACGGCATCTTCGTCTATCAGGAACAGGTGATGCAGGCGGCGCAGATCCTGGCCGGCTACAGCCTCGGCGGCGCGGACCTGTTGCGCCGCGCGATGGGCAAGAAGGTGCAAGCGGAGATGGACGCGCAGCGCGACACCTTCGTCAAAGGTTGCGGCGAGCATAATGGCATCGACGCCAAGGCCGCGAACGAGCTGTTCGACTTGATCGACAAATTCGCGGGCTATGGCTTCAACAAGAGCCATGCGGCGGCCTATGCGCTGCTCTCCTATCAGACGGCGTGGCTGAAGGCGCATTATCCGCACGAATTCTTCGCCGCGTCGATGTCGTTCGACAGCCATCAGACCGACAAATTGTCGATCTTCATCGACGATATGCGCCGCCTCGACATCGCGATCGCGCCGCCGTCGATCAACGACAGCGAGGCCGATTTTTCGGTCGGGCGCAGCGAAGACGGGCTCGCGGTCCGCTACGCGCTCGGCGCGCTCAAAGGTGTCGGCGAAAAGGCGATGGAGGCTCTCGTCGCCGAGCGTCAAGCCAAGGGCGATTTTGCGAGTCTCGACGATTTTGCCGCGCGCATCGACCCCAAGCTGCTCAACCGCCGCCAGATCGAGGCGCTGGCGGGGGGCGGCGCGTTCGACTGCGTCGAACCCGACCGACCGCGCGCCTTTGCTGGAGCCGAGGCGTTGCTGGCCTGCGCCAATAGTTCGGCGCACGAACGCTCGACGGGGCAGGGCGGGTTGTTCGGCGGTGATGTCGCGATCGCGCCGGTGCTCCAGCTGTCCGCTGCCGAACCCTGGACGCTTGCCGAGCGGATGGCGAAGGAAAAGGACGCGTTCGGCTTTTATTTCTCGGCTCACCCGGTCGAACAATATGAGGCGGTGATCGCGGCGCGCGGTGCGCGGACCTACGGCAATATCTGCGAAACGGTCGAAATGACGCCCGGAACCCGCATCCCGATGGTGATGGCGGCGATGGTCGAAAGCGCGCGCCCGCGCGTGTCGCAGCGCGGCAATCGCTTCCTCAACCTGACGCTGTCGGACCGCAGCGGACAATTTCAGTCGAGCTGCTTCGACGAGCAGACGGGCAAGATATTGGAGGCCTTGGCGGTCGACGGCGGCTGCGCGCTGCTCAACGTCGAACTCGATCTGCTCGAGGGCGAGGAAACGCCGCGCGTGACGGTGCGCGGGGCGCAGTCGCTCGCCGACATTGCGGCGAGTGCCGCGCTGCAACTCGATTGCCGCGTCGAACTCGCCGAGGCGCCGGGCGAGATGCTCCGCTATCTCGAACGGCGCGAGGATGCGCGCGGGCGGGTGATCGTATCGACGACCGATCCGCTGACGGGCGAGGACATCCGGATCGAGCTGGGACGCGGCTTCGCGCTCGGCCCAGACACCGTCTCGCGGCTCCAAATGGTTGCAGGCGTAACCGATGTGGCGCTTTCGCTGGTCCCGCCGCGCGATTTTCGCGTCCGCTAGGCTCGCCCCCTCTTGCGCGCCGCGCATTTCCGGCCCTATCCCTGACGAAAGACACGGGAGAGATGCATATGGGAATGCAGGGCCAGCCGCTGCTCGTTACAAGCCTGATCGATCATGCGGCGCGCGAACATGGCGCACGTGAAATCGTCTCGCGCTGGGCCGACGGCAGCATGACGCGGTCGAGCTGGGGCGAGGTCGGCAAGGACGCCCGCCGCTTCGCTGCCGCCATGACGCGGCTGGGGATGACGAAGGGCGACCGTATCGCGACGCTCGCGATGAACCATGGCCATCATCTGGTGAGCTGGTACGGGACCGCCGGCATGGGCGGGGTGCTGCACACGGTGAACCCGCGGCTGTTCGACGAACAGCTTGTCTATATCGTCAATCATGCCGAGGACCGCATTCTCTTCTTCGACGCGGCATTTCTGCCGATCGTCGAACGGCTGCGCGATCAGCTTCCCACCGTCGAGCATTTCGTGCTGTTCGATGCGCCGGCGCGCGACGGCTATCTTTCCTACAAGGATCTGATCGACGCCGAAGACGGCAGCTTCGAATGGGTCGATCTCGACGAGCGCGATCCGGTGGGCCTCTGCTATACCAGCGGAACGACGGGCAATCCGAAAGGCGTGCTCTACGAACATCGCTCGAACGTCATCCATGCGATCACCGAGATTCAACCCGATGTCTTCGACATGTCGAACCGCAGCGTCATCCTGCCGATCGTGCCGATGTTCCACGCCAACAGCTGGGGCATTCCCTTCGCCGCCGCGACGGTGGGGGCGAAGCTCGTCTTTTCGGCGACCAATGATGCGCAGGTGCTCTGCGAACTGATGCACGCCGAAGGGGTGACGCACAGCGCCGGCGTGCCGACGGTGTGGCTCGCGATGTTCGCGCATATGGATGCGACCGGGATCGACTATGGCAAGCTTTACCGCGTCATCATCGGCGGCTCGGCGGCGCCGCGTGCGATGATCGAACGCTTCATGAAGGCGGGGATCGACGTCGGCCACGCATGGGGCATGACCGAAACCTCGCCGATCGGAACGATGGGCAAGCGGCCGTGGAATTGGGACGAAATGAGCTTCGACGAGCGCGTCGATATCGTCTGCCGCCAGGGCTGCCCGCCCTTTGGCGTCGAACTGCGCATCGTCGACGAGGAGGATAATGTCCTGCCGCGCGACGGGGTGACGAGCGGGCGGCTGCAATGCCGGGGCCCCTGGATCATCCAGCGCTATTTCAAGGCTGACGCCGATGCCGCCGACAGCGACGGGTGGTTCGATACCGGCGACGTCTCGGTGATCCATCCCGACGGGGTCATGCAAATCACCGACCGGGCGAAGGATGTCATCAAATCGGGCGGCGAGTGGATTTCGTCGATCGAACTCGAAAATGCCGCGGTGGGCGCCCCCGGCGTTCAGGAAGCCGCCGCGGTCGGCGTATTCCACCCCAAATGGGACGAACGACCGATCCTGCTGATCGTCAGGAAACCCGGCGCCGAGGCGACCGAAGCGAGCATCCTCGATTATCTGAAGGACAAGGTCGCGAAATGGTGGCTGCCCGACGAGATCGTCTTCGTCGAAGAACTGCCGCACACCGCGACGGGCAAGATCCTGAAGCGCCAGATCCGCGACGATTACAAGGATTACAAGCTGAAGTCGTTGGCGGAGGCGTAACCCCCTATGGGTGTCATTGCGAGGCGCGCAGCGACGAAGCAATCTCCAGCCAACCGCGACAGGGCAAGCGAATAACTGGGGATTGCCTCGCTTCGCTCGCAATGACGATTGGCTTTTGCAGCCGGTTAGAACAATTCCATCTGTCCGTCGCGTTCCGGCGGCCTGAACAGGTCGCTGCGGAGCGGCGGAAAGCTTTTGTCGAGGCCATGTTCGCGCGCCGCGCGCTTGACACGGGTGCGGATGAGCTGCGCCCAAACGCCTCGCCCCTTCATGCGGGAAAAATAGTCGGGGTCATTGTCGCGGCCGCCGCGAATGTCCTGCACCATGTGGATCACCTTGGCGGCGCGGTCGGGATAATGGGCGTCGAGCCAGGCGCGGAACAGCGGCGCGACTTCGTGGGGGAGGCGGAGAAGGATATAGGAGGCGCGGATCGCGCCGGCCTCTGCCGCCGCAGCCATGATCGCCTCTATCTCGTGATCGGTAATAGCGGGAATGATCGGCGAGATATTGACCTGCGTCGGGACGCCCGCGTCGATCAGCTTGCGGATCGCCGCGAGCCGCCGCTTGGGATGCGGCGCGCGCGGCTCCAATGTACGGGCGACTGCGGGATCGAGCGTCGTGACCGAAATCGCTACCCCGACCAGATTGTCGCGCGCCATGTCGGCGAGCAGATCGATATCGCGAAGGATGCGATCGGACTTGGTCGTGACGATCAGCGGATGCCGCGTTTCGGCCAGCACCTCGACCACCGCGCGGGTCACGCCCCATTCGCGTTCGATCGGCTGATAGCCGTCGGTGTTGGTGCCGATGGCAAGCGGGGCGGGCACATAGCCGCGCTTGGCCAGTTCCCCTCGCAGCAAGGCGGCGGCATCGGGCTTGGCAAAGAGCCGGCTTTCGAAATCGAGCCCCGGTGACAGGTCGTGGAAGGCGTGGGTGGGGCGCGCGAAGCAATAGATGCAGCCATGTTCGCAGCCGCGATACGGATTGATCGAACGGTCGAAACCGATGTCTGGCGAGTTGTTGCGCGCGATGATCGTCCTGGGATGTTCGACGGTGACGGTGGTGCGCAGCGCCGGCGCGGTGCCGTCGATGTCTTCGGCCGTGTCGAGCCAGTCGCCATCGGCCGCGCGGTCGAGCGATCCGGTCCGCGTCGGGCGGAGGTTGGTCGGGGCGCCGCGGCCTGAAATCGGGGGAAGGGGACGGGTCGGTTCCACTGTCGCAATCTAGTGGAACATCGAGAACATATAAAGAACAAATATCGTCGCCCGCGGGAAGCCGGTGGCGACATTTGGGCTATTCGGTGAGGCGCGGGATCAGGTCGACGAAGTTGCAGGGGCGGTGCCGGCTGTCGAGCTGGCTTTCCAAAATGCCCTCCCAGGCATCGGTGACGGCGCCGGTCGACCCGGGCAGCGCGAAGATATAGGTCCCGCGTGCGACGACGGCGCAGGCGCGCGACTGGATCGTCGAGGTGCCGATCTTCTGAAAGCTGATCCAGCGGAACAGTTCGCCGAAGCCCGGAATATCCTTGCCATCGAGGCGGTGCAGCGCCTCGGGCGTCACGTCGCGGCCGGTCAGGCCCGTGCCGCCGGTCGCAATGACGACATCGACCGCAGGGTCGTCAATCCAGTTGTGCAACCGCGATACGATAAGATCGGTTTCGTCGCGAATGATCGCGCGCGCCGCAAGCTCGTGCCCCGCGCCGGTAAGAAGTTCAGCGAGCTTGTCGCCCGATGTGTCGTCGTCGCTGCTGCGGCTGTCCGAAATCGTCAGTATGGCGATGCGAACGGGCTTGAACGGGCGCGCCGGATCAATCGGCATTGGCGAGACCGGCGGGACCGGCGTAGGTCAGCCGTACCCGGTCCTTGCTGTCGGGAAAGCGCGGCCATTTGCCCTGCGCGAGGGCGGCGCGGCTGATCGACGGCTTGCCCTGTTCGGCTTCGTACATCCAGTAATTGCGTAGCACGATGCCGACATAGGCGCGCGTTTCCCAATAGGGGATCGATTCCATGAAGAGCAGCGGATCGCCATTGTCGCGCACTTCGGTCGACCAGCGCGCAACCGGCGCGGGGCCCGCATTATAGGCGGCGATCACCTTGGGCAGCAGGCCGCCGGTCGACGAATCCTTGCTCAGATACTGCAGATAGCTCTGGCCGAAATCCATATTCACCGCGGGGATGCGCAGATCGGCAGGATTGACGCTTTCGCCCCGCCACCGCGCCAGATCCTTGGCGGTGCCGGGGCGCACCTGCATCAAGCCATAGGCGCCCGCCGGGCTGACCACCGTGCGCTGGAAACGCGATTCCTGCAGCGTGTGGGCAAAGACCAGCGCCGGATCGACCTTCCACCCGCCATTGGGCTCCCAGCGCGGCTGCGGATAACGCGTCGCGGCGGCGAGCTTGCGGCCCCGCGGCGTGTTGTGGGCCAGATAGAGCTGGGTTTCGGGCAGGCTGAGCGCCTGGGCCAGGGCAATGAGCTGTTCGTGCTGGCGCGGGTCGCCGATGCGCGCCTGCTGGCGCAGCAGCGCGTCGGCGTAGCCGTCCTCGCCAATCTCGGCCATCGCAACCGCGGCGCGGACATTGGGCAGTTCCTCGAGCGCGCGGAAGGCGCTGCGGTCGGCGCGGACATTCTCGCGCTGGATATTGGTTTCCAGACCCAGCGTTTCGGCGGCGAGAAGGCCGTAGAAGGTTTCCTCATTGCTCGCCGCGGCGCGCAGGCGCGGCTCGACAAGCTGCGGCTCGCCCGTTGCGATCGCCGCGCGTGAGGCCCAATAATAAGCGGCGGCGCGCTGCTCGCTGTCGGGGGCTTCCTTGGCAACGCGGTCGAAGGCGCCCAGTGCGGTGCGATAGTCGCGCAGGCGCCACGAAGCGAGGCCTTGCACCCACGCGCCCTGCACCGGCCAGGCGCCCTGGCTCGCGCTGCATTCCGCCGCGAGGCGAAGCGCATTGGCGTCGTCATTCTCGATATAATAGGACCAAGCAATCTTCTGCCGCCATTCGTCGCGCGCCTCGGGCGTCAGCTGGTCGGCGACCGCTGCATAGAGCGCCTCGGCGCCAGCGGGATCGTCGTTCTTGATACGGTCCGGGATGGTGCGGGCCAGCCCGGCGGCGACCGGATCGCCGCCCACGCTGTCGGCGCCGAGCCGGCGCGGGGCGCTGCCCGACCAGCTCAGGCGATTCTGGTTGGGCAGGACCGGCACGTCGGTGGCGCCGCGCTTCGCGGCAAGGCTTGCCAGACGGTCGGCCTGCGGCAGTTCGGGCGATCGTGCGAGAACCGGCATAAGGTCCGACACTTCGGCGCGCGGGCTGTTTGCCGCGAGCAGCAATTCGGCGCGCAGGAAATCGTTGAGCGGGCCCTTGTCGGCGCCGTCGAGCATCGATTTCGCATCGGCCCAGCGCTGTCCGCGAATGGCGGTCAGCACTTGCGTGTAGAATTGCTTCTGCTTCGCCGACAGGATTTCGGGCACCGTTTGCGACGGAGCCGAAAAATCGCGATCGGGCGCGTCGGCGGCCATCGCCGGGACGGTTCCGGCCGCAAGGAAAATCAGGATCGAGGCGCCGAGCGCCCATTTCGCTTTTGTCATCTGTCAACGTCCCCGGTTGAGCAGTTTGAGACTATCCCAGGCCGCCGCCTTGTGCGCTGGCCGGGCGAGGAGCATCGCGGGATGCGCGATTGCCACCGCCTCCACTTTGCCGCCATCATGGTTAAGATCGAGTAACTTTCCGCGCACCTCGGAGAGCGGGCGTCCCGTCGCAATGCGCAGCATGTCGCTGCCGACGAGCAGCAACCGCTGCGGCCGCGCCAGCGCGACATGGTGCCGCAGCAGTCGGTCGAGCTCTGCAGCGTCGCTTTCGTCGCAGCGGCCGCCCGCCGGGCGCGTCACTGCGAGGCTGGCGATATAACAGTCGTCGCGCGTCAGCCCGATCGCGCGCAGTATCGCGTCGAGTAACGGACCAGCCGGTCCGGTAAAGAGCGTCCCGTCACGCTGATCATCGACCTCGGGCCACGCGGTGAGGACCATCAGCGCCGAATCCTGCATTCCCTGCGGCAGCACGCGGCGCGCGTCCCACTGGCTGCCGGGCACGTCGGGGTGCTCGGCGAGCCAAAGCTGGAATTCGTCCCATTCGCCCGGCAAGGCGACCGGCCCCTTGGGTTCGTCATTTTGGGGCGCTTCGACGCGCTGGAGCGCGGCGGGCAGCGGGGCGACCTCGGGTTCGGCAAGGACGGGGCTTCGCCGCGGTGCCGCAGCGTCATTGGCGGCAGGCACGTCGAGCCAGCCGGCCGGCACTTCGCCGACCAGCGCATCGACGCCGGCCAGCGACCACCAGTCGCAATAGCTTTCCGCCAGCAAGGCTGAATTCCGCCCACCCATGAAAATGTTGAAACAGGAGGTTGACGCGCGCGTCAATTGGAAGGCATCGCAAATCGTGACAGAATGAGCGCCGCTTACGATGAATGATCGCGGCGGGGACGGCAGAAAGGGCTTTGAGGTGAGCGAACGGGAATCGATGCCTTATGACGTGGTGATCGTCGGGGCAGGGCCGGCGGGCCTTTCGGCGGCGATCCGCCTGAAGCAACTCGCGAACGAAGCGGGCAGTGAGCTGTCGGTCTGCGTGCTCGAAAAAGGGTCCGAAGTCGGCGCGCATATCCTGTCGGGAGCGGTGATCGATCCCAAATCGCTCGACGAGCTGCTTCCCGACTGGCGCGAGCAGGGCTGTCCGCTCGCCGAGGTGCCGGTGAACGATAATCAGCATTGGGTGCTGACGAAGAAGAAGAAAATCTCCGTCCCGCATCTGATTACGCCCGGCTTCATGCACAACAAGGGCACCTATACGGGCAGCCTCGGCAATCTCTGCCGCTGGCTGGCCGAACAGGCCGAAGGGCTGGGCGTCGAAATCTTCCCCGGCTTTGCCGCCGCGGAAATCCTGTACAACGACGATGGGTCGGTGAAGGGCGTCGCCACCGGCGACATGGGCATCGCGCGCGACGGCAGCCACAAGCCCGACTATGCGCCGGGGCTTGAGCTCCATGCGAAATATAGCTTCTTTGCCGAAGGCGTGCGCGGCCACCTGACCAAGATGCTGAAGCCGCAGTTCGCACTCGACGCCGATTGCGAGCCGCAGGTCTATGGCATCGGCATCAAGGAATTGTGGGACATCGATCCCGCAAATCACGCCCCCGGCCGCGTCATCCACACGCAGGGCTGGCCGCTCGATGCCAACGCCAATGGCGGCGGTTTCCTCTATCATCAGGCGAACGGGCAGGTGGCGCTGGGCTTCGTGACCTGGCTCAACTACCGCAACCCGCACATCTCCCCTTTCCAGGAGATGCAGAAGTGGAAGACGCACCCCGAGATCGCGAAGATTTTGAAGGGCGGCAAGCGCATCTCTTACGGCGCGCGCGCGATCAGCGACGGCGGCTACCAGTCGGTGCCGAAGCTCGCCTTTCCGGGCGGCGCGCTGATCGGCGACAGCGCCGGCTTCCTCAACGTGCCGCGCATCAAGGGCACGCACACCTCGATGAAGTCGGGGATGATGGCGGCCGAAGCGGCTTTCGCTGCGGTCAATGCCGGTCGTTCGGGCGATACGCTGACCGCCTATCAGGACGCCTATGACGACAGCTGGGTGAAGAAGGAGCTGAGTGTCGTCCGCAACGTGCTGCCGCTGGTCGAAAAATTCGGCGATCTGGCGGGGACGGTCCTGTCGGGGATGACCATGTGGCTCGAAAGCTTCGGCATCCGCATGCCGTTCACGATGAAGCATCACCCCGACAACACGACGCTCTATCGCGCCGATATGATGCCCAAGCCCGAATATCCGAAGCCCGACGGGGTGCTGACTTTTGACCGGTTGTCCTCGGTGTTCCTCTCCAACACCAACCATGAGGAAGATCAGCCGATCCACCTGCAGCTCAAGGATCCGACGATCCCGATCGAATATAATCTGCCGATGTATGACGAGCCCGCGCAGCGTTATTGCCCGGCCGGCGTCTATGAGGTTGTCGGTCAGGATGAGGGCGAACCGCGCTTCGTCATCAACGCGCAGAATTGCGTGCATTGCAAGACGTGCGACATCAAGGATCCGACCCAGAATATCAACTGGGTCACCCCCGAAGGCGGCGGAGGCCCCAATTATCCCAATATGTAAGTTCGCTCGCCGATCGATTCTTGCGCCGCTGGCGGTCACCCTGATGGTGGCTGCGGCGCCCGCTGCGATGGCGGCGGTCGATCCCGATCAGGCAGCGCTCGACGCGCTTGTCCGGGCGCGGCTTGCCGAAGAAGCAGGCAATCCCGCCGAGGCGCTGGCGGCGCTGCAATCGCTCGCAAGCCAGGCGCCCGATCTGCCGGGCTTGCGCGCCGAAATGCTCGAGCGCGCCATCGACGCCGGCGACCTCATCGCAGCGCGCAGTGCAGCGGCGGCGCTGTGGGCGAGCGGCGAGCAGCGGTTCGACGCGCGGCTCGTGCTCGTCGTCGACGCGATGCGGCGCAGCGACTGGAAGGGCGCGCGCGCCCTTCTGGGGACGGCGCAGGACGACAAGTCGGGCGGCGATGCGATATCGCGCCTGATCGATCCGGCGCTGGGCGCATGGGTCGATGCCGGGCAGCGCGCGCGCCAGCCCGAACGCGCGCTGGTGGCCGCCGCGACGCGCGGGCGCCCCGAACCCGCCTATGCGCTCGAAGCGGCGCTGGTTCAGCTTGCGGCCGGACAAAGTGATGCCGCCGTGGCCGCTGCCCTGGAAACAACCCCGACCGACCGGCTGAGCCAGCTCGTCGCTCTGCGCCTTGTCGCCAGCCTCGATGCCGCCCGGGAGAAGGATGCGGCCCAGACGCTGCGGTCGCGTATCGCCTTGGCGGCGGGTGAGCGCGAGGATCCTTTGCTCTTGCTGCCCGAACAGGCGGTCACCAACCCGCGGGCCGGCGCCGCCCACTGGCTGGCGCTCGTCGCCGATACGCTTGCGCGGTTGCCCAAGAGCAATGCGCGCCTGCCGCTGACCTTCGCGCGCGCCGCGACCTGGCTCAACGATCAGGACTGGACCGCGCGCAGCGCGCTTGCCGACGCCTTGGCGCGCAGCGACCGCGCCGCCGACGGCGCGGCCTTTCTTGGCGAACTGCGCGGACCGTTGCCGCCCGTTCTGCGGATGCGCCTCGCCGAGCTGACGGCAGAGGAGGGCGATCGTGCCGCGGCGGTGAAGATCGCCGAGGAAGCCGTCAAGGGCGATGCGCCGCGCAGCCTGCTCGTCCGTTTCGCCGATCTGGCACGGCAGAGCGACGATGCCGCGGCGGCCGAGCGCGCCTACACGCGGCTCGAAGCCGCGCTCGGCGATGGCGACGACAGCGCACCGCTACGCGCAACGCTGCTTGTGGCGCGCGCCGAACTGCGGCTGCAGGCGAAGGATTGGGACGGTGCGGCGCCGCTGATGCAACGCGCGCTCGCGCTGCGCCCGAACGACCCGACAATCCTGAATTTCGTCGGCTATTCCGCGCTTGAACGGCGGATCGATGTCGATCGCGCGCTCGGCCAGATCGAGGCGGCATGGAAGGCCGAGCCGCAGAATGCGAGCATCACAGATTCGCTCGGCTGGGCTTATTTCCTGACCGGACGCACCGACAAGGCCGTCGAACTGCTCGAACAGGCGCAGCAGGGCGAGCCCGAAAATGCCGTGATCGTCGAGCATCTGGGCGACGCCTATTGGAAGGCGGGGCAACGCTTCCGCGCGCGCTATACGTGGCGCGCCGCGGCGCTGCTCGCCGAAGAGGATATGGCGGCGCGCGTTGCTGCGAAGCTCGAAGGCGGGCTGACGCCGCAAACGACCGCGCCCTGATCGCGCCATGACCCTGTTCCACGAAACCGGCTGGGCAAAGATCAACCTCGCGCTGCACGTCCGGGCGCGGCGCGCCGACGGCTATCACGAGATCGAGACATTGTTCGCGTTCGTCGACGGCGGCGATGCAATTGCGGCGGCGGTGTCGGACGCCGATGAACTGACTATCGACGGACCGTTCGGCGACGGGCTGAGCGCCGGCGCCGACAATCTGGTGCTGCGCGTGCTCGCCTTGCTGCGCGATCGCTATGGTGCGGCTCGCGTGCCGCCGCTTGCCATCCGCCTGACCAAGACATTGCCGGTCGCGGCGGGGATCGGTGGCGGATCGGCCGATGCGGCGGCGATGGCGCGGCTGGTGCGGGCGCATTTTCTGCCCGATGTCGGCGAAACCGCGCTGGCGCGGCTCGTCGCTACGCTCGGCGCCGATATCGCCGCCTGCGTCGCCAGTGCGACCTGCCTCGGCGTCGGGACCGGCGCCGAATTGAGCCCGGTGCCCGAACTGGCGCTGGGCGGGACTCCGGTGCTGCTGATCAATCCGCGCGCACTCGTCGCGACCGGGCCGGTGTTCGCGGCCTGGGACGGCACCGATCGCGGCCCGCTGTTCACCGGCGCAGACCTGCGCGCGCAATTGTTTGCGGCGCGCAATGATTTGCAGCGCCCGGCGATCGCGCAATGCCCGGCGATCGCCGACATATTGACCGAGCTTGGCGGGCTGGGCCCGTGGCTCGCGCGCATGTCGGGATCGGGGGCAACCTGTTTCGCGCTGTTCGACGCGCCCGCCGAACGCGATGCCGCAGCGGCGGCAATCGCCGTGCGCCATCCCGGCTGGTGGCAGATGACGGGGGCGCTGCGATGAGCGAGGCGTGGCAACAACTAGGTACGCCGCGCGTCGGCGGGGTGCTTTTGATCGGCGATCATGCGTCGGCGGCCGTGCCGGCGGACATCGACCTCGGCATCGACCCCGCGCTGCTGTCGCAGCATATCGCGATCGACATCGGCGTTGCGGAAGTCGCGGCGTTGCTCGTCCGGAACGGCGCGGTCGACGCGGCGATTTTGGGCGGCGTGTCGCGGCTGGTCGTCGACTGCAATCGCGACGAGGATGCGCCGGGCGCGGTGCCGATCGCCAGCGACGGCCATGCGATCCCCGGCAACGCGCTCGATCATGCCGGACGCGAGGCACGGATTGCGCGCTTTTTCCGCCCCTATCACGATCATATCGCGGCGGTGATCGCCGCGCACCGGCCCGCGATGATCCTTTCGCTGCACAGCTTCACCCCCACGCTCGCCAGCGATCCGGCGCAGGCGCGGCCGTGGCATGTCGGCGTTCTCTATAACGAGGACGCGCGGTTGGCGCCCGCAGCGATCGCAGCGTTCGGCGACGAGGGGCTGATCGTCGGCGACCAGCTTCCCTATTCGGGCAAGCTGCTCAACGCGACGATGAACCGCCACGCCGAGGCGAATGACATCCCCTATGTCGGGATCGAGATGCGGCAGGACCTGGTCGGCGATCCGGCGGGGCATGCGCTCTGGGCGCAGCGGCTGTCCAATATGGGCCGGAAACTGGGTTTGATTCTACCGCGTTAGGCGTGTAGAGGCGCCTTCTGTCGCTATTTTATGAAATAAAATTATCAGAAAGACGCTAAAATGCCTTCTTATCGTTCGCGAACCACCACCCACGGCCGCAACATGGCGGGCGCGCGCGGCCTGTGGCGCGCAACGGGAATGAAGGACAGCGACTTCGGCAAGCCGATCATCGCGGTGGTCAACAGCTTCACCCAGTTCGTGCCCGGCCACGTCCACCTCAAGGATCTGGGGCAGATGGTCGCGCGCGAGATCGAAGCGGCGGGCGGTGTCGCCAAGGAATTCAACACCATCGCAGTCGATGACGGCATCGCGATGGGGCATGATGGCATGCTCTATTCGCTGCCGAGCCGCGACCTGATCGCCGACAGCGTCGAATATATGGTCAACGCGCACTGCGCCGACGCGATGATCTGCATCTCCAACTGCGACAAGATTACGCCCGGGATGCTGATTGCGGCGCTGCGGATCAATATTCCCGTGGTGTTCGTGTCGGGCGGGCCAATGGAGGCCGGTAAGGTGGTGCTGAAGGGCAAGGAGGTCGCGCTCGACTTGGTCGATGCGATGGTCGTCGCAGCCGACGAAGCCTATAGCGACGAAGAGGTTGCGGCGGTCGAACGGTCCGCCTGTCCGACCTGCGGCAGCTGTTCGGGCATGTTTACCGCCAATTCGATGAACTGCCTGACCGAAGCGCTGGGCCTGTCGCTGCCCGGCAATGGATCGCAGCTCGCGACGCATGCCGATCGCAAGGCGCTGTTCCTGCGCGCCGGCGCGATGATCGTCGACATGTGCCGCCGCTATTATGAAGAAGGGGACGAGCGGGTATTGCCGCGCAGCATCGCGAGTTTCGAGGCGTTCGAAAATGCGATGAGCCTCGACATCGCGATGGGCGGATCGACGAACACCGTGCTCCACCTGCTTGCCGCCGCGCATGAGGCAGAGGTCGATTTCACGATGGACGACATCGACCGGCTGTCGCGCCGCGTGCCGTGCCTGTCGAAAGTCGCGCCTGCGAAGAGCGACGTCCATATGGAGGATGTTCACCGCGCGGGCGGGATCATGGCGATCCTTGGCGAACTTGAACGCGCGGGGTTGCTCCACGCGCATCTGCCGACGGTGCACAGCGCGACGCTGGGCGACGCGCTCAATAAATGGGACATTGCGCGCACCAACGATCCGGCGGTGCAGACCTTCTATCTCGCGGCGCCCGGCGGCGTGCCGACGCAGACGGCGTTCAGTCAGGATCGGCGCTGGGATTCGCTCGACCTCGACCGCGAAAATGGCGTGATCCGCTCAGCCACCCACGCGTTCAGCAAGGATGGCGGCCTCGCCGTGCTATCGGGCAATCTTGCGCTCGACGGCTGCATCGTGAAGACCGCCGGGGTCGACGAGAAGATTCTGAAATTCGCCGGCCCGGCGAAGGTCTATGAAAGCCAGGATGCGGCGGTAGCGGGCATTTTGACCGGACAGGTCGAGGCGGGCGACGTCGTCGTCATCCGCTACGAAGGGCCCAAGGGCGGGCCGGGGATGCAGGAAATGCTCTATCCCACGAGCTACCTCAAATCGAAGGGGCTGGGCGCTGCCTGCGCGCTGATCACCGACGGGCGTTTTTCCGGCGGCACGTCGGGGCTGTCGATCGGCCACGTGTCGCCCGAGGCGGCCGAAGGCGGCACGATCGGACTGGTCGAAAATGGCGACAGGATCGAGATCGACATCCCGAGCCGGACAATCACGCTGGCGGTGTCCGAGGCCGAACTGGCGGCGCGCCGCGCCGCGATGGACGCCAAAGGTGAGGCTGCCTGGCAACCCGAAAAGGCGCGCCCGCGCAAGGTTTCGGTAGCACTTCAGGCCTATGCTGCGATGACGACGAGTGCGGCGCGCGGCGCCGTGCGCGACCTGTCGCAGTTGAAGGGCAAGGGATGAAATCTATCGCGGGGGCAGGGCTGCTGCTCGTTCTGGCGGGCTGCAATGCCGGTCCCGACAATGGCGCGCTGGCAGAGGCCGAAGCGCAGGGGTCGAAGGACGCCGCGATCAGCGGACGGATCGACTGCGCGCTTGGCGGCGCCAAGCTGTTCGACCGCACCTGCACCATCGCCGAAATGAGCAGCGCCGACGGCACCATCCTGATCGTCGGCCGCAGCGACAGCGGCTACCGCCGCCTGCAGGTGACAACCGATGGCCGCGGGGTCGTTTCGGCCGATGGCGTCGATCCGGCGAAGGTGACGGTGATCGGCGACGGGATGATCGAGGTTGCGGTTGGCCCCGACCGCTACCGGCTGCCTGCCAACACCGGCGGAGCGAAGTAGCGCGACTTTTCCCGCTCGCATGGTAGGTAAGGGCATGTCCGTTCCCGCCGATGCACCGATCCTGACCGCTGCCGCGATGCGCGAGGCCGAGACCGCGACGGTGCGCGCGGGCGTGTCGCTTGGGGATTTGATGGAGCGCGCGGGCGCTGCGGTCGCCGATCTCGCCTGGCGCATGATGGCAGGCGCGCCGATCCTGATCCTTTGCGGGCCGGGCAATAATGGCGGCGACGGATATGTCGCGGCGCGCCGGCTCAAGGCGCGCGGCGCGGCGGTGAGGGTTGCCGCGCTTGGCCTGCCCACCACCGATCTGGCCAAGGCCGCGCGCGATGCCTGGGACGGACCCGTCGAAAGCCTGAGCGACGAAACGGCTGCGGCGCCATTGATCGTCGACGCGCTGTTCGGCGCCGGGCTGACGCGGCCGCTGGCCGATGATCTGGCAGCGATGTTGCGGCGCTTTTCCGGGCGGCGGATATTGTCCGTCGATGTGCCGAGCGGGGTTGCGAGCGATGGCGACGCCGACTGGCTGCCGCCGCTCGCTGCCGACGTGACGTTGGCGCTCGGCGCGCTCAAGCCCGCGCATGTGCTGCTGCCGACCGCACCCGGCTGCGGGCGCTGTCTGCTGGCACCGATCGGGATTGCGGCCGGCCGCCATATGCAGACGCTGCCTGCTCCGACGCGCGGGGCGCCCGCCGCCGATGCGCATAAATATAGCCGCGGCATGGTCCTGGTCGCGTCCGGTCCGATGCCGGGCGCGGCGGCGCTGAGTGCGTCGGCGGCGCTGCGCGCCGGGGCGGGCTATGTCGTGCTCGAAAGCGATCGCCCGGCGCCGCTGTCGGCGATCATCGCCGAAGAGGGCGACGCCTTTGCCCGGCGGCTCGGCGATCCGCGTGTCGGCGCGTTCGTCATCGGCCCCGGCTTTCCCGCCGGCGATGCACTCGATGAACAACTGGCCGCCGCGCTGGCAAGCCGGACGCCGGTGGTGCTCGATGCGGCGGCGATCCCGGCCGCGCTTCCGAATCTCGAAGGCGGAGACAGGAGCGCGATCCTGACCCCGCACGCGGGCGAGTTCGCGCGCGCCTTTCCGGAAGCGACCGGCAGCAAGATCGACCGAGCGCGTGCCGCGGCGGCACGGGCGCGCTCCGTCGTGATCTACAAGGGCGCCGACACGGTGGTCGCCGCGCCCGATGGGCGGATATGCGCGGCCTGGCCCGGGAGCCCCTGGCTTGCGACGGCGGGGACCGGCGATGTCTTGGCGGGGGCGTGCGGCGCGATGCTGGCGCGCGGCGGCGACCCCTTCGATGCCGCGGTCGCAGCCGTCGGCTGGCATATTGCGCAGGCGCGGCGTATAGGCGGCGGCCTTGTCGCCGACGATCTTGTTGCCGCGCCGTTCTGACGAAAGCTATACCCGTGACCGAAACCGACCTGATTGTCCGCATCGCCGCGCGCGGCGACGGCGTAACCGCCGACGGTCGCCATGTCGCGGGCGGGGTTCCGGGCGACAAAGTGGCCGCCGACGGAACGCTCGTCGCCGGGCCGAACCACGCGGTTCCGGTCTGCCGACACTTCGGCAAATGCGGCGGCTGCCAGCTCCAGCATGTCAGCGAGGCGGCGCTTGCGGATTTCGTGCGCGAGCGCGTTGCCGGGGCGCTCGCCGGTCAGCAGGTGACGGCGGGCGATGTCCGCCTCGCGCGTCTGTCGCCGCCCCATAGCCGCCGCCGCGCGGTCCTCACCGCGATCAAGGCGGGCAGACAGGTCGCGATCGGCTTCAACGCCGCGCAGAGCAATCAGATCGTCGACATGCGCGAATGTCCGTTGCTCGCGCCCGAACTCTTCGCGCTGATCGCTCCGATCCGCGATCTGCTCGGACTCATCGCGCCGCAGCGGCGCCCGGTGAAGGTCAAGCTGCAACGGCTCGATCAGGGCGTCGAACTCATCCTCGAAGGCGTGAAGGCCGAGGGGCTCGATGCCGCGATGGCGCTGCAGGATTTTGCCGGCGCCCATGCGCTCGCGCGGTTCGCCATCGATCAGGGCGACGGGCTCGAAATCCTGTGGCAACCCGAACCGCCGACGGTGTGCTTCGGCGACATTGCCGTGGAAGTGCCGCCCTTTGCCTTTCTGCAGGCGACGACTGCGGGCGAAGCGGCTCTGCTCGGCGCGGTGCGCGAGGCAATCGGCGATGCGCCTGCGGTGGCCGATCTGTTCGCGGGCGTGGGCACCTTCGCGCTATCGGTGCAGGCGGGACGGAAAGTCTACGCCGCCGAGGGCGCGCGCGATGCGATCGCTGCGCTGACGGGGGCCGCAAACCGCGCGCGGGCGCTGGTCGCGACCGAGCATCGCGACCTGTTCCGGCGGCCGCTGGTGCCTGCGGAGCTCGACCGCTTCGGCGCCGTGATCCTCGACCCGCCGCGCGCCGGCGCCGAGGAGCAGGTGAAGCAGCTTGCCGCCGCGGCGACGCCCGTGATCGCTTATGTCAGCTGCAATCCGGCGAGCTTTGCCCGCGACGCGAAGTTGCTTGTCGCGGGCGGCTATCGACTCGACTGGGTGCAACCCGTCGGCCAGTTCCGCTGGTCGACCCATGTGGAACTGGCCGCGCGGTTCAGTCGCTGATCAATGCAGCACGAAACCCATGAAGGCATGCAGACATAGCGCGATCAGCGCGAGACTGGCGAGCGCGAAGATGGCAAAGCGCCACATCACGCGGTTGACCGTCGCCTGCACAATGCTGTGGACGATACGCAGGCCGACATAGGCCCAGGCGATCTGGGCATTCAGCCCGCCGCCCATGCCGCCGACCGCGAGCGCTAGCGCGACGGCATAGAAGACCGTCGGCTGTTCCATCAGATGGTTATAATTATGGGCTTTCCACTGCACCTCGGGCGGAAGCACCTCGTCGAGCCCGCGCCCGGTCGTACCGACCAGATTCTTCGCGTCGATCTTGGCGCGGTTCATCGCGGGGATGCGCGTCGCATACATCCACACCCACATGACCATCGACCAGAGCGCGAGCGTCGCGACCGGCCCCAATATTGCATTCGTGTCCATGATATCCCCCTCAGCCCAAGGTTGCGATAACGGCCAGCACCGACAGCGCGAGCAGGCAGAATGTCGATAGTGCAAACAGCGCGAAACGCACCGGAACCCGGTTGACCGTCGCCTGCCACAGGCTGTGCACGATGCGCAGCACGACATAAGCCCAGGCAAAGCCCTGCGTCAGCGCCGTGTCACCACCCGACAGGTGCAGAAAGACGATCACCGCATAGAAGAGCGTCGGCTGTTCGAGCAGATGCGTGTAATTGTGCGATTTCCAGTTCACGCCGGGCGGCAACACCGGCTCCAGATCGGCGCCGCGACCGCCGGGCTGCGCCGTTTTGACGTCGATTCCGGCCTTCGCCATCGCCGGGAAGCGCGTTGCCGCAACCCAGACGAGCATGATGAGCGTCCAAAGCACGAGCACCGCGCCGGCCGCCAGCAGATTTCCTGGCATAAAGTCCCCCTTGTCCTCGCGGCTCGTTCACGACCTGGCCGCCTGCGCGCGATGCTAGGGCGTGCGTCGCAATATGCAACGGAAACTGATGTCAGGGAGCGCCGCGCGCCAATTCGTCGCGGATCGCGGCTCCGTCGCCGTCGATCCGCGGCGCGAAGCGGGGTTCGACATGCGGCGCGGCGCCATAGCGCACGGGCGAGCGCATCTCGAAAAAGGAGCCGACGTCGGGATGCTCGCGTCGGCGAAAGAAGCCCGAGGCGCGCAAATGCGGATCGTCGATCACATCGTCGAGATCGCGCGCCACCATCGCCGGGATATCGTTGGCGGCAAAGATTTCCAGCCATTCGGCACTGGTCTTCGCCGGCGTCTTGCGCGCGATTTCGGCATAGACGAGCGACATATGGGTTCCGGCGGCGCGCGCCGCCTCGAACGCCGGACTTACGAGCAGCGCCTCGCTGCCCAGCAAGGTCATCAGCCGCGCGGTCGATTCGGGCGTATAGGGTACGATCGCCAGATAGCCGTCGGCGGTGGGGAAGGGCTGGCGGCTCGGATCAAGCTGGCGCGGATAGCCGGCAGGTCCGATCGGCGGGTCGAGCGCGGCATCGCGCAGATGTTCGGTGAGCATGAAGGCCGCGAAACATTCGAACATCGGGACTTCGACGGCCTGGCCTTCGCCAGTGCGCAATTTGTGGACCAGCGCGGCGAGAATCGCCTGCGCGCCGAACTGGCCTGCGATCTTGTCGGCGATCAGCGAGGGAAAATAGCGGGGCCGCGGGTCGCCATCGACGCGCGGCAAGAGGCTGGTCGTCCCCGTCGCCGCCTGGATGACGTCGTCATAAGCCTGGAGGTCGGCATAGGGGCCATTCTGGCCGAAGCCGGTGCCATGGACGTAGATGATATCGTCCTTCAGCGCCTTGCAACTCGCATAGTCGAAACCGAGCCGCTCGATCGCCTTGCTGCGGACGTTGTGGAAGAAGACGTCAGCCCCGGCTATCAGATCGCGCAGCACGGCGGCATCGGCGGGCTGCTTGAGATCGAGCGCGATCGAGCGCTTGCCGCGATTGACGGTCAGATGGATCGATCCCATCGTCGGGTCGCTGCGCGCGGACCCCAGATAGCGCGATACGTCGCCGAGGCCCGGGGCCTCGACCTTGATGACCTCCGCTCCAAGATCGGCGAGCATCTGCGTGGCATAGGGGCCGAAGATGACCGTGGTCAGGTCGATGATGCGGATGCCTGACAACATGGTCATGCCCGCGCGCGCCTTGCCTGCGCACGCCGCCATCTCGATCGTGCTGATGACGTCCGCATTGCTTGTCCTCCCATCTGCTTTGCGCCGCCACGATAGAATGGTTGCGGAACAAAACGGAAGGGCAAATCCGCCAGCAGATCAATTGTCTATTGCGAGCGGAAGGTCGATGGTCGCGGCGAAGCCCTCACTGTCGCGGGCAAAGTGCAAGCGTCCGCCGATCGCCCGGACCGCGCGGTCGGTGATCGCCAGCCCGAGCCCCGCACCGTCGCCGCCGCGTGCGCTATCGCCGCGGGCGAAGGGGCGCAGCATCGCGTCGGCCTGGCCGGCGGACAGCCCCGGCCCGGCATCGCGGACCACGATGCGCAGCCGGTCGCCCGCGATCCGGGCGGTAAGCGATATCGGTGCGGCGCCGTGGCGTAGCGCGTTGCCGAGCAGGTTGGCGACAGCACGGGCCAGCGCGTGCGGGCGCGTACGGATGACGATATTGTCGCCGAGCGATATTGTCGCGCCGTCCGTTGCCCCGCAATCGGCGACGATCTGGCGCAGCAGCGGCGCGAGATCGGTGCGCGCGATCGTTTCGGATTCGAACCCCCGCGCGAAATCGAGAAATTGGCCGAGCATGGCTTCGATGCGGTCGACCTGCCGCACCGCGACATTCTTGAGCTCGTCGTCGCCGCGGATCATCTCGAGCGACAGGCGAAGACGGGTAAGCGGGGTGCGCAGGTCGTGACTGACGCCGCCCAGCATCAACGCGCGGTCGGCATCGTTGCGGGCCAGGCGCTGGGTCAGCCGGTTGAAGGCGGTCGCAACCGCCGCGACCTCGGCCGGGCCGTCGATCGCAACGGGCGGCGACAGGCGTTCGGGGTCATAGGCGTCGACCGAAGCGGCGAGACGGCGCAGCGGGCGATCGAGCCGGCGCTGCAGGAACAGGCCGGCGATTGTCGCGACGAGGAAGGCCGCTGCAAGCGCGGCGAGCAGGCTGGTCATCGCGCTGCGCCGACGCGGCGGTGTCACGCTGACCCAATAATCATCGGGGCCGAGCGCAAGCCTGATCCACAGCCGCCCGCGCGTGTCGGTAATCCAGTCGAGCTTGTGCTGTGTCGTCAGGCGCGCGGCGAGCGCCCGCATGAACCTATATTCGATGAAGGTGGGAAAACGCTGCCCGTCGGTCGGGGGAGCGGAAACGGGGCGGATCAGCAAATGCGATCCGTCGCTGAGGCCAGCGATCACGGCTGCGCGGCGATCGGCGGGCAGATTTCCCACTGTCGTCGACAGCGCGTGGATCATGTCGGCGGTCACGTCGGCGACGCGTGTCGTTTGCGGGCCGATCACCCATATCTGCACCAGCAGGCCCGCGAGCAGTTGACCCGCGAGCACGACGCCGATCAGCATCGCGACGTTGCGACTGAACAGCCGCCTAAGCATCGGTGCCCGGCGCCAGCACATAGCCGACGCCCCATATCGTCCGGATGAAGCGGGGATTGGCGGCATCATCGCCAATCGCCTTGCGGAGACGGCCGATCTGCACGTCGATCGCCCGGTCGGTCACTTCGGCGTCGCGCCCGAGCGCGCGGTCGATCAACTGCGCGCGGCTGAGCGGCCGTCCGGCGCTCCGCGCGAGCGCGGCGAGCAGTGCGAATTCGCGCGACGAGAGCGTCAGCGCCTGATCTTCGCGGCGCACCGACATGGCGGAAAAGTTGATGACGAAGGGCCCGATGGTCACCACCTCATCGCGCAGCGTTGCCCGGTCAGTCGAAAGACGGCGAAGCAGCGCATTGATGCGCGCGACCAATTCGCGCGGGAGAAAGGGTTTGCCGAGATAATCGTCGGCGCCCATTTCCAGGCCGAGCACGCGATCGACCGGATCGCCGCGCGCGGTCAGCATGATGATCGGGATCGTCTCGTCGCGCTCGCGCAGCCGGCGCACGATCGCCAGCCCGTCTTCGCCCGGCATCATCAGATCAAGCACGATCAGATCGGCCGGATCGCGCGTCAGGCTGATATCCATCGCCTTGCCGCCGTCGGCCGCGCGTACGGCAAAACCATGCTCGGCCAGAAAGCGCTGGAGCAATGCGCGCAGTTCGGGATCGTCGTCGACAATCAGGATGCGGGGTGCCTTGGCGTCCATGGACCCGACATGCCAGCCCGGTGGCACCGTCGCCAGAGCCAAAGATGTGACAAAGCATGTCGAAGCGGCACCTGTGTCGCATTTTGCCGCACAGTCGCGTTTGGCCGACATCGCCGCGATACAGGGCAGGGGCATTAGACGCTGGTCTTCACCATCAGGAAGGATGAAACCGATGAACACCCCCTCCCGCATTTTGACCGCCTTCGTCGCGACCGCTGCGCTTGCCGCCGTTACCACCGCCGATGCCCGGCAGGGCTCGTTCCGCGCCCGCGGTTCGAACGGCGTCGTCGCCGGCAGCGCCAGTCCCAAGGGCGGCGTGATCCGCGGCCGCGGCGCTGTACAGAACGGCGATGGATCGGTGACCACGCGCTCGGGCGGTGCGTTCCGCGGTGCCAATGGAAGCAAGGGCAGGCGCCAGTCGACGACGACGGTAAAACCCGACGGTTCGCTGACCCACAGCGGCAGCGCGTCGGCAACCGGCGCGCGCGGCACCTTCGACAGCAGCGGCGCCGTCGCGCGCGCAGCCGACGGAAGCTGGTCGGGCGGTCGTTCGACGAGCGCCACCAATTCGGCAACCGGCACCAGCTATTCTGGATCGACGACGATCGATCCCGCGACGGGCAAGCCTGTTCACAGCGGAACTTGCACCGACGCGTCGGGCGCCGTCATCCCCTGCCGTTAACCGGGGCCTCCCCCCTCCAGACCCACCCCGGTTGGGAGGGGCGTCCCCATCGCCCCTCCCGTAACGGCATCGAGACGCTATCAGGATATTTATGCGAATCAGGACTGTCTTGCCGCTTGCCGCCTTTGCGGCGTTTCTTCCGGCAATGGGTGCGCTGGCCGCGCCCGGCGGCGATTTCGAACGCGCTGCGCAGGAATTGCGCGACGCCGACCGCAATGGCGACGGCGCCGTAAGCCGCGCCGAGTTTCAGCACTATCGCGTCGGCCGCTGGGCGAAGATGGATCGCAACGGCGATGGCTATTTCAGCAGGGACGACTTGCCCGCGCTGGCGCGGTCGCGCTGGGATGGCGACCGCATGACGCAGCTGCGCCGCGATTTCGACAAGAATCGCGACGGTCGCATCTCGCGCGCCGAGTTCGTCGGCGGGCCGATGCCGATGTTCGATGCCGCCGACAGCAACCGCGACAATCAGGTCAGCAAGGCCGAACTGCAGGCGTTGGGGCAAAAGGCGAAAGCGCGGTAGCCCGACCTGCGGGCGCAATGGAAAAAAGGGCTGGCGCATCGCTGCGCCAGCCCTTTTTCGTTTGGCTTTTTCCGCTGGCTCAGAAGAGCTTGGTCACCGTCGCGCTGCGGCGTTCCTGCTCGACTTCGCCGGTGTAGAGGCTCACCATCGGTTCGTCGCTGACGACGTGGGTTTCCTCGGCACCGAAGCCATTGAACCGCGTCCGCATCGCGCAGCCATAGGCGCCGAGAATGCCGATCTCGATGAAATCGCCGGCCTTCACATCGGCCGGGAGATAGAAGGGGCCCGCCATATGGTCGAGGTCGTCGCACGTCGGGCCATAGAAGCTGAACGCCGTCATCTCGTCGCTCGCCGTCTCGCGGATCAGCGAAACGGGGAAGCGCCAACCGACATGCGCGGCATCGAACAGCGCGCCATAGGCACCGTCGTTGATGTAAAGCTCTTCGCCGCGGCGTTTTTCCACGCGCACGATCAGCGAGCTATATTCAGCCGACAGCGCGCGGCCCGGTTCGCACCACAGCTCGGCCGAATAGCTGATCGGCAGACTCTCGAAGCTGCGGTGGATCGTGTCGAAATAGGCGTCGAGCGGCGGAGGTTCCATGCCCGGATAGGACGACGGAAAGCCGCCGCCGACATCGATGATATCGACCGTCACCGCGGCCGCCACGATTGCCGCGCGCACACGTTCCATCGCCTGCGCATAGGCGTGCGGCGTCATCGCCTGGCTGCCGACGTGGAAGCAGATGCCCAGAGCATCGGCCGCCTGACGGGTCGCCATCAGCAGTTCGGCGACATCTTCGGGCTCGGCACCGAATTTGGCGGCGAGGCTCAGCTTCGAATGATCGGACGAGACGCGCAGACGGACGAGCAGGTTGAGATCCTGCGCGCCCTCGGTCGCGCGGACGATCTTTTGAAGTTCGTCCATCGTGTCGAGCGAGAAGGTGCGCACGCCATATTTGAAATAGGCTTCGTGGACGGCTTCTTCGGCCTTGACCGGGTGCATGAAACACAAGGTGGCGCCGGGCAGCGTGCGGGCAACGAGACGCACTTCCGCGATCGAGGCGACGTCAAAATGGGTGACGCCCGAATCCCACAGCACGCGCAGCAGATCGGGCGACGGATTCGCCTTGACCGCATACATGGTCGTGCCGGGAAATCGCTCGATGAAGAAACGCGCTGCGCGCCGCGCGGCGTGCGGGCGGACAAGCGTAACAGGTTCGACCGGCGAAAGTGCCTGAATCAGCCCGTGGGCGCTATGATGCTGGTGCAACTCAAGGGACCCCCAAAATTAACGTTAAACATCAAAGGCTGCCTTGCGGTTATTGGAAGTCCCCCTGGGGCAGCGGGGTGCGCATATATGGCGGGGGGTCCCCCCTGTAAAGACCCTTATCGGACCGCGCGTTAACTTCTGGCGTTCAACCGAGCCGCGCTTTGAAATCCTCATAGGAAAAGCGCCGTATCTCCGTCAGTTCGTCGCTCTCGCTATCCCACAGCCAGATAGATGGCAGCGGGACGCCGTTGAAGCTGTTCGTCTTCACCATCGAATAATGCGCCTGATCGAGGAAGGCGAAGCGCTGGCCGATGCGCGCGCCACCGGGCAGCCGGTAATCGCCGATCACGTCGCCGGCGAGACAGGACGGGCCGCCGAGCCGAACCGGCTTGCCCGTATCTTCCTCCCCCAGCATTGCGGGGCGATAGGGCGCCTCGATGACGTCGGGCATGTGGCAGGTTGCGGAAATGTCTGTGATGCCGATCGCCATGCCATTGTCGAACAGGTCGAGGATTTCGCCCACCAGGATACCCGCGTCGAGCGCGACGGCTTCGCCGGGTTCGATCATCACGTCGCAGTCGGTCGATGCGCGCACCTGCTTCAGGAAGGCGATTAGGTCATCCGTTTGATAGTCGGCGCGCGTCACATGGTGGCCGCCACCGAAATTGATCCATTTGAGCTGGTGGAAAAAGGGACGCAGCATCGGTTCGACCGCCGCCCAGGTGCGCGCGAGCGGAGGGAAATCCTGCTCGCACAGCGTGTGCATATGCACGCCATCCACGCCGTCCATATGTTCGGGCAAAAGCTGGCTGATCGGAAAACCGAGCCGGCTGCACGGCGCCGCGGGGTCATATTTGGGAACATCGCCTTCGCTATGCTGCGGATTGATGCGCAGCCCGACATCGAAGGTCACACCCTTGGCGCGCAATTCGGCGAGCAGCGGACGGAAGCGTGCAATCTGTCCCGGCGAATTGAAGATCAGATGATCGGACAGCGCCGCTATTTCGGGCAGATCCACTTCCTTGTAGCCTGCGCAATAGGTTGCAACCTCGCCGCCATATTCCTCGCGGCCGAGCTTGGCTTCGTAAAGCCCCGAGGCGCACACCCCGTCGAGATAGTGCGCAACCGTCGGGCCGAGCGGCCACATCGAAAAGGCCTTGAGCGCGGCAAGCACCCGCGCGCCCGACGCGTCGCCGATGTGGCGGAGGACCGACAGGTTCGCGCGAACCTTCGCTGCATCGACGACGAAGGCCGGTGAAGGGACGCGGTTTAGGTCAAAACGGGCGAAGGCTCCGGGGTCGCCGGCACGGGTTTCCATGATATCGTTCCTGTCAGGCCGCGATCGGCCCCTTGAAGATGAAAAAGGCGCCCGCCGCGATCAGTGAAAAGCCGACGAGATGATTCACCGTCAGCTTCTCGCCGAGCCAGAAGACCGCGAAGCCCGCAAAGATGATGAGCGTGATCACTTCCTGCAAGGTCTTGAGTTCGGCGGCGGTGTAGACGCTATAGCCGATCCGGTTCGCCGGAACGGCCAGGCAATATTCGAAGAAGGCCAGCCCCCAGGCGAGCAGCACCGCGAGCCAGATCGGCCGCGACGTGTCGCCGAGGTGGCCGTACCAGGCGAAGGTCATGAAGATGTTCGAGACGAACAGCAGGCCGATCGGCAGAAGATAGGCGATCATTTCTTCTCTTTCGTCAGCGGCAGCACGTCGTTCAGCAATGCGGCAAAGAAATGTCCCGGCTCCTCGACCATCGGCATATGCGCAGAATGTTCGAGCCACACGAGCGTCTTCGACGGCGCCTTGACCTGCGCGAACCAGTCGGCGGCGACCGGTGAAGGAACGGTATAGTCGTGGCGACCGAGCAGGAAGATCACCGGGACGTCCATCCTGTGCACACCCCGGAAGCTCACATCGGCAAGACGCGGCCACAGCGTCTTTACCGAAAATTCGCTGCCCTTGCCCCACGCCTGAACGTCGGCGGCGGAATATTCGGGCGAAAGCCGTGGGGTCTGGAAATAATATTTCAGATCGGGCTTGTTGTAGATCAGCGAGCCGTAGGGGATCGCATATTTGCGCCAGCCATCGGCTTTCTCGATCGTGAAGTTGCCCTGCGGATAGGGCGCGAGGCCGTCGATCGCTGCAACGGCCTCCTTGTTCCCGGCGGCCAGCGCCTTTGCACGTGTCCAGGCCATGCCGGCTTTCTCGCCCTCGCGAAAATCTATGCCTTGGCCGACGCCGACATAGGCGTAGAGCAGATCGGGGCGTTTGACCGCAACCGACAGGCCGACGATCGAGCCCCAACTGTGGCCCATCAGGACGACCTTGCGCTTGCCATAGCGTGTCTTCAGCAGTTCGATCAATTCGATGGCGTCGTCGCGGTAACGCTCGGGCGTCATCGTGGGCGCGAGCGCCACCGGATCGTTCAGCGGATAGCTGCGCCCGGCGCCGCGCTGGTCGTACTGGACGACCGTGAAAACGTCCTCCCACGGCCGCTGGAATGCCCATGCAAAAGGCATTTCGACGGCGCCGGGGCCGCCGTGAACGAAAACGAGAATCGGGTTGTCGCGGTCCGCGCCGCGCACGTTCACAACCTGCCGCGCGCCGCCCAGCGTCGCTTCGAACGTCTCCTGCACACCGTTCGGCGTGACGATCTTGCCGATGTCGGCAACAATGGCGCGCGCGGGAGCATAGGCGTCGTCGGTTTGGGCGGCAGCGGGGGCGACGCAGGCCGCGAGCAGAGCAAGTGCGGCTATTCGAAGTCTCATCGATTATCCAACCCTCGTCGTTCCCGCGAAAGCGGGAACCCAGTTCAGCCGTTGCTACCGGGTTCCCGCTGTCGCGGGAATGACGAAATTGAAAGACGTGGCGTCAGAAATCCAGCGGCGCGTCGAGTTCCTTCACCTGCCAGGGCAGGCCGTGCTTCATTAGCATGTCCATGAAGGGGTCGGGGTCCATCTGTTCCATGTTGAACACCCCCTTGCCGGACCAGGTGCCGGTGACCATCATCGCCGCGCCGATCATCGCGGGGACACCGGTCGTATAGCTGACCGCCTGATTGCCCGTCTCGGCATAGGCGTCTTCATGATCGCAGATATTGTAGAGATAGAGCGTCTTTTCCTTGCCGTCCTTGCCAAGGCCGGTTGCGATGACGCCGATATTGGTCTTGCCCTTCGTCGTCTCGCCGAGGCTCGACGGTTCGGGGAGAACGGCCTTCAGGAACTGCAGTGGGATGATTTCCTTGCCTTCATACATCACCGGGTCGATCCGCGTCATGCCGACATTCTGAAGCACGTTCAGGTGCTGGATATAGGCATCGCCGAAGGTCATCCAGAAACGGATGCGCTTGATCTCGGGCAGATGCGTTTTGAGGCTTTCGATTTCCTCATGATACATGAGGTACATATTCTTCGGGCCGACCGCCTCGAAGTCGAATTGCTGCTTCACCGACATCGGCGGTGTTTCGACCCAGTCGCCATTTTCCCAGTGGCGCGCGACCGCGGTCACTTCGCGGATGTTGATCTCCGGATTGAAGTTGGTCGCGAAATGCTGACCATGGTCGCCGCCGTTGCAGTCGAGGATGTCGAGCGTGTCGATGCGGTCGAAATGATGCTTGCGAAGCCAGGTCGTGAACACACTCGTCACCCCCGGGTCGAAGCCCGAACCGAGCAGCGCCATCAGGCCGGCGTCCTTGAACCGGTCGTGATAGGCCCACTGCCAGTGATATTCGAACTTCGCCTCGTCGCGCGGCTCGTAGTTGGCAGTGTCGAGATAGTGCGCGCCGGTCGACAGGCACGCCTCCATGATCGTGAGATCCTGATAGGGAAGGGCAAGGTTGACGACGTGCGTCGCTCCTACCGAGCGGATCAGCGCGGCGGTCGCGTCGATATGGTCGGCGTCGACCTCGGCGGTCTTGATCGTCACGCCGGTGCGTTCCTTGACCGATTCGGCGATCGCATCGCATTTGAACTTGCGGCGGCTGGCAAGGGTGATGTCGGGAAAGATGTCGGGATTCATCGCCATCTTGTGAACCGCAACCGATCCGACGCCACCGGCGCCGATCACCAGAACCTTGGTCATTCGAAAATCTCCTGTCGCGGCGATCATCGCCGCTTGTCTTGTATGCCGCGCCCTATAGGACGAAGCCATGACTCAGCAAAGCCCCGATCCCTTGCTCAGCACCGACCGTACGCCGAGCCTCGCCGGAGTGGAACGCGCGGCGGCCAAAGTCGCTGCACTCCTGCCGCAAACGCCGCTCCTGCCGCTTGATGTTGGCGGCCGAACGATATGGTGCAAGGCCGAATGCCTGCAACCGGTCGGCGCGTTCAAGATTCGCGGCGCGTGGCACCGGCTGACCGACCTCACCCCCGATCAGGCGGCGGCGGGCGTGGTTGGCGTATCGAGCGGCAACCATGCCCAGGGTGTCGCCTGGGCGGCGAAGCGGCTGGGGATCAAGGCGACGATTGTGATGCCAAGCAACGCGCCGCAGATGAAGCTCGCGGCAACACGCGCGCTCGGCGCGGACGTCGTGCTTTATGACCGCGTCACCGAATCGCGCGATGCGGTCGCCGCAAGGTTGCTCGACAAGCGCGGCGGCACGCTCGTCCATGCCTATGGGGACCCGTGGATCATCGAAGGGCAGGGGAGCGTGGGGATCGAGGCGCGCGCTCAGCTGGCCGCGCGCGGCATTGTGGGGCCCGACAAGGTCGTGGCCTGCTGCGGCGGCGGCGGTTTGTCGGCGGGACTGGCGCTCGCCTGTCCCGATGCCGAGATCGTCGCTGTCGAACCCGAAGGATGGGACGATGTAACCCGCAGCCTCGCCGCCGGCGAAATATTGTCGGTAGAGGATCTGGCGGCACCGACCGAATGCGACGCTTTGCAGACGCCGCAGACCTGGCCGATCAATTTTGCGGTGCTGCAGGCGCGCGGCGTGCGCGGCGTGGTGGTGACGCGCGATGAAGTGCGCCACGCGATGCGCGTTGCGTTCGAAAAGCTTCATCTTGTCGTCGAACCCGGCGGCGCGGCGGCGCTGGCGGCGATCCTTGCGGGGAAGGTCGAGCCGGGCGATGCGACGCTGGTGACCCTGTCGGGCGGTAATGTCGATCCGCAAAAATATGCCGAGATCATTGCCGGCTGAGCCATCAAGGATATTTGTCGGCGCTGGCGCGTTTATGAAGGCGAAGGAGACGCAAGATGACGAAGACCATGGTTCTGGCCAGCGCCGCGGCGATGGCCCTGCTCGCGGGTTGTCAGAAGGCCGAAGCGCCCGCCCCGACACAGACCGAAACGACCGAGGTTCCGGTCGAAACCGCAATGCCGGCTGATGCTGCTGACACCGCAGCCGAGAGCGATCCGGCTACTGCACCGCACCGCTTTGCCAGTTGGGCTGGAAAGTGGACGGGGGTAGAGGGCATGTACGTCACCATCACCCCGACCGAACCCGAGCATTACAAGCTGGAGATGCAATCCGATCTCGACACCAAGGGCACATATGACGGTTGGGACAGCGAGCATGGCATTAAGTTCAAGCGCGGCGACGAGGAATTGAGCCTGCATCGCGGCAACGGCGACGATACCGGCCTCAAATATCTGGCGGGCAAGAAAGAATGCCTGATCGTGAAAAGCGGCGAGGGCTATTGCCGCGACTAATTGGCCTCCATCCCGGCAGCCCGACCTCTGCCGGGATGTCGGGATAGGATCATAATTTTCGTCCGTGTCGCCGATTTGTCATCGAAACGACGCGGGAATCGCAACATAGGCTGCCATGCGCGGCCCCGGATACATTGCTTTTCCGGGAGACCATGACCGATGGCCAGCCAAGCAAACCGCAAGATCGCCACCGCCGTCGTCCGCGAGGATGCCGACCAGAAGCAGCGCCTGCTCGACCGCGCCTTTGCGCTAGCCTTCAAGGGTCTTGTCTATGCCCAGATATGGGAAGACCCGGTGGTCGACATGGAGGCGCTTGCGATCGAACCGGGCAACCGGATCGCGACGATCGCGAGCGGCGGCTGTAACGTCTTCTCCTATCTGACCGCCGACCCCGGCGAGATCGTCGCGGTCGATCTCAACACCGCGCATGTCGCGCTCAATCATCTGAAGCGCACGGCGGTTGAGCGTCTGCCTCATCATGCCAGCCTTCGCCGCTTTTTCGGCGATGCCGACAGCAAGGCGAATATCGCCGACTATCAGCATTATATCGCGCCGCATCTCGACGCGGTCAGCCGGGCTTATTGGGAGGGGCGCGATCTCGCGGGACGGCGCCGGATCGGGGGCTTCGCACGCGGGGTCTATCGGCGCGGCCTGCTCGGCAGTTTCATCAGCCTTGCGCATTTGGCGGCGCGGCTGAACGGCGTTGATCCGCGTGTGTTGCTGACCGCGGAAAGCGTCGCCGAACAGCGGGCAATCTTCGACGCGAAATTCGCGCCCTTTTTCGACCGCGGCTTCATTCGCTGGGTCACGGCACAGCGGTCATCTCTTTTCGGGCTCGGCATTCCGCCGGCGCAATATGATGCCCTGGCGGGCGGCAAGCCGATGGCCGACGTCCTGCGCGCGCGGCTCGAAAAGCTGGCCTGCGATTTCCCGCTCGCCGAAAATTATTTCGCCTGGCAGGCGTTCGGGCGCGGCTACGCCAAGGATGATAGGGCGCCGCTGCCGCCCTATCTTCAGGCCCGCCATTATGATGCGGTCAAGGCGCGGGCGGGGCGCGTGCGGATGCTCCACGCGAATATGACCGACATGCTGGCAGCGTCGGACGCCGCGAGCTTCGATCGTTATGTCTTCCTCGACGCGCAGGACTGGATGAGCAACGCGCAGCTTGCGGCGTTGTGGACCGAGGTTACGCGCACCGCGCGGCCGGGCGCGCGCGTGCTGTTCCGCACCGCGGCCGAACCCAGCCTGCTGCCGGGGCGCCTGCCCGACGATCTGCTGCGCCGCTGGGACTATCGGGCCGAGGAATCGGCGGGCTTCGCGCGCCGCGACCGCTCGGCGATATATGGCGGCGTGCATCTCTATGTGCTTCGGGACGCCGGCATATGAGCAGCCATGGGGCGTTGATGGACCGCGTCTATCGCGGTCAGCGCCACATCTATGATGCTACGCGCAAATATTATCTGCTCGGCCGCGATGCGCTGATCGCCGATCTGGCGCCGCCGGCGGGTGGCAGCGTGCTCGAGATCGGTTGCGGGACGGGCCGCAATCTGATCGCCGTCGGACGGGCATGGCCCGAGGCCGAGCTGTTCGGGATCGATATATCGGCGGCCATGTTGGAAAAGGCCAACGCATCGCTTGCAAAGGCCGCGATTGCGGCATCGCTCGTTCGGGGCGACGCGTGCGATTTCGACCCGGTGGCGCTGTTCGGTCGTCTTACCTTCGACCGCGTCTTCATCAGCTATGCGCTTTCGATGATCCCCGACTGGCGGGCGGCACTCGCCCAAGCGGCGCGCTGCGTCGCACCGGGTGGACGGCTTGAGATTGTCGATTTCGGCCAGCAGGACGAATTGCCCGGCCTGTGGCGCCGATTGCTGTTCGGCTGGCTGTCGCATTTTCACGTTGCGCCGCGCGCCGATCTGCCGATCGCGGTCGCGAACCTGGCGGGGGAGGCCGACGCCGCACGGGTCAACTGCGATCGGCTCTATCGTGGATATGCGATCCGCGCGGGCCTCGCGCGGCGCTGAAAAACTGCTATCCCCATGCGCGCAACAGGGGGAGAGTGGGCAATGGAGCAGGCAATCGTGACGGCGCAGCCCGGCGATGCAGCGGTTGTGGGCGAAACGCTGGCGCAGGCATTCCAGACCGATCCCGCCTTGTCGTGGATACTGCCGGACCCCGCCCATCGCGCGCGGGCCTTGCGCGGACTGTTCCGCACGCTCGTCCCCGCAGATATGCGCGCGGGCGTAGCGCTGCGATCCGATGCGGGCGAGGCGGCGGCGCTGTGGCGTGGGCCGGAACGAGCGCACAGCGGCGGGCTGGAATTCTTGCGCACGGTGCTGCCACTCATCGCAACCTTCGGCACGGCGCTCCCGCGCGGACTGAAGGTTCAGGGCAGCATCGACGCGCACCGGCCCAAAGGGCGCTTCTGGTATCTCCATTATGTTGGCGTGCGCCCCGATCATCAGGGAAAGGGGCACGGCGGGCGGATCATCCGGGCGCAGACGGCGGTGGCCGATGCCGATGGCCTTCCTTGCTGGCTGGAAACGGCGACGCCCGAGAATGTGCCGCTGTACGAGCGGCTTGGCTTCGTGATCGAGGCCGAATGGGACGTTGCGGGCGGCGGCCCCCATTTCTGGGGCATGATGCGGCAACCGGTCCTGACCTAGGCCTGGCGTCGCACGAAATTCTCATAGTCGGCGGCGTGTATGACAGGGAGTGTCGGCGCCGACGCGAGGTTCATCAGTCGCAACCGATACTGGGCAAGCGTCGCCGCGCGCTGAAGCTCGGTCATTCGCGATGGACCGTATACGATAAATGGTTCGATCACCTGAAAACCCGTGAACCGCAAAATTCCGTGATGGATCGGATAGAGTATGGGATCGATCGGGCCGTAGAGTCCGTCATCCGAATAGGGTGCCGCCCCGCCGCCGGTCGTAACCGACAGCATCGCTCGCCGCGGCGCCAGGCGCCCTTGGTCAAGCCATTTGCCGCCGCCATAGGCGACGCCCACGGCGAACACGCGGTCGATCCACCCTTTCATGATTGCCGGCATTCCCAGCCACCAGATGGGGAATTGAAAGATTACCGTGTCGGCCCACAGCAATTTGTCCATCTCTGCGCGCAGGTCGCTTGAGAAACTGCCGGCGGATGCGGCGAAACGCTCTTCGGCCTGCTGATCGTATCGCTCCGGATTGGCGCGTATCCTGAAATTGCGTCGATCCGATACCGGATCCCACTCCATGGCATAGAGGTCGGACACGATCAGTTCGTGACCGATTGTCGGCAATAATGCGCGGGCGCTATCGGTTAGCGCGCCGTTGAAGCTGCGGGGTTCAGGGTGGGCGTGGACGATCAGGATGCGCATGGCCGTCATTCGGCGCCTGCGGCTCCAACGTTACAGAGGGCTCTCGAAAGGCGGGGCGCTTGCGATCAGTCGTCGAAGCCGACGAAGCGCACCGCCTCGTCGATGTTCTTGCGGTTCGATACCACGGCATTGGCGGGAAACGCCTCGTCGGGCCAGCCCATGGCGACGCAGATCATGATGACCTGATCGTCGAGGATTTGCGCATGTTCGCGCACGACCGGGCTTTGCATTATCCCCTGGCTGTTGATGACGCACCCCAGGCCACGCGACCAGGCGGCGTTGACCAGCGCATTGGTCACCGCCCCGCAATCGAAAGGCGCGATATCGCTGCCGAGCAGCACCCGGTCATAGGTGACGACGATGCTGACCGGCGCGTCGAATTGGCGAAAGCCGCGCAGCACCCAATCCTGCCGCGCGTCCTTGTCGTCGCGCGCGATCCCCATCGCTCCGAAGAGCTGCTTGGCGATTTCGATCTGCCGGAAGCGATGCTCCTCGGCGATGCCGTCGAAACGCCGAAACTCTCGGCTGTCCGGCTTGCCGGCAAGAATACCTTCGGTGTTGCCCCGGCGGATTTCGGCGAGCGCGTCGCCGGTGACGACCGAGAAATTCCAGCACTGGTTGTTGAACGACGAGGGCGCGCGCATCGCGACGCCGAGGATTTCGGCGATCAGTTCGCGCGGAACGGGCTTGTCGAGAAAGCCGCGGATCGAGCGGCGACCGCGAACGACCGCGTCATACGCTTCGACTTGCGTCACGCGGCGATTTTGAATTCGAGTTCGAGCCGGCCCCAGATTTCGACCAGCGCCTGCGTCAGCTCGCGCATCATCGCTTCGTCATGCGCCGGGCCGGGCGTGAAGCGCAGGCGTTCGGTGCCGCGCGGCACGGTCGGGAAATTGATCGGCTGCACATAGACGCCATATTCGGCGAGCAATATGTCGCTGATCTTCTTTGCGCGCACCGGATCGCCGACCATCAGCGGGACGATGTGCGTCACCGAATCCATGACCGGCAGGCCGGCATCGCGGAAGCATCGCTTAAGGTAAGCTGCGGCGGCCTGCTGCGCATCGCGTTCCTCGCTCGACCCCTTGAGGTGACGGACGCTGGCGAGCACGCCGGCAACGAGCACCGGCGACAGGCTGGTTGTGAAGATGAAGCCCGGCGCGTAGCTGCGGATCACATCGACGATATTCTTGTCGGCAGCGATATAGCCGCCCATCACGCCGAATGCCTTGCCCAGCGTGCCTTCGATGATGGTTACGCGGTGCGCGGCTTCGTCGCGTTCGGTGATACCGCCGCCGCGCGGGCCGTACATGCCGACTGCATGGACCTCGTCGCAATAGGTGAGGGCGTTATATTTGTCGGCAAGGTCGCAGATCGCGTGGATCGGGGCGACGTCGCCGTCCATCGAATAGACGCCTTCGAACGCGATCAGCTTCGCCGCGTCGGGATCGTCGGCGGCGAGCAGTTCTTCGAGATGCGCGAGGTCGTTGTGGCGCCAAACGCGCTTTTCGCAGCCCGAATTGCGGATACCCGCAATCATCGAGGCGTGATTGAGTTCGTCCGAATAGATGATGCAGTTCGGGAGCAGCTTGCCGAGCGTGCCGAGCGTCGCTTCGTTCGAGATATAGCCCGAGGTGAAGAGCAGCGCGCCTTCCTTGCCGTGCAAATCGGCGAGTTCGGCTTCGAGATCGATGTGATAGTGGGTGTTGCCGCCGATGTTGCGCGTGCCGCCCGATCCGGCGCCGACGTCGTGCAGCGCCTCTTCCATCGCGGCGATGACCTTCGGGTGCTGGCCCATCGCGAGATAGTCGTTCGAACACCAGACGGTGATCGGCTTCGGCCCGTTATGCCCCGCAAAGCAGCGCGCGTTGGGGAAGGCCCCCTTGTTGCGCAGAATATCGATAAACACGCGGTAACGGCCTTCTTCGTGAAGGCGGTCGATGGCCCGGGCGAAAATATCGTCGTAGTTCACTTGCATGCCCCGCAGTTTCGGGTGCGCGGCCCCCGCCGGCGCGATAACCGGGCGGCAATACGCGCGATTTTCCGTGAAATCCAGTGCGAACGATTCGCAGATCTGGGTCAAATTGTCTCAATTCGCCCGATGCCATAAGGCGCCAGCGCGGCCAGCGGCGGGGGCAGGCGATCGTCGCTGCGCGTGAAGACCGCGATGCCGGGCGCCGCCGTCTGGGGCCACGCCTGCCCTTGGGTGAGGTGCGCGATCCGCCGCGCGATCCCTGCAGCGCCGTCGATGAGCGTGACGCCGGGTCCGGCCGCCGCCTGCAATTCGTCCTGCAGCAGCGGGAAGTGGGTGCAGGCCAGGACGATGACGTCGATGGCACCGCCGCCCGCCTGATCGGTCAGCCCGGCGAGCGCGCGTGCAATCGCGGCGGGATCGACCGGTTCGCCGCGCAGCTTGCTCTCGGCAGCGGTGACGAGTTCGGGGCTGCCGTGGCGGAGCACGATTTTGTCGCGCGCGAATTTGGCGCTGAGGTCATCGACATAGGGCTGCCGCACCGTCGCCTCGGTCCCCAGCACGCCGATCACGCCGCTGCGCGTCAGTTCGGACGCCGGCTTGATCGCGGGCACGGTTCCCACGATCGGCAGATCGAGTGCTGCGCGAACATGCGCGAGCGCGATGGTCGAGGCGGTGTTGCAGGCGATAACGGCGAGCCGGGGATGGTAGCGTTCGACCAACCGGCCGAGCAGCGCCGGCACGCGTGCCGCGAGTTCGGCGTCGCTTTTCTTGCCATAGGGCAGGCCGGCGTAGTCGGCGGCATAGACTATCGGCGCGGTCGGCAGCAGCGCACGCGTCGGTCCGAGGACGGTCAACCCGCCAAGGCCGCTGTCGAAAAAGAGAATAGGCGCGTCGGGCGCGGGAGTCTGCATGCGAGCCGGTTAGCATGCGCCCGCCCGGCGTCAATCCGGTCCTTTGCGGCGTCCAGATTCATCGAATCCATTGATTGCCCGCTGCAACATCGCCACAATATTCCCGAACCAACGCCCGGGAGCGCCATGACCATCTTATTGTTGACCGCCGCCGGCTATCTGCTCGGCTCGATTCCGTTCGGCGTCCTGCTGACGCGCGCGTTCGGCGCCGGCGATCTGCGGCAGATCGGATCGGGCAATATCGGCGCGACCAACGTGCTGCGCACCGGACGCAAGGAACTCGCCGCGGCGACGCTGATCCTCGACGGCGCGAAGGGCGCGGTCGCGGTGCTGCTCGCGCGTCATTTCGTTCCCCAGCTCGGCGATCATGCTGCGATGATCGCGGGTGCGGCGGCGATGATCGGTCATTGCTATCCAGTCTGGCTGAAGTTTCGCGGCGGCAAGGGGGTTGCGACACTGCTCGGCCTCGCGCTGGCGCTCGCCTGGCCGGTCGGGCTGGTGTTCGCAGCTGTGTGGCTGGGGACTGTGTTGCTGCTGCGCATTTCGTCGCTCGGCGGGATGGCGGGAGCGGTCGCGGCGCCGGTCGCGGCGCTTGCCTTCGGCTATCCGGTCTATGCAGTCGGCCTCGCCGGGCTGGCGGTGATCGTGCTGTGGCGCCACCGGGAGAATATCGCGCGGCTGCGCGCCGGAACCGAACCGCGCGTCGGCGCAAAGAAGGGCGCTGCGTGACGCACCCAGAGCGGTCGGCGCGGATCCGGCTGATCCGCACGCCGCATGTCGTGACCAGCCGGCTCGGCCCGCCGCCGGTGGCGACCGACGCGATCGTTCGCCAGCCGGGACATCCCGCCGCGTCGGTGCAACCGGTCCTGCTCGAACTCGAACGCGCCGGGGGGCTGGCGCGGCATATGGGCCCGCGGGGGGCGCTGCTTTAGGGTCCGCAACGGCTCGGCGCGGTTCAGCCACGGTTCAGCGGCGCGGCGACAGGCTGATGATATTGTATCACATGCGGGGAGTTGGGTGATGCGGAACAGGTTTCTGACAGGTGTGACATTAACGGCGCTGCTGGCCTCCGGCCCGGCGCCCTTGCCGATCATGGCGGCGCAAGCGGCGGCGCCCGGCTGGAATGACGGCTTTTGCCGCAATGCCGAGCCGCTGCCGCAGCTCGATCCCGAAACGCGGCCGCGGCCCGTTCCCGCCGCGGGCGGCAAGGGTGGACGCTATGACAGTGTGGCACCGGTGATGGCCGCGCCGCCGCCACCGCCGCCGCCTGCGCCGCCACCACCGCCGATGATGGCGCCGGCTGCCGAAGCGGCATCGCCGCCGGCGAGCGACGTCGTCGTCACCGGCTCGCGCAGTGACGCCAGCGCCGGTGCAGCCGAGCCCGTCGCCATGGAAAAGGGATCGTCGGCCGATTTCGATCGCGCGCCGGGCGCCGTGATGCCGCCGCGTCCCTATCCGCAGCCGCAGCCGCAGTCGGGCATCCTGACCGCCGGCGAGCATGACGATCTGCTCAATCCGGAACTTTACGCGGCCTATGTCGGTCGCAGCAATCTGGGCCAGCAGATCCGCGATCTTCCGCGCGTCGATACGATGCGCGTGGTCACCGTGAAGGTGAACGACCGCAACGGGCAGCCCATTCCCTTCGCCGATGTCGTGGTGACGTGCAGCGACGGCAACAGCATCACCATGGCGACGCAGGCCGACGGCGGCGCAGTCTTCTTTCCGGGGCTCGACCGGTTGAGCGAGCGCATTACGGTGTCGGCGCGCCAGGGCGGACGGACGATTGCCGACGCGCGTCCGGTGCTCGTCGCCGATGCGCCGGGCGGCCAGCTTGTCGGCCTGACCGCTAACCAGATGGCGGCGAAGGCCACCAAGCTCGATCTGATGCTGGTGATCGACACGACCGGCAGCATGGGCGACGAGATCCGCTATCTTCAGTCCGAACTGCGTTCGATCATCAATGCGATCACGACGCGGCACCGCGATCTCGACATCCGTGTCGGCTTTGTCTTCTACCGCGACCTCGGCGATGATTATGTGACGCGCACTATCGGCTTCGACCGCGATATCGGCCGCGCGCAAGGCGTGCTGGCGCAGCAGGACGCGAACGGCGGCGGCGACTATCCCGAAGCGATGGATCAGGCGATGATCCGCGCGGTGGGGCAATCCTGGCGTCCTGATGCGGTCAAATCGCTGCTGCTCGTCGCCGATGCGCCGCCGCACGACGACAAGTTCGGGCGCACCTGGGCCGCCGCCGAAGCGGCTCGCGCCAAGCGGATCCATATCACCCCGGTCGCCGCTTCGGGCGTTGCGGACGAGGCCGAATATGCGATGCGCGCAATGGCCGCAGCAACGCAGTCGCGCTACCTCTTCCTGACCGACGACAGCGGCGTGGGCAATCCGCACGCACCGCCGGCGATCGACTGCTATCTCGTGACCCGGCTCGACGCGCTGGTGCGCCGGGTGATCGACAGCCAGATCAGTGGCCGCCGCATCGAACCCGACAAGGACGAGGTGATCCGCAGCGTGGGGCAATATGACGGCGGCAAATGCGTACTGCCTGCCGACTTCAAATGGGACAGCAACTGACGCTTGGACGTCAGCCATTGACACCCTCCTGCATCTGACCGATGCAGGGGTGTGGGTTGCGTCGGGAAATCTCCCGTCGCTGGTCCGATTCCGGCCGCGGGAGGTCGGAGGTTTGTTTTCATGAAAAAATTGCTGTCGGCCATCGCCCTTGCGGCGATGCTGTTTCAGCCTGTCGTCGTCGCTGCGAAGGATCAGGAACCCGTCAAGATTTCGGGGCCGGCCAATGCAAGGGGCGTGACGACGGTAACGATCGGTGCCTTCAATGTCGGCTTCATCTTTGAGTCTACGGACCAGATCAAGAAGACGGGTGGTCTGATGGGTGCCTTTGGCGGCACCACAAAGGCCAAGAGCGAACTGGTCGGCGTCACGCCTGAGATGATGCAGGCCATCACCGATGCCGCCTATGCCGATTTCGTGTCGCAGCTGGGTGCGCGCGGTTATGTCGTTCAATCCGCCGCCGACCTGTTCGATCATGCGGCGCTTGCAAAGACCAAGTCGCTGGAAGCGCCGCTCGATGTCAATATTGCGCTCGAGAAGGGTAGCAAGGGCAAGGCAACCTATTACAAGCCGAGTGCGCTCCCGTCGCTGTTGATGATCCCGGGGGACTTTACGGGTTCCGGAATGAGCAGCATGGGGATCAATATGTTGGCAGGGCAGGCGAATATGGCCCTGTCAAACTATGCCAGGCAAACAGGTGTTGGCGTGATTGATGTCGTCTATCTTATCGACTTTTCGGATCAGAAGCGCCCGGGCTTTTTCAGCTTCGGCGGCGGGGTCAATGTAAACAGCGGCCTGTCTGTCAGCGCGGATTATTCGCGAATGACGCTTATTGCGCCCTCGGGCAAGCAGGCTGTCATAACGGTCAAGGCCCCAATTGGCGTCGAAGGCGAGTTCATCGACAAGAGCGATGCGTCGACCGGTACAGAAAAGGCCGTGCAATCGGCTGCCAATGTTGCAGGCGGCCTTGCAGCGGCGGCGAACATCGGCCTGCCGATGTTCGGCAAAACGCGTAAATTCCAGTTCACTGCAAAGCCAGGAAATTATGAGGAGGGCGCGGCGAAAGCAGCGAGCCTGGCAAACGAATTGCTGCTCGGAAGACTTGGCGCATTGCGTTGATCCCCGACGGCGGGCGCTCTATTTCCCCTCTTGACGGAAGGGATCGGCGCCCGCCACCCTCGCGCGTACGTACGTAAGAGTTTTCGGGGAAACGAATTTTCGATGCAATTGGTGATTGTGGAATCGCCCGCCAAGGCGAAGACGATCGAGAAATATCTCGGCCGTGATTTCAAGGTGCTGGCCAGCTATGGCCACGTCCGCGACCTGCCGCCCAAGGACGGCTCTGTCGATCCGGATGACGGTTTTTCGATGGAGTGGCAGCTCTATCCGGACAAGGCGAAGCGGCTGAAGGATATTCAGGATGCCGCGAAGCAGGCCGACCGTCTGATTCTCGCGACCGACCCCGATCGCGAGGGCGAGGCGATCAGCTGGCACGTGCAGGAATTGCTGCGCCAGAAAAAGGCGCTGCCGCAAAAGGTTGACCGCGTGACCTTCAACGCGATCACCAAGCAGGCGGTGACCGATGCGATGGCGCATCCGCGCGGTCTCGACGACGATCTGATCGACGCGTACCGCGCGCGCCGCGCGCTCGATTATCTCGTCGGTTTCACCCTCTCGCCGGTGCTGTGGCGCAAGCTGCCCGGTGCCAAATCCGCGGGCCGCGTCCAGTCGGTGGCGCTGCGCCTCGTCGTCGAACGCGAACGCGAAATCGAAGCCTTTGTTGCGCAGCAATATTGGTCGATCACCGGCCAGTTCGAAATGGGCGGCACGCCGTTCAAGGCGCGGCTCGCGCGCTGGCGCGGCGACAAGATCGAGCGCTTGACGATCACCAACGAGGCCGATGCGCGCGCCGCCGAAGCCGATGTGAAGGCGGGCCATTTCACCGTCGACAGCGTCGAAACCAAGCCGCTGACGCGCAATCCGCCGCCGCCCTTCACGACCTCGACCCTGCAACAGGAAGCCGCGCGCAAGCTCGGTTTCTCGGCCAGCCACACGATGCGGGTTGCGCAGGATCTCTACGAGGACGGCGCGATCACCTACATGCGTACCGACGGCGTTCAGATGGACGGCAGCGCGATAAGCGCCGCGCGGCGGGCGATTGCTGACCGCTACGACGGGGGCTATGTTCCCGATCAGCCGCGCCAGTATCAGACCAAGGCGAAGAACGCGCAGGAAGCGCACGAGGCGATCCGTCCGACCGATTTTGGCAAGGACAAGGTCGGCGGCGGCGATCATGCGCGCCTCTACGATCTGATCTGGAAGCGTGCGCTGGCGAGCCAGATGGCCTCGGCGCGGCTCGAACGCACGAGCATCGATCTGAGCGACGGCACCGGCAAGACAATGCTCCGCGCGACAGGTCAGGTTGTGAAATTCCCCGGCTTCCTGGCGCTCTATGACGAAAGCCGCGACGACAGCGCCGACGATGAGGATGCGCGCTTGCTTCCCGCGATGGCAAAGGGCGATGCACCCGCCAAGACCGGCGTCGAGGTCGAAGCCCACGAGACGCAGCCGCCGCCGCGCTATTCGGAAGCGAGCCTGGTCAAGAAGATGGAGGAACTCGGCATCGGGCGCCCGTCGACCTATGCCTCGATCCTTCAGGTGCTCAAGGACCGCGCCTATGTGCGCGTCGAAAAGAACCGCTTCCTGCCGGAAGAGAGCGGGCGATTGCTCACCGCTTTCCTCGAACGCTTCTTCGGCCGCTATGTCGAATATGATTTCACCGCGGGCCTCGAAGAAGAGCTCGACGACGTGTCGGGCGGCCGCGCCCAGTGGCAGGCGGTACTCGAACGCTTCTGGCGCGACTTCAAGCCGCGCACCGGCGAGGTGATGGAGCAGAAGCCGTCGGAAATTACCGCGGCGCTCGACGAGTTTCTCGGCCCCTATCTCTTCCCCGACAAGGGCGACGGCAGCGATCCGCGCGTCTGCCCGAATTGTGGCACCGGGCGGCTCGCGCTGCGCGGCGGGCGCTTCGGTCCGTTCATCGCGTGCAGTAACTATCCTGAGTGCAAATTCACGCGAAAATTCGCGCAGCCGGGCGGCAGCGACGGCGCCGACAGCGGCCCCGAAACGCTGGGTACCGATCCCGAAAGCGGGCTCGAGGTGACGAAGCGCAGCGGCCGGTTCGGACCTTATATCCAGCTCGGCGATGGCAAGGAGGCGAAGCGCTCGTCGATCCCGAAGGACATTCCGGCCGAGGATTTCGATCTGGACTATGCGCTGCGGCTCCTGAGCCTGCCGCGCGACGTCGGGACGCATCCCGAAAGTGGCAAGCCGATCGTCGCGGGACTGGGGCGCTATGGTCCCTATCTGCTCCATGACGGCAAATATGCGAAGCTGACCGGCACCGCCGAAATCTTCGACATCGGCATGAACGCGGCGGTGGCGCGTATCGCCGATGCGGCGAATGGCGGCGGCCGCGGCGCGCGCGCCAAGGCCGAGCCATTGAAGACTTTCGGCCCGCACCCGACGAGCGGCGGCGAAATGAAGCTGATGGCCGGACGTTTCGGGCCTTATGTGACCGACGGCACGACCAACGCCACGCTGCCCAAGACGGTCGAGCCCGACGCGCTGACTGTCGAGGAAGCTGTCGCCCTGATCGACGCCCGCGCCGCGAAGGGACCGGCGAAGGGCAAGAAGAAGACGCCCGCGAAGAAGGCTGCGGCCAAAAAGCCGGCCGCAAAGAAGGCGCCGGCAAAGAAGAAGGCCGCGAAGGACGCGTGATGTTGCTTGGGCGACCGGCCCAAGCTCCATCGCCTATCCCGCGCAGGGCTGGTCGGCGGCGCGGAAGTCGTGCTGGGCGACGTCGTCGTGTCGAACGAGGCGGATTTTCGATCCGCTATGGCAATGCGCGTTGGCGGGAAGCGCGACGGTCGCCTGCTGCAGGCTGTTGACGCGCACGACGGCCTCCTCCGGCTTGCCGGGCGGCGTTTCAATCCGCATGACCTCGCCGGCGACCAGATGATCCTTGCCGCTGCTCGCGAAACGATCGCGCTCGATGACGAGCGCGATCAGCACCGCGATGAGCAGATAGGCCTGCCAATAGCGGAAGACCGCTCGGAACCGGTCGCCGGGGGTGTTGAAGGGATCGTGCGCCATTTCGCCGTTCAATCGACCCAGTCGAGGCCCATGTCGCGATAGACGCCGCGGTCTTCGTCCCAATTTTCCTTGACCTTAACGTGCAGGAAAAGATGGACCTTGCGGCCCATCAGTTCGGCAAGTTCGGCGCGGGCCTTTGCGCCAATTTCCTTGATTCGGGAGCCGCCCTTGCCAAGCACGATGGCGCGCTGGTTGTCGCGCGCGACAAAAATCTGCTGGTGGATTTCGGCGCTGCCGTCGGGGCGGGTCTTGAACAATTCGGTCTCGACCGTCGACTGATAGGGCAATTCCTCATGGAGCTGGCGATAGAGCTGCTCGCGCGTGATCTCGGCCGCGAGCATCCGTTCGGGCGCGTCGCTGACCTCGTCCTCGGGGAAATGCCACGGCCCCTCGGGCATCAGCGCGGCGAGATGCGCCTTGAGCTCGGGCACGCCGTCGCCGCTGCTCGCCGCGATGAAGAAGGTTTCGTCGAAGGCGAGCCGGGCGTTGAGCTCGGTCGCGATGGTGAGCAGCTTGTCCTTCTTGGTCAGGTCGACCTTGTTCAGCACCAGATATTTCTTCTCGGGCCGGTTCGCGACTCCTTCCAGCACGCGTTCGACGCGGCCCGTCAGCTTGGCCGCGGCGTCAACCATGACAAGGATGGCCTCGGCTTCCTCGAGGCTGCCCCACGCCGCAGCGACCATCGCGCGGTCGAGCCGGCGGGTGGGCGCGAAGATGCCCGGCGTGTCGATCAGGATGATCTGCGTGTCGCCGTCCATCGCGACGCCCATCAGGCGGGTGCGCGTCGTCTGCGCCTTGGGGCTGACGATGGCGACCTTCTGGCCGACAAGGGCGTTGACGAGGGTCGATTTGCCGGCGTTCGGTGCGCCGACGACCGCCACGAAACCGCAGCGCTGGGTCATTTCACGTCTTCCTGGGTCAAGATTTCAAGCAGGGCGGTGGCGGCCGCCTTCTCGGCAGCCTGCTTGGACGGGCCGTCGCCTTCGGCCTCGGCGAGCTTGCCGATCGCGACGGCGACGCGGAAGCGCGGGGCGTGGTCGGGGCCGTCGCGGCGGACGAGGCGATATTCGGGGGGCTTGCGCTTGCGCGCGAGCGCCCATTCCTGAAGCGCCGCTTTGGGATGTTTGGGCGCGGCGACCTGGCCTTCGATCATGCTGCCCCAATTGCGGACGATGAATGCCCGCGCGGCGTCCTGGCCAAGGTCGAGCCACAGCGCGCCGATCAGCGCTTCGAGCACGTCAGCGGCGATATTGTCGCTATACCGCCCGCCATCGCCGATCGCCTGCGCGCCGAAGCGGACATGCGCGGTAAGTTCGAGCGCCTGCGCAATCCGTGCGCAGGTTTCGCCCGACGCGAGCGCGTGCAGTCGCGACGATAACTCACCCTCGGCAGCCTTCGGAAAGCGGGCGAACAATTCGGACGCAATGACCAAGCCGAGCACGCGGTCGCCGAGAAATTCCAGCCGCTGATAATCACCCGCACCGCTGCTGCCGTGGGTCAGCGCCTCGCGGTAGAGGCCAAGGTCGCGGGGCGTTGCGCCGGTAATGGCGGCAAGCGTTTCCGCGGATACACCTTCGTTCAAAAGCCTTCCCCGGCGCGGCTCCAGCGGGCGGCGGTGAACCAGCTGATCGGGTTGAGCCAGCTTGCCGACCCGTCGGTCGAGAACATCGTCACCAGCGCATGGCCGACCAGATTTTCCTCGGGCACCAGGCCAATGCCCTGACCTTCGACGGCGGGGAAGCGGCTGTCGGCACTGCGGTCGCGATTATCGCCCATCAGGAACAGATGGCCGGGGGGCACCGTAACGGGCGCTGTATTATCCTCGGGGATCGAGGTGATATCGAGGATGGCGTAGCTCTTGCCGCTGGGCAGCGTTTCCTTGAAGCGCTTGTAGCGGCACTGACGCTGGCCGTTCGCGCCGATCTCTTCGAACTCGGGCGAATAGCAGGGCAGGGTGCCGTTGGCGCGCGAGGCGTCGATCATATTCTGCGTCACCGGAATGACGAAATCGGCCATCGGTTCGCGCTTCAGCGGCTTGCCGTTCAGCCAGACGATGCCGTCCTTAACCTGGATCGTGTCGCCGGGCAGGCCGATCACGCGCTTGATATAGTCGTTGTCGTTGACCGGCGGCGCCTTGAACACGACAACGTCGCCGCGATCGGGCGTACGCGCGAAAATACGGCCGGGGATCAGCGGCACGCTGAACGGCAGGCTGTATTTCGAATAGCCGTAAGCCATCTTGTTCACGAGCAGATAGTCGCCGATCAGCAGGCGCGGCTGCATCGATTCCGACGGAATGTTGAAGGGCGACAGAAAGAAGCTGCGAAAGATCAGCACCGCGATCGCGAGCAGCGCGAGAAAACGGATCGTGTCGACCGCCTCTTCCTTGGCGGATACGGGTGCGGGTTCGGGCGTCGCGGGGGCGGGATTTTCGGCGGGGATGCTGGCGTCGGTCATGGGGGCGCATTGACGGTGAATAGGTCTGCGCGTCAAGTAAATATCGGCGGATGACGCTGGCGTACGAGCGGTGGCGCGCTTATGAAACGGGCGAACATCTCCATCCCCGTTCGCATCGAGCGTAGTCGAGATGCCCATCGGCCGTTCGCGCCTTGGGGTGTCTCGACTTTGCCCGACACGAACGGACCTTAGAAGGAAGTTTTCGATGACCACCTCCTCCGAAGCGTGGCAGGCGCTCTCCGCGTGGCAACCGCAAACAATCGCCGACCTGATCGCCGCCGATCCGGAGGCGCGGCTTCAGATGCTCGTTCGCAACGTCGCTGACATTCGCTTCGACTTCGCAAAGACGCATCTCGATGGCGAGGCGCTGGCGATCCTTTCGACGCTTGCCGAAGCGCAGGATTTTGCCGGCCGCCGCAAGACGCTTTTCGCGGGCGGCATCGCCAACCCGACCGAAGACCGTGCTGCAGAGCACAGCGCCGAGCGCGGCGAAGGGGCGCCCGAGTCCGTCCATGTCGCGCAGGCATTGCATCAGCGGATGCGGATGCTGATCGACGCGATCGAGGCCGATGCGTTCGGCGAAATCCGCCATTTGCTCCACATCGGCATCGGCGGCTCGGCGCTTGGCCCCGACCTGTTGATAGATGCGCTGGGGCGGCATGGCTCGCGCTACGACGTCGCCATCGTCTCGAATGTCGATGGGGCCGCGCTCGCCGAAGTCTTCGCCAAATTCGATCCAGCCTATACGCTTGTCGCGGTCGCGTCGAAGACCTTCACGACGACCGAGACGCTGCTCAACGCGGCCTCGGCGCTTCAATGGCTGGAGGAAGCGGGCGTCGATGATCCGGTCGGCCGTTTCATTGCGCTGACCGCCAATCCCGAACGCGCGGTCGAATGGGGTATCGACGAAACGCGCATCCTGCCGTTCAGCGAAACCGTCGGCGGGCGCTATTCGCTCTGGTCGTCGATCGGCTTTCCGGCGGCGCTGGCGCTCGGCTGGGACGCTTTTCAGGACATGCTCGAAGGCGCGGCGGAGATGGACCGCCATTTCCGGCTCGCCGACGGCGCCGACAATATCTGCCTGCTCGCCGCTTTCGCCGACCAGATTTACGCCAACCGGCTGGGCTGCCAGACCCGCGCAGTTTTTGCCTATGACGAACGGTTGCGGCTGTTGCCCGCCTATCTGCAACAGCTCGAAATGGAATCGAACGGCAAGCGCGTGACGCTCGACGGCGCGCCGCTCGCACAGCAGAGCGCGCCGATCACCTGGGGCGGCGTCGGCACCGACGCCCAGCACGCGGTATTCCAGCTTCTGCATCAGGGCACGCATCTGACCCCGGTTGAATTCGTCGTCGCGCGCGAGCCCGATCATATCCTTGACGATGCCCACCACGAGACGCTGGTCGCGAACTGCATCGCGCAGGGCGCGGCGTTGATGACCGGCCGTGCGAGCGAGGACGGCGCGCGCGCCTATCCCGGCAACCGTCCATCGACGACGATCCTGCTCGAACAGGTGACGCCGCATAGTCTGGGTGCGCTGATCGCCTTCTACGAACATCGCGTTTTCGCCAACGCCGTGCTGCTCGGCATCAATCCCTTCGATCAGTTCGGGGTCGAGCTAGGCAAGGAAATGGCGAAGGGCCTTGCCGAAGGAACGGTGCAATTCGATCCGGCCACCGAAGCGCTGATGCAGGCCGCGCTGGGGGACTAGGCGATCAGGCTAATCCAAATATTCGATTGGCAAGACGGCGCGGCGTAACCACATAGGTCCTCGCCGCGAATGTCAGCGACGATTGCCAGGGGTGTTTCATGAGCGATTTCGACTATGACCTGTTTGTCATCGGCGCCGGGTCGGGCGGCGTTCGCGCGAGCCGGGTCGCGGCGTCGCACGGCGCGCGGGTCGCGGTCGCCGAAGAGTATCGCGTTGGCGGCACCTGCGTCATTCGCGGCTGCGTGCCCAAGAAGCTGCTCGTCTACGGCGCGCATTTTGCCGAAGATCTGAAGGACGCGCGGCATTTCGGTTGGGACGTTCCCGATTGCCATTTCGACTGGCAGCGGCTGCGCGACAATGTGCTCAGCGAAGTCACGCGTCTCGAAGGTCTCTACGGTCAGACGCTCGACAATCACAAGGTTACGCTGCTCAAAACGCGCGCGACAATCGTCGGTCCGCAAAAGGTGCGGCTCGCCGACGGGATCGAACTCACCGCCGAACGCATCCTGGTGGCGACCGGCGGCTGGCCGTTCGTTCCCGAATTTCCGGGCAGCGAGCATGCGATCACCTCGAACGAGGTGTTTCATCTCGACAGCCTGCCGAAGCGTGTGGTGATCGCCGGCGGCGGCTATATCGCCAACGAATTTGCGGGTATCTTCAACGAATTCGGCAGCAAGGTGACGATCGTCAACCGCGGCGACGCGATCCTGCGCGGCTATGACGAGCAGATCCGCGACCGCCTGCTCCAGATTTCGATGACCAAGGGGATCGAATTCCGTTTCAATGCGCCGTTCAAGTCGATCGAGAAGCAGGACGACGGATCGCTGATGGTCCATCTCGACAATTGCGATCCGATCGCGGCCGATGCCGTGCTCGTCGCGACCGGACGGGTACCGAACACAAAGGGCTTGGGTCTGGAAGCGGCGGGTGTCGAGCTCGACAAGGTTGGCGCGGTCAAGGTCGATGACAATAACCAGTCGTCGGTGGCGAGCATCTACGCCGTCGGCGACGTGACCAATCGCATCCAGCTGACGCCGGTGGCGATCCGCGAGGGGCAGGCGTTCGCCGACAGCGTCTTCGGCGGCAAGCCGACGACCGTCGATTATGCCAATGTCCCGAGCGCGGTGTTCAGCCATCCGCCGATCGGCGCGGTCGGGATGACCGAGGCAGAGGCACGCAACAAGCTGGGCGCTGTGCGCATCTACACCAGCGATTTCCGGGCGATGAAGAATGTCCTTGCCGGCCGCAACGAACGGGCGCTGTACAAGATGGTCGTCAATGCGGCGACCGACCAGGTCGTCGGCCTTCACATGATCGGTCCCGACGCGCCCGAAATTTTGCAGGCCGCCGCCGTCGCCGTGAAGGCGGGGCTGACGAAAGCCGACTTCGACGCCACGGTTGCCCTGCACCCCAGCATGGCCGAGGAACTGGTGCTGCTGAAATAAGCGGCGACCGCGCGGCCTGTCTGCTATTCTTCGCAAATGCGGCGAGGAGAGGTGCAGATGACGGGCACGATCTTGGTAACAGGCGGCAGCGGCTATATCGCCGGCTTCCTGATCCGGCAGTTGATCGACAATGGCTGGACGGTTCACACGACGGTGCGCAGCCTGAAGCGCGAGGCCGAAGTGCGCAGCTCGCTGGCGGTCGACAACGACCGGCTTCAGTTCTTCGCGGCCGATCTGGAGCATGATCTCGGCTGGGCGGAGGCGATCGCCGGATGCAGCCATGTCGCGCATGTCGCTTCGCCCTTTCCGATGGGGGTTCCCCAGCATGCCGATGAACTGGTGGTTCCGGCGCGCGAAGGCGCGTTGCGCGCGCTGCGTTTCGCGAGGGCAGCGGGGGTGCGGCGCTTCGTTCTGACCTCGTCGATGGCGGCGATCGCCTATGGGCATGGCGACGGTGGCGGCATCTACAGCGAAACCGATTGGACGAACCTCGATAATCCGGCGGTCATGCCCTATCCGCGCTCGAAAACCGTCGCCGAGCGCGCGGCGCGCGATTGGGTGGCGGCCGAGGGCGGCGACATGGAATTCGCCTCGGTCAATCCAGCAGCGGTGTTCGGGCCGTTGCTGTCCGACGATCTGTCGACGTCGATCGAGGTCGTGAAACAATTGCTCGAGGGCAAGGTGCCGATGTGTCCCGACGTCGGCTTCGGTATCATCGACGTGCGCGACGTTGCCGACCTTCATTATCGCGCGCTCACCGCGCCGGGCATCCGGGACGAGCGCTATGTCTGTTCGGGACCGTTCCTGAAGATGATCGACGTCGCCAACATCCTGACCGCGAACCTGGACGAGCAGGCGCGCAAGGTGCCGACGCGGCGGATGCCCGACTGGCTGCTCAAAGGCTTCGCGATCTTCCGCCCCGAACTCAAGCAACTCGTCGCCGAGCTGGGCAATGTTCGCGGCGGCGATAGCCGTCACGCGATGGAGACGCTCGGCTGGACGATGCGGACGCCCGAGGAGGCGGTGCTGGCGACGGCGCACAGCCTGATCGAGCGAGGAATCGTGAAGGTGTGAGCGTCTTCGTCATTACTTCGCTCCGCTTGCAATGACATTTCGCTAACCGATGCGGTAGGGCACCACGTCGCGGCGGTCGGGGTCGACCAGGATCGGCCGGTCGCTCGGCGGAAAGGCGCGCTGGTCGCAGTCGTCGCGCGGGCAAATGCGGCACGATGATCCGATACGCGTCGCGGCGTGCGGCGCGGTCACATCGACCCCGTCAGCATAGACGAAATCGGCGGCATATTGCGCCTCGCACCCCAGCGCCACGGCATAGCGGCGCGGCGAGCGCGCATAGCTGCCCGACGGTTTCACGAGCCCCTTCGCCATCGACACATAGCGCAGCCCATCGGCTGTCTCGGCGAGCTGGAACAATATGCGGTCGGGGATCGCCGCCGCCTCGTGGACGATCCACAGCGGGCAGGCGCCGCCGAAGCGCGCGAATTGCAGGCGAGTGGCGCTGTGCCGCTTGGTAATGTTGCCCGCCATGTCGACGCGACAGAAGAACATCGGGATGCCCCGCGCGCCGGGGCGCTGGAGCGTCGAGAGGCGATGGCACGCCTGTTCAAAGCTGACGCCATAGTCGAGCCGCAGCCGGTCGATGTCATGCCGCACCGCGCGGGCGCTGGCGCGAAAGGCGGCATAGGGCATCAAAACCGCGCCCGCGGCATAATTGGCGAGGCCGACGTGGAGCAACTGGCGCGCCGCCGCGGTGCGCAGCGGCGACGCCTCGATCACCGCAGCAATCTCGCGCGCGAGCGCCAGCGCCGCCAGCTGGTGCGCAAGTTGAAAGCGGCGCGTTTCGGCGGGCTGCGACGGATCGATGATCAGGTGGCGCATCGTCGCGTCGAAATCGCGCAGCACCTGGTGCTGGCGATAGACGATCGAAATGCCCAGCGCCTCGCGCAGCCGTCGTTCGATCGTCTCGATCGCGGGCGACGGATCGCGGCCGCGCAGCTGGCCCGCCAGCGTCTCGGCGGCGCGGTCGATGCTATCGACATAATTGCCCGCGTCGTGGAACCAGTCGCGTACCTCCTCCCACGGCAGACGGCTGCCCTCGGCGGTGCCGCCGGTCATCGCTTCGTCGATGATCTGGAGCCGCTGGCCCGCGCGGCGATAGGCGGCGTGGAGCGCGACGAACTGGTCGGCGAGCTGCGGTTGCTGCAGCGCGGCGCGCTCAAGCTGCTCGGGCGCCAGCGGTGCGGCGGCGAACAGCGGATCGGCCGCCGCCTCGCGCAACGCCCCGGCACGGCGGTCACCGGCATCGGCGGCGACCTCCTCCCATTCGAGCGGGAAAAGCCTTTGCAGCCGGTCGAGCAGGGCAGGGGTCAACGGCCTGTCGTCATGCTCGATCTGGCTGAGGTAAGAGGCAGAGATGCCGATCGCTTCGGCGAAATCGGCCTGGCTCACGCCTCGCTCAAGGCGGAGCTGGCGCAGGCGCGTACCGGCAAAGATGCGTTGGCGGGTCATAGGCGCCCCCTCTTGTTCCGTTCGTGCTGAGCTTGTCGAAGCACCGGTTTTTCTTCCTCCAAGGCAAGGACGGCCCTTCGACAGGCTCAGGGCGAACGGAAGCTGGTAATTCTACTTTGCAAACTATCACTTTGCAACTTTGCAAATTCGCATTTGCATAGCGGGCGCCGCGGGCGCAGATGGCAGGCTTCAGAAAACCGGAGAAGCCGAGTGTCCGCCAATATTGCCGAAATGGAACGTCGCCGCGCCGCTGCCGCTTTGGGAGGTGGGCAGAAGCGCATCGATGCGCAGCATGCCAAGGGCAAGCTGACCGCGCGTGAGCGGTTGCTGGTACTGCTCGACGAAGACTCGTTCGAGGAACTCGATACCTATGTCGAGCATGACTGCGTCGATTTCGGCATGCAGGATCAGAAGATTCCGGGCGACGGCGTTGTTACCGGATCGGGAACGATCAACGGCCGCCTCGTCTATGTCTTCAGCCAGGATTTCACCGTCTTCGGCGGCTCGCTGTCCAAGCGTCACGCCGAAAAAATCTGCAAGGTGATGGAAAAGGCGATGCTGGTCGGTGCGCCGGTCATCGGCCTCAATGACAGCGGCGGCGCGCGTATCCAGGAGGGCGTCGCCAGCCTCGGGGGCTATGCCGACGTGTTCCAGAAAAATGTGCTGGCGTCGGGCGTCGTGCCGCAGATCAGCCTGATCATGGGACCATGCGCGGGCGGCGCAGTGTACAGCCCGGCGATGACCGACTTCATCTTCATGGTGAAGGATAGTAGCTACATGTTCGTCACCGGCCCTGATGTGGTGAAGACGGTGACCAACGAAGTGGTGACGCAAGAAGAGCTCGGCGGCGCGATCACCCACACGACGAAAAGCTCGGTCGCCGATCTGGCGTTCGAGAACGACATCGAGGCGCTGCTCGCGGCGCGCGACTTCTTCGATTATCTGCCCGAAAACAACCGCAGCGGCGTGCCGGTGCGCCCGACGAGCGATCCCTACGATCGCGCCGAAATGAGCCTCGACACGCTGATCCCGCCCAATGCGAACCAACCTTACGACATGCACGAACTGATCCGAAAGACAGTCGACGAGGGCGATTTCTTCGAGGTGCAGCCCGCGCACGCCGCGAACATCATCTGCGGCTTCGGTCGCATCGAGGGTCGCACGATCGGCATCGTCGCGAACCAGCCGCTGGTGCTTGCGGGCGTGCTCGACATCAATTCGTCGAAGAAGGCGGCGCGTTTCGTCCGTTTCTGCGACGCGTTCGAAATTCCGATCGTTACCTTCGTCGACGTCCCGGGCTTCCTGCCCGGTACCGCGCAGGAATATAATGGCATTATCAAGCACGGCGCGAAGCTTCTCTTCGCCTATGCCGAGGCGACGGTGCCCAAGATCACGGTCATCACACGCAAGGCCTATGGCGGTGCGTACGACGTGATGGCGTCGAAGCATCTGCGCGGCGATTTGAACTATGCCTGGCCGACTGCCGAGATTGCGGTGATGGGCGCGAAGGGCGCGGTCGAGATCATCTTCCGCAGCGACATCGGCGACCCCGAAAAGATCGCCGAACGCACGAAGGAATATGAGGACCGCTTCGCCAATCCGTTTGTCGCGGCGCAGCGCGGCTATATCGACGAGGTGATCTATCCGCACTCGACGCGCAAGCGGATTGCGCTGGGGTTAAGGAAGCTGCGAAACAAGCAGCTCGAAAATCCGTGGAAGAAGCATGACAATATTCCGCTGTAGGGAATGCTGCGATGAACACCGCGCTTTGGATCCTCGTCGTCGGCTTCCTGCTGGTGGATGGCTGGCTCAACTTCAATGAGAGACCTTCTCTCGCGACCGCGCTGTTTTCGGGAAAGCCCGCAGCGGCTCGGCGTTACGGCGGATTGACAGTTTATGGTCTCGTTATCGCCGCTCTGATTTATCTTGGATGGAGTTCCCGATGAAACTCGGCCGCCTCAACCATATCGGCGTCGCGACGCCGTCGATCGCCGACAGCATCGTCTTTTATCGCGACGTGATGGGCGCGACGAATATCCATGAGCCGTTCGACCTGCCCGATCAGGGCGTCAAAGTGTGCTTCGTCGATACGCCCGGCGCGGGCGGGGCGCTCGACGGGACCCAGATCGAACTGATCGAGCCGCTGCCGGGCAATACCTCGATCGCGGGGTTCCTCGAAAAGAACCCGGCGGGCGGGCAGCATCACATGTGCTACGAAGTCCCCGACATTCACGCCGCCAAGGCCGAATTCGAGGCGATGGGCAAGCGCGTGCTGGGCGAGCCGCGGATTGGCGCGCACGGGACGTTGATCTTCTTCCTGCACCCCAAGGACATGGGCGGCGTGCTGACCGAGATCATGGAGACGCCGAAGGGGGCGCACTGACCCATTTTTCCTCGTCACCCCGGACTTGATCCGGGGTCGATTCTTGCGTCCCTGCGAGGAACGGATGCCGGATCAAGTCCGGCATGACGAAAAGAGAGTAGAGATACGCATATGACCGACAAACCGACCCTCGACCAATGGGCCGCCGCCGCCGACAAGGAAGTAAAGGGTAAAGACCTCACCTGGCACACGCCGGAGGGGATCGATGTCAAGCCGCTCTACACGGCCGAGGACGTCCAGACCGATCCCGGCCTGCCCGGTTTCGCGCCCTTCACGCGCGGCGTGCGGGCGTCGATGTATGCGGGGCGGCCGTGGACGATCCGGCAATATGCGGGCTTCTCGACCGCCGAGGAATCGAACGCCTTCTATCGCCGCAACCTCGCCGCGGGGCAGAAGGGTCTCAGCGTCGCCTTCGACCTTGCGACGCACCGAGGCTATGACAGCGACCATCCGCGCGTCGTCGGTGACGTCGGCAAGGCGGGGGTGGCGATCGACAGCGTCGAGGATATGAAGATCCTTTTCGACGGCATCCCGCTCGACCAGATGTCCGTCAGCATGACGATGAACGGCGCGGTCATCCCGATCCTTGCCTTTTTCATCGTCGCGGGCGAGGAGCAGGGGGTCGAGCGCAAGCTGCTCGACGGGACCATCCAGAACGACATCCTCAAGGAGTTCATGGTCCGCAATACCTATATCTATCCGCCCGAACCCTCGATGCGGATCATCAGCGACATCTTCGGCTACACGTCGCGAGAAATGCCCAAGTTCAACAGCATCTCGATCTCCGGTTATCATATGCAGGAGGCGGGGGCGACGCAGGTGCAGGAACTGGCCTTCACCATCGCCGACGGCATCGAATATGTTAAATATGGCGTGGCGAGCGGCCTCGACATCGACAAGTTTGCCGGTCGCCTGTCCTTCTTCTTCGCGATCGGCATGAATTTCTTCATGGAGATCGCCAAGCTGCGCGCCGCGCGCGTGCTGTGGCACCGCGCGATGACGAAGTTGGGCGCGAAGGACGAGCGCAGCAAGATGCTGCGCACCCATTGCCAGACGTCGGGGGTCAGCCTGACCGAGCAAGACCCCTACAACAATGTCATGCGCACGACGATCGAGGCGATGGCGGCGATGCTGGGCGGCACCCAGTCGCTGCACACCAATGCGCTCGACGAGGCGATCGCGCTGCCCACCGACTTTTCGGCCCGCATCGCGCGCAACACCCAAATCGTGATCCAGGAAGAAACGGGCATGTGCAACGTCGTCGATCCGCTCGGCGGCAGCTATTATATCGAGGCGCTGACGCAGCAGCTCGTCGACAAGGCGCAGGAGATTATCGACCGGGTCGAAAGCGAAGGCGGCATGGCCAAGGCGGTCGCCGCCGGCTGGCCCAAGGCGATGATCGAGGAAGCCGCCGCCGCCCGACAGGCGAGGGTGGACCGCGGCGACGATGTCATCGTCGGCGTGAACAAATATCGCCTGAAGGACGAGGATCTGCTCGAAACGCTCGAGGTCGACAACACCAAGGTCCGCGAGGCGCAGGTCGCACGGATCAACCGCGTCAAGGCGAGCCGCGACGAGGTCGCTTGCCAGGCCGCGCTCACCGCACTGCGCCGCGCGGCGGCGGCTCCGCAGTCGATCGAGACCAATCTGCTCGCGCACGCGGCCGATGCGGCGCGCGCGCGCGCGACGCTGGGCGAAATTTCGGACGCGATGGAGGTCAGCTTCGGGCGCTACGGCACGGTGCCGAAGCCGGTGAAAGGCGTCTATGCCGCGCCCTATCAGGGCGACAACCGCTGGGCGCAGGTCGTCGACGGGGTGAAGGCGGTCGAACGCCGTCTGGGCCGCGCGCCCAAGCTGCTCGTCGCCAAGATGGGGCAGGACGGACACGACCGCGGCGCCAATGTCATCGCCTCGGCGTTCAGCGACATGGGCTTCGACGTGGTGTCGGGCCCCTTGTTCCAGACGCCCGAGGAAACGGTCGTGCTCGCGCTCGAAAGCGGGGTCGATGCGGTCGGCGCGTCGAGCCTTGCCGCCGGGCACAAGACGCTGATCCCCGAACTCATCAAGGGGCTGCGCGAGGCGGGGCGCGGCGATATCAAGGTGATCGCGGGCGGCGTCATTCCGCCGCAGGACTACGACTATCTGCGCGACGCGGGCGTGCAGGGCATCTATGGCCCGGGTAGCAATGTGGTGGAATGCGCCGCCGACGTCCTGCGCCTGCTCGGCCACAATATGCCCCCGCTGGAGGATGCTGCATGAGCAACCATAAACCCGAAACGCTGAGCGTTCACGCCGGCACCGCGCCCGATCCGACGACCAAGGCGCGGATCACGCCGATCTACCAGACCGCATCCTATGTGTTCGACGATGTCGATCATGCGTCGCGATTGTTCAACCTGCAGGAATTCGGGAATATCTACACCCGGATCATGAACCCGACGAACGGCGCGCTCGAAGGCAAGATCGCGGCGCTGGAGGGCGGGCAGGCGGCGCTCGCGGTGGCGTCGGGCCATGCTGCGCAGTTTCTGGCCTTCCATACGATCATGGAGCCGGGGTGTGAGATCGTTGCGGCGAAAAAGCTCTATGGCGGCTCCCTCAACCAGCTGGGGCAGAGCTTTCGCAAGATGGCGTGGACGACGCATTTCGTCGATGCCGACGATCCGGCGAATGTTGCGGCCGCGATCAACGACAGGACGCGCGCGGTCTTCATCGAAAGCCTCGCCAATCCGGGCGGGGTCGTGCAGGATATCGCGGCGATTGCAAAGGTCGCCCACGATGCCGGCGTACCGCTGATCGTCGACAACACGATGGCGACCCCGATGCTCTGCCGCCCGATCGAGCATGGCGCCGACATCGTCGTCCACTCGGCGACCAAATTCCTGAACGGTCATGGCAATGCGATCGGCGGCCTGATCGTCGATGCCGGGACGTTCGACTGGTCAAAGGGCGGCAAATATCCCGCGCTGAGCGAACCCAATGCCTCCTATCACGGGCTGACCTTCACCGAGGCGTTCGGGCCGCTCGCCTTCATCCTCGCCGCGCGGACGCTCGGCCTGCGCGACCTTGGCCCCGCGCTCGCGCCGATGAACGCCTTTCTTGCGCTCACCGGCATGGAGACGCTCGCGCTGCGCATGGACCGGCATTGCAGCAACGCGCTCGCGCTCGCCAAATGGTTGCAGGATCATCCGGCAGTGAGCTGGGTCTCCTATGCCGGGCTGCGGGGCAGCCCCTATCACGACCTCGCGCACAAATATCTCGGCGGGCGCGGCGGCGCCGTGTTCACCTTCGGCCTCCAGGGCGGCTACGATGCTGGCGTCAAGCTCGTCTCCGCGGTCAAGCTGTTCAGCCATCTCGCCAATCTGGGCGACACCCGCTCGCTGATCATCCATCCGGCATCGACGACGCACAGCCAGCTTTCGGAGGCCGAACTGGTCGAAGCGGGCGCCGGGCCCGACGTCGTCCGCGTGTCGGTGGGGATCGAACATATCGACGACATCATCGCTGACCTGGCACAGGCATTGGAGACCGAAGCGTGACCGAAACCCGTACCGACTGGACGCGCGAGGAAATCGCCGCACTGTTCGACCTGCCGTTCGACGAATTGATGTGGGAGGCGCAGGGCGTCCATCGCCGCCATCACGCGCGCGGCGAGGTGCAGCTTTGCACGCTCTTGAGCATCAAGACCGGCGGCTGCGTCGAGGATTGCGGCTATTGCTCGCAATCAAAACATGCCGACAGCGGGCTCAAGGCCACCAAGCTGATGGATGTGCGCGCGGTGCTGCAAGCTGCGGCGCAGGCGAAGGATGCCGGGTCGAAGCGCTTCTGCATGGGCGCCGCCTGGCGCAACCCCAAGGACCGCGACATGGCGAGCATCGTCGAGATGGTCGAGGGCGTGCGCGCGATGGGCATGGAAACCTGCATGACCCTGGGCATGCTGACCAAGGAACAGGCGCAGACGCTCGCGGTCGCGGGGCTCGACTATTACAACCACAATATCGACACGAGCCCGGAGAATTACGAGAATATCATCTCCACGCGGACCTTTCAGGACCGGCTCGACACGCTGGAGGAAGTCCGCAATGCCGGGATCAACGTCTGCTCGGGCGGGATTGTCGGGCTGGGCGAGACGCGCGCCGACCGCGTCGGTTTCATCCACGCGCTCGCAACGCTCGAACGCCATCCCGAAAGCGTGCCGGTCAACGCGCTGGTGCCGGTGAAGGGCACCGTGCTCGGCGACATGCTCGAGGGCACCCCGCTCGCGAAGATTGACGATATCGAATTCGTCCGCACGATCGCGGTCGCGCGTATCACGATGCCGAAATCGATGGTCCGCCTGTCGGCGGGACGCGAGAGCATGTCGGAGGCGACGCAGGCGCTCTGCTTCATGGCGGGCGCGAACAGCATCTTCACCGGCGACAAGCTGCTGACGACCGCGAACGCGGGCGACAATGCCGACGCGGCGCTCTTCGCAAAGCTGGGGCTGCGGCCGATGGAAAGCGAAGAGCCGATGCGCCAAGGGATGCTGACGGAGGCCGCGGAGTGATCCTCGCCCTTTTCTATTTGGCGGTAGCAGTCGCGGAGGATCCTCCCGTCGATTGCGACAATCAACGATATCAGGTCGAGATGAACCATTGTGCCGGAAAGGCCTATGAGGTCGCCGATGCTACGCTCAATGCGCAGTGGAAGCTGACCGTGGCCGAGATGCGAACGCGCGACAAGATGATCGATCGCCGCTATGACAGCCAACCGAAGCATTATGACACGCTGCTCGCCGCGCAGCGCGCGTGGCTGACCTATCGCGATCAGCAGTGCCTCTCCGAAAGCTTCGCCGCGCGCGGCGGTAGCATGGCACCGATGCTCCACAGCGGATGCATGGAACGATTGACCAAGGCGCGGACCGCCGAACTCAAGGCACTTGTCGAGGAATATTGATGTTCAAGAAAATCCTGATCGCCAATCGCGGCGAAATTGCCTGCCGCGTCATCAAGACCGCGCGGCGCATGGGCATATCGACGGTCGCCGTCTATTCGGACGCCGACGCGCGCGCGCCCTTCGTGCAGATGGCCGACGAGGCGGTGCATATCGGGCCGTCGCCTGCGTCCGAATCCTATCTGATCGCCGACAAGATCATCGCCGCATGCAAGGCGACCGGCGCCGAGGCGGTGCATCCGGGCTACGGCTTCCTGTCGGAACGCACCAGCTTCGCCGAGGCGCTGGCCAAGGAAAATATCGCCTTCATCGGCCCGCCGGTGAACGCGATCGCGGCGATGGGCGACAAGATCGAGTCGAAGAAGCTTGCAAAGGAAGCGGGCGTCAACGTCGTCCCCGGCTTTGTTGGTGAAATCCGCGACACCGAACATGCCGTCGAGATCAGTAACGAGATCGGCTATCCGGTGATGATGAAGGCCAGCGCCGGCGGCGGCGGCAAGGGCATGCGCCTCGCCTATGACGAAAAGGACGTCCGCGAAGGCTTCGAGAGCGTCAAGCGTGAGGGGCTGAACAGCTTCGGCGACGACCGCGTGTTTATCGAGAAATTCATCCTCAATCCGCGCCATATCGAAATCCAGATTCTCGGCGATCAGCACGGCAACATCCTCTACCTCAACGAGCGCGAATGCAGCATCCAGCGCCGCCACCAGAAGGTCGTCGAGGAAGCGCCGTCGCCCTTCGTCACCGAAAAGATGCGCAAGGCAATGGGCGAGCAGTGCGTCGCGCTGTCGAAGGCGGTGGGCTATTACAGCGCGGGGACGGTCGAACTGATCGTGTCGGGCGCCGACCCGACGGGCGAGAGCTTCTACTTCCTGGAAATGAACACCCGGCTTCAGGTCGAGCATCCCGTGACCGAAGCGATTACCGGCATCGATCTGGTCGAACAGATGATCCGCGTCGCGGCGGGCGAGAAGCTCGAAATGACGCAGGACGACATCAAGATCGACGGCTGGGCGATCGAGAACCGGGTTTATGCCGAAGATCCCTATCGCGGTTTCCTGCCCTCGACCGGGCGCCTGACGCGCTATAAACCGCCGGTGCCTGGCTGGACCGACGATGGCGAGGAAAACGGCCGCCGGGGTGTCGACGGCGTGCGCGTCGACGACGGCGTTTACGATGGCGGCGAAGTGTCGATTTTCTACGACCCGATGATCGCCAAGCTGATCACCTGGGGCGAGACGCGCGACGAGGCAGCCGATCTGCAGGTCGCGGCGCTCGACCGCTTCGAGCTCGAGGGGCTTGGCCACAATATCGATTTTGTCTCGGCAATCATGCAGCATCCGCGCTTCCGCTCGGGCGAGCTGACCACGGGCTTCATTGCCGAGGAATATCCCGAGGGCTTCCACGGCGCGCCGACCGACGAAGCGGTGACCCGCGCGCTCGCGGCGATCGCGGGCTTCATGGCGAGCGCCGAGGCCGATCGCGCGCGGCGCACCGACGGTCAGCTCGGCGACCGGCTCGACCCGCCCGCGAAATGGCAGGTGACGATCGACGGCACGAGCCACAAGGTCAAACTCGGCCACAAGCATATCAAGGTCGACGGTGACAAGATCGACATCGCGCTCGAATATACGCCAGGCGACCGGTTGGTGATTGCTGAGATCGGAGACGGCGAACTGGCGGTGAAGGTCGCGAAGACGCGTACGGGCTGGCGCATGACGACGCGCGGCGCAATACACGACGTGCGCGTGCTGCCTTGGCACGTCGCGCCGCTGGCGAGCCACATGATCGAAAAGATCCCGCCCGATCTGTCGAAATTCCTCATCTGCCCGATGCCCGGCCTGCTCGTCGCGCTGCATGTCGGCGAAGGGGACAAAGTCGAGGCGGGTCAGCCGCTGGCGACCGTCGAGGCGATGAAGATGGAGAATATCTTGCGCGCCGAAAAATCGGGTGTCGTGAAGACGGTCAACGCAGCGCAAGGCGATAGCCTGGCGGTCGATGCGGTGATTTTGGAGATGGAATAATCCACTTTCGTCATTCCCGCGCAGGCGGGAATCCAGCTAAGGCAGTGAGGAAGCTGGATTCCCGCCTGGGGGGGAATGACGGAGAGTTGGAATGCACCTGAATCACGACGCCGCAGCCCCCGCTGCGGAGCCCATCGCCTTCGACGATTTCCTGCGCGTCGATATCCGCGTCGGCACGATCGTCGCGGCCGAGCCTTTTCCCGAAGCGCGCAAGCCGGCGTTCAAGCTGAAGATCGATTTTGGCCCCGCGATCGGCGTCAAGAAGAGCAGCGCGCAGATCGTCGCGCGCTACGCGCTCGAGGATTTGCCGGGTCGGCAGGTTGCGGCGGTCGTCAACTTTCCTCCGCGCCAGATCGGCAAGTTCATGTCCGAAGTGCTGACGCTGGGTTTCGCCGACGCGGCGGGCGAGGTGATCCTCTTTGCTCCCGATCGTGTGGTACCCGATGGAGCTCGGCTGTTCTGAATGAGCTTAACACAATATGTTCAATCAAGATCGTATCCATGGCGGGCGACCAGAGGCGCAATAATCGGCATCGCAGCACTTAGATGATGTCCATAGTTTCGCCAGCGAAACACCGCATCTTTGCTAACCGGGCCGCGCGCGCGCGCATAGCTGGGCGTTGCGGGCGTTGCGGGCGTTGAAGTAACTTCGACGGAATTGGCCGCGGGAAAGCTGAGGCCGGTTGCAACGCTGAGCCGCTCTCCGGCCGTTACTGGATCGGCGACCAGTTGCTCATATGACTGACGATACAGCAGGCACCCGGCAGCTTCCCAATGTGCGGTAAGTCTATCGATAGCCGCGAGATGATGTGCTGCATTGAGCGGGTTGAGTGCGCAATTATATCCATGCGTCAGATGATGCGACATCATTGAAACGACAACGTCGAGGGGATGGCGAGTCATCACTATGAACGGCGATTCCGGAAACGCCATCGTGAGAAGAGGCAAAAACTGTTCGTTGAACGGCATTTTATCCACGAAGTGTGGCGCCTGAGCCGTATCTGCGTCGGCGGAGGCTAGTCCTGAATAGAGGTCGCGAAGCGCGACAGCCAAGCGATCTTTTGTAACATTTCCGAGCGACGCCAAGCCATCGGGATAGCTGCCGAACTGCGTAGAAATATGTTGAACGAGATGGAACGCGAAGGGAAGTTCGCCACGCGCACTGACCATTTGATCAGCGCTTATCAGCTGTTCGAAAAGCGTCGTGCCCGACCGCGGCGGCCCCGTGACGAAGATCGGCTGAGGCAAGCGATCATTCTTCGGTGCGCGGGGCAATGCATTGATAAAGTCTGCTGAAAATATATCGATGACTCGATCGTGATGTGCCGTCAGGCGAGCAGCAGGATATGATAACTTCTCTGAGGCCGCGATCTCCGCTTTGCCGGCGACAAAATCTCCCCACGCATCGTCGTAACGGCCCGCGCGATCCCGCAGTCGACCGCGTGCCAACCTGTCGGATCCGGAAATCGAACTTGCTCGGTCGAGTATGTCGAGCGCCGTTTCCCATTCGTCCGTGCGCATCTTCAGAATCGCAGTCCTAACTGAGATATCCTGCCCCAATTGCGCTGCGAGTTTGTCGGCCCTCTCCAAAATTGCACGGAGATCGTCGAATCGATCAAGCCTTTCGAATACCCAACCTAAGCGGAGCAATACCCCAAGCGGGTCGCTGCTCCCGTCTATGCTTGCCGTTAACTGCATCGCCGCCAGTTCGTATTGCCCGGCGCGGGCAAGTGCAGCGCCGCGCGCAGCGAGCAGATCTGGGTGAGGTGCTTCACCTGGCGGCGTGCCCCGGTCAAGGTGATACAGGGCCAACGCCGTTTCGCCACGACGCGCTGCGAATTGTCCGAGCAATGCGTGTGCTTCATACGCATTGTTCGAGGTTGCCAGAATATCTCGTGCCTGAAGTTCCGCCTCCGCAAAACGGCCTTGAGAGAGCAGCGTCCGCATGCGTGTGAGGTTGGTCGACGACATGCCGGGCTCAACTCACATGCTTAACGGGTCCACCCATCAGCCTTTTCGCGAGGAACAGCTTGAAGAGGATAAACGCGACCAGCCCGACCGCGGCGGTTGCGACGTGGAACAGCCAGAAACTGGTCGTCGGCATCGACGAATACCACGTGCCCACCTCGCCGACGATCTTGTTCGCGCCGAAGAAAGCGAGGTAATAAATGCCGACGATCGTCGCGTTGAGTGCCTTCGGTGCCAGCTTGGTGAACAGCGCGAGGCTGACGGGCAGGATATGCGCAAAGCCGACGCTGTTGAGCAGATGGAACATCACGGGCCAGAACAGCCCGATCTTGCCGTCACCCTGCGTCGCCGCCGCCATGACGAGGCAGAGTCCGCCGGCGATGGTGAAGACGCTGCCGATGATCATCTTGCCCAACTCGTCGGGTTCGCGGTGGCGCTTGCCGTACCAGACATAGAAGGCGGCGACCGCGGCGAGCATCGAGAAGCTCGCCGCCGCGTCGATGGTGATCATCCAGCTCGTCGGCAGCGTCTCACCAAAGAAGGTGAGCTGGAAATGCTGATCGGCCCAGACCAGATAGGCGTTGAAGATTTCCTGATTGGTGAGCAGCGCGACCGCCATCACCGGCACCAGCGTCAGCACCGCGACGACGCGCAGCCAGTCCTGCCGCGACATCGGTTCGCTCGCTTTCGCAGCCGCGCCTTTCGCAGGCCGATTGTCGGCGGGCAGCCATGGTCCCGCCATGATATAGAGGATCAGGCCGATAACCATCACCACGCCCGCGGTGCCGAACCCCCAATGCCAGCCGACCTTTTCGCCCAGCGTACCCGAAATCAGCGGCGCGGCGATGACGCTGACGTTGATCGCGATGTAAAAGATCTGGAACGCCATCGCACGGCGCAGATCGCCGGGCTTGTAAAGTTCGCCGACCTGGCTCGCGATATTGCCCTTGAACAGTCCCACGCCGACGATCAGCGCGAGCAGGGCGAAGAGGAAGGCGCCCTCGAACGCCATCAGGAAATGACCGATCGCCATGATCAGGCCGCCGGCGATCAACGTCGCGCGCCGTCCGAGCCAGCGGTCGGCGATGAAGCCGCCGGCGATCGGAGTCAGATAAACGAGCGAGGTATAATCGCCGAAAATCTTCGACGCGAAGGGTTGGCCGTCGATCCCGCCGTACCAGCCGCGCAACCATTCCAGTCCGAAGACCCCGCTCGCATGTTCGGGCAGCAGCAGATATTTGACCATGTAAAGGACGAGCAAAGTCTGCATCGAATAATAGGAAAAACGCTCGCACCCTTCGACGAAAGCCAGATATCCGAGTCCCTTGGGATGGCCCAGAAAGGCGCGGTCGGCGCGGTCCATGCCCTCTTCGAAATCCGGCGTCGCCTCGGCAATCGTCATATGGTCACTCCCCGAAATTTCGGGCGACCCTAATGTTGCAAATGAAACTTTCCAGACACAATCGACGAACGGCGGCGGGCTCTCCTGCGACCCGGCGCGGTGGAGCGGTCAGCGAATCCGCTGGCCGCCCTTCCATAGCGCGGTGACGCGGCCCTGCACCGGCATGCCGTCGAAGGGCGTGTTGCCCGCCCAGGCGGCCATCCGCTTCGCATCGACCTGCCACGGCGCGCCCTCGTTGATCAGGATCAGGTCGGCATCACTACCCACCGTCAGCGTCCCCGCGTCGAGCCCGAGCAACTTCGCCGGCGTCGCGGCGAGGAGATCGAACAGGCGCGCCGGGGTGACATGACCGTCGCGCACCAGTTGCAGCCCCATCGCGAGCAACGTCTCGGCGCCCGCCATGCCCGGGAGCGCTTCGGCGAAGGGCAGGCGCTTGTCTTCGGGGCCGCGCGGATCGTGGCCCGACGCGAGCACGTCGATCGTGCCGTCGGCGATGGCGGAGAGGCAGGCGTGCCGGTCATCCTCGCTGCGCAGCGGCGGCGACAGGCGGGCAAAGGTGCGGAAATCGCCGATCGCCGTGTCCGACAGGAACAGGTGGGCGGGCGTGATGCTGCAGGTGACGGGCAGGCCTTTCGCCTTGGCGGCGCGGACAATTTCGAGCCCGCGCGCCGTGGTGACCTGGCGGAAGTGGATCGGCGCGCCGGTTTCCTCGACAAGCATGATGTCGCGTGTGATCGCCATCGCCTCTGCGATCGCGGGCGCAGAGGCAAGGCCGAGCCGCGTCGCCATCTCGCCATCGGTCGCAACCGCGCCGGCGGTCAGCCCTTCGTCCTCGGAATGAGCGATAACGGTAAGGCCGAGCGACGCGGCGTAGGACAGAACGCGGCGCATGACGCCGGCATCGGCGATGCGTGCGCGTCCGGTGGCGACCGCGCGCGCGCCCGCCTGCTGCATCAGGCCGATCTCGGCGAGTTCGGCGCCGGCGAGGCCCTTGGTCGCGGCGGCGAGCGGGTGAACCCATAGGTCGGGCTTGCCGCCCTTCGCGGCGCGTTCGACCAGACCCGCGCCGTCGAGCGGGCCGCTGTCGGGCATCAGCGCCGCGCGCGTGATGCCGCCGAAGTGAAAGGCCGGCTTGTCGGTCGCGAAGACGCCGAAATCGATGATGCCGGGGGCGAGCCATTGGCCCTTGGCGTCGATCGTTTCGGTGCCCTCCGGCGTTTCCGACGGGTTCAGCGCCGCGATGCGGCCGCCCGCAACCAGCAGGCTACCCGGTTCGCCGCCGAGCAGGCGCGCATTGGCGATCAGAAGGGGCTTCAGTTCCATCCCGGCACCTCCCGCTTGCGGCGCGTCAATATGTCGAGGCAGGCCATGCGCACCGCTACCCCCATTTCGACCTGTTCGGTAATCGTCGAGCGCGCGGGATCGTCGGCGACATTGCTGTCGATCTCGACCCCGCGGTTCATCGGGCCGGGGTGCATGACGATCGCATCGGGCTTCGCCTTGTCCAGCCGCTGCGGCGTCAGGCCGTAGAGCGCGTGATATTCGCGCGCGCTCGGCAGATAGGCGCCGTCCATGCGTTCGTTCTGCAAACGCAGCATCATTACGACGTCTGCGCCTTTCAGCCCCTCGTCCATGTCGGTGAAGGTCGCGACATGCATCCGTTCCATCGCGGGCGGCGTCAGCGTCGGCGGCGCGACGACGCGCACCTCATTGCCGAGCAGAGTGAGCGCCAGGATGTTCGAACGCGCGACGCGGCTGTGCAATACGTCGCCGCAGATCGCGATCGTCAGCCCTTCGACGCGTCCGAGCCGGCGGCGGATGGTCAGCGCATCGAGCAGCGCCTGCGTCGGATGTTCGTGGCGCCCGTCGCCCGCGTTGAGCACCGGGCAATCGACCTTGTCGGCAATCAGCTGCACCGCGCCCGACGACGCATGGCGGATCACCATCGCGTCGGCGCGCATCGCATTCAGCGTCATCGCCGTGTCGATCAGCGTCTCACCCTTCTTCACGCTCGACTGCGCGGCGTGCATGTTCACGACGTCGGCACCAAGGCGCTTGCCCGCGATCTCGAACGATAGGAGCGTGCGCGTCGAATTTTCGAAAAAGGCGTTGATGATCGTCAGCCCCTTGAGCCGGTCGTCATGCTTCGCCGCGCCGCTGCGATTGAGTTCGACCCACTCTTCGGCGGCATCCAGGATGTAGGAAATCTCCCACGGGGTGAGCTGGGCGATGCCGGTCAGGTGGCGATGGCGAAAGGCATCGCCGCCGGGCGGATAGTCGCTGGCGGGTCGAGGAGTTGCGCTTGTCATCAAAGCCGAGCCTTTAGGTCGCAGCGCGCAAATAGGCAAGCGCCGTAGACAGGGAGGGACCGACTTTGCTTGCCGCTTCGGACAGGAGCGGATCGAAGAGGCCGAGCGCCCACAAGGCCAGGAGCACGAGTTCCATCGCGAACAGAAAATGCATATCGTCGGCGAAAGGCTGTTTGCGCGTCTTGTGGCGAACGAGGCGTGACGCCGCGACGGCCCCGATCGCGCCGCCGATCCTTGCCCAGTCGAGTAGCGTCGCTTCGCGGATGCGCCAAAGCCCTTTGTCGGCGCGCTGCTTGTCGATTACCATCAGCGCAAAAGCGATCAGGTTGGCCGCGACAAGCCAATAGAGAATATAGGCGGTCATTTTCGGCCGTATAACCGCGAAATACCCGCGAAATGTTAAGGTCAGCGCACCAGCGCGTCGATCGCGCCCTGCAGGATGAAGGCGGCGGCCGCGCTGTCGACGCGCTCGGCGCGCTTGGCGCGGCTGACGTCGGCCGCGATCATCGCGCGCTCGACCGCGGCGGTCGACCAGCGCTCGTCCCAGAGTAACAGAGGTAGCGCAAGCGGCGCGAGGTTGCGGGCGAAGGCGCGGGTGCTTTGGGTGCGCGGGCTGTCGCTACCGTCCATATTGAGCGGCAGGCCGACGACGATGCCGACCACGGACTGTGCTGCGACCAGCGCCTTGAGCGCCTCCAGATCGACCGTGAATTTCTTGCGGACGATCGTCTTGTCGGGCGTTGCGAAGCTCCACCCCGCGTCGCACAGCGCAACACCGATCGTCTTGGTTCCGACATCGAGGCCCATCAGGCGGCCGCCGCGGGGCAGGGCGGCAGAAAAATCGGAGGCGGTGGTGGTAATCATCGGGCTGCCCTTAACCCTAAAGCCGCGTCATTGCGAGCGAAGCGAAGCAATGACGATGTTAGGATTTAGAGGTGGGCGTCGTCGCCGCAACCGGCGCTGCCGGGGGCGACACCGGCGACGCCTTCTCCTCGAACGCAGCGAGACGCCGCAGCGCATCGGCCCGGACGTTCGCCCAGAACAGGGTGATGTCATAGACATGATAATTGTTGCCGGGCAGCACATAGCCCGCAACGACGAAATGCTGTGCCGCGTCGGCGTCCCCGATCATCAGGAAACCGCGATCGTCGTCGCATTTGGCGCCAACCTTGCCGGTGATGAGCTCGCCCTTGCGGAAGCCATCGGACGGTTTGAGCGTGCCGATGTTCGCCTCCGGTCCTGCGGCGGCATCGGGCGTGCCGGTGAGCGGGTTGGTACAGAGCATGCGCGTGCCGGCGCGCGGCCGCCCGTCGAAGCCGATCGTGCCATCATAGGCGCCGGTGACCATCGACGTATCGGCGGGCTCGGCAAAGCTTGCCCATGACAGAATACAGCCTTTTTGATCGGGCTTGTCGCAAGCGGGCAGGCCAAGCGCGGCCATATCGGTATCGCGGCTGATGGGCCAGCCGATGACATAGGCGGCCACGATACGCTTCGCGAGCGGCGTGCCCGCGATACGGTTCTTCAGCAGCGTCGTCAGATGCAGCGCGCCCTGGCTATGGCCCGCGAGAATGATCGGCTTGTCCTTGGGGATCGCCGCGAGAAAGGCGTCGAATGCCTGTTCGACGTCGCGGTAGGCGGCGTCGATCGCCTTGCTCGCCGTGACGCGGTCTTCGGCCAGAAACGCGCCGAGCGTCGCCTGGCGATAGCGCGGCGCCCATATGGCGCCCGCATCGCCGAATGCGCTTGCCATGCCGCGCACGAACAGCGTGGCGCGGTAATCGGCGTCGGCATCGCCGAGCGGCGCGTTCCAGCTCGCCTTGCTGTAATAGCTTGTCGGGTGGACGAAAAAGACCGCGGCATCGCCGAGCGGCGCGATCGGTGCCGCTCCCGCTGCTTCGGCCGCCTTTGCGGGCGCAATCAGCGGACGCGCGCTCGGTTCAGGGGCACTTGCCTCGCCTTCGCCGCCTCCGGCCTCCGCTTCGGCGGCGGGCGGACGCCAGGCCGACGGGTCGTCGGGCAGGCCGGGGCGGGCGATCCACATTTTGGGATCGTCATAGGCGTTGGCCGCCACCGCCGCTTGCGGTTTGAATTCGGTGTTCGGAACGAAGGCAACGCGGCCGAACCAGCCGGGATTGAGCTGATAGGCAATGCCGACACCGAGTATCATCAGAATGATCGCGGCGATGAAATAAAGGAATTTGCGGGCCAAGTCGGGGCTCCATGCGGCGGGAGATATGGGTGTGCTATCTGGCTTGCGCGGCGCCATCAAACAAGCCCAGATGTGGGGCATGACCGACAGCATCGCTAGCGGCGCCGCGCCCGATTCGCCCATGCTTTCCACTCGCCTCGACGACAGTGACCCGCCGTGGCCTCAGCGCCCCTGGGTCATGGCGGCGCTTTGCGCGACCGCGGGCCTGCTTTTCCACGCCTGCGTCGACCATGACTATGGCGATCCGCTTGACCGTTGGCGAATGGCGCTCGCGACCTTCGTCGCGGTCGCAACGCTGGTGTTCACGCTCGGCATGGAAATCCGCCGCGTGCATTGGGCCGCGGGCTTCGCGCTCCTGTGGGGCGCGATCATGGCGCTGATCGTGTGGAACGGGGCAGGCTATAATTTCGATGCCTCGCCCTTTGAATGGCCCTTTTGGTCGGGGCTGCTGGCGGTCCTGGTCGCAACGCCGCTCTTTCAGACGCGCCGTGACGTCGCGCCCGACGGACGGTTCTGGAAGCTGTGGCAGATGCCCTACGACAGGCTGCACAGCCACGCCTGGACCGATGCGGTGATCGGGGCGGCATCGCTGGCGTTCGTCGGCCTTTCCTTCCTGCTCACCGTGCTGATCGGCGAAATGTTCCACCTGATCGGCATCGATCTGATCCGCGAACTGCTGCGGGGAGAATGGTTCGGATGGATGCTCGCAGGGGCGGCGTTCGGCGGCGCAGTGGGGCTGCTGCGTGAACGCGACAAGCTCGTCGCGACACTGCAGCGACTGGTGATGATCGTGCTTTCGGTGCTCGCCCCGGTGCTCGCCGCGGCGTTGCTGATCTTTTTGCTGTCGCTTGTCGGGACGGGCCTGCAACCCTTGTGGCGATCGGGTTTTTCGACTGCGGCGCTGATGATGGCGGCGGCTGCCTTTGCCGTGTTGCTCGCGAATGCGGCGATCGGCAATGGCCGCGAAGAGCGTGCGGGCAACCTGCTGCTGCACGTCGCGGCGGCGGCGCTGGTCGCGGTGGTTCTGCCGCTCGCGGTCATTGCCTTTTATTCGATGCACCTGCGCGTGCTCCAATATGGCTGGACGCCCGAGCGGCTGTGGGGCGTGATCGCGGCGGTAATCGCCGTCGCCTATGGCATATCGGGGCTGTGGTCGGTCGTCCGGGGACGGCATGATTTCGACGATCTGTTGCGGCCGCTGCAACAGAAATTGGCGATCGGGCTGGTCCTGCTTGCAGGTTTTCTGGCGCTTCCTATCGTCGATTTCGGCGCGATCGCAACGCGCGATCAGCTTGCACGACTGGAAAGCGGCAAGGTCGGTGCGGACAAGTTCGACTGGGCGGCGCTGGCGTTCGATTTTGGGCCGAGCGGGCGGCAGGCGTTGGCGCGTCTCGCCAAGTCGCCGGACAAGGCACGCGCGAACCGCGCGAAAATCGCCATGAGCGCGAAGAACCGCTGGGACTTGGGCCCCGGCGATGACGGCGATGCGGCGGAAGTCGCCTATCGCGCAACGCCGCTCGCCGACAAGGTTCGCGTCCTGCCGGCCGGGCGGACCCTGATTCCGGATTTCGAAAAAGCGATCGAGGAGCAGCAATGGTGCCGCGATGCACCCTGCATTCTCTACTGGCTGTCGGATCAGCGCGTCGCGGTGATCGGACGGGGGCAGGCGCGGGTGATGATGCTCGAACGCGACGCCAACGGCCGCTGGAGCCCGAACTATGCGTTGGGCGACAGCGCATCGCGCGGTGACACGGCGCTGACCGTCGACGATCTGGTAAAGGCGCCGGTCGAGCTGCGCACGGTCCAGCGCCGGCAGCTTTTCGTTGGCGGCAAGGCCGTGGGCGGCAATTTCGAATAGGGGCGTCACTCGATCTAGCCGCGCCGCGGCGGTCAGGATCATAGTTGATGCGGTGCGGCGAGGGTGCTAGCGGCGCTGCTTCTCCCGATAAGGCGACAGACATGGCAATCGATCAAGCAACAGTCCGGAAAATTGCGTCGCTCGCGCGCATCGCCATCACCGATGACGAAGCGGCGGCGATGGAAGGCGAACTCAATGGTATCCTCGGCTGGGTCGAGCAATTGGGCGAGGTCGATGTGACCGGCGTCGAGCCGATGACCGCCGTCATCCCGAACACGCTGCGCCTGCGCGACGATGTGGTTGATGCCGACCCGCTGACCGGCGGGGGCCGCCGCGACGATATTCTTGCCAATGCGCCCGAACCGCAGCACGGCTTCTTTGGCGTGCCGAAGGTGATCGAATGATACGCCTTGCTCTTTTTCCGTTTGCCCTGACCCCGGATCAAGTCCGGGAGACGGGCGGTTCTTCTCTTCACCGTTCGAAAAATGAAGAACGGTGCTTCGACAAGCTCAGCACGAGCGGGTTTGGGAAATGACAGATCTTACGAATCTCACCGTTGCAGAAATCCGCGACGGCCACCGCGCCGGTGATTTTTCGGCCGTCGAAGTGGCCGAGGCGTTCAACGCGAACGTCGCCGCGGCCAAGGCGCTCAATGCCTTCATCGTGGAAACGCCCGACCGCGCGGTTGAGGCCGCCAAAGTGGCGGATGCCGACCGCGCGGCCGGAACGCTGAAGCCGCTGTCGGGCGTGCCGATCGGCATGAAGGATCTGTTCGCGACGAACGGCGTCCAGACGACCGCCGCGAGCCATATGCTCGAAGGCTTTGTGCCGCGGTACGAATCGACCGTCAGCCAGAAATTGTGGGACGCGGGTTGCGGGATGCTCGGCAAGCTCAACCTCGACCAGTTCGCGATGGGCTCGTCGAACGAGACGAGCTATTTCGGCAATGTGATCAGCCCGTGGAAGCGCAACGACGGCGGTAATGCCGCGCTCGCGCCGGGCGGGTCGTCGGGCGGTTCGTCTGCAGCGATAGCGGCGCGGCTCTGCCCTGCGGCGACCGGCACCGACACCGGCGGCTCGATCCGCCAGCCCGCGGCTTTCGTGGGCATTTCGGGCATCAAGCCGACCTATGGCCGCTGCTCGCGCTGGGGCATCGTCGCTTTCGCCAGCTCGCTCGACCAGGCGGGGCCGATGGCGCGCGATGTTCGCGACTGCGCGATCATGCTCGAAAATATGGCGGGCTTCGATCCGAAGGATGCGACCAGCCTCGATCTGCCCGTGCCGAATTGGGAAGCGGCCTTGTCGAGCGATCTCAAAGGCAAAAAGGTCGGTATTCCCAAAGAATATCGCCTTGAGGGCATCGATCCCGAGATCGACGCAATGTGGGACGCCGGCATCGCGATGTTGAAGGATGCGGGGGCCGAGGTCGTCGAGATCAGCCTGCCGCACACCAAATATGCGCTGCCGACCTATTATATCATCGCGCCGGCCGAGGCCTCGTCGAACCTCGCGCGCTATGACGGCGTGCGCTATGGTTTGCGCGATCTGCCGCAGGGTGCGGGCTTGCAGGACATGTACGCCGCGACGCGTGCCGACGGCTTCGGTCCCGAGGTCAAGCGCCGCATCATGATCGGCACCTATGTGCTCTCGGCGGGCTTCTACGACGCCTATTACACGCAGGCGCAAAAGGTGCGGGCGCTGATCTCGCGCGACTTTACCGCGGCGTTCGAGACGTGCGACGTGATCCTCGCGCCGACCGCGCCGTCGGCGGCGTTCGGTTTGGGCGAAAAAACCGCCGATCCGCTGTCGATGTATTTGAACGACGTATTCGCGGTGCCCGCGAGCCTCGCCGGCCTCCCCGCGATGTCGGTCCCCGCGGCCCTGAACCGCGAAGGGCTGCCGCTCGGCTTGCAGATCATCGGCAAGGCGTTTGACGAGCAGGGCGTACTCAACGCCGGGCTGGCGATCGAGGAGCGCGCGGGTTTCACCGCGCGGGCTGAGAAGTGGTGGTGATTTAGCGGTGTGCTCCCGCGAAGGCGGGAGCCCAGAGCGGCCTAGCGCTGCCCCGCACTGGATCCCCGCCTTCGCGGGGATACAAGAAGGAACGAAGATGTCTGATTATCGCATCAAGGGCGAAACCGGCGAGTGGGAGGTCGTGATCGGCCTCGAGGTCCATGCGCAGGTCACCTCCAACGCCAAGCTGTTCTCGGGCGCCGCGACGGCCTTCGGGGCCGAACCCAATACGCAGGTGAGCCTAGTCGACGCCGCGATGCCGGGCATGCTGCCGGTGCCGAACCGCGAGTGCATCCGCCAGGCGGTGCGCACCGGCATGGCGATCGATGCGCAGATCAACAAATGGTCGCGCTTCGACCGCAAGAATTATTTCTACGCCGATCTGCCGCAGGGATACCAGATTTCCCAGCTCTATCATCCGCTTGTCGGCGAAGGCTCGCTGCATATCGAGGCCGATGAGAAGGCCGGAATCGCCGCCGACAAGGTGATCGGCATCGAACGCATCCATGTCGAGCAGGATGCCGGCAAGCTGATGCACGACCAGCATCCGACGATGTCGTTCGTCGATTTGAACCGTTCGGGCGTCGCGCTGATGGAAATCGTGTCGAAGCCCGACATGCGCTCGCCCGCCGAGGCCGGGGCCTATGTCCGCAAGCTGCGTGCGATCCTGCGCTATGTCGGATCGTGCGACGGCAATATGGAAGAAGGCTCGATGCGCGCCGACGTCAACGTCAGCGTCCGCAAGCCCGGCGACGAATTCGGCACGCGCACCGAGACGAAGAATGTGAACTCGGTGCGCTTCGTCATGCAGACGATCGAATATGAAGCAAAGCGCCAGGTCGAGGTGCTGGAGGCCGGCGGCACGGTCGACCAGGAAACGCGCCTCTTCAACCCCGACACGGGAACGACGCGCACGATGCGGTCGAAGGAAGACGCGCACGACTATCGCTATTTCCCCGATCCCGATCTGTTGCCGCTCGAACTCGACGATGACTTCCTCGCCGAGTGCCGCGCCAGCTTGCCCGAACTGCCCGACGCCAAGCGCGCGCGCTACCTGGGGCTGGGCATTTCGCCCTATAATGCCGACGTGTTGACCGCCGAGGTCGAAAACGCGCGCTGGTTCGACGCACTGCTCGAAACCGGCGCCGAGCCCAAGGCGGCGGCGAACTGGGTGACCAGCGAGCTGTTCGGCGCACTAAACCGTCTCGGCAAGGACATCGGCGATTGCCCGGTGACCCCGGCGCAGGCGGGCGAACTGCTCGGCCTGGTTGCCGACGGCACGATTTCGGGCACGATTGCGAAACAGGTCTTCGAAAAGATGCTCGAAACCGGCGACGGCGCAGCCGCGATCGTCGATCGCGAGGGCCTCAAGCAGACGAGCGACACGGGCGCGATCGAGGCCGAAATCGCCAAGGTTCTTGCCGCCAATGCCGACAAGGTCGAGCAGTATAAGGGGGGCAAGGAAGCGCTGTTCGGCTTCTTCGTCGGTCAGACGATGAAGGCGATGCAGGGCAAGGCGAACCCGCAGGTCGTGAACGAGCTGCTGAAAAAGGCGCTTTCCTGAAGGCGCTGGCAATGTTGGAGGGGAGGGCGGCCACCCTTAGTTGGCGGACGCCTTCCACACCGTCCGGCCTTCCTTCACCGTTTCCAGCACCTTGATGTCCTTGATGGCATCGACCGGCGACGCCAGCGGATTTTTGTCGAGGATCACGAAGTCGGCGAGCAGCCCGGCCTTGATGCGACCCTTGCGATTCTCCTCGAAAACCTGCCACGCGGGAGCGGTCGTGAGCGCCTGCAATCCTTCATAGGCGTCAAGCCGCTGGTCGGCGCCGGCGACGACGCCGGTGGGGGAGACGCGCGCCATCGACGTCCAGAGCATGAAGCGCGTGTCGAGCGGCGTAACGCTGAAATCGCTGTGGTTCGACGCGATCAGGCCGGCTTCGCGCGCGGCACGGAAGGGGCTGATGAAATCGACCACCTCCTTCGGGAAATTGCTGCGGTGGACGTCACCCCAATACCAGGTGTGGTTTGAGAAATAGGCCGGGCCGACACCGATGCGGGCATAGGCGGGCAATTGGTCAGGGCGCTGGAACTGCGAGTGAATGACAATCGGGCGGCGATCGTCGGCGGCCTTGATCCCCAGTGCATCGAAGCCCTTGATCGCCATGTCGATCGCGGCGTCGCCATTGGCGTGGACGAATATCTGCCAGCCGCGGTCGTAGACCTTGCGGGCCAGCGTGTCGAACTCTTCCTGGCTGACGATCGGCTGCCCGTGCCACGGGTGGTCGCCGCTCGGGCTGCCGCGTTCGTAATCGCGCGTGAAATAGGCGGTGCGTGCCTGCGGGCTGCCGTCAAGGATGAACTTGACCCCCTCGATCTTCACATGGCCTTGGTAGGTGCGGAAGCGGATGTCAGGGTTCGCGAGCAACGCGTCGAGTCCGGTATAGATGGGCAGCAGCGCCAGATCGATCTTGAGCCGCGCGCGGGCCGCATCGCTGGTGAAAAAGCCCAGGTCGGCGGGCGAGGTCGCGCCGTCCTGCGCATGGGTGTAGCCTTCGGCGAAATAGCGCGCCTGCGCCGCATCGAGCATCGCGAGCTTCTGTTCCGCCGTCGGCTGCGGCATCGCGGGCAGCATCTGGTACATCGCCTTTTCGAGCAGCACGCCGTTCAGCCGTCCGGCGTCGTCGCGCAACATCAGCCCGCCCGGCGGCGGCTGGCTCGCGTCCGACAGCCCCGCCGCGGCGAGTGCTGCGCTGTTCGCGACGAGCCCGTGGAGCGAGATGTGCAGCACGACGATCTTGTGATCGGGCGATACCGCGTCGAGCTCGGCGCGGGCGATATGACGCCGCTCTTTCAGCGCTTCGTCATTATATTGCCACACGACCACCCAGCCGCCCTTTGGAATGGCGCGCCGCGCTATGAAATCGCGGACCACGCCTTGCAGGCTGGCGATGTCGGTGACGGGCGGCAGCGACTTGTCCCACAGGTCGAGCCCGCCCGACATCTGGAGCGCGACGGCGAAATGCGAATGGGCGTCGACGAAGCCAGGCAGCATCGTCGCACCGGCGAGATCGTGGATCACGGCGTCCTTGCCGGCGGCGCGGCGCGCGCCCTTTTCATCGCCGACGAAAATTATCTTGCCGTCGCTGGCGACGACGGCCTTGGCCAGATGCGGCGTGTCGCCGTCCATCGTGACAATCGGTCCGCCGCGATAGATGGTCGGACGATCCTGCGCGCCCGCTGACTGCACGGTCAGCGCGGCGAAAAGGGCGAACGCCCCAATGGTCTTTTTCATAGCCCTCTCTCCCGCGGCCTTCTTGGCGGCGGGGAAGGGGAACGGTCAAGCGCTTAGCAAACTAAATGTGCTGCGGCGGCGCTTCATCGGGGCCGCGGCCGGGCTCGTCGATATCGCCGCCGCCGGGGCTTCCGGGTATTTCCTGCGGCTGCCCCGCGGGGTCTTCGTGTGGCGTGGGTTGCGCCGGTCTTTCGGGCGGCGACTGCGGCTCGATGATATCGGGCTTGGGCTTGGGAAGGGGGTCAGGCAGGCTGTTGGTGCCGCTGGTCATGATCGTCTCCTTGGACTCCAACAACCTATAGCCGCGTTCATCGTTCCGCTCACGGAATATCGCGGCTTTCCGCCCTTGCCCTCGGCCACGCGTCTGCTATAGCCCCGCCCGGCCCGCACGGGCGTGCGCGGCACAGCGCATGGATTCGTGCACCCGGCCGACAGCTCATGCGGGCGTGGCGGAATTGGTAGACGCGCTGGTTTTAGGTACCAGTATCGCAAGATGTGGGGGTTCGAGTCCCTTCGCCCGCACCACTTCCGTAAGAGCGAGGTCGGATAGAAGAACCCAGCTTTCGGGCCGGGTTTGCGATACGAGATTTTGAGCAAGGATAAGACCAAGGCAATGAAGACCGTCGAAACGCTGAACGAAGGCCTGAAGCGCGAATATCGCCTGACCATCACCGCGAAGGACATCGACGCGCGCGTCGATGACGAAGTCAAGGCGATCGCGCCGACCGTGCGCATGCCCGGCTTCCGCCCCGGCAAGGTGCCGCCGAACCTGATCCGCAAGATGCACGGCGAAGCGCTGTCGGCCGACGCGCTGAACAAGGCGATCGATGCCGGCGTGCGCGATCTGATGACGAAGGAAAAGCTTCGTCCGGCGCTGCAGCCTGCCGTCAGCCTGGACGACGGCTATGAACGCGGCAAGGACGCCGAGTTGACGGTCGCGCTCGAAGTGCTGCCCGAAATCGAGGCGCCGTCGATCGACGGGCTGAAGCTCGAGCGCCTGACCGTCGCGGCCGACGATGCGGCCGTGATGGCCAAGATCGAGGAATTCGCCGCGCAGATGAAGCGCTTCGAAGAGGCGCCCAAGACCAAGAAAGCCGCGACCGGCGATCAGGTCATCATCGACTTCGCCGGCAGCGTCGATGGCGTCGCCTTCGATGGCGGCACGGGCGAAGACATGGCGGTCGAAATCGGTTCGGGCCAGCTCATCCCCGGTTTCGAGGATCAGCTCGTCGGCGTGAAGGTCGGTGACGAAAAGACCGTGAAGGTCAGCTTCCCCGACGAATATCCGGTCGAAAATCTGAAGGGCAAGCCCGCCGAATTCGCCGTGAAGGTGAAGGAAGTGAAGGTTCCCGCCAAGACCGCGATCGACGACGAGTTCGCCAAGTCGCTCGGCCTCGAGAGCCTGGAAAAGCTCAAGGAGCTTATGCAGGGCCAGGTCGAACAGGAACATAATGGCCTGACGCGCACCTATATGAAGCGCAAGCTGCTCGACCAGCTCGCCGCGAGCCACGATTTCGATGTGCCGCCGACGATGGTCGAAGCCGAATTCGGACAGATCTGGCAGCAGCTCGAACATGAAGCGAGCCACGAAGCCGATCCCGAAGCGGCGAAGGCCGAACTCGAAAAGGATCGCGACGAATATCGCAGCATCGCGGTGCGCCGCGTCCGCCTTGGCCTGCTCCTCTCGGAGATCGGCCAGGCGCATGGCGTGCAGGTCAGCGCGCAGGAGATGCAGCGTCTGGTCATGCAGGCGGCGCAGCAATATCGCCCCGAAGACCGCCAGCGCTTCGTCGAATATGTCCAGCAGGACGCGCTCGCGGCGGCGCAGCTTCGCGCTCCGCTGTACGAGGACAAGGTCGTCGACTTCCTGTTTGAAAAGGCGGAAATCAGCGATCGCGAAGTGACCCGCGAAGAGCTGGAAGCCGCGATCGAAGCCGATGACGACCATGTCCATGGTCCGGGCTGTGGCCACGACCATGATCATGACGCCAAGCCCGCCAAAAAGGCGGCTGCGAAAAAGCCCGCTGCCAAGAAGGACGCGGTGAAGGACGAAGCCAAGGCCGAAAAGGCCGAAGCTCCGGCAAAGAAGGCGCCGGCGAAGAAGGCTGCGGCCAAGGCCGATGCCGAGGAAAAGCCGGCAGCCGCCAAGAAGGCGCCTGCGAAAAAGGCTCCGGCCAAAAAGGCTGCCGCCAAGGATTGATCCTGCGGCGATGAAACAATGAAGGCCGGGTGGAGGATGCTCCGCCCGGCCTTTTTGTTTGGCGCGGCTACCCGGTTCCCGCTTTCGCGGGAATGACGAGGGTGGGGGACCGACCGCGTGGCTAAATCACATCCATATTGTAGCAATGCCAGCTGAAGATGGCGGCGGCGCCGCGGTGGGGACGCCATGCCTCGCCGATTTCGCGGACGCGCTTCTCGCTCGGGCGTGCGTCGAGGCGGAGGATGCGGCCCACGGCCTCCTGGACCGCCAGGTCGCCGGCGGGCCAGATGTCGGGACGCCCCTCGGCAAAGAGCAGATAGATTTCGGCCGACCAGCGTCCGATGCCCTTGACCTTTGTCAGCAGCGCGATCGCCTCTTCATCATCGGCAGGGAGGGCGGCGAAATCGAGCTCGCCATCGAGCACGAGTTGCGCGAGACTTTTGGCATAGCCCTGCTTTTGCGCCGAGAGGCCGCAGGCGCGAAGGGCGTCGAACTCCGCGGCCGCCATCACCTCGGCGGGGCAACCCGCCCCGAAACCCGCTTCCAGCTTGTTCCAGATCGAGGTTGCCGCTGCGACGCTGACCTGCTGGCCGACGATGGTACGCAGCAACGTCGTATAGCCGGGCTCGCGGATGCGCGGTTCGGGATAGCCGGCATTGCCCAGCGCGCGCGCGAAATTGGGCTCGCGCGCCGCAAGCGCATCGATCCCGGCGTTCAATTGCTCCTGCGACAGCCCCATTGATATTCTCCTTTTGTTCCGGCTGCCGTCATTAGCAACGCTTGATTTGCCACGCAACGCACGACATAGCCCTGCCGAATCGAAACTATGGGGACGAGCATGGCCAAGCTGATTGTCGTGACGCGCGACGGAACCGAACATGAAATCGAGGGCGATACCAGCCTGACCGTGATGGAAAATATCCGCGACGCCGGTTTCGACGAACTGCTCGCGCTGTGCGGCGGCTGCTGCTCGTGCGCGACCTGCCACGTCCATGTCGAGGCGGGCGACGCCGCGGCGCTTCCGGCGATGAGCGAGGACGAGAATGATCTGCTCGATTCGACCAGCGACCGCGACGACACCTCGCGCCTGTCGTGCCAGATCCCGTTCAGCGACGCGCTCGACGGGCTGAAGGTGCGGATCGCCGCCGAAGATTGATTCCATTCGTCATCCCGGCGAAGGCCGGGATCTCGACGGTTCAGCTATAACGCGAAGTTGAGACCCCGGCCTTCGCCGGGGTGACTGCTCATGGGCTCAGGCTCCAGCCGTCGCGACCGCGTAGAGCGCGATCGCCGCAGCATTCGAGATGTTGAGGCTCTCCATCCGCGGCGAGATGGGGAGCTTTGCCAGCACGTCGCAATGTTCCATGACATTGTGCCGCATGCCGTCGCCTTCGGACCCGAGCACCAGCGCGACCTTGCTGCCGTCCAGCGTGTCTCCCAGCGTCGTTTCGGTGTCGCCCGTCAGGCCGATTCGCCAATATTGCGCTTCGGCGATTTCCTCGAGCGCCCGCGACAGATTGACGACGCGAACCCACGGCACGGTTTCGAGCGCGCCCGATGCCGAGCGTGCGATCACGCCGCTTTCGGGCGGGCTGTGGCGGTCCTGCGTGACGATAGCGGCGGCGTCGAAAGCCGCGGCGGAGCGCAGCACCGCGCCGATATTGTGCGGATCGGTGACCTGGTCGAGGACGACGATCGGCCGCTTGCTCTCCGCATCGACTTCGTCCTGCAAAAGATCGCCGAGATAGATTTCGTCGAGCGGATCGACCTCGATCACCAGCCCCTGATGCGGGGCATCGCGCGCGACGAGCCGCGCTAGGTCTGCAACGTCGGCAAAACTGATGGGAACAACCGGCGGCAAATCGAGCTGGCCGAGCGCTTCGCGCGTCCCCCAGATTCGCTTGACGCGACGTTCGGGGTTCGCGAGCGCGGCCAGAACGGCGTGGCGTCCCCAGAAACGGACGCCCTGACCGCGCGGAGTCTGCCCCTGTGGGCGGCGATGACGGGAAAATTGTCTCATAGCGGCGGCCTTTCCCATGACTGCCATTGACAGGCAAGACTCCTTTCGCCATTGGACCGCTTCCCAACGCGGACCCCATGGACAGGTGGCCGAGTGGTTAAAGGCAGCAGACTGTAAATCTGCCCGGGTTTCCCGTACGCTGGTTCGAATCCAGCCCTGTCCACCACCCTCCGGTCCGAGGGCATCTCCTGAAATCGCTGGAAGCCGCAGAAAACCTGGGGTATTAGCCCTTTGTCGGTCCTCTGCATCCCATGCCATATCACTGCAGCGCGAAAAAAAGTTGGGGGAAAATGTGGGGGAAGGTTTTTCGACCCCTAAATGAAGTGTGGGGGAAAAAAATTGGATTAAACCTATGAAAAAGCTAACAGCTTTGGCGGTCAAGGCAGCATTGGGAAATCCTGGGACCTATCAGGACGGTGACGGGCTGTTTCTGAAGGTCGATAAGCGGGGAGGCGCCTCGTGGCTTCTCCGGCTGCAACGCGACGGCAAACGCCATGATATCGGCCTGGGCAGCGCCAAGCTGCTTCCGCTTATAGAGGCACGGCTGAAAGCCCATGAAATTCGCAAGGCAGTCAAGATCGACGGACGCGATGTGCTGGCGGAGAGGAAGGCCGAAGCCGCCGCCAAGGTGACGTTCCGCGAAGCGGCGCGCAAATATCATAGCGAGAATGCCGCCAGCTGGAAAAGCGCCATCTATGCGCGCCAGTGGTTCGCGTCTCTGGAGAGCTACGTTTTTCCTAAATTGGGCGATCTTCCGACCGGGCAAATCACTGCCGCCGATATTATCGAGGTGTTGTCGCCGATCTGGCAGGAGATTCCCGATACGGCGCGTCAGATCCGCAACCGTATCTGCGTTGTTCTCGATTATGCGAACGCGAAAGGCTGGCGCTCTACCGAAGCTCCGTCGGGCAGTGGAAGCCTGAAAGCCGGGCGAGGGTTGCCCCGTCAGGTGAAATCGCGAGAGAATCGCAAGGCCATGCCTTACAGCGCGTTGCCCGACTTCATCACAACCCTACGGCGAAAGCCTACTTTCGGACGGTTGGCGCTCGAACTGCTCATCCTTACCGGCGTGCGCAGCCAGGAAGTTCGGCTCGCGACGTGGGCGGAGTTCGATCTTGAGGAGCGCTTCTGGACAATACCAGCCGACCACATGAAGCGGGGCAAGGCACATATGGTTCCGCTGTCCGACGCGGCTCTCGCGGTGCTGGCCAAAGCGAATGCCTTTCGCCTTCCCGATACAAATGTCGTTTTCCCGGGCGCGGCCGGAAAGCCGATGTCCGACATGACCCTGCTAAAGGTGTTACGCGACATGGAGGTGCCCTTCCATGTCCATGGCTTCCGTTCCACCTTTACCGACTGGGCGGCGAACGATGATTTCGCCGATGCGGTGGTAGACGCGGCGCTGGCTCACAAGACACCCGATGCCGTGGAGGCGGCTTATCGGCGCACAACCTATCTTGGTACGCCGGGCCGGCCCGGCGCGCGCGTCAGGCTGATGGACGCGTGGGGAAGCTATTGTGCCGGAGGCCCTGCCGAGGCGATGCTGTAAGTCCCAAATGGAAGCAGCCTCGATTAGGCGTGCGTCGGCGGGATCACACCGCATCCGGCGGTCGGGCAAACTGCAGCCTTTGTTGGCCATTATGCTCTACTTCGCGGCGGAGCGTCGGCTTTGTCCGCCTGCTCGCCTTAAGTGCGCAGGCGATATCGCGTGCGCTTAAATTCCCCATCTTTTCGAAGCGCGCCTAGCAGCACCAGTTCAGCAAGGTCTCGCGTGGCTGTCGCCGTGGCCGCACCTGTTATGGTACGATAATTTGCGGCGCTCAGACCTCCTCTGAAGCCATCCGGCCCTTCCGCGAACATTCGTAAAAGAGCCTTTTCTTGTCGCACGTTGATTCGACCGCGAAGACGATCAAGCAGCTTGGTTTTTGCAATCAGGAAGTGAACCCGCTCGAGCGTGCGTTGTTGAGCCGCAAGGGCAATATCGAAAAACCAGTCGAGCCACTCGTCTATACGGTTCGGCACGCTCGCTCGCTGAAGTTGCGTGTAATAATCTTTGCGATGCCGCTGGATCATCTCCGCAAGAGCGGTAATCGCCGGCGCGTCGAGGCCTTGAGCTAGCGCCTTTTCGGCAATGGCGCGACCGAGACGTCCGTTGCCGTCTTTGAAAGGGTGAATGGATTCAAACCACAGGTGAGCAATACCCGACCGAGCCAGTGCGCTAAGACCGAGGGGCCATCAGCCGAAAAGGCGCCGGGCCCATCCGCGCCTTCCATGATGATGCGGCGACAGTCCGGAAATCTGAATGAGGTAATTGCCAAGAATGGCAGCTTGCTGCTTCGTCATCACAAAACGGCTAAGATCAGGATCGTGCTTTCTTGCGGCTTCTGACGATTTGACGCTCTCGAGCCGGAGCATGATCTTGTCGCCCGCATCATGATGGGCCCAGCCTACTAGCGCTCCAAAATTTTCCGTCATCCGCTTCGCCCCCACCCTAATGGTCATTCAATGCTGATACCGTGGCGAGGAAATTACCAGAAATCGTACGGATTGTCGTCCCACCGGCGCATTCAAAGCATCGACGATCGATGTCAGAGCGAAGCCTCAAGGGACGTCTGACCGGCCCTGGCTGCTTTCGATAGACCGTAACATGCGGCCTCAGCTTGTATCGCCGTGCCCATCTGCCGCTTGGGACAAGGCATTCGGCTGCTGGCAACCTATCGGCGGATTGGCCGTTGCAGGACCATCGCAAAATGGTCGGGCTTGCGCGTTCGGTCTTACGTTGGTCGGGTACTAGCTTCAACGAAGCACAGCCCGGCTCGTCCGGGGCAGATACCCGCCTTGCTCGATTGGGAGCTGAAGTATGAAGAAGATTATTGCAGCAGTTCTGCTCGGTAGCCTGGTAGCGCCGGCAACACCTTCTCTTGCCGAACCTCCGCCCTGGGCGCCGGCCCATGGCAAACGTGCCAAGGAGCGCAGTCTCTACGACAGCAACGGACGATATTATGAGCCGCGCAGACTGTCGCGCGGCGATCGTGTGTGGCGCGGCCGGGATGGGCGCTATTATTGCCGACGGGACAACGGAACAACCGGTCTCATTATCGGCGCTGCGGTCGGCGCATTGTTGGGACGTGAGCTCGCCAGCGGGCGCGACCGGACCGTAGGAACGATCATCGGCGCTGCAGGCGGTGGGCTGCTGGGCCGTGCCATTGACCGCGGGGAGCTGAAGTGTCGCTGAACCGATAGGCGAAGCAGAGCGGACGGCCGGCCACACCGACGGGTCGGCCTGAAGCTCGTTCGCAAGTCATCGAGAGTTGCTGCCCGCCTCGCTGGCGGTCGCGTCGTCGGCAGCTTCGGAAATGCGGAGGGGACGCTGGACTGACGTCGGCAATTATGGCCTTGGTTCACCCTTGCGCTCGCGCGTTTGGGCAATCAGTAATTGTTCTGCGGCCGTCGTGCGCGACGTGGTGATCACATGATCGACCCCATCGATGGTAATCGCCAGCGTTCCGCGCTCGTTTGTCTCGATCAGTCCCTTGGATTTCAGATACCATCGATGAAAATCGAAATGCTCGTCGCTGCACCCGAGCATTTCCTGAAGGAAGAAGGGCGCGACGCCGGCGTCCTGCGCATTTTGTCGGCGACGCTTGTACAGCTCGCGCAGGATACGGCTTTGGGCATCCGCATCGTCCAGCGCTGCCTGGGTGTCGATATCAAGGCCGGCGCTCGCCGATTGTACGCCGTCAGCCCAGGGACGATGGGCCTTGTGGAGTAGATCATATTCTGCACGCAATTCAGCATCACGCAGCTTGCGATAGGCTTCGATCATCTGGTTCAAGTTGACGACATCAGCCGTCTCGTGATGATCGGGATGATAAATTTTGGCGAGTGAGCGATAGGCCGTCTCAAGTGCCTTGGCGTCGCGGCGCCAATCGACACGCAATATTTCTTAATCGTCGGTGAAGTCTGCGTCCTGATGCATCGCTGCATTACCGCGATCGATAGTCCGGATTTCTGCCCGGACAGTTCGGCGGATTACGCCTTTCTATCGCGCCCTTGCGCTGGCTAGGCGATAGCCAGGCGTTGCGCAACGCCCCCTCGAGGGAACGGTCCCTATGCCTTGCTTGCAGAGTTCAAGCTTGCGACCGCATTTGCGCGTCTTTGAAGCGCGGCCAACTCGGGCACGGGATTACCGAAGAGATTTTTGCAGATCTGGATACCTGGCGGCCCGCAATCGCGCCCGCCGATTTAGCGCTGGCCCCAAGCAAGGGGGCGCGGATGACGCTGCATGATGTGGCGATCGAAAATGCGGGGCATTAGGCGCCATCTCGCCATAGCCCCACATCAAGATCGGCCGGATTTTCCGGCAATATGATTTCCCGATATTCCCTGCCGAAGGTCAGCAGGGAACCCGACAGCGCTACCGGCCTTAGGGCTTCATCCGTAGGTTACGCGAACTTTCTGCTCGCGCTTCGCCGAACGCATCAAGCCCCCGACGGCAAAGAAGCCGAACAGGAAAAGCGCCCAGGTTGCCGGCTCGGGAACAGCGCCCACGTCGCCTTGCGAGAAACTCGCCTTGAACCAGACGTCGTCGTCTCCTGAGGCCTTGTTCCAAGTCGAGCTGGTCAGCGCGCCAAAATTGTCGCCGGCATTATAGTAGACAAAGCCGCCCCCCGGCATCTGTTCGCTGCCGAAGCTACCCGAATAGGGCATCGATGCGGTGCTCTCAGCGCCGGAGAAATCCGCGAAGAGAAAGGCGACATATTGGGCGCCGGTCGTCAGGCCAAGGCCTCCGGTCGAGAAAAGAAACTCGGTCGGATTGTCGTAGAGCGATCCGGTAAAGGATTGCAGGCTGCTGGCGAACAGTTGCGCGCCGGTCGCCTTCGATCCGTCCCAGCCGTAGATATAGGCGCGGAAATCGACCGGGTTTGTGACCCCTCCGGTGAGATACAGCGAGAAGCTGTCGAGGACATTGTCAGCGCCGACGGTGAAGGTCTGGCCATAGGCCGAGGTATCAGGGTCGCCGAACGGGCTCCACGCACCGGTAAATGGCTGCGTCGTATCGAGCGAGGTTGCGGCCGAGGCGGGCGCGGCAAGAAGCACGGAGCTTGCGGCGAGGGCCGCGCTGCAAAGCAGAGTCTTGATGCGCATCGTTAACTTCCCCTGATGATGATTAACAAAAAGTAAGAAATATTGCGCGGGGAGTCAATCAGTTCGCCACGCTGCGCAGCTGTGCCAAAACGGGGCATTGGGGGGCGCTATTGGGCATCGCGCTTGATTGGTGATGGGAACGCAGAGATCGACCACAGCGGCAACAGAGTAGCGCGATGAATGGCGCGCGCGGATTAGGCGCGCAGGATTAGGTACCTGCCGACGCGGCAGACCACGCAACGAACAGATTTTCGGAAGGCGCGGAAGCCGAGCGCCTGGTTAAAGCTCGACGCTAATCTTCACCTTTTCCGGACTTGTCCCGACGGCACGCGCGATCTCCTCGCGGCTGCGATCGATCACGGTCTGGATGGACTCCGGTTCGGGTTCGTCGATCAGCTCATCGAGCGATACGCCGAGCAGTTCGGCAAGTGCATCGAGGCGCGCATTCTTGGGGCGGGCGCGGCCCTTTTCCCAACCCGAGATCGAAGGCGCGCTAACGCCGAGATGCGCCGCGATATCGGCCTGGCTTAGGCCCTTGCGGACACGCAGCCTTTGTAAGCGCGCGCCGAAATGGGCAATCGTGCGGCGTTCTTCGGGTAGCGCGTCGAGATGCGGCGTAGCTGCACTGCGCAGCTGAACGGCGCTCAACGCCGCAGCCGAAAGCGGCTTCCGGAACTGACAGCCGAAGAGGAGGCCGCTCGTCCACACGATCTTGGCTGAAACCAGCCCGGCATGCGGTAAATCCACCTCGATCCGGTCACCGGCCTTGGGGTCAGCGTCGCATTCCATAAGCAGGCCGGTTTCGGAAATATTGTATATCTGAACCGCGAGCCGTTCGCCGTCACTCAGGCGGCCTTCAATAAGGAGCGGGAGATTGCGGCGAGCGCTTCGGCGCTCGCTCGCGAAATTCGGATCGGGGGAAAGATGGTCGGCCATTGGGATCATAGAGTGGAGAAATTGGGTTAAGACTTCCTTAGCGGCCACTCTCAGCAGGAGATGTGTTGGGCGACGAGGCCGCGAGAATTGGCGACCGCGCCGACGGGCGGTGCACGCGGCGATATAGGCTCCCTCAGATAGGACAAGGTGCGAAGCCCCCAATGCGACAGGCGGTGGCTGGGATGCTGCAGTGTACCGTCGAGCGAGGGGGAAGGGCATCGCGCCCCATCGCCAAACACTGCTCCGCCAAGGCATGGGCACCGCGCAGGGTTTTTCCTGCCCAATCCAGAGCGAGCTTCCTGAATTCGGAATTGCTGCCGGTAAATCTGGGCGGAAATCGGGTCGGCAACCGCAATTCTGCGAAGATCGCGAGCAACATTTCTGAGCCATCAGCGAAGAATCTGGTCCTTCAGAATGAATTTGATAGCGTCGATAGCGTCGTCGCTGACGACATCACGTTCAAGCTGAGGTGGGGAACATCAGACGTTGCTTGCCTCACGCTCGCTCATGATCAGCTCGACGGGCGGCGTACTGCGCGCGTAATGATTACAAGTTTCGGATGAGCTGAGGCCTTGTTAAGCGGTCGGTCCAGCGCATCACGAGATCCTTCCCACGCATTTCGATCGATCGGAACATAGCGACCGCCGCAGCGAGGCAAATCCCGTAAACGATTGGAACCGCTACGAGCAATGGGGCTCCGGCAATAACAAACAGCCGGATAAGCGACACGCCTATGAAGTCGTGGATCAGGTAAAATGAATAGGACGTCTGTCCGATCAGGAGCATCGGTCGCGATGAGAAGATCGCAAGCGTCGAGCTTCCCCGAAGGAAGAGGACGAAGAGCGAGAAAATCGCCGTATTGGCCACGACGAGCACGAGGGGCGATCGGGTGTCGGCGTGAAACAACGACGCTTCAAGCACCAGCAGCGCCGGGAGGGTCGCGCCAGCCAAGGCCCATCGACGCTCGCTGCCTTGTGACCAGATTTCATAACAGCAGATGCCGAATGTGAAATACGGCAGGTATTTGGGCATGCCCACTACCGTTATAATCAGTCCGGCCATGCCCTCAGTGCCAATAATCAGGGCCGCGAAAGCAACCGCTGCCTGCCAGATCAGCCAATTTCGGATAAACGCCTCGCGCGAGACCGCGTAGATTGCCGCCGCCACCGCATAGAATCGTATTTCTACCGCGAGGCTCCAATAGACGGGGTCCACCCATTTAACGGGCAGATCCGGAGCTGCAATCGCCATGAACTTCGGGTCTAGAAGAAGGAGGCTAGCCACATAGTCCTGTGGCATCGTGTGCCAGTCTTGGGGGCCAATTATCCGAACGATTATCGCAGTCAGCGTCGCGGCGACGATTAACGGAGGCCAGATGCGCGCAATACGGCGGCGGGCGAAGTCCAAAATCCCCGCGCTCTTCCGAAGGGTCATCAGGATAACGAACCCCGAAATCACGAAAAAAAGTTCGACGCCGATCCATCCATATTCGAAGGGCAGAAAGCCGGAGAAAGGCGACGTGACAGGGATATGACTCAACGGATCGCGCGGGGCTGTGAAAGTGATCGTAAAGTGGAAAGCGGTTACAAGCAGGATCGCGAGAGCGCGAAACCCGTCCAGCGTCTGGATGCGTTGCCCGGTTGAGTTCCCCATAGCGCTTCAGCTAGACCGTGGTGCTGCATGGCAAAAGCTTTATTTGGACCATTGATGTCACAATCCGAGACGAATCCTGCGCCGCGGCGCACATTTTTATTGTTGTTCGGCCAGTCGAACGCGATCGCATATGGTTGTACGACTGCGGCGTTGACAGCTGATCGGGCAGAATTCCCGCCAGATATACTTACGATTCCAGGCGATAAGGTTCAGCTGGGATATTCGGACGGCCGCGCTTTCCATCAGGTGCCGTATCACCCTTCTCACTCGAACCTTCCCGACGGGCCGTCTGCATGGGGCCCGGAGGGGGGATTTGCGGCATCCTGGGCGAGCGCGAACCCGCATGCCGAAAGCCGTCTCCTGATTATGAAGCGCCAACAGGATGCTTCGAACCTGGGACAATGGATAGCGCAGTCAGCACAACGAGCCTGGCTTCAGTCGTATGCCCGAGAGGGCCTTGCCCGAGGGCCATGGGATGATGTCGTCGCGTTTATGGTGAACGGGGAGAGCGAGGGCGTAAGCGAAAACCTCGCGGATGCGTGCTATGCTCGATTGACCTTGCTGTGCGCCGACTTGCGCGCGGCTCTCGGGCCGACAGCACATATCCTGATTTCGCGGCTTCCCAATAGCTGGAAATCCTATCCTTTTTTGAAACGAGTCAGGGAGGCTCAAGCAGCGGTTGCCGCTACGCACCCGTTGATCCATCTCATCGACACTGATCGCTTACCCTACCGTGATCAATATCATTTTCGGGCTTCCGCGATCGCAGATCTCGGCCGCACCGCGTTTAGCGTAATCCGATAGCTGATCGCTCCAGCGGCGAGCGCAAATATTATCTCTCGAACCTGCCCGCAGACACGCCGGTCAAGGATATCACCGCCGCCATCAAGGCGCGCTGGATTTGCGAACAAGCCCATCAGCAACTGAAGGAAGAGCTTGGCCTCGACCATTTTGAAGGGCGATCCTGGACCGGTCTCCATCGCCATGCCCTCATGACGATGATCGCATATGCCTTCCTGCAATCCCGCCGCCTCGCTCAGGCGGGACTGGAAAAAAAGAATCGCAGGCCCGCCACCGCAACCCAGCCTACCGGCAGTCCGCCAGGCCATCCTTGACCACCTGTCCAGGCCCCCACCCGCTTGTTGTCCGCAATGCGGATATCGCATCGCCGCCCCGACAATCAAACTTCTGCCAAAGTAGCGTTAGGCGACGTGGCCGCGGCTCAATAATTGTCTCGCCGTAGCGGTCTGAGCCAAGACGCTGCGCTTTCGCGCTTTCGTGCTCGGTCCAGCGTCGGAAAGCCCAATGGACTTTTCCCAAGTCTGAACGTGCGGCGGCGCGTTCCGCCAACGAGCGCCGCGCCAAAGCCGCCAGTTCGAGCAGATGACGGACGGCAGCTTCTGCTCCGGCGGCCCCCGCCGACGGCAAAACTGATGAGCATGGCTCAGCCGATTCTTATTATGTGTTAATTTGAGACAGGCAGCGCGCCGAAGCGCCCGGAAAAATCATGTTGCAGCGCCTAAGAAATGTTAAGAGCACCTAAATCGACTCGGATGACGAGCGAAGGCGCGTGGGTCGCGCATCTCAATTCTCAAGGGACGTTTGTCATGAAGTTCGCACTCAAATCACTTGTGGCTCCGGCCCTCCTCGGCGCGCTCGCCTTTTCGGCAACGCCGGCTAACGCTGCCATCCTCATCTGCACCAGCGCAAACTGCGTCAGCACCGACGGCAATGTGCTTGTGAACAGCGGCAGCGGTTCGACGGTCACTGGCAGCGTGGGCGGCGTTGGCCTGACCTTTAGCAGCAGCACCGATTCGACGTTGGTCGGTGGTGCCAATGGCCAGGCGCGCGTTGAATCGGCTGACGGTCTTCTTAACGCCCTGACTTTCACCATCCAGACCGGCTATGGCTTCGAATCGGCAATCTTCAATCTCTCGCCCGTCCCTGGCAACGCGCTGAACGAAGCGACGAGCGTGTTTCTCACCTACCTTCTCTCCGACGGCACGACTGCCTCGATCACCAAGTCGGTTGCCACCAATGGCAACAACTGGTTCGGCATTTACGGTGATGCGGGCGAAGTCTTCACCAGCGCCGGCTTTGTTGCCAATCCGTCGACGACGGGCATCCATGACATGCGTCAGGTGCGGCTCGGCGGTGTCAGCCAGCTCGCCGCCGCGGTTCCCGAGCCGGCGACCTGGGCGCTCATGCTGCTCGGCTTCGGCCTGATTGGCGGAGCGATGCGGTCGCGTCGCAAGGACGCGAATGTGCGCGTCTCGTTCGGCTGATCCAGCTTACCTGAAATTGAGCAGGGCCGTCGATCTCGTTGATCGGCGGCCCTTTTGCTGCTTTATCATCCCGGGTTCGCAGCGCACGATCTGATCGCTCCCGTGGGGACGCAGGTCGGGCGCATATTCACCAGTTCGATAAACGCTGCAGGGCCCGGCGTTTGCCACTACCCCGGCACGTGTCAAGCCTTCGCGGCGCTGGACCAGGGCAGGGTCAATTCTCCTGGTCACCGCAGCGTTCCAGAGTCATTCCGGAGGCAGCCGGGCAGTGCGCTGCAATTCTCGGCCAGGCTGGGTCGCGAGGGGCCGGGGTTTCGTCTCGGCGCATCGCGCAAGGTCAGTGGAACTGCCACCGATTTGGGCGGGTCCGCCGCTATCGCAGTAGCTGATTAACTTATAGACTTGCAGGCGTCGCAAATGTCCTTGGTCAAGCGAAGAGCGGGGGCAAGAAGCTAACTTGAGGGCTAGCCATAGTCGCGAATACATGCGCTGGCTTACGCTCGCCTTTCCCGGCGGGTGATCGCGTTCACCATCGTCAAGGAGCCGGTCGCGATCCACAGCCATCCGATGACCAGCACCGGGCCCGCCGGGCGATAGAGCAACCGATCGAGCGCGTGCAGCGAAATCGTCTCCACTGCAAAGAGGAAGAGAGCCGCCCCGGTCGCGATCAGCGGGACATTCACTGAAGTCTTGCGGGTGCGCCGCCAGCGCCGCGCGAGGAGGGTCAGTCCCGTAAAGGCGGCGATCAGCACAAGCGCGATCTGGAACGGCTGACGTTCGGGATAATAATCGCCCAGCAGGCTTATCACTTGGTCGTGGAGGCCGTGGCGGAAGCCGAGCGCGCATTCAGCAGCCAGGCAGCCATTGACCGCCGCGAGTATCCGCCCCGACGGCACGCGCAGCGACAGGCAGGCGGCCGCCGCGCCGCCGAAAGCCACAAGTCCCGCCCATTGGGTCGCGTCCATCAAGCCCCCCACCTTTTAAAGGGGCTTCAATATCCCTCGCGGGGGGCTAAGACCAGCTTGTGCTGATCGCCGCGCATATCCTCTGGGGCGTCGTCGCCATCATCCTCTTCCGCACGGTGCCGCCGCGCCAGGCATTCTGGGCAGCCTTGATCGGCGGGTGGCTACTGCTGCCCCCGGCGGCCTATGGGCCGCTGCCACCGCCCGGCAGCTTCACTTTCACCATCGTGGGCAGTGGGCTGCCCTCGGCGCAGCTCGTCACCAAACAATGGACCGCCCCCGCAATCGCCCTCTTGGCGTCCGCGCTGTTCGATCGCGCGCGCTGGGGCGGTCTTACCTTGCGTTGGTGGGACCTGCCGATTGCCGGCTTCTGCCTCTGGCCGCTCCTCCAGGGGGCGTTCGTCGGGAGCGCGTCGCCCGCGCCGCCGGTTGCGTCGCTCTATCTTCTGGGCGCCTGGGGTTTGCCATGGCTTGCGGGCAAACTCTATCTTCGCGGCCGCGACGATGCCCGCGCATTCGCGGGACTGCTGGCCGGGCTGACGCTGCTCCTTCTTCCCTTCGCGCTGATCGAGGGTTTGACGCGCTTTCGTATTCAAACGCTGATCTACGGGGCCAATCCCTTCGCGCATGATGGCATCGAGCGCTACATCGGCTTCCGGCCGCAACTCTTCTTCGAACATGGCAATCAATATGGACTGTGGATTGCCGGGGCAGCGCTCGCAGCGGCCTGGCGATGGCGCGATGCGGCGGGCGAGGGGGCGGCAGCGCGGTGGCGCGTCGCCGCCGTCCTGCTCGCGGCCGCAACGCTTGCCGCGCAATCGGCGGGAGCGATCATCCTCTTGGCGGCGGGGCTGGGGCTTCTCTTCATGCCGCGCCTGTTCGGCACGCTCCGCATCGCCCTGCCGATGGCGCTCGCTGGTGCGCTCGCGGTCGGCGCGCTCCATGTGAGCGGCGCCGTACCGCTGCGAAGCATCGCCACCGACACCGCGCCCGGCAAGGCGATTGTCGGTGCGCTGCGCGCGAGCGGGCGCGGCTCGGCAACTTGGCGGGTCAGCCAGGATCTCAAGACCCTGCCGCTCCTGCGCAGGGATATATTTGGGGGCACCGGGCGATGGGACTGGTTCCGGCCCGCGGGCACGCGCCCCTGGGGGCTCCCGCTTCTCATCCTCGGTGCCTACGGCCTCGTTGGGCTTGCGCTGCTTGGCGGGGCGTTTGGCGGCGCGCTCGTGCGTCTTGCCGCCATCGCCCGTTCGGGCGGACCGAACGCGGCGGGCGCGCGGCTCGCCATATTGCTCCTCTTGCTGTCCGCGATCGACGCGCTGTTCAACAGCTTTCTCTTCTATCCCGCGATCGCGGGGGCTGCTCTCTCAGGCGGCACACCCAAAGACGCAGCGCCTGATCGCACGCCGGCGGCCTAAGCGAAGGCCGCCGCCAGGTCGGCGCTACTTGGCGGCAGGCTTCGCCGCACCCTTGGGCGCAAAATCGGGCTGATATTTGATTTCGGCAGCGGCGCGGGCCTGCTTGAGGCGATCCTGCATCGCGCTCGTCAGCTGCTGATTCTGGATCGCCTGGACCGCCAACGGACGCGCCGCGTCGCCGGTCAGCGGAACGGCGCGTTCGCTCTTGATCACTGCAACCGTGACCATGCCATTCTCAGGCGCGATGAACGGCTCGCCCGCCGGCAGCGCGCGGATCTGCTGCATGCGCTGCTTGCCGACCTGCGCCGAATCCATCTGCGCGTCGGTGCGTGCGAACTTGATGCCGAGCTCCTGAAGATGCGCCGCAACCGCTTCCATCGAATGGTCGTTCTCGAGCGCTTTCAGCGCTCCCATATCCTTGGGCAGCGGGAACTGGATGCGGTCGATTGCGAAAATCTTGCGATCGGCGAACATGTCGGGGTTGTCGGCGATGAACTTGTCGATCTCGGCCTGCTCGGGAACGCGCTGCGCGCGCTGCGCCTTCTGGCCCATGAGCTGGACGAGCAGCGCATCGCGCAGCTGGCGCTCGCGCAGTAGATAATCGGGGGTCTTGTCGAGGCCCTCGTCACGTGCTGCCTGCGCCAGTAGGCGCCGTTCGACAACACGCTCAAGCGCCGCCTGCTGTACCACCTTCTTGTCGACACCATCGGGAATATTGACGTTTCCGAGCTCGGCATTGACTTCCTGAAGCGTGATTTCCTCGCCATTGACCACGGCGGCAACTTGGCCGGTCGGCTCCTTGTCGCAGGCGGAAAGCGAAAGACAGGCCAAGGCAATGGCGGTGACGGTCTTGGTACGCATCAATCGGTCCTTCTATGTACTGCTGGTCGCGCCGAGCAGCAGATGCTGCAGGCGGGCATTCGAATGGAGGATAAAACTGCGAGAGAATTCGTCGAGCAATGTTTCCGCCTCGGGCGCGTCCATCCCGAGCGTCGAGACGCGCATCATCATGCCGTCGGGAATGTCGCCGGCGATATTGGCGCGAATGACCGCCATTCGCTGCTCCGCCCAGTTGCGCGGAAAGGCGTCGCCCAGCCGCGTGAAATATTGCACCTGCTCGACCCGGTCGGGACCGGTCGCGGTGAAGAAATTGGCGGGGATGCGCCGCCCGCCCACCGGAATATCGACCTCACGCGTGCCGCTCAGCGCATAACCGCCGACCGGATAGCATGTCTCCGGCCGGTGGAGTTGCAGTACACCATCCTGCGCATTGTTGTAGGCGAGGAGCATCATCACCGATACGCCGCTCGCCGAGGCATAAACGCGGGTGACGAGATTGTCATAGAGCCGGTCGCGAAGCGCATCGGGCGGCGGGAGCACCACGCCGCTCTCCGAAATGCTCGTCCAGCGCCCGAACTGCCGGGGTACCCAGGTCTCGAAGGTCTTCTCCGGAACGATCGGATTGGCGACGGCCGGCTGGCGGACGAAGGCGTAGGCGGAGGCTGCCGCAAGCGCGCCGCCGATCATCGCACTGCGGCGCGATACGGTGCGATTGGGTGCCGGGGCTTCGTCAGGCATGCGTCGCCTCCCGGCGATGCGTCACGAAACGATCCCAGAGCGGTTTGAGCACCACGTCGATCCCGAAAATGGTGAGCAGTGCGATCCCGAACATCACCAGCCCTGCGAAATTATGCAGGAAGCCCTGCGCCGTTGCCTCGCCCGAATGATAGGTCAGGAGGATGAGGATGAGCACGCGGAAGAAATTGGCGATTAGCGCGACAGGCACGATGAACAGCACGAGCAGCAGCGCATAGCGCCATTCGGCCTGATGCCGCATATAGATATAGAAGAGCGAGATCGCTGCCAGCGAGACGATCGAATTGATCCCCGAGCAGGCTGCTGCGACCAGCAACTCATATTGACCGATATAGATGCGAACCCCTTCGCCGCCGATCGGATAGCCGAACAGCTGAAGAAAGCCGACGGCTGCCTGCGAGAGCCACATCTTCATCGGCACGGTGACCGCAGCGACGAGCGTCTCGGGCGGCGGAAACATGAAGGCGAGATAGAAGAGCGGAAACCACAGCCCCTTCATGACCCGCAGGCCGACGAGGCTGTAGAGTACGACGAGCACGGTCGCGTACATCATATAGCCTTCGATCTCGACGATCTGGGTAATCCGGGCAAAGATCGTCAGCGGAATGAGGACCGCGAGCATTGCCCAGACCGGTCCCTGCGCGGGGATGGAGCGCATATCCCGCACTTCGAGCCAGCGCGTGTGCAGCAGCCAGAGCCCGGTTGCGAGCACGATCGGGCCATGCGCGCCGGCTTCGCCTGACCAGGATTCGCGGACAACGAAGATGAAGGTGGGAATGCAGTAGAGCGCAAGCCCGACGATCAAGGCCCACGCGCCGGGCGACAGGCGCGTCGGCAGCGACGGCGGCGCAATTCGCGATTGCTCAGCGAGCGTTGCCATCGAATTTTCCGGCATCGGCAGTCATGAATATCCGATAGAGCAAAGCGCGGCACCTGCCAATGGGCGACGCACCGCCCGGTCGAACCGTACCAGCAAGGCACAATCGGCTGGGTATCGGTTGCAGCCACTGGACGCGGACCGGGCTTTGTCATAGAGCCGCGCGAGTGCCGAAATGGTGAGCGGATATGGTCCGGACTCGAACCGATAGCGGGCTGATACGTGATCGCCTGATCGCGGCTCTGCTTGTCCTTGCAGCAGTTGCAGCGCTCGCGTTCGCCGCCTGGGCCTTGCTTCATCGCGGCCAGGCTCCACGCCAGCTCGCCGAACGAACACCCGTCGCCATGGCGAGGCCGCCCGTTCCCCAGCCGCAGCTCTACAAGGAACTGGCACCCGAGGCGGCGCGCGCGGAAAATGCCGCGCTTCCCTTTTCGACGGCACCAATCGAGCGGGCGCCGCCGCTGGTCCTGCCGATCAACGCCTCCGACGTTGCCGGGCGGCGTTCGTCGATCGACTGCCTGACGGCGGCCATCTATTATGAAGCGGGCCAGGAAAGCGATCAGGGCAAGCGCGGCGTCGCGCAGGTCGTGCTCAACCGCGTCCGCCATCCGGCGTTTCCCAACAGCATTTGCGGGGTGGTTTACCAGGGATCGGAACGGCCGACAGGCTGCCAGTTCACCTTCACCTGCGATGGAAGCCTTGCGCGCATTCCGACCCGTCAGGGATGGGAGGCGGCGCGCCGTATCGCGGTTGCCGCGCTATCGGGCGCCGTCGAGCCTAGCGTTGGCATGGCGACCCACTATCATGCCGATTATGTCGTGCCCTATTGGGCGAGCTCGCTCGCCAAGATCGCGCAGCTCGATCATCATATTTTCTATCGATGGACCGGCGGCTGGGGCCGCCGCGCAGCCTTCACTCAATCGGTGAGCCAGGAGCAGCCGCTTGCCGACCAGCCGCAGATCGAGGCGATCGGCGAAGCGGGTTTGATGGCGAACGCAACCGTTCCGAATACGAGCGCCATATTGAACCCGCCGCGCCTCGTTGCGGATGAAAATGCCGGTGCGCCGCTCGGGGATGCAAGCGGAGGCGGGGCGGCGACGCCGGCAGTCTCCCCGCTGGCCGCCGATGCGAACCGGACGGCGCCGGCCGCCGACGCCACCAGCGGACGGCTGAAAGGGGAATAGCGCATGCGCCGCGCAGGCGCGGCTTCGCTCCGCGCCAGGGGATCGCGTCCGCGCACATTGCCAGGTTCGGAATAGCGGCAGACGAGGATTTCCTCGCGCCCGACATCGCTGATGCCGCAGCCCACTTCGCCCGAACGGCTCCAGATCAGCTGCGTATAGTGCGACACATCCTCGGGGCGGCCCGTCGTGCTGTTGAGCGGGAAGGTTCCCGGGGTAAAATAGGTTTTTTCCTTGAGCCAGAGCCCGATCATGTCTTCGGGACGGAATGCACCGGGGGTCCCGCCCCAGATATTCTCGCCCTCGAGCGGCCTGCCAGGAATATTCGGCGAATGTTCGAAGCGGCCTGTCGCCGAGAGATGATCGGCCCAGGCCTGGGCTCCGCGCGCCAGCTCGTCGTTCCAGCGCAAGGCGGGAACGCCCATAAGGGCGCGCTCGCGGTTGTGGCTGTCGAGTAGGCGATCATCGAGCGCACCCAGGCGCGGCTGCGCGCCGGTCGAAACGAGCGCAACCGCTGTCAGAAGCGCGATTTTTCCTGCCTTGAGGCTGATGTGCTTCATGCGCAAATCCCCGAAACCAGGGAAAAGCTATCGCAAGCCCGCTAAAACAAGGTTTACGTCGGCGGTAAACGGCGCCCTAACCACTTTGAGGCTGACACTTGCCCTTCGCCGGTAGTGTCTTCCGGTCGCTGAGCCTGGAGCAGGACGCGCCCTTTTGCTAGCCAGGGGTTGCAACCCTCGTCCGCGCTCAACAGGATGTCCAGCGAGGGACGCGGTCGCCCGCGATCCAAATGATCGACGGACCGCGAACCAGGCAATCCCGCAACGGCAAAGGTCGGCTGCAGGAGCGAGGAATGCGTGACGGGGGGATGCTGTGATAAAGCCATGCCGAAGGAGCGGGATGGCCGCGCCTTGCGACGGCTTCTTAATCAGCGCGGGGCATCGCGGATCCCGTATCCCCGAAAAAGGTTCGCGATCGGGAATTTCGCCGCAGTCGCCGGCGAATGGACTGCCGATCCCAATGCGTGATCCTTTTACCATTGCCGGGCAAATCGAGCAGCTCGTCGAGATGCTCGGCGGTGCAGCCATCTGCGGCGACTGCATAACGGACCGGCTCGACCTGTCGGTTCGCAGTCAGGCCAATGCGGTGACGCGCGTCATGGAAGGTGAAGAGGCCTTTGTCCGCGAGAAAGGCCGATGCATCGATTGCGCGCGAAACAAGATCGTGGTGCGGCTACGACGATAGGCGTGCACGACAGACGGCAGGACGTGCCGGCTAACGCCGTTCGACAAAAATCAGCGGGCCATCCGTCTCGAGGCGGATTTGCCCTCTCGCGATGCGAATGATGCGAAGCGGGGCTGATTTCTCGTCCAGTCGCCGGCGAAGCAGCAGCAGCCGGGTTTCGAGATTATCCTTTATGTCCGGCATCCGGGCCGCGAGCGCAAGCCGCAGTTCGCGGTTCGAGAAGTCTGTGCGCCCGCCTTCAAGATGCCATTCGATAATCTGCCGCAGCAGCGCGCCGGCAACGCCCTTCACAATATAGGCATCATCGACGAAAATGCTGTCGTCGAAGGCGTAATGGGCAATGCTGATCATTGGACCATCGGCTGCTTGGCCTTCGGGCGGGGGTGGGGAAGGGGCGTCGCTCGCCGCTGCCGGCTCTTCGATAGCGTTCAGCGCATGGCCGGCCTGGCCCGCAAGCATTTCGAGCGCAGCCTCGTCCTCGTCGCCAAATGCCATGCGATCGCGGCTCTCGGCGAAGAGGATACCGAGCAACTGGCCGCGCGCGCATATCGGAACCGCGATCTGGCTCATCGGCGTGGCAAGCGCGGGGAAGGCCACGGTGCGTTCTTCATCTTCCGAGGTCTCGCTATCGCGGGCAATGGCATCGCCTAATCTTCGCACGCGGCTCATGTCATTGACCTTGACCGTCTGTCCGGTTCGGGCAGCCGTTCCGATCAACCCGTCGGTCTCCGCAACCTCCGAGCCAAGCCCCGATCGATCATAGCCGATGCTGCCCATTGTCACGAGACAGGCGCGGTGCGCATCGCGGAGGAGGACAAGGGCGTGACTGCACCCCAGAATTTCTGAGACTGCGCCCAATAGATCGTCGATGATGCGCTCGGCTTCACTTTCCTTCTCAAGCGCTTTACCCGCGGCGACGAGCGTTGGCAGGCTGATCGGCGCGCGCCGGGGATGGGGCTGCGTGCCCGCCACCGGAGAAGGGACGATCTCTATTCGCGCGACGCGGAAAATGTCGGCGCTGCGAAGCCGCATAACGTCGGACATGCCGATCTGAGCGCTGCTCGCCTTGAGCTGGAGCGCGATCTTCTCGAAGAGCGGACCGTTGTCGACCGACTGCACAAAATGTGCCGAAAGAAGGAACTGGTCTCCGGTGAGACAGTCAACAAGAATGATCGTGGCATGCGGATTCGCCCGGATATTGGCGGCGGTTTTCGCAAAGAACTGGTTGGACAGCGCCACATGCGTCTCGTCGACCCGGACGACGTGCGACAGGTAGGAAATGTTGGGCGTACCGTCGGCGGACGCGGTCGCGATGATCGACGGAATCACGCCCTCGAAGCAGGATGCAAGATCGCTCAGCCGATAATCCGTCATGGGGCGGCTTTCGCGCGCATGCCGGCCTGAGGTCCCGGCGTCTGGATGTAGATTTCCGCTATCGTTAGTCGCGCCGCGGTTGCTCCCCGGTCCGTGAGCCAGGGGGCGATGATCGATGAGGGAACACCAAGCGCCTCAAGTGCGCCGGTCGCACGTGCCATGAAATGTCCGGCGCGCAGCAGGTCGCCCGGGACCACATCGCGCACCGCAGCAGTACCCTTGAGTTGATAGGTGACATAGTCTGCCGGCGTCACGAAGGTCGCGGCGAGCCGCCCTGTCTCACGGATCGCCGTCTCGAGGGCGGGCCACTGCCAGCTGGAGAAAATCACCTCGATCGCGGTACGGTCATCGACGACCTCTACGCCAATGCCGCGCCCGGCGGTCGGCCGCCCTTCCGAATCCGTCGCCGCCAATATGCACATGAGTGGCTGCTCCAAAAACGCCGCAAGCGCATCGGTCATTCGCATTGCTTCCCCCCATCACCAATCCGCTTAGTCATGTTTTAGGAAATCGACGGCGCTTTGAACATTCATTTAGGAACGCGGTATCGCTTTGCCGAGCTATCGGGCGAACATGATCAATCAACCCCGAAGGACAATTGCATGGCCTCCGCAGCCGTAACCACCGATCCCACGACACTCAGTCCGGCACAACTGACGGCTTATCTTGCGCGCATCGGCGTCGATGCACCGGATAAGCCCGATCTGGCCACGCTGGCGAAGCTGCACCGGGCGCATTTGATGGCCTTCACCTGGGAGGCCGTCGATGCCTTCATGGGTTGGCAGCCCGCGATCGGGATTTCCGATATCTTCGCAAGGATGGTGGAGGGACGCCGCGGCGGCTGGTGCTACGAGATGAACGGGCTCTTCGGCGCGGCGCTGACGGCGCTCGGCTACCGGGTAACCCGCCTGTGCGGGTGCGTCGACCGGCCAAAGCTCGGCGACATTGCGGTAGGAAATCATTTGACGCTGCAGGTGGACCTGGATCAGCCCTATCTGGCTGAGGTCGGCGTCGCCGACGCGTTCGTAGAACCCGTGCCGCTGGTGGCAGGGTCTTTCCGGCAGCGCGGTTTCGACTTCTCGATATCAGCTGCGGACGATGGTTGGCTTCGCTTCCATAACCATCCCGCCGGCGTTGCTCGCACCGTCGACTTCAGGCTCGGCCAGCAGGATGAAGCGAAAATCGCTGCCATGCAGCAATGGTTGATGCGCGATGCCGGCTCGCCCTTCACCGGCGCCCTCGCTATATTTCGTCACGATAGCGACGGTTATTCGAGCCTGCAGGATCGCACGCTGCGGCGCGTGAGCGCAGCTGGTATGCGCGAGCGGCTTGTGACAAGCTCCGATGAGTTTGCCGACGTGCTTACGCAGATTTTCGCGATCGACCTGCCCAACCCGGCAGATATTTGGGACAAGCTGTCAAGGCTCGCCCAAAACAGGGGGGCTTGAGGTGCGCTGGCACCGCATCGGTCGGGTGCGTGCCTCCGGCCTTGGCCTCCTAGTTGGCGTTGTTCTGGCATCGGCAGCGTCGCTGGCCGGCCAGCCCGGTGCTGCAGGCAATGCCGACATTGTGCGTCAGTTGCGTGCTACCGCCGATGCAATGGAGGGCAAGTTGTCACGCGAAGATGTCGCCGAATTGCGCCGCTCGGCTGACGAGCTTGAACGCGAAGGTGGCGCCGGCAATCCCGGCAGCGGCTCCATGCCCGCCGACCCGGCTGATGTCGCCGAGCGGATCATGCGCGAACATGGCAAGGTTGATTGGCTCGATCAGAAACCGGCATGCGTCGGATATGGCTGGGAAAATTATCGAAGCTTCCGTCTCAAAAGCGGTGACCGCGATGGAGAATGGGATATCTTATGTCGCCGCGCCTTCGGCTATTATGCCGACTATATGGCAAGGCAGCGCAGCGGCGATTTTGCCGGTTCGCGCGCCTCGCTTGCCGCTTATGAAAGCGCCGCTCACGCCGCCGTAGATTTTTTCGAAGGCCGCTCGCTTGGGCCAAAGGCCGACGAGGCCGTGCGGTAGAGGAGCTTTCGGTGCAGACGGCGCGCGCCACATCCGGCGATCCGTCATGCGCATCTAGCTGAAGCGTCTGCTTTCGGCGGCCGCGACGCTGCGCGGATCGGTGCGCACGACTTCGACGGTGTCGCCGCGCTGGGCGACGGCGAAGAGCAGCTTTGCAAATTCGACGGGTAGGCCGATACAGCCATGGGTGGCGCGCCGGCTGGACATCGGGCTGCCGTGGAGCGCAATGCCGGTATTGGTGATGAACATCGAATAGGGCATCGGCGCATCGTAGCTGCGCGAATGATAATCGGCATCCTTGTTGAGAATCTTGAACGTGCCGAGCGGCGACTGCATCCCTTCGGCGCCATAGACGATTACCGCGGTGCCGATCTCGTGTCCGCCCCGGAAAACGGAAATCATCTGCCGCCGCAGATCAACCCACACGCGCAACTTCCCTGCAGGAATATTGATGTCGTTCCAGTCATATTCGCCGTGCCGAAGCCGGTATTTGGTGTCGAGCAGCGATTTGGTTCCTGCCGGGACGAGCCCGGCTTGCACGGCTGCGGCAGCCTCTTGCGCCGAAAGAAATGTACGACCGGCCAGCGCCTGATGGACCGGTGCGGTTCGCGCCGCCTGATCGGCGGCCACCGAGCTTGCGGCATCAAGATTATAGCCAAGCATCGCGAGCGCCAGCGCGCCGAGGGGAATGCCGACGATCCAGCCGCGCATCAGGCGATGCCCGGACGACCTTGCAAAAGGCCATTGCGGCGACGAAGCGCTGCACCGCAGAGCGCGAATCCGAGGATCATCAGCGCCCAGGTCCCGGGCTCGGGCACCGCACCCGTTACCGGCGGTTCAGGATCGACAGGGGTGGTCGGGTCCCCGGGATCGGTCGCGATCGGCGGGACGACCGTGCTGATACCGCCCGGGAACCCGGGTCCGGTCGGCGTGCCGCCAATCGTTCCGACGTCCCCGAGCGGGAGCAGCGACGGATCGGGATCGGCGAGCGCCAGCGGACCGAGCGGATTCTCGCTCAACTGATCCACAGCCTCTTCAGGCGGCGTGTCGAAAATCTTGCCGAGCGCGCGTTCTTCGGGCGCATCGCGCTGCGGCCCGAGCGCACGGGCGCTCGCTGGACCGCCGAAGTCGCGCTTCACCTTGGTCTTGATGAGGTCGGTTTCGCCGCGCTCGCCGGGCGAGCGGTCGACGAAGCGTTGCAGCGCGTCCGATGCTTGCGCCAGGAGAAGGCCGCCATCGCCGCTGAACAGCGGCACGGTGACCGACGTCGTTGCAAGAACGGCGAGTGCTGCTGCACCCGCGGCAATCCGTCTTTTGGACGCAAGAAATGTTATGACCCCTGCCATTTGACCTAATTATAGTAATTTGTTCGGTCGCGAAACATGGATTCTGCCGTTCGCGCAGTATCATTATGGCATCTCAAAAGGCCTAGGAAACTGGGCTTTATGGGCCGCGACGGGAAGGCGGAGGTCAGAATCGCGGGATTTTACATAAATTAGGCAAAACTTGCATATGGTTAACCACTGCCGTTACCAGCCGGGCGCTTGCCGAGTCGCGCGCGAAGTGCGCTTGCGCATCGCATGCCGCGCGCGCTAGACGCCGTCCATGCAGGCGCTGCGCTTCATTTGGGGAATGCGGTGATGGGACGCGCGGCCGTCTCCCTTCGCGCACGCGCCGCCGAAATGGGAGCCAAAGTGCCGTTGCTGACCGCCTTGTCGCGCTTCGCGGTGGCGACACTTGCAAGTGCGTCGCTTTCGTTCCTATTGCCGATCCTGCTGCATGAGTGGGCAGGGCTGGGCGAACGAACCGCGGTCGGCCTGTCCTTCGCCATTGCTTATGCCTTCAATTTTCTGACGCTGCGCCGACTGGTGTTTGCGAGCAAAGCAAGTATTGGACGCGATCTGTGGCGCTACGCCCTGGTCAATGCGCTGTTCCGGATTGCCGAGTTTTTCGCATTCTCCGCGTTACGATCAGCCGCGATCCTCTCTTACGCCGCCGCGCTGCTGCTCGTGCTGGCGGTCTCCACCCTGGTCAAATTCTTCGCCTATCGCCGGCTCTTCGGCGGCGGGAGGTAAAAGGGCGCCGCGGGCGAGGGCGATCTGTTCGATGCGTTTGACCCGCTCGAGGGTCATCTCGGTGAGTTGGCGATTGCGGCCGATGAGATCGGCCATCAGTCCGAGGAGAAAGGTCAGCGCGCCCACCGTGAGCAGTGCCGAACCGATCACCAGCGACTGGATCTTGCCTTCACCGCTGACGAAGAAATAATAATAGAGGAAACGCAGCATCGGCAGCACGCCGATGAACGCGATAACCGCGCCGATGAGTGCGAAAGTGCGCAGCGGCTGATACATGGCGTACATGCGCAGCGCGGTCGTTCCCGAGCGCTCCATGAAGCGAAACACCGATCTGAAGAGCCTTGAATCGCGGGTCTTGGCGTTGGTGCGCACGGGGACTGCTTCATAGGCCATCGCCTTCTGACCGACCTGGATCAGCATCTCGATCGTGTAGCTGAACGACGAGACGATATTTACCTGAAAGGCAGCAGTGCGGGAAATGGCGCGAAAGCCACTTACAGCATCGGGCACATCGACGCCCGAGAAATGGCGCACCGCCCAGCTCCCAAAGCGTTGCAGCATGCGCTTGGCGGGACTGAAATGGGCGATCGTCTGGGTCTGGCGATCGCCGATGACCACGTCTGCGCGTCCTGCCACGATCGGTTCCACGAGGCGCGCAATGTCAGCGCCGTAATATTGATTGTCCCCGTCGGTGTTGACGATAATGTCGGCACCAGCGCCGAGCGCGTAATCGAGGCCGCGCCGAAAGCTTCTGGCAAGGCCCATATTGCGGCGATTGCGCAGGATATGGTGAACCCCGCACGCGCGCGCCACCGCGTCGGTGCCGTCCGCCGATCCATCGTCGATGACGAGATATTCGATCATATCGATGCCATCGATCTGTTTCGGCAGATCGGCGATAGTGGCCGGAAGCGTATCGGCCTCATTATAGCATGGGATCTGGATGATCAGCTTCATGCGGTCCTCTCCATTGCTGGCGGCGCGTCCGATACCGGCACGTGCTGATGATCGCCGCGCCGCCTCGGCATTGCGGCCGCAAAAGCGATGACGGCAAGCGGCAGCAACCAGACAATGCGCATCATATAACGGGCATGCGGGGTCGACATGCCGCCGCATATGACGACATTGGCAGCGAGCGCGAGCAGGATCAAAAGTGCCGCGGCCGCGCCCGGAGACCGCCATGACGCGCGGCCGGTCCGGGAGGCAAAGCCGGCCGCAAGCAGAATGAGGGAGAGCAGTGTCACCGCGATCGTCACGAAAATCGTGGGCGCGACCGGAACGGTGCCGCGGTACGCGGCCGAGCGTTCGACCCAGGAAAATATCTTGGGGGGGAGATGGCTCCGCGCCCCTTCGCGATGCTCGGCGACATAATTGAAGTGATCAAGATCGAAAGCCAGTGCCTGCTCGCCGCTTGACCGGATGATCGACCCGATCACTTCGCCTGGATATTCGCGAAGGACAGCAAGGTAAAAGCGGACATCTTCGCCACCGAGCTGGCGCTTCGAATCCTCGCCGAGCGTGCTGAATATTCCCTCGCGCGGATCTTCGCTCCACAGCATGATGTCACTTGGTTGCGGCATCCGATCGCGGTAGCCGCACAGAAGAAACTTCGGCGGATTGCAGTGGGTCTCGAGGTAGCGGTAGCCGGGGCCATCGGCGATCAGCCGCGCGGAAAGGAAGGGCGGGGCGGTCGGCGGAGCGCCGAGCGTGCGCGTTACCGCTGCCGAGAAAAGCATTTGTGCCGCGATAGCGATGAGAATGAGGCTCGTCGGCAGCAGAAGCCGGAGCGTCCAGCCCTGCCGCTGCCCGAGGTTGAGGAGCAAGGCGCCGCCGCCGACCGAGAGGATGAGCAGGATGTGCGAAATATGAAAGGTGATCGCCGCTGCTGCTACCATGAATAGAAATGTGCGCGCGAGACGGCCATAGTGCGCGCCGAACAGGATCAATGACACAAAGGCCAGAATGAGCGGGCCGGTGAAAGCGCCCGGCATGAGGCGCGATACGAAGAAGGGCAGCGGGCTGAAAAGCCCCACTGCGATCAGCCCGCTCCAAATCCAGCGTTGCCGGCGACCGGGCGTGAGCGATGCCGTCGCGCCGAACAGGAACAGCGCAACCGTCCCGACCGCGATCGCGGACTGCAAAAACACGGGCCCGAACCGCCCGAGCCCTTCAAGCCCGGCATAGAGGAAGGCGCCATAATAGATTGATCGCCCGGTGAGGACAGTCCGCGCCGGGCGGATCTGAGGAGGGATGGCCGTTGCGGTGGCCAATGCTGGGTCAGCGCCAGGGGGCGACGCCGCGTCTGGACCAGAGGCGTTTGCTGCCGGGGCTGAAGGTGCTTCGAGAAGCCGATCCGACCAGCTCGAACGATGACCCGTCAGCGACACCACCGCCGCATCCGCGGCTCGGATGTAATGGCTGGTATCGGGAAAGAAAAAGGGGGCGCCGTTGAGCAGGGCCGGCCATGCGTAGAGCAGCACCAGCGCTGCCCATAATCCGATCCTCCGCAGACGTCGCACCAATCGATGCCCCTATGATTTCGTTCGCGAATCCGCGAACTGCCCGTCAAGGCGTAGGATAGCCTGAGCACGAGGTCCACTGTTGCCAAGCCCAGCCTGTGTCCTTTTGATACGTATGACGCGCACATTGCCCTCGGCGCCAGTTTTGCTATTCCCGCATCATGACCCTCGCCGTTCTTGCCGCCCGCTATTGGCCCTTCGCGAACGGGTCGGGGCGGATCATCGACCGCTTCGCGCGCGGGGTCGATCTGGGACAGGGCGAAAGATTGGCGCAGACGAGCGACGGATTTGCGCTGCGCGTTCGCGCCGATGACCTGATCGGACGGCATATTCTGCTCACAGGCCGCTTCGATCGTTCGGTCGTCCAGGTCCTGCTGGATCACGCGCGTCCAGGCGACGTGCTTCTCGATATCGGGGCGAATATCGGCTATGTCGCGGCCTGCTTCCTGAGCCGGATCGCGGATTCAAGTGCAATTTGCGTTGAACCTCAACCCGAAATTGTCGATCTGCTCGAAGCGAATATGGCGCCCTTTGGCGATAGAGTCGCCATCCACCGCGTTGCGCTATCCGACGCCGCTGGCGAAGTCCGTTTTCGCATAGATCAGGCCAATCGGGGTGCCTCACGCATAGACGCGGACGGAGAGTTCGCCGTGCCCGCGATGCATGCCGGAGAATTGCTTGCCGGTCTGCCGCGTCTCGACCTCATCAAAATGGATGTCGAAGGTCATGAGGAGACCGTTTTTCGTGCCATCGATGTCCAGCTTGCGCGCCTCGCGCCGCGCGCAATTCTGTTCGAGGATCAGGGGGCAGGGGCAGCCGAAGCGATAGGTACGCTGCTGCACCGCCATCGCTACACCGTCTTCGGAATCGACAAGCGCCTGCTGCGTACGCGGCTCGTTCCGATCGTTTCGAGCGGCGACTGCAGGTATAATGATTATCTCGCCGTGCGGACCTGAGCATTTCTCTTCGTATCATCCACCGCAGGGTCTTCACCGCTTCGCAACAAGTTTTTCGCTATGACAGTGGGCGGAAGGGTGGCGCCGCTGGTAGCGCCGCCCTTCCACTGTATTGCGCGCGCCGTGCGCACCCAAGCTGACCAGGGAAATTCATGAAGCTGCTGTTTGCCTTGCCGGGATTTCATCGTTTCGACCGCGGCGCAGAGGTTGCCTTGCTGTCGGTGGCGACGGAACTCGCGCGCGGCGGCGACGCAGTTACCGTAATGGGTTCAGGCGAACCACGTGAAGGTCTGCCTTACACGTATCGCCGCGTCGGTGCCGTGCGCCGTGAGCGCTTCGAAGCCTTTCCCTTCTTTCCGCCGCTTCGTAGCGAAACCGCATGGGAAGATGCGAGCTTTGTTCCCGGTCTCCTTGCGGCTTATCGGCCCGGCGACTTCGACGCGGTCATAACCTGCTCCTTTCCCTTCACCCATTGGGCGCTCGGAAGGCCCGCGAGCAAGCGGCCGCTGCGCCTGTTCGTGACCCAGAACGGCGACTGGCCAGCCTATGCCACCAATTCCGAATATCGCAGCTTTCGCTGTGATGGCCTGGTTTGCACCAATCCCGACTATCTCGAACGCAACCGGTCCAAATGGCCCTCGGCGCTCATTCCAAACGGCGTCGATCTCGAGCGTTTCCATACCGGCGAGGCTGAGCGCGCACGTTTCGGACTCCCGCTGGACCGACCGATCGTGCTCATGGTCAGCGCGCATATCGCAACAAAGCGCGTGCTCGACGGCATTCGCGCCGTTGCGCAGCTTGAAGATGCGCATCTCGTCGTGGCGGGGGATGGTCCGCTCCGCGACGAAGCCGCAGCGCTCGCTGCCGAGATATTGCCCGGTCGCTATCAGCGGGTGAGCCTGCCAGCGACCGAAATGCCGGCGCTATACCGATCGGCTGATATCTTTCTGCACCTCTCGCTTCTTGAATCCTTCGGGAATGTTTTCCTCGAAGCCTGGGCGAGCGGCCTTCCGGTTGTCGGCCATGACAGCGAAAGGCTGCGGTGGATCCTGGGTGAGAACAGCGCATATCTGTGCAACACCGAGCAAAGTGAAGCGCTGGTCGAGACAATCCGCCGGGCGCTCGCGCAGGGTCGCCGGACCGAAGGCGTCGCAAGCGGGATCGAGCGTTTTGGCTGGCCGACGATCGCCGCGCAGTATCGCGAATTTATCTCGGCACTGCTGGCGCGGCGCTGATCAGTTCGCGAGGCGGCGGAAATAAGCGATCGTCTGCTCGAGCCCTTCGCGCAGCCGAATTGTCGGTTCCCAGTCGAGCTCGCGGCGCGCGAGACTGATATCGGGCTTACGCTGCGTCGGATCGTCGGAGGGCAGGGGGAGCTGGACCAGCTTCGAACGCGCGCCGGTGAGTTCGATAACAAGCTCGGCCAGTTCGCGGATCGTGAACTCCACCGGATTGCCGAGATTAACGGGGCCGGTGAAGCCGGTAGGTGTTTCCATCAGGCGCAGCAGCGCTTCGACCAGATCATCGACATAGCAGAAGCTGCGGGTCTGCGAACCATCGCCATAGATGGTGATATCCTCGCCGCGCAGGGCCTGCATGACAAAATTGGAGACGACACGGCCATCGGCGGGATGCATGCGCGGACCGTAGGTGTTGAAAATGCGCGCGACCTTTACGTCGATGCCATGCTGACGGTGATAGTCGAAAAACAACGTCTCCGCACAGCGCTTGCCTTCGTCGTAACAGCTGCGCAGTCCGATGGGATTGACGTTGCCCCAATAGCTTTCGGTTTGCGGATGCTGAGTGGGGTCGCCATAAACTTCGCTCGTCGACGCCTGCAGGATCGGTACCTTGATGCGCTTTGCAAGGCCAAGCATGTTGATCGAGCCGATCACCGAGACTTTGGTGGTCTGCACCGGATCGTGCTGATAATGGATGGGCGATGCGGGGCAGGCGAGGTTGAAGATCGCATCGACCTCGACGAAAAGGGGATGGCACACATCGTGGCGCATGAATTCGAAGCGCGGATGCGAAAGCAGATGAGCGATATTTGCCTTGGCACCGGTGAAGAGATTGTCGACGCACAATACTTCGTCGCCGCGCTCGATAAGCCTGTCGATCAGATGCGAACCGACAAAGCCGGCGCCTCCGGTAACCAGGACCCTGCGGGCCAGAAAATAGTCACGCGCCATACCGAAATTCCCCTCTGCTTTCCATTCTCTATCGGCACTGAGGAATGTTGCAAGCTCGCGGCGCTCCACAGCGCGCCAGCGTTGCACTTTGAAACAGCCCGCGCTCCAACTCTTTCGTCCGGAGCGATGGCGCGGTGATCGATCTTCTCGCCTGGGTCCTGGCGACCCCCTTTCTTCTTCTCCTCGCCTATCTTCTGGTCGAACTGACCGCCGGCCTGGCGCGCCTCGCGCCGCGCGATCCTGACACTCCGCCAGCGCATGTGGTGCTGCTCATACCAGCGCATGATGAGGCCGCTTCGATTGCGGAGACGGTGCGCGGGCTGGCGGCAGCCTCACCAACAGCGCACATCCTCGTCGTGGCCGATAATTGTTCCGATGACACCGCCGAACGTGCGCGCGCAGCGGGCGCCGAGGCCATCGAGCGCAACGATCGCGAGCGACGGGGCAAGGGATTTGCACTTGCCTTCGGACGCGATCATCTTGCCGGCGCCCCACCAGACGCCGTGATTGTCGTCGACGCCGACTGCCGCATGGATGCGGGAAGCGCCGAACGGCTCGCGGCCGCAGCGCTGATCTCGGGCGCGCCGGTTCAGGCCAGCAATTTGCTGGCGTCCCCTCCCGGTGTGTCGCCGCTCGTCTCCATCTCCAATTTCGCGATGCTGGTGAAGAATGTCGTCCGGGCGCGCGGGCTGCTGCGGATTGGCGGCGGGGCGCTCTTGTTCGGAACCGGCATGGCCTTTCCCTGGCTGCTCTTCGCGCGACTTCCGCTCGCGAGCGCCAATGCGGTCGAGGATCTCGAGCTCGGGCTTCGCCTTGCGCGCGAGGGGATCAAGGTTGGCTTCGACGACGGCGCGCGCGTGACCAGTCCCGCAGCCAGCCTTGCGAGTAGCCGTGGACAGCGCAGCAGGTGGGAACATGGGTTTCTCGACACTGCGCGAAGGCAGGCGGGGCCGCTGCTGGGCGCAGCGAGGCGCCGCCGCTCGCGGCATTTGGCCGCCCTTGGTGCGCATCTGCTCGTGCCGCCGCTCGCCCTGCTGCTGCTCGCAGCCGCGCTCGACCTGGCGCTTGTTACCGGTCTCGCGCTGTCGGGCGCTGACAGTCGGCCCGCCATGTTGCTGCTTGTGCTCCTCGCGCTTGTTGCGCTCGCCCTGCTCGCCGCCTGGTGGCGCGAGGCGCGGGCGCTGCTTCCGGCGCGCGATCTTCTGCGTGCCCCGCTCTATCTGCTCTGGAAGCTGCCCGTCTATCTTGCCTTCTTCACCCGCCGGCAGACGGGGTGGAACCGGACAGGTCGCGACTAGCCCGCGCGGTTCGCCAACGTTGCCAGATGGCGATTATTCGGGGTCCCTCGACAAGATAGCGTCGCCAAAGACGGCGCGGTTCGCTGAGCAGGCGGAATAACCACTCAAGGCTCGCCCGCTGCATCCAGTTCGGCGCCCGGCGCTTCGCGCCGGTCAGGAATTCGAGCGAGGCTCCGATGCACAGCGCTACCCCGCGGGCTCCGCCACGCGCCGCGATCTCCGCGCACAGCAATTCGCTCTGGGGAGCGCCAACGGCAAAAAGGATGACATCAGCTTCGCTGCTCACAACAAAGTCGCCGACCGTTCGTCGGGCGTCGGCATTGCTCCGCAATCCCATAGGCGGCGCATGAAACAGCCACTCGAAACGCGGGTAAATTTGCTCAAGGGCCGCATGCATAAGCGGATCGCCGCCAATCACCGCGATACGGCCGCGCGGGAGCGCGTAGCCGAGCAGATCGCGCGTCAGATCGCTTCCCGGAACGACCGGCAAGCGAATATCCGCGAGCGCGGCGAGGCGCGCCAGGATGCGGCTGTCACAAAGGCAGAGCGCGGCGCCCTCATAGGCAGCGAGCAGCTGGGGATTTGGCGATCGGTCAAGTCCCACGATATGATCGACATTCGGCGTGACGACATAGTGAAACCTCTCGCCGCCAGCGCGGCTTACCACCGCCCGCCGCGCGCAATCGATATCGATGGGATCGAAGGAAAGTCCCAAAAACTCCTGTCTTGTAGAGATTTTTTCTCTCATCGCGTGACGATCCGGCCAAAGAGCCCGTTCGGCGGCGCCTCACCGGGCACAAGATCGATTCCGTAAAGCTCACGCGCACGCTCAAGCCCGCGCTGCGCTGCCGCCCTGCAATCATCTCCCGCGCGATCGCAGGCCGCCGCATAGAGGCGCCAGCCACTTATCAGCGCGGGTGCATCATGGGTCAGTCGCCGGGCCACCGCGATCGACTCGCGCTGCTTTCCATTCGCTTCGAGCCAGCCCATGAACTGCGCTGCGAGCACCGAGCTCTGACGATTTGCATCCATGCCCTGACGCCACATGCGATTGGCATTCTCAGGATCGCCGCGTTCGGAATAGCTGATAGCGGCCAGACGCCATGCGTCGATCCTCTCGGGACACTGGGTGGCCGCCTCCTGGGCCGAGCGTAGCGCTCCATCAAGTTGCCGCATGTCGAGACGCGCGCTCGCCCGCACCACAAGCGCGCGGCAATTGGTCGAATCCTCTTCAAGGATTGCGTTCGCGCGTGCCAGCGCCCCGGCCCGATCGCCGCGACGAAGGAGGGCGGCCGCTTCCAATGTCGCCCGATCGGTGCCTGACAGGGTGGCGATCAGGCGATCAGCCGCGGCGAGGCGTTTTGCTTCGACAAGATAGGCTGCCACTGCGATCCGTGCTGCCGGCGTGCCGGACGCGGCAATGGAGCCGACAGCGGCATCACTCGGAGCCTCGGGGTGATATTCCCGCCAGAGGGCAAGGATTTGCGGGATATCGTCCCGAGCAAGTTCGCTCTTGGCCAACAGCGCCGCGAGAAGCGCGTCCGCATCCTTGGTGCGGCCTTGCTTGTAAGCAAAATTGGCTTCGTCGATCCGCAACGCATCATTGGCGGGCGCTAGGTTCCGAAGCTTCGCAAACTCGGCCTGCATGCCGTTGGAATCATGGAGGGCGCGGTAGATTTCGAGCCGGGTCATCGCGATACCGCTGGTATCAGTCTTCTTGGCACTGAAGAGATCGAGGACCGCCAGCGCCTCCTTGCCTTCCCCTTTGCGAAACAGGGCGCGCGCCTTGAGAATCGCACCGCCCTCATTTGCTGAGTCGCGCGCCAGTATCTTGTCTGCATAGCCGATCGCATCGTCGAAACGGTTGCGCACGATCGCGTGGAGGCCGCGGACGAGCAGCGCGTTCGGATCGTCGGGTTCGAGTGAGAGTATCGCTTCGGTGGCCGCGAGCGATTCCCGCAGATTGCCGGTCTGGAGACCCAGTTGCGAAACCGCCTGCAGTGCTTCCATATTGCTCGGGTCGAGCGCCATGGCGTTGCTATACGCGTCGAAGGCTTGCGGAATAGCCTTGACGGCATATTCGATCCGGCCTCTAAGTATATGATATTGCGGTTCGTCGTCGCGTTCCGCAATAGCTTCCTTGATCGCCATGCGGGCTTCGGCGAAACGGCGCTCGCCCAGCAATTCCTGGGCGCGCATCGCATCGCGCGCCGCTGCGGCGTCCGAACGGCCGCATCCCGACATCAAAAGGCTCGCCATGAGGGCAGCAACAAGCGTGAAGCCGGCGCGCGTTTTTGTGCCGCCGCGACACAGCTGCTTTTGCCTTTCAGGGTTAACGTGATAGTCAGGGATCATAGGCATCCTTATACTGTTGCAACTTCTTCTGTCGACTGATCGGGCTGGCTGACGCCGGGCAACGATAGAGTCGGCGCCGTAAAGGTTTTATCCCCATGCGCAGATTTTTGCTTTCGATCGGGATCTCCCTGCTATTGATGGCACCCGCGGCCGCCGTGCAGGCAGACCCCGCGCCGCAGCCCGTTCAGTCTTCCGCGCCGGTCGAGGCCGATCCGGTCCCTGCCGCCGCCGCCACCGCTGCGCCGACGCCGCGTGCGGGTGCCTACCGCATCAATGCGGGCGACGAGCTTGAGATCTACGTGTGGGGCGAGGAGCGACTGCAGCGCAAGGTGAAGGTGCTTCCCGACGGAACGATCGCCTTCCCGCTTGTCGGCAAGGTCGTAGCCCAGGGCTATTTGCCGTCCGAAGTCGAAGCGATGATCACCAACGGCCTGCGCGATCAGTATCGCGGCCAGGTTCCGCAGGTGACGGTGTCGGTGGTGCAGCCTTCGGGGATGCAGTTTTCGGTGATGGGACGTGTCCGTTCGCCGGGCACCTTCACGCCGGGGCGCTACGTCAATGTGCTCGAAGCGCTCAGCATGGCGGGCGGACCGAGCGAATTCGCCAATCTCGACAACGTGCTCATCATTCGCAAATCCGGTGACGAGCTGCGCACGATGCGGGTCCGGCTGGCGCCCCTGTTCAAGATGGGCGGCGACAGCAGCGATATCGCGCGCGCCAATATTCTGCGCATCGAAACCGGCGACACGGTCATCGTCCCGTGAGGCGCAGGTGGGGCAGGAGGGGCATGATGCGGAAAATTGCTTCATCGATAATGATGTTGGCGTGCGGCCTTTTCGGCACCGCGCAGGCGCAGGAGCCGCAGGTGACCGTCGATGTGTCGGCGGGCGCATCGGTGTCGACCAATCCTTTTCTTTACGTTGATAGCAAGACCGCCGCGGCCGCGACGCTCGAAGTGCGTCCGATGATTGTCTGGGAAACTGAATCGGGCCGGACCAGCCTCGATGGCACGCTGCGCCTTGCGCAATATAGCCAGCGCTACGGCAATGATTTTTCGGGGCGCGCCGGCGTGTCGAGTGATCAGAAGCTCGATGAGCGCACGACGCTCAGCATGGCGGGATATTATCAGACTTCGCGCTCGGTCGTGCAGGATGGCTTTTTCTTTCCGATCGAGGCACCGCTCGATCCAGGAAGCATCCCCGATCCCAGTATTCCGCCGGTCGATACGTCGATTGCGGGCGTGCGCACCCGCCGGCAGAATGCCAGCGCGTCGATCGGCCTTAGCCATGCGATCGACGAGCGCAGTTCGATTGATGCCGGCCTGTCGCTCGACGCTGCCTTCGTCGAGCGCAACGTGGGCTTCGACTATCAGGATCTCTCTGGTCACGTCGGCTATCAGCGTCAGTTGACCGAGCGTACCTCATTGACGGCCAGCGTCTCGGTCGGCCGCGTCAATTATCTCGGTCGCAGCATCGGGGACAGTACGATCATCAGTCCGCAGATCGGCTTGCGGCAGAAAATCAATTCGCGCCTGAGCCTCGTGGCGGGGGCAGGCATATCTTACGTTCGGACCGATGTGGGGACCGGATCGAGGGTCGGACTTACGAGCTTTTCCGGCAATATTGGCCTGTGTGATCAGGGTCTCAATCGCACCATGTGCGTTTCGGCAAATCGCTCCGCGCAGCCGACCGCGCTCGGGGGCGTCTCGAACGTCACCGCCTTTGCGGTGACCTATGATGCGCAATTGTCCGAGAAGGACCGTCTCGCCTTTTCCGGGCGCTATGGCCGCACCGATCAAAGCGGTGCTGCGGGCTTTCCGCTCCAGACGCGCATCACCGACATCGTCGGAGCGAGCGCCACTTACAGTCGCAAGCTCAGCGACCGCGTCAGTCTGAACGTGACACCGGCCTATACCAAGCTCTATGGCGATACCCAGGGCCGGCGCGATGCAAATTATTCGCTGATGGTCGGTGTAACGGTGCGTTTCGGGAAGCTTCGCTGATGGATCAGTTCGACGATATGGCCGGCGAGCAGGGTGAAGGCGGGTCCGATTTCATCGGTCAATTGCCTGCAATCCTGTGGCAACGCCGCTGGTGGATCATCGTCCCGACGATCGTCGGCGCGCTCGCTGCGCTGGCGGGTATCCTGTTCATTCCGCCGACCTACCGAGCCAATGCCATCATGCTCGTCGAGTCGCCACAGCTGCCGCAGGAGGTTATCGGGCTCGACGGCGGAGATGCGATCGACCGCCGGATCGCGGCCATTCAGCAGCAGATCACATCGCGTCCCGATCTTATCGAACTGATCGAACGCAACGGTCTTTATGCGAGCGACCGCAAGAGCAAGCCCCTCTCGAAAATTCTCGAGAAAATGCGCGAATCCATCAGCCTTACACCAACCGATGCGGGCTCGCAGCCCAATCGCCCCGATCAGCGGGCCATCGCCTTCGAACTTGCCTTTGAATATTCGCAGCCCGCGCAGGCACAGGCTGTAGCGCAGGCGCTGATGGATCGCGTCCTGCAGCTCGACGCGCGCGGCAATACCGAGCAGGCGACCAATACTGTCCAGTTTCTTTCGGATCAGGCCGCGGGCCTTGAATCGCAGATCGGCGACCTTCAATCGCAGATCGCTGGCGTCAACGCCCGCAACGGCAATGTGCTGGCCTCCGGCGGCATGGTCATCGGTTCGGGGGCAGGAAGCTACGACGTACAGATTGCCGCGCTCCAGCGCGACAACCAGACTCTCCTCATGCAGCGTAATGTCGCGCAGACGAGCGACGAACGCGATCCCACGGTTGCGGCAGCCGAGCAACGGCTCGCCGCCGCGCGGGCGCTTTATTCCGAAACCCACCCCGACGTGGTGATCGCCAAGCAGGCGCTCGCCGAGGCGCGGCGGCTTGCCAAAGACAATACGCAAAAGCTGCCGCTCGACACGATCGATGACCAGATCGCGTTCAATAACAAGCAGATCGCGGCCCTGCGCGCCGCAAAGGCGCAGGAGAATGCCGAGGTCAGCTCGCGGCTCGCCGCGCAGGCGCGGGCTCCGCTCGTCCAGCAGCAGCTCGGCGAACTCCAGCAACGTCTGACGGCGCTCAACACGCAATATGAGCAGGTGCAAAAGCAGCTGATGACCGCGCGCGCGGGCGTGCGCGCCGAGGACGAGCAAATGGCCGAGCGCCTGTCGGTCGTCGAGCCGCCGGTCATTCCCGACAGCCCCAGCTGGCCTAACCGCATCCTACTCGCTGCCCTCGGCATCGGTGGCGGCCTCGGGCTCGGTTTTGTACTCGCCTTTGCGGTCGAGCTCTTCCTGCGCCCGATCCGGGATCCTGGGGCGCTCAAGGCGATCCTCGGTGCCTCGCCGATCGGTATCATCCCCGTGATCGAGTCAACGCGCGTTCCCAAGCGCGGTTGGCAGCGTTTCGTTCCGCTTCGCCGCTCCTGATACCAATAAAGGTTCGACCATGGCCGACCGCGATTTTTCCTCTCCCGGCGTCCGCGACCTGCTCCGGCTCGCGGACCTTCCGCTTTTCACTCCCGAGCGCGCCGAGCTCAACTCGCACAAGCTCGTTGGCTTCGACAGCCGCGACATTCGCGCGCGTCCCTTCAATCTCCTCCGTTCGAGCCTGAGCAAGAAGCTCAAGGAAAGCGGGTTTCGGCTCATCGGCTTGACCTCTGCAACACCTGCGGCAGGCAAATCCTATCTTTCGCTCAATCTGGCCTCGTCGCTCGCGCGCGTGGCCGAGCAACCCGTTTTCCTGGTGGATCTCGATATTCGCCGCGCATCGGTCGCCGAAGAGATCGGCCTGACTCTCGATCAGGGGATCGAGAGCTTCCTCGAAGGCGAAGCCGATGATCTTGCAGCGCTCGGTCGGCATGTCGACGGCAGCGAACTCGGGATATTTCCCGCCGTTCGCCGCAAGCGTAACACCGCCGAGCTTCTCGCCGGCGAACGCTTTGCGCAGATGATCGACATTTTCCGCAACCGCAGCGATGCAGCGATCATCCTCTTCGATTTACCGCCAGCCTTCGCCAGCGACGATGCGATGATCAGCCTTGAATTGCTCGACGGCTATGTGCTCGTCGTCGACAGCGGCAAAACCACCAGGAAGCATGTCGAAGACGTGCTGGCCGTTCTTCACCCGACGCCGTGCGTCGGGACGATTCTCAACCGCTACAGCGGCGGCTTCGCCGACAGCTATGGTTATGGCTATGGCGGGCCCGATTACGGGAAATATTACGATCCGTCGTGACCCGCCAAGCGGAAGCGGAGCCGGCGCTCGCCGAGCGTAAGGGCAATCGCGTCGCGATCTGCATCATTGCGCGCAACGAGGCCGACACGATCGGCGGTTTGATCGATCAGCTGGCGGGACAGTCGCTGGTGGCCGGCAACGGCGTATCCCGCATCCTCGTTGTCAGCAACGGGTCGAGTGACGCGACCGCGGCCAAGGCCTCGGCAGCGCTCGCGCACGCATTCGCCGACGGTGGACCGATCTGGAGTGTCCACGACACGCCGATCGGCGGCAAGGCCCGCAGCTGGAATCTCGCGGTTCATGAACTGCTCGATGGCGATCTCGACATTGCGATCTTTCTCGATGCCGATATCGAACTGGCGGGCGAGCATGTGCTGGCGGAACTCGTCGATCGCCTCGCGGGCGATCCGGTGCTGCTTGCCGTTTCGGGATTTCCGCTAAAGAATATCGCCCGCAAGGCGCACAAGACGCTCATTGATCGCTTCTCGCTACGTATTTCGAGCCAGACGCCGGCGCCGCACGCGATCAATGGCTCGCTCTACGCGGCGCGCATGTCGGAATTGCGCAAGATTTGGCTCCCGGTCCCGACTCCGGGAGAGGATGGCGCGCTCAGCGCCATGATCCACACCGGCGGCTTTACCCATCCCCCGCGGTTCGAGACGATCGCGCGCATGCCGCATCCGACGCATTATTTTGAAGCCCATAGTATCGCGGGCTTCTTCGCGCACGAGCGGCGCATGACGCTCGGCACCACGATCAACGGATGGATATTCGAACATCTGTGGGCCGGCGAACACCGCGATCATGTCGGCGAGCGCATCCGGTCCTGGAACGAGGATGAACCCGACTGGATCGACCGGATCATCGCGCGCGAGGTCGCGGGCAAATGGTGGGCATTGCCCCCGCGGATGCTCAGCTGGCGACTGCACAATCTCAAGGGCGTCGGCTGGCGCAAGGCATTGGCGCGGGCGCCATTCTCGCTCGCCGCAACATTTTTGAACCTCGGCCCCTGCATCGCCGCCAATCGCCTCATCAAGCGGCGCGGCGCGGCGAGCCACTGGTAGAGCGGCAGGCCGCCCGGAACGGACGGTCTGCGGCGCCGGTCAAAAACGGGGGGCATCTCAGCCGAGGCCGGTCAACAGACGTGACATGCGCGCGGCCGCGCTATGCGCCTGATAGTCGTCGGCCACGCGCCGGCGCCCCGCCTCGCCTAACCGAATCCACGCCTTGCGGTCATCAATCAGCGCGCCGAGCGCGCGCTTGAGGTCGTCCCAGTCCGACGCGGTGAACAACCGGCCCGTGACATCGTCCTCGACCAGTTCGGGAATACCCGCAACGCGGCTCGCTACGACGGGAAGTTGCAGCGCGAGCGCTTCGATGAGAACGACCGGAAGACCTTCCATCAGGCTCGGCAGGACGAAGATGTCGGCCTCGGCCATGCGCGCGAGCGTCGAGCGTTCGGGAAGCGGTCCGGTAAATTCGATTTTCTCAGCGAGCCCGAGTGTCGCGGCCTGTTCCCGGACGGCATCTGCCGCCGGCCCGCCGCCCACAATGGTCAGCGAAAAATCGCGGCCCTCGGCAACCAGCGCCGCAAGCGCTGAAAGAAGGCCCGCATAACCCTTCTCGGGTGACAGCCGTCCCACCGACACAAGGCGCGGCGGTGTCGACGCGCGCGCCGAACGAACTTTTTGTGCCTTGGGAAGTGCCGCCAGATCGATCCCGCAGCGGATGATGTGCATCTTGGCCCACTGAGCTGGATTCACGAGCCGCATCGCCTGGGCCTGCATGAAATAGGACGCGCAGGCGACGAAGCGCGCCCGCTCGATCTTGCCGGCCAGCAGCGCTCCTGCCGGTGGGTCGGTCTCGGAAATGCCGTGCAGCGTCAGGCTCCACGGCACGTTCGCGCAATGCGCGGCCAGCATGCCCACGGTGGCGCCGCTGTTGGCGAAATGATTATGAAGATGACCGACATGCTCTGCGCGCAGCCGGCGCGCAAGCAGCAGCGCTTCGACGAAGTGAAATTGCGACCAAAGCAGCGCGCGTAGGCCCCCGACGCGGTGGCGGAGCGCCAGCCGCCAGGTCGACACAAAGCGTCCAGGTCTGGTGGCGAGAATAACGCAAATTGCCGCGAAATAGACCAAAAGCGGGCGCCCGAGCAGACTCTCGGCTTCGCCTTCGCGCGCGACCGGCTGGACACTGAACGCTGCGATTTCAACCCCGCGCAGGCGCAGGGCAGCCACTTCGCGGCGCACGAATGTGTGCGATGGGGCGCTATAGTCGCTGACGAGATAGGCGATCTTCATTTGTAGTAGATCGCTCCTTGCCGGCGCTTCGCCGCGCGCGCCGCGCCATAACGCAGCGCTCCCCAGGTCTCGGCGAATTTTCCGGCGAGCAGATGCACGGCTTGCATGCCGCCGTCTCGCCGTGCGAGCCGAACAAATTGAGCCGCCCACAACAATGGTGCAGCAAGCAGACCTATTGGTCCGAGGAGTACTGTCAAGAACAGTGACAGCGCTATGGGCGCTGCGCTCCAGCCGATCGCGCGCGCAAGCTCGCGCCCGTAGAGCGGCGCACCGAGGCGCCGCGTTTTCGACCAGACTTGCGCATAGCCATAGCCGCTGCGCACCGCGCGCATCCACCATTGGCGGAAATGATGCATGTCGGCGTCGTGTATCGTCATCGGCGCATCAAGCCGCCAGACCCGCCAGCCGCGCGTGCGAAGCCGCGCACAAAATTCGGGCTCTTCGCCGGCAATGACCGCGCCATCATAGCCGCCGACGGCAGCAAAAGCGCTGAGACGAACCATGGCGTCGCCTCCGCACGCCGCGGCTTCCCCCGGCGGCGTGTTCCATTCGGCGTCGCACAACCTGTTGTAGAAGCTCGCCTCGGGATAGCGCTCGCGCCGGCGACCGCAAACCGCGGCGAATTCGGGTTCGGTTTCGAGAAAGCGGGTCGCCTCGGCGAGCCAGCCGGGCTCGAACTCACAATCGCCGTCCACGAACTGGACAAAGGCCAGCTCGGGATGCCGCGCGGTAAGCCGGGCTGCACCCTCGTTGCGCGCGCGCGCGGCCGAGAAGGGGAGGCGCATATCAAGTTCGACGACGTCGGCACCGACCGAGCGAGCAAAGGCGACACTGTCGTCGATCGATGCGCTGTCGACATATACCATGGGAATGCCGGGCGGGATCGAGCGAAGGCAGCGCTGCAGCCGTTCGCCTTCGTTACGGCCTATCGCCACCACTCCCATGCGGCTCTGCTGCCGGTCAGCCATGCATCCTCTGCCCTTCGATCAGCCAATCGCCGATGCTGCCCGTCAATCCGGCCAGATAGCTCGCCTCCCGGAACAGGAAGATCAAGGCAATGAATAGCAGCGTCAGCCCAATATCCTGCCGCACGAAATTGATCCCTGCAGCTCGCTTGCGCCAGACGAGGATGCAATAGCGTACGGCTTCCGCCGCAACGAAAGCGAGCATCGCGGCATTGAGGCCATAGCGTGGGAGAAGGACGGGCAGGGCGATCGCCACAACGGCAAGCTTGGCTCCATTGCCGAACGCCACGCCCGATGGCTTTCCAAGTCCCATCATGATGGCATCCGACATGGCAGCAAGAATCGCAAACCAGCTGCCAGCGAGCAGAACGGTCAGCAGAATGCCGGCATCGTGATAGCGCGCGTCGTAGACGAGGTAGATGAAGCGATCGGCAAGTGCGATAGCGAGCGCGAGCCCGACCGCGACAAAGCCAAGCAGCGCAAGGCGCATCGGTCCGATTGCCTCGCGCAGATCATGCCCGCGCAGGTTGGTGGCCGAAATCTTCGGGAACACAAGGAAGCTGCCGACGCGCTGGAAAAGTTCCGCGGCCGCGTCGGCGAATGTCCGCGCGATACCGTAAATCCCGAGCAGCGCGAGCGGTATCGCGCTTGGCAGATAGAGACGATCGAAATTCATGGCGAGGTAGTAGATCAACGAGGACAGGAAGACCCACTTGCCGAAATGAACAATGTCGCGCAGCGCCGTCCGTTCCCAGCGGAGGCGATGCATGCGCCAGTCGACCAGGAAGAAGCTCGCGATTGCTGGGACGGCCATGCTGATCAGGAGCGCAATGATGAGCGCCCAGATGGTTGGCATGAAATAGGCGAGAATGATCTGGATCGCCGAGCCGAAGATCGCCATTGCGAGGTCGAAGGAGGCCAGCTTGCGAACCTCCAGTCGCTTCTGAAGGAGGAAGCGTGACGGCGAAGTGAGGCCGGTGAGCAGAAAGATCGGGGCAGCGGCAGGCAGCAGGTATAGCAGCTCCGGCTTGCCATAGGCATGAGCGATGGGCGCGGTGAGGGCGAGGGCGGCCGCGAAGAGCAGCAGGCCGCGCACGATCTGCACCGTCCAGGCGGTGTTGAAGAAGTCGGATTCCTCGCCGCGCCGATTGTTGACGATGCTCTGACCGACGCCGACGTCGGTGAGCAGTTCCCCGCCCGTCCGCAGCGCGTTGATGAGCAGCATCGTGCCGAGAAGCGCTGGCGCGAGAAGCCAGGCCAAGAGAATGCTTGAGGCGAGCCGCACGACCTGTTGAATCGCATAGGTCGCGGCAATCCAGCTGACCGAGCCAAAATGGCCGGTCCATCCCGCCATCTGCCGCAGCCAGCGCCGCGAGGTCGGCGGCGTGGCGGCGCCGATATCGGTGGGACTGCTTTCCATCGCGGCTTATCGCCGCGCCGGGCGCAACGCGCCCGAACCGCGCCGACGCGCGCTCCCGCGCCCCATGGTGAGGGCCGCGGCTGGAGTATCGACCAAGCCGTCCTGCTGTCCGCCGGACGAGGCGGGAGGTGGCTTGCGGATCGTCTTATGTCGGCGTTCGAGCTTTGCCTGCCGAATGCATCCCGCGATGATGCCAAGCGCGATCGCGAACACATATTGGGTAAAATAGACGATGAAGACCCATTCCCACAGGCTGTGAAGCGCCGTCACGAGAATGGCGACGCTCGCCCCGAGCACGATATCGCCGCGTGAATCACGTCGATGCATGAAAGCGAAGGCGAGCCCGCGAATGACGCTCCAGGCGAACAGGAAAATGAGCGTCAGAAGGCCGAGCCAGCCGGTCTCGGCCGCAGCGAGCAGGTAGATATTGTGCACATGCGCCGAACGGCTGTTGTAGTTCCAGACGACGCCGGCCTTTTGCGAATAGCCCTGCGAATTAGCGATCACGACATATTGGTTCGCGCCCACACCCATCGGGTGGTCACGCCAAATCGCTTTCGCAGCGCGTTCGAAGGCCTGTCGTTCGCCGTCGGGACCAAGCGCGGCTGATGCTCCGCTAGCAAAGCGCTCCCCGAAGCTCGTGGCAGCAACCGGGCCGACGATGCCCAGCGACAAGGCCGCCAGTCCAACGATCTTCCATTTGTGCGGCGTCATCCGCCTTGCGAGCGAAAGGATGAGTAGCAATGCGATCCCCACCGCTACGAAGGCGACCGCACCGCGCGACGCGCCGAGCGCCACTGCGACGAGCGAGGCGACGACGCCAGCCATGATCAGCTTGCTGCGTTCGCCGGCAAGCAGCAGCGCAAGCAGCGGCAGGGTCACGAAGTGCAGCATCAGCCCCAGCAGATTCTGGTGAGCCATGGTGCCCGTGGCCTGGACTATGCCCGACATGCGTTGTTCGATCGTCACAAGTCCCTGGAAAATCGCGCCTGCAGCAAGCCCGAAGGCAATCCAGCGAACCGCGCCCGGCTTGCCGGCAACCGAAGCGACGGCAACGAAGACCAGAATGACACGCAGGAGCTGAAAAACGTAGAAGCTCGAACTTTCCCATTGATGCGAGACGAATACCGATACCGTCACCGCAACCAGATAGGCGCCGAGGGCGCCGAGGAGCGGCAGCCGCCGAAAGGGTGACCTGGCCGCGACAATGATTGCTATCGCCAGCGTGTCGAGAATGGAGACGATAAGCCCGCGCGCAAAACCGGGCCATGTCGCCCAGTTGATGAAGGCGACATCGAGATTCGCGAAGCTCATGGTGAAGGGCAGGGCGCCGATCGCGAAATAGGCCCATTTGCGGTGCTGCGGGAATGCCCGTACCCACCAGATCAGGCCGGGCAGCGATGCGAGAATCAGGAGGATGCCAAGAATACGCACCGCGCGCTCAGCTCCCTTGCGAGACGGGATCAATATGCATTTTTATGCATCACCACGCGTACGGTCTTGAGAAGGATCATGATGTCGCTCCACAGCGACCACTCGGACAGATATTCAAGGTCGCAGCGCACCCGGAGCTCCAGATCCTCAATTCTCTCGGTCGATCCGCGATAACCACGAATTTGGGCAAGACCGGTAATGCCTGGCTTGAGCGCATGTCGCAGCCAATATTTCTGTGAAGCATGCCAGAATAATTCATTGCCCGCGGTCGAGCCAAGCGCGTGCGGACGCGGTCCCACCATGCTCATTTCGCCCTTGAGGACATTGAATATCTGCGGGAGCTCGTCGATGCTCGTGCGGCGGATGAAGCGACCGACCCGCGTTACGCGATCGTCCGCACGCGAGGCGGACTTGTCGCCCATCGCGTCACTCGCTTCGACGCGCATCGACCTGAATTTGTAAATGCTGAACTGGCGGTTGCCCTGGCCCACGCGCAATTGCCGGAAGAAGACCGGCCCCGGCGTGTCGAGCTTTATCGCCAAGGCGACAAGCAGGAGCAGAGGGCCGAGCAGGATCAGCGCTGCGCTGGCCGTGACGAGGTCGAGCGCGCGCTTTTGTACCCGGTTCATCAGATTGAGCGGCCCACGCGAGAGAACGATCGTGTCGCGCCGATCATAGCGGCCGAGCGCGACTGCTCCATGCAGAAGGTCCCGGTCGAGCATGATCTCGCCGCCAACATCGTGACCCTTCAGGAAGGTCGACCATTCCGCGCGATGATCATATTGCGAGGCGACTACCACCCGGTCAAAGGGCGCAATCAGCCGCGAGAGCGCGTCGATCATGTCCGGGCGATCAAGATCGGGCCAAAGGCCCTGGGCGCCGACATCGACAACCACGGCGGATCCTTCGGGAACGGCATCGAGGCCGTCGAGTAACAGGATCGTGGCGACCACCACGTCGCCCATCACGAGCTTCACGACGCGATCGAGGATGATTTTCGACACTATCAGAAATATGGCCGCCGCACCGAAAGTGATCGCAAAGCCGATGCGCGAGATTTCGTCGACCTTGAAAAGAAAGCTGATGCCGACGATCACGAAGGCCGTCGCCCCGAGCGCGCCAAGCGCGCGTTTGGTACCGAGTAACCGGTTCTGCAAGGTTTCGGCGTCCTGAGTTTCGCGCGCGATTTCGAACATCAGGAACAGCGGAAGGGCTATGAAGAGAATGGAATGACCGCCGGCGCTGAGCCATTGCGCGTCGCGGGTTTGCAGCGCGCAAGCATAGCCGAGCACCAGCGCCAGAAGGTCGAGGGCCAGCGAGAAGATGTAGAGAAAGGTCCGCTTGTCGCGCGCCGACGCAAAGAGGCCGCCCTCGCTCGACGGGTTCGGCGGTGTCGCGAGCGACAGGTCATGATCAGGCCTGCTGTAGATTTTCCCGCCCTTCACCACTTGGCACCCGGCCCTTCAAGCCCGATCCCAGTTGACCTATCGGCATCACCGCCAGCCAATGCAAATAGCAGAATGGCGGAGAAATCGACAGCGTTTACAGTGCAATTCCGGGACTCGCGGCACGCCGTCCCGAATGGGGAAAGGCCTCTTGGCAAAGCTTAACGCGATTGCTGGAAAGGGTTCGGCACCTTGAGCACGGTAAAGATGTAGATGATCACGCCGACCAGTAGAATTGCGGCAAATAGCGGATAGCCTTCATTGCCAATATAGTTGACGACGGCACAGCCGACCGCCGGCGGTGCATATTGCCAAAGCTTGTCGCGCGGCGTTTCCTCGGCCGATCGCTGTAGCAGCAAGGTCACCAGTCCTGAAAAGGCAATGACGGTGATCCAGTCCCAAATCGTCTCCACATGTCCCTCCCGAACCCTCGCCAGCTCTCGACCCCGGATTTCCGCGATCGCTCTCGCCTTTAAATCCGGGCCGCAGCATAGCAGCGAATGCATATTCGCGGTAGCGGCCTTGTAAGCCATCCTAAGCGATAAATGCTTATATTGTATTGTAATGGTGCAGCGCTTGCGCGAGGCTGCCCTTCGCCGGTCCGTTTGCCAGCATCCGGCTCCAGCTGCATCACGCGGTGCAGATGTCGAGCGCGTTGGCGGCCCCGCAAAAGCCTTGGCGCGGTAAAGGGAAGAGCAGAAGCGTGGACGCAGAAAACAGGCAATCCGGCACTTGGCGGTACGAGCGCGTCGCGATCGGTGGCGGTGGATATGTGACCGGAATGCGGATCGCGGGGCGGGGCTCCGAAAAGGTCCGGGTTTGCCGCACCGACACCGCCGGAGGCTTTATCTTGGCTTCCGAGGAAAACCGGTGGCAGCCGCTGCTGCAGGCGGGGATCAACATCGATCCCGAGCTGATGCGCTACCATTATCCGCGCGGTGCGGGCTGTTACGATGTTGCCGTAGCGCCGAGCCGGACCGATTGCATTTATGTGTGCCAAGGCGGCTTCGTCTATGCAAGCGGCGACCGGGCCAGGACGTGGCGACGGACCGCTCTTCCCTATTATGACGGCTATGGCGCCAACAGCAGCTCGAGAATGACCAACGAACGAATGGCAGTCGATCCTGCCAATCATCTGGTCGTGGGCATCGGCAATCCCGATACGGGCGCCCGTGGCGGGCTCCATATCAGCTTTGACGGCGGGGACAGCTGGGCGGCGCATCCCCAAATCCCCGCGCCAAGTGCCCCCGATCGCGGGATGGCGATCGCATTTGACCCTGACAGCGGCAGCAATGGCGAGCGAACCCGGCTGGTCTATATTTGGTCTTATGGCCATGGCATCTTTCGGTCGATTTCCGGAATTCAAGGCCATTTCGAGCTTATTGAAGCCAGCCCCGCCGACATCGGACATATGGTTGCGCGCGGCGGCAATCTGTGGACCGGAGGAACCTCCCGCGGTGATGGCGCGCCGCTACGCCGCTGGACCGAGCGGGGAGGCTGGACTTCAGTACCTGGCGTCCCCGACGCAAAACACATTGCAATATCTGCCGACGGCAAGCGGATTGTGTCGATGATTGCTTCAAGCGCTTATCGGCTTTCGCTGGACGGGGGCGCCACCTTCGGTCCGCTGACACCGCGGATCCGGCGCAAGGCGGTCCATATCGGCTGGCACGAGACCACCAACGAGAATTACATGTCGAACGGCGCTTGTGTGTGGGATACGGAGGCGGACATTCTCTATATTGCGGAAGGCATAGGCTGCTGGAAATGTATCAGCCCGCCGCATGATGGCAGCGTCCCGGTCTATCTCGAAGACAGCGTCGGCATCGAAAATCTCGTGTCGATGCAGATCATGGTGCCGCCGCAGAACAGCCGGATACATTATGTCACGCAGGACCGTAACGTCGCGACCCGCGACTGGTGGCAGTTCCGACAATATCCCGCCAACATCGGCGTCAGCAATGCGGTACCGCTCGATCATGGCGGCGGCATCGATCACGCCGCGGGCAATGAGAATTATCTTGCCGTGGTTGGCAGCAAGAATGGCTGCTGCAATATTTCGCGGGACGGCGGAAAGAGCTGGGCGCCCGTCGCCGCGGTTCCGCAAAATGTCCGTGCCACCGCGCCGCAGCCGGCAACCGAAGGCACGGGGTTTGGCGGCAACATCGCTGTGGGCCCTCCAGGAAATCTGGTCTGGCTGCCTACCGGCAACAATAAGCCGAGCGTGACGCTCGATGATGGCGCGGGTTGGGCCTATTGCCTTTTCGAGGGGGCCGAGCCCGATAACAGCGGAATGCGCTGGCATAACCAATATTCCTATCAGCGCATCCAGCTTCTCGCCGACAAGGAACGTCCCGGAACCTTCTTTCTCTACCATGTCGGCAATGAACGTCATGATGACGCGAGCCGGCGCTTCCGCGGGATCTGGAAATCTGACGATGGCGGGCGAAATTTCCAACGCATGCGCAAGGATCTGATCGGACCGATTTTCGGAACCGACGCCTTCAATTGCAAATTGAAGATGCCGCCAGGACGCTCCCCGCATCTGTTCTTCTGCGTCGGCGACGTCGATGCAAACGACAGCGATTCTGACATTGGAATCTTCTTCAGTGCCGACGAGGGCTCAAGCTGGGCGCGGGTTGCCGGCGTGCGCGAACCGCTCGACTTCGCGTTCGGCAAGGCCGCGCCTGGGAGCGATTATCCGACACTTTATGCCTGGGGCGGTTTGGCCGGCGTGCGAGGCCTCCATCGCTGCATCGAATTTGACCCGCGTCGTCCGGGTGCCGCAAAATGGGAAACGATCGGCCGCTACCCGGGCGGGAGCATGGATAATGGAACCGTACTGGCCGCGGATATGCAGGAGGTCGGGCTGGTCTATCTCGGCCTGGGTGGATCCGGACTGTTTCGTGCCGTTAGCGAGGCAAATCTGCGGGTTGGCTGAAGGGCGCAAATGCCACTTCGTCAACAAAATCGTCGTTTCTAAGACGCATGGTAAAAAAAGAGGCGGCCCGTAAGGCCGCCTCTTCTGGTCCTTGCTGGAACCTTGAGCGTCAGGCGAACTGAAGCGCGCCCGTTCCACGCCGACGACGCATGCCGAAGCCGATCGCGCCGAAACCGAGCAGCATCAACGCCCAGGTTGCCGGCTCGGGAACCGCATTGATGGTGAAATTGTCGGTCTCGAACGCATTGCTCGTCGAGCTGAGGCGCAGCGACTTCAGATTGCTGACATCATTGCCGGTGATGTCGAAGCGAACGACCGGGTTGAGGTTCGGATCGGTCTGATTGCCGTTGGCCGGGTTGAAAATATCGCTGCCGGTGAAGCTGGCGATGACATTGCCGTCCATGTCGAGGAATTCGACGAGGTTGTAGGCATCGACCGAACCCCAGAGGAAGCTGACGTTGAAAATGTCAGCGATCGACGAAAGGTCGAGGATGCCCGGCGAGCCGTCGCTCGGTCCGACCGTCCAATAGTTGCCGGTGCTGCCGAACGGCTGCGCGCGGATACCGCTTGCCGAGCCGGTCGTCACAAGCCCGCCGCTGACCGGGGCAGGGGTTTCGAAATCATAGGTCGGCGCCGGGCCCGAATAGGGATCGGTGCCAGGCGTAACGGTGCTGAGCGTAACCGCAGCATTTGCCGCCGCCGGCATGGCCAAGACCGCAGCCGAAACTAGAAGCGCTTTGGAAAGAAATTTTCTCATCGTCGGTATCCTCCTTGGTGGTGGCAGGCCCGCGACTCGCCCTGCAATGTTAATTATTAGGAATTCTTAACCCGAATCGCTTGATATGCGAGTCTTTTTTGCGCGCAAAAGTCTGTCCCAGAATGGTGCAACCTGCTGATCTTGCCAGCAATGCGCGTGAGGACCGACCTAGAAAGCGCCCTTTGAGCGCTACGTCACCGCAACGAGGCTGCTCTTTTGCCACAGCGGCGCAATGTTACAAGAATTTAATCCATGTTATGCGAATACAGAAGGGGAGGGGCGTGCAAGTCGATCGAGCGCGCTTTGCCTTTCGTGCGCGCCTCAATATCGCTGGAAGGCCCAAATTCAGGATCAAGTCATGGTCACGCTGCTGATACGGCTAGCTCTTGCAAATATTCTGGCCGGGGCGGTTGCACCGGCATTGGCCCAGGACATCAGCGGCCCGGCTCAGGCGGTTGACGGCGACAGTCTGTTGCTTTCGGGCATATCGGTGCGCCTCTATGGAATTGACGCGCCGGAATATGATCAAAAATGTACGCGCGGCGGGGAAGCTTGGGATTGCGGGAAAGCGGCTGCCGCGAAGCTTGGCGAACTCGTTGCCCGGGGGTCGGTTCGCTGCCAGCAGCGCGATATCGATGATTATGGTCGCAACGTCGCAGTCTGCACTGTCAACGGCACCGACCTGGGTCGAGCGATGGTCGAAGCAGGCATGGCGCTCGCCTTCAGGCGGTATAGCGACGCTTATGTAATAGACGAAGCGCGGGCCCGTGAAGCGGCGAGAGGGATTTGGGCGGGAGAATTCGTCGCTCCCTCAGAATGGCGATCGGTGCACCGCGTTCCTCAGGCGCAGTCGCAGCCGCCGCGTTCGTTGGCTGTTCCTCGGCAAACCCCTCGATCTTCGGTCTATTATCCCAATTGCCAGGCGGCCCGCGCTGCGGGAGCTGCGCCCATTTATCGCGGTCAGCCTGGTTACCGTCCGGAGATGGACGGTGACGGTGACGGCATAGCATGCGAGCCTTATCGGCCCCGCTGAACAGTTGGGAATTCGCACCGGACCCTGCGGTCGCAGTCATCTCCATGGGCTGAGCCCCTCATTTTGCTGGAGAGTGATCGTTTACGTCGATGCCGAGTGGCGAGCTCCACCCTTCCGGAGCCAACCCGGCGGCGGGCGATCTGACCTGGACCGGCGCGGCGCCCCGCGAAAGTGCGCTCGGCGCGATTATGTCCCCGCCTGCTGCGCAGTCTCCTCGCGGCCGCTTCGCTTCAAATAATCCCGCCGCCCGCACTCCTCCGCTGCGCTGCGGCCTTGCCGGTTCGCGGGGGCGCCTCAAGCCCCGGTCCCTGGTCCGCCCATGCCGCAGGGATGGTCCCGCGGCACAGTGAAGGAGACGACCAATGGCAGCTATCGGCTTTGTGAACGGCACCATCGACAAGGGCTTCGTGGGCCAGCTCAAGACCCTCTCGATCCGCGCAGCGATCGAGATCCGCACCAACCGCTCGAAGAGCGGCGATGTTCAGCCCGACTACCGGGTCTATTCCGAAGGCGTCGAGATCGGTGCCGGCTGGATCCGCGTCGGCCAGCAGTCAGGCGAGCGCTATGTGTCGCTGAGCCTCGCCGCGCCCGAGTTTGGGCCGCGCCGGCTTTATGCGAACCTCGGCCGCGCTGCCGGTCAGGCAAGCGATGACGCTTATGCGATCATCTGGAACGCGGTCGACTGAGACGGCAGCCGCCCCGCGCCGCGATCTGCGGCGCGGGGATCTGCCGTGCCGGGACACTTCAATCCTCAGGCAGCGTCGCGAGCGCGCTCGAGATCGGCGAGCTTGAAGGACATGGGATTGCGAAGCCAGATGTCGACTTCGCCGACGCGCCAACCGCAGCAGCGTGTCGCGAGCTTGTGCTGCGGCGGAAAGGTGCCGGCGGCGATCTTCCGATAGAGGGTGGCGCGGCTGAGCCCGGTCAGGTTGAGGACTTCGGTGAGCCGCATGAGGCGGAGGGGGGACTGATATGCCATGTGATGCTTCTCCATGTTTCGGGGGATCATGTTCCGGCGTGAGAGCATTGAAGGCCATTGAGAGGGGCATCGTCAACACCGCAGAAAAGCGCCATTTATTGGATCGTAGTTTAGCGTAGTTTAGCGTAGGTGCGCTGGCGTAGGCTGGCGTACGCTGGCGTATCCTGGAGGGCTGCAGCGTGCGGTGGCGTAGGCGAACATATTTTTCTCAAATCGTCTCGCCCCCGGCGTCGCGGCCGGACATTGAGGCCGTCAATGAGGCCGTCGGCGACGGCCGCGCCTAAAATGACGCGCCGCGAGCGGCGCGGAGTCGGTCCGATTCGCAGGATATGAGATGCCGCTGGCGGGCAAGCGGTCGCCGCTTCGCGGCGGCGTCATTTGGTCCCGGCACGGGAGGGACGCAGGCAGGCGTCACTCGCCTCTAGCCCCGCCCGGTCGGGCCGCAACCCGCGCTGCGGGTCCTCCATTGCATTTCGGTCCTCCGGATGCAGCCCGCCCGATCATGCGGGTCTGCCGGCTCCTTCCTGCCGCCCCCCTGCGCCCCTTCCGGGCCGGGCCGCGGTTGGAAGGAGAAGGGATATGAAACATCAGAAGGTCGAACGGCAGAGCCTTTATACCGAGGTCACGAGCCGCATCATCGCCGAGCTCGAAGAAGGGCGGCTGCCTTGGGTGCAGCCTTGGGACAAGGCAGCTTGCGGATGCGCCATGCCGCAGAACGCCGGAACGGCGCGCAGGTACAGCGGCATCAATGTGCTGATCCTCTGGGCCGAGGGCATCGCCAAGGGCTACGCTTCGCAGCGCTGGCTTACCTATCGGCAGGCCGAAGCCGCAGGCGGCAATGTCGTGCGCGGCGAGAAGGGCACGATTGTCTGTTACGCCGACCGGTTCACCCCGAAGGCGGAGAAGGAACAGGCGCGCAGCGAAGATCGCGAAGCGCGTCAGGTGGCGTTCCTCAAGCGCTTCGTCGTGTTCAACGTCGATCAGTGCGAGGGCCTGCCCGAGGATTACACCGTCCCCATGGTCAGCCCCGACCCAGTGCTGGCGATCGCGGAGGCCGACGCGTTGATTGCGGGAAGCGGTGCGCGCTTCAATATTGGCGGCGGCGAAGCCTTTTACAGCCCGAGCCACGATTTTGTGCAGGTGCCCCCGCAGGCGGCGTTCCATGAACCGATCAACTGGTATCGCACCGCGCTCCACGAGCTTGGCCATTGGACGGGTCACGCCAGCAGGTTGGACCGCGATCAGAAGGGCGGGTTCGGATCGGAGGCCTATGCCCGCGAAGAACTTGTCGCCGAGCTGGCGGCGGCATTCACCTGCGCCTCGCTCGGTATCGCGCCCACGGTCCGCCATTCGGATTATATCGGCTCGTGGCTGTCGGTGCTGCGCAGCGACGAGAAGGCGATCTTCCGCGCGGCAAGCGCGGCCAGCAAGGCGAGCGACTATCTGCTCGCCTTTGCGGGAGACGA
>NZ_JBQSUM010000016.1:0-638 GCF_052384365.1 Sphingopyxis sp. Q841 | reverse complement strand
GGCGACGACCCCTCCGCCGGGCGGAGGGGCCGCTCCCGCGACTAGGCCGACGCACCGCCATCGATGTTCAGCGTTGTTCCGGTGATGTAGGTCGCATCTGGGCCGGCCAGAAACGACACCGCGCCGGCGATCTCCTCGACCCGGCCGTAGCGACCGAGCGGAATGGCACCGATCATCTGCTTCGCGAACTCGCCGTCAGCAGGGTTCATATCGGTGTCGATGGGGCCCGGCTGCACGGTGTTGACGAGGATATTGCGCGAGGCGAGATCCTTTGCCCAGCCGCGCGCCAGCGCCGCCACTGCCGCTTTGGTCGCGCTGTAGATCGCGGTCGCGGGGAACGCCATCTCGCCCGAGATGCTGCCGATGAGGATGATCCGCCCCCCGTCGCGCAGGTGCGGCAGCGCCGCGCGCGTGCCGACGTGCAGGCCCTTCACATTGACCCCGAATTGACGGTCATAGCTTTCGTCAGTGTCATCGGCGATGGTAGAGAATTCGGCGACGCCGGCATTGTGGACAAGGATATCGATCCCGCCTAGCGCGGCCGCTGCTTGTTCGACGCCCGCCCGCTGCGGCCCGGGCTGGGAGGCATCGGCCTGAACGGCAAAGGCGGTGCCGCCCGCGCGCTCGATCGCCGCTAC
>NZ_JBQSUM010000015.1:0-696 GCF_052384365.1 Sphingopyxis sp. Q841 | reverse complement strand
ACGATCGCCTGCGCGAGCACGGTCGCGGTCGTGGTGCCATCGCCGGCCTTGTCGTTCTGCTTCGAGGCGACCTCGCGCAGCATCTGGGCGCCCATATTCTCGAACTTGTCGGCAAGCTCGATTTCCTTGGCGACGGTCACGCCGTCTTTGGTGATGCGCGGCGCGCCGAAGCTTTTCTCGATCACGACATTGCGTCCCTTGGGGCCGAGCGTGACCTTCACTGCATTCGCAAGCGTATCCACGCCGCGCAGCATGCGATCACGCGCGTCGGACGCAAATTTCACTTCCTTGGCAGCCATTTCTTCCTCCTTCTCGATATCCTTTCAGTTGCTGGATGGATGCGGCGTCAGGCCGCCTTCTTGAGCGCCTCGGCCTGCTCGATCACGCCCAGAATATCGCTTTCCTTCATGATGAGCAGATCCTCGCCGTTGATGCGCACCTCGGTGCCCGACCATTTGCCGAACAGGATGCGGTCGCCGGCCCGAACGTCGAGCGCGGTCACCGTGCCGTCCTCGGCGCGGGCACCCGGTCCGACGGCGACGACTTCGCCCTCCTGCGGCTTTTCCTTTGCGGTGTCGGGGATGATGATGCCGCCCGAGGTCTTCTCCTCGGCTTCGATGCGGCGGACGACCACACGGTCGTGCAAGGGACGGAAATGCATGCATAACCTCCATGTTGCATAACGATATGATACAG
>NZ_JBQSUM010000014.1:295-1240 GCF_052384365.1 Sphingopyxis sp. Q841 | reverse complement strand
TGACGTGCTCCCCTGAAATGTGACCGATTTTGAGTAGAGTCCGGCGCGAAGGAGTCGGACGTAATGAAGCGAAGCAGGTTCAGCGAAGAGCAGATCATCGCGATATTGAAGGAGCATGAGGCGGGGATGCCGACGGCGGATGTATGCCGCCGGCACGGGATCAGTTCGGCGACCTTCTACAAGTATAAGGCCAAGTTCGGGGGCCTGGACGTGTCGGAGGCGCGGCGGCTTCGGGCGCTCGAGGACGAGAATGCGAAGCTGAAGAAGCTTCTGGCCGAGGCGATGCTCGACAATGCGGTGCTGAAGGATCTGACATCAAAAAAATGGTGACGCCCGGCGCCAAGCGGGAGGCAGTCGCATATGCTCGTGACCATCACGGGCTGAGCGAGCGTCGGGCGTGCAGCCTGGTCGGCGTGAGCCGCCGGGTGATCAGATATGAGCCGACGAGGCCGGATGACGGTGCTCTGCGGCAACGCCTGCGCGAGCTGGCGGCCGAGCGCCGTCGGTTCGGCTATCGTCGTCTGGGGTATCTTCTGGCGCGGGAGGGCATGCGCCCGAACCACAAGAAGCTGCTGCGCATCTATCGCGAAGAGGGACTGCGTGTCCGCCGCCGTGGTGGTCGCAAGCGGGCCTTGGGCACGCGAGCGCCGATGGCACTGCCGCAGGGTCCGAACCAGCGCTGGTCGCTCGACTTCGTATCGGACAGCCTGGTGTGCGGTCGGCGGTTCCGCATCCTGTGCATCGTCGATGACTTTACGCGGGAGTGTCTGGCGCTGGTGGCGGACACATCGCTATCCGGCATCCGCGTTGCCCGGGAACTGACGACGCTGATCGGCCTGCGGGGGAAGCCTCACATGGTCGTCAGCGACAATGGCACCGAACTGACCTCGTCGGCGATCCTGCGCTGGTCGCAGGAGCGTCAGGTCGAGTGGCATTATATCGCGC
>NZ_JBQSUM010000014.1:0-237 GCF_052384365.1 Sphingopyxis sp. Q841 | reverse complement strand
ATGCCTCAACGAGACCCTGTTCACGTCGCTGGCGCATGCCCGCTTCGTGCTCATGGCTTGGCGGCACGATTATAATCACGTCAGGCCGCACTCGAAACTGGGCGGGCAAACCCCCGCCGAGATCGCCGGCCAATGGTCCTGGGGGCATGCCCCCAGGACCATTGCCATCCCATCAATCAACCATCATGAAGGAGCCGGACTCTACCTCTGACTGGTAACAATCAGGGGAGCACGTCA
>NZ_JBQSUM010000013.1:0-2529 GCF_052384365.1 Sphingopyxis sp. Q841 | reverse complement strand
CGTTGAGAGTTTCAGACGCCGGGAGGCGTCAGAAAGTCTTCGGTGCCCGAACCGCGGTGATCATGGGCCGAGCTATGGGGAAAGCTGTTTTGCGCTGATGCTGGGGTAGCCAGATGCTGGCCAAAAGCAGACGCATCTGAGAACGGACCGTCTGGATATGGGCCGTAAAAGCGAACGCCGAAAGTCGGACCGTCCGATTTTGCGGTTCCGGCGTCTGCTTTTGGGCAGCGTCGGCGCAAGCGGGGCCGCTTCCAGGCGCGGGTGTGCCCTGGAGGAGGAAGGCGATGAGCCGTGCCGGGTCACGGCGCCGGTATCCCGGATGAGACCGCAAGCGGTGGCGGCGCGCGAGGCTGATAGCGGCGCTCGAAGACCTCGATGATGATCATCGTGCCGCCGCAGCACGGGCAGGTCGGCCGGGGCTCGGGCTCGTCGGTCGGTTCGTCGACCGGAGTGGGTGCGACATCGAGCAGGCGGCGGGCGCGTTCGAGATGATCCTTGCGGCGTGCGCTGGCGAGCAGGCCATAGTGGCGGATGCGGTGGAACCCGCGCGGCAGGGCGTGGAGGAGAAAGCGGCGGATGAACTCGTCGGCAGCGAGGGCCATGACCTGCTGCCGTGTGGCGCCGGACTTGCGATAATCCTTGTAGCGGAAGGTGACCCCGGCCTCGTCGAACCGGAGGAGGCGGCTGTTCGATATGGCGACGCGGTGGGTGTAGCGCGCGAGGTAAGCGAGCACCGCCTCGGGCCCGGCGAAGGGCGGCTTGGCATAGACCACCCAGCGCTTCTTCCTGACGGGTGAGAGGTGCCGCAGGAATGCGCGTCGTTCGGTGAGATGCGTGAGGCTGCCGAAGAAAGCGAGCTTGCCGGCGTCGTGCAGCGCGCGCAGCCGGGTCAGGAACAGGCGTCGGAACAGGGCCCCAAGGACGCGGACCGGGAGCAGGAAGGCGGGGCGCGCCGATATCCAGCGTGTTCCATCGCGCGATATGCCGCCGCCGGGCACGATCATATGGATGTGCGGATGATGGGTGAGTGCCGAGCCCCAGGTATGGAGGACGGCGGTGATGCCGATCCGGGCGCCGAGATGCTTCGGATCAGCAGCGATGGTCAGCATCGTATCGGCCGCGGCCTTGAACAAGAGGTCATAGACCAGCGCCTTGTTGTAATAGGCGATCGCGGCGATCTCGGCAGGGAGGGTAAATACGACGTGGAAGTAGCCGACCGGGAGGAGATCGGCCTCGCGCGCTTCGAGCCAGCTGCGCGCGGCGGCGCCCTGGCACCTGGGGCAGTGCCGGTTGCGGCAGCTGTTGTACGCGATCCGCCAGTGGCCGCAGTCGGTGCAAGCCTCGACGTGGCCACCCAAAGCGGCGGTGCGGCAATGTTCGATCGCCGACATGATCCTCAGCTGATGCAGGCTGAGATGCCCGGTATGGGACGTGCGATACGCAGGGCCAGCAGCACGGAAGATGTCGGCGACCTCGAGCGAGGCGCGCATCAGCCTCAGCCGTCGGGTGCCTCCTCGCTCGGTGATGCGAGCGCGAGCCTGTCGAGCGGGCTGACGATCGACCGCACGGTTTTCGTTGCGACCTGCGTATAGAAGGCGGTGGTGTTTAGCTTGGCGTGACCGAGCAGCGCCTGGATGACGCGGATATCGACACCGTCCTCGAGCAGATGGGTGGCGAAGCTGTGGCGCAGCGTATGCGGTCCGACGCGCTTGTCGATGTCGGCGGCCTCGGCAGCTTCGACGACGACGCGGTAGAGCTGACGCGTGCTGATCGGCGCCGCGGCGCTCTGTCCGGGGAAGAGCCAGCCATCGGGCAGCAAGATGCCCTGCTGCCGCCCCGCGCGCCACCAGTCGCGCAGGAGCAGGAGCAGGCCTTCGGGCAGCATCGCGTTGCGATATCGGCCGCCTTTACCGCGCTCGATCCTGAGCAGCATGCGCTTGCTGTCGATATCGCTGACCTTGAGCGCCGACACCTCTGCAACGCGCAGTCCGGCGCCATAGGCGACTGACAACGCAGCCTGATGCTTGAGACAGCGCGTGGCATCGAGCAGCCGCTTCACCTCGGCCATGGTCAGCACGACCGGGATCTTGCGTACCTGCCTCGTGCGGACGAGCTTGCGCGCGAGGTCGGGGCGGTCGAGCGTGTGCGTGAAGAAGAACCGCAATGCGCCGACGATGCTGTTCATCGTTGGTGCCGGGACGCCGGCCTGTTGCTGTTCGATCTGGAACTGCCGGACATCCTCGGCGCTCGCGGTGTGCGGCGAGCGCCCGAGCCAGGTCGCGAACCGCCCGACGTCGCGCAGATAGTTACGCTGCGTCTCCTTCGAGAAGCGGCGCATGGTCATGTCGTCGATCAGCCGCTGGCGCAGCGGGCTGATCGGGCCAATCTGGATAAGCTCATTCATCGTTCGACTCCTCAGGTAAAGGAGTCGAAAGGGTCTGCCTCTGGCCGCCCGCGTTCAATCAGCCGCGGCGCTCGCTGGGGCGCTTTACATCGAGGCTAGCGCCAATCCGCGGAGCGGTTCGTGCA